>NZ_CP025995.1:2475406-2853695 GCF_003086675.1 Stenotrophomonas sp. ZAC14D2_NAIMI4_7
CGTGATGCGGAAGATGCTGGTCATTCTCAACGCCCGCGTGCGCGACGCCTCAAGCGGACCGATCCCCGCTTGAGGCACGCCCAGGGCGCACGGCAGCGGCTGCCGGCCGGCAGCCGGCTTTGCCGTGTCTGTCTGCCAGACGGCCAAAATCCCATCCCACAACACAGTTGCTACACGGACGTACTTGCGGCGTCCCCGCACTCCGACACCGCCCCGCCTTCGACAGTTTTATGTGGTCTGTTGGAACGGCTCCTGGGGTCAGACCCGTTTTCCGCAGGAAAACGGATCTGACCCCGGATTCATTTCGATATCTGACAGAAAAATCGTGTCGACCAAGGTCGACACCTACCAACAGCCGCGCGGACAACCATCGCAGCTCCCAACAGCTGCAGGAATCTGTCAGAGGTGGGGAGGTGTCGGAGTGCGGGGTGTCAGCCGCATGGATGCGGCTGCCAAGCCTACACGGACGTACTTGCGGCGTCCCCGCACTCCGACACCGCCCCGCCACCCCACGGATAGCCTGCTTTTGACGTTGACGTTGACGTTGACTTTGCTCGACGCTTCGGCGGGTGCAGGGCGCAGCCCTGCCAACTACAACCACCGCCCCTGCACGACCACGCGTCGTTCAACCGGCACGCCCGCCACCGCCGCCGGACCGTGATCCGCGCGCACCGCCACGAACGTCGCCGGCAGCCCTTCGCCAATGCCGTATTGCGGCAGCCCGATCACCTGCGCGGCATGCGCGGTGACCATGTCCAGCGCCAGATCCAGATCGGCATCGGTGTAGAACCCCGAGCGGTAACCCAGCAGCATCGCCCGCTGCAACAGATCTCCATTGCCGTAAGGCCACCAGCAATCGCGGATGTTGTCGTTGCCAGCAAACACCCGCACCCCGGCATCATGCAGCGCACGCAACGGCGGGAACGGGTGGTCGCCCGGTGCATTGCTCATGATCGCCACGCCCGCCCGGGCCAGCGCCTCGCCCACCTGCAACGCACGCGCCAGCGGTACTTCGCCCAGTGCGTAGGCATGGCTGACCGCCACCCGGCCCTGCAGGCCCGCGGCCTGGGTGCGCGCGGCAATCCGCAGCAACTGCGCCAGTCCGGTTTCGCCCGGCTCATGCAGATGGATGTCCAAGCGCACGGCGTGGCGCTCGGCCAGGCCGAACAACAGGGCAAGCTGTCCTTCCGCATCACCGTCCAGCGTGGTCGGATCGATCCCGCCCAGTACCTGCACGCCAGCGTCCAGGGCCTGCCGCAGCACCTCGGCGGTGCCCGGGCAGGACATCACCCCGGCCTGCGGGAACGCCACCAGCTGGATCTGCATGATGTCCGCGCAGCGCTCGGCGGCCTCGCGTACCGCCTGCAGATGCTGCAGGCCGGTACTGCCATCAATGTCCACATGGCAGCGCATGGCCACGGTGCCGAAGGCACTGCACTGGCGGATCAGCGCCTCGGCACGCTCGACCATGGGCGCGGCCGCGGCGACGGCGGCCTTTTCCACGGCCAGGCGCTCGCGCAGGCTGGCCACCGGCTGGTGCGGGTGCCAGCGGTCACCGACGAAGCTCTTGTCCAGATGGATATGGCCATCGACCAGCCCCGGCAACAGGGTGAAACCGGCCAGATTGACGCTTTCCGCCCCTTCTGCCGGGCCGCCCGCTGCGTTGATCGCATGCAGTTGGCCGTCACGGATGTGGAAGTGCAGCGGCGCTCCGTGGCGGTCCACGCCACCATGAACGAACTGAAGGGTCATGGGTTACTCCACTGGCCAGACAAGGGGCTCATCGTGCGCCCACTCGCTGCCATCAGCCAACGAAATATGGCAATGCCACACATTCACCAGAGCGATGCGTGCCGCTCGTCGCCACGCTGCACACACCCCTGAACAGGTAACATAGCGCTCTGTTCCCGCTGTAGATGCCGCATGGGCCCGTCCGACCGCCACGATCGTCTTCGCCGCTGGCAGGCCGCGTCCCTGTTGGCCGCCGCGCCGATCGCCAGCCTGTCCGCCAGCGATGCCGCGGCCAGCACTACCCCGCCGCCCGCACCGCCCGGCCAGCAGCGCATCGCCGCCGCCGTGTTGGTGGAACGCCTGCACCAGCGGGTACTCAATGGCCAGAGTGCCACGGCCACCCTGGAAAGCTGGTGTGCCGAGCACGGCCTGGCTGAGCAGGCGCGGGTGCGCGCGGTACGCGTGCGAGGCCAGGACAAGGCTGCACCGGCCGATGTGCTGCACGCGCTGGGCGCAACCGATGGCAGCGCCGTGCACTACCGCCGCGTGCAGCTGGTCTGCGGCAGCCGCGTGCTGTCCGAGGCCGATAACTGGTACCTGCCTGCCCGCCTCAGCCCGGCGATGAACCAGGTGCTGGACAGCACCGACGAGCCTTTCGGCCGCGTGGTCGGGCCCCTCGGGTTCCAGCGCCAGACCCTGGCCGACCAGACGTTCTGGCCGCCACGTGGCGAACGCAACCAAGGGGTGATCCTGGAAGTGCGCGCCCTGCTGCGCGACCGCGGGCAGCAGCCTTTCAGCTACGTGATCGAATCCTACGGCGTCGCTGCGTTGCCCTAGCGCACGAGGCGCCTTCACGTGCTTTGCAACGTATTCGATGGTTTCTGCCAAGGCGGCAGGTCACCTTCGAATGCATGTGTACCGAACCCCTGCCCTCGCCCATTCCCGCACTGCACCCGGTACTGCGCCGGCACCTGCTGCATCTGTCCCACGGCGGCGTGATCGTGCGCCCGCTGCACCGCAATGACCTGAACGAGTGGCTGGGTATGTGCGTGACACGGCGCGCGCAGCACGGCTTCAGCTGCCGCCCGGACGCCGATGTACAGCTGCTGATCGGCGTGCAGCGCTCACGCCTGCAGTTCGACAATGATCAATTGCTGCTGGGCGTGTTCGACGCCAGCAGCCGTCGCCTGGTGGATCAACTGGGCGTACGCCTGCAGTCCACCCAGGCGCGCGCCGCCGAACTGTACCCGTTCTGCCAGGGCCCGTGGCGTGGTGCCGAACGCCTGCGCGACACGCTGTACGCGCTGTGCCCGTTCCTGTTCGAACAGGTGGGCCTGCACCGCCTGTATGTCCTGCTGCCGGCGCGGACCCCAGCGGCCATCGCATCGGCCTGGACCGAAGCGGGCTTCGCCCACGAGGGCGTGCTGCGCGGCCAGCACTTCGACGGCCAGCACTGGCAGGATCGCCACCTGCACGCCCTGACCGCGCCGGAATGGCGTCGCCGCCAGGGCGAGGTGGGCTAGCGCACCCGCTCCAGCGCCTGGCCGGCACCGGTCAGTACCGAACAGGCATGGTCCTGCAGTTCCTCGGCGCTGGCCTCGTTGCCGCTGGCCGGATCCAGTCGGGTCGCCAGCAGCACGAAACCGGGCGTGCCCTGCACGTTCTGCCGGCCCGCCACCAGCAGGCTCCACTGGCCGACATCGCCCACACCGCTCAGCTCATGTGCCAGCAGGTTCAGCGGATTGGCGGTCAGTTCGGCACCGGGCAGCAGGCGCGCCTGGTACTGGTGGCCGCGCAAGGGCACAGGCAGCGGCGCCCAGCGGGTTTCCAGCGCAGCGGCCTGCGCGTCCAGCGCCTGCAGTACATCGGCGCGCAGGCAGTCCACATGGATATGCAGCTGGTGCTGCGAACGTCCGTGCGGCGAATTCAGCGCCAGGCTGGCCACTTCACGCGGCAGGGCCTGGCCCAGTGCCCGTTCACTGTGTACGCGCGCCTGCCAGGCCGCGGCGAAATAGTTGGGCACGCCGCGCCGGTACAGCGCCGGGCTTTCAATGCCGCTCACCTTGTCCAGCGGCATGAGCAGGTACTGGTAATCGCCGTGGGTATCCTTCACCAGCACGTCGCGCCGGTCGGCGGCGGTTTCCACCCGCAGGCAGCTTCCCTGCGGCCCCTGCTCGCTCAGGCAGTCGCGCTGGATGACCCGCCACAGCGCATCGGAGTGGGCGGGCGGCGGCGGCGTGCTGGCACAGCCGGCCACGCAGGCAAGGGACAACAGCAGCAACGAACGGGTGAACACAGCGCGATCCGTACAGGCGGGCCGCCATTCTACCGGCTGCCGTCAGCGCATCAGTAGGTGCCGAACGGCACTTCGACCTGCAGCGGCGTACCGGCAGGCAGCAACTGCAGCGTGTAACGGTCCAGCGCGCCTTCCTCATCGGCCTGCGGCAGACGCTGGAACTTCAGTTGGTACTGCGCCTGGCCCCAGCGCACGGTCGTGCCCGCAGCATCCACCGCGGCACCTTCGGGCAGCAGCAGGCCGCCCAGATCGCTGTACGCGCCGGGCACGTCGGCAAAAGAGTAGTCAATCAGCTCGTCTACCCGCTGCATGGCATATACATGCGGCACATAGGGCCGCGCGGCGCTGTGCAGATTGCTCAGATCGGCTACCCAAACCGCAGGCAGGTGGTACTGCTCGCGCAGTGCGTTGACCCCCAGCGATGGGCTGGCCACCTGCAGGCAGCACACCGTGCGCCGGCCCTCCCGGTCCAGAATCGCGAACCGGTCACCGCGTGTGGCCGCCTGCGGCAGCATGGCAAAGGCGAGGTTGCGCTGCGCCGGCTCGTAGCCGGTCTCGGTCTGCAGGTTGCGCCAGGCGCCGAACGGAGCGCCATCGGCCGCGGAAGCCGGGTCGACCTGGGCCTGGGCGAGCGCCGCCGTGCACAGGCACAGCACGCCTGCCAGGATCTGCGCCAGGTGGAGTCTGCCTGCCTTCATCTGCGATCACACGCCTGTCGATACACCGGCCACTATGCAGCGTGGCGCCGCCAGCGGCAATGATCGCATCGCTCCCGGCCGCACGGCGGCGGTGCTATGGTGCAGCCAATCCCCTGCGCAGGAGCGCCCGCATGACCGCCATCCGCCTGTCCCTGCTGCTGCCCGCCTCGGCCCTGCTGCTGTCGGCCTGTGTCAGCACGCCCGGCCCGCAGGTAAGCGGCAGCGGCCACTGCAACGCCAGCGCGCTGGGCTGGGCCGTCGGACAGCCGGCCGACGAAGCCAACATGCGCCGCCTGTCACGCGAGAGCGGCGCCGGCCTGGTCAACCCGATCGGGCCGAACACCATCACCACCAGGGACATCCGCCCCGACCGCCTGCGCGTGTACGTGGACAAGGACAACATCATCACCGCCGCCCGCTGCGAATGACCCCGGGTGTGCCCCACGGCCCGCGCCCCGGCATTTCGTAGAGCCGAGCAAGCTCGACTCTACCCATCCGTGTAACCCGAACAATCTGGCAATGACTGGTCCGACCGATAAGCACCACCCCTGAAGTGGAACACGCGCGCATAGGTACACGCCGGGTCCTGCTCGGTCCGCAGGTCCTTCCTGGTCAGCGGCGCCCTGGCCAACGAATCTCCGTTGCGCGAAACACCGGCCGGAAAACGCGTAGCCACGGTCTGGTAATGCAGCACCGGCATGCCCGTGGCAGCGGCATCCAGCGAAAGCCGTGCCGAGAATCCATAGGTGTCATGGCAGGCCCCGGCGCGGCGCTTCACGTCCTGCTCGCCGAAACAGGCGCGGATCTCCGCCTCGCCCGTCCACGCCAGTCCCAGCACCTCATCGTCGATCTGGATGCCGTCGTCCAGGTGCCGCACGCGTGCCAGCTGCAGGCGCGACGCCTCGGCACCGCCGCCGGAATACATCGTGTTGACCTTGCTGATGCCGCCCACCAGCACATTCTGCCGCGCACGCTGCTGCGGATCGGTTACGGTCTGGTCGGCACCCACGCCCGGCGCCATGCGCACGATCCACGGCCATACGGACAGTTCGCCGTCGGGCGGCAGATCGATGCTCACGTGGTAGGCATGCGGCTCCCGCTCGCCCGCCACTTTCTCGAGAACTTCCAGCACGCTCGGCCGCTCACCGTCCGTAGCGGCCGGCTGCACGCGCACGCACCAAAAGCCATCGCGGGTGCATTCATACAGACCCGAGGAACCGCCGCGTTCGTCCACGCGCAGCACCTGACCCAAGGGCTCCATCACGTTGCCAGCGGCATCGCGCTGCTGCGGCAGTATCGGTCCCTGCGCAGATGCCAGTGCCGGCGCGGACAGCAGCAGCGAAAGCCAAGCGGCTCGCGAAATCATCGTGTGCATCGTCATTCCTGCGCGTCGGCGCGTCCCTGCGGAATGCCGATGATAGTCAATGCCCGCTGCAATCGCAGCCGTCCCACCCGGCCGCCTTGGACGTGTGGCCGATACCGGGATTGTCGGACCCCGGCTGCAGATTGCACGCGCACCTTGACGTTACGGCTGGTAGGCAGTGCGGAGAATTGCTGCGGGCGCGAAGCCATCATCAGTTGGCGACTCCAGGCTCTCACCATTCCAGCTTGCGTGCCTGAGCCACTCGACGGCCTTTTCAGCGAACGTGGCGAAAGTCGGGGCAAGAAGGTACTTGGTATCTTCGTCCGCACCGAAGGCAATCATTTGACCTTGATTGCCCCCCACGTCGGGGTCGAAATCCAATCCCATGTGATTTCCCCCGCCGTCGTGGGTCAGCGGTATCCAGCGTGCATTCGTGTACATCGGCTTCACCGCACCTGCGGGACTCGACTCCATGAATTCGGCGCAGCTTTCGTTCATGCCGTCGGCCTCAACCTCACGCCAACCTCGCCACTGCTGCAGGATTTCCGCGACCGAGAGCATCTGATTTCCAAACAGAATGCCAAAGCCATCCTGTCCGTTGTGAATCATCAACAACTGCCTTAGCAGATCTGGCAGCGCGACTCCAAGCTGAGCCTCCAGTTCAACCAGTTCGGCCTCAGAAGCTCCCGGCCGTAACTGCATCTCATCCAGGCAAGCTTTTTCCAGAAGCGGCTCCTTGATCGACGCCCATATTTGATCTGCACTCTGCATTGGTTCCGTATCCGTGTCAGCCAGTACCTCAGGCTAGTGCCACGCCAATCATTAGGGAATGCAACACGTCCTAATTTTCGACCAATGCGCGCCTAATGCCCGCTGCAATCGCAGCCGCCCCACCCCGCCACTTTGGACGTGTGGCCGATACCGGGGTTGAACGTGTTGCTCGGGTCCAGCTGCCGGTAGAAGCCGGCCAGCGCCGGCTTGGCCGGGTACAGATGGCCCACGTTGTGCTCGGCGGGATATTCCGCGCCGCGCTTGTCCAGCAGCGCCCACATCGCATGTTCGATCGCCATCGGGTCCTCGCCCTTGCGCGCGATGTAGTCCTGGTGGAAGACGTGGCACAGGAAGTGGCCGTAATAGAGCTTGTGCAGCAGCCGCCCGTCGATATCCTCCGGCAGGGTTTCGAACCACTCGGCATCATCCCGGCGCAGCGCGATATCCAGCGCCACGATGTCCTGCACCTGCGCGCGATGCACTTCGCGGTAGCGCACCGCGGCACCGGCCACGGCGAACCGGTGCAGGAAGGCCTTGCGCCCTTCCTCCGCCGTGCAGTGGAAGAAACCACCCTCATGGATGGCGAAGCACTCGCGCAGCCAGCGCTCGGTCTCAGCAGCATCCTGCGCCGATACCTTCAGCAGCAGGTGATGCTCGTAGCGCTGGCGGAACTCGCCCATGCGCGGCGGCAGGTGCGAGGGCAGCAGCGCGGTCAACGCCTGCATCACCCGGTCGGTCACGCCGCGCAGCCCGACGCGCTCGAACCAGCCGTCAACGCGGCTCTTCAATGCGAATGCAGCCGGCACACGGGCAGTGCCCAGGCGGTCGATCAGCAGGAAGGTGTCCTTGCCGTAGCGCTCGCCGATGTCGTACGCATCGCGGTGGATGTACTCACCGGCAATCGGCAGCCGCTCGAAGCCGGTCAGCAGCTGGCGGCGGATGGCGGTGAGCGTGGCGGTGCGGTTGCTGCCGATGTAGAACACTTCGGCCGCTTCCTTCTCGAACGTGTCCAGACGCACGGCGAAGACCGCCAGCTTGCCCGCAGAACCTGCCGCTTCGAAATGGCGGCCGGGGTCGGCATTGAAGCGTGCCGGGGTATCGGCATCGACCTGGCGCACGTCTTCGCCGTAGCGCTGGTCGGACGCGGCGCGGCCATCGCCATCGCCCACGTCGGCCGCACTGTACTGGCCGTCCTGCAGGCGCTGCAGGATCTGCTCCGGTGTATCACCCAGGGCGATACCCAAGTGGTTGATCAGTTGCAGCCGGCCCTGCGCATCGACCTGCGCGTACAGCGCCAGCTCGGTATAGGCCGGGCCACGGCGCACCAGCGCGCCCCCGGAATTGTTGCAGACCCCGCCCAGCACGGAAGCACCAATGCAGGACGAACCGATCACCGAGTGCGGTTCGCGGCCCAGCGGCGCCAACGTCTGCTCAAGTCGGTCCAGGGTGGCACCGGGCAGGCACAGCACCTGGCGGCCTTCGTTCAACAGCTGGATGCCGGTCAACCGCAGCGTGCTGACCAGCACGATCGGGCGCCCATAGTCGTTGCCATCCGGGGTCGATCCACCGGTCAGGCCGGTGTTGGCCGCCTGCAGGATGATCGCCGCGCCGCCCTGCACCGCGGCCTGCAGCACGTGCCACAGTTCCAGCAGCGTACCGGGGCGCACCACCGCCAGCACCGGGCCTTCACCGAAGCGGTAGCCGCGGCGGAAACGGCGGGTGGCCTTGTCACCGGTCAGTACATGGCGGCGGCCAACCGCCTGGCGCAGCTGCTGCAGCACGGCGTCATCGCCGCTCACGGCAGGCTCACCAGCGAATCGCGGCCGATATCGGCAATGCGGCGCGCACCGGTCAACGTCATCGCCACCTGCATTTCCTTGGCGATCAGGTCCAGCAGGTTGGCAACCCCTGCCTCGCCTTGCGCCGCCAGTGCGTAGACGAAGGCGCGCCCCAGCAGCACCGTATCGGCGCCCAGCGCCAGCATGCGCACCACGTCCAGGCCATTGCGGATGCCCGAATCGGCCAGGATTTTCAGATCGCCCTGCACCGCATCGGCAATGGCCGGCAGCGCCCGCGCGGTGGACAGCACACCATCGAGCTGGCGGCCACCGTGGTTGGACACCACGATGCCATCGGCGCCGAACTTGGCCGCATCACGCGCGTCATCCGGATCAAGGATGCCCTTGATCACCATCGGCCCCTTCCAGAACTCGCGGATCCATTCCAGGTCCTTCCAGGAAATGGACGGATCGAAGTTGCTGCCCAGCCAACCGATGTAGTCCGCCAGTCCGGTCGGATGGCCGCGGTATGCGGAAATATTGCCCAGGTCGTGCGGTCGACCGGACAGGCCCACATCCCATGCCCAACGCGGATGGGTGATGGCCTGGCCGATGCGGCGCAGCGACGCATTGGGGCCGCTCATGCCCGAGTGCGCGTCACGATAGCGCGCGCCGGGCACCGGCATGTCCACGGTGAACACCAGGGTGGTCACGCCGGCGGCCTGCGCCCGCTCCAGCGCATTGCGCATGAAGCCGCGGTCGCGCAGCACGTACAGCTGGAACCACATCGGGCGCTGGATGGCCGGTGCCACTTCCTCGATCGGGCACACCGATACCGTGGACAAGGTGAACGGAATACCGCGACTGTCGGCCGCGCGTGCCGCCTGCACTTCGCCGCGGCGTGCGTACATGCCGGTCAGGCCGACCGGAGCCAGCGCCACCGGCATCGCCAGTTTCTCGCCGAACAGCTCGGTTTCCAGGCTCAGGTCGGACATGTTGCGCAGGATGCGCTGGCGCAGCGCGATGTCGGACAGATCGGAAACGTTGCGCTTCAGTGTGTGCTCGGCATACGCGCCGCCATCGATGTAATGGAACAGGAACGGCGGCAGCCGGCGTTGCGCTGCGGCACGGTAATCGGTGGAGGCGGAAATGATCATGGAGTCAACCGGAAGGAGTCAGCCGTGCGGGGACGGCAGGCGCGAGGCCCGTGCACGCCGGGCTTCGTTGTCATCGAGCGTACGCAGCGTGGTGTGCACGAATTCAAGGTGGGCATGCGCGGCCGCGCGCGCACGCTCGGGATCCCCGGCCAGCACTGCATCCATCATTTCGCGATGCTGGTCGGACAGGGGCGAGAAAGTCCGGGCCGAGGTGTACAGCTTCTCGCGGCTCTGCGAGATGTTGGTCTGCAGCAGTTCGAACAGGCCACGCATCACCTGCAGCAGCACCAGGTTGTGCGACGCCTCGGCAATGGACAGATGGAACGCGGCATCGGCCTGCGCTTCACCGGCAGGGTCATCCTTGCCATGCGCGTCCATCATGGTCTGGAACGCGGCGGCGATGCGCCTGCGGTCCTCATCGGTCGCGCGCAATGCGGCGTGCCAGGCCGTGGCACCCTCCAGTGCGTGGCGGATTTCCAGCACGTCGAAGCGGTATTCCGGGTCGCCCTGGAACAGCGGCAGGTACGGCGCCAGCGGTTCATCCAGCGCCTGCCGGGCGCGTGCGGCCGGTGCGGCCACGTAGGTACCGCCGCCCACCCGTGCGGTCAGCAGGCCCTGGCTGGCCAGCTGTGCAATGGCCTCGCGCAGCGCCGTGCGCGATACGCCCAGCTGCACTGCCAGGGCGCGCTCGGCCGGCAGCCGGTCGCCCGGCTGCAGCTGCTGTTCCTGCACCAGCGCGCGCAGCTGCGCGGCCACCTTGTCCGAAACCCGTTGCATGGTCATGGCGCCATTGTCACCCGAACCGCACGAGGCTGGAGAAGCAGAGCGGCCATGGCTCAGGGAATCATCCAGGTCAGCCAGTAGGCCTGGGCCAGGGTGATCAGGCCGACCATCGTGGTGAAGATCAGACTGTGCTTGACGGTAAAGCGGAACAGGTCCGATTCCTTGCCGGCCAGGCCCACCGCCGCACAGGCAATGGCGATGGACTGCGGGGAAATCATCTTGCCGGTCACCCCGCCGGTGGTGTTGGCCGCCACCAACAGCACATCGGACACGCCGATCTGCTGCGCGGTGGTGGCCTGCAAGGCAGAGAACAGCGCGTTGGAGGACGTGTCCGAACCGGTCAGGAACACGCCCAGCCAGCCCAGGAACGGCGAGAAGAACGGGAAGGCATCGCCAGTGTGGGCAAGTGCCAATGCCAGGGTGGCCGACAGCCCGGAGTAATTGGCGATGAAGGCAAAGGCCAGCACCATGCCGATGGAATAGATCGGCACGCGCAGCTCGCGCACGGTTTCGCCGAAGGTCTGCAGCGCGGCCTTGGCCGGCATGCGCAGGGCGATGATGGCGATCACCGCGGCCAGGATGATGGCAGTACCAGTGGCCGAGAACCAATCAAACTTGTAGATCGCCTCGTAGCTGAGCGGCGCCGGCACGATCGGCGGCATCTTCTGCACCATCTGGTCCAGGCCCGGCACCGGGATTTTCAGCACCCAACCCTGCAGCGCACCGCCAGTGGCGAACAACGCCTTGAACGGCTTGATGCTCCACAGCGTGACCATCGCCGTGAGGATCAGGAACGGCGACCATGCCTTGGCAATCTGGCCGACGCTGTGGCGCGGTGCCTCCAGCGCCTGCGCCGCGGCCTGCGCACTGGTTTCGGTATCGAAACGGAAGATGCGCACCGGCTTCCAGCGGCGCAGGAACAGGGTCAGGCAGACCAGCGAGGTCAGCGAGGCGGTGATGTCCGGCAGCTCCGGGCCAATGAAGTTGGAGGTCAGGTACTGGGCGATGGCGAACGAGCCACCGGCCACCAGCACCGCCGGCCAGGTTTCCTTGATGCCACGCCAGCCATCCATGATCGCCATGATCCAGAACAGCACGATGATGGTCAGGAACGGCAGCTGGCGCCCGGCCATCTGGCCGATCTCGAACGCGTCAAGTCCGGTCACCTGCCCGGCGACGATGATCGGAATGCCCATGGCACCGAACGCCACCGGTGCGGTGTTCACGATCAGGCACAGGCCAGCCGCATACAGCGGCTTGAAGCCCAGGCCGACCAGCAGCGCGGCGGTGATCGCCACGGGCGCGCCGAAACCGGCAGCGCCTTCCAGGAAGGCACCGAAGGCGAAGCCCACCATCAGCATCTGCAGGCGCTGGTCTTCGGTGACCGACAGGATCGAGGCGCGGATGATGTCGAACTGACCGGTCTTGACCGAAACCTTGTACAGGAACACCGCTCCGATGATGATCCAGGCGATCGGCCACAACCCGTAGACGAAGCCATAGCCGGCCGCGCCCAGCGCCTGCGCCAGCGGCATACGGTAGAACAGCAGGGCTACGCCGAGCGCGATGGCCACGGTGAGGGTGCCGGCCAGCCAGCCCTTCATGCGCAGCACGGCCAGGGCGACGAAGAAGAAGGCGATCGGCAGCAGCGCGATCAGGCTGGACAACCACAGGTTGCCAGCGGGGTCGTACAGGTGTTGCCAGGGCTGCATGGAAAATCTCGGCGTTGACGGGAAACCCACCGCAGTGGGGCGGTCCGTGGCGCGCGAGTATTGGTCGTACCAGTTCTCGCAATAAACGCGCCACTCGTGGCGGATTGAACCGCCATTTCCGCAAGACGCCTATTAGACCATAGCGTTAGTTTCGGTTTATTGGTATGACCATTAGGAGAAAGGGTCAGAGCCCCTGCGGGGATCTGACCCTTGATTGTCGCGGGGTCGGATCCCCGCAGGGGCTCCGACCCCAGCCCGGCACTCACAGCTTCTTCTCCACACGCCGTATCACCGCCAGCACCAGCAGGCACAGCACGCTCACCCCCATCGCGATCACGTACTTGCCAATGCCCACGGCAATGCCGATGGCGGCGGCCATCACAAGAGAACTGGCGGTCGTCAGCCCACTGACCTGGTCTTCGCGGTTGCCGCGCAGGATGGTGCCGGCGGCAACGAATCCCACGCAGGCCACTACGGCCTCGATCAGGCGCACCGGATCGACCTGCAGCAGGTCCCGGTAGCGCTCCTGCTGGAAATGCTCGGCCACCGAATCGCCCAGGCCGACGATCAGCGCCGCCGCACCCGCAATCAGCATGTGTGTGCGCAGGCCCGCGGCATGTTTGCCCATCTCGCGCTCGACGCCCAGCACGCCGCCAAACAGCATGGCGGCGGCAACGCGCAACAGGATGGATACGTCCTGGGTAATTTCCATCGGCAGGCTCCGGGATTTTCCCGGAGCGTCGCGCGCCGCGCGTGGCACCACAGTGAAGGCGCCCGCACGGCCGGTTCACCCGGTAGCGGAACCGCACCTCAGCGCATTACTGCGCCAGGTAACCGCCATCGATCGCGTAATAGGTACCCGTCGCGAACGAGGCGTCATTGCTGGCCAGCCAGGCCACCAGCGCCGCCACCTCGTCCGGCTTGCCCAGCCGCTTCAGGGCATGCTTGGCTTCCAGCGTGGCACGCGCATTGGCATCCATCTTGTCCAGCAGCGGCGTGGCAATGAAGCCCGGACCGACGGCGTTGATGCGGATGCCATCGGCGGCATGTTCCCATGCCGCAGTCTGGGTCAGGCCCACCACGCCGTGCTTGGCCGCCACGTACGCGGTGGAACCGGCAAAGCCCACCTGGCCCAGGATCGAGGCCATGTTGATGATGCTGCCGCCCTTGCCCGCCGCGCGCATTGCCTGGATCTGCGCACGCTGGCACAGGAACACGCTGGTCAGGTTCACATCCACAACGCGCTTCCAGCCATCAACCGGGTAATCGCCGCTGCTGGCCGCTGGGCCGCCAATACCGGCATTGTTCACCGCCACATGCAGCCCGCCCAGTTCGCTCACCGTGCGCTGCACGGCCGCTTCCACCGCCGCCTCGTCGGTCACGTCCAGCGCGATGCCGATCGCTTCGGCACCCTTGGCCTTCAAGGCCTGTACGGTCGCATCCACGGCGTCCTGCTTCAGGTCCCACACCGAAATGCGTGCGCCCGATGCAGCCAGCAGCTCGGCCACGGCCAGGCCGATGCCGGAAACACCGCCGGTAACGATGGCGGTCTTTCCGCCCAGCTGATAATCGATCATCTGTGTACTCCACGTGTTGGCAATCGATGCGGGCCTGCCCGCCTGCTCTCGAATCTACGCCGCAACGTGTTACGGAAACGGCACGCGGCGCACCGGCGCCACGCAACGATCCTTCCCATCGCTGCAACGCGCAGCGCCCTATGCTCATGCACACCTCCCCTGCAGTGCATGGACCCCCGATGAGTGCCGAATCCCGCGTACTGTTCACGCCCACCCGCCTGGGTGATATCGCCGTTGCCAACCGCATCGCCATGGCCCCGCTTACGCGCAACCGCGCCCTGCCCGATCGCGTACCGTCGCCGCTGGCAGTCACCTACTACCAGCAGCGGGCCAGCGCCGGCCTGATCATTGCCGAAGCCACCCAGATCAGCCCGCTTGGCCAAGGCTACCTGGACACCCCGGGGATCTACAGCGCCGAACAGGTTGCGGCCTGGAAATCCATTACCGATGCCGTGCATGCAGAAGGCGGTCGCATCGTGCTGCAGTTGTGGCATGTGGGCCGCATTTCCCACACCAGCCTGCTGCCCGATGGTGAAGTACCGGTGGCACCCAGCGCGATCCGCGCCAATGGCAAGACCTTCACCGCCAATGGCTTCGAGGATGTGTCCGCGCCACGTGCGTTGGCCATCGAGGAAATCCCGGCGCTGGTCGAGGACTACCGCATCGCTGCACGCAACGCGATTGCCGCGGGCTTCGACGGCGTGGAAGTACACGCCGCCAACGGCTACCTGATCGACCAGTTCCTGCGCGATGGCAGCAACCACCGCAGCGATGCCTACGGTGGCAGCATCGAGAACCGCACGCGCCTGCTGTTTGAAGTGGTCAGCGCGGTAGCCGAAGCCATCGGCCCGGCCCGCACCGGCGTGCGCCTGTCGCCGGTCACGCCGGTCAACGATGCCCACGACAGCAATCCGCAGCCGCTGTTCAACCGCGCGGTGGAACGCTTGGACGGCATCGACGGACTGGCCTTCATCCACGTGATCGAAGGCGCAACCGGGGGTGACCGGGACAACATTGCGTTCGACTACGCTGCGCTGCGTGCCCGCTTCCGCGGCCCGTGGATTGCCAACAACGGCTATGACCTGGACAGCGCCGCGCACGCCGTCGGCAGCGGCTACGCCGACATGGTCGCCTTCGGTCGCGCGTTCATCGCCAACCCCGATCTGGTTGCACGCCTGCGCAGTGGCGCGGCCCTGGCCGAACTGGACCCGGACACGCTGTACGGGGGCGGCGAACACGGCTACACCGATTACCCCGCCTTGAGCGCGTAAGCGCCGCATCCGCCGGGCATGGCCCGGCGCTACCGGATCCCTGCGACCACTCCATCCGCCGGGCATGGCCCGGCGCTACCGCCTGCTCTGGTAGGCGTCGACCTTGGTCGACACGCGTTGGACGCCATCACAGTCCAGCATGCCCGGCGTCACCCCGCCACCCTCAATACACCGGCAGATCGATGTAACTGGCCTGCGCGGCGCTGTGCCAGACCCGCTGTGTGGCCTTCTGGTAATCGTCCGGCTTGGCCAGGTAGATGTTCGGCACGTAAGTCTGCGGATTGCGGTCATACAGCGGGAACAGGCTGGACTGCACCTGCACCATCACCCGGTGCCCTTTCTGGAAGGTGTGGTTGGCATTGGGCAGGTCGAAGCGATACGGCAGCACCTGGTCGGCGGCCAGCGGCTTGGCCTCGCTGAAGCTTTCGCGGTAGCGGCCGCGGAAGATCGCCAACGACACCGGCAGCTCGTAGCCTCCCATCTCCGGCGTCGATGCTTCCTGGTCTGGATACACATCGATCAGCTTCACCACCCAGTCGCTGTCGGTGCCACTGGTGGACGCCTGCAGGTGCACCACCGGCGTACCGCCAATGCGCAGCGGTTCGCTCAAGGGTTCAGTGATGAAGGTCAGCACATCGGGCCGACCATCCACGAAGCGCTGGTCCTTCACCAGCCAGGTGGTCCACATGTCACGGTCGCCGAAACGCACCGGGCGCGGCACGAACGGCACCGGCTTGGCCGGGTCGGACACGTACTCCTCGTAGTCACCCTCGCCTGCCGCCGGCGCCTGGAAGGCCAGCTTGCCGCCGGCACGCAGGTACAACGGCTTGCTGGCCGCCGTGCAGTTCTTTTCGCAGCTGCGTGGCCAGCCCTGCAGGCGGTCCCAGTGGTTTTCACCGGTGTTGTAGATCAGCACCGGCGGCGTGTCGGCCTTCGCCGCGCCGTCCACCAGATACTGGTCGAAGAACGGCTTGAGCACATCGCGGCGGAACTGCAGGGCGGTATCGCCATCGAACTTCAGGGCGCCCAGCGAGTCACCGGTGTAGTTCACCTGGCTGTGCCGCCACGGGCCCATCACCAGGTAGTTGTGGGTATTGCCGGTGTCGCGCCCTTCCATCGCCTGGTAGGCATGGTTGGCGCCCCACATGTCTTCCTGGTCCCACAGGCCCTGCAGCCACATGGTCGGCACCTTCAGCGGCGTCTTCGCCATCACCGCATCCAGCGCCTGGCCCTGCCAGAAGGCATCGTAGGACGGGTGCTGCACCAGCTTTTTCCACCAGTTCAGCTGGTCCACGCCGGTAAAGCGCGCGTAGTCACCGGCCGACCCGATGCGCAGGAAGGTGCTGTAGTCGTCGTAGCCCAGGCTGGGCAGCGGCGTGCCCTTGCCGCGCTTCTCGGTCTGCATGGCGAAGTAATTGAAGTTGACCTGGCGGAACGCACCGTAATTGAGCCAGTCGTCGCCCATCCAGCCATCGACCATCGGGCTTTCCGGTGCGGCAACCTTCAGCGCCGGATGCGGGTCGGTCAAGGCCATCACCACGGTGAAGCCTTCATACGACGAGCCCAGCATGCCTACCTTGCCGTTGGTCTCCGGCACGTGCTTGACCAGCCAGTCGATCGTGTCCCACGCGTCGGTGGAATGGTCGACCTTGGTGTTGTTCAGCGGCCCACGCAACGGCCGGGTCATCACGTAATCGCCTTCGGAACCGTACTTGCCGCGGATGTCCTGGAACACGCGGATGTAGCCGCCGTCGACAAACACCTCGTCGCCCTGCGGGAGCAGGTCACGCATGCGCGGCGAATCGCTGCGGTTGGCGCGGCCGGCCGCGTCGTAGGGCGTGCGGGTCAGCAGGATCGGTGCGTTGTGCGCGCCCTTGGGCACCACGATCACGGTGTACAGACGGGTGCCGTCGCGCATGGGCACCATCACCACACGCTTGTCGTAGTCGCGGCCGATATCCGGTGCAACGAACGGCTTGCCACTGATGTCCGGGGTCATCGGCGGGGTATCGGCAGCCAGCACGGTGCTGGACAGGCCAAGGGCGATCGCTACAGCAACGGCACGCACATGCATGGAAACCCCTCCCGACAGGAAAGTCCCAAGCCTACTCCTGCCCAGCCCGGTGAGGTGTGTGCAGGCTTTGCGTTCTGCGCTCTTTGGGGGCAGGACTGATGGCACATGCCAACCGGGGCGGCGCTGACCGCCGGACGGTAGTGCGGGCCGCTGGCCGGCGCTACCGATCAGGCGGTTGCCACTTCATGCAGCGCCAACCAGCGCCAACGCCCCTGCTCCTGCCGCAGCACCGCCAGCGATTCCCGCCATGCGGTCGCCCCATCGCCCACTGCATGCCCCTCGCGATAGCGCAGCACGGCCAGCGGTGACGGCGCTTCAATCATCTGCACGGCGTCGATGTCGATGCGCAGACCAGTGCGGGCCCCATGCCCACCCGCGAACAAGGCCTGCACCGCCTGCCGATCCAGCCGCCGCCCGGCAATGCCGACCATGCTGAAGTCCGCGCAGAAATGCGCCATCAGATCATCGAGTGCGTCGGCGCCGACTTCGGCGCGAAACCAGGCTTGAAGCTTATCGTGCAGTTCGTGGATTTCATGTTCAGCAGTGCGGTGCATCAGGCATTCTCCGGTTGCGCAAGTGTCAGGGGCTGCGAGCGGCGCAACAGCGCCATCGGCAGCAGGGTCAGGACAGCGGCCAGGCCCAGCGCCACGCCGGTGGCCCGCGCCGGCAACCACTGCATGGCCAGGGCCAGCAGCAGCGCGATGGCGGCGGTGCCAAGGCAGAAGCTGAGCTGTCGGTTGAGATTCCACAGCGCGCTGGCATCACCCAGTGCCTCGGCCTCCACACCATGGAACGCCAGCGTCTGCGCGGTGCTGCTGCACAGGCTGCCGCCCGCCCCCATCAGCGCGAACAGCAGCGCCGCCAGCGCGAACGAAGGCTGCGGCAGCAGGGCCATCAGCAGCAGACCCGAGGCCTGCAACAGCATCCCGCCGCGCAGCACCGCCGCAGGCCCGAAACGCGCCAGCAGGCGACGGCTGGCGGTGATGGCCAGTGCCGAGGCCAGCGCCCAAGGCAGCATCAGCGCGCCGATGCGTGCGGCGCTGTAACCGGCCTGGTGCAGCTGCAACGTGCTGGCCAGCTGGCTGCCGATGAACACGCCCGGCACGGCCAGGTACACCAGCATCGCCAGCCGCAGCCCGCGATGCGACAGCAGCGACCAGCGTAGCAGCGGCTGTGCCTGCCGGCGCGCGTGGCGCAGGTGGGCGGTCGCCAGCAGCAGCGCCAGCAGCAGCAGAAACGCGCCGGCAATCCGGTGGCCGGGCTCGCCCAGCCAGGTCAGTGCCAGCAGCAGCACGCCCAACGCGCTCATCGCCGTGGCCAGCGCATAGGCCTGCAGGTGCGGCGCGGTGCGTTCACCATCGGCCGGCATCCAGGCCATCACCAGGCCCATCGCCGCCAGTGCCAGCGGCAGGCTGGCCCATAGCACGCCGCGCCAGGACAGCCACTGCACCAGCAGCCCACCCAACGCCGGCGCCAGCGCCGGTACCAGCAAGGCCACCAACAGGATGCGGCGGGTCAGTGCCCCGCGCTGGTCCGGCGTGCACTGCCGGTAGGCTGCCGCCTGGGCGACCGGGATCAGCAGTCCACCGGCCAGTCCCTGCAGCAGCCGCCAGCCGAGCAGCCAGCCGATGCCCGGCGCCGCACCGGCCAAGGCCGCCGCCATCGCGAACAGCAGCAGCGCCACCAGCAGCAGGCGTCGCTCGCCACAGCGCGCGGCCAGCCACGGTGCCAACGGAATCACCACGCTCAGGCCCAGCATGTAGGCCGTGCCGACCCAGGCCAGCAGGCCGACATCGGCATGCAGCTCGGCCGCCAGCGCCGGGTAGGCCACCGTGGCGATGAACATGTTCACCAGGTCCAGGGCGAACACCAGCAGGAAGATCGCCTCATGGCGCTGGCGGGGGGACGGCATCGGCGGCGCTCCAGCAGGGAAGCGGCCAGCATGCCTTTCGATGGCTGTTGGAAAAACAAGACAGCAACTGCAACACTGTCAAATCTGTTTTGACAATGAATCGCCATGGTCAGCCTGGATCGCTTCGACATCTTCCGCGCCGTGGTCGAGGCCGGCAGCCTTACCGCGGCCGCCGACCGCCTTGGTCTCAGCCGCGCGGTGGTCAGTTTCAACCTGAAGCGGCTTGAGCAGGAACTGGGGGTGACCCTGCTGCTGCGAAGTACCCGCCACCTGGCCCTGACCGAGGCCGGCGAACAGTTCCTGCAGCATTGCGTGCAGGCACTGGATGCGGCGCAGGCGGCCATCGATGCCGCGCGCCGCGACCAGCATCAGCTGCAGGGCACGCTGCGCCTGACCACCACGCCGGAGTACGCGCAGCTGCGGCTGATCCCGGCGTTGGAGGCATTCCGAGCGCGGCACCCGGCGCTGCAGCTTCATCTGTCCACGTCGCCGGCACCGGCCGACCTGATTCCCGAGCGTTTCGACGTGGCCATCCGCCTTGGCCGCCTGCCGGATTCAGGCCTGCACGCCAGCGAACTGGAACGCCATCCGCTGTGCGCGGTGGCCGCACCGTCGCTGCTGGCGCGCCTGCCCTCTGCCGACGCAGCGGATGACCCGGTGCAGCTGGGCACCCTGCCCCGCCTCGGCTATCCGCGCCTGGCCGATGTGCCGGTGGTGGCGCCGGACGGTAGCGACGCGTTGTTTGCCACCAATCCTGGCAATGCCGTGGTGCGCGTGGACGGCGCCAGCAGCCTGCGCGCCTTCGCCCTGGCCGGTGCAGGCGTCACCGTGCTGCCGCGCTGGCTGATCGAGGACGACCTGGCCCACGACCGCCTGCGGCCGGTACTGCGCCAGCACCGCTTCCCGCAGCAGAGCGTCTATGCCGTCTACCCGCACAGCACGCAGCCCTCGCCGAAAGTGCGCCACCTGATCGATTTCCTGCGCGGGTGGTTCACCGGCACGCCCGGCGGATGATGGCGTCCGCCGGGGATGCCGTGGCCGGGTAGCGCCGGGCCATGCCCGGCGAACCCAACACCTCCCACAAACAAACACGGCCCCTTGCGGGGCCGTGTCTTCAAGCATCCATCACCTGCGGAATCAGCGCAGCACCTGCTCCACCAGCTGCACGTCCACGCTCTGCAGCGGTTCGGCTGCGTTGCGCGACAGCTGCACCTGGTAGGTGCCGCCGTCGATCTTCCACTGGCGGGCCTGCGCATCGTAATGCGCCAGCGTCTTCGGCTCGGCTTCGATGCGGATACGGCGCTGTTCGCCCGGCTGCAGGTTCACCTTGTCGTAGCCGATCAGGCGGATCGGCGTGGTGCTGCCGGCCGGCAGCTTCAGGTACAGCTGGGCCACGTCGGCACCGGCGCGCTTGCCGGTATTGCGGATGTCCACGCTGGCGACCAAGCGCGAACCTTCCACGCTCACCTTCAGGTTTTCATAGGCAAACGAGGTGTAGGACAGACCATGACCGAAGGCGAAGGTCGGGGTCAGGCCCTTGGCCGCCATCCACTTGTAGCCCACGTTGGCGCCTTCGATATCGAAATCGAACACATCGCCGAACGGCTTGGCCGGCTTGAAACCGAGGCCATCCACGTGCGGGCGCGGCAGCTGCGATTCGTCCACCACCCAGGTCACCGGCAGGCGGCCCGACGGATTCACCTGGCCGGTCAGCAGCGCGGCAATGCCTTCGCCACCACGGATGCCGGGGTACCAGGCCTGCAGCATGGCCGGAACCTGCGCCAGCCACGGCGTGCGCACCGGGCCATTGGTTTCCAGCACCAGCACGGTCTTCGGGTTGGCCTTGGCCACCGCGGAAATCAGTGCGTCCTGGTTGTCAGGCAGCTTCATGTCCGGCAGGTCGACCGATTCGGCCGCCCACTGGGTGGCGAACACGATGGCCACGTCCGCCTGCGCGGCAGCCTTGGCGGCCGCAGCGGCATTGCTGCCGTCCACATATTCGATGGTGGCGTCCGGACGTGCTGCACGCAGCGATTCCAGCGGCGAGGACGGATGGAACATCACCGGGCCCGGCCACGTCGTGGGCAGCACGCCCGGCACCGCATTGGTGCCCTTGGCGGTCACACCCACCATCGACGAACCACCACCACCGATCACGCCCTTGTCGGCATGGCCGCCAATGATGACGATGCGCTTCACGCTGTCGGCCAGCGGCAGCAGGTTGCCTTCATTGCGCAGCAGCACGCTGCCCTCTTCCACCGTGCGCTGGGCCACGGCGAAGCCGGCTTCGGCATCGACCTTCTGGTGCTGCGGCGGGTTGTCGAAGTTGCCGTGCAGGAACATCGTGCGCAGGATCCGCGCCACCATGTCGTTCAGGCGCGCCTGCGGCACCACGCCGCCGTGCACGGCCAGGCGCAGCGGTTCATCGAAGAACACCGCCGCATCGAACACTTCACCGGCCGATTGCTGGTCCAGGCCGGCCAGCGCCGCCTTCGAACCGCTGTGCACGCCGCCCCAGTCGGACATCACGAAACCGGGGAACTTCCACTCCTGCTTCAGCACCTGGTTCATCAGGTAGCCGTTCTCGCAGCCGTAGGTACCGTTGATCTTGTTGTAGGAGCACATCGCCACGCCCGGGCGACCGGCTTCCAGCGCGATCTCGAAGGCCAGCAGGTCCGACTCGTGCATGGCCTGTTCGCCGATGCGCACGTCGTGGAAGTTGCGGCGGGTCTCCATGTCGTTCAGCGCGAAGTGCTTCATCGACGAAATCACGTGCTGGCTCTGCACGCCCTGGATCAGTGCGCCCACCATCGAACCGGCCAGCAGGGGGTCTTCACCGGCGTATTCGAAGTTGCGGCCGTTGCGCGGGTCACGCTGCAGGTTGACGCTGCCCGAAAGCAGGATGTTGAAGCGCTGCTGCCAGGCTTCTCGGCCCATGGTCGCGCCACCGGCGAAGGCGACTTCGCGGTTCCAGCTGGAGGCGGTGGACGGGCCCGACGGCATGGCCGTGGCGAAATCGCCCGGTCGGATGCCACCCGGGTTGGTCACGCCCACGCCGGCGTCGGCCGACTGCTGCGCCGGAATGCCCAGGCGCGGCACCGCCGGCACGAAACCGGCCGAACCCACCGCGCCTTCCGGCAGCGGACCGCCATCCTTGCCCAGCCCGAAATAGCTGTGCAGCATCTGGAACTTCTCGTCCTCGGTCATCGCCTTCAGCAGCAGCGCAGCGCGCGCATCGGCGTTGAGGCTGGCGTCCATCCACGGGCGCTCACCGCCCTTGTCGGCCGCATAGGCCAGGGTCAGCAGGGTTGCCTGCAGGCCACTGCCATCGATCTTGAACGGTGCGCTGCTGGCCGCCTGGAAACCATCGCTGAAGTAGCTGGCGTCGGCTTCCAGGGCCACGCGCGAGGGGTCGAAACCGGCCGCTTTGGCCGATTCACCGGCCACCGCGCCCAGCAGCACCGCCGGTGCGCCCAGCCGCGAACGCGACACCAGCGCCGGCAGACGTGCGGCGCCGGCACCGGCGTCGGTGTAGACGGCCACGGTGTGGCGGCCGTCATCCAGGCGCAGGTAGTTCAGGCCCGGCTGGTCCGGGCCGCTTTCAGCGGCAATCGGCAGACGGGTCAGCACGGCCTGGCCGTGCTGGGTCTGGCCATCGTCCTGGCCGGCGGCAATGAAGCGGTAGTCGTAGCCCAGGCCATCGGCCAGCAGCTGCAACGGATCGACCTGGCCGATACCGCGCTGCACCTGGCGCACGCTCACTGCGTCCACCTGCAGGGTCTTCAGCTGCGCCACCAGGGCCGGCATGGCATCCGGCGCGGGCGCCTGGTCCAGGGTCAGCACGGTGAAGGCGTCCGGGGCGGCCCAAGCCGGAGCGGCCAATGCGGCAGACAGGGCAAGGGACAGGGCAAGCGGCTTTGTAAACGTTTTCATCGGCAGGCGTAATTCCGTTGCCAAGGCAATCGGTCCAGGGAAAGTGCCGCCGAAGGGTGCAGCGTCATGCCGCGCAAGCGTTGCCGGGCAACAACCTGCAGGCCAAAGGACGGGCCGGTCTGCGCGCGGGACCCTCCTCCCGGCGTGACAACCTGCCTGCCCGGGCCGCACACGGCGACCCATCATGTGAAGATTGTGCGAGGGCGTTGATCGCTGTCAACAGGACCTAAGTCACAGGCGCCCGCGCGCACGGTGGTTATCAGGCCATCACCGCTGGTCATCAGCGTGGCCGGTGGTGCTGCCGATAATGGAATTCCCGGCCCCGAGCGCTGCCCATGACCCTGCACCGCGACTTCGACCATCTCTGGCGCGACCGCTGCGATACCTCCAGCCAGCGCAGCCCCCGCGTGCTGATCCGCGTGTTCGTCGCCCCCGGGGAACTGGAAGCACGGGTGGCCTTCTACGAACAACTGCAGGGCGTGGTGGCCGACGCGGGCTTCCCCTTCCCCGATGCCGGCCTGCGCCTGGCCATGGTCGGTGCGTTCCTGCTGATCGAAGGCAATGACACCGCACTGGCGCCGTTCACCTCCACCACCGGCACCCTGCTGGTCGATGACGTGCGGCCCTATCACGACAGGTTGGTCGCAGCCGGCGCGCAGATCATCTTCCCGCTGCAGGTGGTACCCACCGGCGCGGCGTTCAACGCGGTGCACCCCGATGGCACCGTGGTCGAGTACGTGCATCACCGGCCGGACCCAGACGGGCGGTGATGCGACGGCCGGGCTGCCGCCCGGCACCCGCAGAGACAACGGCAAACGCAACAGCAAGATCAAATGCCGCATTCCGTGGGATGGCGGGGCACTGTGGGTGTGCGGGGTGTGAGCCGCATGGATGCGGCGACCAAGCCTCCACGGATGGATTCACGGCGTCCCCGCACACCCACAGTGCCCCGCCTTCGACGGTTTCCTGCGAGCTGTTGGAACCCCTGCTGATGGAAGCTGCTGATGGTGGTGGGTGCCGACCGTTGGTCGGCACGGGGGTCGGATCTCCATGGATTCAATTCCGATGGAAATCCATCCACGCATGGCGTGGATCTACAATCGCTGCATGTCCTCACCTGCCCGGCCCTGGAACGGCACCTTGCTGCTGCACGCACACGTGGCGGTGCTGCAGGGCCATGCCGGTGACAGCGGCACGCACGCGCACTACGCCCACCAGCTGTTGCTCAGCGATGGCGCGCCCTGGCAGGTGGAGATCGATGGCGTGGCACAGCACGGCCAGCGCCTGTGGCTGCCGTCTTTTGTGCCACATGCCATCCTCGCCGCGCCCGCGGACGGCTGCACGCTGTTCCTGGAACCGGCCCACGCCGATCCCGCACAGATCCAGCAGCGACTGCCCTCGCTGCCCACCGATATCACCGCCCTGCAGCAACACCTGCCGCAGCTGAGCCGTGCGCAGCCGCTGGACCGTCGCGTGCAGGTGGCGCTGGAACGCATCGCCCAGCACCTGCCCGGCCCGGTACCGGCCGCCGACATCGCCGGGGCCGCGCACCTGTCCACCAGCCAGCTGCATCGCCGCTTCCAGTCCGACCTGGCCGTGACCCTGCGCGGCTGGGTGCTGTGGCAGCGGCTGCGCAGCGCCCTGGCGCATCATCTGCTCGGCCACAGCCTGACCGACAGTGCGCACGCGGCCGGCTTCGCCGACCTGGCCCATCTGTCGCGCAGCCTGCGCCGCATGTTCGGCATCGGTGCGGCGCAGCTGCAGGGCCTGCAGCTGCGCGCTGCCTGAGGCGCACTCAACGGCGACGGCGCAGCCTTTCGGGTACTTCGGGTACCTGCCCATGGGGCAGGTCGCGGAACGGCGCCAGCAGTTGTCCGGCATAGTCACGCGGATAGTCGGGCTGGCTGCCGATGCCCAGGTCACGCACGCGCAACCGGTAACCCGGCGCATCGAAGGCAGTGCCGAGCAGGTGATCCCAGACGGTCAGGAACAGTCCGAAGTTGACATCGCCCGCCGTGCCGTAGCGCATGTGGTGGAAGCGATGCAGCGGCGCCCACGCCATCACCCGGCCCAGCACGCCCGGCCGCATGTCCACGTTGGAATGCTGCAGCAGCAGCTGGATGGCGATGGCGAAGGCCAGCACCGCCGCCACCGGCATCGGCAGGCCCAGCACCAGCAGCGGCAGCACGCCGCCCAGCGCTTCGGCGGCCTGGTGCAGCGGATGCTTCATCAGGCCGTTGAAGCCGTACATGCGGGTCACGCTGTGATGCACCGCATGCAGCCGCCACAGCCATCCGATGCGATGGCTGGCGTAGTGCACCAGGGTGATGCCCAGATCGGCGGCAATGATCGCCAGCAGCACCTGCACCGAAAACGGCCACTGCCCTGGCCACAGCTGCCACGGAATCACCGCCGCCAACAGAGGCACCGCAGCGATCGACAACAGGTTCAAGCCTTCGTTGACCAGCGCATGCAGGCTGTCGCGCAGGCGGTCGCCCTGCGCCTGATTGAACGCAGGGTCATACGGCCATGCGCGTTCGGCGGCGAATGAAACAGCGATGGCTAGCGCCAGCAGGGCCAGCAGCCACAGCGGGCCCCCCTGCCGATGGCCAACCCAGACCACGGCAGCGGCAACGAATCCAGACAGGAACAACGGCGCATACAGGCGGAGCATCCAGTGCTTCATGGGCAATCCGGGAGTGAGGGGCCTGCATGCTGGCCTGGCCCCCGGCCTGCCGGCTTGAACAAACCGCGCAAGCCGAACCGGTTGCGCCATCCACGCACGGCGTGGATCTACAATGGCGCCCTCATCGCGCCGGGGGCAGCATGGATTCCTTCAACCTGATGCGCACCTTCCGCCGCATCGTCGAACGCGGCGGCCTGGCCCGCGCGGCCGAAGACCTGGGTCTGTCAGCGGCCGGCTTGAGCAAACAGCTGCGCACGCTGGAGGCGCACCTGGGCGTGGTGCTGCTGCAGCGGACCACGCGACGCATGAGCCTGACCGAGACCGGCCAGGCCTATTACCGCGAGTGCTGCCGCCTGCTGGACGAGCTGGAAGCGCTGGAACGCGGTATCGCCGAACAGCGTGGCGAGGTTGCCGGGCGCCTGCGGGTGAACGCGCCGCAGTCCTTCGCGCTGAGCACGCTGTCGCCGCTGCTGCCGCGCTTCCTGCAGCAGCATCCACAGCTGTCGCTGGACCTGGTGATGGAAGACCGCCTGCTCGATGCGGTGGGCGAAGGCTTCGATGTGTCGCTGCGGCTGCGCGCCGAGCTGGACGATTCACGCCTGGTGGCGCGGCGGCTGGCCTCGCTGCAGCAGGTGTTGTGCGCGGCACCGTCCTACCTGCAGCAGCATCCGGCACCGCAGGTGGTGGACGATCTGCAGGCGCACAGCGTACTGGCCTACAGCCTGTCCGACTCGCCCGGCAGCTGGCCGCTGCTCGGCCCCGATGGCCAGGTGACCATCACCCTGCCAGCGCGCGTCACCGCCAACAACAGCCTGCTGCTGCGCGACCTGCTGCTGGCGGGCCTGGGCATCGGCGCCCTGCCCTCGTTCCTGGCCGCGCCCGCACTGGCAAGCGGCGCCCTGCAGCAGGTGCTGCCCGACCACCGCTATCCACCGCGCTTTGTCCATGCGGTCTACCCCACCGCGCGCTACCTGCAGCCCAAGGTGCGGGCCTTCATCGATTTCCTGCACGCCGAACTGCCCGGCTGCGCGGGACTGGATTCGTAACCGCCAGCGAAAACTGAGCTGCCCGAAACCCGCTGTTTCGGCCACGCTGCGCTGCCTACGCTGCCGCCTCCCCTCTCACCGATGGCAGGCAGATGTCTTCCGCTCCCTCCCCCACCACCGCCGCGCCGGTGGTCGATTTCTTCCACGATGTGGTCTGCGGCTGGTGCTTCGTGCTGGCCCCGCGCCTGCAACAGGTTTCGGCCGAACTGGGCATCCAGGTGCGCCACCGCAGCTTCGTGCTGCAGGACTCGCGCGCCCGGATGATCGACGTCTTCGGTTCCATGCCCCGCGCCAAGGACACCATCCTGCGCCACTGGGCCGACTGCGCGGCGCATGAAGACACTGCGCGCATCGACATCGACGGCATGCGCGCGCAGACGTTCGAATATCCGTCCGGCTGGCTCGGCGCACTGGCCTGCCAGGCGGCCGGTGTGCTCGGCGGCAACGATGCCCATGGCGCGATGTTCGATGCGGTGCAGTGGGCGCACCTGCACCAGCACCGCAACATCGGCGATGCCGACGTCCTGCTGGACATCGCCGAATCGCTGGGCCACCGGCGCGGCGTCTTCGCTGGCCACATGCGCAGCGACACCGTGCGCCAGCGCGTACAGGCCGACCGCGCCGAAGCCGCCGCCCTCGGCATCCGTTCCATTCCCACCGTCATCGGCGGCAACGGCCTGCGCCTGCAGACCCTGCCGCTGCCACAGCTGCGCCAGGCCCTGGCGCCTCTGGTCGCGGCCACCGCCGCGCCCTTCCCCACCCTGCAAGGAGAAACCCCATGACCCCACGTACCCTGGCCAGCGCACTGGCCCTGCTGGTGGCGGCCGCCGGCGCAGCCAGCGCCGTGTCCGCACACGAACACGTTCCTTCCGGCCAGCAGGTCGGCACCAGCCCCTGGGGGCCGAAGGACGAGATCGGTCGCCTCAACCTGATCACCGACGCCTCGCGTGCCGCCATCCTGTCGCGGGTCAGCGGCGGCAAGGCCTACGATCTGGCCACCGAATACTACGTCGGCATGCCCAGCTGGCAGGACGCCGGCGACCCGCACTACCAGTTCTGGATGACCCATACCCCGCGCGGCACCGTGGTGGACGACCCGATGGACGTGGGCCAGGCCATGAACCTCACCCGCAGCTACACCGGCACCGCGTTTTCGATGTACAGCCACACCGGCACCCATATCGATGCGCTGAACCATTTCGGCATCCACGGAAAGATCTGGAATGGCTTCGAGGCCGATGAGCACCTCGGCGATCGCGGCTGGAAGGTCACCGGCATCGAGAAGTTCCCGCCGCTGATCGCCCGTGGCGTGCTGATCGACGTGGCCGGTGCCAAGGGCGTGGACATGCTGCCGGACAGCTACCGCGTCACCCGTCAGGACCTGAAGGATGCGCTGGCACGCCAGCACGTCACCCTGCAGCAGGGCGACGTGGTGCTGATCCGCACCGGTCGCATGCGCCTGTTCGAACAGCCCCGCGCCTACATGGCCAACCCGCCGGGCATGGGCCTGGATGCGGCACGTTTCCTGGTGGAAGACAGCGGCGCGATGATCGTCGGCGCCGACAACCTCAGCTTCGAGACCTTCCCCTCGGAGGTGTCCGATGATTACGTGCCGCTGCACACCTACCTGCTGGCCCAGCAGGGCGCGCCGATCATCGAGCTGGTGGCGCTGGACGAACTGGCCCGTGACCAGGTCTACGAGTTCGCCTTCATCGGCGGCCCGCTGAAGATCCGCGGCGGCGACGCCGCCCCGCTTCGCCCGGTAGCCCTGCCGGTACGCCGGTAACGCGCCGGTAGCGCCGGGCCATGCCCGGCGAACGCATGGCGTCCCATACCGGGTAGGTGCCGACCTTGGTCGGCACTCCCCCATGCCGGGTAGGTGCCGACCTTGGTCGGCACTCCCTTCCCCCTTCAGCAACCTGAAATCCACCCCTCGATTTCATTAGTAATTCTACTCACAAGGCGAGTAGCATGTCCGGTCTCAGCCCCTGATACCGGCCTGTCGATACTCGTTCCATGCCCGCCGTTCCCGTCCACTGCTGCCGCTTCCAGCCTGCCCGGCGCCTCCCCTGGAGGACCGGCTGATGGGTGCCGTCGTCGCCCTGGACCGCCTGCTGGATGGCCGCCAACTGTGGCGCGGGCCGGCCCGCCATGGCCCGGCCAGCGACCATCTGGCCAGCGGGCACCCGGCCCTGGATGCCCGCCTGCCCGGCGGCGGCTGGCCCGCCAGCGGGCTGTGCGAAGTACTGCTGGCCAGCCCCGGCGTGGGCGAACTGGCCCTGGTCTGGCCGGCGCTGGCGAAGCTGAGCCAGCGCGATCGGCCGATCGTGCTGGTTGCCCCGCCGCATCGCCCGCATGCCCCGGCCTGGGCCGCGGCCGGGCTGGACCTGGCCCAGCTGCAGATCATCCACGCCACGCCGAAGCAGGCGCTGTGGGCGGCCGAACAGTGCCTGCGCTCGGCCGCCTGTGCGGCGGTGCTGTGCTGGCCGCAGCAGGCCGATGATCGTTCCCTGCGCCGGCTGCAGGTGGCCGCCGACAGTGGCCAGTGCCTGGGCTTCGTGTTCCGCGAAGCGCGCGCCGCACGCAATCCGTCGCCGGCCAGCCTGCGCCTGCAGCTCGACCCCGGCCAGGTGCGCGTGCTGAAGTGCCGCGGCGGGCTGCCGCCTGCGCAGCCCTTGCCGCTGGCCATCGCCCACTGAGGCCGCGCCATGCATTGGGCCTGCCTGTTGTTGCCGCAACTGGCGCTGGACAGCGTACTGCGCCAGCAGCCGGACCCGCAGCGGCCGCTGGTGCTGCTGCAGGGCCCGGCCCAGCGCCGGGTGCTGCGCGCGGTCAGCCCGGCCGCACGGGCCGCCGGCCTGCGCCCGGGCATGCTGCTGTCGGCCGCGCAGGTGCTGGTGCAGGACATGCAGCTGCACGACTACGATCCCGCCGCCGAACAGCAGACCCGGCAACTGCTGGCCAGCTGGCTGTACGCTTACAGTTCGCAGGTCAGCCTCGATTTTCCGCATGCACTGGTGCTGGAAATCCACGCCAGCCGCGCCCTGTTCGGCGATTGGCCACGGATCGAACAGCGCCTGCGCCACGGCCTGCATGAACTCGGCTTCCGCCACCGCCTGGTGGCGGCGCCCAACCCGCATGCCGCGCGCGTGCTGGCCAACGTGCATGACGGCCTGGGCATCGATGCCACGCAGCTGGCGGCCGCGCTGGCGCCGCTGCCGCTGGCACGCAGTGGCCTGCCGGCCGATGCGGTCACCGTGCTCGGTCGTTCCGGCCTGCGTACGCTGGGCGCGGTGTTCGACCTGCCGCGCGACAGCCTGGCCCGCCGCTTCGCCCCGCAGGTGCTGCAGCAGCTCGATGCCGTGCGCGGCCTGGACAACACGCCACTGCGCTACTACCAGCCCCCGGACCGTTTCGATGCCCGCATCGAATTCGAATACGAAATCGAATCCAGCCAGGCCCTGCTGTTCCCGCTGCGGCGCCTGCTGCTGGACCTGGCTGCCTTCCTCTGTTCGCGCGATGGCGGCGTGCAGCGCTTCGACCTGCACTTCGAACACGACCTGCTGCCGGCCAGCGTGCTGACCATCGGCCTGCTGGCGCCCGAACGCGATGCCGCGCTGCTGTTCGAAATCGCCCGCAACCGCATGGAAGCCTTCGCCCTGCCCGCCGGCAGCCGCGCACTGCGCCTGCAGGCCGAGCAACTGCCGCCGTTCGTGCCGGTGGCACGTGATCTGTTCGACACCCGTCCGGCCCAGGCCATGCCCTGGAACCAGCTGCGCGAACGGCTGCGCGCGCGGCTGGGCGATGATGCCGTGCAGCCGCTGGCGGTGCAGGCCGACCATCGCCCCGAACGTGCCAGCGGCACCCAGCCGCCAGCCAAGCCTCCTACGCACTGGCCGCTGCGCCCCGGTTGGCTGCTGGAGGCACCACAGCCGCTGCGCGACCCGCGCCTGCGCATCGTCGCCGGCCCGGAACGGATCGAATCGGGCTGGTGGGACCAGGCCGATGCGCGGCGCGACTACTACGTGGTGGAAACCGCGCACGGGCAACGCGGCTGGGCGTTCCGCCCGCGCAACGATCCACATGCGCCGTGGATGCTGCACGGCTGGTTCGGCTGAACCAGCATGCACGCAGAACTGCCCGCCTATGCCGAACTGCATTGCCTTTCGGCCTTCAGTTTCCAGCGCGGCGCCTCCACCGCCGACGAACTGTTCGCGCGCGCCGCCAGCCAGGGCTACCGCGCCCTGGCGATCACCGACGAATGCTCGCTGGCCGGCATCGTCCGCGCCTGGCAGGCGGCCAAGGCACATGGCGTGGCGCTGATCGTCGGCGCCGAACTGCAGATCGAAGATGGGCCGAAGATCGCCCTGCTGTGCACCGACCAGGCGGCCTACGCCGGGCTGTGCCAGCTGATCACCACCTGCCGCCGGCGCGCCGGCAAGGGTGAGTACCGTTGCCTGGCCGACGATCTGCAGGGCCTGCCCGACAGCCTGCTGTGCCTGTGGCTGGACCGGCAGCCCGATGCCAGCCACCTGCAGGGGCTGCGCGCCGGCTTCGGCGACCGCCTGTGGCTGGCGGTGGAACTGCACCACGAACACGACGACGCGCGCCGCCTGCAGCAGCTGCAGGCCTTCGGCGAACGCCACGCGCTGCCGCTGGTGGCCAGCGGCGATGTGCACATGCACGTGCGCCGTCGCCGCGCCCTGCAGGACACCCTTACCGCCATCCGCCACCGCTGCAGCGTGGCCGAAGCCGGCTGGCGCCTGTTTCCCAATGGCGAACGCCACCTGCGCCCGCGCACGTCGCTGGCCCAGCTGTACCCGCCGCAGCTGCTGGCCGAAACCCTGCAGATCGCCGCGCGCTGCCACTTCAGCCTGGACCAGCTGAAATACACCTACCCGCGCGAACTGGTGCCCGCAGGCCACACCCCGGACAGCTGGCTGCGCGCGCTGGTGGAACAAGGCATTCCCGAACGCTGGAAGGACGGCATCCAGCCGGCCCAGCGCCAGCAGATCGAACACGAACTGGAACTGATCGCCAAGAAAAACTACGCCTCCTACTTCCTCACCGTGCAGGACATCGTGCGCTTCGCCCGCAGCCAACAGATCCTGTGCCAGGGCCGCGGCTCGGCGGCCAATTCGGCGGTGTGTTTCGTGCTGGGCGTCACTGAGATCGACCCGGCGCGCAGCAACCTGCTGTTCGAGCGCTTCATTTCCGAAGAACGCGACGAACCGCCGGACATCGACATCGATTTCGAGCACGAGCGCCGCGAGGAAGTGCTGCAGTACGTGTTCAAGCGCTATGGCCGCGAACGCGCCGCGCTGACCGCCGTGGCGATCAGCTACCGGGGCCGCAGTGCCATCCGCGATGTGGCCCGCGCGCTGGGCCTGCCGATGGACCAGGTGAACGAGCTGGGCGCCGCCATGGACCACTGGGGCGGGCACATACCGCTGCCGGACACCCTGCGCGAACGCGGCTTCGACCCGGACACACCGCTGATGCGGCGGCTGCTGTCACTCACCGCCGAACTGATCGATTTCCCGCGCCACCTGTCGCAGCACCCGGGCGGTTTCGTGATTTCCGAACATCCACTGTCCACCCTGGTGCCGGTGGAAAACGCGGCCATGGCCGACCGCACCGTCATCCAGTGGGACAAGGACGATCTGGACGCCACCGGTCTGATGAAGGTCGACTGCCTGGCGCTGGGCATGCTCACCGCCATCCGCAAATGCCTGGCCCTGCTGCAGCAGCACGGGCTGCACAGCGGCCGCATGGATGCGGTGCCCGCCAAGGACAGCGCGACCTACGACATGATCTGCGCCGCCGATACCATCGGCGTGTTCCAGATCGAATCGCGCGCGCAGATGGCCATGCTGCCGCGCATGCAGCCGCGCACCTTCTACGATCTGGTGATCGAAGTGGCCATCGTGCGCCCCGGGCCGATCCAGGGCGACATGGTGCACCCCTATCTGGAGCGCCGCCGGATCCTGCGGGAACAGGGCCCCGAGGCCTTGAACGACCCGGCCAACCCGCTCTACCCACCGCAGCTGGAACGCGTGTTCGCACGCACCCTGGGCGTTCCCCTGTTCCAGGAACAGGTGATGCAACTGGCCGTGGAAGCGGCCGGCTACACCCCGGGCGAGGCCGACGCCCTGCGCCGTTCGATGGCCGCCTGGAAGCGCCGTGGCGGGCTGGAACCGCATCGGGAAAAACTGCTGGCCGGCATGCTGCGCAACGGCTTCAGCCGCGAATACGGCGAACATCTGTTCGAGCAGATCAAGGGCTTCGGCAATTACGGTTTTCCGGAAAGCCATGCCGCCAGTTTCGCCCTGCTCACCTATGTCAGTTGCTGGTTGAAGTGCCACCACCCGGCCGCGTTCACCGCCAGCCTGATCAACAGCCAGCCGTTGGGCTTCTACAGCCCGGACCAGTTGCTGCAGGATGCGCGCCGCCATGGCATTGCCGTACTGCCGGTGGATGTGCGCTACAGCCACTGGGACTGCACCCTCGATTTCAGCAAGGGCGCGGCCGCCATCCGCCTCGGCCTGCGCCTGGTCGATGGCTGCAGCGAACGGGCGGTGCAGGCCCTGCTGCGCGAGCGCGCGCGGCGCCCGTTCGACGATGTGGGCGATCTGTGCCAGCGCGTCGCACTGGATCGCCGCCAGCAGGGCCTGCTTGCCGATGCCGGCGCCCTGCGTGGCCTCAGTGGCCATCGTCATCGCGCACGCTGGGATGTTTCCGGCGTGGAAAACCGCCTGCCGCTGTTCGACCCGGCCCGCGCCACCGGCGAAGCACGCGTGCCGCTGCCGCTGCCCAGCGCCTGGGACGACATGCAGGCTGATTACCGCAGCACCGGCACCACGCTGGGCCGCCACCCCCTGTCGTTCCTGCGTGCACAGCTGCGCAGCCGTGGCTGCCTGGATGCCGCGCAGCTGGCTGCCCACGGGCATGGCCGCCGCGTGCGCATTGCCGGGCTGGTGCGCATGCGGCAGCGGCCGCAGACCGCCAGCGGGGTCACCTTCCTGACCCTTGAAGATGAAACCGGCATGGTCAACGCCGTGGTCTGGCGGCACGTGGCCGACCGCCAGCACCGCATCCTGGTCGATACCCAGTTGATGCAGATCGACGGCCGGCTGGAACGCGTGGACGGCGTGCAGCATGTCATCGTGCAGCGCATGCTGGGGCTGGACGATCTATTGCAGGGCCTGCGCAGCCACAGCCGCGATTTCCATTGATGGGTCGTTGATGTGTCGACTCTACCCATCCGCTTTTGCATCCGCTATCGTCGCCACATCCAAGGAAGGACTACACGATGGCCCGTGCGTTGCTGCTTACCACCCTGGGGGTATCCACCCTCGCCCTGCTGGTGTCCGGCTGGACGGCCTGGAACCTGCACCACAGCCAGTCGCCCGAACGCGTGATCCATGCACGCGGCCTGGTCGTACACGATGCAAAGGGCCAGGCCCGCGTCATCGTCGGCGCGCCGGTACCCGATCCAACCAGCAAAGGGCGCAGCCAGGGCCCACGTGCCACGGCACTGTCCGGTGTGATCCTGCTCGGCCCGGACGGTTCCGAACGCGGCGGCTATGGCACCAGCGACCGTGGCGGCGAAGCCCTGCTCACCCTGGACGATGCCAGCGGCACCACCGAAGTGTTCAAGGTGGTCGCCAATCCCGATCGCGGCGCCACCCTGATGGTCCGCCACCAGAACAATACCGGCGCCATGCTCACCTCGTGGCAGGGCAAGCCGGAACTGCTGTTCCTGGACGACAGTGGGCAGACCTACTACGTGCGCCCCGGGGTCAACGCCGCGCCATGAACCGGGCCCTGACGGCCCGGCATTAATGCAAACGATTCTCTTTTGCGGTAAGGTGCGCGCGCTGCCCTTGCCGCCGCGGGCCGTTCCTGTCCCGCTCTCCGCAGCCGTCCGTGCCCGTCCAAGCGCTCCGTCCAATGCCATTGCCGTTGACGCCTGCCCGCCCGGCGCGGCGCGGCGCACGCGAGCGCCGCACGCACTGGATGGCGGTGGCGATCACCGCCACCCTGCATCTGCTGCCGGTGCTGGGGCTGCTGCACTGGACGACGTCCACACCCCGGCCCACGCCGCCTGTCGAAGAGGTGCGCATCAGCCTGCGCATGTTGCCGCCCACCGCGCCGCCACAGCCGCTGGAAGAACTGAAGGCCGAGCGTCCCAGCCAGGCCCAGCAGCCGCGTCCAGCGCAGCCACGCACCCTGTCGCCGCCCCCGCCCAGCCGCGCGCAGGAAGGCACCCTGGCCGCCGCTGACGGTCGAACGCCCGATGCGCAGGCACAGCCCCTAACGGCCCTGGTCCTGCCGGCCCACGAAGCGCCCCCGGCACCGGCGTCCATCAGCGCAGCGCCGCCCAGCCCCGACGCCGCACCGGCGCCGCAGTTGGCCGGCACCCACAGCGATACCTGGGAAGCACGCCTGATGGCGCGCCTGGAACGCCACCGCTATTTCCCCAGTGCCGCCCGCGCCCGCCGCCAGCAGGGCACGGCCTGGGTGCGCGCCAGCGTCGACCGCAGCGGACGCCTGCGCACGCTGCTGCTGGAACGCAGCAGTGGCGAGCCCATGCTCGACCAGGCGGCCCTGCAGACCTTCCGTCGCGCACAGCCACTGCCGCGTATTCCCGATGATCTGCCGGCGCCGCAGGAACGCGTGGTACCGGTGGAGTACTACCTGCGCTGAAGCGCGCCGCGCCGCCGCTCAGGTCCAGGCCGGGTCGGCGGTGAAATCGATCGTCAGCCAGAACATGCCGCCGCGTGCATCCAGGCGCACGGCAATCTCATCGCGCATGGCATCCACCTCGCCCACCGTGCCCAACGGCGTGGCCGGGTCGGTCAGCACGTGGATCTCGATGAAGCGCATGCGCCCCATCTTCGCCACATGGCTGGTGAAGCCGGCATAGCCCCGCTCGCGTACGAACGCCTGCATCACCTGCTGCACGCGCTGGTCCAGGTCATCAGGCGCGACCTGCAGTACCTCGCGCAGCGCCTTGAACGCGGCGCGCGTGGGCACCGGCAGCACGGCCAAGCTGATCAGCATCAGCACGATCGAATCCAGGTACGGTACCCAGTGCTGCCAAGGCCCGTCCTGCAGGGCCAGCGCCAGCAGGAAGGCCAGCACCACCGCCAATGCCATCAGCCCGCCCAGCAGCCAGGCACGCACGTCCAGCCACAGCAACGGCGAGTGCAGGCGCCGCGCCTGCCCCGCCACGAACGCGGCCATGCCCAGGTTGGTTGCACTGATCAGACCGGCCCACCACAGCGCCGGCCCGAATTTCACCACGTGGCCGCCGGTGGTCAGCCCGATCATCGCGTTGGCCAGCGCATACACGCAGGCCAGCGACAGGATCACCCCGCCCAGTGCTTCCACCATCGGTTCCAGATGCCAATAGCCGTACTGGAAGCGCGGGCTCTGCTCCCGCGCCACCAGCCGCAGCACCGACAGCGACACCAGGGTCAGGGCCACGTCCACCAGGCTGTAGATACCGTCGAACAGGATGGCCTGCGATCCCACCAGCAGGCCGCCCAGGAAGCCGGCCGCACTGACCGCCACGGTCATCCCGATCGACAGCAGCAGGATGCGTTGTTCGCGGGCGGTATCCATGCAGCGCCAAAGGTCCGACCCTCAAGGTCAGGCCTTCAGCACCTCCACCCGGTAGGTGGTGCCTTCCTCGTCGTGCTCGATGATCAGCCCGTGCACATCCGATTCGAAACCGGGGAAGCGCGCGTTCTGTTCGCGGGCAATGCGCAGCGACTGGATGATCGGCTCGTCGCTGGCGCCGAAGCGTTCGCCCGGCATGATGGTGGGAATACCCGGCGGGTACGGCACCAGCATGGTGGCGGCAATGCGGCCACTCAGCTGCTCGATGTCCACCCGCTCGATCTCGCCCTTCACCAGATGGTTGTAGGCATCGGCCGGGGTCATCACCGGGGTCGGCAGGTCCACGTACATCTCGCGCATCACCTTGGCCACCGCGAATTCCTGGTTGAAGGCATGCAGCGCCTCACACAGGTCACGCAGGCCCCAGCCGGCATAGGCCACCGGATAATCGGCGGCCAGCGTCGGCAGTGCCTGGTTCAACGGCGCGTTGCGATCGTACAGCTCCTTGAACGCCATCAGCTCGGTCACCAGGGTGCTCCACTTGCCCTTGGTGATGCCCATCGAGAACAGGAACAGCACCGAGTACAGGTTGGTCTTTTCCACGGTGATGCCGCGGCCCCACAGGAATTTGCTCAGCACCGCCGCCGGAATGCCCAGCTTGCCCATGCTGCCGTCCATCGACAGGCCCGGGGTCAGCAGGGTCACCTTGATCGGGTCGATCAGCACGTAGTCGTCCACCAGCCCATCGAAGCCGTGCCAGTGCGCATCGGGCTGCAGGTACCATTCCTCACGCTTGGCCACCACCGGTGCCGGTGTATCGCCCTTGTCCAGGCTGCGCTCCACCTTCGTGGGCTGCCACACGCTGAACCACCAGTCGTCGCGACCCAGGTCATCGCGCACGTGCAGCATGGCGCGGCGGAAGGCAATCGCTTCGTCGTGCATTTCCTGCACCATCGAGCGCCCGGCCTCGCCCTCCATCATCTTCGAGGCCACGTCGCAGGCCGCGATCACCCCGTAATGCGGGCTGGTGGAGGTGTGCATCATGAACGATTCGTTGAAGCGCTCGGCGTCCAGGTCGCGGCTGGCCGAGTTGCGCACGTGGATCATCGAAGCCTGCGAGAACGCGGCCAGCAGCTTGTGGGTGGAATGGGTGGTGAAGATGATCGCGTCCTGCTCACGCGGCTTGCCTTTGGCCATGCCGTAATGGTTTTCGTAGAACGGATGGAATGCCGCATAGGCGTACCACGCTTCATCGAAGTGCAGGAAGTCCACCGCGCTGCCGATCTCCTCGGCAATCTTTTCGGCGTTGTAGCACAGGCCATCGTAGGTGGAATTGGTGACCACCGCGATGCGCGGCTTCGATCCGGCCTGGTAGGCCTGGCTGGCCAGCGGGTTGTCGGCAATGCGCTGCTGCAGCGCCTCGGGGGTGAACTGGTCCAGGCTGATCGGCCCGATGATGCCGTGCGCGTTGCGGCTGGGGGTGAAGTAGACCGGCACGCCGCCAGTCATGATCAGCGCATGCAGCAGCGATTTGTGGCAATTGCGGTCGACGAACACCACGTCACCGCGCGCCACCGTGCCATGCCAGACGATCTTGTTGGCGGTGGATGTGCCGTTGGTGACGAAGAAGGTGTGGTCGGCGCCGAAATTGCGTGCGGCCTCGTCCTCGGCCTCCTTGATCGGGCCGGTGTGGTCCAACAGCGAACCCAGTTCCGGCACCGAGATCGACAGATCACTGCGCAGGGTGTTCTCGCCATAGAACTGGTGGAACGCACGCCCCACCGGCGATTTGGTGAAGGCCACGCCACCGGCATGGCCCGGGGTATGCCAGGAATAGTTCGATTCGGCCGCGTGGTGGATCAACGCCTTGAAGAACGGCGGCAGCAGGTTGTGCATGTAGTCTTCGGCCGCGCGCATCACCTGCCGGGCGACGAAGTTCTTGGTGTCCTCGAACAGGAAGATGAAGCCGTGGATGTACTTGAGCAGCTTGCTGGGCACCTTCTCGATGGTGCGCCGCTCGCCGTACAGGAACACCGGCAGGTTGGCCCGGCGCGCGCTCTGTTCGCGCAGGAAGGCCGCCAGGCGCTGGAACTCGCCCTCGCCCTCCTCGCTGCCATCGATCGAGATCAGCACCGCCGACGCCGCCACGTAGGTACGGGCACCGGCGCGCGCATCGTCCAGGTTCAGGCCGCACAGCACGCGCTGGCCGTTGCCACGCAGCTCTTCCACCAGCGCGCGGATCAGGATGCCGCCGATGCGCGGTGAATCGTAATCGCCATCGATGACGATGACCGGGTAATCCAAGGACTTGAAGTACACGTTGATTCTCCTTGTCGAATTCAGGAACGCTGGGCGCCGCCGGACAACGCGGCCGCCTCACGGGTGCGCTGCCGCTGCTGGCGGCGCTCCTCGCTGAAGAAGGGATAGAACACGGTGATGAACAGCACGAACAGGAAGGCGTACTGCACGATCGTTCCCGACGAGCCATAGATCGCCCACAGGCAATACACCACCGTCAGGCTGGTCAGCGCCCAGAACGCGCCGGTGTGCACGATGGTGTGCGAGCGTTCCACCACGAAATAGCAGGCCACGCAGGAATAGATGTACGGCAGCAGGGTCAGCACCACCGCCGCCGAGGTGATCACATCGAACTGCGCCGACGCGGTTTCCGAGGTGGAGGTGACCAGCACGGCCAGGGTCATCAACACCGCCACGATCAGCACGCCCTTCACCGGCACGTCGTCCTTGTTGGTCTTGCTGAAGATGCTGGGGAACAGGCCATCGTCGGACGCCGCCTTGGCGCTCTGCGCGGTCAGCAGGATCCAGCCGCCCAGCGAACCGGCCGCGCCGATGAAGGCGCACAGGCTGACCAGGCCACCGCCCCAGCCGCCCACCGCCTTGGCGGCGGCCAGCGCGAACGGCGCATCGGAGGTCTGCAGTTCGGCATTGGGCACCATGCCCATGATCACCGACGAACTGGCGATGTAGGCCACCGCCGCCAGGAACACACCGGCCAGGGTGGCGCGGGCCACGTTCTTTTCCGGGTTCTCCACCACGCCGGCGGTCACCGAGGCCGATTCCACGCCGATGAACGCCCACAGGGTCAGTGCGGCGGCACTGGAAATGGCGCCGAAGTTCGATTCGCCCGATACGTTGTAGGCGCCCTTGAAGATGTCCGCATCGAAGAAGAACCAGCCGAAGATGGCGATGCCCAGGATCGGCACCAGCGCGAAGCTGGTGGTGACGGTCTGGACCTTGGTCACGAAGGCCGGACCGATCACGTTGGCGAAACTGAGTGCCCACACCAGCGCCAGCACCGCAATGCAGCGCACCAGCGGCTCGGACAGGATCGGGAAGAAGTAACTGAAGTAGCCCACCGCCGCGATCGGAATGGCCACGTTGCCGATCCAGTTGGCAAACCAGTAGATGGTGTTGGTCTGGAAGCCCATGTAAGGCCCGAACCAGTCACGCGCATAGGCATACGGGCCGCCGGCCTTGGGCGCCAGCTTGCCCAGCTTGGCGAACACGAACGCCAGCAGCAGCGCCCCGGCTGTGGTGATCAACCAGCCCCAGATCGAGGCGGTACCGATCTTGGCCAGGCTCGATGGCAACAGGAACACCCCTGAACCCATCATGTTGCCGGCCACGAGGAAGGTGGCACCGACCACCCCGATCTTCTTTGTTTCTGCCATGACACTCTCCTGCACCTGGCAAAGGCCCGGCAGCACCGGGCATGGGGACGGAAAACGCGGGCGTAACGCCGCTGGCGTCTACTTGATGAAGTTGTATTGCAGGCTGCCCTGCACCCGGACCGTGTCGCCGCGCGCGCCGCTCTGTTGTTCCAGGCGGCCGTACAGCAGCTCCATGCCCATCGTCCACGACGGTGCCGGGCTCCAGATCAGGTTGAACACGCCGTAGCGGCTCTCACGGAAGGCGTCGGCCGGCAGCGCCGCGTTGCGCTCCAGCGTCAGCTGCCCGTAGATCAGGTTCGAACGCCACAGTTCGGACCAGTAGTGGGTGTAGCCGACGAAGCCGCCGCCCACGTCCAGCGCGCGCAGGCGTCCGTCGGCGTCCACCACCGCGTCCAGGCCGGAACCGGTCAGATCGGCGGTATAACGGCTCAGGCCGCGCCCGCCCAGTGCACCAAACAGCAGCAGGTCACGCTCGCCCACCGCCGCCGAACCACTCAACTGCAGGCCGCCGGCCATGCGCCGGTCGCGTTCGCCGTCACCGTCGTAGGCCAGGCTGCGCGCCACCGCGCCCAACTGCAGGTGGCCCCAGTCGCGCTCTACGCGCGCGGCCACGGTCACATCCGGCAGCCGATTGGCGGCAATCACACTGTCGCTGGCCCCGGCCAGCTCGGTATCCGGGTCTTCGGCGGCCAGCGTCAGCGTGGTGCCCTTGCCCAGCGCGAAACTGTGGTGGATGCCGGCCACCAGCAGATAGCCCGCGCCACCCGGGCCGGCGAAGTCCAGCGTGTCGGGCAGGCTGTCGGCATCCATGAAGCTGGAATAGCCGTAGCCGGCATAGGTGTTGCCCAACTGCCCGTACGCGTGGCGCAGCCGGAACTGATAGCCGTCGCTGCTGCCGAAGAAGTCGTTTTCCAGATAGAAGCGCAGGTTGCCGTGGGTGGTCGGCCGGCGTGCCTCGAAACTGAAGCGGGTCTGCTTGGCGTGCAGGTTGAAGTTGGATACATCGCGGTGGCTGCCGCCGACAGGCATCGACGAGGGAATGAACTGGTCTTCGTCGCCGGCTGCCCGCGAATCGGCAATCGCATCCAGTTTGGCGTAGCCGCCGATGCGGATCACCGTGTCGGTACCGGGGATGGCGAAGAAGCCCTTCAGGTCAGGATCGGTCGGGCCGGCCGCACTGTCCGGGCGCGAAGCCGCGGTCGAGGGATCGGACACCGAATCACGCTGGGGCAGCACGGGCTGCGCAACGCCTGGCACCTGGGTGGCGTGCAGCCCTGCCGCAGTGCCTGCCACCGCTGGCGTGGCCGGCTCCGGCCTGGGCAACGGTGCCGACGGCGTTGCCGCAACCGGCGCACTGCCGTCGCGCTGCTCCAACCGGTCCAGACGCTGCTGCAGGCGCTCCAGCGTCTGCCGCATGCCTTCAATTTCGCGCCGCAGCGCCTGTGCATCATCGGGTGCACCTTCCTGTGCCTGGGCAGGTGCTGCTGCCAACACCGCCGCACACGCCACACTCAGTACCGCAACGCGCATTGCATTCTCCCCAAACGAACGATCGCGGGGCGCTGCCGGCGTGCGCATGCGCGCAGCCAGGTGGGCACCCCACCGCTACTGGAAATGCAGGTACTGCGTTGGCGAGCGCTGACAGCCTGCCCATCGCAGGCAACAGGACGATGACACTGCCCTGCGGCTGTCGACGTCTTCGCCGCTGCGGCCACGCTGCCGGAGAGGTGGCGGTCGCAGCGGTCTGGGTAACAAGCGCGGAGTGAGAGTGTCGTGAACGGCACGCCGTGGCGTTGCGGATTCAGCCACGTGCCAGAAGGTACGAAATGCGCTGTCGTGCGGGGTTTCATGCACACCAGCGTAGCTGGCGTGTCGCTTTTGGCCTTGATCGCAATCAAGGCAGAAGTGTTGAACCAGGTCACGCTTCATCGATGACCCTGGCAAGGCGACTGCGCCGTCCGCACAGCCGCCGTGTCGCAGAATGCGACAGCACTACCGACGTATGCCGAACCGCCTCGGCACACGTCCCTGTGCCGTCAGCGCGGGCCCAGCACCGTCTGCAGATCGGTACCCTGCGGCATGCCCGAGCGACGCTGCACCTGGCCCTGCGCATCCTGGAACAGGATGCCCGGCGTACCCTGGAAGCCCAGCTTGATCATCAGTTCCTGGTTGGCGTTGAGCTTGCCGGCCAATTCGGGGCTGATCGTGGCCACCGGCTTGATCCCGCCCTGCTCGAACTGGTGCTCGTTCTGCAGCAGCGCCGCACTGGGGTCGCGCGCGGACAGGATGGCCGCTGCCTTGGCCGGGCTGTCCTCACGGATCACGCCCACCAGCACGTGGCGCAGCTGTACCTTGCCGGTATCCACCCACGGCCGTGCCGCTTCCCAGAACTTGTGGCAGTACGGGCAGTTGGCATCGCTGAAGGTGTAGACCACACGCGGCGCGTCGGCCTTGCCATCGCGCACCCAGGCGCTGCCCTCCAGATCCTTCCAGATGCGTTCGGACATCGGGCCGGCCACCAGCTTTTCCACCTTGTCGGTGGCCACTTCATTGCCCTGCGCGTCGAACAGGCTGCCGACCAGTACGTTCTTGCCATCGGCCGTCACGAAAGCGGCCGCCGGCTGCTGGCCATTGACCACGCCGGCAAAGCCACGCAGGCCACCGGGCGCATCGAACTCGGCCACGACCTGGAAGCCGTGCTTCTCGATGCCCTGCAGCACCGCCGGGCGATCGCCCTTGGCTGCGGCGGCTGCCGGCTGGGCGTCCGCCTTGCCCGGCGGGGTCTGCGCCTGGCTGCAGGCAGCCAGCGCCAGCAGTGCCGGCAGGATCAGGGCCTTGTGCGCAACGCGCGGGGAAATGGACAGCATGGGAACTCCGAAATGAAATGCGGGGGCAGGCTACCGCAGCCGGCGCAGTTTGTGTTCAAGGCCGGCGGCGGTCAGTTCACCCAGGTGCAGCTCCTGCAGGCGCCCCTGCGCATCGAAGAACAGCGTGGATGGGTAGGCCTTCACGCCCAGCACCGTGGATGCCTCGGACGCTTCATCCAGCAGCACGTTGTCCAGCGCAAGGCCATTGGAGGACAGGAATGACTGCACGTCCCCGGCGGTTTCGCCCTGGTTGACGAAGACGAACTGGATCTGTGGATGCGCCTGCTGTGCGTTGGACAGGACCGGCATCTCGCGCCGGCACGGGCCGCACCAGGTCGCCCACAGGTTCAGCACCAGCGGGCGCCCCTGGAACTGCTGCAGCGCCTGTGGCTGCCCGTGCAGATCCACCGTCTGCACGGCTGGCAGCGGCATGTGTGCGGCCTGCCACTGCGACAGCGCGATGCCGCCGCCCGCCCACAACAGCACACCCAGCGCCGCACTGCTGAAGACGGGCAGGCGCAGACGCGGATGCCGGCGCAGTGCCCACAGTGCCCAGCCGGCGCCTGACAGCAGCGCCACGGGGACCGAGTAGCCACCATCAGCGATCTGCAACACCGACCACGGTGACGGCCGATACAGTTCGAAGTTCAGCGCGACGAACGCCAAGCGCCCGCACAGCAGGCCCAGCAGCAGCATGTCCAGCACCACGCTGGCAGGCGACGGCGCTGCATCGCCGGCAGTGGCGCGCGGCCACAGGCGCGCCAGGCCCATGGACGCCAACAACGCCAGCACGATCAGAATCACCGGCATCGGCACCGGCCCTACACTCGACATACGTCACTCAATCCATCACAGCACACGCCATGTTCAAAGCCGCCCGCTGCAAAGGCAAGGGGCGGCCGGGCTGCCGGTCAGGCAGCATCGCGTCGCATCTGCAGTTCCGGCGATGGCCGCAGCCCGCGCACGGTGGCCGTTGCCGCAGCCACCGCGGCACGCTCGCGCTGCTTGTTGCAGCTCACGTGGCGCCGATAGTTGGCCGGTGTCATTCCGATGATGCGCAGGAACAGGCGACGGAACGCGCTCTGGTCGGCATAGCCCACACCCCAGGCGACCTCATCGATGCTGGCGCCCTGCTGCAGCATGGCCTGCGCCTTGGCAATGCGCAGCCGCTGGCAGTATTCGATCGGGCGCAGGCCGGTGGCCTTCAGGAAGCGGCGCTGCAGGGTGCGCGGCTCCAGCCCGGATATTTCACAGATACTGGTGAGCGTTGCGCCACGCGCCGCGGTGGTGTGCAGCCAGCGCTGCGCCTTCAGCACATCACGGTCGCCATGGGCGAAGTTTGCGCTGAAACGTTCCAGATCCTGCTGGATCGCCACCGGCACGCTGATGCCCAGCTGTGCGGCCACCTCGCTGGCCACGCCCTGCCCATGCAGCCGGTACAGCAGGCGCAGCCCCATGAAACGCCAGGCTTGGCTGCCGCCCACCGTCAACACATCACCATCGTCCACCAGCGCGCGCTCACTGGGGGCCCAGCTGGACGGTTGGCCCTGCAGGCCGGGATAGCGGCTCAGGTCCGGACCGGACACCGTGCGCCCGGCCAGCAGCCCGGCACGGGCCAGCACGCCCACGCCATCGCCGGCGGCCGCAAGCAGGCTGCCACCGTCGTAATGTGCCCGCAGCCAGTCCAGCAGCACATCTTCGGTACGCAGCGCGGCCCCGGGGCTGACCAGGGTCGGCAAGGCGATGACCGCAGGAATGGCCGCATCCAGCATGTCCGCACCCGCCAGCCGATGCACACCGCTGTTGCTGGCCGGCACGATCCAGCGCGTGATCAGCACCCGCCGGAAGGGGCGTTTCTTCTGCTGGGCCAGGCGATTGGCAACATGCGCCATCTCGGCAAGGACCGACGCCGCCGAGGGGTCACCACCCGGGTACTCCACCACTGCAACCTCCACGAATCCTTCGCTATTGAGTGCGTCCACAGCCCTTCCTCCATTCGTTCAGGCCATCCAGCGGCCGGTGCAGACGAAGGGTAGAAACCGCCCCGGAGCGGGGGCTATGAAGAAAGTTGCAAATATCCCTGAACGAGCGGCTTCCGCTCACAACCCTTGACTCTGGACCAGACTCAAGGGTTCACAATGGCCACAGATTCCACGGGAGTGCGCCATGAACATCGGGCAACTGGCACGCGAAGCGGGCGTGCCGATCGACACCGTCCGCTATTACGAGCGGCAGCAGCTGCTGCCCACTGCAGCGCGGTCAGCTGGCGGCTATCGCATCTTCGGCGTGCAGGACCTGCGCCGGCTGCGCTTCATCCGCCGCGCCAAGGCGCTGGGGTTCACCCTGGAAGAAATAGCCGAGCTGCTGGCCCTGAGCGACCGCCATGCGCAGGACATGGGCAGCGTGCGCGACACCGCACGGGCGCGGCTGGCCGATATCGAGCAGCGCATGGTTGAACTGCAACGCATGCAGGCGGCGCTGTCACAGCTGGTGGACGCCTGCCCCGGCCACGGCGCGCTTGAACAGTGCCCGATCCTGGCCGCGCTGACCGAGGACAACGCATGAACAGCACGCATACCGGCCGCGCGCACGACCACGGCGCGCCCGCGGCCAAGGCCAGCTGCTGCGGCGGCTCGAAGAAGACCGCCACCACGGTGAAGGACCTGGTCTGCGGCATGGACGTCGACCCGGCCACCACCCCACACCACGCCCAGCACCAGGGCACGGCCTACCACTTCTGCAGCGGCGGCTGTCGGCAGAAGTTCCTGGCCGATCCGCAGCGCTATCTGGACCCGGCTTCGCATGTCGCGCCCCCAATGCCGGCGGGCACGCTGTACACCTGCCCGATGGATCCGGAAATCGTGCAGGAAGGGCCCGGCACCTGCCCGATCTGCGGCATGGCGCTGGAACCGATGATGCCCAGCCTGGATGACGGCGAGAACCCTGAACTGACCGACTTCCGCCGACGCTTCTGGGTGTCGCTGCCGTTGAGCGTGGCGACCATGGCGTTGGCGATGCTGGCCATGACGCCCGTGCTGCATGCGATGTCGCCCACCGTGCGGGTATGGATCGAAGGCGCGCTGGCCACGCCGGTGGTGCTGTGGGCCGGTTGGCCGTTCCTGCAGCGCTGGGCGCAGTCGATCCGCAACCGCAGCCCGAACATGTGGACCCTGATCGGCACCGGCGTGATCGCCGCCTACGGCTACAGCGTGGTCGCCACCGTGGCCCCGGGCCTGTTCCCGCCCTCGTTCCAGCAGCATGGGCACGTGGGTGTGTACTTCGAAGCGGCGGCGGTGATCATTTCGCTCACCCTGCTGGGCCAGTTGATGGAACTGCGTGCCCGCGCACGCACCTCGGCCGCGATCAAGGCGCTGCTGGGGTTGGCGCCGAAAACCGCCCGACGCATCGACACCGACGGCAGCGAACACGACGTGGAATTGAGTGCCGTGAAGGCCGGCGACCGCCTACGCGTTCGCCCCGGTGAGAAGGTTCCAGTGGATGGCCGCGTGCTGGAAGGTCGCTCCACGCTGGACGAATCGATGCTGACCGGCGAACCGGTGCCCGTCAGCAAACAGGCCGGCGACAGTGTGATCGGCGCCACGTTGAACGGCTCGGGCGCGCTGGTGATCGAGGCTGAGCGTGTGGGCGATGACAGCATGCTGGCGCAGATCGTGCAGCTGGTGGCGCAGGCACAGCGCTCGCGCGCGCCGATGCAGCGCATGGCGGACAAGGTTGCCTATTGGTTCGTGCTGGCGGTGCTCGCGGTGGCCGTGTTGACGCTGTTCGGCTGGGGCCTGTTTGGCCCGGAACCGTCGTGGACGCATGGTGTGCTGAGTGCGGTGGCGGTGCTGATCATTGCCTGCCCCTGTGCGCTGGGCCTGGCCACACCGATGTCGATCATGGTGGCCACCGGTCGCGCTGCGCAGCACGGCGTGCTGTTCCGCGACGCCGAGGCCATCGAAGCACTGGTGAAGGTTGATACGCTGGTGGTGGACAAGACCGGCACGCTTACCGAAGGTCGCCCGGCGTTCGATACGGTGCATGCCACCGACGGCCACGCGCCCGACCAGGTGCTGCACTGGGCCGCCAGCCTGGACCAGGGCAGCGAACATCCGCTGGCCGCGGCCATCGTCGCCGAAGCACGCCTGCGCACGATGGAACTGCTGCCCGTGCAGGACTTTGATTCGATCACCGGGCTCGGTGTGGTCGGACGCGTTGAGGGACGCCAGCTGTGGCTGGGCAATACCGCCCTGATGGGCGAACACGGCATCGACGTGACGCCGCTGCAGGACACCGCCGATGCGCTGCGCCGGCGCGGTGCCAGCGTGATGTATCTGGCGGCGGACGGGCAACTGGCCGGCCTGCTGTCGGTGGCCGATCCGATCAAGCCCACCACGGCCGAAGCGATCGCCGCGCTGCGCCAGGATGGCCTGCGCATCATCATGGCCACCGGCGATGGCCTGCTGACTGCACAGGCCGTGGCCAGCACGCTGGGCCTGGACGAGGTACACGGCGAAACGCGCCCGGCCGACAAGGCGGCGCTGGTGGAGCAGCTGCAGGCGCAGGGTCGCACGGTGGCAATGGCCGGCGATGGCATCAACGACGCGCCTGCCCTGGCCAGCGCCGCCGTCGGCATTGCCATGGGCACCGGCACCGATGTGGCCATGTCCAGCGCACAGGTCACGCTGGTGAAGGGCGATCTGCGCGGCATCCTGCGTGCGCGCCAGTTGTCGCGTGCAGCCGTGCGCAACATGCGTCAGAACCTGGGCTTCGCCTTCCTCTACAACGGCCTGGGCATTCCGGTGGCGGCCGGCGTACTGGTGCCATGGGGCATTTCGCTGTCGCCGATGCTGGCTGCGGTGGCGATGAGCCTGAGTTCGGTTTCGGTGATCAGCAACGCGCTGCGCCTGCGTGCACAGCGTCTGCCAGGCAGCTGACACTGGCGCAGCAACGCGCGTGCAGAAAAGTGCAACAAACGCTTGCCAACCCCCGGGGGCACAGCTATTATTTCGCTCCTCAGCGACGTGGGGCCATAGCTCAGCTGGGAGAGCGCCTGCATGGCATGCAGGAGGTCAGCGGTTCGATCCCGCTTGGCTCCACCAAACTTTCGGCATTAGGCCGTCGAAAGGTCGCAAAGAACATTGATGAGATCTGCGTCCCCATCGTCTAGAGGCCTAGGACATCACCCTTTCACGGTGGCGACCGGGGTTCGAATCCCCGTGGGGACGCCAACTCATCACGAACAATCAGGACCCGGCCGATAACCGGGTCTTTTTTGTTCACCGCCCGCCGGCGTTCAGGTTGTGGCGTTGTGGATCCCCTGCCCTCTTGGCCTGGCGGAACCCAACGAAGAAAGCGAAAAAAAGCTTCCACAAAGGTGAATACGCTGGTAAGATAGGCGGCTCGGTAACACGGGGCCATAGCTCAGCTGGGAGAGCGCCTGCATGGCATGCAGGAGGTCAGCGGTTCGATCCCGCTTGGCTCCACCACTTTCGACATTAGGCCGTCGAAGGTTCTACAACTTGAAGTTTTTCGTGCGTCCCCATCGTCTAGAGGCCTAGGACATCACCCTTTCACGGTGGCGACCGGGGTTCGAATCCCCGTGGGGACGCCAGTTTCAAAACGGATTCTGCTCCCGGCAGATCATCCGCAGTTTCATTGGGGCCATAGCTCAGCTGGGAGAGCGCCTGCATGGCATGCAGGAGGTCAGCGGTTCGATCCCGCTTGGCTCCACCACTTCGACATTAGGCCGTCGAAGTTCTACAACTTGAAGTTTTCGTGCGTCCCCATCGTCTAGAGGCCTAGGACATCACCCTTTCACGGTGGCGACCGGGGTTCGAATCCCCGTGGGGACGCCAATTCTTGAAGACCCCGGCCTCGGCCGGGGTTTTTCTTTGCCTGTCCTCCAAGCATTGGTTTCAAAAGCGCCGATACATGCCGACCGACGCCGGTGCAGTGGGTGCGAACCCGAACTGCGCGTACAGGCGATGCGCCTCGCCATCGGCAAGCAGGCTCACATATGCCGACGGCGGCAGGTTGGCCCGCATCCAGGCATCCAGCCGCGCCATCACCTGCTTGCCCAGCCCCTGCCCCTGCAGGCGTGGCAGCACCGCGATGTCGCACACCTGAAGATGGCAGCCACCGTCACCCACTATCCGCCCCATCGCCACCAGTTCACTGCCCTGGTAGGCGCATACCCCGAACACGGTATTGGGCAACGCACGCTCGGCGGCCTCGGGGGTCTTGGCACTCAGCCCAGCCAGCGCCCGCAGCTGGCAGTAGTCTTCCACCGTGGGTACCGCGTCGCGGAACTGGCAGTCGCTTGCAGCATTCATACACGTTCTCCCGGATTGTCCGGCTATCCTGCCGCACTCCCGTCGCAGCCGCTGCGACCTCCACCGGCCACGCCCGCATGTGCTATTCCGCCCTGATCCGCGCCGACTACGCCAAGCTTGTCCGTGAATACGGCGCCGTGCTGTCGCTGGAGGAGTTCGCCGAACTGTACGCGCACGATCCCGGCAAGAAGCGGCCCAAGACCCCCAAAGCCATGGACGATGGCTTTGCCGGCGCGCGCACTGAGCAGGGCCGCGACATCGTGGCGAAGATCCAGCAATGGCACGCCGAAGAACAACAGGCGCTGCAGGCCGAGCTGGTGAAACAGAGCGAGCGCCGCGACATTGCCGCGGCCACTCTGGCCACCCGCCCCACGCAGAAGGCCCGCAACGACCTGCGCGTGGCCGGCAACCGCATCGAGCGTGCGCAGGCACGGCTGGACGACCTGCACCGCGTGCAGCTGCTGCCGCGCGACAACCGCATCTTCCCCGGCACCTATGCGCCGGTCATGGTCAGCGAGAACGGCCAGCGGGTGATCAAGCCGATGCGCTATCAATGCCGTCTTCCGGACAAACCGGCGCGCAACGACGTGCTCTATCCGGGTACCTACAACGCGCGACGCGACAGCCTGGAGGGCTACTGGCGCGGCGCGTTCGGCCTTCGCCACGGCGTGGTGATGGTGCGCGCGTTCTACGAGCATGTACCGCGCCATGCCATCGCCGGGCGACAGCTGGGCAGCGACGAGAAGGAACAGGACGTGATCCTGGAATTCCGCCCCGACCCGCCGCGCGACCTGCTGCTGGCCTGCCTGTGGGCGGAATGGGAAGGGCCCGAAGGCCGCCTGTTATCGTTTGCCACCATTACCGACGCGCCACCGGCCGACGTGGCAGCCGCCGGCCACGACCGCGGCGTGGTGCCGATCCGCCCCGAACATCTGGATGGCTGGCTGAATCCTGATCCGGACCAGCTGGGGCTGCAGTACGCGATCCTGGACGACCGCGAAGACATCCACTACGTGTACGAAGAGGCCGCCTGACTGGATCGGCCCACCGCACGCTGCAGCGCAGTGCACAGATCGATGGACAGGTAAGGCTTGACCAGCAGCACGCCGGCGCCCATCGCGGCCGGCAACTGCGCGGCGCTCATGCCGGTGGCCAGCACGAACGGTACGCCCGCCTCGACCAGGGCCGTCGCCACCGGTTCGCTGGTTTCGTTGCGGGCCAGGCGATAATCCAGCAGCACCACGTCCGGGCGTTGGGCGGCCAGCAGACGCAGGGCATCGGCCACCGAAGCGGCCACACCGACCACTTCGGCGCCGAACTGTTCCAACTGCATCTGCAGCAGCGAGGCGCTCATTTCGTCGTTCTCGACCACCAGCACCCGAAGGTCCTGCAACGGTGACATGGGCTCTTGCTCCGGCACGTGTTAAGCCGTTGCAGTATAGCCATCACAGTGCCGTTACCGACAAATTACGGGGGGATCGTCTCAGTTTCCGGCGCCCTCTATGAACAGCCGTCGGGCTCGGTTACACTAGCCCGCTGCTGCCGGTGTGGCGGAATGGTATACGCAGCTGACTCAAAATCAGCCGGGGGTAACCCCATGAAGGTTCGAGTCCTTTCACCGGCACCAACGCATCAAAGGCCAGGTCATCGACCTGGCCTTTGGCGTTTCTGGGCCTGCCGCGCGCTCACACCACCCGCAGCACCGGCGCATGCCCGGCAGGCCCGTGCCCTGCCCCGGCCTCTACCCGGAACCCGGCCACGGTCTGTAGCAGCTGCGCCGACTGCTCTTCCATGCTGCGCGCCGCTGCCGATGCCTCTTCCACCAGCGCAGCATTCTGCTGCGTGCCCTGGTCGATCAGGTCCACGGCCTGGTTCATCTGCTGGATGTCGTCGCTCTGCTGCTGCGCGGCGCTGCTGATGTCGGCCATCAGATCGCTCACGCGGCGCACGTCGCGCACGATCTCGTCCATCGTGCGCCCGGCGCTTTCCACCTGGGCGGTACCGGCGCCGACATTGGCCACCGATTCGTCGATCAGGCGCTTGATCTCCTTGGCTGCGCTGGCCGAGCGCTGTGACAGCTCACGGATTTCGGTGGCCACCACGGCAAAGCCACGCCCATGCTCACCGGCGCGCGCGGCTTCGACCGCGGCGTTCAGGGCCAGAATGTTGGTCTGGAAGGCGATGCCATCGATCACCCCGATGATGTCGACGATGCGCCGCGACGAAGCGTTGATGACCGCCATCGTGGACACCACCTCGTGCACCACGCTACCACCACGCGCAGCCACTTCGGCCGCGCCGCCGGCCAGCGCGCTGGCCTGGCGGGCATTGCCGGCGGTGCGCTGCACGGTGTCGGCCAGCCCCTTCATCGAAACGGCCGTTTCCTCCAGCGATGCGGCCTGCTGTTCGGTGCGCTGCGACAGATCGCTGTTGCCCAGCGCAATCTCGCTGGCACCCACCGAGATGGTGTCGGCGGCGAACTTGATCTGGCCGATGATGCCGGCCATGGTCTCCACCAGCGCGTTCACGCCCTCGCACAGCTCGGCCACCGGGCCGCGCTTGCCGTCCAGCGGAATGCGACCGGTCAGATCGCCCAGCTTGGCAGCCGCCACCACTTCGCGGGTCTGCGCCACGGCCTGCTGCATGGCCTGGCTTTCGTGCATCTGCGCGGTGATATCGGTGGCGTACTTCACGACCTTCAGCGGTCGGCCGTTCACGTCCAGGATCGGGTTGTAGCTGGCCTGGATCCACACCTCGCGGCCGTTCTTGCCCAACCGCCGGTACTGGGCCGCGTCATATTCGCCGCGCCCCAGCTTTTCCCAGAACTGCTTGTAGGCCGGGCTGGCCCGGTACTCCGGTTCGACGAACAGCGAGTGGTGCTGCCCCTTCACCTCGTCCAGCGTGTAGCCGGTGGCGGCCAGGAAGTTCGCGTTGGCGGTCAGGATCCGCCCGTCCATGCTGAACTCGATCACCGCCTGTGATTTGTCGATCGCCGCCAGCTGCCCGGCCAGCTCGGCGGCCTGCTGCTTCTGCGCGGTGATGTCGGTGGCGAACTTCACCACCTTCACCGGTCGCCCGAAGCGGTCCAGCACCGGGTTGTACGAGGCCTGGATCCAGATCTCGCGGCCCCCCTTGCCGAAACGGCGGTACTGGCCCGCGTCGAATTCGCCCTGCCCCAGGCGTGCCCAGAACGCCCGGTACTCGGCGCTGCGGGCGTGCTCGGGGTCTACGAACAGGGAATGGTGCTTGCCGCGGATCTCATCTTCGGTGTAACCCACCGCCTGCAGGAAGTTGTCGTTGGCCTGCAGGATGGTGCCGTCCAGCGCGAATTCGATGACCGCCTGCACCCGGTGCAGCGCCGCCACCTGCGCGGCCATGTCGGCGCGCTCGCGTTCGGCCGTGGTCTCGGACGCGGCGGTGCCGCCCTGCCCGGCCAGACGCCCCTGCAGGGCGCGCCAGAAAGACCAACGGGACGGTGTGTCTGCCGGCGCCTGCGCGCCCGCGGTGAAGCCTGGCATGAGCATGGTCTGTTCCTTGGTTTCCGTGAGCGGTGCGACCCATGGGCGGAATGCCCACGGGAACATCGATTGCCTGGAACCTGCAGACACCTGGGGGGCGGCGTCACTCGAGCGATGGCGCGGAGCGGCAGCAAGCGCCTCCGGCAAGGGAGGCAGTCTGGATATCGGCCGCCATTACCGGGCCTTGAGGACTATTTTTGCAGCGTCGGTTCAGCCCCGGCGCCAGATTGCCCAGCGCAGCACGGCCACGGCCAGCACCGACGGCAGGTAGCCCACCGCGCCTACCAGCGCCATCAGGGCAGCGTTCACCCATGGCCCGCCCCCGCCCAGGATCCAGCTGGTGTGCTTAAGAATGTACAACGCCCCCGGCAGCACCAGCAGCGGCGCCAAGCGCAGCAACTGCCACGGCCACCGGACCGGGCCAATGAAACCGGCCAGGGTGCCCAGCAGGGCGCCGACCATCGCGATGGGGATGACCGCTTCCATTCACATGTTTCCTTCGTGTGCGGCAGACAGTGTCGCGTGCACGCCTTGAACCCGCGATGCACGCCCGGGCCCGAAGGTTTACATGACCTCCGGGAGATATGCCGGCCTGCACGCACTGGCAGGCTGTGCACTCTCAGGGAAGCCCCTTCATTCAAGGAAACTGCATGTTCCGACGCCTGCGCTGTCTCGTCCTGTTGTCACTGTGCGGTGCCAGTGCTCTGGCCGCTGCCGACGACGGGCGCTACCGCCCCTCGTTCCATCCCGATCAATTGAAAGGCCCGCCCGCCGGCCGGGTGAACGAAGTACTGGTGCTGGGCAGCCCGCACCTGTCCGGTCTGCCCGAGGCGTTCAAGCCTGCGCAGCTGGAACCGCTGCTGGGGCGCCTGCAGGCCTGGCAGCCCACCGCGATCGCCGTAGAGAACGTGTCCGGCCTGCAGTGCGATTTCATGCGCCGCAATCCCACCCGCTATGCCGACAGCGTCAAGAGCTACTGCATCGACACCGCCCCGGCACAGGCCGCCACCGGCATGGATGTACCCACCGCCAATGCCGAAATGGAGCGCCTGCTGGCGGCCTGGCCGACGGCGCCGACGCCGGCACAGCGTCGCCACCTGGCCGCCGTGTTCCTGGCCGCAGGCGAGCGCGGTTCGGCCATCGTGCAGTGGCTGCGCCTGCCTACCGCCGAACGACGCGCGGGCGACAGCCTGACCGCGGAACTGGTCGAATTCCTGGACGCCCGTGCGGCACGCAAGGACGAAGTCAGTCTGGTCGCCGCAAAGCTGGCCGCACGCCTGGGCCTGGAGCGGCTGTGGTCGGTGGATGACCACACCGCCGATGCCCCTACCCCGCAGAAGCTGGAGAAGGACTACGCCAAGGCGATCCGCGCAGCATGGAACACCCCCGCCGGGGCAACACGGCGGGCAACCTACGACCGCCTGTACGCCGATGTCGCCAAGCCTGACGGGCTGATGGCGATCTACCGCAATGACAATGATCCGGCCACCGCCCGGCTGGTGTATGACAGCGACTTCGGCGCAACACTGGTCGAGCCGTCGCCGCAGGGCTTCGGGCGCAGTTACCTGGGCTACTGGGAGACCCGCAACCTGCGCATGGTCGCCAACATCCGCGACGTACTGGGCCAGTACCCCGGCACGCGCATGCTGGCCATCGTCGGTGCGTCGCACAAGTGGTACTACGAAGCCTACCTGGACCAGATGCACGACGTGCAGCTGGTTGATACCGCGCCGCTGCTGCGCTGAGGGCCGCGCAACCGTTTCAGCCTCCGAGAGTCGAGCTTGCACGGCGCTACGAACGCCTGCGCCGGGCCAGCATCGCGCTGGCCGCCACGATCCACCCCAACGTGACCAGCAGCGCGCTCACCACGCCCCACTGCAGCACCGGCACCAGCGCCTGGGCCTGCGGATCCATGCGCAGCTGTTCCAGCCGCAGCCAGCCGGCCAGCGCCAGCACCCAGCCAATGAACGCCGGCGCGTAGGCGCCGCTGATATTGCCGATCCAAGCATTCATGCCGTACTCCCATGAGAACTGCGATGGCGGCATTGTTCCGCCTCGCCCTCTCACAGGTTGAGACACCCTCATTCGCGCGTGTCTGCCGCCACCGACCAGCCCCCGCCCAAGGCGGCCATCAGGGCGGCGCTGGCCTGCAGCTGGCGGCTCTGGATGTCCTGCAGCCCCAGTTGCGCCTGCCGCGCGTCGGTCTGTGCGGTCACCACGTCCAGATAGCTCACCGCGCCACCGGCGTAGCGGTCACGGGCAATCTGCTCGGTACGGCGCGCGGCCTGCACGGCCTCTTCCTCGTGGCCGCGCTGGTCGGCCAGGCCGTGCAACTGCACCAGCTGGTCCTCCACCTGACGGATCGCCGCCAGCACCGTGGACCGGTACTGCGCCGAGGCCGCATCGAATTCTGCATAAGCCTCGGCCTTGGCCGCCCTGCGCCGGCCGCCGTCGAACACCGGCAATGCCGCCAGCGGTCCCAGCGCCCAGTAGCGATTGCCGGCATCCAGCAGCGCGCTGCTGCCCGAGGTCTGGCCACCGAACAGGCCGGTCAGGCTCAGCTGCGGGAACCATGCGGCGCGCGCCACACCGATACCCGCGTTCGCGGCGAACACCCGGCGCTCGGCAGCGGCAATGTCCGGGCGCTGCTGCAGCAGGGCGCTGGGCAGATCGGCGGGCACCTGCGGCAGGGTCGGCGCCTGTGCCATCGCCCCCACGCTGAAGCCACTGGCCGGCGCCCCCACCAGTTCGGCCAGCGCGTGCCGCAGCATGGCCTGGTGCACCTGCAGCGCATCCAGATCGGCCTGCGCACTGGCCAGCTGATGGCGTGCGCGTGCCACATCCAGCTCCGAGGCGATCTCGCTCTGGAAGCGGTCCTGGGTCAGGCGCAGCGCCTGCTGGTAGTCATCGATGCTGTCGCGCAGGATGGCCTGCTGTGCCTCGGTGTTGCGCAGTTGCAGGTAGGTGGCGGTCAACTGCTGGGACAGGCTGAGCCGTGCCGCGGCCAGGTCATCTGCACTGGCCTGCGCGCGCGCATGCCCGGCCGCCGCCGCGTTGCGCAGCCGGCCCCACAGATCCAGATCGAAGGACAGCGAGAACGTGGCCGCATTGCTGTCATACACCGCTGGCTGGGTGGCACTGCGCAGCGGCTTGTCGTCTGACTGCCGCTGGCGCATCGGGCCGGTGCTGAAGCCGACCTGGGGCGCGCGTGCCGAGGCCGTCTCGCCTGCGGCAGCACGCGCGGCGTCGTAGTGCGCCACGGCCAGCGCCAGGTTCGGGTTGGCCTGGCGCAACTGCACCTGCAGCTGGTCCAGCACGGGGTCGTTGAATGCCCGCCACCAGTCCTGCGCCAGTGCCGGCTGCGCCGCAGCAGCGGTCGGCTGCTCATACGCCACCGGCACATCGACCGCAGGCACCTGGTAGGTCGGCGCCAGCGAACACCCGGCCAGCAGCAGCGCCAGCGACGCGGCAACGCCGCGCTCAACCGCGCGCATGGGGCGGCTCCTTGGCTGCGGCCACCACGCGCACGTGATCGCCCTCGCGCAACGCGTCGGGTGGGTTCGGAATCAGGCGCTCGCCAGCCTTCAGGCCATGGTCGATGCGCAGCGTGCTGCCCAGGTCGCTGGCGATATGGATGTCACGCAGATGCACCACGTCGTGCGCATCCAGAACCGCCACCTGCGTGCCCTTGGCGCGGAAGATCAGCACCTCGGCCGGTACGCTTACGCCGTCGGCACCACCCTGCAGCGGCAGGGTCACCTCGGCGTAGCTGCCGGGCAGCAACGCACCGTCGGCGTTGTCCACCACGAACTGCGCCAGCAGGGTGCCCGAGCTGCGGTCGATCGCGCTGGAATCGCCCTGCAGCGTGGCGGTGAAATGGCGGCCGGCCAGACCGGGCACCTGCAGCGTGGCCTGCAGTCCCGGCTGGATGCTGGCCGCACTGTTCTGCGGCACCGGCACCATCAGCCGCAGGCGGCGGGTATCGGCAATGTTGAACAGTTCACGGCCACTGTCGTCGGCGCGGATCAATTGACCGACATCGGTCAGGCGCGCGGTGACGGTGCCGTCGAAGGGCGCGCGCAGCGTGCGGTAGCGCCCCAGTTCCTGCAGTCGCGCATAGTCGGCCTGCGCCGCCTCCACGCTGGCGTGCGCGGCCACGGCGTTGGCCTGCTTCTCGTCGGCTTCCTGGCGCGATACCGAGTGACTGCCGAGCATGCCCTGCCAGCGCTCGGCGCTGACCGTGGCCAACGCTGCATCGGCCTGCGCCTGCAGCAGGTGCGCATGCGCCTGGGCAATCTGCTGGTCTAGTTCCGGGCTGTCGATCACCGCCAGTACCTGGCCGGCCTTCACCGACTGGCCGATATCGGCGCTCCAGGATTTCAGATAGCCTCCCACGCGCGCATGGATCGGCGCCTCGGTCCAGGCCCCCAGGTGCGCCGGCAACGTCAGCGTGCCCGCTTCGCCCTGCGCACCGGCGGTGACCACCTGCACGGCAGGCACGGCCTGCTGCTCGGTCCATTCGCCCACCGCATGGGCCTGCTGCGCACGCAGCGCCAGGCCAGCGGCCACGACCGCCACGGCAATGGCAGCCCCCAGGATCAGACGGCGGCGCAGCGGCGCCTGCGGCAAAGAAGCATCAGACATGCAGGGGCTCTCCGGCGGGGGCGGTTTCGGACTTGCGGGAATGGGCCAGGGCGAACACCACCGGCACGAACAACAGGGTGGCGCAGGTCGCCAGCAGCAGGCCGCCGATCACGGCACGGCCCAGCGGCGCGTTCTGTTCGGTGGACAGTGCGGTCGGCAACATGCCCAGGATCATCGCCAGCGCGGTCATGCACACCGGGCGGAACCGGGTGAAGCCTGCTTCCAGCGCGGCCTTGGCGGCATCGCCATGCTCGGCCAGGCGCTCGCGGCAGAAGCTGACCACCAGAATGGAGTTGGCCGTGGCCACGCCCATGCACAGGATGGCCCCGGTCAGCGCGGGCACCGACAACGTGGTGTGGGTCAGGAACAGCATCCACACCACGCCGGCCAGGCCGGCGGGCAGCGCTGTGATGATCACGAACGGATCGGTCCAGGACTGGAAGTTGATGACGATCAGCAGGTAGATCAGCACGATCGCAGCCAGCAGGCCGTAGCCCAGGCCGGTGAAGGCCACATGCAGCGCATCGATCTGGCCATGCAGGCCGACCTGGGTACCCCGCGGGCGCTGGCCGGCCATGCCATCGATCACGCGCTGCACATCGGCCGCCACGGCACCCAGATCGCGGCCCTGCACATTGGCGTACAGGTCCAGCGTGGGCTGCACGTTGTAGTGGCTGACCACGGCCGAACTGGAACCGCGCTGGATCTGCGCCAGGCCGCCCAGCACCTGCGGCGTACCACTGCTGCCGGTCACCGGCAGTGCCTGCAGCGCCGCCAGACTGTCCATGCGGTACTGCGGAGTGGCAGCTACCACGCTGTAGGAGATGCCGTTCTTCGGGCTGAGCCAGAACGTGGGTGCCACCTGCCCGCTACCGGCCAGCGAGGCCACCATGCTGTTGGTCACATCGCGCTCGGTGATGCCCAGCCCGTTGGCACGCAGACGATCCACGTCCACCTGCAGGGTCGGATAGCCATCGGGCTGCTGCAGGCGCAGATCCACCAGCCCCGGCACATGCCGCAGGCGGCGCTGCAGTTCCTGCGCATAGGCGCGGTTGCCGGCGGCATCGGGTCCGGCAATGCGTACATCCAGCGGCGCGGGCGAACCGAAGTTCAGGATCTGGCTGCTGGTATCAGCCGGCAGGAAGGCGAAGCTGGTACCGGGGAAGGCCGACGGCAGCACTTCGCGCAGGCGCTTTTCATACACGGCGGCATCGCCATGGCCCGGCTTCAGCGAGACCTGGATGTCACCGTCCTGTGGCCCGATGGTGCCGCTGGCGCTGTAGGCCATGTTGATGCCGGTCATCGGCAGGCCCAGGTTGTCGACGATGGCGTCGATCTCGTGCGGCGGCACCACCTGCCGGATACGTGCCTCGATGCGGTCGAAGGCCGCTGCGGTTTCCTCGATGCGCGTGCCCAGCGGCAGCCGCACGTGCAGCGACAATGCACTGGCTTCGGTGGCCGGGAAGAAGTCCTGGCCCAAGGTCGGCAGCAGCGCGAAGGACACCAGCACGCAGGCCATGAAGCCGACCAGGAAGCGTCGGCGGTTGGCCAGAACCAGCCCCAGCAGCGCGTGGTAGCGGTCGCGCACCGCTGAGAACCCGGCCTCGAAGCGTTGCTGCCAGCGCACCAGCATCGCCGCCAGACGCGCGCGGCGATGCTGCGGGTGGTCGCCCTCATGGTGGTTGAGGAAGGCATCCTCGGGATGGTGACCCATGCCCCCTTCCAGCCGGTGCGGCTTCAGCAGGTAGAGCGCCATGGTGGGCACCAGCGTGCGCGACAGCACAAACGAACTGGCCATGGCGAAGATGACCGCCAGTGCCATCGGCCGGAACAGGTAGCCGGCGATACCGTCGAGCAGGAACATCGGCACGAACACGATGCAGATGCACAACAGAGAGACGAACGCCGGACCGACGATCTGCGCAGCGCCGTCCAGGATCGCCTCGCGCACACCCTTGCCCTGCTCCAGGTGCCAGTTGACGTTCTCGATGGTCACCGTCGCATCGTCCACCAGGATGCCCACGGCCAGCGCCAGGCCGCCCAGGGTCATCACGTTCAGGGTCTGACCGGCTGCCGAAAGTAGCGCGATGGCTGACAGCACCGCCAGCGGAATGGACGCCGCGATGATGACCGTCGAGCGCCAGCTGCCCAGGAACACCAGGATCATCACGCTGGTCAGCAGCGCGGCAATGATGCCCTCGCGGGCCACGCTGCCGATCGATTCGCGCACGAAGGTGGACGCATCGCCCAGCAGTGAAATCTTCAGGGACGGCGGCAGGGTCTCGCTGATCTGCGGCAGCATGTCGCGGATGCGGCTGACCAGGGTGAGCGTGGATGCATCGCCGTTCTTCAGGGCGGCCATCAACACCGAATGACCGCCGTTCACCCGCACGATGTTGGTCTGCGGCGGTGAGCCATCGCGCACGTGCGCCACCTGGCCGATGGTCACCACTGCACCGTTCACCGTGCGGATCGGCAGATCATTCAGCGCCTGGATGTCACTGGGGCTGTTGTTGAGCAGCACGGTGAACTCATTGCTGCCCAGCTTGGCCGTACCCACCGGGGTAATCTGGTTCTGCGCTGCCAGCGCGTTGCCCACGTCCTGCGCCGACAGCCCCTTGGCGGCCAGTGCCTGCGGGTCCAGGTCCAGGGTGATCTGCCGCTGCTTGCCGCCGTAGGGCGCGGGAATGGCCAAGCCGGCGATGGAAGTGAGCGGGGGGCGCACGCTGTTCTGCGCCAGGTCGCGGATCTGCGATTCACCCAGCGTTGGGCTGGAGAACGCCATCTGCAGCACCGGCACGGTGGAGGCGCTGTAGTTGAGGATCAGCGGCGGGGTCATGCCGGCCGGCATCTGCTTGACGATGGTCTGCGAGATGGCGGTGATCTGCGCGTTGGCCGTGCGGATATCCACGCCCGGCTGGAAGAACACCTTGACCACGCCCATGCCGGCCAGCGACTGCGATTCGATGTGCTCGATATCGTTGACGGTAGTGCTGAGCGCGCGCTCGTAGGGCGAAATCACGCGCCCGGCCATCGCATCGGGCGACAGGCCGGTGTACTGCCAGACCACGGCCACCACCGGAATGCCGATATCGGGGAACACATCGGTGGGCGTACGCAGCGCGCTGAGCGGGCCGACGATGCAGATGAAAATGGCCATCACCACGAAGGTGTAAGGCTTGTTGAGCGCGGTCCTGACCAAGCCGAGCATGCAGCTCTCCAGCAGTGCCACTGCCCACCGCGGGCAGCGCAGGCCGTGAAGTATCCGTGCTGGCGCCTAAAACAAGGCTGTGCCGCGCATGAAACATATTTCATGAAAGGGGTGTTCGGCAGGGCTGCGCCCTGCACCCGCTCCGAGCAACGTCAACGTCAACAGCGGCATTCCGTGGGGTGCCGGGGCGGTGTCGGATTGCGGGGACGCCGCAAGTACGTCCTTGTAGGCTTGGCAGCCGCATCCATGCGGCTGACGCCCCGCAATCCGACACCGCCCCGCCTCTGACAGATTCCGGCGATCTGGTAGATCCACGCCATGCGTGGATGAATCTCAATCGGAATCGAAGAATTCGAATTGAATTCGAAGAACATCCACGCATGGCGTGGATCTGCTGGCCACCGGACAGCTGTCGAAGGCGGGGTGGGTCCGGTTGCGGGGGCGTGAGCGCCATGGATGGCGCGACCGAGGCTACATGGACGTACTTGCGCCGTCCCCCGCAACCGGACCCACCCCGCCATCCCACGGATACCCAGCTTTTGACGTTGCCGTTGATTCGGCGGGTGCAGGGCTGCAAGCCCTGCATAAACACCCGCCCCTACAGCACCTGCGGCCGGCACAGCAGGCTGAAGCTGGCGCCGCCCAGTGGCGATTGCCCTACCCCCAGCCGGAAACCGTGCAGGCCGGCGATGGCCGCCACGATCGACAGCCCCAGGCCGAAGCCGCCGCCCTGGCTGGCCTCGCTGCGATGGAAACGCTGGAACACCAGCTCACGCTCGGCCTCGGCAATGCCCGGCCCGGAATCCTCCACCACAATGCACGTCGCCCCGGCTTCAGCACGTGCCGCCAACTGCACCCGCCCGCCTTCGGGCGCAAACCGGATCGCGTTGTCCAGCAGGTTGCCGATGGCTTCAAACAACAGCCCGCGATCACCCACCACGCTGGGCAGGCCCGGTGCCACTTCCAGCTGCAGCCATTGCCCCTTTTCCTCGGCCAACGGCGCGTAGAAGGCATGGATTTCCTGCAGCAGCGCCTCCGGCGCCAGCTCCACGAAACCGGAGCGCCGCTGGTAGTCCTCCAGTTCGGAAATGCGCAGCAGCGCGCGGAAGCGCGCCATCAACGTATCGGTTTCATCCAGCACCTGGTCCAGTGCCACGGCCTGCGCATCGCCCTCGCCCAGCTGCTGGCGCAGCCGGTACAACTGCGCGCGCATGCGGGTCAGTGGCGTGCGCAGGTCATGCGCAATGTTGTCACAGACCCCTTTCACCTCGGTCATCAACTGCTCGATCCGGTCCAGCATGGCGTTGACGATGGCCGCCAGCATGTCCAGCTCGTCACGGCGATCGGCCACCGGCAGGCGTTGCCGCAGATCACCGGCAACGATGCGCGCGGTGGCCTGCTCGATCGCCTGGATGCGCCGCAGCGGGCGCTGCCGCAGTAGATGCCAGCCCAGCAGGCCGGGCAGCAGGGTCAACGATACCCCCCACAGCAGCGCGTCGAGGATCAGGTGGTTCACTTCGTTCAAGGGCCCGCTGTAGCGCACCAGCACCAGCACGCGCCCATCGCGGGTGGGCATGGCCAAGCCGAAGCCGCGCTTGCCCACCGCCGTTGGATTAGACAAGGGCAATCCGCTGACCCGGTGCACCTGGCCATCCAGCGGCAGCTGCGCGGGCAGCGCCTTCAGCGGCCCGGCCAACGGCGTCCCCGTTGCACTGAACACCCCATAGGCATCGATGCCGTGCACGTCGTAACGGCGGTTCTCGCGCAGCGCCTCACACAGCGCATCGCCGGTGAAGTGTTCGAACAGATGCGCACGCTGCAGCAGCGCCGACTGCGCCAGATCATCCAGGTAATGCGACACCCGCCAGTACAGGACACCCAGCAGCACGCTGCACCACGCCACGAACAGCAGGCTGTACAGGCCCAGCAAGCGGCTGCTGGACGAGCGCCAGCCGTCAGACAGCTTCGCTGAGGACATAACCCGAACCCCGCACGGTGCGGATCATGGAAGGGCCGCCGGGCAGGTCGAGCTTGCGCCGCAGCCGGCCGATGTGGACGTCGATCAGGTTGGTGCCCGGATCGAAGTGGTAGCCCCACACTTCCTCGAACAGCATCATGCGGGTCAGTACCTGGCCGGCATTGCGCATCAGGTATTCCAGCAGCTTGAACTCGGTCGGCAACAGGCTCAGGGTGCGGCCACCGCGCTGTGCGGTGCGCGCCAGCAGGTCCAGCTGCAGGTCGCCCACGCGCAGCGCGGTTTCGTTGCCGGCCGGTTGCTGGCGGCGGCGCAGCAGCACCTCCACCCGCGCGGCCATTTCATCGGAGGCAAACGGCTTGGTCAGGTAATCGTCGCCACCGGCGCGCAGGCCGCGCACGCGCTCATCCACGTCCGACAGCGCACTGAGCATCAGCACCGGGGTGTTCACGCCGATGCGGCGCAGGGTGGTCACGATCGCCAGGCCATCCAGCCCCGGCAGCATGCGGTCCAGGGTGATGGCGTCGTACTCGCCGCTGGCCGCGCGCACCAGGCCTTCGCGCCCGTCGGCCACCCAGTCCACCTGCAGGCCATGGCTGCCCAGCTCCGCCACGATTTCCTGGGCAGTGATGGCATCGTCCTCGATGGTCAGTACGCGCGACATGGGGTCCCGGGGTGCTCAGACCCGCCCATGCTCGCCAAATCGGCCGGGGCGGGCAAATGAAACATCCTTCATGCGTGGCGTTGGTACGGGCCGGTTCAGCCGCCGTCGCCGTCTTCGGGCGGCAGGTCGGCGGTCAAGCCTTGCACCTGCACGTTGTTGCGTCCCAGCGCCTTGGCCCGGTAGCACTGCGCGTCGGCGGCGGCCACCGCCTGGTCCACGCCCATGCCCGGCGCCAGCGGCGCAATGCCGATGCTTGCGCCGATGCGCAGCACCGCCTTGTCCCAGGGAATGGCCAGCGCGGCCAGCGTGTTCAGCAGTTCGCCGGCAATGCGTGCAGCGCGACGCGGGCCGCAGCCGGACAGGATCACCGCGAATTCGTCGCCGCCCAGCCGGGCCACCACGTCCGAATCGCGCACGCCATGGCGCAGCACGCTGGCCACCGCCCACAGCACCGCATCGCCGGCCAGATGGCCCCAGGTATCGTTCACCGGCTTGAAGCGGTCCAGGTCGATGTACATCAGCGAGGCGGCCTGGCCGGTGCGCTCGACATGGGTGATCGCCTGCTGCAGGTGCACCTCGAAGCCACGGCGGTTGCTCAGTTCGGTCAGCGGGTCCATCTCGGCCAGGTGCCGGGCCTCGCGCTGGCGGGCGCGCTGCTGGGTGTCATCGCGCAGCACCCAGACCGCACCGCGCACGTGCCCTTCATCGTCGCGCAGCCAGGCGCGGGTCAGGTCCACCGGCACCGTCGCCGTGCCCAGCCGCAGCAGCAGGTCGGCATGCAGGTCCACTGCATTGCTGTCCGGGTCCAGCAGCACCGCCACGTCCAGCACCGAGTTCGGCGCGTATTCGGTGGTCAGCGCCAGCACGTCCTTCACGTTGTGCCCGGCCAGGGTCAACGCGCCATCACCGGACAGCATGCGCACCGCGGCAGCGTTGGCGTATTCGATGCGCCCCTGCAGGGTCACGCTCAGCACCAGGTCGGCCACCGCATCCAGGGTGATGCGGCTGCGCTGCTCGCTTTCGAACAGGCGCTGTTCGCTGCTGCGCTGGCCGGTGATGTCCTGGATCTGCGACACGAAATGCAGCGGCTCGCCTCGCTCGTTGCGCACCAGCGAAACGGAAAGACGCGCCCAGATCGTGTTGCCGTCGCGGTCCAGGTAGCGCTTTTCCAGGTGGTAGTGGTTGCGCTGGCCGCTCAGCAGGTCCTGCACCAGCTGCAGATCGGTCTGCAGGTCGGCCGGATGGGTCAGCCGCTGGAAGTCGACCTGCAGCAGTTCTTCGCGCGGGTAGCCCAGGATGCGGCACAGCGCATCGTTTACATCCAGCCAGCGCCCTTCCAGCGACACCAGGGCCATGCCCAGCGCCGCGGAGGTGAACGCACCGGCGAACTTGTCCGCCGCCAGCCGCGCTTCGGCGCGCGCCTGCAGGATCTCGGTGATGTCGATGGCCATCCCGACGTAGCCGATGCGCTCGCCGTCGGCGCCGTCCATGCGGCTGATCGACAGGCGCACCTGACGGCGCTGGCCGTCCTTGCGCAGGAAGGTCCACTGCCGCGAAAAGGTCTGGCCCTGCGCCTGCGCGGTCAACGCCTGGAACACCGACGGTGGGTGGCCATCGGCGTCGGCCAGCGGGGCCAGGTAGGCGCGCATTTCGTCCGGCTCGTGGAACGCGCCGGGATTGAGCTTGCCGACCACCTCACTGGCGGCATAGCCCAGCAGGCGTTCGGCGCCGGTGTTGAACAGGGTGATCAGCCCCTCGGTATCGGTGGCGATCACCGCCACTTCGTCGGACGCATCGACCACCGCCTGCAGCCGGTGGCGCATGTCGGCGGCGTCCTGGCGCGCCATCTGCAGTTCGGTCACGTCGGCATGCGCGCCGGCCATCCACAGCGGGCGCCCCTGCCCGTCCCATTCGTACACGCGGCCACGGTCATGGATCCAGATCCACTGGCCGTTCTTGTGGCGCATGCGCAGCAGGCAGCGGTAATGGTCGCTGTGGCCCTGGAAGTGCGCCTCCAGTGCCGCGTCGGAATGGGCCAGGTCGTCGGGGTGTACCAGCGCGATGAAGGTTTCCTGGCAGATCGGCTCCAGCTCGTCCAGGCGGTAACCGACGATCTCGGCCCAGCGCGCATTCACCCGCATCTGCCCGGTCTGCACGTTCCATTCCCAGGTGCCGGCGGCGGTGCCTTCGATGATCATCGCCAGACGGCGGCGTTCCTCGGACAGTTCCTGCAGGCGCCGCTCCAGCAGCGCGTTGGCGTCACGGCCGTGCCCGGTCATCGGCGCCCCCGCGCGGAACGGCGGGCGCACGCATTCCGCAGCCCGGCGCTGCAGCCTGCGGTCGCGTTGGCGGGTCGTGCTGGCGTCATGGCCCTCCCCGGCACCCTGCAGGGTGGCCCGCGGCCCCCCATGGGCGCCAGTGTGCGCACGCCGGGGAGGGCCGACAAGTCCCCCCGCCACGGTACTTGTGGCCGGGGGGCGAGGGCTCAGCTGCGCTTGGCCCGGGCAAAGGCCTCGGCCAGGGCATTGTTGGCCAGCGGGGCCGAGGTGGCGGGACGCGCCGCGCCCTGCCCCTGGCCGCGGTTGGGGCCACGGTTTGCACTGCCATCCCGCCGCGCCGGCCCGCCCTGGCCACGCTCATCACGCGCACCGGGGCGGCTGGTGGCCTGGCCCGGGGTATCGTCCAGGCGCCGGGTCAGGGCGATGCGCTTGCGCGCCACGTCCACCTCCAGCACCTTCACCTTCACGATGTCGCCGGCCTTGACCACCTCGCGCGGGTCCTTCACGAAGGTGTCCGACAGCGCCGAGATATGCACCAGGCCGTCCTGGTGCACGCCGATATCGACGAACGCGCCGAAGGCGGCCACGTTGCTGACCACGCCTTCCAGCACCATGCCCTCGCGCAGGTCCTTGATGTCTTCCACGCCCTCGGCAAAGCGCGCCGCCTTGAACTCGGGGCGCGGGTCGCGGCCCGGCTTTTCCAGCTCTTTCAGGATGTCGCGCACGGTCGGCACGCCGAAGGTGGCGTCGGTGAACTGTTCGGGCTTGAGTCCACGCAGGAAGCTGCCATCACCGATCAGCGCCTTGATCGGGCGCGCAGTGCTGGCCACGATGCGCTCGACCAGCGGGTAGGCTTCCGGGTGTACGGCCGAGGCATCCAGCGGCTGGTCGCCATCGGCGATGCGCAGGAAGCCGGCGCACTGTTCGAAGGTCTTTTCACCCAAACGCGCGACCTTCAGCAGGTCCTTGCGGCGCTTGAACGGGCCGTTGTCATCGCGGTGGCGCACGATGTTCTCGGCCACCGTGGACGACAGCCCCGACACCCGCGACAGCAGCGCCGCCGAGGCGGTGTTCACGTACACGCCCACTGCGTTCACGCAGTCCTCCACGCGGGCATCCAGCGCGCGCGCCAGGCGGTACTGGTCCACGTCGTGCTGGTACTGGCCCACACCAATCGCCTTGGGCTCGATCTTCACCAGTTCGGCCAGCGGATCCTGCAGGCGGCGGGCAATGGATACCGCGCCACGCAGCGACACGTCCAAGCCCGGGAACTCCTTGGCGGCCAATTCCGAGGCCGAATACACCGAGGCACCGGCTTCGCTGACCACCACCTTCTGCAGCTTCGGATTGCCGATGGCCTTGATCGCCTCACCGGCCAGCTTGTCGGTCTCGCGGCTGGCAGTGCCGTTGCCGATCGCGATCAGTTCCACATTGTGTCGGGTGCACAGCTGCTTGATCGTCTGCAGCGACTGATCCCACTGCCGGCGCGGCTCGTGCGGGTAGATGGTTTCGGTGGCCAGCAGCTTGCCGGTGGCATCGACCACGGCGATCTTGCAGCCGGTGCGGATGCCCGGGTCCAGCCCCAGCACCGTCTTCGGCCCGGCTGGGGCGGCCAGCAGCAGATCCTTCAGGTTGTCACCGAACACCGAGATCGCTTCGGCCTCGGCCTTTTCTCGGGCCTGGTTGAACAGGTCCAGCAACAGGTGGGTATGCAGCTTGGCGCGCCAGGTCAGGCGGCAGGCGTCCAGCAGCCAACGGTCGGCGGCGCGGCCCTGGTCGGCGATGCCGGCCTTGCGTGCCACCCGCCCTTCGGCGTACTGGTGGCCGGCCTCGGCATCGCTGCCCGGGTCCAGCTCCAGGAACAGGATTTCTTCGCGGCGGGCACGAAACAGTGCCAGCAGCCGGTGCGATGGAATCTTCGCCAGCGCTTCGGCATGTTCGAAATAGTCGCGGTACTTGGCGCCCTCGTTTTCCTTGCCCTCGGCCACGCGCGCGCGGATCACCCCGGTATCGCCCAGCCAGGTGCGCAGTTCGCCCACCAGCGCGGCATCTTCGCCCCAGCGCTCCATCAGGATCGCGCGTGCGCCTTCCAGCGCGGCCTTGGCGTCGGCCACGCCCTTGTCGCTGTCGATGAAGGTGGCGGCGAAGGCCTGCGGGTCTTGGGTGGGGTCGCCCAGCAAGCCATCGGCCAGCGGTTCCAGCCCGGCTTCGCGTGCAATCTGCGCGCGGGTACGGCGCTTGGGCTTGTACGGCAGGTACAGATCTTCCAGCCGACTCTTGGTGTCGGCGGCCAGGATGTCGTTGCGCAGCGCATCGCTTAGCTTGCCCTGCTCGTCGATACTGGCCAGCACGGCGGCACGGCGGTCTTCCAGCTCTCGCAGGTAGGTCAGGCGCACTTCCAGGTTGCGCAGCTGGGTATCGTCCAGGCCACCGGTCACTTCCTTGCGGTAGCGGGCGATGAAGGGGACGCTGGCACCCTCGTCGAGCAGGCCGACGGCGGCACGCACCTGGGCGGACTGGGCGCCGATTTCGACGGCGATGGTCTGGGCGATCTGCTGGGCGAGCGCGCTCTGGGCGTTCTTGGCGTCGTGCATTGCTTCCGGTCTGTGCCGCGTTACGGGAAAGACCCATTCTGGCCATGCCCGGCGCGGGCATACAAGCGTTGACAGCGGCGGGGTTCAGGCGGCAGCACCAGGCGGGGACGCCGGCATCCTGGCAGAGTGGCCGTGCTGGCCCGGCTGGGATGCCGGCGCGGGTGCGCGCACATGGGCGCACCCTGCCGCATGTTGCGGAGGTCAGCGGTAATGGCGGGCCGCACGCTGCATGACGATCTCGTCACGCATGCTTTCCAGTGCCATCAAGCGGACCTTGCCGACACCCTGCAGTTCCATGAACCGCTCTGTGTAGAACTCCGGCCCCAGCGCGGTGTCGGCGCGGGATTTGCTGAAGCCGTAGGGCACCACGCCCTTCTCGCCGTCCTTGCTACCACCGACATAAAGAACAATCGCCATGTGATGTCTTCCTCCAAATTGCTACTGCGTACTGCACACGATGAGCGGTACTTGCGAGCTCATCGGGGTAAAGCTTACCGCGACCAAGCTGACTGGAACGTCACGAAGGCTAATGACGATCGGTTGCATGCAGATGACGGCCCGATCACAGCAGAACGCTTACGGATCTTTAACCTCCGGCTAACAAAAGGGGGTTTCAGCCAACGGCGCAGCCCCTCGTGGGTGGCGGGTGGGTGAGTCGATCAAATGCAAACCCGTCGCGCTGGGCGGTCGGGCCGGGTTCGCGGGGGACGCCGTAAACCCGTCCATGGGGGCTTGGCCGCGGCATCCATGCCGCGGACACTCCCGCGAACCCGACCCGACCGCCCTCTGAGAGATGGCTGCTGCGTCCGCCACCCACGGAAAAGAAAAAGAAGGTCAAGAGCAGAGCAGCTTGGCCGGCCGCTCTTTGCTTCCTGTAGAGCCGAAGGCAGCGGCAGGAGCCGCTGCCAACGTCGCCCGCGGCGACGGCCCGAAGGGTGCCGGTCAGGACGACCGGCATAGCCATGCACGGCTGCGAGCAAGCGCAGCGCGCGACCCGCTTCTGCTTTTCTTTTTTCCTTTCCGTGGCTGGCCGCCGCAGGAATGTGTCCGTGGCCGGGCAGGTGGGTTGCGCAGGGGCGTGAGCCGCATGGATGCGGCGACCGAGCTTACATGGACGTACTTGCAGCGTCTCCTGCGCAACCCACCTGCCCGGCCAACCCCGTGAATCAGATGCAGCGCGCCAGCCACGAGGGGCTGCGCCGTTGGCTGGAACCTACGGCCACCAGCCGTGCCCGAACCGGGCGTAATGATCGGCCGCGCGCTCGAACGGATTGCGTGCACTCACCCCACCGCACAGCAGATACACCGGCAGGTACAACGGCCCCAGCACCAGGTACTGGTACACATGCGCCCGCTCGTGGTCATCCAACCGGATCAGCGGCTCCACGCCCCACCCCGCCTGGTGCGCATAGGTACGGCAGCACATGCCCAGATCGTGGCCGGTGTGCAGGATCACATTGCCCAAGGTGATCGCCCCACCCGGGCCCCACGGCCAGCGGTCAAACACCAGTGCGCAGTCGCGGCTGCTCCAGCGCGGCCTGGCGCCCCCCAGCAGTCCCGCCAACCCGGCCAGCAGCCCGATCAACGAATTGGGAAGCGTCCACACCGCGCCCAGCACCTGCACGGCGCGCAGCCACAGCGGCACCGGTCGGGACGCGGCCGCGTTCAATCGGCCTCGTTGGGAATCAGCAGCCACAGGATCAGGTAGACCAGGATGCCGGGGAACGCGGCCGACGCCAGCGACACCAGCACATAGACCACCCGCAGCAGCGTCGGGCTCCAGCCGAAACGGTGGGCGATGCCGCCCATTACGCCGGCGATCATGCGGTCGTTCAGTGAACGCGACAGCGTTTTCGGCGTGGTGTTCATGGCGGTTCTCCCAGGCTACGGAAAAGGCAGTCGAGCATGGCTCGACTCTACACCGCCCCTTGTCTACGGCGTGCGTTGGCGCAGGGCCTGCAGGCGGGCGCCGAACCAGGCCGCGGCAGTCTGTTCCGGTTGGCCCGGGCAGCGGATCCGGTACGGCTTGCCGCTCATGCTGCTCTGGCTGGCGGCGCGCTCGATGAACTGTTCGGGGGTATCGACCAGCTTCTTCTTCAGCAGGTAGTCGTACTTGCGCTGCAGGTGCGCGCGTGCGGCGGCGGCGTCATGCCAGCTGCCGTTGCGCTGGAACTGGCAGGCCGAGCCGTCCAGGCTGCCGATCAGCTGGGCGATCTCACGTTGGGCCTGGGGATCGGGGGCGGCATGGGCCAGGGGGGCGGCGAGCACTGCCGCGAGGATCAGAAGGGTTCGTCGGGACATCAGGGGTCTCTGGGCAGTTGAGCACGCTCGAATCTACCGCTGCATGACTTGAATATTCTCGCAGAACGAAAAGAAGTCCGGCGCGACAGGAATCGCGTCGTCCGCATGGATATGCCCCCCCGCAATTGTGAACTTCACACTACCTGTCCGCGTATCAAGCCAATAGTCGTTGTCTCCGCAGTCACCTGCAAAGGGGATGTGAGATTCAAAGAACGCCAGAGCTTCAGGATGGCGGTCTGCCCTCCATCCCATCACATCATCGATTGATACGAGCCGAGGATTGGGCGGCATACCCGGCACCTCGATGCAATGAAAGGCCTCCAGCTCAAGCCGATTTGGATCTTCTGCAGCAACTTCGTAGAACGTGTGCCGATAGAACACCGCGCCGCCGTCGAAGTAGCCACCATTGTGCTTCGAATAGAATTCGATGAAGTCATCTCTGCCGGGAAATCTGCCCTGCACCATCGCCGCAATCAGATCGACCGGCACCGGTGGCGACGAATCGTTGAACGCGACGTTGTTCCGGGCGAAAACTGCTGGCTGGACCATGAGCCTATCCATCAAACGGGTGTTTGAGCTTACCCACCTTCCGCAGTCGAGCGAGCTCGACTCTACCGGTCGCGCGCCTTCAGCCAGCCGTCGATCGTCGCCGGGACTTCGCGCTGGGCGCGGCCGGAGACGTAGATACCGATGTGGCCGCCGCGGAAACTGGACTCGGTGTAGTCCAGCGTGCCCAGGCGCCCGCGCATCGCGCGCGAGGCATCGGGCGGCACAAGGTGATCCTGCTCGGCGTAGATGTTCAGTACCGGCAAGGTCACTTGCGACAGATCCACAGCCTCTTCGCCGATGCGCACGGTGCCGTTCACCAGCCCGTTGCCCTGGTAGAACTGCTTGATGAAGTCGCGGAATGCCTCACCGGCCAAGTCAGGCGAATCGAAGATCCATTTCTCCATGCGCAGGAAATCTTCCAGCGCCGCCTTGTCATCCAGGATGTCGAGCAGGCCCACGTATTTCTGCACGTTCAAGCGGAACGGCTTGAGCATCAGGTAGCTGGCGTTCATCAGGTCGGCCGGGATGTTGCCCAGCGTATCCACCAACAGGTCCACGTCCACCTGCCGGGCCCAGTGCGACAGCATGTTGTCGGCGGTATGGAAATCGACCGGGGTGACCATGGTGATCAGGCTGGCCAGCTTGTGCTGGCGCAGCGCGGCGTAGCACAGGGCGAACACGCCGCCCTGGCAGATGCCCAGCATGTCCACCGGCTCGCCGCTGCGCGCGCGCAGCGCATCCACCGCACCGTCGATATAGCGCAGCAGGTAGTCTTCCAGCGTCTGGAAACGTTCGGAACGGTCCGGGTAGCCCCAGTCCAGCACGTACACGTCCTGGCCCAGTGCCAGCAGTTTCTGCACCAGCGAGCGGTCGGCCTGCAGGTCGACCATGTAGGGCCGGTTGACCAGCGCGTAGACGATCAACAGGGGCCGGCGCCGGGTGGGCGCGTGTTCGCCCACGAAGCGGTACAGCACCACCTTGCCATCGCGCCAGACTTCCTCGCGGGCGGTGGCGCCGTAGTCCACGTCCTCCACCTGCGGCAGCAGCTTCAACCCTTCCATCAGCTTGCGCTGCATGGCCAGGGTTTCCTGCATCAGATCGTCGGCGTTGAAGCCCAGCGGCCCTTTCATCGCCCACGTACCTTCGGCGCCGCGCGCGCGGTGGTCTTCTTGGCCGGTGCCTTCTTTGCGGGCGCCTTCTTTGCCGGCGCCGCCTTCTTCGCTGCCTTGCGCAGCGGCGGCTTCACCTTGGCCGCCGCCGGCTGTGCCACCGGGTCCACGGCTGCCGCTCCGGCCAGCACCGCCACCTGTGCCTGCAGGCGGCGCAGGCTGCGCTCCAGCTCGGCAATGCGCCGGTGCGCGGTATCCATCTCGCTTCGTGTCGGCAGGCCGATGCGTTCACTCATCTGTTCCACCTCGCGTTGCAGGCCTGCGCGCAGGCGCATCTGCGCGTTGCCCAGCGAGGCGTACACCTGCTGGAACGGCTCGGACAGGGCGACCTTGGCATAGGCCTCTTCGGCCACTTCGATCCACAGGTCGAACATCGCGCGCGCACTGGTCAACTGGCTGCCGGGCTGCTCGTGCTCGGCCAGGCGTTGCTCGAACAGGGTGAAGGCTTCTTCCAGCGCCTGCTTGATCTGCTCCACGTAGGCGCGCGAGTGCTGCTGGTATTCCTCCTGCGCGCGCAGCAGCGACTGCCAGCGCGCCTGGTGCTCGCGGCCGGGGCCGAAGGCCGGGCTCTGCAGCCAGGGGCCGGCCTGCAGCTGCCATTGCTGCAGCCAGGCGGCGAACTCGGGCACCGACGCTCCGGCCTGGGTGCTGCCGCGCGCGCCCTGCAGCATCCACTGCAGCATGCCCTCGCCCTGCCCGTTCACCGCCTCGCGCCAGGCCTGGGCCACATCGGCGCTGCTGGCGTCACGTCCGGCAAAACGCGCGGCCACTTCCTGCATGGTGCCGTACCAGCTGCCCGCCTGTTCGCGGAACCGGCGCAGCGCATCCTCTGGCGCGCCCTGCCCCTGTTCGGGCAACAGCTGCCCCCACCAGTCGAACAGGCGCTGCCAGCTGGCCGGGTCATCACCGGCCGTAGCGCCCGGCGCGCCGGCGTGGCGCAGGGCATCGCCCCAGGCGCCGAAGTACTGCCGGGCCAGGGCTTCGAAATCGCTGCTGCCGGCGTCGTGGGCCGAGCTGGTCATCGTGCGCCTCCGCGGGGCTGCATCAGGGCTTGGGAATGCGCAGGGTCTTGCTGATCATCAGCGAACCGGACAGCGCGAACAACAGCACCATCGGGTGCAGCTGCCACGGGCCGATCTGCCACTGCCCGAACCAGATGTCCCGGCCGATGGCATCGGTGCCGGCGGCGATGGCCAGCACGATCACCAGCGCCAGGCTGGTGGGAATGGGCGTGCCCTCGAAGTACTTCACCTTGCCCTCGTCACCGGCCAGGGCTTCGGCAGTCACGTTGTAGCGGGCCAGGCGGCTGACCCCGCAACAGACGAAATAGCTCAGCACCAGCCAGTCCCAGCCGCCCTGCATGCCGCAGGCATAGGCCAGCGCCGCCGGCGCCACGCCGAAGGAGATGACATCGGACAGCGAATCGAGTTCGCGGCCCAGGGTGGAACTGGATTTGCGCCAGCGTGCGATGCGGCCATCCAGCGCGTCGAAGATGAAGGCCAGCGGGATCAGGGCCATGCCAAACAGCAGGTAGCCACGCTCGCCGTCCTGCAGGAAGCGCATCGCGGCAAACACCGCGCCGGTGCCGCAGAACGCATTGGCCAGGGTGAACCAATCGGCCAGCTGGAATTCGCGCAGCATCGAGAAATGACGTTTCATGGAATCTCACGGGGCATCAAGGGCCACAGGGTACCGCGACCACCGGCGCGGACAACAGCGCGGCGATGACCGATCTTCACCCGGGCATCACGCCCACTCACCTGCGGTGAATTTTTCGCCACCCATCTTGACAGCCTAGGGGGGTGGCGCCTGCCACGGCTTATCCACAAAGTTGCCCACGCGTAATCCACACCCCCTGTGGACAACCCGGTCGCAGGGGCTGCGACGCTGGCTATTTTCTCATCACCACGCTGCGGGGTTTTCCTACTTCCCAACCCGGGCGCACAGCGCTATGGTCAACGGCGGACCCGCCGCCGCCACGTCCGAGTTCCCCCCTTGACGGACGATGTTGATGCTGGATGCACGTACGCTGGCCGCGCAGTTGCGGCAGCCCCATGGCGAGGCCGCGCTGGCGGTGGGCGAATCGATGAACCGCAGCAACGCGGCACTGAACCAGGCCGCCATCGCCCTGCTGGCCGTTGCCGATCACGAGCAGGTGCTGGAAATCGGTCCCGGCAACGCGGCCTTCGTGCCGCTGCTGCTGCAGGCCCAAGGCAGCCGCTATCTGGGCATTGAACTGTCCACGGCCATGGTCGAGGCCGGCAACCAGCACCTTGCATCGGCGGGGCTGGCCGACCGCGCCGGGCTGCGCACGGGCGATGCCCACGCCCTGCCGGTCGCCGATGCCAGCATCGATGCCGCATTGGCGGTCAACACGCTGTACTTCTGGCCGGACCTGGCCCCGGTACTGACCGAGCTGGCCCGCGTGCTGCGCCGGGGTGGCCGCGTGTGCCTGGCCTTCGGCGATGCCGCCTTCATGCGCACCCTGCCCTTCACCGATGATTTCCACCTGCACGAACTGGACGCGGTGGAGCTGGCCCTGCGCGTGGCCGGGTTCAGTGTGTGCGGCTGGCGCGCGCACCGCGAGACGGCGGCCGGCAATGATGGGCAGACGCGGGACAAGTATTTCCACCTGCTGCTGGCCCAGCGTCGCTGAGCCACCCCGCCGGGCATGGCCCGGCGAGCGCTGCGGCGCCCGACCGCCTCACAGCCGGCTGAACGACCAGCTCTGCATGCGCCCGTCGCGGTACGGCATCACCCCGTGGAACGTCCGCGGGTCGGCATCGAACACCAGCGGCAGGAAGTTGCGGTCGCCCTCCCACATCGGCAGCGTGTCCAGCTTGTCCACGTCCACCCACTCCAGGGTGCCTTCGTGGTTGCCGCCGTGCGGGGTGCCCTCGAAGCTGTCGATCACGAACACGAAGCCGAACCAGTCCTCGCCGTGCTTGCCGAAACCCGGCCAGCTGATGGTGCCGCGCAGGCGCATGGCGGTGCAGTCGATGCCCGCCTCCTCCACGATCTCACGCCGCATGCCGGCGGCCACGTCCTCGCTGGGCTCGACCTTGCCGCCCAAGCCGTTGTACTTGCCCAGATGATGGTCACCGGGCCGGGTATTGCGGTGGATCATCAGCACCTGGCGGCGATCGGGCGACAGCACATAGCCCAGGGTGGCGACGATCGGGGTATACGGCATGGGGCGGATCCGGCGGCGGGTCAGCCCACGATTATGGCCGATCAGCGCACCAGCGACAGGCGTCGCTCGGCCGAAACCGCTGCCGGGCCGTCCGGGTCGCGGCGCAGGGTGGCCACACCATGGCCGCGCTCGGCCAGGTATTCCAGCCACTTGCCCAGGAAGGTGTTCATGCGCATGCGGTGGTTGATCAGCTCGGCCGGCGGCGGGTACAGGCCCATGGTGTCCTGCCAGCGGCGGCCCACGTAGCAGTGGGTAGTCTCGGCCTGGCGGGCATCCCGGTACAGGCGCACATAGGCAGAGGGGTCCGGCTCGCCGGTCACCGGGTCGGCCAAGTCGTAGGTCAGGCGCAGCTCCACCGTGTAGCGGTGGCATTCGATCACGTCCAGGCGCACGTCCAGGCCGTCGCCCACCGAGGAAACATAGCTGCCAGCGGTCAGTTCGGCCGGCGCGAACAGACGCACCAGGTGCCGGTAATTCTCGGCATACAGGCCCATCAGCCAGCTCAGCCGGCTGAGGCGGGGAATGCGTTCGGTTCGGGGCGAGGCGTGGGCCATGGGTCGATCCTACACGTTGGCCATACAACGTGGGGGCTGACACGCGCAGGCCAACCCCTGGCAGCGCCGGGCCATGCCCGGCGAGCGCGAACCGCGGCGATCAACCACCGCCGGGCATGGCCCGGCGCTACCGGGCACCTCCGTCGGTCAATACAGCTCGCGCTGCAGCCCCAGCGTGGCCAGCACCTTGCTGGAAATCTCCTCGATCGAGGTATGGGTGGTGCTCAGGGTCGGGATCCGCTCCATCTGGAACATCACCTCGGCCGCGGCCACCTCGCGCTTGCAGGTGTCCAGGTTGGCGTAGCGTGAGTTCGGCCGGCGCTCCTGGCGGATCTGCTGCAGGCGGTCCGGGTCGATGGTCAGGCCGAACAGCTTGCGCCGGTAATTGCGCAGCCGCGGCGGCAGGCGGTCGCTCTCCAGGTCCTCGTCGGTAAGCGGGTAATTGGCCGCGCGCACCCCGTAATGCAGGGCCAGGTAGATGCAGGTGGGGGTCTTGCCGGCCCGCGACACCGCCACCAGGATCACGTCGGCATCGTCGTAGTTCACCGCGATCCCGTCATCGTGGGTCAGGGCGAAGTTCATCGCATTGATGCGGCGGTGGTAGGTGTCGAAGTCGACCATGCCGTGGGCCTGGCCGACCCGGGCCAGGCGCGGGCTGGCCAGTTCCCGCTCCAGCGGCTCGATGAACGGGGCGAACACATCCAGCATCAGTGCCCCGCTTTCGGCCAGGATCAGGCTCAGGCTCTGGTCCACGCAGCTGTTCACCACGATCGGCCGAACCTGGTAGCGCTCCCCCGCCGCGTGGATCCGGGCACAGGCTTCACGCGCTTTTTCGGGGTCATCGACGAAAGACATTCGGTCGGTAATGAAGCTGAACCCGGTGAACTGAGTGAGCAGGCTATGCCCAATGGTTTCAGCGGTGATACCGGTTCCATCGGAAACGTAGAACACCGGTCGGATGGTCGACATGCGCGCTTTTACCCCCTACGAAGCTTAAAAGGGCCGCCAGCACAAGCTTGTGCCGACGGTGGTCTGCCCGGCATCATATCGACTTCTTCCTACGGACGCGGCCACTCAGCCCGCCTCGGGCGATGGCCAAACGGAGCATCGCGCTTGAACGAGAACATCCTGTGGTTGCACGAACTGCGTCTGGCCGATCTGGCCCGCGTAGGCGGCAAGAATTCCTCGCTGGGCGAGATGATCGGCAACCTGGCCGGTCTGGGCGTCTCCGTTCCCGGAGGCTATGCGACCACGTCTGAAGCCTTCAAGGACTTCATCGCACACAACGACCTGTCCAAGCGCATCTTCGACAAGCTGGCCACGCTGGACGTCGAAGACGTGACCGCGCTGACCGCCGCCGGCAAGGAGATCCGCAGCTGGGTGATCGATGCGCCGCTGCAGCCGCAGCTGGACCAGGACATCCGCAGTGCCTACGCCAAGCTGAGCGCCGACAACGGCGGCGGCGATGTGGCCGTGGCCGTGCGCTCCTCGGCCACCGCCGAAGATCTGCCCGATGCGTCCTTCGCCGGCCAGCAGGAAACCTTCCTCAACGTCACCGGTGCCGACGATGTCGTGCACAAGGTCAAGGAAGTGTTTGCCTCGCTGTACAACGACCGCGCCATCGCCTACCGCGTGCACCACGGCTTCAAGCACGAAGACGTGTTCCTGTCCGCCGGCGTGCAGCTGATGGTGCGTTCGGGCGTCGGTTCCTCCGGTGTGCTGTTCACCCTGGACACCGAATCGGGCTTCCGTGACGTGGTCTTCGTCACTTCCTCGTTCGGCCTGGGCGAAATGGTCGTGCAGGGCGCGGTCAACCCCGACGAGTTCTACGTCTACAAGCCCACCCTGCAGGCCGGCAAGCCGGCGATCCTGCGCCGCTCGCTGGGCAGCAAGGCGATCCGCATGGTGTATTCGGACGTGCCCGGTGAGCGCGTCAAGATCGAAGACACCCCGGCCGAGCTGCGCAGCACCTTCTCCATCAGCGACGAGGACGTGCAGGAACTGTCCAAGCAGGCGCTGGTGATCGAAAAGCATTACGGCCGCCCGATGGACATCGAGTGGGCCAAGGACGGTGTCAGCGGCAAGCTGTTCATCGTGCAGGCACGCCCGGAAACGGTGAAGTCGCGCAGCCACGCCACCCAGATCGAGCGCTTCGCGCTGACCGAAAAGGGTGGCAACGTGCTGGCCGAAGGTCGCGCCGTCGGTGCCAAGATCGGCTCCGGCGTGGCCCGCGTGGTCAAGACCCTGGACGACATGAACCGCGTGCAGCCCGGCGACGTGCTGATTGCTGACATGACCGACCCGGATTGGGAACCGGTGATGAAGCGCGCCTCGGCCATCGTCACCAACCGTGGCGGCCGCACCTGCCACGCGGCCATCATCGCGCGCGAACTGGGCGTGCCGGCCGTGGTTGGTTCGGGCAACGCGACCAAGGTCATCGAAGATGGCCAGCCGGTCACCGTCAGCTGCGCTGAAGGCGATACCGGCTTCATCTACGAAGGCCAGCTGAAGTTCGAGCGCACCACCACCGACCTGGGCAACATGCCGGCGGCGCCGCTGAAGATCATGATGAACGTGGCCAACCCGGAACGTGCCTTCGACTTCGGCCAGCTGCCGAACGCCGGCATCGGCCTGGCCCGCCTGGAAATGATCATTGCCAGCCACATCGGCATCCATCCGAATGCGCTGCTGGAATACGACCGCCAGGATGCGGCCACCAAGAAGAAGATCGACGAGAAGATCGCCGGCTACGGTGATCCGGTCAGCTTCTACGTGAACCGCCTGGCCGAAGGCATCGCCACCCTCACCGCCTCGGTCGCACCGAACCCGGTGATCGTGCGCCTGTCGGACTTCAAGTCCAACGAGTACGCCAACCTGGTCGGCGGCAGCAACTACGAGCCGCACGAAGAGAACCCGATGATCGGCTTCCGCGGCGCCAGCCGTTATGTCGATCCGAGCTTTGCCGCCGCCTTCGCGCTGGAATGCCAGGCCGTGCTGCGCGTGCGCAACGAAATGGGCCTGGACAACCTGTGGGTCATGATTCCGTTCGTGCGCACCCTGGAAGAAGGCCGCAAGGTGGTCGAGGTGCTGGCCCAGAACGGTCTGAAGCAGGGCGAGAACGGCCTGAAGATCATCATGATGTGCGAAGTGCCGTCCAACGCACTGCTGGCCGATGAGTTCCTGGAAATCTTCGACGGCTTCTCGATCGGTTCCAACGACCTGACCCAGCTCACTCTGGGCCTGGACCGCGATTCGTCCATCGTCGCGCACCTGTTCGACGAGCGGAACCCGGCGGTGAAGAAGCTGCTGTCGATGGCCATCAAGTCGGCGCGTGCCAAGGGCAAGTACGTCGGCATCTGCGGCCAGGGCCCGTCCGACCATCCGGATCTGGCCGAATGGCTGATGCAGGAAGGCATCGAGTCGGTGTCGCTGAACCCGGACACCGTGGTCGACACCTGGCTGCGCCTGGCCAAGCTGAAGGCCAACGGCTGATGCCGTAGTGGGATGGGCTGACGTCGTGTTCATCGGCGCCGGCCCATACTGGCACCACACGCAAACCCCGCTACTGCGGGGTTTGTTGTTTCTGGCGTGCGCGCACGCCGTTGCCGTCCCTGCCAAGGAGCCCCCATGACTGCCACTGCCCCACCCGCCCCCGCCACTGCTTCCTGGTTCCACTCGCTGGACTGGGAGCGCCTGCTGGAAACGTATGGGGTTCCGCTGCTGGCCGCCATCGTGGTGCTGTTGATCGGCATGTGGCTGGCTCGCCGCCTGTCCAACGCGCTGCCGCGCGCCACCGCGCGCATGGGCGTGGACCCGATGCTGGGCAGCTTCCTGCGCAACGTGGTCTATGCCGCCTCGCTGGTGATCGTGGTGATCCTGGCCATCGGCACATTGGGGGTTCAGATCACCCCGCTGCTGGCCGTGCTCGGCACCGCCGGCCTGGCCGTCGGCCTGGCACTGAAGGACTCGCTGTCCAACATCGCCTCCGGGGTGATGCTGGTGACCCTGCGCCCGTTCCGCGTGGGTGACGTGGTCACCGTGGCCGGGCAGACCGGTACCGTGCGCGAAGTGCGCATCTTCCAGACCGTCATCACCGGCGCCGACAACCAGCACACCACCATTCCCAACACGCTGATCACCGCCGCGCCGATCATCAACCTGACCGCCGAACCCACCCGCCGCGTGGAGCTGGTGGTGGGCATCGGCTACGAGGACAACATCCAGCAGGCCCGCGACACCGCATTGGCGCTGATGAAGGCCGACCCGCGCGTGCTGGCCACGCCCGAACCGGACGTTGTGGTGTACGAACTGGGCGCGCATGCGATCAACCTGGGCATCCGCTGTTACGTGAAGTCGGCCGACCACTTCGGCACCAAGGTCACGCTGCTGGAGCAGATCAAGCTGGGCTACGACAAGGCCGGCATCAATATTCCCTATCCGCAGCAGGACATGCACCTGTACCTGCACGGCAAGGACGGCGGCGTGCTGGAAGCCGACGCACTGGTGCGCGACAAGCCCTGATTTCCAGGTTCCCGCCGGGCATGGCCCGGCGCTACCGATGCCGGTAGGTGCCGACCGTTGGTCGGCACCTCTGTCAGCATCAGGCCTCGACGGCCTCTTCCAGCACCGGGTAATCGGTGTAGCCCGCCGCTCCGCCACCGAAGTAGGTCGCGCGGTCCGGTGCATTCAACGCCGCGCCGGTACGCAGGCGCTCGGGCAGGTCCGGGTTGGCAATGAACGGCCTGCCGAACCCGATCAGATCGGCCCAGCCCTCGGCCAGCGCCTGCTCGGCGCGCTCGGCACTGTACTTGCCGGCATAGATCAGCGTGCCCGGGTAAACCATCCGCAATGCCTGCTTGAATGCCACCGGCATCACCGGCGCGTCTTCCCAGTCGGCCTCGGCAATGTGCACATAGCCCACGCCCAGCTCGCCCAGCAGGTGCGCAGCGGCCAGATAGGTCGCCTGCGGCGTGTCATCCACCGCACCCTGCAGGGTGGTCAGCGGCGCCAGGCGCACACCTACGCGATCACTACCGGCCACCGCCACCACCGCCTGCACCACCTCGCGCAGGAAGCGCAGGCGGTTCTGCAGCGCGCCACCGTAGCCATCGGTGCGCTGGTTGGCCTGCGAATCGATGAACTGGTTGATCAGGTAGCCGTTGGCGCCGTGCAGCTCCACGCCATCGAAGCCGGCAGCCAGCGCATTGCGGGTGGCCTGCGCGTAGTCGGCGATGATGCCGGGAATCTCGTCCTCGGCCAGCGCGCGCGGCATCGAGTGCTGCACCATCTCACCCACCCCGGCGTCCGGTCCGGCGCCGGTCGGGTCCACGAACACCTTCACGCCCTCGGCCAGCAGCGCCGACGAAGACACCGGTGCGGCGCCATCGGGCTGCAGGGCCACGTGCGAAACGCGGCCCACATGCCACAGCTGCGCGTAGATGCGGCCACCGGCGGCGTGCACCGCATCGGTCACCTGCCGCCAGCCCTGCACCTGCTCGGCGCTGTGGATGCCCGGCGTCCACGCATAGCCCTGGCCCTGCGGGCTGATCTGCGTGCCCTCGCTCACGATCAGCCCGGCGCTGGCGCGCTGCGCGTAGTACTGCGCCATCTGCGCGGTGGCGACATTGCCGGCTGCCGCCCGCGAGCGGGTCATCGGCGGCATCACGATACGGTTGGGCAGGCGCAGCGGGCCCAAGCGATAGGGGGTGAACAACATGGCGGCATCTCGTGCGGGGGACTGCCCACAAGAGTGGGGGTGCCGCGCACGGTGCAACAGACGCAGTCTGGCAAAACAGTTGTGCCGCTCAGGCAAGGATGAATGCCGCACCCGCGGTAGAGTCGACCGTTGGTCGACTATCGCGCGCAGCGCGGGCTTTCATGACGGGTCGGCCTAAAAGCAGTCGACCAACGGTCGACTCTACCCATCTACGATGCGCGGTTACAGCGTCGGCTCGATCAACGCCCCGCCATGGGCAATGCGGTCGTAGCACGCGCGCACCACATCCTCGCCGTACTTCAGCTCCAGCCGGCGCACGATGAAATGGCCACGCGCCATGTCCTGGTAGTAGTCGGTGAACATCGTATTGAGCGTTGCACCCGCCGCCGCGCCGACGATCGGCACCGCCTGCGCGGCGAATTTTTCAGTCACCACCACACCGAAGCGGGCCGCCACTTTCTCCACCAGCTTGGCCAGCAGCTTGCCGGCTTCTTTCGGCGCCACGCCCAGGGTCAGGTCGCGCCCGGTCACCACGCGGCCGGCCAGCTCGGCCGACAGGTGCCGCATCACATCGGTGGTGAAGCCGCGCGCCAGGTAATAGCCGGTTTCGCTGGCATCGTCACGCGGCGAATTGCCGCCCAGTGCAAACACCTCCAGGCAGGCCTGCCGCGTGCTGAACTGCGACAGGTCGAAGCCTTCGCTGCGGGCGACATCGGCTACCGCGCGCATCATGATCGTGGTCGACACCGGCAGTTCGATGAACAGCGCGGCGAAACCGAACGCGCCGCCAACAGCGCCGGACGTGGCTGCCGCCAGCTTGTGCCAGCGGGTCGAGGCCGATTTGCCCGGCGTGTTGCCCATGCTCCACAGCGCCGCCTGCGCAGACTTCGACAGCGCCGCCTCCACCGCGCCATGAATTCGCCCGGAGATCGCCGTCGGCAGCGCCTTCACCGCAAACTCCAGCGGCGTGCCGACCAGGTTGGCCATGCGCGCAGTGATCGTAGGCGCCTCCAGCAGGGCGACCGCCCGCTGCAGGTCGCCCCAGTCCTGGGCATCGTGGGCGATATCGCGCGGCAGCAGGATCGGCTCGTTCATGGAGCCGATCATAGCGCCGGGAAGTTGAACGGATCGTCGCGGGCACGCGGCCCGGCGTTGCTGGGGTCAGAGCCCTTTCCGCTGGAAAGGGATCCGACCCCGCTCAGGCGACCGGCAGGCCCGACAGCTCGCCCATGAACTGGCGGTAATGGCGCAGTTCGGCGATGGAATCATGCACATCGCTCAGCGCGGTGTGGTTGCTGTTCTTGGTCAGGCCCGCGGCCACGCTCGGCGCCCAGCGCTTGGCCAGTTCCTTCACCGTGGACACGTCCAGGTTGCGGTAGTGGAAATACTTTTCCAGCCGCGGCATCTGGCGGTGCAGAAAGCGGCGATCCTGGCAGATCGAGTTGCCGCTCATCGGCGAGGCGCCGGCCGGAATCCACTGCGCCAGGAAGTTGATGGTCTGTGCTTCGGCCTGGCCCAGCGTGGTGGTGCTGTCCAGTACGCGCTGCCACAGCCCGGAACGACGGTGCTGGTTGCGGTTCCATTCGTCCATTGCCTCCAGCGTTTCCAGCGGGTGGTGAATGGCGAATTCCGGGCCCTCGGCCAGCACGTTCAACTGCGCGTCGGTCACGACCGTGGCGATCTCGATGATCGAATCGTTGTCGGTATCCAACCCGGTCATTTCCAGGTCGATCCAGATCAGTCGCTCGTTGCTCGCGCCGTTGTCGGCCATCGTGTCGTCTCGTTGCCGGGCAGGCACGTGGCCCGCCGCAGGAATGGGAAAGGGGCGACCATCATACCCTTTCGCTGCTCAGGCCTCGTCGGCGTGGTTTTCCAGCAGCAGCGGCGGCTTGCCACGCTTGGCGCGGAAGTAGTTGGTCAGGCGCAGGCTGGCCTCCTTGGCCAGCACGCCGCCATGGATTTCGACACGGTGGTTGTGTCGCGCATCGCCCAGCAGGTCGAAGACGCTGCCGCAGGCGCCGGTCTTCGGGTCGCTGGCGCCATAGACCAGGCGTGACACACGCGCATGCACGATGGCCATGGCGCACATCGCACACGGCTCCAGCGTCACGTACAGGGTGCTGCCCACCAGACGATGGTTGGCCAGCACGCGCCCGCCCTCGCGCATGGCGACGATTTCGGCATGCGCGCTGGGGTCGTGGCTGGCGATGTTGAGGTTCCAGCCCTCGCCCAGCACCTGGCCATCGGCGCCCACCAGCACCGCGCCCACCGGAATCTCATCGAACACGTGCTGCGCGCGCTCGGCCAGCGCCAGCGCGTGGCGCATCCAGTGTTCGTCAGCATCGTGCACGGGCACGCCCAGGGAATCGCTCATGGTGGTTCTCGCAGTGAAGACCCGGCCACGCCGGACGGCCGGCATTGTACGCCCCGGGCGCGTGCAGGCCGGGTGGCCGGCCGCTCACAGTGCTAGATTCGACGTTTTCCCAAGGAAGGAGTGCCCGCAATGGGGGGTCAGATTCTGTTCTTCATCTTCGCCACCGTCATGAGCGTGGTGTGGATCCTGGTGCCGTTCGCGATCTTCGGTGTGCGCAGCCTGATGCGTGAACTGCTGGCCGAACAACGCCGCACCAATGAACTGCTGACGCACATCGGTGGTTACCGCATTCCGCCGCCGGCGCCGGAACCGCGCCCGTGGCAGGCGCCGTGAAGCCGGGGTCAGAACCGCGCTCCGTCGGAAAACGGATCTGACCCCATCACAGCGGCGCAGTCGCCTCGAACGCTGGCGAATAGCGCACCTCGCCCTGCGCCATCGGCGGCTGCAGGCACAGGGCCTGGAAATACTGTGCAGGCACCCCCGGCAGGATCAGCCCCGGTTCGGCGCGGAAACCAAACCGACCGTAGTAGGCCGGCTCGCCCAGCAGCACGCAGCCGTGCGCCTGCTGGCTGCGCAGTGCGTCGATGGCGGCCTGCATCAGCGCCGCGCCCACGCCCTGCCCCTGCCGGGCCGGCAGCACGGAAATGGGCCCCAGGCCAAACCAGCCGGCGCTGCCATCACTGACCGCAACTGGCGACACGGCCACATGGCCGACCACCGCACCGTCCTGCTCGGCCACCAGCGACACCGTCAGTTCGCCGCGCGCCCGCAGTGCATCCACAATGAACTGCTCGGTATGGCTGCTGTGCTCGGCCTGGCGGAAGGCGGCCTCGGTCAGGGCGTGAATGGCGGCCACGTCAGCCGGTTGTTCGGGGCGGATGAAAGGCATTCCAGGAACTCCAGGGAAGCGCGCACACGATGGCGCGGCCTGCGGATTCACGCAACCGCAACGTTGGCCGACCTGCGCCCTCCATGTGAATTGTTGATCCACCTCACGAATTGAGACACCCGTCCGCAGGGGGTTCCAGCGTGCAGCCGCATGCGCAAGCCCTTGTGGGAACAGGCATTTCCACGGCGTCGTGTGGACCAGTGGCGTCAAAATCATGACGGAACCAGGCCGAAAGCGGTGGCAGCGTGTCGTCATGGCCTCCCATAATCAAAACTCCCGTCCCCAAGGAAAGGAGACCTGCCGTGCACATTGCGTTGGCGTTCGCGCGCACGGCTGTACATCTGCAGACGCTGCCTGCCGTGTTGCCGCACCGTCCCTGCCCCGCCCCACGGGCGGCCTGAGGATGCGCGGCCGCACATTTCCCTGCGTTGTTCTGTCGCTGCTGATCGCCTGCAGCCCGGAGGCTCTCATGTCACAGGAGTTTGATTCCGCCGCCGCCAACGTCGCCCAGGGAGGGCGCGGCCTGGCAAAGCTCAACCCCGCCCCCCGCAAGGCCTATGAACTGGTCCTGCGGCTGGCCAACCCACCCGGCGATTTCGCGGTGGTCGAAGGGGTGGCCCAGTACGACGTCACCAACGAAGACCAGTGCGGCTACATCGAGCCGGAAACCGGCACCCCCGCGCGCATCACCAGCCAGGAGCCGGTGACCCTGCGCAAGGTGGCCGACAACGAGTATCGCGGCACCGTGTATCTGGACCGCATGCTGGATGAGGACTACTACGGCCGCGGCGTCTGCACCTGGTCGTTCAGCGGTGCCGGCGCCATGCTCAAGGCCACCGGCGCCGACGGCGAAACCCGCTTCCTGTCCTTCCTCGGCGCCGATCCGTTCATCGGTGGGCGCACCGAAACCCGCCACTACCCGCGCGGCGACTACCCGCGCGTGGATGACATGCCCGACTACGGCGCCAGCGGCCAGCAGGACCCCAACCGCTTCCGCGCCGAACTGCGTGACGCCCTGTTCTCGGCCACCTTGAGCGCGCACGAGGTCAGCCCATGACCGTGACCAGCCAGGACTACGCCGCGCTGGCCAGCGATGCCTACCGCGACGAACGGGTGGGCCGCCATGACCCGGCACAGGAACAGCCGGTCATGCTCAATGGCCACGCCTACCGCGTGCTGGAACACGCCAACAACCGCCTCAACGGCTACCAGGGCACCATCTACCAGCGCGTGGATACCCACGAGATCGTGGTCGCGCACCGTGGCACCGAACAGATCGGCCGCGACGGCATCCTGACCGACGGCGGCATGGTGCTGGCCCGGCGCAACCTGCAGGCCAACGACGCACTGGAGCTGACCCGCCACGCCCTGGCCTATGCGCAGAAGGAAGGCCGCGACCTGGGCCAGACCCCCGAAGTAAGCGTGACCGGGCATTCGCTGGGCGGCACGCTGGCGCAGATTTCCGCCCATCACTTCGATCTGAAGGGCGAAACCTTCAACGCCTACGGCGCGGTCAGCCTGACCTACCGCATTCCCGAAGGCGGCCACAACGTGCTCAACCATGTGATGGCGGCCGACCCGGTCAGTGCCGCCTCGCAGCACTTCGGTGACGTGCGCATGTACGCCACGCAGAAGGAGATCGACACGCTGGGCAGCTGGGGGTTCAGCAACAGCCGCTTCCGCGCACTCATTCCCGACAGCGCACTGGGCGCGGCCGCCTCATCGCTGGGCTCGCACAAGCTCAGCAACTTCCTGGGCGACGATTCGGTGTTGAACACCGCCGGCACCCAGGACCTGGCCCGCGACAACAGCCGGATGATCGGTGAGTACCGCAACGAGGTGGAACGCGTGCGCCGCGGCATCACCATTGGTGCGCGTGGCATCACCGGCAACCTGTACGACATCTACGACCACAGCCGCGGCCCACTGCAGCCGGGCGAACCGGCACGGCGGGAAGCCCCGGTGGCGCCGTTGCCGGGCATTACCGAACGTGACCATGCCGGCAATCCACTGTTCAACGATGCCCTGCGCGGCGTACACGCCCTGGATGCACGCGCCGGGCGCACGCCCGATGCGATGAGTACGCAGCTGGCAGGTTCACTGGCAGCGGAAATGCATGCCGCCGGCGGCCAGCGCATCGACGAGGTGGTGATGAGCGGCGATGCCGCGCGCAGCTTTGCGGTGCAGGGCCAGAGTGGCGATCCCGGCCATCTGCGGGTATCGGTGGATACCGCAGTGGCCACCCACACGCCGCTGGAACAGAGCACCCAGCGCATCGAGCAGCAGACCGCGCAGCGCCAGGTGCAGGAACGCGAACAGCAGCAGGAACTGGTGCAGGCCCAGGCACGCGCCCTGCCCTCCTGACAGGCAGCTCCCGCGCCCACGGAAGCCGGACCGACCGGCTCCCGTGGGTGTGGCGTGCACTGACGCAGTTACGGGCTTGCGACCGTCGCAGTGCTGTCGCCGGCCGCGTTGTCGGCCGTCACGTAGACATCCGGGCCCGAATCCGGGAAGCCACCGCAGGCGCGATCGCCGGGCGCGACCGGGTCACACGGCCACTGCCTGCGCGCCACGCGCTCGCGCAGTTCGAAGTTGTGCCCGTTCCAGACCACGAAGGCCAGGTGTTCGCGATTCCAGTCGCTGAACGCGTGCGGGCCGGTCTTCTGCGCCGATTCCGGATACTGCACGTACCAGCGCAGCGCCGGACCGTACTGCAGCTTGCTGTGGTCGAGCAGCACCCGGCCTTCGCGCGCCTGCTGGCGGGCGCGGTCGGCCTCGGTGATCGACGGTGCCGACGGCATCACCTTGGCGGTGACGTCCTGGGCCACGCCATCGGCCCCCATCTGGTACACACGCTGGCTGATGTAGGCCTGCTGGCAGGCACCGGCCGGCACGCGCACCGGATCGGGACGGGCGTCGCTGGGCAGTGCGCGGTCGGCGCATTCGAACGGCGCCTGCACCAGATAGGTGGTGACCGCCGGATCGGCACCTTCGAACGAGCGCACCCAGATATCGCCCAGGCGGGCGATGAAATCCGGCCGCTGGCCGAAGCCGGCCACGGCCTTGAACCACACGCGCTGGCGCACCTCGCGTTCGCGCCAGGCGCGCGGCAGCAGGATGTCCTTTTCCGGCACGGCCACCAGCAATGCGGCCAGATGCGCGGGCAGCGTGCCCTGGCAGGCGCCGATCATCAGATCGCCCTGCGGCGCCAGGCGCCCGGCCAGATCGACCGGGCAACGCGCACCGAGCTGGCGCTCGGCAGCCTGGTCCGGCGGCAGCGGCACCACCGCCAGTGCTGGTGGTGCCGGTGGCGCGGGTGGCGCGACGGGTGCCGGCGGAGCGGCGGGAGCGGCAGGCGCCTCGGCTACCGGCGCGGCAGATGCTGCGGGTGCGACAGGCGCTGCGGGTGCTGGTGCAGCTTCGGCCGCAGGAGCGGCTGATGGTGCAGGTGCAGCTTCAACCGCCTCTGGTGCGGCCGGTGCTACCGCTACCGCAGGTTCCGCTGCCGGCTCGGCGGCCGGGGCAGGCGCCGGTGCCTGTGCCGCCTCGGTCACGGGCGCCGGAGCCGGTGCGGTCTCAGCCGCCACTGCCGGTGCGACTGCCGGTGCAACCTCTTCCGCAACAGCAGGCGCGTCCTGTGCCTGGGCCAGCGTGGCGGTCAGTGCCAGCGACAGCGCCCACAACGGCGCCAGCCGTACGCCGCAGCGCGGGCGATGCGCGGCAGCTCGCCGCGCGGGTGATTCACGATTCTGCATGTTGTGTCCCTACAAGGAAGTTCCATGAAGGCGCCCGCAGGCGCCCAACCCATGCGATCCCACGCCTGTGCCCAGGCGGACCGCGCTTACAGCGATCGCGAGCGCTGCTGTTCCTGCTCGCGGTTGATCGAAGCCGACTGTTCCTGCCGTGCTGTGGCATCGGCCGCCAGTTGCCGGCTGCTTTCTTCCAGCGGCTGCTGGGCGGCCTGCGCGCGTTCCACCGCACAGCGCTGCATGGCCGGGTCGCCCATGTTGCCCTGCACCGCAAACAGCATGCGCCCGTCCGCGCCAGCGACCACGTGGTCAATCTGCTGCAACCCGGCCTTGTGCGCGCCTGCGGCCAGGGCCGCAGCGGCGTTGTCCAGTTCCTGCGGCGTGCGCAGGCCACTGCCCGGCCCAAGCTGCTGCAAGCCGTTGCGCGCGCCCAGGAACAGGCCATGGCCTGCGTGGCTGGGATCGGTCATGTCACGCGCCACCGCGGCGCGTTCGCCCACCTCGCCACGCCCCAGGCGCTCCATCACGTCGGGGGTCAGCTTCTGCTGCCAGCCATCGAAGCGCCGCAGCCGATCCTCCATCCCGTTCATCGCACCATTGATGGCATAGGTTGCCTCGCGCACATCCTCGCGCGCCTGCTCGGGCACGTGCTGCTGCCACTGCCAGACCGCGATGCGACCGGCGTGTTCGGGCTGCGCGGCCAGCTCGGGGTGGCTCAACAGATCCAGATCCAGCGCCTGGCCGGCGCGCGCGTAGGCGTCCTTTCCGGTCAGCGGCAGATAGCCACGCCCGTGGTAGGTCAGCGCATCGCCTGGCGCATCGTTGCCCAGCCGGCCGCCGTACATCAGCTCGGCCAGCGCCTCCGGGCGTCCGCGCAGGGCCTCCTGGCGGGCCGACTCCAGCGCGTCGTTGCCGTTGCGCCACGCCGCTTCCACCGGAATCTGCGAGATGCCCCGGGTGTAGTTGAAGCTCTCGTTCAGACGCGACAGGCCGCGCGACTCGTGCCCCGCCTGGGCCATGAAATTGGCCAGTTCGCGTGGCGAATCGATGCCTGCCGCGGTCGCCTGCCGCAGCAGTTGCGACTCCCTATCCCTCGACACGGTGCCACTCCTGGGTAGTCATCAGCGCGGGTTCCGTCCCGCCGGTTGAAGCTTGGCTCATGGAAGCGTCACCTCTGCGACGCTGGCCGGATCGAAATCCTCGAATCGCACCCGGCCGATTTCGGCCGCCGAGAATTCACGGATGTTGGTCGCCTCGGTTTCGATGTCCACCACCTTGCGGCGCACGGTATCGACCCAGCAGTCCCGCTCCGCCGAGGCATAGCGGAACGTGTAGGTGCTGCTCCAGCGCTGCCGGCTGCCGCCGTTGGTGATGACGCTGAACGTGTCTTCCTCAACCATTGCATACGCAAAAGGGTCGCCGGCCAGGCCACCCCGGGTCGAACACGGCACCAGCTTGTCGTTGCGCGCGGCCAGCTGCCAGCGGCCGCCACCGTCACCGCGCAGCAACAGCAATACCCGATTGGGACCATGCTGGCCGGCCACCAGGCCTTCCGGCGCGGGCTGGTCGATCACCAGCAGCTGATACTGCACACCGTCGCCGTTGCACACGCCCCTGACGGCTTCCAGCAGGTTCGCGCCAGACGGAACGAATGCCAGGGCATTGTCCATGTGCGCGCCACTCCGGTTCTCCATCCCCTCCCACTCCTTCAATGTCATGCCGCCGGTGCCCACCCGCTCCGCGGGCACGGACGCCAGGTCCACCTGCACCGGGCTGTCCGTCGAAACGGATCATAGCCCCGGCACCGTCGCCGCGGCGATGGTGGCAAGCGTCACCCTGGGACGGGACAGACAGAGTCCTCATGGACGTGAACGCTCCTGCATGCAGTGCACCGACGCGTCATGTTTCTGACGCAAAGCGAGCTTACCGCGAGGGCATTCGTTACGTCGAAGGGGTAAGCGCCGAAAGAGCGGTTTCAGTCACAAAAAAAGTGTGACTTTCGCGAAGCGGGTGCGCTGTGGGCGACACGATCAGTACGGCCTGAAGATCTGCTCGGTGCAGTTCTCATACACAAGCGCACACGCGCCGGGCATGTCGTTCTGGCAGATCCCCTGCGCCAGTTCGGCCGCACGCTCCAGCGTCGGGCCGGTGCCGATACCAGACCTGCCATTACCCGTGCGACCACTGGGCACAACCCAGGACATGCATTGATTGAAGTAGGTGACGCTCACCTTGCAGTCGCGAGCACCGCTGTTCGCGCACTTGGCCATGGCATCGCGCTCGGCCTCCTTCTTGGTCAGCTGCCCTGTGGACACGCCTGCGTCCGATGTGGTCTCAGACACCGCCACTCCGCCCCACGTACGGATCCACTCGCCCAAGGGCCGGGGCGGTGGCGAGGCCATCTGCTGTGACGTCGAACCTGCTGCGCCGCCCATGGGCGCACAGCCCTGCACGCCCTGGCCGCCGATGGGATACATGCCCGATGGGCAGCCGCCCTCGGCATAGGCTGCGCCCACGCCTGACAAACCGACGAACACAGCGAAAACGCGCGCGGCGATGCTTTTCATTGATTCACCCTGCTACGAATTCCGCATACACAACGTGGCACTTGCCACCACCGGTGTCCTTGCAGTTTCCGATTGCGTTCTGCGCCACGGTCTCCGTGTCCGCCGCAGTATCAAGCGACCCTTGACCCTTGCCGGAAGAGGGGACAGCAAAGGCAACGCACTGGTTGTAGTAGGTCACCGTAGGCTTGCACCCCTGTGCTCCCTCCGCGGCGCACTTCCGGGTGGCAACAGCCACCGCGCGCTCCTCGCTGGATTCGTTTGCCGAAGTGCCAACGAGATTGGAGGACGGCGATTCCACCACAGCCCCCCAACGTGTCAGCCATTCCCCCAAGGGACGCGCCGGCGCAGCGCTTGCGGCCGGTCCTGCACCGCCGGACGCCCCCGGAATCGGCGCACAGCCCTGCACGCCCTGACCGCCGATGGGATACATGCCCGGTGGGCAGCCGCCCTCGGCATGGACGGCGAAGGCGGCCAGATGCAGCAACAGCAACAGCCCAATGCGCAGAACGTGGACATTCATGACCTTGTTACTCCTTTCATTTGCCGTCGCACCGCACGGCCCCGTGCCCGGGCATCGGCATGCCCTTCGCCAAACCCAATCAGAGGCGCTCGAATGTCGGTTCGGCACAGTCTGAATAGAAAGGCTTGCAGGCATCGCCAGCACCGTCCTTGCATTCCTTCTGGGCGAGCTCATTGGCCAACTCCATCGTCGCTGCCCTTGCCATACCTGATTGTGCCCCCGGCCCACCAACGTTGGGGATGACCCAGGCAAAACACTGGTTCGTGTACGCCATGACTACCGCGCAGTCTTTGGCACCCTCAACAGCGCACTTCTTGAGCGCGGTGCGCTCGGCAGAACGGCGGGAAGTCTCAGCGCTTGCAGTTCCCACTACTGACGTCGACTTGGAATGGGCAATCGCGCCCCATGCATCGTGCCATCGCCCGGTTGGCCGAGGAGGTGTCGGAATACTGGAACCGCTCTGTCCACCGCCGGCGCCCGGGATCGGAGCACATCCCTGCACGCCTTGCCCCCCGATCGGATAGGAACCCGGCGGACACCCTCCCTCGGCATGAGCAGTTGTGCCGCTGCCCCCAGTACCGATCATCAGCACGGCAACGAGAATCCGACGAATCATAGGCACCCGAGCGTTTGAACCGCAGATGGGACGAGACTAATACTTCTTGAAGAACGGTACAGCGCACGCCGAGTAAATAGACCGGCACTGCGTGCCTCCGGCCTTTCTGCAATTACGCATGGCGGCCTCTGTCGCCTCATCTTCCGTCGCGGCGCTGGCATAGTTGGTGCCGGTCGATGCCAGCTCAGACACCACCGCTGCCGCGCACTGTTGGTGATAAACAAATTCAACCTGGCATCGCCCACCAGCGCGCTTCTCGCAGTCCTCGATCGCCTTGCGCCTCGCAGCGCGCTCGGTGAGTTCACTCTCCGACGCGCCACCCTGCATCCCTTCAACGGCCCCCGCGAGCGCGCCCCAGGTCGTGATCCACTCGCCCGTCGGGCGCGGAGGAGCTGGAGCAGAGACCGAGGAGCCCGCGCCACTGCCTTGAGCACCAGGAATAGGAGCACAGCCTTGAACGCCTTGGCCGCCGATCGGATACATGCCCGGAGGACATCCCCCCTCGGCATGAGCAGTGGAGAGGGCCAAGTAAACAAGCGGCAAAAGTGCGATGCGCAGAAAGCGAACATTCACAGGACCATCACTCCTCCGACGCTTGCTCCCCACGGTTTGACCATTCTGGCACCTGCCCCGCGATTCGCGCGCGAAAAAACCTTGTCAAATCGAATGAGTATGTACTCACTGCGGCAATGTTTGGTGACCTCGCATTGCGCAACCAGCTTACTTCACCGCCTCGGCGTCTACCTGTAGGTCCACAACCTCGGAAGCGCGACTCCTGGCGGAAGCATGGGCAGCTGATGTCACTCGACACTTGGCCACGATCTCTATTCGACCAAAGACACCGGAGCGCCATCCGACGAACAGGAAGCGTACAAGTGGGACTTGCAGGTGCACGCCCGAGGCCTAAGTAGTTACGCGCCAGACAGCGCAAGCACCCTATTTCCAACTGCACTACTGCCACAGGCTCCGTTCGCTTGATCAGTAAGCCAGTGGAGTCTTTGCGAAGCAAAGCTGACCAATTCAGAAGCTAGCATTAGTACTTCTTGAAAAAAGGAACACTACACGCCGAGTAGATACTCCGGCACTGTTTACCGCCAGCCTTCTTGCAATCCTGCAGAGCGACCTCGATTGCTTCGTCCTCAGTTGCAGCGCTGACATAATTCGTCCCACTGGAAGTCAACTCTGGGGAGGAGACAGCGGAGACACACTGATTCTGGTAGACAAAATCAACCTTACAATCGCCCCCCCCGTTCTGCTCGCAGTTCTCTACTGCCTTCCTCCTGGCGGCAGGCTCGGTAAGTTCGTTGGCCACAGCGCCCCCCATCTTTCCCTTGGATGGCCTTGCCAAAGCACCCCAGGTCTTGATCCACTCGCCGAGTGGACGTGGCGGCATAGGCGTTGTTGAGGGGGCACTCACGCCCCCGCCCTGCGCTCCCGGTATCGGCGCACAGCCCTGAACGCCCTGCCCTCCTATGGGATACATACCTGGAGGACACCCCCCCTCGGCATGGGCCAGGAAAGCCGCGAAACAGAATACTGGAATGGTGGCAAAACGCAGGATGCGAATCGACATGTAAAACCTCAACCTCGTTCGTTATTTGCTGCGCCACGTTGGCCGGTGCTCTGAGCTGAGTCCGCGAACCCCCCAAGCTGGGACCCCGAGCCACCACCCTTGTACTGCGTCCCGGTGGCAACCGGCGCTTGAGGAATGAATACACCACCACCACCGCCACCACCATGCGAGCCCGGCGGCTGACCCTGCGGGCCAGGCGATGCCGCACCCGGACTTCCGCCTATCTGCGAATATGCCATGAAGGTACCCAGGGTGCCCTGGAAGAACATCGCAGCCATTGGGGGTGCAGTCAGAATCAGCGTCGTCAGGATCAGGCCCATGCCACCCTGCTGCAGCGCCATGCTGCTCATGCCTTCGGTCAGATTGGTGCTCAGCAGCGCGCCCAGTGCGGCGGCACCCCAGAACGAGGCGGCAACGCGGGCCACCATCTCCATGGCGATGCCTGTCATGGCGGCCAGCACCGCCATCGAGAACATAGTGCCGATGCCATAGAACAACCAGCGTTGGAACAAGGATTTGGTCTGCTCGAACAACAGACACAGAATGAACAGTGGACCGAAGCCGATGAACATGGCCATGGCGACCTGGTACAGCAGCAGCATGGCACCGGCGGTGACCGCAGGACCGCCCGTGCCCAGGCCGATGAACCACATCGCACGCGTCTTCGCGCTGTCCAGGGTGACGTCGCCGGCCACGTCGAGCACGCTCACCGACGTCAGCGCCAACTGCATGTAGCCCAGGTTGCGGTCGATCAGTTCTTCGGCCGTGTCATCCTTGCCGGTCACCACGTAGGTGATCTCGTCCTGGACGTCCTGGGTCAGGAAGGACTGCAGATCCTTGCCGAACATCGCCATGGACGTGGCCACGGTGACGATGAGCGCCGCGCGCGCCATGTTGGTGGCCAACGCCGCCATCGAATCGCGGCTGCGCCCGGTCACGATGCGGAAGCCCTGGATCAGCACCCACAGCGTCATCAGCACCAGCGCGATCGAGCCCACCCAGGTCATCATGCGACCGAGCACGCCTTCGCCGAAGTTCGCGATTTCCTCTCGCAGGTACTCCAGGATCAGCTTGAAGAACACGAAGTCGCCCACTGAGGCGAACAGCGTTCCGTGCAGCAGATCCCCGATCACCATGCCCTGCATCATTCCCTGACTCATCACATCACCCGCCCCGCGTTGGGGCCCTGCTGGAGTGCGTTACGCACGTGGTTCACTTGGAGAGCGCGGTTTTCAGCGCGGCAGCCTTGATAACGGTGCCAAGCGGGTTGCTCTCGCCCTTCAGTGCGCGCTCGGTCAGGTTGCGCTGGCGCCCCTGCAGGGCCGCGATCTGCTGGTCGTAGACCTTGATCTTGGTTTCCCATTCCTTGAACGCCTTGTCCATCGCAAGCTGGCTGGCAGTGTTATTGGAAATATCCTCCTGCAGCGCGCCCTCGTTACGGAACGCGTTGCGGATCTTGCGCAGCGTGCCCAGCATTTCTTCCATGGCCGGCAGCGACTTGGTCACCACGTCCACGGTTTCGTTGTACTTCTTGTTCTCAAGCACCTGGATGTAGGCGCAGATCGAGCGCTGTTGTGCGCCGATGTCGCCACCCGGGCTGACACCCAGCAACGACATCAGGCCTTCCTGACTGACCATCGAGCCACCACCGCACTTCTCGGCGACGTTCCAGCTCTCGGGAATTCGGGTAAGCACCGGCGTGACCGGCATCAGAGGGGAGGCAATGATCTGGTACCAGTTCTGCAACCTGGAAACCCAGTTCTCCACCGTCTTCATGTACTGCCCGGCCGTCTCGCTCCAGCGACCGGCTTCGGTCACGTACTCGCCGGCAGACTTGTATTCCTGCAGGAAGTTCATGATCCAGTTCGCCGGGTCATACACGGTCATGGCCTGCGCCTGCTGCGTACCGGTGCTGAAGCTCATGCCCAGGGTCAACATGGCCGCGAACAGCGGCGCCAAGCGCCGACGACGCGGCGCGCTCTTTCGGGTTTCAATGCCCATGGCAGTTTCCTTTTGCAGTTCGGTGATGGTTTTCATGCCGCCTCCTCCTGGTCCTTGTCAGCTCGCTTGCCCGAGCCCTTTCGATTCTTGTAGAACGCGTCCAGCCACTGGTCCGGTGTCAGTTCGTCCACGGTCACGCGGGCGCGCACCGCCGCGGTCTGCAGCACCCGGTGCATGACTTCGATGTTGTCGGTCGATGCCGAAATGACCGACAGGATGTCGTCCATGCCGCGCAGGTTGAGCTGGCATACGCTGGAGGCGTGGCCCTGCTTGACCAGGAAGCAGCGCGAGCGCTCGTCCAGCGCAGTCACCACCTTGAACTCGGCCTCGGTCAGCTTCAGGCCATCCATGTAGTCGCTCTTGCTGGCGTTCGGGTTCGGCAGCAGGATCAGCGTGGCGGTCTGTTCGATCAGGGCAGCGGAAATGTCGCTCTTAAGCGCGTCTTCCGGGCTCTGCGTGGCGAAGATGCCCAGACCATTCTGCTTACGGATGGTCTTCTGCTTGTTCTTGGCGAACTCCTTCAGGCCACCCTCGCCGTCCAGGATCTTCCAGAATTCGTCCATCACGTAAATCAGCGGACGACCGTCGATCAGCGATTCCAGGCGGTGCAGCAGGTAGTTGATGACCGGCACGCGCACTTCAGGATTGTCGATGATGTCGGTGTAGTCGAAGCCGATGATGTTGGCCTTGCTCAGGTCCACGGTATCAACGGGGTTGTCGAACACCCAGCCCAGCGAGTTGCCCGAGGTCCAGCGGCGCATGCGCGCGTACAGCCCGTCATCGCCCATGTTGGGCAGGCTCTTCTGGAAGTTGGTCATGCTGCGCAGGTGCATGGGCGTGTCCAGCATGCTTTCCACCGCGCGGTAGATGTCTTCTTCTTCGCGGGCACTGTATTCGCGCTTGCCGGCCAGCACCTTGATCAGGTCGGCCAGGAACTGCACGTTGGCTTCGCTGTTTTCGCACTGGAACGGATTGAAGCCGGTCGGCGCGCCGTTCTCCAGGGCCAGGTAGTTGCCGCCACAGGCACGCACGAAGATCTCGGCGCCGCGGTCCTTGTCGAAGAAGAAGATCGTCGGCGACGGCTCGTACTTCTGCACCTGGCTGAGCAGGAAATTGATCAGCGCGGTCTTACCGGTACCGGACTTACCGATCACCATGGTGTTGGCGATGGCCTTTTCACCCAGCGAATTCTCGGAGGGATGGGTGGCGTGGAAGTTGAAGTAGTACGGCTGGCCGTTGGTGGTCTGCAGCGTGGTGACGCAGTCGCCCCAGGGGTTGTTGTGCTGCTTGCCGGTGGCGAAATTGTGCAGCGGCGACAGGCCCAGGAAGTTCAGCGAGCTGACGTTGGCCAGACGCGTGCGATAGCGCCAGTTGCCCGGCAGCTGCGAGTAGAACGAGGAGGTGATGGCCAGGTCTTCCTTGGTCGACACGAAGCCGGCATTGGACAGCTCGGCGCGCGTGGTCGCCACGTTCTGCGAGAGCTTGGCCTGGCTGTCGCCGTAGACCGCCATGATGAAGTGGTATTCACCCAGCACGAAGTTGCCCGAGGACAACTGGTCCATGGCGTAGTCGAGCTCGGCAATCTGGCTGACCGCCTTGTCGCCGGAGGAGATCATCATGCCCTTGGTGCGATCAAGCACCTTCAGTGCGTCCTGGCGGCCCATCGGGCTGAAGGAATGGGTAATGACGTATTCGTAGTCCAGGTACTTCAGACCATTGAGGATGCCCGGGTACGTACCCTCGGCATACTCCTTGATGTTCAGGATGGCGCCGAAGTGATTGGCGCCATTGGGCGTGTTGATGACGTAGTCACCGGTCTTGGCCGAGAACATGTGGCGGCTGATCGGCAGATAGTCCTTCACCGGTGCGGGCAGCACCGGCACCGGTTCGTCCACGCGGTTGATCAGGTAGCCGAACAGCTCCAGCGTCTCGGAGAACACCACACCATTCTTGGCTTCATACATGCCCAGGCGGTACGGTGCGTAATCGCGGATCACCGCTTCGACGTTGCCGGCCAGCTCCAGCAGCTTTTCAACGGCCTGGTCCTGCTCGCCCTGCAGCTTTTCGATGCTGGCCGACTTTTCCACGAAGCGCTTACCGGCCACGACCGGGCGGTAGATCATGGTCAGGAACAGCTCGTTCTGCATGATGCGCTGCGAGGACAGCATGCCCATGTACTGGTCAGCCACGTCCTGGTTGAAGCGCTGCCCGTAGTGGCTCTTGCCCTTCAGCGTACGGCGCCGGCGGATGTCATGCACCCAGAAGGCGACGTTGACGAAGTCCGGCGCACGCAGGGTCTGCAGCAGGCGGTTGAAGGTGTTGTGGCGATGCTCCAGCTCCCACTCTTCGCGACCGACGAAGGGCAGCCCTTCCAGGTACCAGGTCAACAGATAGTCACCGCCCGTGGTCTTGACCACGTTCGGCGCCACATGCGACGACAGGGGAATGAATTCGCTGATGGAGGTATCTGGAGAGAACATGCGACTGCTTCCAAAAGGTAAGCCGGGGAACTACGAGGTGGCCGGGCAGGTGCTTGCACCTGCCCGGCCGTTGCCCGTCAATCCATGCGGGCGGGTTTCTTGCGGTAGTGGTTCGGGCTGAATACCCACATTCCATCGTGGTCCTGCAGGTTGCGCGCCTTGAACTTGAACAGCAGGCGGAGCCCCAGCAGGCGGAAGATCAGCTCGTCGCGCTTGGCCATCTGTCGCATGATGAAAATGGCGACAGGAATGGTGAGCAGGAACCAGAAGTTCGTGTACACGCTCAGCAGCAGCAACCCACCTGCCACCATGAAAAATGGCAGGTAGGGAACGCCCAGGAACATTGCCGGGCGCGTGCAGCCGCGGAACAGCACGTTCTTATGCACTGTAGTACTGCAGCACGTTGTTGATGATGGCGGCCGAGCTGCCCGAGCAGTTGCCGTCGCTGCCTTCACCCAGCAGCATGCGGGCGATCTGGCCGGCAGCGCCGATCAGCACGCCACCGATCAGGATCGGGGCCACATCGGCAATGCGCTTGTGGGCAAAGGCAATCTGGTAGCCGGCGAAGATGACCGCGATGGTGACCACCGCGATCGATGCAATGTTCAGCAGACCGTTGATGTTGTTGAAGAAGCCGCAGACCTTTTCATCGGTGCCGCCGAAGTCGGTGCCGCTGGCGATGGCCTGCGGGGCAAACACCAGGCCGACAAAGGCAACGGCCATCAGCATGGTCTTCAGCGTGCGCTGGGCCTGGGCCAGATCGAGATTGAATCGCTTCATGGATTGATTTCCTTGTTGATGGACTAACACAACTGAATCGGCCAGCCGGGGGTCTGGCCGTACCACGACTTCGTCAGAACACGAAGGCCGCATCCCCTGCGGGAATCTGTTGCACCGGCGCTCCCTGCGCAGGCGCGTTGTAAGCATTTTCTGGCGCGGCGACCGGCTGGTTGCGCTCGCTCCACGGGCGCAGCATGACCGGCTGGCCGTTGCCCGCCGCCACGCCGGGCAGCTGCTGTGGCATGGCCCGGTCGGCGCCAGCCTGCGGCAACTGCTGCGGCAACTGTTGGGGCTGGGCCTGGGGCTGGGCCTGGGGCTGGGCCTGTGGCTGCATCATGCGGTCCACCGAGCCCAGCACCACACGCGACAGCGCCTGGTCGGCCAGGTTCAAGGCACTGCTGCGCGCCATGGCGTCCGCCGAGGGGTAGACCGTATAGGCACGGGCCGGATCGTTGGACGGCACGTACACCGGCGCGTCGGCCTGGGCGACGATGCGCGACTGCACCGGCGACAGCGTCTGCGGGTGGTGCTCGACCTTCACCGTGCGACGCTCACCGCGGCTGACCACATCGATCGGCACTGCGCCATTGCTGGCCACCTGCTGCCCACGGCGCATCGAATCGTAGATCTTCTGCACGTAGCCATGGCGGAAGCCGGTGGTGAAATTACCGGAGTAGTAGCAGCTGAACGACTTGCCCCAGTCCTGCCCGGAACGCTTGTAGCATTCGGCAAGGATGCGCGAGCCCGCCTGCAGGTTGGCGCACTGCTGGAACGCCTTTTCGTAGGAATCCAGGCCGTACTTGGCCAGGTTGTAGCGGTTCACCTGGGCCAGGCCCACCGAGAAGTTGTAACCCTTCTCTTCCAGCATGCGCACCGTGGCCAGCGCTTCATCCAGCGCTTTGGGCTGGCGCACCAGCGCACCGCCCACCACGCCAATGGCGAACGGATTACGCGAAGATTCCACGTTGATCACGTGCTGCATGACGTCCATGGACACGGCCATTTCCGGGCACGCCATCATTTCCAGGCCTGGCAACATCGTTCAGCCCTCCTGCCCCTGGGCGCGCCCAGGATTGAAATCGATGCCGGTGATGTAACGCGAACCGGCATGCGCCTTGATATGCACCACGATGTCGATGGTCATCATCAGCAGGCGCTTGATGACCTCGAACTCCAGGCCGGAGCCTTCGTTGGAGGCCTTCACCATCAGCGCCAGCTGGTCCCAGGTCTGTTCCGGGCTGCCGGCATGGCAGCTGGTGATCGAACCGGGGTGACCGGAGGCGCAGTTACGGATGAAGTAGAACGCTTCGTCGCCTCGCAGCTCGGCCAGGATGATGCGCTCGGGCTTCATGCGCAGGCAGGCTTCCATGCAGCTCTTGGCGGTGACGTTGCTGGTGCTCTGGCCACCCTTGGAGTACAGCAGGTGCACCACGTTGGGCTGAGTCAGGAACAGCTCGCGGGCGTCCTCGATGGTGACCAGGCGCTCGTTGTCCGGAATGTGGTTGACCAGTGCCTTCATGAAGGTGGTCTTGCCGCTACCGGTGGCGCCGGACACCACGATGTTCTTGCGATACATCACCGCACGCCGGAAGAACTCGGCGTATTCGCGCGAATGCCGCAGTTCCAGCAGCTCGCGGTCCTGCTCGCTCAGGCTGCCGTCCTGTTCCAGGATCTGGTTGAAGAACCCGTCTTCGTGATACTGGGTGAGCGACTTGGTGTGCTTGGACGGCAGACGGATGGTGATGGACACCTTGCCGGCGTCGCACGCAGGCGGGATTACGAACTGCGCACGCTGCCCGGTGGGGAAGGTGAGCGAGACCACCGGATCGGCATCGGTGATGCGCTGGCCGGTGTTGCTCTCGTTCACCACTGCGGTGCAGAACTGCCGGGCCCGCTCGAAGGTCAGGCCCGGCACGTCCACGCGCTGCCACCCGGCCCGGGTTTCCAGGTACAGCTCGCCGGGACGGTTGATGCAGATTTCCGTCACGTCGGGCGAGCTCATGTACTCAGCGATGCCCAGCACTTCATACTGATAGCGCAGGAATTCGCTGGAAACAAGGGCGATGGGAGACACTTCGGCGTCCATGATCGTTCTATGAATTACCGGCGCGGGTGGAGCACGTTGGTGAAGTCGACGTCCTTTGCGACGTAGACGTTCACGATGGTGCCCTGGTTGATGGTGACCGTCGGCGGGCGACGACCTTCGCTGAGTGCTTCGTTGGCCAGGCGCTCCATGGTGCGGGCGGTCGCGCTTTCATACGGCGACTGCACGGCGAACCCGTTGCTGGCCACGGTGGTCGACTCCGGACCGTGCTCTGCCGCGGCGTATTTGAACGCATCGGCGATCAGGCTGATCATCAGCGCCGACGCAATGCGGCTGCCCCAGTGCGCGCTGTACTGGCCCGGATGGCCCGCACCGCCCAGCCCATCGATACCCGGGCTGGACATGGCCACGTCGATACCGTTCGGCGTGGTGACGCGATCCCAGATGACTTCCACGCGCTTGCCGTTGGGGCCGCCACCGTAGGAGCCATAGATCTTCGAACCCTTGGGCAGCAACAGGTTGCGGCCGTTGATCGAGTAGACCGGTTCGGTCAGCAGGCACGAAGTGTAGCCGGCAATGTCGGTGATGATGCGGGTTTCCAGCACGCAGCGCAGGTAGGTACCGCGCACCAGCAGGGCATCCGGGCTCTGGATGAAGCTGGCGTTGGACACGTCCTCCACATCCGGGCCACGGCGCACCTTCTGCTGCTGCTGGGCTTGCGGATTGGCGGCCTGCATGGCCGCAATCATCGCCTGGCTGTAGTCGGTGCCCTGCCCTTGCGGCTTGGCGTTGCCATCGCCGGCGCCGAAGCCGCTGCTGCTGCCAATACGGCGGTCCAGCAGCGACGGACCCTGCGGCTCGGGCGACTGGCGCAGGCGCGCACGATCGGCGTCCTGCAGGCTGACCATCGGAATGTCCTGCTGCGGCGGCGGCGGCAGCATCGGGATCGGATCGGCCGGCGCGACGGGCGCCGCTGCGCTCGGCGCAGGCGCAACGGTCGGCAGGTCCGGCGTGGACACCCGGGCCTCCTGTCGGTTGGACGGCGCTGCGTTCTTGTCGTCCTGGCCCTTGCGGAAGAGCAGGAAGCCCATGGCCACCAGCAGCACCACGATGCCGCCGAGGAACATCAGCGCCTTGCGGTTCAGCCGCTGCTCTTCGGCCGAGCGCAGCTGCGGTGCCGCGGCATCCAGATTCGGTGCGGATTCGGACTGCTGCGTGCCGAAGTACGGATTGGCGTTCGACTCGGCCGGCCCTTGGCCCTGGCCGCCGTAGGGCGACTGCCCATCGTCGCGAGCGTTGTTCGGATCGTTGCCGGGGGTGTTCTGCTGGCTCATTTCTTCACGTTCCTTCGCAGGCCAACGACGTATTCGCCGTGGCGGATGACCAGGTACGGGTAGGTGCCGTGGACGATCAGGGTATTGCCCTCGACCGTGGTGTTGACCACGAAGTCCTCGCCGTACTCTTTCTCACGACCGAACACGGCCGGGAAAATGCCGGTCTTGTATTCGGGCGAGTTGGGCAGTTTCAGGTACGTGAAACGGCCATCGTCATAGGCATTGACGGGGATCAGCCACCCCATCTTCTTCGCCTTGCTGGTCGAATAGGAGTAGTTGAAGTTGTACTGGCGATCCTTGGCCAGTTCGCTGCTCAGCAGCGGCTGCGCTTCTTCTTCCACCGCCTGCTGTGCCACGCCGAACACGGTGTCGTTCGGGTAGGAGAAGGCGATCTTGTACTGCACGCCGGCGCGGCGGGCCTGTTCCAGCTGGCGCCAGTCGGTGGCCACCACCTTCAGTTCGAAGATGTAGGAATGGGTTTCGGTGCGCACCATCATGTTGGTGTCCACGTCCACATTCTTCGGCTTGATGTAGAACACGTTCTCGCGACGGGTCAGCTCCCAGCCGTTGCTGAAACCGGTGCTGTAGTCGAGGATCTTCTCGTTTGGGCTCAACTCGATCTGGGTGGTAAGGCCCAGGCCGGTGCGAACCGGATAGATGCGATCCTTTTCATACTCGTAATGGTCCACTGCCTGTGCCATGGCGCCGGTGGAGAACACCAGCGACAGCAACGACAGCAGCGCCAATGCGCTCCCCCTGACTTTTCGACTACTCATCGGTTGCTTGCTCCATCAGCATTTCCGGTGGATTGGTTCTGCGCCGGCCTCATGGCCGGCTGGCCGGGCAGGGTCTGCCCGGGCATGGGTTGGCCCTGCATCGGTTGGCCTTGCTGCATCGGCTGCGCCTGCTGCACGGGCTGGCCGGGCATCGGCTGCCCCGGCATGGGTTGCTGCCCCGGCATGGGCGGGGTGACCTGCACATCGCCCGGCACCGCCAACGGCTGGCCGGTGGCCGGATCGATCATCGTGGCCGCAGCAGGATTGTTCGGGTCGTAGACCCCCTGCTGTGCCTGCAGCGCCTGCTGTTCTGCCTGCTGCTGCAACTGCGCCTCGTCTGGACCCGGTACGCCGCGCGAGTAGTCGTTGTCGCGACGGTACTCGAACACCTGCATGCCCAGCGGGTTGAGGATGCGCTGCTGCTCGTTCAAGGCAAGGTTGCTGTCGTAGCGGAACCGCAGCGTGATGAGCTGGTTGTCCAGGTACGAGGTGGTGGCCTTGTTCTTGTCGTACACGCTGCGCTGGATGCGCACCGAGGCACCGCGGAAGCCACCATTCACCTGTGCTTCCAGCGGGGTGATGCTGAGGATCTTCACCCGGATCGCCCGGTCCTTGCCGTACAGCACGACAGGGCTCTGCGGATTGTTCTGCGAGTAGAAGGCACGGATGGCCGAGCTGGTGCGCGTGTCGGACATCACATGCACCAGGGCCCAGTCGCGCAGGCCCATGACCGCGAAGTCGTAGGATTCGCGCGCCATCACATACTGGGCGACATTGCTGCGGTTGATCGCATCACTGGCGGTGATCGACTGGCCTTCGAAGTTGCCCGTCAGCCGCGCCACCGTGGCCGTACCGGTATAGGCATCGGCCATCACCAGGAACGGCACTTTCTCTTTCAGCGGCAGCATGTAGTAGTAGCCGCCCGCCAGCGCCAGCGACATCAGCAACGAACCGGTGGCCACCCACCAGGCGCGGCGCTCGCTGCGTCGTGCCATGTCGGCCACGGTGATCTCGTAGCTGACCGCCTTGGCGACCGACTGCTCGACCTTCTGGCTGTTGCCTGCATCCTTCTTGCGGAACATGGATTCTTCCGTACTGCTGAAACATCAATGGGCGTGTCGCCCCTGCGGCGGGCGCGGGGTGCGGCACGTTCGATGATTTCGATGGGGCTCAGCTGCCGCTGTTGGCGTCAGCCGCCGGGACCGCCGCCGTGGGCGTCGATCCGGCGTTCTGCACGACAATCTGGTTGCCCACGATGGAGACGGAAACACCTTGTGCCGCGTACGCTGCCGTGAGGTCGATCACGGCCTGCTGTGCGTTGGTGGTGTCGATGTCCGACACCGCGCCATACAGGGTGAAATCCGAGCTGAGGCGATAATCCAGGGTGCGGCCGGAATCCTTGGCCCAACGCTCAAGCATCGCCTTCAGCGTGCCGTCCATCGGCGACGCCTGGTACACGTAGCTGGTATAGAGCGGGATTTCGGTCGGGGCCGTGGCAAACCGGTTCACCGGCTTCCAGCGTCCGCCGAAATCGGGTGCGGGCTTGGTGGCGCAACCGGCCACCATCAACGCCGCGGCTGCGGCGATGGACATTTTCACGATAAACGCCTGATTCATACGGGCTTCACTTTGACGTACGAAAAAGCAGTCCCGATGTTGGTCCCCTGGTCGTCCGGCGCTGCATGGCGCACGCCAGAAACGTCACAGTAAGCGCACTTAACAGGGCACAACTGTCACGGTTCCCCTGCAGCCCGAAAGCTGCCAACCAGGTCGCAGACCACGGCTTTTCCAAGCCGCGCTCATGCGCCCTCACCAACGTCGGAACCATCCCTGTTCCAATGGCTGAAACTCCTGGCCACTCTGAAAGCAAGCTGAATCACGAGGATTCCCAAGCCGTGCATAGAGTCGCACAACCGCACGTCAATTCCATGTCAGACAAGTCTGAATTCCATCAACGTATGGTGTTTTTTTGACGCACCTCACGAATTCACATCCATGAATTCGTGCATGCGTCACATTCAGCACTCGACAACTCAAATATCGAGCACCGGAGCGTCAACTTTCGGAAGTAGACGCGACGTGAAATAGCGATCCTTGTAATAGCGGATCTTGTCGCACTTCACCGGATGCGGGATGCCTTCGTACAGGAATACCTCCTGGTCCGGACCCATCGCCTTCAGCTCCTGCGGCAGCATCAGCGCGCGCCGCTCTTCGCTGTAGCTGTGGGTCTTCTCCCGGGCATGGGTCACGTTCTTCTTGCGGATGGTCGTGTAGCCCAGCATGTCCGAGTAGTCGTTCGCGTCCTGCTGCTCACGCGGCGCGTACAGGATCTGCAGCGCGTGGTTGGTGATGATGGTGCGCGAGGTTTCCCGGCCATAGGTGGCATCGAGCTGCGACATGCTCTGGATGATGGGCAGCAGGCGCACGTTGTAGCCGGCCATGTAGGATACGGCCGAGGCGATGATGTCCACCTTGCCGATCGATGTGAATTCGTCCATCAGCAGCAGGCACTGGTACTTCAGGTCCGGATTGGACTTGGGCAGTTCCTTGGTGTTGAGGTTGATCAGCTGGCTGAAGAACAGGTTGATGATCAGGCGGCTCTCGGCCAGCTTGTTGGGCTGGATGCCGATATAGATGGTCATCTTCTTCTTGCGCACGTCGGTGAGCAGGAAGTCGTTGGTGCTGGTGGCCTTGTCCAGCACCGGATTGATCCAGGCGTTCAGCGGTTCCTTGAAGGTACCCAGGATCGAGGCGAAGGTCTCATCGGCCTGGGACAGCATGTTGGCGAACGCCGAGCGCGCGTTGCTGCTCAGGAACGGCCGCTCGGACAGGCTCTTCAGGAACTTCTTCAGATCGGTGCCGTCACCGGAGGACAGGCGGTAGACCGAACCCAGCGTGGGCGTGCCCATGCCGCCGGGGAAGCCGCTGGCGCGCTCGTCGTCCCAGTTCTCGAACAGGTACAGGGTGAAGGCAATGAAGGCATTGCGGGCCTGGCTGACCCAGAACTTCTGGTCCTCGGCGCCATCGGGGTACAGCATGGCGGCGATGCTCATCAGGTCCGAGACGCGGAAGGCCGGATCGTCGGACACATAGCTGAGCGGGTTCCACCGGTGCGTGCGGCGGTCTTCGGCGAAGGGATTGAACAGGTAGATTTCCTGACCCTGGCTGGCGCGCCAGCCACTGGTCAGGTCGAAGTTTTCCTGCTTGATGTCCAGCACCACCAGCGATTCGCCGTATTCCAGCAGGTTCGGAATGACCACGCCCACGCCCTTGCCCGACCGGGTGGGCGCGGCCAGGATCACGAACTGCTGGCCGTCCAGGCGCACCAGCTTGCCGCCATGGCTGCCTACCACGATGCTCTGCCCGGACTTCTTGAACATGCCGTGCTTGGCCAGGTCGGCACTGGTGGCAAAGCGGGCATCGCCGTGCAGCGAGCGCTTGTCCTTCTTCAGCAGCGCCACCAGTGCGATCACCGCCAGCACCAGCAGCGGCACGCCGAAGCCCAGGTAGCCGGCCCACTTGATCTTGCCCACGAACGGGGCGACCTGCGGCTGGTCCAGGGCATTGAAATACTGGTAGTAGGTGTTCCAGGTGAAGAGCTTGGTATCCAGGCCGAGCAACAGCAGGGTCAGATAACCGGACAGCGCAAACCCGAGCACCAGGGTCGCCAGCGTGGCGATGGCGATGAGCAGATACTTCTTACTGGGCAACACCCGAATCCTCCATGATGCGCCCAAGGGCGCGACGAACTAGCGGCGGCGCCAGCGTGACGCCTTCTTCCGCAGGTGGTTTTCATCCTCCAGCCCGGGCTCGATGCCCTCTTCCCGCAGCAGCCCTTCCAGGTAGTGCCGCGCCTCGGCCAGCGACATCAGATCGGACAGACGTTCCCCGTCATCGGCGATGACCGCATGCCCGATCACATCGCCGGGAGCGTACACCGGCGCGTGGGTCACCGCTACCAATCGGTAGCGCCCACGTAGTTCAAGTTGGTGCGTGTACTCCTGCATCGCTTCACTCCGTGACGGCGTTCACATGTCGTTCCCACGACGGGCCGGTGCGTCGCCCCGATCAGGGCTGGCAACGCGCCGGTGCCACCCCTGACAATACACGCCTGCGCTTTGGAGACCACCATGGATTGGATTGCACGCGCCCGCACACTGGCTGCCGAGGCCCACGCCGGGCAGATCGACAAGGCCGGCGCGCCCTACATCGGACATGTGGCCCGCGTCGCGGCACGGGTACGCGGCGATGACGACGCCGAAGTGGTGGCCTGGCTGCACGACGTGCTGGAGGACTGCCCCGGGTTCGCCGCCCAGGTGCAGGACTTCCCGCCCACGATCCAACACGCCGTGCAACTGCTGAGCCGCAACCACACTGCCGACACCGCTCATTACTACGCAGGCATCGCAGCCAACCCGCTGGCACTGAAAGTGAAGCTGGCCGATATCGCCGACAATGCCGATGAAACCCGGCTGTCGGCCCTTGATGTGGCCACCGCCGAGCGCCTGCGCGGAAAGTACCGCGCCGCACGGGCGCAGCTGGGGCCGACGGCCGTTTAGGCGCGCCACCGGCCGAACACTGATTTTCCTGAACGCCGCTGCCGCCTGCTGCAGTGCAGCAGTACAATGGCCCGTTCCCCTGCCCCATTGCGCCCCCGCATGAGCCCCAATTCCTCCCTGGCCGCACGGCTCACGCCCCGCCAGCGCACCCTGATCATCATCGCCCTGTCGCTGGGTGGCTTTGCCATCGGTACCAGTGAATTCGCCAGCATGGGCCTGATGCTGGAAATCAGCCGCGGCCTGTCCATCAGCGAAACCCAGGTGGGCCACCTGATCAGTGCCTACGCCATCGGCGTGGTGGTCGGCGCCCCGATCCTGGCCTTCGTCGGCGCCAGCTTCCCGCGGCGCAAGCTGCTGCTGGCGCTGATGGGCTTCTACGCCGTGGGCAATCTGGCCAGCGCCCTGGCGCCCAACTACGCCACCATGCTGGTCGCCCGCTTCGTCGCCGGCCTGCCGCACGGCGCCTACTTCGGCGTGGCCATGCTGGTGGCCGCGGCAATCAGCCCGGCCGGCCAGCGCGGCCAAGCGATGTCGCGGGTGCTGTTGGGCCTGTCGATTGCGATCCTGATCGGCAACCCGCTGACCACCTGGCTGGGCCAGCAGGTCAGCTGGCGCACCGCCTTCGCCCTGGTCAGCCTGCTGGCCATCGCCACCGTGGTGATGATCGCCCGCTTCCTGCTGCCCGACCCGGACGAGGTGCGCACCTCGCCGATGCGCGAGCTGCGCGCGTTCAACACCACCCAGGTATGGCTGGCGCTGGCGATTGGTGCGGTCGGCTTTGCCGGCATGTTCTGTGTGTTCACTTATCTGGCCCCCACGCTGGTGCAGGTGACCGGCGTGGCCGAGTCGTGGATGCCGCTGGCGGTAGGCGTGTTCGGCGTCGGCGCGATCATCGGCAACATTGCCGGCGGCTGGCTGGTGGACAAGTTCCACTTCAAGGCCGCCGCAGTGGTGCTGGCCTGGTCGATCGTGATGCTGCTGCTGTACCCGGTTGCAGCGCAGTCGGTGTGGTCCATCGGCCCGATGATCGTGACGGTGGGCACCATGGGCGCACTGGCGGCCGTGCTGCAGACCCGCTTGATGGACGTGGCTGGCGAAGCGCAGACCCTGGCCGCCGCCTCCAACCACGCTGCGTTCAATACAGCCAATGCACTGGGCCCATGGCTGGGCGGCATGGCCATCAGCGCCGGCTTCAGCCCGGCCACCACCGGCTATGTGGGCGCGGCGACTGCCATCGGCGGCCTGCTGCTGTGGTGCGTATCGGTGATGGTGGACCGCCGCCGCAAGGCCGCCTGAGGCCCTGGGCGCAGCCCTTGCCGCCGGCAGGGGCTGCGACCATGCGGGTGGATTTGACCTCGCCACCGCATCGGACTGACGGGGTCATCACAGGTGAAAGTGTGACGATGAATGCACCTTCCCCCTGGCCCCTTCCCTCATGTCGGACACCGGTCATTTCGCCATTCGCGCCTTCGAGGCCGTCTTCAACATGGCCGGGGGGGTCGAGCGCATCACGTCGCTGACGGTGACCTGCAACCACTGCGAGGCCACGACATCGTCCACCGAAGGCAATCTGCTGCACCTGCCGGGCGGCACCCTGTTCCGCTGTGAAGACTGCGGATGCCACCAGGCAGTGAGCAATGCGCGCGTGACCGACTGGCAGCTGCCGCCGGTGCTGGGCGTATGAGCATGGACGCGTCGCTGACCGATGCACGGCGCCGGATCCTGCAGGCCATAGCCGATGCGGAACGCGTGGACAGTGACGCCGCCACCTGGGCGGTCGCGGCAGGGCTTGCCGTGCAGGCGGAAGACGGCGACATCGACCTGACCCCGCGAGGGCGCAACGTGCTGCAGGCACATCCGCCGCGCTGAGGCGGCGACGGAGCGGGCATGCGACGTTTCGTGCAGGCCTTCGTGGACGTGGACAGCTTCCCTGCTGCCCTGCCCGGTAACGTGGCGGCAGCACTGGCAACGGCAGATGCGCGCTACAACATCGGCAAGGACGGCCACGCCTGGGTCTGGGCGGCAGGGGCCACCGATGCGCACACCACCACGGTCGTTGCGGAGATGCAGTGGGGCCTGGTGCCGCGCTGGTCGAAACAACCCTCCACGCCCTACACCACGGTGACCGCCCGGCTGGAACGCGCACCCCGCAGCCGCATCTTTGCCGATGCCTGGAGCAAGCGGCGCTGCATCGTGCCGATGACGGGCTATTTCAAATGGGACCGGCGGCGGAGACCGCCCTGGCCGATGTTCGTGCAGCGGCAGGATGGCCTGGCCTTGCTGGCAGCAGGGCTGTGGGAGCACTGGCAGGACGAGGCCGGCGACATGCGCGACACGTTTTCGATCCTGACCGATGGCAATCCGGCGATCCCGGCCCCGCTGTCTGCTGATGGGCCGGTGTTTGTGGAGCCCGTGGCGGCGGCGGCCTGGCTGAGGGGCGAGCTTGCCACCCCGGCGCAGCTGCGACGGCACGCGCATACCGCCATGCTGGAAGCTGCCCATGTCGGCCTGGGTATCCGCGACCCTCGACGCAATGACTACACGCTGCTGGAGCCGGTGGACCCGGATGCGCTGCGTCCCGACAGCGCGCTGCCCGATTGGGATGGCGATGCACTGGATGACGATGCATGAGCGACGGGCTTGGGGTCAGAGCCCTTTCCGCTGCAAAGGGATCCGACCCCTTGAAAAACACATGGCGTGGATGTGGCTTGCGGCACAGTGCAGCCATGCATCGCCGCCCCGCCCCTGCCCGCCATGATGCCGTCGCCCTGCAGGCAGGGATGCTGGGCAGCGTGCTGGGCGTGGGCCTGTTCAAGGCGCTGGCGCTGTCGGGCGTAGTGTCCGGCTCGCTGATGGGGATGGGACTGTGGCTGCTGGTCTGCATCCTGCTCGGTGCATGGGCATTGGCCGCAGGCCTGGCCTGCCTGGCCCTGAGCCGACGCGTGTTCGTGCTGATGGTCGCACTGTCGGCGGTGTTCGTGCTCTGCATTGCCTGATCCGCAGGCGCTAAAAAAAAATCCGAACCGCGGCGCTAAAGCTTCAGCCTGCGCCGCCGCTATCGTTGTACTGCCTGCCGGGACTCTCTCCTGTGCAGACACGCCCGGCAGTCGGGCTTACGACGACTACCGGACTTCACAAATTGAACACATTGCGCCGCTTCAAGGTAGGCACCCGCCTTACCGCTGGTTTTTCCATCCTGTTGTTGATGATCGCCACCATTCTCGCGATCGCCCTGCACAGCAACTACAAACAGCGGCAACAGTTCGACAACGCCGTGAACGTACGCGTGACCCGCATGGGCGAGCTGTACGACATGCTGATCATCAACAAGGAATTGTTGCTGCTGCGCCGCGATATGCTGCTGCGCCGCGGCCAGGCACTGGAGCGTGACCTGGCCACCGTGCAGGCGCAGACCGCGCGCTACGATCAGATCTGGCAGCACTTCACCGCACGGCCGGCCACCAGCCCGCTGGCACAGACCATGCGTGACAAGGTGGCCGCGCACCAGCAGGCCACACAGGCCGCACTGGCCGAGCTGGATGGGCGCATGCGTGCCGGCGATTTCGAGGCCGCCGACGCCCTGCTGCTGGACAAGGTGGCGCCGGCCGCGGCGCAATGGAACACGGCATTGAGCGAGTTCGCCGATCTGCAGCAGAAGCTTGTAGCCGAAGCAGCAGCGGAGATGCAGTCGCTGGCGGCGCGCACCACCGGCCTGCTGACCCTTTTCGGCGTCGCCAGCCTGGCGCTGGGCATCCTGGCCGCGTGGCTGATCTCGCGCAGCCTGACCGTGCCGCTGGCACGCGTGCAGGCCTCGATCAATGCGGTGACCCGTGGCGACCTGAGCGTGCGCGCCCAGGATGACAGCCAGGACGAGGTGGGCCAGATGCTGCGTGCCACCGATGGCATGGTGCAGCTGCTGCAGCGCTTTTCCCAGCAGACCCGGCAGATGATCGACAAACATGCCGCCGAGGACATCACCCACCGCATGCCGACCGACTTCCCGGGCGTGTATGGCGAGCTGGCCGAGGGCATGAACACCATGGTGTTCGAGCATCTGGACGCGATCGTCGATGCGATCGAGGTGCTGAACGAGTATGCCCAGGGCGATCTGCGCCGCGACGCCCGGCGCCTGCCCGGCAGCCGCGCGATGCTGCATGAATCGATGGATGCGGCCAAGGCCAGCCTGCACGCGATCAACCAGGACATCCAGCGCCTGGCCCGCGCGGCAGCGGCCGGCGACTTCAGCGCGCGCGGCGATGCCGGTGCTTATCGCCACGACTTCCAGCGCATGATCGTGGATCTGAACCAGTTGATGGAAACCGCCGATGGCAGCCTGAAGGCCTTGTCGGTGGTGCTGGGCGCGATGGCCGAGGGTGACCTGAGCCGACGCCTGCAGGGCAACTACCAGGGTGTGTTCGCGGCCATGCAGCGCGACACCAACCGCACCGCTGAAAACCTGTCGGGCATCGTGCAACGCATCCAGACGGCGGCAGCGTCCATTGCCAGCGGGTCGGACGAAATCGCCGCCGGCAATGCCGATCTTTCGCGCCGCACCGAGAGCCAGGCGGCCAACCTGGAGGAAACCGCCGCGTCGATGGAAGAACTGACTTCGACCGTGCGCCAGAACGCCGAGCATGCCCAGCATGCCAACGCCGCCTCGCGCAGCGCCGGCGACGCCGTGCAGCGCACCGCCCGCGCGGTGCAGGATGTGGTGGAGGTGATGCAGCAGATCGACGCCTCGTCCCAGCGGATCGGCGAGATGGTGGGCCTGATCGATGGCATCGCCTTCCAGACCAACATCCTGGCCCTGAATGCCGCCGTGGAAGCGGCACGCGCCGGGGAACAGGGGCGCGGCTTCGCCGTGGTGGCCAGCGAGGTGCGTACCCTGGCCCAGCGCGCGGCAGCGTCGGCCAAGGACATCAAGGCGCTGATCGAAACCTCCGGCGAGAACGTGCAGGCCGGCATCGGCATCGCCCGCCAATCGGAACAGGCCATCGAGCAGCTGCGCGCCGCCGCCGCCCAGACCGATACGCTGATCCAGCAGATCGCCCAGGCCAGCAGCGAACAGGCGTCCGGCATCGAGCAGGTGAACCAGACCATCGCGCAGATGGACGAGGCCACCCAGCAGAATGCCGCACTGGTGGAAGAAGCCAGTGCATCGGCGCGTGCCATGGCCGAGCAGGCCAGCGCGCTGGACCAGGCCGCAGCGACGTTCAAGATCGCCGCCGCCGGCGCTCCACGCGCGACGTTGCAGCGCGCAGCGTAAGCGCACGCCCTGCCCTGCCCAGCTGAAGGATTCAGTGGGCAGGATCGCAGGGCCGCGCCGTGCAAGCCGACGCCACACCGCCTTCGCGCCGCCTGCGGCATGCTGGGGGTGTATCGCGCCCCCACTGCCGTAACGATTTCCCGTACATGCCCGCCAGCCGTGATGAAGAACGAATGTCCACCCTCGCCGGCCTCAATGCGCTGGGCGAGATCAGTGGCGCCTCGCTGGACAGCCTGACCGAGCTGGCCACGCACACCTTCAACGTGCCGGTGGCGTTTGTTTCGCTGCTGCAGATCGACCGCCAGCGGCTGGTCTCTCGCCGTGGCCTTGCGGTGTCGCAGACCCATATCCGCGATTCCATATGCGCCAGCACGATTGGTTCAGCCGAAACGCTGGTGATCGACGATCTGCTGCAGCACCCGCATCATGCCAGCAATCCGCTGGTGGCCGGCGAGCCGCACCTGCGCTTCTACGCCGGGGCGCCCCTGGTGGCACGCAACGGCGTGGCCATCGGCGCGTTCTGTGTGATGGACGATGCGCCGCGCACGCTGTCCGAGGCCGAGCGGCGGCAGCTGGAAACGCTGGCGCGGGCAGCCATGAACGAGCTGGAGCTGCGCGCGATGAGCGGGCGCAGCGACCCGGTGAGCGGACTGCCTGATCGCCAGCAGTTCATGCTGGACCACGATGCGCTGGCCGAACGCGAGCCGGGAACCTTCATGCATGCGGTGCTGGTGGATGTGTTTGATACCGCCGTTTCCACCGAGGCGGGACAGGTGCTGGGCATGGCGCCGCTGGAAACGCTGATACGGCGCACCGGCGTGCGCCTGAAGGTGGCACTGGACGGGCTGGCCCAGGTCTACCACGTGGGCGTGGCCCGCTTTGCCTTCGTGCTGGAACTGCAGCAGGCCAGCGCGGTGGAAGCCCTGCTGGCCGAACTGCAGGCGCGGGTGACCCGGCCGATGATGGCCGCCGAAGTGCCGATGTCACCGGGCTTCCACGCCGGTGTGTGCGAGCTGACCCTGGGCCAGCACAGCGCCGGGGAAGTGATCCGCCGCCTGCTGGTGGGGCTGAGCGCGGCGGTGTCCGCCCGCGCCCCTTTCCGCTGGTACTCGCAGGGCCACGATGCCAGTACCCGCCGCGGCTACCGGCTGGCCACCGACGGGCGCACGGCGCTGCAGCAGGATGAGTTCCATCTGGTCTACCAGCCCCGCTTCCGCGCCCGTGACCTGCAGCCCGTTGCGGCCGAAGTGCTGATCCGCTGGAACCACCCGCAACTGGGTCCGGTCAGCCCGGCCGAGTTCATTCCGGTGTTCGAACGCACCGCATTGATGCACGGAATCACCGACTGGGTGGTGGACCGCGCACTGGACCAGCTTGCACGCTGGCACGCCGATGGCCTGCCGCTGAACCTGTCGATCAACTACTCGGCCCGCGACATGGCCCGCGAAGGCGCGGCCGAGCGCTTGATCGCCGGGATCGACCGGCGCGGCCTGGCCTGCACGCAGGTCGAGGTGGAGATCACAGAAAGCCAATGGCTGCGTGCCGATTCGCAGCAGGGCGTACAACTGAAGCGGATGGCCGATGCGGGCATCCGCGTGGCGGTGGACGACTTCGGCAGCGGCTACAGCAACTTTGGTTACCTGACCGAACTGCCGATCAGCACACTGAAGCTGGACAAGTCGCTGATCGATCGCCTGTGCCTGGACAACCGGTCCAGCGTGAAGGTGGAAGCCATCATCGGCCTGGCCCACCGCCTGGGCTACAGCGTGGTGGCCGAAGGCGCCGAGAGTGCCGACCAGGTCAGCCGCCTGCGCGCACTGGGCTGCGATGAGATCCAGGGATTTGCCCTGGCCCGGCCGATGGATCCGGATCAGCTGTTCACCAGCCACAGCCGCCGCCTGCAGGGTGCCTCCCTGGCCGAGTGATCCGCTTGCACGCGCTGCCGGTGGCTATACTGCCCAGGCCCAGACGCGATTGCCGGACCGCCTGCGATGCCCACACGAATCGACTTCCGTCCCTCCCTTGATCTCGCCTGCCAGTTGACCGGCATGCGCGTGGCGCTGGTAGGCGAAGTGACCGACAGCCGCTGGCGGGCCGTGCAGAGCGTTGACCGCGCCGGCCTGGGCATCAGCAATGGCATGGTGCTGGACATCAACAAGACCTTCTGCAAGGACGTGAAGGCCCAGCAATGCCCGGTGTGGTTTGCCGACGCGCACACCCACCCCGGTTTCCAGCACAGCCCGGTACCGGGTCTGTACGGATTCCGCAGCTATATCTCCGTGCCGATCACCCTGGCCGACGCCAGCATCTTCGGTACGCTCTGCACGCTCGATCCGCTGCCCCGGCCGGTGGACGAAAGCCATGTGGCGGCGCTGACGATGCTGGCGCGGCTGGTGGCCGCGCAGATTGATGCGGTGCACGGCCACGATGCCGATGCGGAGCTGATCGATGGCCTGAAGCGTGATGGGACCAGCCGCGACGTGCAGTTGGCCGAATCCGAGCACAACAACGCCGAGCTGCTGCGGGTGGGCAAGGAGCGCGAGGAGTTCATCGCGGTGCTGGCCCACGATCTGCGCAATCCGGTGCAGGCCATTCGCGCTGGCGCCGACCTGCTTTCGCTCGGGACGCTGAGCATGGCGCAGCAGAAGGTGCTGGAGCACATCAACGACAGTACCGATCGCATCGCCGAGCTGATCGATGTGACCCTGGACTTCGCCCGGGGCCGCCTGGGCACCGGCATTGCCCTGAGGCTGGAAGACTGGTCCGATCTTTCCGGGGTGCTGGCCGTGGCCTGCCGCGAAGCGATGCGCGCCTATCCGCAGCGCCGTTGCGAGCTGGATCTGCAGTTGCCGCCGGTATTCCGCTGCGACGGTGCGCGCCTGTGCCAGTTGCTGGCCAACCTGGTCATCAACGCCGCCGTGCATGGCAGCCCGGGAGAACCGATACGGGTGACAGGCCGCAGCGACGGCGAAGGCCTGCGGATCGAGGTAGCCAACGCCGGGGTGATCCCGCAGGCGCACCTGGCGGCGCTGTTCGAGCCGTTCTCTCGCCCGCAGGAAAAGCGCCTGGATTCCGGCCTGGGCCTGGGGCTGTATATCGCCTCGCAGATCGCCAAGGCCCATGGCGGCACGCTATCGGTAGCCAGCGCCATCGATTCGGGCACGGTACTGACCCTGCGTCTTTGAAAGAAAACGGCATTGCCCGAACGGGGGATGCGTGTCGAAGTGTTGCAAATGCTAATATTTCTCATTTGCAGCCACCCCCACACTGCCCATGCCCTCGAGACTGCTCCGTCGCCGCGCCCTGTGCGCCGCGCTCGCCCTGCCCTTAGCTATTGCCGCCCACGCCGCCGACAGCCCGCCTGCCGGCGTGCAGGATCTGGACAAAGTGGAAGTGCGCGGCCGCGCACAGACCCTGTACCGGGTGGACGACGCCGCCGTCGGCACCCGCACCGACACCCCGCTGACCTTGGTGCCGCAGTCGATCCAGGTACTGCCGCGCGAACTGATCGATGACCAGGCCGCCCGCCAGGTGACCGATCTGTACCGCAGCATCAGCGGCATTAGCTTCTTCAGCTACGCCGGCGTGACCCTGCGCGGCTTCCGCCAGGAAAACGTGCTGTACGACGGCCTGCGCGGCGATCCCTATGCCGGCTTTTCGGTCCCGCAGCTGTTCAACATCGAACGGGTGGAAGTGCTGAAGGGCCCGGCCGGTGCCCTGTACGGCGGCGGCGATGCCGGTGGCGTGATCAACTACGTCACCCGCAAGCCCAAGGCCACCGCCGAGCGCCGCATCGAGCTGCAGGTGGGCAACGAGGACTTCCGCGCCGCCTCGGTTGAAGGCACCGGCCCGTTGAACCGCAGCGGCAGCGTGCGCTACCGCGCGGGCATCTATGGCGATAGCGAATCGGGCGTACGCTGGAACACCGACAGTGAAAGCGTGATTGGCGATGCCTCGCTGGCCTTCGACGTGGGCGACACCGGCGAGCTGGTGCTGCAGTTCACCGATATCACCCAGAACCTGGGCGGCAACCGCCTGCGCGGCGTGCCGGTGGACGACAACGGCACCTTCCTGACCGACCGCCGCTGGAACCACAACGAGGCCAGCGATTTCCTGGACATGCGCGCCAAGGTGGCGCTGGCGCAGTATCGCTTCGCGCCCACCGATACGCTGGATGTGGATGTGGCGGCGCGCTGGTTCAAGAACAGCGAACACCAGATGTACCACGAGCCGATGGGGCTGATCGACCGTGACGGCGACGGCGTGGCCGAGTGGATGACCCGCCAGCTGCGCAACCAGATCCGCGACAACGACGCCGTCACCGCCAACGCCAATGCGGTCTGGCGCACCCGTACCGGTGGCATTGAACACAAGGTGCTGTTCGGCGCCGACGTGTACCAGACCGATGCGGACTTCACCGCGCAGACCGCCAACAGTGCCGACCTGGCCCGTGGCGCCGGCCCGGTGCAGGGCATTGACCTGTTCAACCCGGTGTACGGCGCCAGCACCTGGCATGACTACAACCTGGCCGCCCTGCCCTGGCGCGGCACCTCCACCCGCAGCCAGCGCTACGGCGGCTACCTGCAGGACGAGCTGACCCTGACCCCGCGCTGGCATGTGCTGGCCGGCCTGCGCTGGGACGGCTTCAAGGACGAAGACCGCATCGCCCACAGCAGCGTGGATGGCAACGACATCAGCTGGCGGTTGGGCAGCACCTTCATCGCGCGAGACGGCCTGAACCTGTACGCCAACGTGGCCAGCGGCTTCGTGCCGCAGAGCGCGGCGAACCAGAATTCAGCGGCAGGCGGTCCGTTCGATGCCGAGCGCAGCAAGCAGTGGGAAGTGGGCATGAAATCGCTGCTGGCCGACCGGGTAACCCTGAACCTGGCCGCCTACCGCATCGATCGCAGCAACATCGTGCAGGCTACCGGCGAAGTGGTGGGCGGGGTGAACCAACTGGCCGCGCTGGGCCTGGTGCGCAGCACCGGCATGGAGATGGACCTGCTGGCCGACGTGACCGAGCGCTGGGTGTTGAACCTGACCTACGCCTACAACGACGCGCGGGTGAAGGATGCCGGCCCGAACGGGATCACCAATGCCTCCGGCGATCGCTTCGCCAATGCGCCGCGCAACAAGCTGGGCCTGTGGACCCGCTACGACCTGCCCGCCCTGCATTCGGCCATCGGCTTTGGTGCCGATTACGTGGGTGAGCGCGTCAGCCTGGACGGCCAGCGGGTGAAGCCCTACGCCGTGTTCGACATGAGCTGGAAGACCACCTGGCAGCAGTGGCAGTTCCAGGCCAACGTAAAGAACCTGTTCGACAAGGTGTATGCCGCCAGCGGCTTCATCGAGCGCAACGGGCATTTCCCGGGAGAACCGCGGCGGGTCTACGTGCAGGCGGGTTACAACTTCTGAGGCGGTGCTGCGGGGCGCAGCGGGGGAAGTGGCCATCCACTTTCCCCGCCAACCTCAGTACGCGCGGGACAGCCGCGTCGAACGGGGGCCACACCTTGGTGGGCACGGCGCTGGCGCTGGCGCTGGGCATGCAAACATCAGAGCGTCCACGAAGGTGGGCGTCCATCGTAGCGGTGCAATGGTGCCTCACTCGGGTGGGCCTCTACCCGGGGCGGCGCCGCGCTCAGCGCACCTTGTACAACACCGCGGCCCCTGGACGCGGCTCGAACGCCGGCACGGTCTGCTGGGTGAGCGCGGTGCCCTTGGCATCCCACACCAGCGTTTCCACCGGGTACTCATCCTTCCGGGTCATCTGGTCGATCTTCGCCACGACCACCGCCGCAGCAGCCGGCACCTCCGGATTCCAGCCGAAAACCCCCACCCGGCCGTAGAACACGGCCGGTGCAGTGGCGTCGAGGCGGCGGTCCGGGCACATCACCAGGCCGCGGTCGAGCATGACGCGCAGTGCACCGACCGGCACCTTCTTCACCGTAGGCGCAGTGCGCTCGGTGCTGTGGCCAGGACAGACGTTGGCCGCGCGGGTGACCATGTCTTCGGCCACCTGGCGGTCGGATTGGGCCAAGGCCAGCGCCGGGGCCAGGCAGAGGCCGAACAGGACAAGCGGGGACTTCCGGGTCATTGCTGCGTTCCTTGAATGGGTTGCAAGCGAACTTAGCAATGGCTGCACGCGAAGTTGCAAAGGCGACGTGAGGCTTCGGTTACGTCGTCATGGCGCCTAGCCCATGCGCATGGATGGATTGTCCCGTGTCTGCAGGTCCATCTCCTGCTGCTGGCGCTGCACCTGGCTCTGCTCGCGGTCCACGCTGGCCACCTGCAGGCGCTGCAGCGACTGCTCGACCGGTGTCTGCACCGCGAGATCCGTCGGCATCGACGCGCGAAGATGCGCGGGGTCGTTTGGCTCGCCCTGCACCACAAAGACATTGCGGCCGGCAGGGTTGTCGCTCGTCTGCGCGCTCAGCATCACGTGGTCGGCCCGCTCCAGGTTGTGCTGGCGCGCCAGCGCCATCACGCTGGCGGTCAGGCGCTCGCTGCTTTCATCATGCGTGCGCCCGGCCTGCGCATCCAGAACAGCGACACCCTGTCTGACCTGTTGCAGCAGACCGTACTCGGCATGGCCCGGGCCGATATCGGCCAACCGGGTCGGGGCGAGGCGCGGGTCTGGCAGATCGTCCACCGACGCCGTGAGTGGGCTGCGCGTAATCGTGCGGAAGTTGTCCTCGGGATGGAACTGGCCTGCCTTCTGCTGGCGCTCCAGGCGAACTTCGCGGGCGTCGTTGAGCTCGGCAATGCGTACGGGATCGGTGATCTCGCTCATCGTCACATGGCCACCACCGGCGCTGACACTGGTCCACTTCTTGTCTCCCTCGAAGTACATGGCGTAGTAGCTGTTGCCGCCAATCACGTTTGGGTCGACCGACGAGCGACCTTCAAGGGCTTGGACGGCTTCATGCGCCGTCAACGTGAGTACGTAGCGACCGCCCTTCCATGCCCCCATCTGCGTTACGGCATCGGTACTGGTATCCCAGGCGCGCGTCATGCCTCGGTAGTCGTTGCTAAGCATGCCGGTCCAGATCTGCTCCATCTTCTGCGGACCTTCCTTGGCCAGCGCAGCCTGCAGCAGCACGCGCGGAGTCCAGCAGTTTGGATCAAGCCTGTGATGCTCGAAGGCACGATCATGCGACAGCATCACGTCCCTGCCCGGCAGGTTCAAGGCAAGATCCGGGCGTTTCAGGTCGAACCAGCGCTGCCTGCGCTCGAGGTCCTGCACAATCAGGGTCTGCCCAAAAGACTCCCATTCCCGCTCGCTCAGATTCGCGTTGGGGTGGCGGGAGCCATTGTCGTGCTGGTGCGACGCGTGGCTCTGCGCGTAACTTTTGGCAACACGTCCAGGCAGGCTGTCATTGCGCACCACTCCAAGTGCCAGCGTCCCGTAGCCGTCGGCGCCCTCCAGCTGCGACAGATAGTTCCAGTAAAGCTCGCGATTCCCGGACTTGGCGTAATGTCCGAGGATCTCCAGATTCTTTTGGCTCAATCCACTCATGCCTGCCTCCCTGTAGGCAAAAAATTACTTCACCTTGCTTTCCGCAAGGACGCGCCTCACAGCACTCTCCATGCGTTTCCAATCCTGCAGAAACACCCTGTTATAGCTGAGCATGATCGAAAGCTTGCTTTCGTCATCCACGAAGTAGTGCGTACAACCTGCCACTGTAGATCCAGGCATTTCCGTTACCTCGCTTCCTTGCACACGCAGGCCATCCTCACTGTGCTTCCTGCTGTCGCACTTGATGAAGGTGGTCAGGCGAGCCTGTGCATCACGGACCACGTACCAGTCACCTTCGTAAGCCGGGTTCCGCGGTGCCGGCCTGCCATAGCGGGCCTGGTACTGCTCTGAATACACGGCCATCTTCTCTTCATCGATGGCGTACGGAATCAAGCCCAAGGTTTCAGGCTGCGCGATACGCAGATCAAGCCTGGCAGCAGGATCACCGTGCTCCACCGAATCGCCCGCCGTACGGGCCTCGTCGCCCGAGTACCGTGCCAACGCTGTTTCGATGGGCACACGGTCGACGTAGTCAATGAGGACTTTGATCTCCTTTCGGAAATCGTTTGTGCGTGGATCGGCCCGCGCGCCTGGCGCCGTCGGCTTCATATCCGGCCATTCAATCACCAGGGTAACGCCCTCGCCCGGCCAGGGCGCAATCTGGCTGTCCAGATAATTGGCGGGAAACCGGAACGTCGTCGGACCGAGTTTCACATCCACCGGGGCGTCGGTGTAGGTATGCCCATTGAGGGTTCGGCCGGTCTGGGTTGCGCCCGTCATGGCAGGATTCCTTTCGTGTTCGTTGGACGGCGGCCGTGCACAGGCACCGGCACTTACTGCGACAGCAAGCGCCAGTACCAGGCAGCGGCCGGGGGACATCACGTGCATGGCCAATCCATAGCAGGGTTCCGGGGCCACTATAGGGAACCGGGTGTCAATGGGACAGGAACGGCGTCCCAACCTTCACGGCACCAGACTGCGTTCCACCTGCAGCGACAGCACCTGGCAGGCGTTGAACAGTCCGTCGATGACCGCCGAGGACGGGCAGCTGTCCGGATCGTCGCTCTCCCGCGCGACGTGGGCGGCGTGCAGCACGGCCGTCAGTGCGGTAATGCCCGACGCACTGCGGGTCGCCAGGGCCATATCGAACGCACGGCCCGGGCTGAGGCGGGTTTCGGTCCAGGGCTGGCCATCGGCCCGCGTGTTTTTGCCGAAGCTTTTCAGCAGGGCCAGGAAAGCGGATGACGCAGCGGATTCGGCGGATTCGCAGAGGGCATCCTCGAGCCTTTCGGCCAGGGCATTGGGAAGATCGCGCACGGCACTGCCGAGCAGCGCGTGCAGCCGGGGATAGTCGGGAAGACGGACGGACATGGCGGCAACCTCACGGTGTGGCCACCTGCAGATGCAAGGTGGCGGACGGTGCGGGTTGGCGTGCCGGATACATGATGCAAGAAGCCGGCGGATCGCGAGATCCCCACGCACCGTCCGCCATAAGCTGGCAGGCGGTGCATTGTCGCGGCCGCAGCGCTGGCTGCAACCGAGACGCCGCGCATCATGTAAGTTCGGGACGCCAATCCCGGCCAGGGCAGGTGCCTTGGCGAGGCGATGATTGCCGCACTTCTTCAACGCTTAAAAGTAGGGAAATTCCACTTCTGCGCGTAGTCGTGGCGGTAGCGTCACAGCGTGTCGAAATGCATGCAGGATCAGGTAATACGTCGACCGGAACTGTCGAGCCACACGGGTGATTCGGCCCGAATCGCCAAGCTGAACGCGACATCACTCACGCGTCAGCGGGGGCATCCGTCTGCTGATAGCCGCGATACGTCTCACCCCACTCGCGCATGGCCAGCAGCACCGGCACCAGCGTGCGACCGAACTCGGAAAGCTCGTACTCCACCTTCGGCGGCACTTCGGGGTAAACATGGCGGATCACCACCCCGTCGGCTTCAAGCTCGCGCAGCTGGCTGGTCAGCATGGACTGGGTGGCATTCGGCACGCGCCGGGTCAGTTCCATGAAACGCCGCTTACCGGTCATCAGGTGAAACAGAATGATCGGCTTCCACACACCGCCCATTACCGACAGCGTGACCTCTACGGCACAACCGCTCTTGTTGTCCCAACGCCTGCTACGCATACCTACTCCGGAAAACCATAGTACCTACGAAAAACCATCGTTCTTGTTGTAATAACGGTGCGAGCCTAGCATGGAGCCATCCCCTGAACGCGAGGCCCCACCATGAGTTTCAAGGCACTGCTGACCCGAAAGACCGACACCGGTGTTGCCACTGAACTGGTCGATTTCGATGAAGCCAACCTGATGGAGGGCGACGTCCTGGTACAGGTTGAATATTCAACGCTCAATTACAAGGATGCGCTGGCGCTGACCAACGAGCGCCCGGTGATGCGCACGTATCCGCTCATTCCTGGCATTGACCTGGCCGGCGTGGTGCTGGAATCCAGCACTGCCGAATTCAAGACCGGTGATCGCGTGGTTCTCAATGGCTGGGACCTGAGCATGGGCCACCACGGCGGCCTGGCCCAGCGTGCGCGCGTGCGTAGCGAATGGCTGAACAGGATCCCCGGCAACTTGACCACCCGCGATGCCATGGCCATCGGTACCGCCGGCTATACCGCCATGCTGTGCGTGCTGGCACTGGAAGATGCGGGTGTAACGCCGGACAAGGGCGATGTGCTGGTGACCGGCGCCAACGGCGGCGTGGGCTCGATTGCCGTGGCCATTCTTTCCAAACTGGGTTACCGCGTGGTGGCCGCGACCGGCCGTCCGGAACATGCCGAGTACCTGCACAGCCTCGGTGCGGCGGAGATCATCGACCGCGCGCAGTTCTCCGAGCCGCGCGAGCGGCCGGTCAGCAAGGAGCGCTGGGCCGGCGTGGTGGACGTGGCCGGTGGCCCTACCCTGGTCAACGCAATTGCCGAAACCAAGTACCGTGGCGCCGTGGCGGCATGTGGGTTGGCGCAGAGCGATGCGCTGCACGGGTCGGTCATTCCCTTCATCCTGCGCAACGTCACCCTGGCCGGCGTGGATTCGGTGAATGCACCGCAGGAGGTCCGGCAGCGTGCGTGGGATCGCCTGGCGACCGACCTCGACCCGCAGAAGCTGGAGAGCACCATCCAGCAGATCGGCCTGGCGGAGGTGCTGGATGTGTACGAACAGATCATCCCGGGCAAGGTGCGCGGGCGGATCGTGGTGGATGTGAACGCCTGAGATCTGTTGGCCAGCGGTGGTGCAACGCCATCGCTGGCGGCTGGCCCGCCAGACCGGAAACGCCGCGCACGGCACCAAGCCCCCTTATCATGGGGCTGTAAGGGCGCTTTACGCCCAGTGACGTACGCAAGGCAGTATCTGGATGTCTATGGAATGGCGCCCCTCGAGCTGGGGCCAGCGTGTGACCCGCTCGCCGGACTGGCGTCTGCGGCTGGATGGCGAGCAGGTCGAGCTTCTGATTGAGGGCCGGCAGTACCGGCAGCCACTGGATGACGCCCAGCGCCTGCAGGTGCGTCCGGGGCTGTTCTGGGCCAGGGTTGCGTTGCAGACCGAGGACGGCGAAACGCTGTCCGTGGACGGCCTGCCCAAGCGGCATGCCTCCCAGCTTTCGGCGGCCGTGCAGCACGTGCTCTTTGCGCGCACCACGCGCGGGCGCAAGGCGCTCTTTGAGGACATCCTGGGGCAGATCCAGGCATGGCTGGCCGAGGCCGACGCCCTCACCGACCGGGGCAGTGCCGGCCGCCGCTGGATCACCCACCAGGAACAGCAGGCGCTGCTGGCCGAGCGCCCCACCCTGCCCCTCGCTCCGGACGATCTGGAACGGCTGTTCCTTGACGAGTCCGTGCATGACGATCTGCGCGCCAGCAGCCACCTTGCCGCACTGGAAGCGCTGAACGACTGGTACCTCGACTGGCCCGCCGTCTGGGCGGACGCCAACGAGGCCATGACAACGCGCGAACTGGTGCTGGCCAAGGACTTCCTGGACCGGGTGGAAAGCAAGCCGCTGACCGAGGAGCAGGCCCGCGCGGTCATCTGCTTCGACAACTGCGTGCAGGTCGTCGCCGCAGCCGGCTCCGGCAAGACCTCCACCATGGTCGCCAAGGCGGCCTATGCCATCGACCGCGGCTTCGTTGAGCCCGAGCGCATCGTCATGCTCGCCTTCAACAAGGATGCGGCCAAGGAGCTGGAAGAGCGCGCGCAGCGCTCCTTCGACCGGCTCGGCATGGGCGACACCGTGGTCGAGGCACGCACCTTCCATGCGCTGGGCCTGGCCATCATCGGCAAGGCCACCGGCCGCAAGCCCGACATTCCCGAATGGGCCATCGACGCCACGCTGGGCTTCAACAAGCTGGCCGAGCTGGTGGACGACCTGAAGGACCGCTCGATCCACTTCCGTACCCAGTGGGACATGTTCCGCCTGGTGTTCGGGCGCGACCTTCCGCCGTTCGGTGCGGAGATGATGGCCGACGGCTACGACCGCGACGGCACGCCGTACATCCGCACCCTGCAGGGCGAGCGGGTGAAGAGCCTGGAAGAGTGTGTCATTGCCGATTGGCTGTTCTACAACGGCGTGGCGTACGACTACGAGCGCCGTTACGAATTTGATACCGCCACCGATACCCATCGCCAGTACCGACCGGACTTCTATTACCCGGACGCAGCGCTGTATCACGAGCACTTCGCGCTGGATGCCGATGGTCAGCCGCCGAAGCACTTCGCCAATTACGCTGAAGGCATGCACTGGAAGCGCCAGCAGCACGTGGCGCGCGGCACCGCACTGGTCGAGACGACCTCGTTTGGCCTGCGCAGCGGGCACGCATTGGAACATCTTGCGGAGAAGCTCGGCGACTCCGATGTCGAGCTGGACCCGAACCCCGACCGTGAGCTGCCTACCGAGGGCGCAAAGCCCATGCCGGATGCCGACCTGATCGGCCTGATGCGGACCTTCATTGCCCACGCCAAGAGCAACTGCCTGACGCTGGACGACCTGGCTGCGCGCCTGCAGCAGATGCCCGAGGACCAGTTCAAGGAGCGGCATCGGCGGTTCCTGGAAATCGCAGCGCCGGTCTTCCAGGCCTGGGACGAGGCGCTGGCGGACGAGCGCAGCATCGATTTCGAGGACATGTTGAACATGGCCGCCGGACTGCTGGAACAGGGCCATTATGAATCGCCCTACGAACTGGTGATGGCCGACGAATTCCAGGACGCCTCGCGCGCCCGCGCCCGCCTGTGCCGCGCCCTGGTAAACCGCCCGGGACGTTATCTGTTTGCGGTGGGCGACGACTGGCAGTCGATCAATCGTTTCGCCGGTGCCGATGTTTCAGTGATGACCGGTTTCCGCGAATGGATGGGGCACGGCCAGGTACTGAAACTGGAGCAGACCTTCCGTTGCCCGCAGGCACTGTGCGATATCTCCAGCCGCTTCATCAGCCGCAATCCCGCGCAGATTGCCAAGGCGGTGCGTTCTTCGACGCCAGCGATTGGGCCGGTGCTGCAGGCATTCCAGATGACCCGGCGCGAAGAAGTGCAGGATGGCGTTCGCCAGTATCTGGCCACGCTGCATCAGCAACTGCTGTCCGGTGCCGTGCCTCGCGGCCGCGACGGGCGCGTGACGGTCTTCATTCTGGGCCGGTACCGGAATGAGCGCAGCGCACTACCGGCGGACTGGAAGGCAGCGTTCGGCAGCACGATGGACGTGGAGTTCCTGACCGCGCACCGTTCAAAGGGACGCGAGGCGGATTATGTGATTCTGCCGGGAATGGTGAACCGCGGTTTCCCCAGCCTGCGAGCGGATGATCCGGTGCTTTCGCTGGCGATGCCCGAAGGCGATACCTTCCCGCTGGGCGAAGAGCGGCGGCTGTTCTATGTGGCGCTGACGCGCGCGCGGCGGAGTGTTGCGATGTTCACGCTGCAGGGCAAACGCTCGCCGTTCCTGGATGAGCTGGTGCAGGATGGCGTGGTGGCGGTGACGAGCGTGAAGGGTGTGGCGATCAATGAGGAGCGCTGCCCGGTGTGCAAGGTGGGGGTGTTCGTGGAGCGGAATGGGCCGCATGGGGCGTTCCGGTCGTGTTCCAGTTACCCGTTGTGCCATAACAAGCCGAGGGGTGGGCGACGCGGGTAGGCCTGGCCAGAGCGGATCGTATGGTCAGCGCACGCCTTGCAATGGCGCGCCGATGAACGTGAAGCTGAGAGAGCGCGTACTGTCGCATCTGCCCAAGAAGCCAGTCTGGGCTTCATCTTTCAAGGCGACACGCTCTGCCCAGCTGATCTACGATCCGGGCAATCCTGCAAACTGCGTCACGCCCTGAGAGCCATGCTTTGTAGTAAGCCTGTACTGGCGCCGCCCGGTAGCACCTCAATCAGCGACATGGATCGATGATGCTGACATTCCTACAGACCCTTCCTCGTGTTGTGTTGATTGCTTTGATCGCCGTTGCCGCCCCAGGCTGCAGCAAGGACCGTTCGTACCCTGTCTACCGCGAGAATCCTGCTCCCAAGGATGCCCTGCCGATCGTGATACGGGTCCGCAATGCGCCCGTGAGCGTCCCAACGCCCAAGATAACCGTCCTTTACGAAATTGACCCACGTTGCCTGCCGCCGATCGACAACTACGAGGGCGTGAACTACGAACCCAAATGGCATTCTGTTCAGTTGCAGGTAGAACGCATCAGTTCAACCGAATTCACCAGTAAGGCCTTCAAAGACGGAATGGCCGTTCCTGACTACTACGGTCGTGGCCCGTGCAACTGGACGCCCAACACCGTGCAAGCCTCATTTCCAATGGTCGTGGATGGCCGCTCAATCCACGCTAAAGTTGGCGCCGCATTCCAGAGACTTGAGGATGAGGGCAGCTCAACCACCTACGTAGAGAAGGCACTAAGACCGTTGATTCCAGCGCAGACACCTGAACGGGCTTGGACATTGTCCCAGACCATGTTCGAAAAGCGCCCGCTCGCAGATCACCCCAAGTACTTTGCGATAGATATGTCCTCAAGATTCTAAGATTGACCATCCGGGCGACACAGCGCGAATCAACGGTCTGGCTGGTCCAGCCAACTGCTTAACGCCCTGGAAGCCACGCTTTGTAGCAAGCCTGTATTGGCGCCCCCGAACAGCATCTCAATCGCCGACATGGACCGATCATGCTGACATCCCTCCAGACTCTTCCTCGTGTAGTTCTCATCGCCTTGGTCACCGCCGTCGCACCTGGCTGCAATGAGGACCGTTCGTACCCGGCCTACCGCGAGAATCCTGCTCCCACGGACGCGCCTGCTATCGTGATTCGGGTACACGATGCGCCCGTGGACGTCCCTGCTCCCAAGGTCTTCGTCTCCTACGAAATAGACCCGCTCTGTCTCCCGCCGATCGACAACTACGAGGGCGTGCAGTACGCGCCACAACGCCGGTCAGTGGTGTTTCCAGTGCAACGCGTCAGCAAGACCGAATTCACTTCCACAGTGTTCAAAGATGGGATGGAGGTCGCCGACTACTATGGCCGCGGACCATGTAACTGGACGCCACGCTTTGTGCAAGCATCGTTCACGCTGGACGTCGAAGGCCGCCCGATCGGACTAGCTATTCCCGCCTTCTTTCCAGAGATCGAAGATAAAGCGCGCTCTATTACATACGTGGAGAAGGCACTTAGACCACTGATTCCAGGACAGACACCCGAGCGAGCGGGCATCTGGCCCGACAGCCAATTCCAGAAGATCCCCGATAGTGAGCACTCAAAGTACTTCCCTATCGAGATTTCCACAAAGGCTGAAGGAGAGATTCGATGAATCCTGTTACCGCCGCCGCGCTCTCCAACAGCACGTATGAATCCCCCCCTTAGACGATGCGTTCATTACCGTTGCGGGCATCAAGTACTAGATACTGGCCAGACGCGACTCCAGTACCGGATATCAAGGCACCGTCTATCGCAGCCCAGCAACGAACGAAGTCATTGTTGCCCACCGCGGCACCGAGTTTGATCGCGAGCCACTGCTCGATGGCGGGATCGACGCTGCCATGGTTGCCGCCAGAATCAACCCACAGCTCGACGATGCCCTCGCGCTGACCAAACAAGCCATCAAGATGGCGAATGAAATGGGGTATGGCCCTGTACACGTCACCGGCCACTCCCTAGGTGGCGCGCTTGCACAGATCACCGCACATCACTACAACCTCCCCGGCGACGCGTTCAATCCCTAAGGCGCTGCCGGATTGGCGTACCGCATTCCCGAAGGCCAGCCCGCCAATGCGGCACCCTTCACCAACCATGTCATGGCAGGCGACCTGGTGAGCGCAGGCGGCCCCCATTACGGCAAGGTTGAGATGTGTGCGCTCCCCAAGGAACTGGAGGTTCTGCGCAACGCCGAACAGGGCCAACGCGTCGGGTCCCTTCTGGCACCTGGATTGAGGAGCGGGCACGCCATCTCCGCTGCCGTGGCGGTGCAGTTGGACGACTCCGATCGGGTGATTCATTTCCTTGATCGCATGACCGACAAAGGGCCGGTGCAGTCCGTCCTTGACGACCCAAGCGCACGGATCACCGCCCCCGACGACCTGCGCCGGGTCACTGAGTACCGCAGTGACATCCATCAAGTACGCATGGGAGCCACCGTTGTTGTAGGTGGCGGCCCAGGGCTACTACGTGACGGGATCAATCATCTGCGGGGCACCGAGGAACCCGGCGAGTACGCTCGCCGCGAGGCCGCAGCGGAACAACGGGCACACAGTGCGCTCAAACCTGGTGAGCGACTGACACAAGAATCAACCAACAAGGGCTCGCCTTCGCTGAGCAACCCGGGCTTCACACCCAAGAGTCCACTGCAGGAAAGCATCGAATCGACCCTGGACAAGATGAATCAAGATCCCAGGGACAAAGGGCACCCTGATCATCCGCTCTATCAACAGATCCGCAATGGTGTATCGGCCGTGGACTCCACGCATGGACGCAGCTTCGATGAAACCAGCGAACGCATCTGTGCCAGCCTGTTGGCATCGGCCAAGAGTGGCGGCCTGGATCGGGTCGATCACGTCGTCCTGGGCAACCCATCTTCCGACGGCTCTGGCCCGCGCATGTTCGTTGTGCAAGGTGAGCTCGACAACCCGGCACATCTGCGGGCATCGGTAGCCATCAGCGACGCGATCAACACCCCAGTGGAGCAGTCACTCGCCAAGGCAGAGCAGATCTCACAGGCCCAGCAGCAGGTTGCCCAGAAAGAGCAAGCTCACGAGCAGGCGCGAGATGCGACGCGCATTGGGTAATTGCTGCGCAACCGAACCCAAATCGCTCCGATTGCCGAAAGCGATGAGAGGATGCGCAGCCACGATGAAAAGAAAGCCCCTGTTTCCAGAGGCTTTCCAAATATTCTGGCGGAGAGAGTGGGATTCGAACCCACGGAAGGTTTAACCCTTCGCCGGTTTTCAAGACCGGTGCCTTAAACCGCTCGGCCATCTCTCCGTATCGGCCCAGCCTGCTGGCCGGGCACGCATTCTCGCACGGCCGGGCGATTTGCCCAAGACCGGCGTAACGCCGGGCGTGACCCGGCGCTATCGGCAGGCCTCAGCCCGCATCCACGGCCAAGGCGCCCAGGGCGCTGGCCTTGATCTTCTCCTTGGCCTTCTCGCACGCGCCACCGCAGTCCAGGCGTGAGGCCTCCAGCTGCGGCGGCAGGTGTTCGGCCAGGAAGTCGATGAACACGCGCACCGCCGGCAGCAGGCCACGGCGCGAGGCGAACACCGCATGGCACACGCCCTGCGGCAGCGACCAGTCCGGCAGCACCACTTCAAGTTCACCGTTGCGCACGGCTTCGGCGCACACGGTTTCCGGCAGCATGGTGATGCCGAAACCGTCCTTCACCATGCTCTGCAGCAGCGGGAAGTCGAAGCCGGCCACGCGCGGCTGCAGGTCCACCCGGCGTACTTCGCCTTCCGGGCCATGCAGTTCCCAGCGCTGGCGCGCCTCGTCTTCGCTGATGCTGAGGGTGACGTGCTGGGTCAGCTCTTCGGGGTCCTTCGGGCGGCCGGCGCGGTCCAGGTACTTCGGGCTGGCGACCAGCAGTTCCTGCACCTGGCCGAAGCTGCGCATGACCAGGCTGCCGTCGTCGTCCAGGCGCGAACGCACGCGCAGGGCCACGTCGTAGCCTTCATTGATGATGTCCACGCGGCGGTTGCTGATGTTCAGCTGCAGGCGCACCTTCGGGTACTGCTCCAGGAACTTGGGCAGCAGCTTGGGCAGCTGCATCTGCGCCAATGACACCGGCACGCTGGCACGTACCACGCCACGCGGCTCGGCACTCAGGCGGTCCACCACTTCGCGCGCGGCCTGGGCCTCGGCCAGCATCGTCTGCGCATGGCGGTGCACGCTGGTGCCGACGTCGGTGACGGCGAAGCGGCGCGTGGAACGCTGCAGCAGGCGCACGCCCAGGTCGGTTTCCAGCTGGCTGATACGGCGGCTCAGGCGCGATTTGGGGATACCCAGGGCGCGCTCGGCGGCAGCGAAACCGCCGTGGTCCACGACCATGGCGAAGTAGTACAGGTCATTCAGGTCATGCATACCCGAGTTCCATATCTAGAACAATTCGTGGCATTGAACCACCTTTATCCTGCCCATGCAACAACCTATCGTTCTCTCCGTCGGCGGCGAACCCGCCCCTCCTTCCCGAACATAGGTGACTGCCATGAAGCTTCTGCATCTCGACGCCAGCGTGCTTGGCGACAACTCCGTCTCGCGCCAGCTGACTGCGGCGGTGGTCGCCCAGTTCAAGGACCAGATCGACGGCCTGCAGGTCGATTATCGCGATCTGGACGCCAACCCGGTACCCCATCTGCGCAGCAGCTCGCTGGCCGGTGTCGATGCCGCCGAGGCGACCGACGCTGAACAGGTGATGCAGCAGTTCTTGGCCGCCGACATCCTTGTCATCGGCGCGCCGATGTACAACTTCAGTATTCCGTCCACGCTGAAGGCCTGGATTGACCGCGTTGCCGTGGCCGGCCGCACCTTCAAGTACACCGAGAACGGCCCGGTGGGCCTGGCCGGTGGCAAGCGCGTGATCGTGGTGAGCGCCCGCGGCGGCATCTACACCGATTCGCCGGCCGACTTCCAGGAACCGTTCCTGCGCCAGGTGTTCGCCTTCATGGGCATCGACAACGTCGAGTTCGTGCGCGCCGAGGGCATTGCCTATTCGCCCAAGCACCGCGAAGACGCCATTGCCGGCGCGCTGTCGGCCCTGCCGTCGCACGCTGCCGAAGAAGTGGCTGCGTAAGTACTGCGTTCCAGCGATCGGCGCCCTCCCCCCTCCTCGTCGGGGGCGCTGATTGCGGGCCGGGAGCCCCTCCCCCATCCCGGCCCACCCTGACGGCTCCGCATTGCGGGGCCGTTTTTTGTTGCGTGGGACCGGTAGGCTGGGGGCATGGATTACATCGTGACCACTGCGCACCGCAGCGAATTTCCGCAACCGATCACCCTGCGCCGTGGGCAGGCGCTGGTGGTGGGCGAACGTTATGAGGGCCCTGAGGGCTGGGAAGACTGGTTTCTATGCCAGGCCGAGGGGCAGGAGCCCGGGTTCGTGCCAGCGCCGGTGATCGGGCGAGATGCGCACGGTGGCGCGTTTGCCACGGAGGATTACTGCGCGCGGGAGCTGGATGTGGACCCGGGGCAGCGATTGCGCGGGCTGCGCACGCTGAATGGATGGGCGTGGTGCGTGCCGGAAGACGGCGAGCCCGGGTGGGTGCCGTTGGAGAAGCTGCGGGTGGTGGGGTGATCGCCGGGGTTCATCCACGCAGGGCATGGATGCAGTAGATCCACGCCATGCGTGGCTGCGGTGCCATGCAAGCAAGGCACCCACCGGAGCAGGAGCAGCGCCATGCAAGCATGGCACCTACCAAGGCTGAAGCAGTGCCATGCAAGCATGGCACCTACCAAGGCTGGAGCAGTGCCATGCAAGCATGGCACCTACCAAGGCTGAAGCAGTGCCATGCAAGCATGGCACCTACCAAGGCTGAAGCAATGCCATGCAAGCATGGCACCCACCCCAGCGGGCTCAGCCGATGGTTTCGATACCGCCCATGTACGGGCGCAGCACGTCCGGCACGGTGATGGTGCCGTCGGCGTTCTGGTAGTTCTCCATCACGGCAATCATCGCGCGGCCGACCGCCACGCCCGAGCCGTTCAAGGTGTGCACCAGTTCCGGCTTGCCGGTGGCCGGGTTGCGCCAGCGGGCCTGCATGCGGCGGGCCTGGAAATCACCGGTGTTGGAGCACGAGCTGATTTCGCGGTAGGTGTTCTGCGACGGCAGCCAGACTTCCAGATCGTAGGTCTTGATGGCCGAGAAGCCCATGTCGCCGGTGCACAGCAGCACCTTGCGGTACGGCAGGCCGAGCTTTTCCAGCACGACTTCGGCGCAGCGGGTCATGCGGGTGTGCTCGGCGTCGCTGTCTTCCGGGCGGCAGATCGACACCAGCTCGACCTTCTCGAACTGGTGCTGGCGGATCATGCCGCGCACGTCGCGGCCACCGCTGCCGGCTTCGGCGCGGAAGCACATGGAATGGGCGGTCACGCGCAGCGGCAGGCGCTCGGCGTCGACGATCTCGTCGCGCACCAGGTTGGTCAGCGGCACTTCCGAGGTCGGGATCAGGTAGCGCGTGGAATCACCCACGGCGGTCTTGAACAGGTCGTCCTCGAACTTCGGCAGCTGGCCGGTGCCACGCAGCGAATCGGCGTTGACCAGCAGCGGTACGTTGGTTTCTTCGTAGCCGTGTTCGCCGGCGTGCAGGTCCAGCATGAACTGGGCCAGGGCGCGGTGCAGGCGGGCGACCTGGCCGCGCAGCACGGTGAAGCGCGAGCCGGACAGCTTGGCCGCAGTTTCCGCGTCCAGGCCGGCGTTGCGCGCGCCCAGTTCAACGTGGTCCAGCACCGGGAAATCGAAGCTGCGCGGGGTGCCCCAGCGCGCCTGCTCGACGTTGTCGTTCTCGTCGGCACCAGCCGGCACGTCATCGGCCGGCAGGTTCGGGATGCCGGCGGCGATGGTCTCGATCTTCTCACGCAGCTCGTCCAGGGCCACTTCCGAGGCCTTCAGCTCGTCGGCGAATGCGGCCACTTCAGCCATGATGGCCGAGACGTCCTCGCCCTTGGCCTTGGCCTGGCCGATGGCCTTGGAACGGCTGTTGCGCAGGCTCTGCAGCTCCTGGGTACGCACCTGGATACGCTTGCGATCGGCCTCCAGGGACTCCAGGGCAGACACGTCGAGCTCGAAGCCGCGGCTGGTGCGCAGGCGTTCGGCGAGGTCGGCGGGCTGGTGGCGGAGCAGGGCTGGATCAAGCATGGCAGGTGTCGTGGTGGGTAACAGGGACGGGATTATCGCCTGTTATACGGATTTCTGCCGCCCGGTTCATTCCGGGCGTGGCAGAATCGGGGTACTTCACGCTGGTCTGGTCCATGTCTGCACCCCGCTCGTCCTCTGCCAAGTCGTTCACTGTGCACATTCCGCGCAACGCCCTGAAGATCGCCGGCATCGCCTTCGGCGTGGGCATTGCGCTGTTCGTGGTGGTCTGGCTGACCGGCCGCGACAAGGAATTCTTCCGCGCCGACCCGGCCACGGCCACCCCGCAGGAAACGGCGCAGATCGAGCCGCTGCCCGAGCCGTTGCCGGCCGCGGCGGGATCCAGCGACATGCCCGATGCCAAGCCGGCGCCACTGCCCGAAGACGAGGCGCCGAAGCTGGTGGAAACCGCGCCGCCGCCGCCCGCTGCGGTGGACCCGGCTGCCCCGACCCCGGGTACGGCCGCGCCGGCTGCAGCAACCTCGCAGCCGATGCCGATTGCCGAGCAGTCGCCCGCGCCCAGCTACCCGCCTGCCGCCCTGCGCCGTGGCGAAGCTGGCAGCGTGGTGGTACGCGTGGACGTGGATGCCACCGGCTACCCGAACAACGTAACGGTCATCCAGCGCAGCGGTTCGCGTGACCTCGACCGTGCGGCCACCGACGCCGTGCGCCGCTGGCGTTTCACCCCAGCGCAGAGCAACGGCCAGGCCGTGCCGGGCAGCATTGAAGTGCCGTTCGACTTCAAGCCCCAGTAACTGAACGGTGCCCGGCAGGCAACCTGAACCCTGCCGGTTGCGTTGACGCAACGCTGACACATTGCCACTGCTGCCCGGTCCAGACTCGGGGCGTCGTTACAGACGCGAGGAGCAAGCAATGGCGGCTACTACCCACCAAAACCTTCATTCGCCCCAGCTGCAGCAGGATGTGCCGCACCGGCCGACCTCGCCGTGGCTGTGGATGGCGCTGATCGTGGCAATGTTCGCAGCGGCTTTCGTCTGGCTGCGCTTCGCCCACCAGGAAGACGTGGCGCCGGCCCCGGTAGGCGAGCGCATGCTGCCGGCCACCGAAACACCGGTCGTTACTACGGCACCGGCGGCCCGCACCGCGGCACCGGCCAACACCACCCGACGCAGCGCTCCGGCTGTGAGCAACCGTGAGGCGCGCCCGCTGGCCAGCAATGCCAAGCCGACCTACCCCGCTGCCGCGCTGCGCAGTGGCGTGCAGGGCAGCGTGGTGGCCAGCCTGAACGTGGATACCCGCGGCAATGTGACCCAGGCCAGCATCGTGTCCCGCAGCGGCGAACGCAGCCGTGATCTGGACCGCGCCGTGATCAATACCGTGCAGGGCTGGAAGTTCCAGCCGGCCATGCATGAGGGGCGCGCCGTGGCCAGTGTGGTGCGCGTGCCGGTGGATTTCCGTACCGAACAGCGTTGATCGCGGACGAGGGGTTCGTGATGTGGCGGAGGCTTCGGCCTCCGCCTTTTTTTGCCCCGGATTGCCTGTTCGCCGGGCATGGCCCGGCGCTACCGGGGTGCGGGCGCCGCGGTATCGCGCCGAGCTCAGGCCAGGTTGAAGCCTGCGCTGCGGGCCAGGCCGTCGAAATCGGGGAACGAGGTGGCAACGTTGGCGATGTCGTTGATGCGCACCTCGCCGCTGCTGATCTGACCGGCAATGGCAAACGCCATGGCAATGCGGTGGTCGCCGTGGCTTTCGATGGTGCCGCTGCCCAGGGTCACGCCGCCGTGCAGGGTGGCGCCGTCTTCGGTTTCGTCCACCTGCATGCCCAGCGCGCGCAGGCCGGTGGCCATGGCCGCCAAGCGGTCCGATTCCTTCACCCGCAGTTCGGCCGCGCCGGTCACCACGGTCTGGCCTTCGGCCGCCGCAGCGGCAACGAACAGCGCCGGGAACTCATCGATCATGTCCGGCACCAGCTCCTCTGGAATGCGCGCGCCCTTCAGCGGGGCATGGCGCACCACCAGGTCGGCCACCGCTTCCCCGCCCTGCTCGGCCGGGTTTTCCTCGGTGATGTCCGCGCCCATCAGGCGCAGCGCGTGCAGCAGACCGGTGCGGCGCGGGTTCAGGCCCACCTGCTTCAGGCGGATGTGCGAGCCGGGAATGATGCTGGCGGCGACCAGGAAGAACGCGGCCGAGGAGAAATCAGCCGGCACCACGATGTCGGTGGCGCGCAGTCGCTGGCCGCCGCGCAGGCGGGCCTTGCCCGGCGAGAATTCAATGTCCACGCCGAACGCCGACAGCATGCGCTCGGTGTAGTCGCGGGTCGGGTGCGGCTCGACCACGCTTGTTTCGCCCTGCGCATACAGGCCGGCCAGCAGGACGGCCGACTTGACCTGCGCGCTGGCCACCGGCGAAGCGAAATCGATGCCGTGCAGCGCTTGGCCACCGTGCACGTGCAGCGGCGGGGTGCCATCGTCCTGCGTGTCGATCTTCGCGCCCATCTGCGACAGCGGGCCGGTCACCCGGCGCATCGGACGGCCCGACAGCGATTCATCGCCCACCAGGGTGCAGTCGAAGGCCTGGCCGGCCAGCAGACCAGCCAACAGGCGCATGCCGGTGCCGGCGTTGCCACAGTCCAGCGGCGCGCTCGGCGCCTGCAGGCCGTCGATGCCGACGCCATGCACGATGCGCTGCGAGGCGCTGGGGGTTTCGATGCGCACGCCCAGCTGGCTGAAGATGCGCGCGGTGGCGCGGGTGTCTTCGCCTTCCAGGAAGCCGTCGATCTGCGAGGTGCCATCGGCCAGCGCGGCGAACATCACCGAGCGGTGCGACACCGACTTGTCGCCGGGAATGGTCAGGCTGCCCTGCAGGGGCTGGCCCTTGCGGGCAATCCAGTGTTGCGCGTTGCTCATCGTTCGATCGTTCCGTAGACGCCGGCGGGCCGGCGGTGCTTCAAGGGGCGCGGCACGTGGCCGCCACAGCAATCAGGGCACGGCCACCGGGTAGGAGCCCAGCACCTTGATCTGCGCCGAGTGCGCTTCCAGTTCGGCCAGCGCGGCCTGCATGGGGGCATCGTCGATATGGCCGGCCAGATCGATGAAGAAGCCGTATTCCCACTTGCCGTGGTGCGAGGGGCGCGACTCGATGCGGTTCATGCTGATGCCGTGGCGGGCAAACGGGCTGAGCACATCGAACAGCGCGCCGGGCTTGTCATGGATGAACACCAGCACCGAGGTGCGGTCGTGGCCGGAAGTCGGGAAGATGTTGCGGCCCACCACCAGGAAGCGGGTGGTGTTGTCGGCATCGTTCTGGATCGGCTTGGTCACGACCTTCTTCAGGCCGTACACGTGGCCAGCGCTTTCACCACCGATGGCCGCGGCATCGTCGGCATTGCGCGCGCGGCGCGCGCCTTCGGCGTTGCTGGACACGGGGATCTTTTCGGCCTTCGGCAGGTTGGCACGCATCCAGGCCGAGGTCTGCATGAAGGACTGCGGGTGGCCGTAGACGCGCTCGATATCCTCGATGCGCCCGCTGCGCGACATCAGGTACTGATGCACGCGCAGTTCCACTTCGCCGCAGATCTTCAGGTTGGAGGTCAGGAACATGTCCAGGGTGATCTGGATGGTGCCCTGCCCCGAATTCTCCACCGGCACCACGCCGAAATCGGCATTGCCCGCTTCCACTTCCTGGAACACTTCTTCGATGCTGGCCATCGGCAGGCCCAGTGCCGAGCGGCCGAAGTGCTTGAGCACGGCCTGCTGGCTGAAGGTGCCTTCCGGGCCGAGGTAACCGATCTTCAGCGGTTCCTGCTGGGCCAGGCACGCCGACATGATTTCGCGGAACACGTGCACCAGCAGTTCGTCGCTGAGCGGGCCTTCGTTGCGGTCCACCACCATGCGCAGCACCTGGGCTTCGCGCTCGGGGCGGTAGTAATCGACGGCGGCGGCCAGCTTGCCCTTGGCCTTGCCCACCTGGTGGGCAAACTGCGCGCGTTCGGCGATCAGGCCCTGGATGTCACGGTCGATCTGGTCGATCTTGGCGCGCACGTCGGCCAGCGCCAGCGGTGCCAGCGTGGGGGCCGCGGTGGCGGTCTTCTTGCCCTTGGGGGCCGCGCTGCCCTTGGCCGTTTCAGCCTTGGCGGGCGCCTTCTTGGCGGGTTTGCTTGCCATTGGAATTCCTTGTTGCAGGGCACGCACCGGACGGTGCGCGCCGTTCAGTGCTCAACCGTGACGCTGCTGGAAATCGGCCATGAAGGCGACCAGCGCCTCGGCTCCGGCCAGCGGCATGGCGTTGTACAGCGAGGCGCGGATGCCGCCCACCACCTTGTGGCCCTTCAGCGCCAGCAGGCCAGCGGCCTTGGCTTCGGCCACGAAGCGCGCGTCCAGGTCGATGCTGGGCAGGAAGAACGGGATGTTCATCCGCGAGCGTGCCGAGGGCGCCACTTCATTGCGATAGAAGCCGCCGGAAGCATCGATGGCGCCGTATACCAGCGCGGCCTTGGCGGCATTGCGCTTGGCGAACTCGACCACGCCGCCTTCGGCCAGCATCCACTTGAACACCAGGCCGGCCAGGTACCAGTTCCAGGTGGGCGGGGTGTTGAGCATGGAATCGCGCGCGACGTGCGAGCGGTAATCGAAGATGTCCGCGCGCGGCTGGCCGGCGCGCTCCAGCAGGTCGCGGCGGATGATCATCACCGCAATGCCGACCGGGCCCAGGTTCTTCTGCGCGCCGGCATAGATGATGCCGTAGCGGCGCACATCCAGCGGTTCGCTGGCGATGGACGAGCTGAAATCGGCCACCAGCGGCACAGAGCCGGTGTCTGGCACATCACGGAACTCGACGCCGTGGATGGTCTCGTTGGCGGTGATGTGCACGTAGGCGGCATCGACCGAGAGCTGCCAGCCCTCACGCGCGGGCAGTTCGCGATAGCCGGTGGCTTCGCTGCTGGCGGCGATGTTCACATCCACATAGGGGCCGGCCTGTTTGACCGCCGTCTTTCCCCAATGGCCACTCACTACATAGTCGGCGCGCTGGCCGGGCTTGGCGAAGTTGAGCGGGATGAGCGCCTGCTGGGTGGTGGCACCCCCGGGCAGGAACAGCACCGCGTAGTCGTCGGGTATATCGAGCAGGCGGCGCAGGTCGGCCTCGGCCTCGGCAGCCACGGACATGAATTCCGGGCCGCGATGGCTCATTTCCACGATCGAGGCGCCGGCACCGTGCCAGTCCAGCATTTCCGCCTGCGCCTGGCGCAGGACCGATTCCGGCAAGGTTGCAGGGCCGGCACTGAAGTTGAACGCGCGCGTCATGTCACACCTGTGGGGCAAGACCCCTAGTATGCCGCAGCGCACCAGCCTTGCGGCCTTGTCGCGCAAGGGAAATTTGGTTGCATTCGTATCCAATTCACGCCGGGGGCAATGTGCCAACCAAGGTTGGCACCTACCAAAGAGCGGGCGTGCATGGCTCTGGTAGCCGCCGACCTTGGTCGGCGTACGCCGTCAGGCGTCATGGGTAGCGCCGAGCCATGCCCGGCGGAACGCGTTCAGCGCGCGCCGAACCAGAGCAGCAGGCTGAGCACGCTGGCCAGCAGCAGGGCGCTGGCCAGCAGCCACGGCCAGCGGCGCACGTGACGCGGCGCCACCGGGGCCACCGGCGCCTGTTCGCTGTCTGCCGCCTCGTCGTCCGCGCTGGGCGCCGGGCGCCGGCGCGGGTCATGCGGCACTTCCAGCACGAAGCGATGCTGGCCGTCGAACACCAGCTGGTCACCGGCCTGCAGCCAGCAGTGGCGCACGGCCACGCCGTTCACCCGGCTGCCTTCGGCACTGCCCAGGTCACGCAGCAGTACCCGCTCGCCATGCAGTTCGACCCGAGCGTGCTGGTCGGCGAAGGCCGGCTCATCAATAGCGATGTCGGCATCGTCACCACGACCGATCAACCGCGGCCGTGCCAGGGTGAAACCGCGGCCATGGTGCAGGCCGCCCACCCCGCGCAGCACGCGTTGTTCGTCGATGCCCGGATCGACCTGCGCCGTCGGCGCCGGGGCCTGCAGCAGGGTTTCCACCTCGCCCTGCAGGACCATTTCCACGCCGTCCACATACACCGCATCGCCGGCACGCAGCAGGGCCATGCGCCGCACCGGGCGACCGTTCACGTGGATGCCACGGATACCGTTGCCGACCTGCAGCCAAAGACCGCGATCGTCCAGGCAGAACTGCGCCAGCAGCAGGGCGCCGTTGCCGGCATCGCCCAGCCGCACGCTGCCATTGGCCTGGCGCACGATGCGCTGCACCCCGGGCCGCAGCGGCTGGTCGGGCTGTTGGTGTTGACTGAAGTGAACAAGCAGGTTCTGCACGCGGCGCAGACTAGCAGGTTGGCCGCCAACGCAGAAGAACCCCGTCTGAGTGCTTGGCGCCGCGCCCGCCGATGCGCACAATGACCGCCCTCTTACTACAACCCGGCCCTGCGCCAGGAGCCTGCATGTCCAGCATCGACGTCCGCCACGCCCATTCCCTGCCCGACGCGCAGGCGCGCGAGGCCATCGAACAGGTGGCCGCCAAGCTGTCCGAGCGCTTCGGCCTGAAGTCGAGCTGGGCGGCCGACGTACTGAACTTCAGCGGCAGCGGCGTGGACGGTGCCATCGAACTGCAGCCGGGTGCGGTGCGGGTGACCGCCAAACTCGGTTTCCTGCTGTCGGCCATGAAGGGCATGGTGGAAAGCGAGATCCAGCGCGTGCTGAAGGAAAAGCTGGGCTGAACCCCGGCGCCGGGCCATCACGGCCCAGCAACGCAACGCCGCGCTACTCTCGGGGCAGGCCCAACCTCCCCGGGAGTGCGATGAACACTTACGACAACGACGACCGCCGCGACGATGACGCCAGCTTCGGCGAACAAGCCGGGCGCTTTTCGCGCAAGTTGAGCGATTCGGCACAACAGGTCTGGCTGGCCGGGCTGGGCGCGCTTGGCCGGGCACAGGCCGAAGGCAACCGCTTCTTCGATGGCCTGGTGAAGGAAGGCGAAGCGTGGGAAGCCCGCCGTCGCGAACGCAGCGGTGAACAGGGCCCGGGCTGGCGCGACAATGTGGAACAGTCGCTGGATGAAGCCCGCGAAAAGGCATCGGGCACTTGGACGAAGGTGGAAAAGGCCTTCGACGAGCAGGTGCAGGGCGTGCTGAAACGCATGCATGTGCCCACCGCTCAGGATGTGGCTGCCCTGGAGGCTCGCCTGGATGCGCTGCATGCGCGCTTGGCCAAGCTTGAAAACCGTGCCGCATCGGGCACTGATGCCCCCGCCCCCGGCAGCCACCAGGGGCCGGGCGCCGCCTGACCGGCCAATTGTTGCAATGCAATAAAATTTGTCTGACAATCGCGAGAACCCGCCAATCGCTTCGCCTGCCGTTTGTTCCCTCCCCTCACGGCTTCAGGATTGGCGGGTTTTTTCGTGTCTGCACAGCGCTGATCTGCGCGCTGCATCACGCTTCTTGTCGGGAACGCCCTGACGCAATCGCCCAGTGTGGCCTTTACACTGTCGGCTTCTGAATTTTCCCTTCCGTTCGCACCTGCATGCTCCCTTGGATTCTGGCCCTGCTGTCGGCCCTGCTCATCTGCACCTTGGCTGTTGTCTATCTGTGGTGGGTGAAGCGGCGGCAAACGGAAATGCGACTGGGCCTGCAGGCCCTGGCCGGTATGCATTGGCGTGAGTTTTCCACGCTGATCAAGCGCATGCTGAGCGAGCAGCGCGGGCTGCGCGAGGTACATGACGCAGACGAGGATGCGCGCGAACCGCGCAGCGATTTCGTGCTGACCGACGGCCCCAACACCTGGATGGTCTGGTGCAAGCACGGCCTGGCCTACCGTATTGGTACGGCAGCGGTGAACGAACTGGGTGCGGCCGCGCGCCTGGGCGGCGCCAAGGGTGGCTTGTTGATCACCGAAGGGCGGGTGGAGCGTGACGGCCTGGCCGCCGCCGAAAAGCAGGCGGTGGAAGTGCTGGACGGCCCGCGCCTGTGGCCGCTGCTGCAGCCTTACCTGCCCGGCGACATCGAAAGCCGCGTGCGTGCCAGCGCCCGCCACGAGGCCCTGCGCCGCATCGCCATTTCTGCACTGGGCGCGGTGACCGTGGGCCTGCTGGTCGGGGTCAGCCTGCAGGGGCTGCACGCCGATGCACCGGTTGCCGCCCCGGAGCCCACACCCGTGGCCACTGCCAGCACAGCGGTTGCACCGGCCGCCCCCGTCGCAGCGCCAGCGCCGTCACCCGCGGCGGATGCGGCTCTGACCAGCGCGCCGGTTGTGCCCGCAGCCAAGGCCGGCGACGACAGCCGCAGCAATCCCAACCCCGATGCGGCCACGCTGGAGCGCTACCAGGCCGAGCTGGCCCGCGCCCTGGCCGGTCAGAGCGGCATTGCCAGCGGCGTCTGGCTGACCCGGCAGACCCTGGCCATCAACCGCACCGGCGAACTGGAGCAGGTCTGGCCGCGCGTCTGTCAGGAAGTGCTGCGCTACCCTGCCCTGCGTACGGTGCGCGTGCAGCTCAACGCCCGCCCGGGCGTGGACGAGCCGGTGCGCTGGCGGCAGTGCGCCACGTATTGAGAATGAGGCATCCACGCATGGCGTGGATCTACCGGATTGTGTGAATCATCGTTGCGCGGCCCTGGCATTGCGTGGATCAACCCTGCGTGGTCTCACCCAGTAGATCCGCGCCATGCGTGGATGGTTGCGCCGCCCGCCGCCGTCAAGCCAACGCGGCAAGATGGGCGATGTAGCTTGAACGCGTTTCCCCGGCCGCCTTGGCCTGCGCATCCAACCTGGACAGGATCCGTCGCGGCAGGCTGATGTTCACCCGCTCGATGGTGTCATCCAGCAGTGCGGGATCGATGCTGATATAGGCAAGAATCCATCGCGTTCCACCTGCCGCGTCGGCGACCAGTTTCTGTGGTGCCGACGGTGTTGGAATCGAGTGCCCGGCATCCAGTGCGGCGTCAATCCAGGCAAGCGCAGCCTCTTCGGCCGAACGCAGGGCGTCATCGAGCGTGTCCGCGGCAGAGAAGCAGCCCGGGAGATCCGGCACCACCACGCCCCAAGCAGTGTGTTCATCACCGGCTTCGATCAAGACTGGATATCGCATGGGAGCCTCTACTTCAGTCCAGCAAGCTTCCGGATCGCCTTGACCAGGCCAGTTCCCAGATTCTTCCTGGGATGCGGCACGGTAACGATGTGCGGGCAATGCGGATGCACGAATACATGATGGGAGCCACGGATTCGACAACAGGTCCAACCCGCCTCGCGCAGCTCCCGGATAAGGTCCCCGCTCTTAATGGCGGGGACGATACACATCGTACACACGCCTCGACAGAGTTCAAGGCGACAGACCTGCCGGTTGAAGGAACGCCATCCACGCATGGCGTGGATCTACAGGTAGCAACCACGCGCGGTTGATCCGCGCCATGCCGGTAGGTCCACGCCATGCGTGGATGGTCTGCCTCAGCGCCCGCCAGGCGCGAAGCGCGCCACCAGGTCCCAGGCGTCGCCCAGGAACACCTGCCGCACCCGGGTGATCGGCTGATCGCCGCGCCAGGTCAGGCGCTCGATCACCAGACAAGCGGTGCCCGGCGCCACCTGCAGCAGCTTGGCCGACGCGGCGTCAGCGCCCCAGGCACTGATGCGGTGCTGGGCGCGGGTCCAGGACACGTTCTGCAGCAGCCAGCTGCCCGGCGCAGTGGTGCTGAAATCCACCGCCAGCACTTCGGGCACGCCCACCGGGCTGATCAGGCGATGTTCCAGCGCCAGCGGCCGGTCATCGGCCAGATGCAGGCAGCGCATCGCCAACAGCGAGCCTGCACCGGCCAGCTCTTCTTCGCCGGCATTGCCCGCGGTGGCCCCGCGCAGTTCGCGCTGCAGCAGGCGGTAGCTGTACTGATGGCCACGCGAGCCTACTTCCATCGCGATATCGGGAATTTCCAGCGCCACCTGTTCCAAGTGCGGCGGCTGCCGGGCCACGAACGAACCGGCACGACGCCGGCGCTCGATCATGCCGCTCTCGGCCAGCGCGGTCAGCACCTTGTTCACCGTCATCCGCGAACAGCCGTACTGCTCCATCAGCTCGTGCTCGTACGGAATGCGGAAACCCGGCGCCCATTCTCCACTGAGGATGCGGCTTTCCAGATCGCTGCGGATACGCTGGTTGAGCGTGGCGGACTTGCTGGCCTTCACGGGGGTGGGGATCTCGATGAGCAGGGAGGCGATCAGCCCAGCACGCCACGCAACGCGGCGGCAAAGGCGGTGGTGATGGCCTCGCGCTGCAGGTGGCGGCCGTCGGCCACGACCTGGCAGCCATGGCGCCAGACCGAACGCAGCGCGCCATTACGTGCAGCGAAGACCCAGCTGTCAAGCCATGCGTCATTCTGTCGCGCCTGCAGCGCCGGGTGCGCGGCGTCCAGTTCCAGCAGATCGGCACTGGCGCCGACCTGCAGGCCGGCAGCCACGCCCAGCGCCTGCGCACCGCCGTGCAGGGCGCCTTCGAACAGGAAGCGGCCACTGCTGCGGCGGGCGTCCGGGGCCAGCACGTTGCGGCCGCGCAGGCTCAGGCGCTGGCCGTATTCCAGCAGGCGCAGCTCTTCGGCCGCGTCGATCAGCACGTTCGAATCGGAGCCGACGCCGAAGCGCCCGCCTTCGCGCGCGAACGCCTGCATCGGGAACAGGCCATCGCCCAGGTTGGCCTCGGTGATCGGGCACAGGCCGGCCACCGCCTGGCTGGCCACGATCGCGGCGCGCTCGTCGTCGGTGATGTGGGTGGCATGCACCAGGCACCAGCGCGCGTCCACCGGCGCATGGTTGTACAGCCATTGCACCGGGCGCTGGCCACTCCAAGCCAGGCAGGCGTCGACTTCGCGCACCTGTTCGGCGATATGGATATGCACCGGGCCGTCGGTCAACGGCAGCAGCGCACTCAATTCTTCGCCGGTGACCGCCCGCAGGCTGTGCGGCGCGATGCCCAGCACCGCATCGGGCAGCGCGGCCAATGCCGGCTTGGCCGCATCCAGCAGCTGCGCGAAACCTTCCACGTCGTGTATCAAGCGGCGCTGCGCGGGATTGGGCGGCGCGCCGCCGAAATCGGCGTGGGCGTAGAACACCGGCAGCAGGGTCAGGCCGATGCCGGTCTGCGCCGCAGCGGCGGCAATGCGCGCGCTCATCTCGGCGCGGTTCGCGTACGGCTGGCCATCGGCATCGTGGTGCAGGTAGTGGAATTCGCCCACCCGGGTGAAGCCGCTTTCAAGCATTTCCATGTACGCCTGGGCGGCAATGGCCTGCACCGTATCGGGACGCAGGTGGGCCAGGAAGCGGTACATCAGCTCACGCCAGCTCCAGAAGCTGTCGCCGTCGCCGCCGCCGATCTCGGTCAGGCCGGCCATGCCGCGCTGGAAGGCGTGGCTGTGCAGGTTCGGCAGGCCTGGCACGGCGATACCGACGCGGGTATCGCCTGCTTCGGCGCCCTGCCCCGTGCTGACCGCGGTGATGCGACCGTGCTGCACCTGCAGGCGCACATCACGGGCCCAGCCGTCGGCCAGCAAGGCATGGGCGGCGTGGAAAGCGGCAGGGGAACGCGAATCAGACATGGCTGGACAACCCGAAAGGGACGCTTATATTGTATAGACATATAAGCACAGCCGCGTAGTGGATGCCATGCACGTCGACACCCTCTGGTCCAATGTCCACCTGATGACCCTTGATGGCGAGGGCCTGGGAATCATCCGCGACGGCGTGCTGGCCTGCGCCGACGGCCGCATCGTGCACGTCGGCGCCGCCGGCAGCGATGCCCACCTGCGCCCGACCACGCGTTTCGATGGCGAAGGCCGCTGGATCTCGCCCGGGCTGGTCGACTGCCACACGCACCTGGTCTACGCCGGCAACCGCGCCAACGAATTCGAGCAGCGCCTGCAGGGCGTCAGCTATGCCGATATCGCCCGCGCCGGCGGCGGCATCGTCTCCACCGTACGCGCCACCCGTGCCGCCAGCGCTGAGCAGTTGGCCGCAGAAAGCCGCCCGCGCCTGCTGGCGATGCGCGCCGAAGGGGTAACCACGGTCGAGATCAAATCCGGCTATGGCCTGACCCTGGCCGATGAGCGCAAGCAGCTGCAGGTCGCGCGCGCGCTGGGCGAGCAATGCCGGGTGAACGTGGCCACCACTTTCCTTGGCGCGCACGCGGTGCCGCCGGGCCGGCAGGCGCAGGAGTACACCGACGAGGTGTGCAACGTGATGATTCCGGCCATCGCTGCCGAAGGCCTGGCCGAGGCCGTGGACGTGTTCTGCGAGAACATCGCGTTTTCGCCGGCGCAGGCGCGGCAGGTTTTCGAGGCGGCGCGTGCGAACGGGCTGGCGGTGAAGATCCACGCCGAACAGATGAGCAACCAGCATGGCGCCGAACTTGCCGCCGGCTTCGGTGCGCTGTCGGCCGACCATATCGAACACCTCGACGAGGCCGGCATTGCCGCGATGGCGGCCGCCGGCACCGTGGCCGTGCTGCTGCCCGGCGCCTTCTATTTCACCCGCGATACCACCCTGCCCCCGATCGCCGCGCTGCGTGCGGCCGGCGTACCGCTGGCCCTGGCCACCGACAGTAACCCCGGCACCTCGCCGCTGACCAGCCCGCTGCTGGCGATGAACATGGGCGCCACCCTGTTCCGCCTGACCGTGGACGAATGCATCGCCGGCTTCACCCGAGAAGCGGCGCGCGCACTGGGCCGCGGCGAACGCATCGGCCGCTTGGCGGTGGGCCTGGACTGCGACCTGGCGATCTGGGACATCGACGCGCCGGCCGACCTGGTCTATCGCATGGGATTCAACCCGCTGCACGCGCGCGTGGTGCGCGGGCAGCCCGATCTGCCTGCTTCCTGGAGCAACACATGAGCAACACCCTGGTTCTTCGCCCCGGCCACGTCACTCTCGCCCAGTGGCGGCAGGTCTACCGCGGCGCACCGCTTGCACTGGACCCGGCCGCGCTTCCGGTGGTGCGCGCCAGTGCCGCCGCGGTGGCCGCCATCGTCGCCAAGGGCGCGCCGGTGTACGGCATCAATACCGGCTTCGGCAAGCTGGCCAGCGTGCGCATCGAGCGCGAGGACCTGGCCACCCTGCAGCGGAACATCGTGCTCTCGCATGCCGCTGGCGTGGGCGAGCCGATGCCGGCCAACGTGGTGCGGCTGATGATGGCGCTGAAGCTGGTCAGCCTGGCCCAGGGTGCATCGGGTGTGCGCGAGGAAACCCTGCTGCTGCTGGAAGCGATGCTGGTGAACGGCGTGCTGCCAGTGGTGCCGGCGCAGGGCTCGGTCGGCGCGTCGGGTGATCTGGCCCCGCTTTCCCACCTGGCGAGCGTGATGCTGGGCGTGGGCGAGGCCTTCATCGGCGAGGAGCGTCTGCCGGCGGTGGAAGCCCTGGCACGCGCTGGCCTGCAGCCGGTGGAACTGGGCGCGAAGGAAGGCCTGGCCCTGCTCAACGGCACCCAGTTCTCCACCGCGTACGCGCTGGCCGGGCTGTTCGAGATCGAAACCGTGTTCCAGGCCGCGCTGGTGACCGGCGCGCTGTCGGTGGAAGCGGCCAAGGGCTCGGACACGCCGTTCGATCCGCGCATCCATGCCATCCGCGGCCAGCGCGGGCAGATCGCTACTGCCGCCACCCTGCGTTCGCTGATGCAGGGCTCGGACATCCGCGAATCGCACCGCGACAACGACGTGCGCGTGCAGGACCCGTACTGCCTGCGCTGCCAGCCACAGGTGATGGGCGCGGCGCTGGACATCCTGCGCCAGGCCGCAACCACGCTGGAAATCGAAGCCAACGGTGTCTCCGACAATCCACTGGTGTTCACCGATACCGGCGAGGCACTGTCCGGTGGCAATTTCCACGCCGAGCCGGTGGCCTTCGCCGCCGACATGCTGGCCATGGCCGTGTGCGAGATCGGTTCGATCAGCGAGCGCCGCCTGGCCATGCTGGTGGACCCGGCGCTGTCCGGCCTGCCGGCCTTCCTGACCCCGCGCCCCGGTTTGAATTCCGGTTTCATGATTCCGCAGGTGACCGCTGCGGCGCTGGTCTCGGAAAACAAGCAGCGCGCCTACCCGGCCAGTGTCGATTCGATCCCGACCTCGGCCAACCAGGAAGACCATGTCTCGATGGCCGCGCACGGTGCGCGCCGCCTGATGCAGATGGCCGAGAACGCGGCCAACGTGATCGGCATCGAACTGCTGGCCGCCGCGCAGGGCTGCGATTTCCATGCGCCGCTGCGCTCCAGCGCCGCACTGGAAACCGTGCGCGCCACCCTGCGCGCGCGGGTGCCGACGCTGGAAGAAGACCGCTACTTCCACCCGGACATGGTGGTCGCCACGAACCTGGTGCGCAGCGGTGCGCTGGCACAGGGCCTGGGTGAACTGCTTCCCACCGTGGAGCCGCAGGCATGAATGCCCGCCCCGACTGGCTGACGGTGCACGAGGGCGATGCCCCGCTGATCGTCAGCTTCCCGCATACCGGCAGCGAACTGCCGCACGAACTGATGGGCGACTACCACTCGCCGTGGCTGGCGCGGCGCGATGCCGACTGGTGGGTGCACGAACTGTACGACTTCGCGCGCGGCATGGGCGCGACCACGGTGCGTTCGGCGATCTCGCGCTCGGTGATCGACCTCAACCGCGATCCCAGCGGTGTTTCGCTGTACCCCGGCCAGAACACCACCGGCCTGTGCCCGCTGACCACCTTCGACAACCAGCCGCTTTACCACGCCGGGCGCGAGCCGGACGACGTGGAAATCGCCCGCCGCCGCGACACGTATTTCGCGCCCTACCACGATGCACTGGCCGCACAGATCACGCGGCTGCGCGCGCAGCACGGCACGGTGGTGGTGTACGACGCGCATTCGATCCGTTCGCATATTCCGCACCTGTTCGATGGCGAACTGCCGCAGTTCAACCTGGGCACCGCCGGTCCGTCCGGCGCGGCCGATACCTCCTGCGACAACGCGCTCAGCGATGTGGTGGAAAATCTGCTGAAGATCAGCGGCATGAGTCAAGTGCGCAACGGTCGCTTCAAGGGCGGCTGGATCACCCGGCATTACAGCGACATCCCCGGCGGCGTGCATTCGCTGCAGATGGAACTGGCCTGCCGCGGCTATATGCACGAGCCCCTGCCCGACCAGGTGGATGAGCACAGCTGGCCTACTCCGCTGGATCCTGAACACGCCGCACCGCTGCGCCACACCCTGGCGCAGGTGCTCAATGCCTGCCTTGAATTCGCTACCAACCGGAGCGCCGCATGACCCGCAACGACCCCAGCCGCACCATCACCGCGCCGACCGGTACCACGCTGAATGCCAAGAGCTGGCTGACCGAGGCGCCGCTGCGCATGCTGATGAACAACCTGCACCCGGACGTGGCCGAGCGCCCGCAGGAACTGGTGGTGTACGGCGGCATCGGCCGCGCCGCGCGCGACTGGGAAAGCTTCGATGCCATCGTGGAGACGTTGAAGCGACTGGAAGATGACCAGACCCTGCTGGTGCAGTCGGGCAAGCCGGTGGGCGTGTTCCGCACCCATGCCGATGCACCGCGCGTGCTGATCGCCAATTCCAACCTGGTGCCGCGCTGGGCCAACTGGGACCACTTCAACGAGCTGGATAAGAAGGGCCTGGCGATGTACGGGCAGATGACTGCCGGCAGCTGGATCTACATCGGCGCGCAGGGCATCGTGCAGGGCACCTACGAAACCTTCGTGGAAATGGGCCGCCAGCACTACAACGGCAACCTAGCCGGCAAGTGGTTGTTCACCGGTGGCCTGGGCGGCATGGGCGGCGCACAGCCGCTGGCCGCGGTGATGGCCGGTGCCTCATGCCTGGCCGTGGAGTGCCGCAAGAGCAGCATCGACATGCGCCTGCGCACGGGTTACCTGGACACCTGGACCGACAACCTGGACGAAGCGCTGCGCCTGATCGAGGAATCGTGCACGGCCAAGAAGCCGTTGTCGGTGGGCCTGCTGGGCAACGTGGCCGATGTGCTGGACGAACTGCTGATCCGCGGCGTGAAGCCGGACCTGCTGACCGACCAGACCTCGGCGCATGACCCGGTAAACGGCTACCTGCCGCAGGGCTGGACGGTGGAGGAATGGGACCAGAAGCGCGTTTCCGCGCCGAAGGTCGTGGAAAAGGCCGCGCGCGAATCGATGGCAAACCATATCCGCGCCATGCTCGGTTTCCATGCGCTGGGCGTGCCCACCGTGGATTACGGCAACAACCTGCGGCAGATGGCGCTGGAAGAAGGCGTGGAAGATGCCTTCGATTTCCCCGGCTTCGTGCCGGCCTATATCCGCCCGCTGTTCTGCCGCGGCATCGGCCCGTTCCGCTGGGCCGCGCTGAGCGGCGATCCGGAAGACATCGCCAAGACCGATGCCAAGGTGAAGGAGCTGATTCCGGACAACCCGCACCTGCACCGCTGGCTGGACATGGCCGCCGAGAAGATCAAATTCCAGGGCCTGCCGGCGCGCATCTGCTGGGTCGGCCTGGGCGACCGTGATCGCCTCGGCCTGGCCTTCAACGAGATGGTGGCCAACGGTGAACTGAAGGCACCGGTAGTGATCGGCCGCGACCATCTGGACAGCGGCAGCGTGGCTTCGCCCAACCGCGAAACCGAAGCGATGGCCGATGGTTCGGATGCGGTGTCCGACTGGCCGCTGCTGAACGCCCTGCTCAACACCGCCAGCGGCGCGACCTGGGTGTCGCTGCATCATGGCGGCGGCGTGGGCATGGGCTTCTCGCAGCACGCCGGCATGGTGATCGTCTGCGACGGCACCGAGGCCGCGGCCAAGCGGATTGGCCGCGTGCTGTGGAACGACCCGGCCACCGGTGTGATGCGCCATGCCGATGCCGGGTATGACATCGCGGTGGAATGCGCGAAGGAAAAGGGATTGGACCTGCCCGGGATTCTGGGCTGATCGAGCGGTTCTTGTAGAGTCGAGCCATGCTCGACTGCTTTTCTCGCCATCCTCGGAACGGCCAGTCGAGCATGGCTCGACTCTACAAGGGGCGCGGGCGGCCCATACGCCGCCGGTGGGTGACGTGGCGTGCGCGACCTGTTAACTTTCGCGCCACTTTAATGGTTTACAGCCTGTCCGCATGTCGCTTCCGTCTTACCGCCCCACCCCGTCGCTGCTGTTCCTGGCCGTGTCCTTCAGCCTTGCTGCCACGGCCAACGCCGCCCCGCAGGCCACCACCCTGGATGCCGTGCAGGTCACCGCCGCCGATGCCAGCGCCCAGGCGCGCGCGGCGCTCAAGCACGTGCCCGGCGCCAGCAACGTCATCGATGTGGCCAAGGCCGACAGCCGGTTGTCCAGCAGTGCTGATGTGCTGGCCTACCAGCCGGGCATCAGCGCTCAATCGCCGGGCAACGAAGGCACCAAGATTTCGATCCGTGGCTCGGGCATCAACCGGGGCCCGGGCGCGCATGCCTCGGGTATTGCGGTGTCGATCGACGGCCTGCCACTGACCGGCCCGGGCGGCACGCCCTACGAACTGCTGGAACCGCTGTGGCTGTCGCGCGTGGAAGTCCTGCGCGGCGCCAACGGTTTCGAGCGCGGCGCGCTGGCGCTGGGCGGTGCCATCGACTACGTCAGCCGCAGCGGCCGTGATTCGGCGGGCGTGCAGTTGCACTACGAAGCTGGGAGCCGCGGCTACCAGAAGCGCGGCATCAGCTGGGGCGGCGTCAGCGGCGATGTCGATTATTTCCTCGCCTATACCGATACCGAATTCGACGGTTACCAATACCACGCGCGCGGCGACGGCAAGGGCGCGATGGCCAACATCGGCTGGCAGATCACGCCCGACCTGCAGTCCCGCTTCTTCGTGCGCTACCGCGAGACCAATCACGAAACGCCCGGGCGCCTGACCCGCGCGCAGATCCGCAACGATCCGCGCGCGGCCAACCCCGCCAACCTGGCCATTGATGCGCGCCGCCCGCAGCCTGGCAGCACCTGGATCGGCAACATGACGACGCTGCAGATCGACGAGGATTCCTCGCTGCAGGCCGGGCTGGTCTATCACAAGTACCCGATGGACTTGAACGAGAGCCTGTACCGCCAGCAGCTGGACTACGCCAATCTGAACGCCACGCTGGACTACCGCCATCGCCATGTGCTTTTCGGGCGGGACAGCGAAACCACGGTCGGCCTGCGCGTGACCCACGATCTTCAAGCCGACGTGCGCGAATCGCTGCGCTTTGCCAGCAACGGCTACGCCGCCGGCACGCGCACGCGTGATTTCCGCCACCACGGCACCGACAGCACCCTGCACATCGGCAACGCCCTGGCGTGGAACGAGCGCCTGCGGGTGCAGACCGGGCTGGCCCTGGTCAACACTCAGCGCGACGTGCAGGTAACCTGGCCCAGCAGCGGTGGCCGCCTGCGCAAGCACGACTGGGACTACGCGCCGCGCCTGGGCTTCACCTGGCAGCACAGCGCGCAGACGCAGTGGTTCGGCAACCTGAGCCGTTCGGTGGAAGCGCCGCACCCGTGGTCGATGATCTGGGGTTCGAACCAGTACTTCGCTGCGGGCAACGGGCCGTCCACCGGCCGCCAGCGCAGCCCGGTGCCGATGCAGAACCAGACCGCCACCACGCTGGAACTGGGCGCGCGCGGTGACGCCGCCCTCGGGCGCTGGGAACTGACCGGCTACTACGCGCACGTGAACCACGAACTGCTGACGGTGGAACTGCAGCCGGTGCCGAACCAGTTCATTGCCGAGAACAATGCCAGCCCCACCGTGCACCGCGGCATCGAGGCCGGGTTGGACAGCACGCTGTGGCAGGGCGTGCCGGGCCGCCTGTCGCTGCGCCAGGCCTACACCTTCAGCGATTTCCGCTACCGCCACGACACGCGCTTCGGCAGCAACCGCCTGCCCGGCCTGCCGCAGCACAGCTATCAGGCTGAACTGCGCTTCGATCACGCCTCGGGCCTGTACGCGGCGCTGAACACCGAATACGCCTCGCGCATCGCGGTGGACTATGCCAACAGCTACTGGGCCGACAGCCACGTGATCTTCGGCAGCCGCATCGGCTACGACGCCCCCGGTGGCCGCTGGCAAGCCTGGGCCGAAGTGCGCAACATCGGTGACCGTCACTACGCGGCAACGGTCACGCCCGGCTACGACGACGCCGGCAGGGACCTAGCGCGCTCGACGCCCGGCGAAGGCCGTGGCGTGTACGCGGGCATGCGCTGGCGCTTCGACTGAGCTCGCGCGGGGAATCGCCGGGCATTGCCCAGCGCTGCCTCAGGCGATGCGCCAGCGTGGCAGGCGCTCGCTGCGCTTCCAGATGAGCGGCGCCGCCGCGATCAGCAGCAGGGCCATCAACCAGCGCGGCGAGGTGGCCAGCAAGCTGTTGAGCCACCCGGCTTCGACCACCGGCGGCACCTCCTGCCAGGGGTTGTAGCCCAGGTAGAGCACGCTGCCGGCGCGCCACACGAATACCAGGCCCATGGCCGCCAGGAACAGGGCCGTGCTGCGGCAGGTCCAGCGCTGCGAGGGCGTTCCCCACTCACGGGACACGGCCACCAGCATGCCGATGATCAGCGCGGCCATCACGGCCACCAGGGCGATATCCACCTTGCGCCCGATGCGTTCGTAACTGCAGGCACGGCATTTCGCCTCTTCGCTGGCGGTCGCCGCTTCGGTGGCCGGCACCGCGGTGGAAGGCGATGACTGTGCCAGGCTGGTGAACGGCAGCAGCAGCGCCAGAACCACCCCCAACGTCCATCGAAGCCAGATGCTGTTGCTGCGCATTGCGATATCCATGTCGCGTCTCCTTCCTGTCGATTGATCCGTTCACCACGTGTAGGGCCATCTGCCAGGGCTGCTGCGTACGCCGCCGCCCCGGTCCGGCCGCTCGAATACCCAACGGTTGTCCTCACGGTGCAGCAGGAACTTCTCCCGCAGACCGAAGCCATCAAAGCAGCTGCCGCTGACCACCGAAATCATCGCCCACTGTCCGTCGATACTGAACACCGGGCGTGACAGCGACACGATCTGCAACTGCCGCTCGGTCAGGTCCTGGTTGCACCCCGGCCCGCGCTCCGCCTTCATCGTCTGCAATCGTTGAGGGGTCATCCGCTGCACACCCGCCAGGATCTGCCCGGGTACGCGCGAAGCCCGCGCATTGGCCGCGCCCTGCGCAGCTTCCAGTTCCTGCCGCAGGCGGAACAGCTCGCCACCTTCATCGTCGGGAAAACGGGCCAGCGGCGCATCGTCCTGGCAATCGGTCATGGCGGGCCGATGCCTGCAGAATGGCAGCGTCCACTCCATCAGTCGAACCCACGGAGGCACGGGGGTATCCAGCGTCGGTTGCTGCAGCGGCCGCCAGCGCCCGACTTCCCTCAGCGCAGGCGCGGCGCCGGCCGCCGTGGCGACGTTCGTCCGTGGCGCCGGAACCGCTGCCTCTGTGCGCGGCAGCGACGGAGGCGGCGGGGCTGCGGCCTCTTCCACCGACAACGCCCTCACCACGAGCGGCGGCGGAAGCATCGGCGGCCAAGGCGGGCGCACCTGGCGGATAGCCAGCGCCATCACCTCGGCCTGCATCTGCGCCGTGCCCAGCACGACGGGCACTTGACCGATCCGCACCGCTGGCGCCTGCCACACGCGCTCGACCAGCAGCGCCACCGCCAGCATGGCCACGACCCAGCACACGATGCGCCTGCAGATGATGCGTGCGTGCATGTTCCTCCCTGCTCCGTCCAGCAATTGTAATGCCACGCTACAACGCGCGCGCCACCTGCATCAGGGTGACCGCTTCGGGTGCCAGCGTCTGCGCCAGCCAGCCGAGCGCGGCGAAGAACACCAGCAGCCCCACCAGCGGCCACACGGTATGGGTCAGGCACAGCCGCCACCAGCCCTGGGCCTGCATGCCCTGCATGCGCCGGTACAGCCCACCGACAATCGCGGCATCCACCAGCAGTTCGGCCATCAGCAGCGGCGCCGACCACACCACCCAGGCGCTGGCCAGCACCGCACTGCCGACCACGGCAACGATGCCCAACACCGCCAGCAGTGGCAGGCCCGCTTCGCCATCGGCGGCGTCCAGCAGGGAGGCACCGTCGCTGTCGATCCCGGAGCGAGCCGAGCCCTCCGCCCACGATGCCGATGCACCGCCACCACCCGATTGGCCGCCCTGCCCGCCCCACGCCGGCCCCTGCGCATCCCGTGCTGAACCACCGCCGCCACCGACATCCGGCGCGCCATCCACGGCGTCCCAGCGCCAGCGGATCCACAGCCACATCAGCAGCAGGAACACGCCGTACGCCAGCAGCACCGCCAGCGGGTAGCGCAGCACCATCATGTCCACACCCGCCACGCGCAGCGCATGCGCGGCCAGGAAGCCCGCCGCGCCTGTCAACAGCACGATCACCGCCATCTGCAAGCGCGGCCAGCCGTTGCGCTGCAGTTGCCGGCGCGCGCTCAGCACTTCACCGCGGCGGGTGATGGGCAGCTTCAACGAACGCGCGTTGAATCGGCCGCGCTTGGTCAAGGCACTGCGCCTTTGTAGACGGCCTCGAGGCGATGACCGTCCGGGTCGACGACGAAGGTGGCGTAGTAGCAGTCGCCGTAATCGGTACGCAGCCCCGGCGCACCATTGTCACGCCCATCCGTGGCCAGCGCCGCCGCATGGAATGCATCCACTGCCTCGCGCGACGGTGCGGCAAATGCAAGATGGAAGCCGGGCCCGGGCGCCAGTGCGTCATCGCGCTGTTTCAGGCACAGGATGTCCTCATCGTCGATCAGGCCGTAGCCGATCGCCTCGTCGTCCTCGAACACGCGGCGGAAGCCAAGCGCTGCCAGTGCGGCATCGTAGAAACGCGCGGCGGCATCCAGATCACGGACACCCAGGGAGAGGTGGTGCAGCATGCGGACATCCTTGCCGGGCACGCGGTGGTGGTGATGGCCGATTCTAACCGCGAATCATCGCGGCGGCGGCATGGCACTGTTCAACCGGCGCGGGCCGCCTTCAGCAGTTGCACAGCCACCTGGTCGAACGGGGCGATGTCCTGCAGCGCGCGGCTCATCGCCACCGCGCCTTCCACGCTGGCAATGACCAGGCTGGCCAGGCCCGCTGCCTGTTCCGGCGCATGGCCATCACTGATCAAGGCCTGGGCCAGGTGCCCCTGCCAGCGCGCGAACACCTCGGCCGCCGCGGCGCGCGGTTGGCTGGCAACCGCCTCCACGGGCTCTTCCACCGCCGCCGCAAGCACCGGGCAGCCGGCGCGGAACTGCGAGCGCAGCAGGCGCTCGCGCCACATCGCCAGGAATCGCTCCAGGCCAGGCACGGCGCCATCGCGCAGCAGTTCCAGCAGCAGGGCTTCCACCTTGTCGCCGGCCAGCGTCGTGGCCTTGGCCAGCAGTTCCTGCTTGCCACCGGGAAAGTGGTGGTAGGTCGACCCCAGCGGTGCGTCGGCCAGCTTGGTGACTTCGCGGATGCTGGTGGCATTGAGGCCTACCCGCGCCAGCATCTGGGCCGCCGCATCGATCACACGCTGGGGGGCATCGCTCGCGCGTGGGCTCATGCTGGGCTCCTTGCTAGGACAGTCGTCATAGATTAGCGTAGCGCCCGTTCTATAACAGTCGTCATAGCCATGAATCTCTGGTTCCGCCTGCTCTACCTGCTTCTGTGCAGCCTGTTCCGCCCGCGCCTGGACGCCCCGTTCGGGGTTTCACGCCTGCAGTTCCGCGTGCTGCCCAACGACCTGGACAGCAACCTGCACATGACCAATGGCCGCTACTGGAACATCTTCGATCTGGGCCGGCTGGACCTGATCCTGCGCATGGGCCTGGGCAAGGTGGCGCTGCGCGAGAAATGGGCGCCCATCGTCGGCGCCGGCACCATCCAGTTCCGCCGCGAGCTGCGCCCGTTCCAGCGCTACACCCTGGAAACGCGGCTGGCCGGCTGGGTCGGCACGCGGGTAATCATGGAACAGCGCGTACTGATCGGCCCGGAACAGAAGATCGCCACGCGGGCGCTGCTGGTCACTGGCATCTACGACCGCCGCGCGCGAGCGTTCGTGGGCATGGACCGGATGATGGCGGCCATCGGCAGCAGCACGCCGCCCTCGCCGCCGCTGAGTGCAGCGGCCGAAGCGCTGCTGGCGGCCGATGCGGCGTTGAAGCGCGATGACGGCTGAGGTCGCCTCAGAGCGCCCGCCGGAGTGCATCCTGCAAGCGGCGTTTGTGTGATTCCACGGCCTTCCAGTTCCAGTCGCACGCCGGTGGAACATCCAGTGCGCCGCGCTCGCGAGCCAATGCGACGCGCTCGGTCAGCGCCTGCACTTTCGCGCTGACGTTCGCATCATTCGCCATCGGCAGCAGGATCGAAATCAGCCCCCAGCCGGAGACCATGACGCGCGCGGAGTCGCCACGCCCGCCGTCGAACGGACGCACGCGTACGGCGCCGCCCATGTCCGCGTACTGCACGCCCACCAGCAGCATGCCGCCAGACACGCACTGCAACGCCCGGCCGTGTTCGCGCAGCGCCTCGGGCGATTCATAGCGGCGCGGTTGTTCGCCAGCGCTTGAATAGAGTTCAGTAACCAGCACCGGGCTACGCTTGAACACGGCGAGCGCCACGGTCTCGACCACCTTGTTGGACACTGCCACCATGCGCTGTCAGTGCGATCAGGGCGCGCCGCGTGGCGCAGCTTGCAGCGCCTGCGCAATGGCGGCCTCGGCCAACGGTGCCATCAACGCATAGCCCTTCGCGGTGGGATGCACGCCATCGGCGGCCAGGGCGGGATCCAGGCCTCCGGCGGCATTGGCCATGACCGCGTAATAGTCCAGATACACCAGCCCCTGCGCGTCGGCATACTGCTTGAGCGCGGCGTTCAGAGCGCGCACCTTCGGCGCAGGTTCGATGCCCGGCATCCACGGGTAGTCGCTCACCGGCAGTACCGAGGCCACCACTACGCGTATGCCGTGCGCACGTGCAAGGTCCACCATCGCATGCAGGTTGTCCTCGATCATCACCTGCGTGCTGGGGCCGGTATTGCCGGCGAGATCGTTGGTACCGGCGAGGATGATCACCACGTCCGGCTGCAGCGCGATCACATCCTGGCCGAAGCGCAGCAGCATCTGCGGTGTGGTCTGCCCACTGATACCGCGGTTGAGATAGCCCTTGCCGGGGAAGAATGCCGCAGGATCCTTTTCGCCCCACCCCTGGGTAATGGAATCGCCGAAGAACAGCACGCGCGGCACGCCGGCCTGCTTGGCGGGCACGCGCGCATTGGCCTCACGGTAACGGCCCAGATCGGGCCAGTCGGAAAGGCGCTGCTGCATGTAGCGCACCTCATCCGGGCTGAGCTGGTCCACTGGCTTCACCAGCAATGGATTGATCGCCACGGGCGGCTGCGCCTGTGCGCAGGTGACGCTCATTGCGAGTGCCAGTGCGGAGGCGCGGCATCGGGCACGTAGAAAATGGAGCATTGTTTTTCCCGGGGACTATGGGTGCCGTTCGCCTGGTGCACGGTGAGGCTAGCACGGTCGGGGGGCGCTTCATCCACGCATGGCGTGGTTCTACCGGTGGTTCATCCTCACAGGGCATGGATCAGCCGGGGCCGTGCGAGCGCGGAACGTCCTGTGCGCCCCACTGCTCGTTCTTGGTGCTACCCAGCTCAAAGTCCAGGGTGCCGCCGCGCTGTACGAAACTGGCCGGCAGCCAGCTTGCGTTGCTGGGCCTGCCGTCCACCCGCAGCGATTGCACGTACGGCGCATCCATTGAAGCGCCGCGTGCACGCACCACGATCTTCGCACCCGGGCGGGTGATCACCGCTTCGGTGAACAGCGGGCTGCCGATCACCAGGTCTGCGCGGCCCGGGTATACCGGGTACAGGCCCAGCGCCGACCATACGTACCACGACGACATCTGGCCAAGGTCATCGTTGCCTGGCATGCCCTCGGGCGTGTTGGTCCAGATCTGGCGCATCGCTTGCCGCACGGTTTCCTGGGTCTTCCACGGCTGGCCGAGGAAGTTGTACAGCCACGGCGCGGCGATGGACGGTTCATTGTCCAGTTCGGCGTGCAGCGGGCCGGACTTGGTCACCGCCCATGTACCGTCGGGCTTGCGGAAGAACGCATCAAGCCGCGCGATGCTGGCCTCGCGGCCACCCAATGCTGCGAACAGGCCGGCCGGATCGAACGGCACCATCCACAGGTACTGCGCACCGCTGCCTTCGACAAAACCCTCGTCGGCGGCCGGGTCGAACGGCGGCCAGCTGCCATCGGCATTGCGCGGCTGGATGTAGCCCTGCTGCGCGGTAGCCTTCGGGTTGTACAGATTGCGCCACCAGCCGGAGCGCTCACGGAACTGGCGCGCCCCCTGCGCATCACCGGCCGCCAGTGCCAGCTCGGACAGGCCGAAATCGGCGCTGACCATTTCCAGCGTATCGGCCGCACTGCCCCAGCCCGGCGCGCCTTCCGGCATGTACTTCAGGGCCAGCCACTGGTCCAGGCCCGGGCGCTGGCCCACGCACAGCACCGGGCAACCACGCTTGTCCAGATCACGTGCGGTGGGCACCGTGGCCGCCTTCTTCAGCGAGGCGTAGGCGCGCTGCAGGTCGAAGCTGCGGCCGCCGAAGGCATGGATGGCTGCCACCGACGGCGGCGACGGATCACCGTTCATCACGCCGGTGGCGCCGGTGATGTGGGTCCAGCGATCCCAGACGCCGCCATTCTGGTCGGCCTGGTTCAGCAGCGACTGCGCCACGTCCGAACCGACCTGCGGCTGCAGCAGGGTCAGCAGCTGCAGCTGCGAGCGGTAAACATCCCAGCCCGAGTAATTGGCGTACTGCGCCTGCTGCCGTTTGGCCAGGGCGTGCACCCTGCCGTCAATGCCACGGTAACGCCCATCGGCATCGCTGTGCAGGTTGGGCGCCAGCATGGCGTGGTACAGCGCGGTGTAGAACACGGTGCGCTCGTCGGGCGTGCCACCCTGCACCCGCACCTGGCCCAGCAGGTCGTTCCACTTCGCACGCGTGGCGGCCTGGGTGGCGGCCACCGTGGTGCCCTGCGGACTCTCTCGGCGCAGGTTGGCCCGCGCGCCGGCTTCATCCACGTAGGAAATGCCGATGCGTGCGGTCACCACCGGCGTGCGCGTGGCATCGAAACTGATCCAACCGCCCGCGCCCTTGCCTGCCGGCGGGTGGCCCTTGCTGCCATAGGTGGTGCCGCCGCCGCCCTCGCGTGCCCCGGCCTGCACCGTGTCATCGCGCCAGGTACCGCCCACTTCGAACGGCTGGTCAAACTCGGCCACGAAATGCAGGGTGTAGTAACTCTCGCGGCGGTCTTCGGCCAGGTACCCGCAGAAGTTGCCACTGGTGACCGAACCGCGCACGGTGCGCGTGGCGGGGTCGATGAGGAGGGTCGAATCGCTGCTGCCCACTTCGCTGTCGGAGGTGCGGAACAGCAGGTTGGCCGGCTTGTCGGCCGGGAACTGGAACTGGCCGACCGCGGTGCGCGCCGTGGCCGCCAGGCTGACCGCCACCCCGTTGTCGAGGGTGAGTGTGTAGGCGCCGGGGCTGGCCGTTTCTTTGCGGTGGTCCAGCAGGCTGGTGTAACGCATGCCGGCATCGGCTGACGACGGCGACAGCTCTACCGGCAGCGTGACCGGCATGAGCGGAATATCGCCGCTGGCACCGGTACAGCCGGTTCCATTGACGTGGGTCAGGCTGAAACCGCGCACGCCGTTGCTGCGCCACTCGTAGCCACCGGGGGCGGCAATCGGAAAAAGCTTGCCTGGCAGCGCGGTCATTTCCGGGCTGAAGGCCACCATGCCGAAGGGCACCGTGGGCCCCGGGTAGACGTTGCCGGCGTTGGTGGTGCCGATGAAAGGATTGACCTCGGCGGCCAGGTCCTGTGCGGGCGCCCTGGCGGCCAGCAGCGGCAGCGGGGACAGCGTCAACACCGCGGAAACGACGACCAGCAACGAACGGGACATCGACAACTCCAGTGGAAGGTGGCACGCGCGCGCCGTTGATCACTGAGAGTAGTACGCGCTGAGCGCCCTGCGACGGGCCGGAGGTCATGGTTGGCGGTACCCGGTCACGATCGCAGCCATCGGGCCGCGCGCCGATCAGTACAACGTGCCCAGCTTGAACAACGGCAGGTAGGCGGCAAACATGGCGAGCGGAGTTGCCAGCATCACCGCCACGCTGCCGATCAACGCCGACAGCCGCGCACGTCCTGCCAGCCAGGCGGCCACCACCAGCGGCGGAGCCAGCCAGGCCAGCCCGTAACTGTTAGCAAACAGCTGGGTGATCAGCGGCAGCGGCTGGCCCGCTTCGGCGAACCGCTCAACGAACTGTGGGATCGCAAACCGGCCCAGCGCGGTGCAACCCACGGCGGCGGTGCCGCTGGACAACAGGCCGATCAGCAGCCATCCCCATCCTGAGAGTTCGCGTACAGCCTTTGTCATGAGTATCCGTGGCAAGAAGGGCCGCCCTGGGGCGGCCCTGTTTACAGCAGTCGAGCAAGCTCGACTCTACTTCGCGTTCTTCACGTAGGTGTCGAACCAGTTCAGCATTTCCGACACCAGCTGCTCGTTCGATTCCAGCGCGGTGTACCAGTGCGGTTCATTCGGCAGCATCACCAGGCGGGTGGTGCCGCCGTTGCCACGGATGGCCTGGTAAAGCTTGCGCGACTGGAACGGCTCGGTACCCGGGTTGGCATCGTCTTCGCCGTGGACCAGCAGCAGCGGCAGCTTGATCTTGTCGGCGTAGAAGAACGGCGAGGCCTTCAGGTACACGTCCTGCGCCTGCCACACCGAGCGCCGCTCGTTCTGGAAGCCGAACGGGGTGAAGGTCTTGTTGTACGAGCCGCTGGTCGCCACGCCCGCCTTGAACAGGTTGGTGTGGGCGATCAGGTTGGCCGTCATCAGGCCGCCGTGGCTGTGGCCGGTCACACCGATACGGTTGCGGTCGACCACGCCCATGTCCACGGCCTTGTCCACCGCCGCCTTGGCATCGGCTTCCAGCTGTTCCAGGTAGGTGTCATAGGCGGTCTTGGGATCGCCGACGATCGGGAACGAGGCGTTGTCGATGATCGCGTAACCGGCCAGCAGCATCAGCCGGTATGGCTGCAGGCGGGTGAAGGTCTGCTGCGAACCGGACACCTGGCCGGCCTGCGCGGCATTGGCGAAGTCAGCCGGATAGGCATACAGGATGGCCGGCACGCGCTGGCCTTCCTTGTAGCCCGGCGGGGTGTACAGGGTGAAGGACAGATCCACGCCATCGGCGCGCTTGTAGGTCACCAGCTGCTTCTTGATCTGCCGCACTTCCGGGGTCGGGTCGGTCAGCGTGGTCAGTGCGGTAGCGGTGGAGGCGAACTGCGCTTCGCCTTCCTTTGCAGCGGCCACCGCTTCACCCTGCTGGCGCACGAAGGCGTTCGGCGGGTCCATCACCGACTGGTGCCAGGTCAGATAACGGCCGGGCGTGTTGCTGAAACCGAGGAACTGCTCGTAGGCATCGGCATCGCTGCGGAACAGGCGCTCGGTCTTCAGCGAACCCAGGTCCAGGCGGTCCAGGAACGGGCGGTCACCCTGCGGCGAAGCCCCCTGCCCCCGCAGGAACACGAAATTGCCTTCCTGGCGCACCACGGCCGCACCGTTGGGCAGGCGCTTGAACACCAGGTTGCCCGGATCGCCGTACAGCTCATCGCTGGACATGTCCCACAGCAGGCGGCCTTCCTTCTTCGGCTGGTCGACATCGACGATGCGGGTCTGCACCCAGTGCCGGTTCTCATCATTCTCGAACAGGAACGACACGGTCGGGTCGGCCGACCAGGCCAGGCCTTCGAACCGCTGCGCGGTGCGCGCGATCTCCACCGGCTTGACGTTGAACGGCGCCTTCAGCATCAGCACGCGATCGCGGTGCGGCACGGTCACCTTCCAGTCGCCCTTGTCCAGCGCTTCGGCATAGACCAGGGTGGCCGGATCGGTGGAACGCCAGTCGAAACCGCGCGGACCTTCGGGCACGCCGTGCACCGGCACGCGGTCGGCCAGCGGCAGGCTGGCGATGGCGGTGCTCTTGCCGGTGGCGATGTCCAGCACCGCCACATCGTTGGCGAAGCGCTGGTAGGTGACCGCATGCGAGAACGGCGGCTTGATCGATTCGGTCAGCACGTGCACGCCATCGGGCGCAGCGCTCACGTCGTTGAAGATCGCGGCGCTGCCCACCGGGCGCACCTGGCCGCTGGCGGTGTCGACCACGGCCAGCTGCGAAGCCCCGTAGTACGCGAACAGCTTTTCATCGTGCGCGCTGGTCAGCGTGTCGCGGGCTTCGTAGGTGCTGCTCTCGCCACTGCTGCCCAGCGATTCCTGTGCATCCGGGCCGGTCGGCACGCCGCCGTTGGACGGCGCGGCGCCCTGGTTGGCCGGGACCAGCTTCACCAGCAGGTTGCTGCTGCCGCCCAGCCACTGGACGGTGCTGCCGAAGATGGGGTTCAGCTGCACCCCCGGCACCTGCTTTACCTTGCCGGTGGCGGCGTCGCCCACCCACAGCTGCACGCTGTCGGCCACCGCATTCTGGAACGCGAAATGGCGGCCGTCGGCCGACCACTGCGCGCCACCGGCGCAGCCCTGCGGCAGCGTCACCGGGGTGGTCTTGCCGCTGGCGATTTCCACCACGCTGAAGTCGGCCACGCAGGCCGGAATGCCGTAACCACCGGGGGTGTCATGGCGGCTGCGGTTCTTCGGCTCCAGACGCACGCCGGCCAGCTTCAGGTACGGCTGGGCCACGCGGGCGATGGACGGATAGGTCTGTGCGGTGGTCAGCAACAGGCGCTGGCCGCTGGGATCCACGCTGGGAACCGGCGGCGGCGGTGCCTTCAACACCTTGAGCAGTTGTTCTGGCGGCTTTGCGTAATCGGCAAGTGCCGGGCCGGCGGCCAGCAGGCCGAAGGAAGCAACGGCGATGGCCGCTGCCAGTGACGTACGACGAATAAGCATCCTCAACCCCTGGGTTCGATCCGGTGCCCGTGCTACGGGCATGCACCGAATCTAGCACCCCGGCCCCGCCCGTCCATGGGCCGGAAGCAATGCACGCCGGGCATGGCCCAGCGCTACCACGGGCGTTGGCAACCTCCGGTAGCGCCGGGCCATGCCCGGCGAAACACAGTCGGTGTTCTACTGCTGGGCGTGCAGATCCCAGGTGGTCAGGTAATCGGGGTCCACCACGATGGCGCCCCCGGTGCGCAGCTGATACTCACCAGGCTCGGCCGGCCGGTACTGGTCCAGCATCGGCGGCAGATAATGCTCGTGGCCATCGTCCTCGTCGGCCAGCACCACGCCCTCTTCGGCGCTGATGCGCAGCACGGTGCCTGAATACTGCTGCTGATCGCGCATCTGGCCGTCACCGCCATAACGGGTGATGCCAACCAGAACCACCTTGCCAATCATCTGCCGCGCCTTGGTGTTGTCCAGTGGCGGCAGCATGGGAATGGATTCGTCGCTCATCGGTGCACCTCCAAAGCCTGCAAGTACATCGTGGAAACGCTTGAAGGATGGCAGCTTGCGTACACCACGGCCATCCTGGCCGGTTCAGTCTCCCCACAGCTGGATGCTGCCATCAGCTGCGGCAGGGGGAAGTGAAGATCGGGCCTCAGTTCTGAACGGCCGCAGTGTTCCGCACCAGCTGTTGCGCTTAACCTGTGCGTCACCCGGCTGCCCCTACGGTCAGCCTTCACCACGCAAGGAACGCGCATGCCCAGGCACGCATTCATGCGATCGTGGACCCTCATTCTTTCGGCAGCCACGCTCAATGCCAGCGGCTACACCACAGATCGCACGCCGACTGACCAGCATCCCGGCAGCAGCCTGGAGACCGGTTCGGGCAGCCTGCCTGATGCACCACTGGACGCCGAACAGTTGCTGTTGCGCCTGATGGATCTGATCCAGGCCACGACCTCCGCAAGCGACCTGACCCTCGAGCGCGTATCCTCCGCATTGCGCGAGCCCGCCCGCACCTTCGCACCCGGTCACTTCGGCTACGGTGGCGCGCTCACTTCGGAGTGGAGCTACGGTCTGGAAGTGAAACAGGCTGGCACGCCGGACGCGCGACTGGATCTGAACTTCGTCGACACCGGTCCGCAGCAGAAGGCGCCGGCCACCGCCATCTGTCAGGTGGATTTCAACCGGTTCGCAATGGCGCTTCGTGCGGCGGGCTTTGCCAGGGAAACGGTGCGCGGCGAGCACGGCCGGACCATCTACCACCGCTTTGAGCGCGCGCAGCTGAGCATCAAGGTGGACACGATCCCGGAGCACTCCACAGCCAACGGCAAGGCAGTGCGCGACTGCGTTCGCCTGGTGAGCGTGCAATAGAAAGCGGTCGGCAGCCCCTCCGAGGCTGCCGCGCACCGGCACAGCGGACGATCCTCCGGCGCTCCCTCCACACGCCACGCTAGAATGCGCGCATGCGCACCGTCCATGCCCTCCGTTACATCACCCCTCTCCGCGAAGGGGGTTCCCTGCCCGCCGTGGTCGAGACCGACGACGACGGCATGGCCGTGCTCAAGTTCCGCGGCGCCGGCCAGGGGCCCAAGGCCCTGATTGCTGAGCTGATCGCCGGCGAGATGGCCCGCAGCGTGGGCCTGCCGATTCCGGAAATCCTGTTCGTGGAGCTGGACAGCGAATTCGCCCGCACCGAACCGGACCCGGAGATCCAGGACCTGATCCGCGCCAGCGAGGGCCTGAACCTGGGCCTGGACTACCTGCCCGGCGCGATCAACTACGACCCGGCCGCCATGCCGGTCGATGCCGACCTGGCCTCGCGCATCGTCTGGTTCGATGCCTTTACCAGCAACGTGGACCGCACCACGCGCAACCCCAACCTGATGGTCTGGCACCGCAAGCTGTACCTGATCGACCACGGTGCGGCGATGTACTTCCATCACGACTGGGACAACGCCGCCGATGCCTGCGAGAAGCCCTTCACGCTGATCCGCGACCACGTGCTGCTGTCCTTCGCCAGCCGCATCGCCGAGGTGGATGCCGAACTGGCCGCCCGCCTTTCCGATGCGGAAATCGAACGCATCGTCGGCCTGGTGCCGGACAGCTGGCTGGTCAACGAGCCCGCCTTCGACAGCCCGCAGGCCTACCGCCAGGGCTATATCAACTATCTCAAGCACCGCCTGAAGGTACGTGCCGTGTTCGTGCAGGAGGCCATCCGTGCCCACGCTGCACACGTATGACTATGCGGTCATCCGCGTTGTACCGCGGGTGGAACGCGAAGAGTTCATCAACGTCGGGGTGATCGTCTCCTGCCCTGGCGCTCGCCATCTGGAAGCGGCCATCGAGATCGACGCGGCGCGCTTGCGCGCGTTTGCGCCCGCACTCGACCAGGACGCGTTGCAGCCCTGGCTGGACGCCATCGTGGCGATCTGCCGCGGCGACGCCAACGCGGGCCCGATCGCGCAGCTGCCCGCGCGCGCGCGTTTCCATTTCCTCACCGCCAAACGCAGCTCCATCGTGCAGATGTCCAGCACGCACGTGGGCCGTAGCGCCGATCCGGCCGGCGTGGTGGAGCACCTGATGAACAGGATGGTGCGGGTGCCGCAGCGCTGAGCAAGCGAACGGGCGCCGCGCGTGCACGCGCCCGACACACCTGCGCGGTACAGTGAACCGGCTCTGCGAGACACCCGCCCGCCTTCCGCACAGGAGACTGACGTGACCTCACGACGCCGCTTCCTTTCCCTGGCCGCCGCTGCGGCCGCACTCTCGGCCACCGCACCGCTGTTCGCGCAATCGCCTGCGCCGGGCAGCGTGCTGCCGACCCGCGGCACGCCGCGTCCTGGGGCCACATTGGCCCGCAACCCGCCGCAGGCAGGTGGTCGCTATCGCCCGCAGACCCGCCTGGGGCTGGGTGGGGCGCCGCTGGGCGGCAGCCTGGCGCCCACCACCGATGCGGCCGCACAAGCCACCATGGCCGCCGCGTGGGCGGCCGGCATCCGCACGTTTGATACATCGCCGTGGTACGGGCTGGGCCTGAGCGAACGGCGCATGGGCCGCGAGCTGCACAGCCATGCGCCGGACCAGTACACGCTGTCCAGCAAGACCGGCCGCCTGCTGACCGGCACCGCTGGGCCGCTGCAGAAAACCAACTGGCACGACCCGGCCCCGTTCCGCTACGCCTACGATTACTCCGCGGCCGGCACCCGGCGCTCGGTGGAAGACAGCCTGAACCGGCTGGGCGTGGCGCAGCTGGATATCGTGCTGATCCATGATCTTTCGCCCGAGAACACTGACCTGGGCATGCCTTGGGAACAACGCTTCGCCGAGGCCTTGAAGGGCGCCATGCCCGAGCTGACGCGCATGCGCGAGGAAGGGCTGATCAAGGCATGGGGCTTCGGGGTGAATCGCCCGCAGCCCGCCCTGCGCGCGGTGGCCGAAGCCGATCCGGACATCATGCTGCTGGCCTGCCAGTACTCGCTGCTGGACCACGAAGCCACCCTGCACGACACCTTCCCGAAGCTGGCCGAGAAAGGCGTATCGGTGATGGTCGGCTCTCCGCTGCTGGCCGGCTACCTGACCGGCCGCGAGCGCTATCTGTACGGCAGCCCGATTCCTGAGTGGGCACCGGCCAAGCGTGCGCGCATGGCCGCCATCTGCGAACGCCACGGCATCGACCTGCGCACCGCAGCCCTGCAGTTCGCCGATGCGCCCGAGGTGGTTTCCTCGATCATTCCCGGTGCGCGCAGCCCCGAGCAGGTGCAGGCGAACGTGGCCTCGATGGCCATCGCCATTCCCGCCGATTTCTGGGCCGAGCTGAAGCAGGAAAAACTGATTGCCGCCGATGCGCCGGTTCCCGGCAAGCGTTGATCAAAGCGGCAGGCGCCGAGCGATGTAGTTGACCACATTGCCCACCGCATCCGGATCGATGTTGGCCAGTCCGATCACCACGTAACCCTGCTCGGGCAGCACCACGATGGCACTGTTCGACCCGGGTGCGCCGCCTTCGTGCCCGTACTGGCGCTGGCGGCCCTGCCCCTGCACCACGAAGCCGTAGCCATACCAGCCCTTGTGGTTCTGTGCGCGCGTGGCCTGCTGCAGCAATGCCGGTGCAAGCAGGGTGCCGTTACGCAGCGCTTCGCAGAACTTCAGCATGTCCGCGGCGGTGCTGTAGCCGCCACCGGCGGACATGCCACGCCAGGGCAGCGTCTTCGTCTCGCGCGCCCATTGCCCATCCACCCGGGTGTAGGCAACCGCACGCTGCGGAACGTCCACCGCTTCCGGCTCGAAGCCGGTGCCGGTCATGCCTGCCGGACGCAGGATGTGCGCATCCAGATAGTCGTAGTACGACTGGCCGGACACCGCCTCGATGAGGCGCCCGAGCACGATGAAGCCGTAGTTCGAGTAGCTGTCCTGGCTGCCGGGCGTGAACTGCGGAGCTTCTTTGGCAAAGCGCTGCACGTAGTCGTCCAGCGTCTTCAGTGAGGCCGAGTACTGGTCGAAATCATCCGCGAAGAAGTCGCCCAAGCCGCTGGTGTGGTTCAGCAGCTGCCGCACGGTCACCGTTCCGGCGACGGACGGGTTCGGGTAGTCCGGCAGGTGTTTGCCGATCGTATCGTCCAGACCGAGCGTGCCCTCCTGCACCAGTTGCAGGATGGCCACCGCGGTGAACATCTTGTTGGACGACGCCAGCCGGAAGCGGGTCTGCGCCGCCACCGGCGTCTTCGCGGCACGGTCGGCCAGGCCGCCCGTCCACTCCAGCAGCACGCGACCGTTCTGCGCGACCAGCACGCTGCCCGACAGCGCATCCTGGGCCGCCAGCGCATCCAGCTTCGTGCGCGCATCGGCCATCAACTGCGGCAGCGGAACGCGGGCCGGCTGGTATTGCTCCGGCGTCGGCGTACCTTCCAGCTGGAACTGTTTCAGCTGCGCCGGGTGGGCCGGATCCATCTGCGCGTGCACCAGCAGCGCGCGCTCGCTGCGCTCGCCCAGCACGAGCAGGGTGGTCTGCATCGGCGTGCTCTGCCGTACCTCCAGCAGCTTCAGCGGCCCGGTGGAGTCGCGGAATTCCAGATAGTCCTGTGGGGTGCTGCCTTCGGTCTTGGCATAGCGCTCGGCAAAGGACTGCAGCTGCTGCAGGCTGCCGGCATTGAACGCGGCCAGCCAGTCATCGGCGGCCGTGCGGGCATCGGGCGCCGGTGGGGCCGCGTTGGCGGCGACCAGCGCCAGAAGCAGTGGAGCCCACAGCATCCGCTGCAATAGGCGGGCGGAAAGACGGCACGCAGACATGGCGATTCCTTCGCAGACGAGGCATGCGGCCATCCTAGCCGATCGCAATTCGCAACGACGGGTGGGTAGAGTCGACCGTTGGTCGACTGCTTTTCGCGATCACCAGACACCCGCGCTGCGCGGTAGAGTCGACCGTTGGTCGACTGCTTTTCGCGATCACCTGACACCCGCGCTGCGCGCGATAGTCGACCAACGGTCGACTCTACCCCGCCTCGTTGTCATCCAGCGGCCAGCGGCACCATCCATACGGATATTCGCCCAGCCGGGTTGCCAATCCCGCCCGCACGGGATTGCCCAGGATGTAGCGCGCCTGCTTTCGCAGTGACGCCTCGCTGCGGATCGCATGGTCGTAGTAGCCAGGGTGCCACAGGGCTCCCTCACGCTTCAGCAGCCTGTTGATCAGGAAACTGCTGCGTCCCTTGAACCGCTGCACGCAGTACCCGAGTGACTTTCCTCGCAGCTGGACAAGCCAGTGCAGGTGGTCGGGCATGATCACCCACGCGACCGAGGTGGTCAGGCCTTGATGGTCCAATGCATCCAGCACCTGCATTGCGATGTGGGCGTGGCCGGGATCTTCGAAGATGGGACGGCGATCCCTGCAGATCATCGTGATGGCGTACACATTGCCGATGACGGAGCGGCGGCCGACGAGGAGTTGTGGACTGGGCATGTCATTGAGCGTGCCCGTTGCTGGCAATCTTCGGCATCGGAGAGGTGCCGTCTCATCGATCAGGGAGTGCCGTGGCCATGCGTGGGTAGAGTCGACCGTTGGTCGACTATCGCGCGCGGCGCGAGTTTCAGGTGATCGCGAAAAGCAGTCGACCAACGGTCGACTCTACCGGGCAGCGCGGTGTCAGGTGATCGCGAAAAGCCAGTCGACCAACGGTCGACTCTACCCGGTCATTCCGGCAACGCGTACGCCATCACGTAATCGCCCTTCGGGGTTTCCATGAAGTGGTGCCCGGCCGCGACGATCACGACATACTGCCGCCCGCCCTGCGCGTACACCATCGGATTGGCCTGCCCGCCGGCCGGCAGCGTGGCGTGCCACAGTTCCTTGCCGGTCTTCAGGTCGATGGCACGCAGCAGATCATCGGTGGCGGCGGCGATGAAGATCAATCCGCTGGCGGTCACCACCGCGCCACCATTGTTGGGCGTGCCGATTTCGATCGGCAGGCCGGAACGGATCCCGAACGGGCCGTTGCCGCGCGCACTGCCGAACGGGCGGTCCCACAGCAGCTTGCCACTGCGCAGGTCGATGGCGCGGATGCCGCCGTAGGGGGGCTGCTTGCACAGCAGGCCCGTGAATGGCAGCCGCCAACCGGCATTGACGTCGATTGCATACGGCGTGCCCACCTGCGGATCGCCCGCACCTTCGGCACCGCCCTTGTTGTCGGCGCGGATCTGTTCGCGCGGCAGCCAGCCCTTGCGGTCGGCTTCGGCACGCGGCACCAGCCGGTTGTAGTTGGGCATGTCGTTGTAGTTGGCCACGATGATGCCGCGCCGCGTATCGATGGCCACGCTGCCCCAGTCCGAGCCACCGTTGTAGCCGGGGTACTCGATGGAGTGGCGGTCGCTGGTGGGCGGCGTGTAGAACCCTTCGTAGTGCGCCTTGCGGAACTGGATGCGGCAGACCAGCTGGTCGATGGGGGTCAGCCCCCACATGTCACGCTCGGTCAGGTCATGGTCGCGGCGCAGCGTGTGGTACAGCGAGAACAGCTGGGTGGGCGAGCGCTGCTCCGGCTCCACCCCGCCCTGCGGCACCGGGCGCTCCTCGGCGGGCGTCAGCAGCTGGCCGTTGCGCCGGTCCAGGATGTACAGGTCGCCCTGCTTGGTCGGCAGCAGGATGGCCGGCACCTTGCCGGCCGCGGTCGGGTAATCGATCAGGCTGGCCTGCGACCCCAGGTCGTAATCCCAGACATCCTTGCGCACGGCCTGGAAATGCCATGCGGGCTTGCCGGTGGTCACGTCCAGGGCCACCAGCGAGGTGGCGTAGCGGTTCTGGTTCTCGGTGCGCGAGCCGCTCCAGTAGTCACCGGCCGAATTGCCCATCGGCAGGTAGACCAGGCCCAGCTGCTCATCGCCAGTGGCCGTGGTCCACATGTTGGGGGTGCCGCGGGTGTAGGTCTGGTCGCGCGGCGGCAGACCGCTGCGCTCGGGCTGGTCCATGTCCCAGGCCCAGCGCAGCTTGCCGGTCATCGCGTCGTAGGCCTGGATGACCCCGGACGGCGCATCGCGGCGCTGGCCGTCCAGCACCTGGTGGCCGGTGATGATCACCCCCCGCACGATGGCCGGCGGCGAGGTGATGGATACATAGCCCGGCGGCACCTCGCCCATGCCCAGGGTAATGTCCACTTGGCCGTTGTTGCCGAAGGCGGCGCAGGGTCGCCCGGTGTCCGCATCCACGGCGATCAGGCGACCATCCAGCGTGCCTTCGATGATGCGGGCACTGCAGAACGGCCGGCCGTCCTGTGCGGCAGCGCGGTGCATCGGCGTGGGCGGCGGCGCCGGCAGGGCCAGATCGGCAGCCACATCGGCCAGCACGGCATCGGCCACCGTAGGCGCACTGGGCTGCTCGTAATAGGCCACGCCGCGGCAGGCTGCGGTATAGGGAATGGAGGCGTCGCGCACCTTGGGATCGAAGCGCCAGACTTCATTGCCGCTGGCCGCGTCCAGCGCGATCAACTGGTTGCGCGCACTGCACAGGTACAGCCGGTTGCCGATCTTCAGCGGCGTGGTCTCGGCACCCCAGCGCTTTCGCGGCACGTCGCCGGTGCGGAACTGCCAGGCCAGCCGCAGCGTGCCCACGTTCTTCGGGGTGATCTGCTGCAGCGGCGAAAAACGCGTGGCCGCATTGCTGCGGCCCCATGCCGCCCAGTCCTCTTCGGCGGGTTGATCGGACGGCTGCAGGCCGGTGGTGTCGCGCGTGGGGTCCAGGCCGGCGCTGACTGCGGCCTCGGGGTACGGCTGATGGCCATCCACGTGACCATGCGGGGCGAAGGCCAGCGCGAAGGCGGCCACGAAGACCAGGATCAGCACACCTCCAACGCTGCGCGACAGCCGCGTGGGCACCGGCGTGCGCAGGGCGGGCGCCACGAACGCCAGCACGATGCCCAGCGCGGTCACCATGCCAAGCCGAGGGACCCAGCGCCAGTAGTCGCTGCCCGATTCCCACCATGTCCACAGCAGGGTGCCGACGAACAGCCCCGCGTAGACCAGCGCGCCACTGCGCCGATTGCCCCACAGCAGAATCCCGCTGGCCAGCAGGCCGATACCGGCGATGGCGTAGTACCAGGAGCCGCCCAGGCTACCCAGCCACGCACCCAGGCCACCGATGACCAGCCCCAGCACGACCAGCAGCAGGGCCAGCACCGTTACCAACGGGTGGCGGGACACAACGGGCGCGGCGGACTGCGGCGTGGCGGACATCGTCGATCTCCGGGGGCAGCATGGCCTGTTATCCCACCGTCGCTGTGAAGTGCGCGTGCGGTGAGCGCCGGATACAACAACGCCGGCACGAGGCCGGCGTTGTTGAGGTGACGTCGCGAGGCGGGCTTACGCCTGCGGCGCGTCCTCGCTCGGTGCGGGGGCTTCGGCCGGGGCGGCAGCAGCCACCTCGTCCTCGTCCTCGTCGATCGAGGCGTCCATGCGCTCCACGGCCTGCAGCTTCTCATCCTTGGACAGTCGGATGAGGGTCACGCCCTGGGTGTTGCGGCCCACACGGCTGATTTCCGAACCGCGCGTACGCACCAGGGTGCCGCCGTCGGAGATCAACAGGACTTCGTCGCCCGACCCCATCAGCACCGCGGCGACCAGCTTGCCGTTGCGCTCGGTGGTCTGGATGCCGATCACGCCCTGCGTGCCTCGGCCCTTGCGCGGGTAGTCCGGCAGCGGGGTGCGCTTGCCGTAGCCGTTTTCGGTGGCGGTCAGGATGTACTGCACGCTGGCGTCGTCGGCGCCGTCGATCACCGCATCGCCATTGGCGGCGGTTTCCTCGACACCGTTGTCGTCCTCGTTCTCGTCCTCGATGCCACCGGCACTTTCGGCCACGATCAGGCTGACCACTTCCTCGCCGGCCGGCATCTTGATGCCGCGCACGCCGGTAGCGGTACGGCCCATCGAACGGACCTTGTCTTCACCGAAGCGCACGGTCTTGCCGTTGGAGGCGAACAGCAGGATGTCACGCTCGCCATCGGTCAGGCCGACGCCGACCAGGGCATCGCCTTCGTCCAGGTTGATCGCGATCTTGCCGCGGGCCAGACGGAAGGCGAACTCGCTCAGCGGGGTCTTCTTCACCGTGCCGTTCTTCGTGGCGAAGAACACGAACTGGCCATCGGCGTACTCACGCACCGGCAGCACGGCCTGCACGCGTTCACCCGGTTCCAGCGGAATCCAGTTGATGATCGGACGGCCGCGGGCGTTGGAACCGGCTTCGGGCAGCTGGTAGACCGGCAGCCAGAACACCTTGCCCGAGCTGGTGAAGGTCAGCAGCGTATCGTGCGTGTTGACCAGCCACAGCTGTTCGATGAAATCCTCTTCCTTGGTCGCCGCCGCACTGCGGCCACGGCCACCGCGGCGCTGCGCGCGGTAGACGCTGACCGGCTGGCGCTTCACGTAACCGGCGTGGGACACGGTCACCACCACGTCTTCCGGCGCGATCAGGTCCAGGATGTCCAGGTCTTCTTCGCTGTGGCGGATTTCGGTACGACGCTCGTCGCCGAACTCGGCCTTCACGTTGATCAGCTCTTCGCGGATCACCTGCAGCAGGCGGTCGGGATCTTCCAGGATGTGGATCAGCCCGGCGATCACTTCCAGCAGCTGCTTGTATTCCTCGGTCAGGCGGTCCTGCTCCAGCCCGGTCAGGCGGTGCAGGCGCATTTCCAGAATCTGCGTGGCCTGGATCTCGGTCAGCTGGTAGCCGCCCTCGATCAGGCCCACGCCCTTGGGCAGGTCTTCCGGACGCGAGGCTTCAGCGCCGGCGGCGCCCAGCATCGAACCGACCAGGCCCGGCTCCCACAGGCGGGCGAGCATGCGTTCGCGCGCTTCGTTGGGGTTCGGCGAGGTCTTGATCAGTTCGATCATCTCGTCGATGTTGGCCAGCGCCACGGTCAGGCCTTCCAGCACGTGGGCACGGGCGCGCGCCTTGCGCAGCTCGAACACGGTGCGGCGGGTGACCACTTCGCGACGGTGGCGGACGAAGGCCTCCAGCATCTGCTTGAGGTTCATCAACTGCGGGCGGCCATCGACCAGCGCCACCATGTTGATGCCGAACACCGATTCCATCTGCGTCTGCTGGTACAGGTTGTTCAGCACAACCTCGGCAGATTCACCGCGCTTGATCTCGATGTAGATGCGCATGCCGTCCTTGTCGGACTCATCGCGCAGCTCGCTGATGCCTTCGATCTTCTTTTCCTTGACCAGCTCGGCGATCTTTTCGATCAGACGCGCCTTGTTCACCTGGTAAGGAATTTCAGTGACGATGATCGATTCGCGGCCGTTGTCGGCCACTTCGATATCGGCCTTGGCACGGATGCGCACGCGGCCACGGCCGGTGCGGTAGCCGGCGACGATGCCGGCGGTGCCGTTGATGATGCCTGCGGTCGGGAAATCCGGGCCCGGGATGTACTCCATCAGGCCGTCGACGTCGATTTCCGGGTTGTCGATCAGCGCGATGCAGGCGTTGATCGATTCGCTCAGGTTGTGCGGCGGGATGTTGGTGGCCATGCCCACCGCGATGCCGGCCGAACCATTGACCAGCAGGTTCGGGAACCGGGTCGGCATGACCGTCGGCTCCAGTTCCTTTTCGTCGTAGTTGGGCTGGAAATCGACGGTTTCCTTGTCGATGTCCGCCATCAGCTCGTGGGCCAGGCGGGACATGCGGGCTTCGGTGTAACGCATCGCCGCGGCGGAGTCGCCGTCGATCGAACCGAAGTTACCCTGGCCATCGACCAGCATGTAGCGCAGCGAGAACGGCTGTGCCAGACGCACCAGCGTGTCGTAGACCGACTGATCGCCATGCGGGTGGTACTTACCGATCACGTCACCGACGATACGCGCCGACTTGAAGTAAGGCTTGTTGCTGTGCGCGTTCAGTTCGTTCATCGCGAACAGCACACGGCGATGCACGGGCTTGAGGCCATCGCGCGCATCGGGCAGCGCACGCCCCACGATCACGCTCATGGCGTAATCGAGGTAGCTCTTGCGCATCTCGTCTTCCAGGTTGACCTGGATGATTTCCTTGGCGGTTTCTGCCATTCGGGTTCCGTTGTCTGGTAGCGGTCCAGTCCGGCGCAGCCCACTGCAGGAGGGGTCGTGCCGGAACCTCGATTCAACCTGCCGATACTACCACAACGGGCCGTTTTCCGCCCGTGTTTACGGGGATTTTACCGGCACAAATCAGGAACTTAGGGGTTGCACGCACGGCCGGGGCCGGGGTCGGATCCCTTTCCGCCGGAAAGGACTCTGACCCCGCCTGTCCGTCAACCGGCGAACGCGGCCCGCATGTTTTCCACGGTCGGGTTCAGGATGACCCCGCGCTCGGTCACGATGGCGTCGATCAGCTCGCCCGGGGTCACGTCGAACACCGGGTTCCAGGCGGCGATGCCCTCGGCCACGGTGCGGGTCCCGCCCACGCCGTACAGCTCACCCGGGTCGCGCTGCTCGATCTCGATCTGGCTGCCGTCCACGGTATCCATGTCCACCGTGGACGAGGGGGCCACCACCATGAACTTCACCCCGTGATGGCGGGCGGCGATGGCCAGCTGGTAGGTGCCGATCTTGTTGGCGGTATCGCCGTTGGCGCAGATGCGGTCGGCGCCGACGATCACCCACTGCACCGCACCGGTCTTCATCAGGTGCGAGGCGGCCGAATCGGCGATCAGGGTGGCGTCGATGCCGTCCTGCTGCAGTTCCCACACGGTCAGGCGCGCGCCCTGCAGCCACGGCCGGGTTTCGCCGGCAAACACCCGGGCGATGCGCTGCTGGGCCATGCCGGCGCGGATCACGCCCAGGGCGGTGCCGAAACCGGCCGTGGCCAGCGAACCGGTGTTGCAGTGGGTCAGCACGCCGCTGCCGGCCTCGATCAGCCCCGCGCCCAGCGCGCCCATGTGGCGGTTGGCGGCCAGGTCTTCTTCGGCAATGGCCTGCGCCTCGGCTTCCAGCACGGCCTTCCAGTCGGTGCCGGCGGCGGACAGCGCGCGGCGCATGCGCGCCAGCGCCCAGGCCAGGTTCACTGCGGTCGGGCGCGAGGCATTCAGGCGCTGCAGCGCCGGTTCCAGCTGCTGCAGCGCATGCGCGCCGTCGGCGGCCTGCACATCGCGCGCGGCCAGCACCACGCCCCAGGCCGCGGCGATGCCGATGGCCGGCGCGCCACGTACGGTCAGTGCATGGATGGCGGCGGCGACTTCATCGCTGTCATGGCAGGCAACGTGTTCCACCACGAAGGGCAGCTTGCGCTGGTCCAGCAGCTGCAGCGCGTCGCCGGTCCACAGGATCGGGCGGATGTGGTCGTAACGGGCGTAGTCGATATCGGGGGCAGTGTTCATGGGCCCATTGTAGGGCCAGCCCCTGCCCCGTGGCCCTGCCGCGCGGTCAATTCACCGAGAATTCGGCCCGGCAGCCGCCGTCCACCCAGATCCCGTTGCGGTTCCAGCCCCAGGTCTGCCCTTCCACGCAGGCCGTGCCGGAAATCTGCCGCGACACCACCGCGCCGGCGCTGATGCTGGCCCCGCAGAAGCGACGCCGCTTGGATTTGGATTCGCAGGTCAGCCGGCGCGGCATATCGACGAAGCGGCCCTGTTCGTCGGCCACCTCGAAATCGCCCTGGCAGCCACGGCTGGTCCAGATTTCATTGCGCTTGTAGCCCCAGCCCTGCCCTTCCCGGCACGGCAGCACCGACAACTGGCGCAGCAGCCGCACCGGCGCGCCGTCCAGCCGCACCGGGCAGCTCTGCGGCCGTCCGCTGGATTCGCAGCGCACTACCCGGCGCACCAGGCGTTTGCCGGTCTCGGGGCCGGCCGTCGTGGCCGCGGTACCGGCAGCCACACGTGCACGGAACTCGGCGCGGCAGCCAAGGGTGACCCACACGCCGCTGCGGTCGGTGCCCCACTCGCTGCCGCGGATGCAACTGTTGCTGGACAACTGCCGTACCAGGTCCACGCCATTGCTGACGTCCAGGTCGCAGTGCACCCAGCCCATGTCGCGCGATTCGCAGGTAATGACCTGGCCGTCATAACCGGTCTGCGCCGACGCCGGCAACGGCATGACCGCGCCCCATATCGCCATGGAGTACACCGGTGCCGCTACGACCGCCAACCACTTGACCAAAGCTTTCCCCAACCGAGTCGATAACCACGCTGCCAGTGTCTGGCATCAGGCGTGATAAGAGCATCATCGCCGTTGCTGAATCAAGCGCGGAATGTGCTCGATCCGTTCAGGCGCTGCAGCGGCGGCGCGAAGAACGCGCGCACGCCACGCTCATGCATGGGCGAAGTCGAAGGCCAGTACATCGGCAATGCGCGGCGTGCCGTTCATCGCCATCAGCAGGCGGTCCACGCCCACCGCCACGCCCGCGCAGTCGGGCAGGCCCGGCAGTGCGTCCAGCAGCGCCTCATCCAGCGCCGGCTGCACCTGCCCACGCGCGTGGCGGCGCTGCAGATCGCTGTTGAAGCGCGCGCGCTGTTCATCGGCATCGTTCAGTTCGTGGTAGCCGTTGGCCAGCTCCACCGTGCCCAGGTACAGCTCGAAGCGTTCGGCCAGCGGCGGGCTGCCAGCACGGATGCGGGCCAGCGCCGCCTGGCTGGCAGGCCAGTCATGCACCACCGTCATCACCGCGTCATCGAAGTGCGGCTGGATGCGATGGGTCATCAGCAGGTCCAGCCAGTCATCGCGGGTCAGCCCGACCGGGTCGATGTGCACCTCGCCCAGCGCCGCGCGCAGTGCTGCCTCGTCGGCAGCGAAGGGATCCACCCCGGCATGCTGCTGGAACAGTTCGCGATAGCTGAGCACGCGCAGGCTTGCGGTGCGCCCCACCAAGGCCAGCGCCTGGCGTACCAGCTCGGCGGTTTCGTGCATCAAGCGGTGGTGGTCCCAGCCGACCCGATACCATTCCAGCATGGTGAATTCGGGGTTGTGGCGGCCGCCCGCTTCGCCGTTGCGGAACACCCGGCCCAGCTCGTAGCAGTCGCCCACGCCGGCCGCCAGCAGACGCTTCAGCGGAAACTCGGGCGAGGTGCGCAGCCAGCGGCGGCGACCACCGGCATCGACGTGGCCACTGAAATCGGTGTGGAAGCTGTCGATGTTCGGCTCGGTGTTGCCGGCCACCGACAGGATCGGCGTCTCCACTTCCATCACATCGCGTTCGGCGAAGAAACGGCGCAGCAGCGCATTCAACGCCGCGCGCTGCTGCAGCGTGCGCATCAGCTGCGGATTCACAGGATGCCCTCGGCGCGCGGGTGGTCCAGCGGCAGGGTCAGCAGGCTGCGGGTGTCATCGATATAGCCGCTGGCTAGGTACAGGCGGCGTGCCAGTTCGTTGTGGTGGTTCACTTCCAGCCGCAGGCGGGTGACGCCGCGGCCGCGTGCACGCTGTTCGCAGATGGCCAGCGCCTGCTTGCCGCGACCACGGCCACGTGCGCGATGGCTCAGGTAGAGCTCGTCCAGCAGCACGAAATGGCCGCCCTGTTCCAGGCTGAAACCCATCGCCAGCACGGCATGGCCGACCACGTCGCCGGCTTCGTCCAGCCACAGCAGCACCTCGCCATTGCGCGGGTCGGCCAGCAGCGCATCGACCCCGCGGCGAACGCGGGCATCATCGAATTCGATCTTGTCTTCGGCGTAGAAGTCACGCATCAAGGCGATCAATGCCTCTTCATCGGCACGGGTGGCCAGGCGGAAATCCAGCGGGGCGATCTGCATCGGTAGTCCTCTCGTGCTTCAGGCCGGGCGCGCGCGGCGCCCGGCGGGTTCATCACTCGTGTTCGGCCAGATAGGCCAGCAGGCGATCCTCGTCCCACACCGGCACGCCCAGCGACTGCGCCTTGTCCAGCTTGGAACCGGCTTCGGTGCCTGCCACCAGGAAGCTGGTCTTCTTCGAGACGCTGCCCGACACCTTGGCGCCCAGTGCCTCCAGGCGTTCCTTGGCCACATCGCGGGTGAGCTGGGCCAGGGTACCGGTCAGCACCACGGTCTGCCCGTCCAGCGGCCCGGCCACCACCTCGGCCAAGGCCGGTGCGTGCGCCAGGATGTGCTGCATGGCGCGCTCGGCGGCCAGCAGCATGGCGCCATGGCCGTCGCTGTCCAGCCACTGCGCCAACCCACGCGCGGTGTCATCGGGCAGGCCGGCGTTGACGAACTGGCCGTGCTCGGCGTCCAGCACTGCCTGCGCGGATGGCAACGCCGCCACCAGTTTTTCCGCGCGCAGACGGGTGATGCCGGGAATCTCGGCCTCCACCAGAAGCTGGGCCAGATCCAGCCCTTCGCGCAGCTTGGCGCTGGGCGGATGGGCATCGGCAATGCGCACCTGTCCGACCTGCAGCAGATCGTCGATGGCCTGCTGGTTGCCGGGTTGCTCGAAGAAATGCCCCAGCGAGCGCGCGACTTCACCGCCGATGTCCGGCACGCGCTTGAACAGCGGCCACGGCAGGTGGCGGATCAGTTCCAGATCACCGAACCACTGCGCCAGTGCCTTGGCCGTGCTTTCGCCCACGTGCTCGATGCCCAGCGCGAACAACAGCCGTTCCAGCGTGGCGTCGCGGCTGGCATCGATGGCCGCGATCAGGTTGTCGGCCCACTTGGTGGCGATCTTCTTCGTGTTCCATTCGAAGCTGGCCGGCTGCACCAGCGCCTGCGCGCGCCAGCCCGCTTCGGCGGCGTCCAGCTTCAGCACGGCCGTCAACACCGCGCCACTGCCCTCGGCGGGCAGGTGCAGCTTCAGTGCCGCGGCCAAGGCCGAAGGATCTTCGGCATCGAGTACCAGCTTCAGGTGCAGCAGCGTGTCGCGGCTGAGACGGTAAAGATCCGCCACGCTTTTCACGATGCCGGCGTCGACCAGGGTTTCAATGTACTTGTCGCCCAGGCCGTCGATATCCATCGCGCGGCGCGATGCGAAGTGCGCGATGGCTTCCTTGCGCTGCGCCGGGCAGGACAGTTCGCCCGAACAGCGCCATGCGGCCGCACCCTCTTCGCGCACGATCTCCGCACCGCACACCGGGCAGTGCGTGGGCATCTGCCAGGGCGCAGTGCCCTGCGGGCGACGGTCCAGGATGACGCTGACCACTTCGGGAATGACATCGCCGGCACGGCGCACGATCACGCTGTCGCCCACGCGCACGTCCAGGCGCGCGATCTGGTCGGCGTTGTGCAGGGTGGCGTTGGACACGATCACCCCGGCCACCGCCACTGGCGCCAGCCGCGCGACCGGCGTGGCCGCACCGGTACGGCCGATCTGGATCTCGATCGCCTCCACCGTGGTGCTCTGTTCCTGCGCCGGGAATTTGTGTGCGATGGCCCAGCGCGGTGCACGCGAAACGAAGCCCATCGCCTGCTGACCGGCGCGGTCGTCCAGCTTGTAGACCACGCCATCGATATCAAACGGCAGGCCGTCACGGCGCTCACCGATCATGCGGTAATAGCCCAGCAGCCCGTCGCTGCCTTCCACCACCTGGCACAGGTCGCTGACCGGGAAGCCCCACGCACCCAGCTGCGCCAGCGTGCCCGAATGGGTGTCCGGCAGCTCACCGCCCTGCACTTCGCCGGTGCCGTAGGCAAAGAAGCTGAGCCGACGCTGCGCACTGATCTTCGCGTCGAGCTGGCGCAGCGAACCGGCCGCCGCATTGCGCGGGTTGGCCAGCACCTTGCCGCCGTGCAGGCGAGCACGCTCGTTGTAGGCCTCGAAATCGGCACGCGCCATGTACACCTCGCCGCGCACTTCCAGCACGTCCGGCCAGTCCTGGCCGTGCAGCCGCTTGGGGATGTCGCCGATCTCGCGCAGGTTGGCGGTTACGTCCTCGCCGGTGCTGCCATCGCCGCGGGTGGCGCCCAGCACGAACTGGCCGTCTTCATAGCGCAGGCTGATGGCCAGGCCGTCCATCTTCGGTTCGGCCGAGAACTGCAGGCTGCGGCGTCCCAGGCGCTCGTCGATGCGGCGCACGAAATCGGCCACTTCCTCATCGCTGAAGGCATTGGACAGCGACAGCATCGGCACCGCATGGCGCACCTCGGCGAAGCGCCCGGACGGACGCGCGCCCACCTGCTGGGTCGGGCTGTCGGCGCGGGCCAGTTCCGGGTGTTCCTGCTCCAGCGCTTCCAGCTCGCGCACCAGCCGGTCGTAGTCGACGTCGGGGATCTCCGGCGCGTCCAGCTCGTGATAGGCACGGTTGGCCTGGGCGATCTGCCGGCGAAGGTCTTCGGCGCGTTCGGCGGGGCTGGAGCTCATCGGGATCCGATACTTCTGGGATGGCCGTGAATTCTACCGCGCCCGCGTGCAAGGCCCGGTAGGGGTCGGATCCCCGAAGGGGCTCCGACCCCGGCTTTGTAGAGTCGAGCCATGCTCGACTGCCGCCTTTGTAGAGTCGAGCCATGCTCGACTGCCGCCTTTGTAGAGTCGAGCCATGCTCGACTGCTGCACTCTACAGCCCCCCGGCTTGCTGCCCGGTCCCACCAGCGTTAGCGTGCAGCGGTTGCCCTTCGGAATCCTGCCCGTGACCCTGCCCGCCTCCCGCCGCCACTTCCTGCAACTGGCCGGTGTCGGCCTCGTCGCCGCTGGCAGCAGCCTGCCCCGCCTCGGCCAGGCGCAGCCCGCCGCGGCCTCCGCCGCCGGCCCGGTCCTGCTCAACTTCAACGAGTGCCCCTACGGCCCCTCGCCCGCCGCCCAGCAGGCCGCACGCGACAGCATCGCCGGCAGTGGTCGCTACCAGTTCGCCCTGGCTGGACAGGTGCGCGATGCCTTCGTCGCCGAGGCCGGCATCCCGGCTGACCACGTGCGCCTGTACCCCGGCTCCAGCGAGCCCCTGAACCGTGCGGCCACGTTGTGGACCGGCCCACAGGCGGCACTGGTGGTGGCCGACCCGACCTTCGAAACCCTCGGCGACATGGCTGCAGCGCGCGGCGCCCACGTGCAGAAAGTGCCGCTGCGCAATGACGGTGCGCACGATCTTCGCGCGATGGCGGCGGCCGCGCATTCGCAGCCGACGGGGCTGATCTACGTCTGCAATCCGAACAACCCGACCGGCTCGATCAGCCTGCCGGCCGAACTGGCCTCGCTGCTGGCCAACAAGCCGGCGTCCACCCGTGTGCTGGTGGACGAGGCCTACCTGCAGTACAGCGACCAGCCCAGCCTGATCGGCCGGGTCGCCCAGCGCGATGACCTGATCGTGCTGCGTACGTTCTCCAAGCTGTACGGCATGGCCGGCCTGCGGCTGGGCGTGGCGGCAGCCCACCCCGACCGCCTGCGCGAACTGGCCAGCCTGGGCGAGAACCCGCTGCAGGTGCCGGCGCTGGCGGCAGCGCTGGCCAGCCTGCAGGACCCGCAGTTGATCGCGCAGCGCCGGTTGCAGAATGCGAAAGTGCGCCAGGCCACCATCGCCTGGCTGGGCAAGCGCGGCTTCAGCTGCGTGCCATCCGAAGCAAACTGCTTCGTGGTGGATGTGCAGCGCGACGGCAACGCGTTCGCCAAGGCGATGGCCGACAACGGCGTGGTGATCGGCCGCAGCTGGCCGATCTGGCCGCAACGCGTGCGGGTGACCGTCGGTACCGAAGAGGAAATGGCGACGTTCCGCCAGGCGTTCGCGAAGGTCGCCGGCGTACCGGCGTAACCCCATCCGGGCGGAGGCCGATCCGGCCCTCTGTAGAGTCGAGCCATGCTCGACTTGAGCGCGGCCTGGCCCTTTGTAGCGTCGAGCCATGCTCGACTGGGGCCTTCCCTACACGCCCGGCCGCATTCAAGCGATACCCAAGCTGCCTCAGCCAGCCAATGCTGAGGCATGCCCAGTCCACGTCTCCTGAAAGGCCGTCGGTCGCAACTGCAGAACGTCTACGCGATCACCACGGTCACTCACCAGCGCCATCGGCACTTTGATGATCCACAGCGGGCCGCCGTCGTGGTAACGGGCCTGCAGTGGATTCAACAGGAGGGGCGATGCCTCAACCTCGCGTGGGCGGTCATGCCAGATCACGTGCATTGGTTGATGCAACTGCGATCAGGAACCCTTGCCGCGTCGGTGCAGATGATGAAATCGCGCTGCAGCCGGCTCATCGGCATCGACGGGCCACTCTGGCAGCGCGGCTACCATGATCACGCGGTGCGGAGTGATGAGTCCTTGAAGAACCAAGCACTCTACATCGCTGCAAATCCTGTCCGCGCCGGTCTGGCGGCTCAGCTCGGCGATCATCCGTTTGCGTGGTGCCGGTGGTTTGATCGGGCGCCGTAGACGACTTTGTAGAGTCGAGCCATGCTCGACTGGGGCGCGCCCGGGAACCCACAAGTCGAGCATGGCTCGACTCTACAAAAGGCAGTCGAGCATGGCTCGACTCTACAGAAAGGCGGTCGAGCATGGCTCGACTCTACCTTTGGGCTTTTACCAGCGCGGGGTCTTGGTCAGCGGCGGGGCCTGGTGCTGACGGTCGTAGGCGCGCAGTTCGTCACGGATATGGGCGATGCGCTGGCGGCCCAGGGCGTTGCGGCTGTCATCCAGCACCACGCCATCGAGCAGTTCGGCCATGCGCTGCACGGTGGGCAGCATCTTTTCCCAGGCATCAAGCGCGGTCAGCGGCGCCGGCAGGGTCAGGAAGAAGGCGATGGCCGGGGTTTCCATGGCGCGGATGTTGGCCATGTCGAAGCTACCCGGCTTCATGATGCTGGCCATGGAGAAGATCGGGCCGCGTTCGGGGTGGCCTTCCACCAGCCGGTGGAACACGTTCATGTGGCCAAATACCAGGCCGGTCTTTTCGGCCGCCACCACGATGTCTTCGCCGCGCAGCTGTTCGCCCGCGCGGGCGGCCACGAACAGCGAAACGATCTTGTCGAAATCCTGGGTGGCGCGCTTGCCAAGGTCGTTGGCCGCGCCGTCTGCATCGGCCAGGCCCAGTTCGGCCTGCTGGCCCTCTTCGCCCAGGCCGGGTTCGCTGCGGGTCTCGGCCAGCGGTACGCCGTCTTCGCCCAGTACCGGTTCGCGGCGCTCGCCTGCAATCGGCTCGGGGCCGTCCACGCGGCGCCCCTGCGGCTTCTTCTTGGGGCGACCAAACAGGAAGATCGCAGCCACCAGCAGCAGGCCGGCGGCCAGGATGCCGATGCGCAACAGTGCCGTGTCGGACATTCGATGGGTTCTCCGGCTAGTTCATTCAGGTAACTAGAATGGCACGTCAGGCCGCGCCCGCCAATCGCGCGGCTTCTTCCAGGTCCACGCTGACCAGGCGGCTGACGCCCGGTTCGCGCATGGTCACGCCGGAAAGCTGGTGCGCCGCTTCCATCGTCGCCTTGTTGTGGCTGACGAACAGGAACTGCACCTTCTCGCTCATTTCCTTGACCATGTTGGCCAGGCGACCGACGTTGGCCTCGTCCAGTGGCGCGTCCACTTCGTCCAGCAGGCAGAACGGCGCGGGGTTGAGCTGGAAGATGGCAAACACCAGGGCCACCGCGGTCATGGCCTTTTCCCCGCCGGACAGCAGCGAAATGCTGGACACGCGCTTGCCCGGCGGGCGCGCCATGATGGTCACGCCGGTGTCGAGCAGGTCTTCGCCGGTCAGTTCCAGGTAGGCATGGCCGCCACCGAACAGGCGCGGATACAGCGCCTGCACGCCGGCGTTGACCCGGTCGAAGGTGTCCTTGAAGCGCCCGCGGGTTTCGCGGTCGATCTTGCGGATCGCATCTTCCAGGGTTTCCAGCGCGGTGGTCAGGTCGGTGTGCTGCGCATCCAGGTAGTCCGAGCGCTGCGAGGCCTCGCCGTACTCATGGATGGCGGCCAGGTTCACCGGCTCCAACCGGCGCATGCGCGCGTCGATCTGGTGCACGGCCTGTTCCCACTCGCCCAGGCGCGCATCGTCCGGCAGCGCCTCCAGCACCTCGGCCATCACGAAACCAGCCTTTTCCACGGCGGCCTGCAGGGTTTCGGCGCTCAGCACCAGCGCCTGCTGGTCCAGCCGGCGCTGGGAAATACGCTCGCGCTGCGCCAATGCCTGCTCGTCACGCTGGTGGCGGGTCTGTTCATAGGTGCGCAGATCGGCATCGATGCCGTCCAGCAGGGTGCGCGCTTCGGTCAGCACACGATCGGCGCGCACGCGCTCTTCCAGCGCACGCTGGTGCTCGGCCTGCAGCGATTCCACCGGTGAATCGCCATCGTCCAGCTGCAAGTGCAGTTCGCCCAGGCGCGAATCCAACTGGCCGCGCTGGGTGCTCATGCGCTCCAGCGCCTGGCCCAGCGACGCCAGCTGCGCACGCTGCGATTCCAGAGTCAGTGCCAGCGCATGCGAACGCTCGCGCACCGCACGTGCGGCATCACGGGCCAGGTCGCGGGCTTCGGTCAGCTGGCGGCGCTCGCCTTCCAGGCCCTGCCGGGTCGACTCCAGGTCGCCCATGCTGCTGACCGCGTTTTCCAGCCGCGAACGGGCTTCACGCGCCTGTTCCTGGTTGGCGTCCAGTGCCTCGGCCAGCTGCTTGAGCTCGCCTTCGATGCGGTCGAGGCGGGTGCGTGCGGCCTCTACCTTGCCCTGCTGGCCCTGCAACTGGCCAGCCAGTTCGGACACCGCGCGATGAGCCTGGTACAAGGTGCGCTGCGCATCCTCGCGCTGCTGCTCAGCAGCCAGCAACTGCTCGCGCAGGCCGGCCAACTGTTCTTCCAGTTCGGCTTCGCGGTCCTGCAGCTGCTCGATCTGTTCGCGCAGCTCATTGATCTCGCGTTCGCGCAGCAAGGCACCCTGCTGCGCGGCACCGGAGCGCGACACGCGCAGCCAGCCCCGGCCCAGGCGCTCGCCGCCCTGGGTGATGATCGAATCGCCTTCAGGCAGACCGGCCTGCAGCGTCTTCGCCTCGGCCAGGTCGCGGGCACCGTGCAGGTGCGCCAGCAAGCGACGGATCGCCGCCGGGCCACGCACGCGCGCCGCCAGCGAGGTCGGTGCCACATCCAGCGCGGCGTCATCGCTGGCGACCAGTGCAATGCGGCCCTCGCCCAGCTCGCCAAGCGCGTCGACCAGACCGGACGGGTCATCGACCAGCACGCCTTCGATCAGTTCGCCCAGCGCACTTTCAACGGCATTCTCCCAGCCGGCGTCGACGTCCAGACGCTCGCCGACACGCGCCGCCGAATCCAGCCCGTGCGACTGCAACCAGGCCACCGCAGCGCCCTGCTCCTGGCCCAGTGCGGCCTGCTGCAGGGTTTCCAGCGAGGCCAGGCGCCCGCGCAGGCCATTGACCTGCTTGTGCAGCTCAGCCAGTTCGTTCTGGCCCGCGCGCTGCTGCTCCTGCACGGCGGCCACGCCTTCCTTGCGGTGCTCGACTTCTTCGGCCAGCTCGTCCAGCGCGGTCTTCTGCGTGTCGTGCTGCTGGTGAAGCTGCTCGAACGCCTCTTCCAGAGCCTCGACATCCAGGCCGGCGCGCTCGGCCGCCAGCGCCTCGCGGCGGCGATCGGCATCCAGGATCTGCTTGTCCAGGTAGTCCACGCGGGTGCGCTCGACATCGCCGGCGCGCGAGGCTTCCGAACTCTGCGAGGTATGGTGTTCCCAACGCTGCTGCCAGCTGGCCAGCCGGTCTTCGGCCTCGCGCAGGCTTTCCTGTTTGATCTCGTTCTCTTCCTGCAGCGCTTCCAGCTGCGGGGTCGCGGCTTCGACGGCCTCGCGCAGCACGGCCAGGCGCGCCTCGTCACCACTGATGTGCTGGCCCAGCTCGGCCAACGCCTGCTGGGTTTCGTCACGCGCCTTGTGCAGGCGCTGCGACAGTTCGCGCTGGTGCTGGATCTGCTGCTCCACCCGGGCCAGCGTGCTGCCCACCTGGTAGACCGCCGCCTGTGCGGTATTCAGGGCGTCGGCCGCCTCTTCGCGGCGCACGCGCGAGGTTTCGATATGGGCTTCGGCTTCCCGCTGCTCGGCAATCAGCTGCTGCAGGCGGGTCTCTTCCTGCAACAGGCCTTCACGCAGCTTGGAAAGACGGCCATCCAGGCCGCGGAACTCCAGCGCCTTCCACTGCCCATCCTTCACCCGGCGTTCTTCCTGCAGCGCCTGGTACTGCTCGGCCTGCTTGGCCTGGCGCTTCAGGTGTTCCAGCTGCTTGCCGATCTCATCGCGCAGGTCGCCCAGCCGGTCCAGGTTTTCGCGGGTATGGCGGATGCGGGTTTCGGTTTCCTTGCGGCGTTCCTTGTACTTGGAAATGCCGGCGGCCTCTTCCAGGTACACGCGCAGGTCTTCCGGACGCGCCTCGATGATCTGGCTGATCATGCCCTGCTCGATGATCGAGTAGCTGCGCGGGCCCAGGCCGGTACCCAGGAACAGATCGGTAATGTCGCGACGGCGGCACTTGGTGCCGTTCAGATAATAGTTGCTGGTGCCATCGCGGCTGACCGTGCGCTTGACGGAGATTTCGTTGAACGAGGCGTACTCGCCGGAAATCGTATGGTCGGAATTGTCGAAGATCAGTTCGACGGTGGCCTGCGAAACCGGCTTGCGCGCATTGGAACCGGAAAAGATCACGTCGGTCAGCGAGTCGCCGCGCAGACGGCTGGCCGAGCTCTCACCCATGACCCAGCGCACGGCGTCGATGATGTTCGACTTGCCGCAACCATTGGGGCCCACCACGCCGGTCATGTTGGTCGGCAGGTGCAGGGTGGTCGGATCGACGAACGACTTGAAGCCGGACAGCTTGATCGTGGAAAGACGCATAGGGGTTCCGGGCTGGGGCCGGCGGGCGGCCTGCTTGCCCTGCAAGTCATTGATCCTGCTGGGATCGCCGACAATGACATGGGCGTGACGCCCTGAGTATACCGATGTGGCCCGGTTCTACGAGGCATGTTCGGCAAGGGGCGTGGAACATCGCAGGGCGGGCGGCGTTCGCCCAAAACAAAACGGGCACCCCTGCGGGCGCCCGTTCTGCGGTGATACCCGGCCTTTCGGCCCGGAATCAGGCCTTTTCGGCTTCGACCACAACCTTGACGGTGGTTTCCACGTCGGCGTGCAGGTGCACCAGGACGTCGTACTCACCGATGTTGCGGAAGGCGCCTTCGCCCAGGATGACTTCGCTCTTGCTCAGCTCCAGGCCGGCAGCGGTGAAGGCATCGGCGATTTCGCGGGCGCCGACCGAGCCGTACAGCTTGCCTTCGGTCGAAGCGTTGGCGGCGATGGTCACACTCGCGCCTTCCAGCTTGGCCTTGCGGGCTTCAGCGTCGGCGTGGATGGACTGTGCCTTGGCTTCGTATTCGGCGCGCTTGGCTTCGAACTCGGCCTTGTTGGTCTCGGTGGCCGGCACGGCCTTGCCCTGCGGCACGAGGAAGTTACGGCCGTAGCCCGGCTTGACGGTGACCAGGTCACCCAGGTTGCCGAGGTTGGTGACCTTCTGCAGGAGGATCAGCTGCATGGTAGTGCTCCAGATGAGTTATTCGTTAGCGAGGCAGCGCCCCGCAACTGTGGCTGTCCGAATAGCTGGCACAGCGGGGCGGCACGGGGCCGCCCCGCCGGGCATCAGACGTCGTGGTTGTCGGTGTACGGGATCAGGGCCAGGAAGCGAGCGCGCTTGACGGCGGTCGCCAGCTGACGCTGGTACTTCGACTTGGTACCGGTGACGCGGCTCGGCACGATCTTGCCGTTCTCGGTCAGGTACTGGCGCAGGGTGTTGAGATCCTTGTAGTCGATCTCCTTCACACCTTCAGCCGTGAACTTGCAGAACTTGCGGCGACGGAAGAACTTGGACATGGGAAGGCTCCTTAGGCGGCGGAAGCGGCGTCGTCGCCGGCTTCGTTGTCAGCGGTGGTGGTGGACTCGCCTTCTTCGTCGTCACGACGACGGCGCTCACCGCGCTCCGGCTTGTCACCCTTCTCGTCCTTGCTCTTCATGATCAGCGACTGCTCGGTGTCAGCCTCGTCACGCTTGATGACCAGGTTGCGCAGCACGGCGTCGTTGAAGCGGAAGCTTTCGGTCAGCTCGTTCAGCACAGCCTGGTCGGCTTCGATGTTCAGCAGCACGTAGTGCGCCTTCACCAGGTTCTGGATCGGGTACGCCAGCTGGCGGCGGCCCCAGTCTTCCAGACGGTGGATGGTGCCGTTGCCGTTCTCGACCAGCGACTTGTAGCGCTCGATCATGGCCGGGACCTGCTCGCTCTGGTCCGGGTGGACCATGAACACGATTTCGTAATGACGACTCATGTTTTTTCTACCTTTCGGATGTGGCCTTGCGGCCGGACAGCCCCCCGCCGTGGATACCGCGGTGGGGCAAGGGTTCCCGCCCAGAGGGCAGGAAGCCGCGCATTATGGCGCAGATGGGGGTGGCGGGCAACCCGGCCGGGCCTGGATCTCGTGCCGACCAAGGTCGGCACCTACCAAGCCTGAACGGCGGCGGTGTCAGCCCAGATCGACGTGAAGGCGGTGCTGGCCGCACTGCAGGCACTGGAACAGGCAACCGACCATCTCGCCATCACGGGTCAGGCATTCCAGTACCCCGTCGGCGTCGCGCGGGTTGACCGCCGCCACGTCCGGCCGGACCTGGTCCAGGATCGGCAGCAGGTCTTCGCCGCTGGCGAATCCGAGGAACGCACACGGCCGTTCACAATGACTCAGCCAGACCGACTGCTGCCAGGACGGGTAGCCCGGGGTGCGCTCGCAGATCTCCAGCAGATACTCGCGGGGGATGGTCGGCGGCGGGTCGGCCGGGTCCGGCGACACCCCTTCAATGTCGGTCCAGCCGGTGAATTCGCCCTCGAAGCGCGCCGACGCACGGCCATCGGCAATGCACCACGGACACAGGTAGTCGGGTTTCCGGGCGGCGTAGAACGGCCCGCGGTAGCGCAGCGTGCGCGACTGGCCGCAGCTGTCACAGACTCCATCGACCGCTTCGAAGGCGATCGCGTAGACGTTGGGGTGGTAGGTGAAAACCGGGCGTTCCATCCGTGGGTCCATTCGTGCCGACCAAGGTCGGCACCTACCAGGTGGGTTGCGGTCGGCACCTACCAGGTCGGTTGGCCGGGCCATTCCCCGGCGGGGTAGCGCCGGGCCATGCCCGGCGGGCGCCAGGGCCGTGCGTCAGGCCTTGTCAGCGTCGGTCGTAAAGCTTTCACCGCAGCCGCACTCGGCGGTGGCGTTCGGGTTGCTGAACGTGAACGTCTCGCTCAGGCCGTGCTTGCCGAAGTCGATCACGGTGCCGTCCACCAGGGCCAGGCTCTTGGCGTCGACGTAGATCTTCACCCCGTCCTGGTCGAACACGGTGTCACCCTCGCGCTCGTCACGGGCCAGGTCGGTCACGTGGCCCCAGCCGGAGCAGCCGGTCTTGGTCACGCCGAAGCGCAGGCCCAGGGCGCCGGGGGTCTGGGCAACAAAGCGCTGCACGCGCTCGAAGGCGATAGGGGTCAGGCTGACGGCCATGGGGCTCACTCCAGGGGTACGGGGACATTATAAGGAGCCCAGCGGCGCGAAAAATGCCTCGCAAGCAGAACGCTGCAACCGGTAAACTCCCGTGTTCACAGATCGAGTCGATCAGCAGAGGATTCAAGTCATGACGGTGGTCAGCGTTGAACATGCGCTTGCCGGGAAGATCCCGGAAGGCGGCGAAGTCACGGTACGCGGTTGGGTGCGCACGGTGCGCGGTTCAGCGAATCTGGCTTTCGTGAATGTGAGCGACGGCTCCTGCTTCGCCCCGATCCAGGTCGTGGCCAACGACACCCTGGGCAACTTCGACGAGATCAAGCGCCTGACCAGCGGCTGCTCGGTCATCGCCACCGGCACCCTGGTGAAGTCGCAGGGCAAGGGCCAGTCGTTCGAGATCCAGGCCAGCGCGCTGGAAGTGGTCGGCTGGGTCGAAGACCCGCTCACCTACCCGATCCAGCCCAAGCCGATGTCGCCGGAGTTCCTGCGTGAAGTGGCGCACCTGCGCCCGCGCACCAACCTGTTCGGCGCGGTCACCCGCATCCGCAACTGCCTGGCCCAGGCCGTGCACCGTTTCTTCCACGAGAACGGCTTCAACTGGATCAGCACCCCGATCATCACCACCTCCGATGCCGAAGGCGCCGGCCAGATGTTCCGCGTGTCCACCCTGGACATGGTGAACCTGCCGCGCGACGAGAAGGGCGCGATCGATTTCAGCCGCGACTTCTTCGGCAAGGAAACCTTCCTGACCGTGTCCGGCCAGCTGAACGTCGAGGCCTACTGCCTGGCGCTGAGCAAGGTGTACACCTTCGGCCCGACCTTCCGCGCCGAAAACAGCCACACCACCCGCCACCTGGCGGAGTTCTGGATGATCGAGCCGGAAATCGCCTTCGCCGACCTGGCCGAAGACGCGCGTCTGGCCGAAGAGTTCCTGAAGTACCTGTTCCGTGCCGTGCTGAACGAGCGCGGTGACGACCTGGCCTTCATTGCCGAGCGCGTGGACAAGAACGCGATCACCAAGCTGGAAGACTTCATCAACGCGCCGTTCGAGCGCATCGACTACACCGATGCGGTCAGCCTGCTGCAGAAGTCCGGCAAGAAGTTCGACTTCCCGGTCGAATGGGGCCTGGACCTGCAGACCGAGCACGAGCGCTGGCTGACCGAAGAACACGTCGGCCGCCCGGTGGTGGTGACCAACTACCCCGAGCACATCAAGGCCTTCTACATGCGCCTGAACGACGACGGCAAGACCGTGGCCGCGATGGACGTGCTGGCCCCGGGCATCGGCGAGATCATCGGCGGCAGCCAGCGCGAAGAGCGCCTGGACGTGCTGGACGCGCGCATGGCGCAGTTCGGCCTGGATCGCGAGCATTACAGCTGGTACCGCGATTTCCGCCGCTACGGTTCGGTGCCGCACGCCGGCTTCGGCCTGGGCTTTGAGCGCCTGGTGGTCTACGTCTGCGGCCTGTCCAACATCCGCGATGCCATTCCCTACCCGCGCGCCCCGGGCAGCGCGGACTTCTAAGCCCCACACGAGCACGGAGGTACTGCCCCCATGACCCTGTTCTTCGCCCTCTGTTTCGTCGGCGTTGCAGTGGCCGGGTTCAGTGCCTTCGTGATCTTCTGGCCGCTGACCCTGGTGCACGTGCGCGATCGCCACCCGGCGCTTGCCGCGCGCTTTGGCAGTGGCGCCTTCCTCAAGCCCGACGCCCTGGCCTGGCTGCTGCGCCGCGACTATCGCCAGCAGCCGGACCGCTCGCTGTCCGGGCTGGCGACGCCGGCCTGGGTATCGCTGCTGACCCTGCTGGCCGGACTGGGCATGGCTGCCCTGCTCTGGCTGGCCTCGCTCTGGTAATACGCACATGAACGACAACAACGACGCCCGCGACAGCTGGTGGCTGGCCAGCCTTGGCAACACCCTGATCTGGGCCCGCCTGCGCGTGCGCCCAGCCGGCACCGCCGAAGTGCTCGACAGCGATGGCAATACGCTGAGCTACGACAGCGAAGATACCGCCCGTTCGCAGCTGTTCGATGCCGAATTCGTCGAGTACGACGGCCTGGACGAAGAAGACGCGCTGGTACGCGGCTTCAGCCTGCATGAAGTGCAGCCGCCGCAGGCCGGCAGCGATGAAGGCCTGCGCGGCCGCATGGTGCAGTCGCTGGGCGGGCGCGCCTGAGCCCAAACCGATGTTCACCCCGCGCGCCTTCGCCGAAACCGACCTGCGCTGGCTGGACCGCCTGCTGGCCCGCGATGCGTTTGTCACGGTGCTGACCACCGGTGAGGACGGCCTGCCGGAACTGACCCGGATGCCGGTGCTGTACCGACGCGACGGCAACCAGGTGGAACTGCGTGGCCACTGGGCCCGCGCCAACCCGCAGTCGCGCCACGACGGCGCGGCCAAGGTGCTGGTCGACGGCCCGCACGGCTATGTGTCGGCCAGCTGGTACCCGGACAAGGACGCCGCCGCGCGCGTTCCTACCTGGAACTACACCGCCGCCGAACTGCGCGGGCAGCTGCAGCGGTTCGACGACCCTGCCGCACTGGCCGACCTGGTCGGCGCCATCAGCGACCATTACGAAGCCAGCGTCGGGCAGTCGTGGCAGTTCGAGACCGACCGCCCCGAACACGGCCCGGAACTGCGCGCCATCGTCGGCTTCCGTTTCCAGGTCGAACAGGTGCAGGTGAAGCTGAAGCTGAGCCAGAACCACCCTGAAGCCAACCAGCTGGCGGTGATCGCTGCGCTGGATGAGCTGCACACCCCCGCATCCACCGAGCTGGCGCAGTGGATGCGCTGGCACCGCGACGAGGCCGCCGCCGGCGGCTGAGCGCCCGTTCCCCCACCACGACGCGGCCGGCAGGGCCGCCTCGTGCGCCCACCTGACGTCAGGGACACACGAACATGAAAGACATCCACAAGCTGCTGCAGAACAACCGCGAATGGGCCGACCGCATCGAAAAGGAAGACCCTGAGTTCTTCCACCAGCTGGCCAAGCAGCAGCATCCGGAATACCTGTGGATCGGCTGTTCCGATTCGCGCGTGCCGGCCAACCAGATCATCGGCATGGCCCCGGGCGAGGTGTTCGTGCACCGCAACGTGGCCAACGTGGTGGCCCACAGCGACCTGAACTGCCTGAGCGTGGTGCAGTACGCGGTGGACCAGCTGAAGGTGAAGCACATCCTGATCGTGGGCCACTACGGCTGCGGCGGCGTGCACGCCTGCCTGCACAACACCCGCGTGGGCCTGGCCGACAACTGGCTGCGCCACGTGGGCGATGTGGCACAGAAGCACGCGGCCATCCTCGATGCGATCGACGATGACGAACTCAAGCACGCGCGCCTGTGCGAACTGAACGTGATCGAACAGGTGGCCAACCTGTGCCGCTCCACCATCGTGGAAGACGCCTGGGCCCGCGGCCAGAAGCTGATGGTGCATGGCTGGGTGTACAGCCTGAAGGACGGCCGGGTGAGCGAGATGGGCATCGATGTCGGCGCCCAGGACGAGCTGAAGCCGGCCTACGAAAAGGCCCTGGCCTTCGTGCCCCGCCACGGCAAGCGCGACTGACCGCCCGGAGACTGCCATGCTCGCCTCGCCGATCAACCTGCTGGCCTGGATCGAAGAACACCGGCACCTGCTGAAGCCGCCGGTGGGCAACAAGATGATCGAGAACGGCGATTTCATCGTGATGGTGGTGGGCGGGCCGAACTCGCGCACCGACTACCACTACGACGAAGGCCCGGAGTGGTTCTACCAGCTGGAAGGCGAGATGGTGCTGAAGGTGCAGGAAGACGGCGCCGTGCGCGATATTCCGATCCGTGCCGGCGAGATCTTCCTGCTGCCGGGCAAGGTGCCGCATTCGCCGCGGCGCCCGCCCGGTGGCGTCGGCCTGGTGGTCGAGCGCAAGCGCCTGCCGCACGAGCGCGATGGCGTGATCTGGCATTGCGAGCAGTGCAACCACAAGCTGCACGAAGAGTACTTCACCCTGCAGAACATCGAGACCGACCTGCCCAAGGTCTTCGCGCGCTACCAGGCGAGCCTGGAACTGCGCACCTGCAGTGAATGCGGGCACGTGGACCCGTTGCCGGCGCCCGCGGCGGGCTGACGCCTGCACCGGCATGCGCCCCCTGGTGGGCGCATGGATCCAAGAGCGCCAACCAACGTTGGCCACCAGCAGAGAACACGGCGCTCGAAGCACGGCCGCGACGCCCCGGGCAGGCGCCAGGCGCTACACTGGCAATCCCGTTGCAGCCTGTTGCCCGCCCATGTCCGATCTGCTCAGCCGCACCCACGCCATTGCCCTGGACGCCGCCGATCCGCTGCGCCCGCTGCGCAACGAATTCCTGATTCCGCGCCATGGCGGTGGTGAGCAGACCTACTTCGTCGGCAACTCGCTGGGCCTGCAGCCGCGCGGCGCGCAGGCCGCCGTGCAGGAGGTCATGAAGCAGTGGGGCGAGCTGGCGGTGGAAGGCCACTTCACCGGCCCCACCCAGTGGCTGTCCTACCACCGCCTGGTGAGCGCGCAGCTGGCCCGCGTGGTTGGCGCCCTGCCCAGCGAAGTGGTGGCGATGAACACGCTGAGCGTGAACCTGCACCTGATGATGGTCAGCTTCTACCGGCCCACCGCGCAGCGTCCGGTCATCCTGATGGAAGCCGGCGCCTTCCCCACCGACCGCCACGCGGTGGAAGCGCAGATCCGCTTCCACGGCTTCGACCCGGCCGACTGCCTGGTGGAAGTGCAGCCGGATGAAGCCAACGGCACGATTTCGATGGCCGCGATCGAGCGCGCCATCACCGAACACGGCCCGCGCCTGGCGCTGGTGCTGTGGCCGGGCGTGCAATACCGCAGCGGCCAGGTGTTCGATCTGGACGCCATCACCCGCGCCGCGCGCCTGCAGGGCGCCCGCATCGGCTTCGACCTGGCCCATTCGGTCGGCAACGTGCCGCTGCACCTGCACGATGTGGCGCCGGACTTTGCCGTGTGGTGCCACTACAAGTACCTCAACAGCGGCCCGGGTGCCGTGGCCGGTGCCTTCGTGCACGAGCGCCACCACCGCGATACCACCCTGCCGCGCTTCGCTGGCTGGTGGGGCCATGACGAAGCAACCCGCTTCCAGATGTCGCCGCAGTTCACCCCGGCCGTGGGTGCCGAAGGCTGGCAGTTGAGCAATCCGCCGATCCTGGGCCTGGCCCCGCTGCGCGCCTCGCTGGACCTGTTCGAGCGCGCCGGCATGGACGCGCTGCGCAGCAAATCGCTGGCGCTGACCGGCCTGCTCGATGCACTGGTGCGCGCGCGCCTGCCGCAGGTGCTGGACGTGGTCACCCCGTCCGAACCGGAACGCCGCGGCTGCCAGCTGTCGCTGCGGGTGATCGGCGGCCGCGAACGTGGCCGCGCGCTGTTCGAATACCTGCGTGGCGTCGGCGTGCTCGGCGACTGGCGCGAGCCGGACGTGATCCGCATCTCGCCCACCCCGCTCTACAACCGCTACCTGGACGTGCATCATTTCGTCGAGGAAGTGGAAGCCTGGGCCGGCCTGTAAGCCGCGCCCTCCCCTATTGCTGGACAGTTCGTTGATCGCACACGCCTCCCGCTCCCTGAGCATCATCGGCGCCGGCCTGGCCGGTTCACTGCTGGCCATCCTGCTGTCGCGGCAGGGCTGGCGCATCACCCTGTACGAACGCCGCGGCGACCCGCGCGTGGCCGATTATGAAAGCGGCCGTTCGATCAACCTGGCGCTGGCCGAGCGCGGCCGCAATGCACTGCGCCAAGCCGGCGTGGAAGACGAAGTGATGGCCCGCGCAGTGATGATGCGCGGGCGCATGGTTCACCCGCGCGAGGGCCAGCCGCAGCTGCAGCGCTATGGCCGCGACGACAGCGAAGTGATCTGGTCGATCCATCGCAGTGAACTGAACACCACGCTGCTGCAACTGGCCGAAGAAGCCGGCGCCACCGTGCATTTCCACCGCCGCCTGCACACCGTGGATTTCGACGCCGGCTACGCGCGCTTCATCGATGACCGCGATGACAGCCCACATGACATTCGCTTCGACAGCCTGATCGGCGCCGACGGTGCCGGTTCGGCACTGCGTGCGGCAATGAACCGGCGCGCGCCGCTGGGTGAGGATATCGCCTTCCTCGACCATTCCTACAAGGAACTGGAAATCCCGCCGGCCGCCGATGGCAGCTTCCGCATCGAGCGCAATGCGCTGCACATCTGGCCGCGCGGCCACTACATGTGCATCGCCCTGCCCAATCACGAAGGCACCTTCACCGTCACCCTGTTCCTGCCCAACCAGGGCAACCCGAGCTTCGCCACGGTCAACACCGGTGCGCAGGCCGAGGCGCTGTTCGCCGCCGAATTCGCCGATGCGCTGCCGCTGATCCCGGACCTGCGCGCGGACTGGGAACAGCACCCGCCGGGCCTGCTGGGCACGCTGACCCTGGACCGCTGGCATCAGGACGGCCGCGCCGTGCTGATCGGCGATGCCGCGCACGCGATGGTGCCGTTCCATGGCCAGGGCATGAACTGCGCGTTCGAGGATTGCGTAGCGCTGGCCCGGCACCTGATGGACGCCGACAATCTGCAGGGCGCCTTCGCCGCCTTCGAGGCCGAGCGCAAGCCCAATGCACAGGCGATCCAGCAGATGGCGCTGGAAAACTACCTGGAAATGCGAGACCGCGTGGCCGACCCGGCCTTCCTGCTGCAGCGCGAGCTGGAACAGGAACTGCAGCGGCGCTGGCCGACCCGCTTCGTGCCGCACTACACCATGGTCACCTTCCTGCACACGCCGTATGCCGAAGCGCTGCGCCGCACCGAACTGCAGCGCGACATGCTGGTGGCGGCCACGGCCGGCCACACCACGCTGGACAACATCGACTGGGCCGCACTGGAAGCGCAGATCCACGCGCAACTGCCGGTGCTGGAGGGCGCGCACTGATGGCTGACAGCTTCCTGTTCTACGACCTGGAAACCTTCGGCCAGGATCCGCGCCGCACCCGCATCGCGCAGTTCGCGGCCATGCGCACCGATCCCGATCTGAACGTGATCGACACGCCGGTCAGCTTCTTCGTGCGCCCGGCCGATGATCTGCTGCCCTCGCCCATGGCCACCCTGGTGACCGGCATCACTCCGCAGCAGGCCATGGCCGAGGGCGTGAGCGAGGCCGAGGCATTCGACCGCATCAACGAACAGATGTCGCGCCCCGGCACTTGTGCGCTCGGCTACAACACGCTGCGTTTCGACGACGAATTCATCCGCTACGGCCTGTTCCGCAATTTCCACGATCCCTACGAGCGCGAGTGGCGCAACGGCAACTCGCGCTGGGACCTGCTGGACATGCTGCGGCTGATGCGCGCGCTGCGCCCGGACGGGATTCAGTGGCCGCAGCGCGAAGACGGCGCGACCTCGTTCAAGCTGGAACACCTGGCCGAGGCCAATGGGGTGCGCGAAGGCGATGCGCATGAAGCACTTTCCGATGTGCGCGCCACGCTGGGCATGGCCCGCCTGTTCAAGCAGTCGCAGCCGCGCCTGTGGGACTACGCCCTGAAGCTGCGCGACAAGCGCTTCGTCGGCAGCCTGCTGGACGTGGCCGCGATGCAGCCAGTGCTGCACATTTCGATGCGCTACCCGGCCAGCCGCCTGTGCGCCGCACCGGTGCTGCCGCTGGCCATGCACCCGACCATCGGCAACCGCGCCATTGTGTTCGATCTGGACGGTGAAGTGGACGACCTGCTGGCGCTGCCGGCCGAGGTGATCGCCCAGCGACTGTACCTGCGCGCCAGCGAACTGCCCGAGGGCGTGGCCCGCGTGCCACTGAAGGAAGTGCATCTGAACAAGGTGCCGGCGCTGGTGGCCTGGAACCACCTGCGTGCCGATGACCATGCGCGGCTGGGGCTGGACGTGGCCGCGATCGAAGCCAAGGCCGCGCGCCTGCGCGAGGTGGCGCCGCAACTGGCCGAGAAGGCCCGCCAGGTGTTCAACCAGCCGCGCCCCCCGATGCTGACCGATGTGGACGCCTCGTTGTACGACGGTTTCCTCGGCGCCGGCGACAAGCCGTTGCTGGCCCTGGCCCGCACCAGTGCGCCGCAGCAGCTGGCCGCGCTGGAGGAGCGCTTCCGCGACCCGCGACTGCCCGAACTGCTGTTCCGCTACCGCGCCCGCAACCACCCCAGCACCCTGTCGCCGGTCGAGCAGGAACGCTGGCAGGCGTACCGCCGCCAACGCCTGCTGGGCGAACAGGGCCTGGGCGAACTGAACCTGCCCCAGTACCAGCAGCAGATCGACGCGCTGGCCGCCGAAGCGCCCGACGACGTGCGCCGCGCCGAGCTGCTGCAGTCGCTGCGCGACTGGGGCCACCACCTGCAGGAGCAGCTGTGAGTACGTATTTTTCCGAGGCCAGTTTCAAGTTCCTGCGCAGCCTGGCGCGGCATAACGAAAAGGCCTGGTTCAACGAGCATCGCCAGCAGTACGAAGACCACGTGCGGCAGCCATTCCTGCGCCTGCTGGGCGACCTGCAGCCCGCTTTGGGTGAAGTGAGCGAGCACTTCCGTGCCGACACCCGCGGCGTGGGCGGATCGCTGTTCCGCATCCACCGTGACGCACGCTTTTCCAACGACAAGTCACCGTACAAGACTTGGCAGGGTGCGCGCCTGTTCCACGAGCGCCGCCGTGAAGTGGCCGCGCCCTCGTTCTATATCCACCTGCAGCCCGGCGAGAGCTTCGTCGGCGCCGGCCTGTGGCACCCGGAACCGGAGACCCAGCGGCGCGTGCGCCACTTCATCCTGGACAACCCGGGCAGCTGGAAGGCGGCAGCGCACGCGCCCGCCCTGCGCAAGCGCTTCGATTTCGAGCAGACCGAGAAGCTGGTGCGGCCGCCGCGCGGCTTCCCTGCCGACTTCGAGTTCATCGACGACCTCAAGCACCGCAACTGGGTGATGTGGCGCACGCTGGACGACGACACCATGACCGGCCCGCGCCTGCTCTCCACCCTGGGCAAGGACCTGGCCGCGCTGGGCCCGTTCGTCGATTACCTCTGCGCTGCCCTGGACCTGGAATTCTGATGTCGCAGGAACTGCCCCTGGCCCGGCAGCGGCGCATCCTGGGCCGCACCGGGCTGGCGGTCTCACCGGTCGGGCTGGGCTGTTCGGGCTTCTGGGGCCATCCGCGCTTTGCCGAGGATGCTGCTGCGGCAGTGGTCGAACACGCGCTGGCGCAGGGCGTGAACCTGCTCGACACCGGCCACAACTACTCCGGCTTCCATGCCGAACCGCGCCTGGGCCGCATCCTGCGCCCGCTGCTGGCGCGCGTGCCGCGCGAGTCGCTGGTGGTGTCCAGCAAGGGCGGCACGCTGACCGGCCAGGCCGGCATCAGCGGCGCCGAGCAGCGTGATTTCTCGCCGGCGGCGATCACCGCCAGTTGCGAGGCGTCGCTGCGCAACCTGGGCCTGGACTACCTGGACGTGTACCAGCTGCACGGCGCCAGCCAGCACGACATCAACGACGATCTGCTGCACGCGCTGACACGCCTGCGCGAACGCGGGATGATCCGGCACACCGGCATCAACACCCATTCGGCCGCCACGCTGGAATGGATGATCGACCACCCGCAGGCCTTCGACGTCGTGCTGCTGGATTTCAACGCATTGCAGCAGGACCGCGCGCCGCTGATCGATCGGCTGCACGCGGCCGGAATCGGCGTGCTGGCCGGCACGGTGCTGGCACAGGGGCACCTGCTGCCGCCGCGCCCGCGCCTGCCCCGGCTGGCCGATGCCTGGTACCTGGCCCGTGCGTGGCTGAAACCAAGCAGCCGCCAGTTGATGCGCAGTGCCGGTGCGATGCGCCGCGCGGTGGCCGGCATCGACGGCCAGCGCCCGGCGCAGACCGCCTTCGCCTACGTGCTGCAGCACCCGGGCGTGGCCAGCGGCATACTGGGCACCACCCGCCTGCGCAGCCTGGATGAAGTGCTGGCGACCCGCGTGGAAGCGCTCAGCGCCGCCGAACGGCAGCGGCTGGTGGCCGCCTTCGGTGATGGCCGCGGCTCACCCAGTCACTGACTCTTCACCTGCGCGGCCGGCGTTTGCGGCAGTCTGGGCGGCATGAAGAAGCTCATCGGCGTCCTGATCCTGGCGGTTGCGGCCGTGTGTGCGTGGTGGTTCGGCGGGCCCTACCTGACCGTCCATGGCCTGTCCAAGGCCATCGAGCAGCGCGACACCGCGCGGCTGGAACGCTACGTGGACTTCCCGCGCGTGCGCAGCAGCCTGCGCGCGCAGCTCAATGATTACCTGGTGCGCCAGGCCGGGCCCGAGGTGGCCAGCAGCCCCTTCGGCGCGCTGTTGTATGGTTTGGGCGACCAGCTGGGCGGCGCGGCGGTGGACACCATGATCACCCCCACCGGCATCGGTGCATTGCTGCAGGGCCACGTATTGTGGAAGCGTGGCCGCAACGAACTGCAGGGCGGCGATGCCTTCGGCCCGACCGAACCGGCGCAGCCGCTGAAACACGCCGAACACCATTTCGAAGCGCTGGACCGGTTCGTGGTGGACGTGGACCGCGGGCCGGGGCAGCCCCCCTTGAAGGTGGTGCTGGAACCGCAGGGCCTGCGCTGGAAGGTGGTGGACCTGCAGCTGGGCTGGTAGGTGCCCACCTTGGTGGGCACGGCGGTGCCGCGATGCCAACCAAGGTTGGCATCTACCAGACCCGCGTGCGGTAGGTATCCACCTTGGTGGGCACGGCGGTGCCGCGATCCAGACCCGCGTGCGGTAGGTGCCCACCTTGGTGGGCACGGCGGTGCCGCGATGCCAACCAAGGTTGGCATCTACCAGACCCGCGTGCGGTAGGTACCCAGCACGACTGTGCCGCGATCCAGACCCGCGTGCGGTAGGTGCCCACCTTGGTGGGCACGGCGGTGCCGCGATGCCAACCAAGGTTGGCATCTACCAGACCCGCGTGCGGTAGGTGCCCAGCACGGCGGTGCCGCGATGCCAACCAAGGTTGGCATCTACCAGACCCTACCCTTCGTTGGCGACGCCGTGCGGGACGTGGCCGGCGGCCACGTGTTCGCGGGCGCTGTCGATGTTGTGCTGGGAATCGTCGAAAAAGATGTCCGCGCCAAACGCCTGCAGGAACGGGCCCTTGTGCCGGCCGCCCAGGAACAGGGCTTCATCCAGGCGCACGCCCCATTCGCGCAGGGTGCGGATCACCCGCTCGTGCGCCGGCGCCGAACGCGCGGTGACCAGCGCGGTGCGGATCGGCGCACTCTCACCGGCCGGGAACACTTCCTGCAAGGTGTGCAGCGCCGACAGGAAGCCGCGGAATGGACCGCCACTGAGCGGCTCGCGGGCGCGCTCGCGTTCGTGGCGGCCGAATGCTTCAACCCCCTGCTCGCGCGAAATCCGCTCGCTCTCATCACCGAAGATCACCGCGTCGCCATCGAAGGCGATGCGCAGCTGGCCGGCGTTGCGCTCGCTGTGTACCACCTGGTCCTCGGCGGCCGCGGCGGTTTCGCCGGGCGGCTTGGGCAGGATGGTGGCCGCGGCAATGCCATGGCGCAGCGCACTGCGCACCGATTCGGGGTTGGCCGACAGGAACAGATCGGTGCCGAACGGCTTCACGTACGGCCAGGTCGGCTCGCCGGCGGTGAAGGTGGCGCGGATGATGCCCAGCCCGTAGTGCTGGATGGAATTGAAGATGCGCAGGCCGGTGTCGGCCGAATTGCGCGACAGCAGGATCACTTCCACCCGCGGGTTTTCCGGGCTGGCGCCCTGGTTCAGTGCCAACAGCTTGCGCACGACCGGGAATGCGACACCCGGCCCCAGGATGTCATCTTCGTGCTGGCGCTGGTATTCGGCATAGGCCGCCACGCCATCACTCTCGAACAGCGCGTGGCTCTCTTCCAGATCGAACAGCGCGCGCGAGGTTACCGCGACGGTCAGCAAACGGGGGGTGTTGTCGCCCATGGCGGGGGTTCCTTGCAGCGGACGGCGGGGGCCGGCGGCGTATTGTCCCTTAAAAAACGAACTGTTCGCTCAGGATGCGGTCTTCCAGGTTGTGTTCGGGGTCGAACAGCAGGGTCACCCGGCGATCCTTGGATTCGCGGATGGTCACTTCCACCACGTCGCGCGTCTCGTGCGAATCGGCAGTCACGCTCACCGGGCGCTTGTACGGGTCCAGCACGCGGAAGCGCACTTCGGTGTCGGCCTTGAGGATGGCGCCGCGCCAGCGGCGTGGCCGGTACGGGGCCAGCGGCGTCAGGGCGATGGTGTGGGAGCCCAGCGGCAGTACCGGCCCGTGCGCGGAATAGTTGTAGGCGGTGCTGCCGGCCGGGGTGGCCACCAGTACGCCATCGCCGATCAGTTCGGCCACGCGCTCCTGGCCGTTCAGATCGATGCCGATATGCGCCGCCTGGCGCGTCTGCCGCAGCAGCGACACATCGTTGTAGGCCAGCGAGCCGGTACTGGTACCCGACTCGGTCAGCGCGATCATTTCCAGCGGGCGCAGGTTGGCCGGCTCGGCGCGGGCGATACGGGCCTGCACGTCGTCGTCGCCGCGGTACTGGTTCATCAGGAAGCCGACCGTACCCAGTTTCATGCCGAACACCGGCTTGCCCAGGTGGCCATGGCGGTGCAGGGTCTGCAGCATGAAACCATCGCCGCCCAGCGGGCACAGCACATCGGCCTGGTCGGGCGCATGGTCGCCATAGCGCGACACCATGGCCGCGCGGGCCATCTGCGCAGGTTCGGTGGTGCTGGCCAGGAACGCGATGCGGGGGGTGTCGCTCATGGGTGGATCCGGGGGGAAAGGCATGAGGGAGAGCATAACCGAGCGCCGGGGGTTGGACCCCGCGGGGCGGTCATCACCTGACAGGTCGACGGCCGGCGTCGGGTCAGTGATCGCAGAAAGAACAGGCATAAACAGAACGGCCCCGCTTTCGCGGGGCCGTTCCTCCAACTGCTGCAGATCAGGAGCCCCCCTGAGTCAGGGGGGCGCGCCAACGGCGCGGGGGTCTGGGAGCAGGGTTGGCATGGGGCCCACGGTTTGCAAAGCAAACCGTGGGGCGTCAGCGCGAATGCGCTTACGCACCATGCGCGGCCAGCTGGCCCAGGCGCTGCACCGCGACCGAAACGGTCGGGTAGTCCAGGGTCTTCTGCTCGGCCAGTTCGGCCAGCATCGACAGGGTGAAGCGCAGGCTGTTGTCGTCGCGGCCGATCCACGCCGACACCTTGGCCTCGGCACTGCTGCCCTTGGTCGCCAGCACCTGGCCGGCCAGGTTGCGGTGGTGGTGGGCCAGCTCGTCGCGCAGCACGCCACGGGCCACGGCATGCCAGCGGCCGTTGACCTCCAGCGCGTCGATCTGCTCGAACAGCCACGGCAGCTGCAGGGCATCGCCCAGGCGGAAGTGGATCTTCGACACGTCCACCGGCTTCAGCTTGCGGGTACGGGCCAGTTCGATGATGTCGAACGCCGGCTCCAGGAAGTGCAGTTCGGCCAGCTGCTGGGCCAGCGCGGACGGCAGGCCCTTTTCCTTCCACTCGGCCACCAGGGCTTCGTAGGTCGGACGCTGCGAATCAGGCAGCACGCCCGAAGCGACGCGGATGTCGTTGAACGGACCCTGGTAGCGGTTCACCGCCTCGGTGATGCCCGGCATCGGGCCCGGACGCGACAGCAGCCAACGCACGAACGAACGCTGCAGCTTCCAGATCACTTCCAGTGCGTCGATCTGCACCGATTCGGGCAGCTTGCCGTCCAGCGCGTCGATCTGCGCCCACAGCGCGCGGGCATCCAGCGTTTCGCGGCTGATGGTGTAGGCCTTGGCAACTTCGGCAATGGAGCGGCCGGTGTCTTCCTGCATGCGCATCAGGAAGGTGGCGCCCATGCGGTTGATGGTCTGGTTGGTCACGGCCGTGGCGATGATTTCGCGCTTCAGGCGGTGACGCTCCATCGCGTCGGCGTACTTCTTCTGCAGCGGGGTCGGGAAGTAGCGCTGCAGTTCCTTGGACAGGTACGGGTCTTCGGGAATGTCCGAATCCAGCAGCTGGGCGAACGCCACCAGCTTGGAATAGGACAGCAGCACCGACAGTTCCGGACGGGTCAGGCCCTGGCCACGCGCCTTGCGCTGGGACAGCTCGGCATCGGACGGCAGGAACTCGATCTGGCGATCCAGCAGGCCCTGCTGTTCCAGCGTGCGGATGAAGTGTTGCTTGGAGCCCAAGCGCTTGACGGCCATCCGCTCCATCAGGCTCAGGGCCTGGTTCTGGCGGTAGTTGTCATTGAGCACCAGGTCGGCGACCTCGTCGGTCATCGACGCCAGCAGCTTGTTGCGCTGCTCGACGGTCAGCTTCTTGGCCCGCACCACATCGTTGAGCAGGATCTTGATGTTGACTTCATGGTCGGAGGTATCCACACCGGCCGAGTTGTCGATGAAGTCGGTGTTGAGCAGCACGCCGGCCTGGGCGGCTTCGATGCGGCCCAGCTGGGTCATGCCCAGGTTGCCGCCCTCGCCCACCACCTTGCAGCGCAGCTCGCCACCGTTCACGCGCAGCGCGTTGTTGGCGCGGTCGCCGACATCGCTGTGCTGTTCGCTGGCAGCCTTCACGTAGGTACCGATACCGCCGTTCCACAGCAGGTCCACCGGCGCCTTCAGGATCGCGCTCATCAGATCGTTCGGCGACAGCGCCTTGACGTTCTCGTCCAGGCCCAGCGCTTCACGCACCTGCGGGGTGATCTCGATCGACTTCAGGCTGCGCGGATAGATGCCGCCGCCCTTGCTGATCAGCTTGGCATCGTAGTCCGCCCAGCTCGAACGCGGCACGGTGAACATGCGCTCACGCTCGACGAACGAGGTGGCCGCATCCGGGTTCGGATCCAGGAAGATGTGGCGGTGGTCGAACGCGGCCAGCAGGCGGATGTGGCGCGACAGCAGCATGCCGTTGCCGAACACGTCGCCGGACATGTCGCCGACGCCGACGGTGGTGAAGTCCTGGGTCTGGCTGTCACGGCCCAGCGCACGGAAGTGGCGCTTGACCGATTCCCACGCACCGCGTGCAGTGATGCCCATGCCCTTGTGGTCGTAACCAACCGAACCACCGGAGGCGAACGCATCGCCCATCCAGAAGCCGTGGGCGATGGCCAGGCCGTTGGCGATGTCACTGAAGGTCGCCGTGCCCTTGTCGGCCGCCACCACCAGGTACGGGTCGTCCATGTCGTGGCGCACCACGTCCACCGGCGGCACGATCTTGTTGTTGACGATGTTGTCGGTGATGTCCAGCAGGCCCTGGATGAACAGCTTGTAGCAGGCCACGCCGTTGGCGAAGATCGCATCGCGATCACCGTTCACCGGCGGCATCTTGGCGAAGAAGCCGCCCTTCGCGCCGACCGGCACGATCACGGTGTTCTTCACCATCTGCGCCTTCACCAGGCCCAGCACTTCGGTACGGAAGTCTTCGCGACGGTCCGACCAGCGCAGGCCGCCACGGGCCACGGCACCGAAGCGCAGGTGGGTACCTTCCACGCGCGGGCCGTACACGAAGATTTCGCGGTACGGGCGCGGCTTGGGCAGGTCCGGCACCAGCGCCGAATCGAACTTGAAGCTGATGACATTGCCGTGCTGGCCATTGGCATCGGTCTGGTAGTAGCTGGTGCGCAGGGTCGCATCGATCACGCCCATGAACGAGCGCAGGATGCGGTCCTCGTCCAGGCTGGACACGCGGTCCATCAGCTTCAGCAGCGCATCGCGCGCGGCCTGCATCTGCGCATCGCGGTCACCCTTGCGGGCGTCGACCACGGTCTTGAGCACCTTCAGGGTGGCCTCGTCGCCGGCGGCCAGCACATCGAAGTGGGCCTTCAGATGGGCCTGGCCCGCGGCGATGTCGTCCTTGCTTTCATGGCCGGTGGCCGGATCGAAGCGGGCTTCGAACAGCTCCACCAGCAGGCGCGCCAGCAGCGGGTAGCGGGCGAAGGTGCCTTCCACATAGGCCTGCGAGAACGGCACGCCGGTCTGCAGCAGGTACTTGCAGTAGCCACGCAGCATGGCGACCTGGCGCCAGTGCAGGCCGGCAGCCAGCACCAGGCGGTTGAAGCCGTCGTTCTCGGCATCGCCGTGCCAGACGCGGGCGAAGGTCTCGCCGAAGGCTTCATCCACGCGCGCGGCATCGATGGCGCCGGCGGTCGATTCGACTTCGAAGTCCTGCACGTACACCGGCGCGTTGTCCACCGACAGGCGGTACGGGCGCTCGGCGATCACGCGCAGGCCCATGTTCTCCATCATCGGCAGCGCGTCCGACAGCGGAATGTCATCCAGCTGGCGGTACAGCTTCAGGCGCAGGCCATCGCCGCTTTCGCGCGGCACGGCCTGCAGGCTCAGGCGCAGGTCGTCCGGGCCGGTCAGCGCGTCGAGCTGGCTGACATCGTTGGCGGCAACGGCGGTGCTGTTGTCTTCGATGTAGCCGGCCGGCAGTGCCTTGCCGATGCGTGCGGCAATGCGCAGGCCTTCGGTTTCGCCATGGCGGGTGACCAGCGCTTCACGCAGGTCGTCCTGCCAGTTGCGCAGCACCTGGGCCAGCTTCTGTTCCAGTTCGGCGGTATCGACGTCCAGCATTTCGCCCGGCTTGGGGCGCACGATCAGGTGCACCTGGGCCAGCGGCGATTCGCCCAGCACCACCGAGCTGTCCACGTACTCACCGTGCAGCGCTTCCTTCAGCATGGCCTCGATGCGCAGGCGCACGTCGGTGTTGAAGCGCTCGCGCGGCAGGTAGACCAGTGCGGAAATAAAACGACTGTACTTGTCGCGGCGCAGGAACAGGCGGCTGCGCACACGTTCCTGCAGGCCCAGCACGCCCATGGCGGTGCGCAGCAGTTCGTCCTCGCTGGACTGGAACAGCTCTTCGCGCGGCAGGGTTTCAAGAATGTGGCGCAGGGCCTTGCCGCTGTGGCTGGCCGGGGCCAGGCCGGACTGCTTCATCACGTGTTCGTGGCGCTGGCGCACCAGCGGGATTTCCCACGGGCGGCGGTTGTAGGCGCTGGAGGTGAACAGGCCCAGGAAGCGCTGTTCGCCGATGATCTTGCCCTTGGCGTCGAATTCCAGCACGCCGATGTAGTCCATGTAGCCGGCGCGGTGCACGCGCGAACGGGCATTGGTCTTGGTCAGGATCAGCGCGTCCTTCAGCCCGGACGTGGTGTTCAGGCCCTGCGCGGCCAGCGTCTTGACCGGGCGCGCAGCGGACTTGTCCTTGCCGCGCATCAGGCCCAGGCCGGTGTCGTTCAGCGGTGCCAGCACTTCTTCCTTGCCCTGCTTCTCCACGCGGTATTCGCGGTAGCCGAAGAAGGTGAAGTGGTTGTCGGCGGCCCAGCGCAGGAATTCCTGTGCTTCAGCGCGCGATGCGTCGTCCACCGGCAGCGTGCGGCTGCCCAGGTCGTCAGCCAGGGCCAGGGCCTTGTCCTTCATCGGCTGCCAGTCGCGCACGATGGCGCGCACTTCATCCAGTGCCTTGTTGATGGCCTGCTCGATGGCGGCCATGGCATCGGCCGGCTGGCGGTCGATTTCCAGCAGCATCACCGATTCGGCTTCGCCCTCGCCCACCTTGGCCAGCTTGCCGGCCTTGTCGCGGGTGAAGCGCAGCACCGGGTGACCCAGCACATGCACGCCCACGCCCTGTTCGGCCAGGGTCATGGTGACGGTATCGACCAGGAACGGCATGTCGTCATTGACGATCTGCAGCACCGTGTGCGGCGATTCCCAGCCGTTGGCCTTGGTGGTCGGATTGAACACGCGCACATTGGCCTTGCCGGCCTTGCGGGCACGGGCGAATTCCAGCGTGTCGGCGGCCAGCGCGGCCCACTCGTCAGCGCTGTGGTGCGGGAACTCGTCCGACTCCATGCGCTTGTAGAAATCCGCGGCGAATGCCACTGCCTCGGCCTGCGCGGCAGAGGGGTAACGCTTGCGCAAGGCCGTGTATACCGGCTCCAGGGAGAAACCAGCGGTCACTGCGACCTCCGACTCAGCTGGCTTGGTCTTGTTTTTCACGGTCTTGGCTGCGGTTTTTTGCGGTTTCATGGCAGAGCGATGCGCTTGCTCAGTTGGGAAAATGAAATTGTAGACCTATCCCGCGTAAAGGCCTTGCTGCAGGACGGAATAACCAGATTCGGGTTTGCTGCGGTTTAGACGCCTATTCAGTTCGCACCGGTATGGCGCGCACGGGCGTTGCGCCGCTGCCGACAGGATCGGCAAAGCGTGTTACGGAAAACCACGCGGCAGGTGACAGGCAGGACTATCGGCACGATTCCACAATCCTGAACTGGACGGTATAGTCCACCGCGTGAACCCCACTACCCTCCCCGTTGCCGTGGACGCGCGCGATGAGCGCGTGTTCGATGCCGTGCGCGAACTGCTGGGCCGCCAGGGCATGCAGATGAGCATGGACGCGGTGGCCCAGCAGGCCGGCTGTTCCAAGCAGACGCTCTATTCGCGCTACGGCAACAAGCAGGACCTGCTGCGCCGGGTCGTGCAGCGGCACGTGGGCGATGCCAGCGGCATCCTGCTGCGTGCACTCCGCAGTGACGACCTGCGTGCCAGCCTGTTGCAGTTCGCCACCGACTTCCTGGAGCACTTCAACCAGCCCCACGTGGGCCAGGCCTGCCGACTGATTGCCGCCGATGCATCCCAGTTCCCCGAAGAGGCGCGTACGCTGTACCGGGAAGGCGCCGGGGCGCTGACGCTTCACCTTGCTGAATGGATTGAAACCGTTTGCAGGCGTGGCCTGCTCCGGCATGACGACCCGCACTACATGGCCGAACTGCTGCTGAGCATGATCGCCGGTCAGGATTTCGACAAACAACGCTTCCATACCCCCCATCGCGATGACGCGCGTGCGCGCAGGCGCTGGGCCGAGTTCTCCGTTGACGGTTTCCTGCGCGCGTTCGCGCCGGAACCGGCAGCGGTCCCGTCTACAAACCAACACCGGAGTTTCTCCTGATGACCGCCCCACTCCGCACCCTTGCTTTGACGTGCGCCGTCGCTGTCGCTCTGGCGGCCTGCAAGAAGCCGGAACAGCAGACGCCCCCGCCGCCGGAAGTGGGCGTGATCGATGCCAAGCCGCAGACCCTGCCGCTGCAGCGTGAACTGGTCGGCCGCCTGTCGCCCTACCGCAGTGCCGACGTGCGCGCCCGCGTGCCCGGCGTGCTGCTCAAGCGCGTCTACCAGGAAGGCAGCCAGGTCAAGCAGGGCCAGACCCTGTTCCTGATCGATCCGGCCCCGCTGCGCGCCGAACTGAATGCTTCCGAGGCCCAGCTGGCCTCGGCCCGCGCCACCTATGCCAACGCCAAGGTCGCCGCCGACCGCGCCCGTTCGCTGGCCCCGCAGCAGTACGTGTCCAAGTCCGACCTGGACGCGGCCCAGGCCACCGAGCGCACCGCGCTGGCTGCGGTCAAGCAGGCCGAGGCGGCCGTGTCGTCCTCGCGCATCAGCCTGGGCTATGCCGAAGTGACCGCGCCGATCAGCGGCGTGGCCAACAAGCAGCAGGTGACCGAAGGCGCGCTGGTCGGCCAGGGCGATGTGACCCTGCTGACCACCGTGGACCAGCTGGACCCGCTGTACGTGAACTTCTCGCTGAGCGTGGACGAACTGAGCCTGCTGCGCGCGCAGCAGGCCAAGGGCGCGCTGGCGCTGTCCGGCGATGGCAAGGCCACCGTGGCGGTGAAGCTGTCCGACGGCACCACCTACAGCGAACAGGGCACCCTGGACTTCTCGTCCACCACCGTGGACCCGACCACCGGTGCGGTGTCGCTGCGTGCGGTGCTGCCGAACCCGCAGCAGATCCTGCTGCCGGGTGCCTTCGTCAGCTTCCAGGCCAACCTGGGTGACCGCAACAACGCCTATCTGGTTCCGCAGCAGGCGCTGCAGCGCGACACCATGGGCGGCTTCGTGATGGTGGTCGGCGCCGACGGCAAGGTGGTGCGCAAGAACGTGAAGACCGACGGTGCCCAGGGCGGCAACTGGCTGGTCAGCGACGGCCTGGCCGCCGGTGACAAGGTGATCGTGGCCGGCGTGCAGAAGGTCAAGGAAGGGGCACCGGCCACGGCCAAGCCCTGGACCCCGGCCCAGGACGCCAATGCCAGTGCCAAGCCGGCCGTCGCCGGTGCCGCACCGGCCGCCGACAAGGCCCCGGCCGAAGCGGCCGACAAGGCCGAGCCGGCTGCCACCGAATCGAACAAGCAGTAACGGGACCCTTCCGTCATGCCTAAATTTTTCATCGAACATCCGGTCTTCGCCTGGGTGGTGGCGATCCTGATCTCGCTCAGCGGCGTGATCGCGATCCTCAACCTTGGCGTGGAGTCCTACCCCAACATCGCGCCACCGCAGGTGACCGTGTCGGCCACCTACCCGGGCGCCAGCGCGGACACGACGGAAAAATCGGTCACCCAGGTCATCGAGCAGCAGCTGACCGGTATCGATCACCTGCTGTATTTCAGCTCGTCGTCCTCGTCCAACGGCCGTGCGCAGATCACCCTGACCTTTGAAACCGGTACCGACCCGGACATCGCCCAGGTACAGGTGCAGAACAAGGTGTCGCTGGCCACGCCGCGCCTGCCCACCGAAGTGACCCAGCAGGGCGTGGTGGTGGCCAAGGCCAACGCCGGCTTCCTGATGGTGGTGGGCCTGCGCTCGGAAACCCCGTCGATCACCCGTGATGCGCTGAACGACATCGTCGGTTCGCGCGTGCTCGACCAGGTCTCGCGTATTCCCGGCGTCGGCAGCACCCAGCAGTTCGGTTCCGAGTACGCCATGAACATCTGGCTGAACCCGGAAAAGATGCAGGGCTACGGCCTGTCGGCCAGCCAGGTGCTGGCGGCGGTGCGCGCCCAGAACGTGCAGTTCGCTGCCGGTTCGCTGGGTTCGGACCCCTCGCCCGATGGCCACTTCACCGCCACGGTCTCGGCCGAAGGCCGCTTCAGCTCGCCCGAAGAGTTCGAAAACATCATCCTGCGCGCCAACGCCGATGGCTCGCGCGTGCTGCTGAAGGACATCGCCCGCATCGGCTTCGGTGCCAACAACTACGGCTTCGACACCCAGTACAACGGTGCCCCCACCGGCGCCTTCGCCATCCAGCTGCTGCCGGGCGCCAACGCCCTGAACGTGGCCGATGCGGTGCGCGCCAAGATGGACGAACTGCAGCCCAGCTTCCCGGCGGGCGTGAGCTGGTTCTCGCCGTACGACAGCACCACCTTCGTCAAGATCTCCATCGAGGAAGTGGTCAAGACGCTGTTCGAAGCGGTGTTGCTGGTGTTCCTGGTGATGCTGATCTTCCTGCAGAACTTCCGCGCCACCATCATCCCCACCCTGGTCATTCCGGTGGCCCTGCTGGGTACCTTCCTGGGCATGTGGATGATCGGCTTCACGATCAACCAGCTGACCCTGTTCGCGATGGTGCTGGCGATCGGCATCGTGGTCGATGACGCGATCGTGGTGATCGAGAACGTCGAGCGCATCATGACCGAGGAAGGCCTGGCGCCCAAGCCGGCCACGCAGAAGGCGATGACCCAGATCACCGGCGCGGTGGTGGCGATCACCGTGGTGCTGGCGGCGGTGTTCATTCCTTCGGCACTGCAGGGCGGCGCGGCCGGCGAGATCTACAAGCAGTTCGCACTGACCATCGCCATTTCGATGGGCTTCTCGGCGTTCCTGGCGCTGGGCTTCACCCCGGCCCTGTGTGCCACCTTCCTGAAGCCGACCCACAACGACCACCCGAACATCGTCTACCGCACCTTCAACAAGTACTACGACAAGATCAGCCACACCTACGTCGGCCACATCACCTCGGCGGTGAAGCATGCGCCGCGCTGGATGATCCTGGCCGTGGTGCTGACCGCGCTGTGCGGCTTCCTGTTCACCCGCATGCCGGGCAGCTTCCTGCCTGAAGAAGACCAGGGCTACGCACTGGCCATCGTGCAGCTGCCGCCGGGTTCGCCGAAGAGCCAGACCAACGAGGTCTTCGCCCAGATGCGCGGCATCCTGGAAAAGCAGGAAGGCTATGAAGGCCTGATGCAGATCGCCGGCTTCAGCTTCGTCGGTTCGGGCGAGAACGTGGGCATGGGCTTCATCCGCCTCAAGCCCTGGGACGAACGCAAGGTCACTGTTCCGGAGTTCATCCAGAACATGAACGGCGCGTTCTACGGCATCAAGGAAGCGCAGATCTTCGTGGTCAACCTGCCCACGGTGCAGGGTCTGGGCCAGTTCGGCGGCTTCGACATGTGGCTGCAGGACCGTGGTGGCCAGGGCTACGAACAGCTGACCCAGGCACGCAACATGCTGCTGGGCAAGGCCGCACAGGAAACCGACAAGCTGGCCGGCGTGCGCCCCAACGGCCTGGAAAACGCCCCGCAGCTGCAGCTGCACGTGGACCGCGTGCAGGCGCAGTCGATGGGCATGTCGGTGTCGGATGTGTACAGCACGGTGCAGCTGATGCTGGCCCCGGTGTACGTGAACGACTTCTTCTACCAGGGCCGCATCAAGCGCGTGACCATGCAGGCCGACGCGCCGTACCGTACCGGCCAGGAATCGCTGAAGAGCTTCTACAGCCCGTCCAGCCTGACCACGAATGCCGATGGCACCAGCGCGATGATCCCGCTGAGCACCGTGGTCAGTTCCGAGTGGGTGTCGGCACCGCCGTCGCTGAGCCGCTACAACGGGTATTCGGCCATCAACATCGTCGGTTCGCAGGCACCGGGCAAGAGCTCGGGTGAAGCGATGACCGCGATGGAAGACATCGTCAACAACGATCTGCCGGCTGGCTATGGTTACGACTGGTCGGGCATGTCCTACCAGGAAATCCTGGCGGGCAACGCGGCCACCCTGCTGCTGGTGCTGTCGGTGGTGGTGGTGTTCCTCTGCCTGGCCGCACTGTATGAAAGCTGGTCGATTCCGGTGGCCGTGCTGCTGGTGGTGCCGCTGGGCGTGCTGGGTGCCATTGGCCTGTCGATGATGCGTGGCCTGCCCAACGACATCTTCTTCAAGATCGGCATGATCACCGTAATCGGCCTGGCCGCGAAGAACGCGATCCTGATCGTGGAGTTCGCAGTGGAGCAGCGTGCGGCGGGCAAGACCCTGCGTGATGCCACCATCGAAGCGGCCCGCCTGCGTTTCCGCCCGATCCTGATGACCTCCTTCGCGTTCATCATGGGCGTGATCCCGATGGCCATCTCCACCGGTGCCGGCGCCAACTCGCGCCACGCCATCGGTACCGGCGTGATCGGCGGCATGCTGTTCGCCACCCTGCTGGGTCTGCTGATGATCCCGGTGTTCTTCGTGGTGGTGCGCCGCATGCTGGGCGACAAGCTGGACGAGCCGTCCAAGGAGTTCATGGAACGCCAGCGCGACGCCGAGTCGGCACACCGTCCAGATCGTTGATCCGGCGGTAGAGTGAAATGAAAAGGCCCCGGAGCGATCCGGGGCCTTTTCGTTGGTGGCCCCGGTAGCCGCAACGACCGTCCGGTAGCCGCAACGACCGTCCGGTAGCCGCCAACCTTGGTTGGCGGTCACGGATTCGTGCCAACCAAGGTTGGCACCTACCAGAGCAACGACCGCTCCTCAGCGCAGCAGCGCGATCACCGCACACACGGCCACGATCAGCAGCGCCACCCACTGCATCGGCACGAAGAAGAAGTGATGCGGCGCGGCCTCACCCTTCTGCCGCTGCGCGCGGTTCAACCACAGCCCAAGCAGCACGTTCAGCGCAGCTCCCAGGCCAGCGCCCAGCAGCACCTGCGGCAATGGGATGTTGCCCTTCGGGCCTTCGTGCGGGAAGAAATACGCCAGTAGCAGGATCGCTGCAATCGGCGTCACCAAGGTCAGAAACCCCCAACCGCGATAGATCATTCAACGTCTCCACAACGAAAAGCGGATCGTATTTGACCATGGCGGCGCGCGTTGTGTCGCAATTGTCGGGCCTGACTGCGGCTGCCAGCGCCTTGTGCTTGGTATCGCGCTGCGTCTGCGGCCTTCCAGCGCGTCAATCGCGACTCAACCCTGCGCATGCGATCAGACATTCGGCAGATGGGATCCGGTGCCCAGTTCGCACGCGCGCAGAACGCTATCCAGAGCATTCCCTCAACGGAATGACCGAACCATGCACACGTCACTCTCTTCTGCCAGGCGTCTTGTCGCTGCCTGGCTTCTACTTACGGCCGGCCTGGCGCTGCATCTGGATGCCAGCGCCGGAGGCGTCGTTCCCTGCGTCAACTGTGCAGACTCTCGCGCCGCGGCGCTGCAGTCGGGCACCGGGCTGACGGTCGTCGTCGATCCGCAACAACAGCGGTTGAGCGCCTTTAACGTGGAATACGACAGGGAGCTTCAGCGATACCGTGCGCTGCCCACGCCGGCCCCGGCCGAGATCACGCGCATGTTCAACCGTATTCTTGGCCTGCCAAACGCGCATCTCGGCCCCGGCACCCAGTTCGTGCCGCAGGCATTCGGGCGCGGCGCCGTGGTGCCCGTGCATCCGGACGATCCGCAGATGGCCAACGGCATCACCTTTCCTGACGCCATGAAAGCGCTGAACGCGTACGACGTCGTGCAGTCAGCGACCTACCGCAGCCAACTGGAGCTGGCCATCGGCCGCGCCTTCAGCGGCGCTGACAGCCAGCAACCCGCCTGGAATTCACTGGCGACGACGATTTCATCCATCGTCCTGAGCTGGGTGAGCAAGCTGTTCGGCGTCGACACCGTCACCTATGTCATCACCTGGCGTGACGGCTCGCAGACGCGATTGGTCATCTCACCAGACGCCGTCGACAAGGCCCGTTACGTGACCGGTGAAAGCGTGGATGCCCAGGGCAACCGCATTCCCGATGGCGCCGCCTCCAATACCGAAACCGGCGAAGGGTATGTGGGCAACTACCACTTCAACAATGATGACGACTACCAGCGCTGGCTGGACTCGGCGCACCTGTACGGGGTGCAGATCGAGGTCAACCCCGGTGCGGCCCCCTCCGGCCCGATCTGCCGATGGGATGGCAGGCAGCTGCACTGCCAGGTGCCGCGCTAGCCTGCGCCTGGCCTTCCGGTAGGCGCCAACGTTGGTTGGCGCCCGTAGAGGCGTGCCAACCAAGGTTGGCACCTACCGAGCGGGCTCCCATGCGCCGCCATTGCAGCGGCGCAGCCCACCGGGGACTTCTTGTTGGTGCCAGAGCGGCGGGAGCCCGGTAGTCGCCAACCTTGGTTGGCGCCCTGGATGCGTGCCAACCAAGGTTGGCACCTACCAGGGCGGGCCCCCATGCGGCTCAGCGCAGCCCGGTCTCGTTGCGGGCGATCACCAGGCGCTGGATTTCCGAGGTGCCTTCGTAGATCTCGGTGATCTTGGCATCACGGAAGTAGCGCTCCAGCGGCATTTCCTTGGAGTAGCCCATACCGCCGTGGATCTGCACCGCCTGGTGGGTGATCCACATCGCCGCCTCCGACGCGGTCAGCTTGGCAATGGCCGCCTCGTTGCTGAAGCGCTTGCCCTCGCCCTTCACCCATGCCGCGCGCAGGGTCAGCAGCAGCGCCGCGTCCAGCTTGCACTTCATGTCGGCAATCTTGGCCTGGGTCATCTGGAAGGTCCCGATGGCCGCGCCGAAGGCCTTGCGGTCCTTCACGTATTCGATCGTGGCTTCATAGGCGGCGCGGGCGATGCCGATCGCCTGCGAGGCGATGCCGATGCGACCGGCGTCGAGCACGCCCATGGCGATCTTGAAGCCCTCGCCTTCCTCGCCCAGCACTTCATCGGGCTGCGCCACGTAATCGTTGAACTCGATCTCGCAGGTGGCCGACGCACGGATGCCCAGCTTGGGCTCGGTCTTGCCGCGGCCGAAGCCGGCCTTGTCCGTGTCGACCAGGAAGGCGGTGATGCCACGCGCGCCCTTGTCCGGCTCGCTCATCGCAAACAGCACGATGTACCTGGCCACCGGGCCGGAGGTGATCCAGCTCTTCTTGCCGTTGATCACGTAAGTGCCGTCGGCCTGCTTCACCGCGCGGCAACGCATGGCGGTGGCATCGGAACCGGACTGCGGCTCGGTCAGCGCGAAGGCGCCGATGGCCTCGCCCTCGGCGATGGCGCGCACGTACTTCTGCTTCTGCGCCTCGCTGCCGTGGGTCAGGATGCCGTTGCAGAACAGCGAATTGTTCACCGACATGATGGTCGAATGCGCGGCATCGCCGGCGGCTACTTCCACCATCGCCAGCACGTAGGCGATCGGGTCCATGCCCGCGCCGCCGTACTCGGTCGGCACTTCGATGCCCATCAGGCCGTTTTCGCCCAGCAGGCGGATGTTCTCAAGGGGGAACTCGCCGGTGCGGTCGTGGTGCTCCGCGCTGGGGGCGATCTTTTCCTGCGCGATGCGCCGCGCAACGTCCTGCAGCATCAACTGCTCTTCGGTAAAGCTGAAATCCACAACACCCTCCCAGGTACATGATGACGGGGGCCGCAACAGGCGCTCCCGGATGTGCCGATTGTAACTGCGGGCGGGCATCGGCGGCTGACTCGCCCCCGCACCGGCTTGACCACGACAGCACCCGTCGGCGAATATATCTCTATATCGCGATAGGTAGATATTTATGGATCTGGAAGACTGGTCGACCCGCCTGAAGGTGTTCGCCGACGCCACCCGCGTGCGCCTGCTGGCGCTGCTGGAGCAGGAAGAGCTGACCGTGGCCGAGTTGTCGGCCATCACCCGGCTGGCGCAGCCGCGGGTGTCCACCCATCTGGCACGGCTGAAGGAAGCCGGCCTGGTGCGCGACCGCCGCTCGGGCGTGTCGGCCTACTACCGCTTCGACGAGGCCCAGCTGGACCCGGCGCAGCGTGCATTGTGGCATGCCCTGAGCAATGGAAGCGATGATCCGCTGCTGCGCCAGGATGCTGAACGCGTGGCCGCCGTGCTGGCCCACCGCGCCGCCGACCAGAACTGGGCCGACAGCGTGGCCGGCGACATGGAACGCCACTATTCCCCGGGCCGCACCTGGGAGGCGCTGGCGCGCACCGCACTGCCGCTGCTGGAAACCGGCGACGTGCTGGACATCGCCTCCGGCGATGGCGTGCTGGCCGAACTGGTGGCCCCGCACGCAAAGCGCTACATCTGCATCGACACCAGCGCGCGCGTGGTGGCCGCGGCCAGCGAGCGCCTGCGCCGCCTGCCCAACGTGGAAGTGCGCGAAGGCGACATGCATGCCCTGCCCTTCAAGGACCGCAGCTTCGACCTGGTGGTGCTGATGCACGCGCTGACCTATGCCAGCAAGCCGGCACAGGCGGTGACCGAGGCGGCCCGCGTGCTGCGCCCGGGCGGCCGTCTGCTGCTGTGCAGCCTGGCCCGCCACGAACACAAGGCGGCGGTGGAAGCCTATGGCCACGTCAACCTCGGTTTCAGTGACAAGGAACTGCGCAAGTTCGTGGACAAGGCCGGCCTGCAGGTGTCGAGCCTGGAAACAGTCACGCGCGAAAAACGCCCGCCGCACTTTGAAGTCATCTCGCTGATCGCCAACAAGCCCTGAGGTCGCCGTGTCCAGCCTGCCGTGGTTGCATCCCGAACGTACCAACGCCCTGCTTGACGCCCTGCGCGCGCGCATCCTGATCATCGATGGGGCGATGGGCACGATGATCCAGCGCCACGGTCTGCAGGAAGCGGACTACCGCGGTGAACGCTTCGCCGATGGCTACGACCACAGCCACGGCCCCGGCTGCGACCATGGCACGCCCGAAGGGCATGACCTGAAGGGCAACAACGACCTGCTGCTGTTGACCCGGCCGCAGGTCATCGCCGACATCCACACCGCCTATCTGCAGGCGGGTGCGGACCTGGTGGAAACCAACACGTTCAACGCCACCTCGGTCAGCCAGGCCGACTACCACCTGGAACACCTGGTATACGAACTGAACAAGGCCGGTGCCGCCGTGGCGCGCGCCTGCTGCGATGCGGTGCAGGCCACTACCCCGGACAAGCCGCGCTTCGTGATCGGCGTACTCGGCCCGACCAGCCGCACCGCTTCGATCAGCCCGGACGTGAACGATCCCGGCTTCCGCAACACCAGCTTCGACGCCCTGCGCGATACCTATCGCCAGGCGATTGACGGCCTGATCGATGGCGGCGCGGATACTCTGATGGTCGAAACCATCTTCGACACGCTGAACGCCAAGGCCGCCCTGTACGCCATCGAAGAGGCCTTCGATGCACGCGGTGCGCGCCTGCCCATCATGATCTCCGGCACCATCACCGACGCCTCCGGGCGCACCCTGTCCGGGCAGACCGCCGAAGCCTTCCACGCCTCGCTGGCGCATTCGCGGCCGCTGTCGATCGGCCTGAACTGCGCGCTGGGCGCCGACGCGATGCGTCCGCATGTGGAGACGCTGGCCCAGGTCGCCCACTGCTACGTCAGCGCGCACCCCAACGCCGGCCTGCCCAATGCCTTCGGTGAATACGATGAAACGCCCGAGGAAATGGCCGCCACGCTGCGCAGCTTTGCCGAAGATGGGCTGCTGAACCTGGTCGGTGGTTGCTGCGGCTCCACCCCGGACCATATCCGTGCCATTGCCCAGGCCGTGGCCGGGCTGCCACCGCGCGCGGTGCCCGGCGCACAGGAGCAGCAGGCCGCATGAGCACCACGCCCTACACCCGCCTGTCCGGCCTGGAACCACTGGTCATCACCCCGGACCTGCTGTTCGTCAATGTGGGCGAACGCACCAACGTCACCGGTAGCGCGCAGTTCCGCAAGCTCATCAAGGAAGGCCGCTATGAAGAAGCGGTGGACGTGGCCCGGCAGCAGGTGGCCAGCGGTGCGCAGATCCTCGATGTGAACATGGACGAGGGCCTGATCGATTCGGAGGCGGCGATGACCCGTTACCTGAACCTGATCATGTCCGAGCCGGACATCGCGCGCATTCCGGTGATGGTCGATTCGTCGAAGTGGAGCGTGATCGAAGCCGGCCTGAAGTGCCTGCAGGGCAAGAGCGTGGTCAACTCGATCTCGCTGAAGGAAGGCGAAGCCCTGTTCCGCGAGCACGCGCGCAAGGTGCTGCGCTACGGCGCCGCCGCGGTGGTGATGGCCTTCGACGAAACCGGCCAGGCCGACACCTGCGCGCGCAAGGTGGAGATCTGCACCCGCGCCTACCGCATCCTGGTCGATGAGATCGGCTTCCCGCCGCAGGACATCATCTTCGACCCGAACATCTTCGCCGTGGCCACCGGCATCGAAGAGCACGACAACTATGCGGTGGACTTCATCGAAGCCACCCGCATCATCAAGCAGACGCTGCCGCACTGCCATGTCTCCGGCGGCGTCTCCAACGTGTCGTTCTCGTTCCGTGGCAACGAGACGGTGCGCCAGGCCATCCATTCGGTCTTCCTGTACCACGCCATTGCCGCCGGCATGGACATGGGCATCGTCAACGCCGGCGCCATGCCGATCTACGACGAGCTGGAACCGGACCTGCGCGAGCGCGTGGAGGATGTGATCCTCAACCGCCGCAGCGACGCCACCGAGCGCCTGCTGGAGATCGCCGAGCGCTACAAGGGCAAGAAGGGCGCGGCCAAGACCGAGGACCTGTCCTGGCGAGAAAAACCGATGGCCCAGCGCCTGGCGCATGCGCTGGTGCACGGCCTGGACGCCTGGGTGGAGGAAGACACCGAACTGGCGCGGCAGGGCTCCAGCCGCCCGCTGGACGTGATCGAAGGCCCGCTGATGGATGGCATGAACATCGTCGGCGACCTGTTCGGGGCCGGAAAAATGTTCCTGCCGCAGGTGGTCAAATCCGCGCGCGTGATGAAGAAAGCGGTGGCCTACCTGCTGCCGTACATCGAGGCCGAAAAGGCACGCAGCGGCGATACCGCCAAGAGCAACGGCCGCATCATCATGGCCACGGTGAAGGGCGATGTGCATGACATCGGCAAGAACATCGTCGGCGTGGTCCTGGCCTGCAACAACTTCGAAGTGATCGACCTGGGCGTGATGGTGCCGGCGCAGAAGATTCTCGACGCCGCGCGCGAGCACAATGCCGATCTGGTCGGCCTGTCCGGGCTGATCACCCCCTCGCTGGAGGAAATGAGCCACGTCGCCCGCGAAATGCAGCGGCAGGGCTTCGTCCTGCCCTTGCTGATCGGCGGCGCCACCACCTCGCGCGCGCACACCGCGCTGAAGATCGACCCGCATTACCAGGCCCCCACCGTGTGGGTGAAGGATGCCTCGCGTGCGGTGGGCGTGGCGCAGTCACTGATCTCGCGCGAGCTGCGCGATGCCTTCGTGGCCGCCAACGAAGCGGACTATGCCGAGATCCGGGCCCGCCATCGCAACCGCGGTGACGCCAAGCGCCTGGTCAGCCTGGAACATGCGCGCGGGCAGAAGTTCCAGGGCGGCTGGGACAGCTACATCCCTCCTGCGCCGAAGCAGCCCGGCCTGCATGTGTTCGATGACTACCCGTTGGCCGAGCTGGTCGACTACATCGACTGGACCCCGTTCTTCCAGGCCTGGGAACTGGCCGGCAAGTTCCCCGCGATCCTGACCGACCAGATCGTCGGCCCCCAGGCCAGCGATCTGTACCGCGATGCACGGGCGATGCTGGCGCGCATCGTGGACGAGCAGTGGCTGACCGCCAAGGCGGTGTTCGGCCTGTGGCCGGCCAACAGCGTGGGCGATGATGTCCGCGTGCAGCACCCGTCTGGTGAGACCACCCTGCACTTCCTGCGCCAGCAGGTGGACAAGCCGGCCGAGCGCCCCGACTTCTGCCTGGCCGATTTCATCGCCCCGGCCGACAGCGGCAGGCAGGACTGGATCGGCGCATTCGCGGTCACCGCCGGCATCGGCATCGATGCACACGTGGCCCGCTTCGAGGCCGACCACGATGACTACAACGCGATCCTGCTGAAGGCGCTGGCCGACCGCTTCGCCGAAGCGTTGGCCGAACGCCTGCACCAGCGTGTGCGCACCGGGTTCTGGGGCTACGACCATGCCGAGACCCTCGACAACGAAGCGCTGATCGATGAGCAGTACCGCGGCATCCGCCCGGCCCCCGGCTACCCGGCCTGCCCCGAGCACAGCGAGAAGCGCCGGCTGTTCGATCTGCTGCAGGCCGAAACCCACGCCAGCATGGAACTGACCGAAAGCTTCGCCATGCTGCCCACCGCTGCCGTGTCGGGCTATTACTTCAGCCACCCGCAGAGTCAGTACTTCGTGGTCGGCCGCCTGAGCCGTGAACAGGTGACCGACTACGCGCGGCGCAAGGGCGTGGAGCGTGCACAGGCCGAGCGCTGGCTGGCGTCGAACCTGGATTACGATCCCGAATAGACCCGGCGCACACGCCCGCGTGCGGCCCATCGGTTACCCTCGGGCTTCCCCCTGACCGGAGTTGCCGATGCGACCGACCCGCCTGTGGGCGTTGCTGCTTGCCGCCACCGCCGCCGTTCCCGCCGCCGCCCAGCCGATCCTGCTGGAAAATGCCCGGGTATTCGACGGCCGCCGCGACCTGGGCATCACCCCGGTCCTGATCGACGGCGAGCGCATCGTGCATGTCGGTACGCCGCTGCCGGCCGCCGCGACCACGGCCCGGCGCATCGACTACCAGGGCAAGACCGTGCTGCCCGGCCTGGTCAGCAACCACGCGCACGTGGGCAACACCGAAGGCCTGCAGCACGGCGATCGCTATTACACCCGCGACAACGTGGTGCGTGATTTGCGCCAGTTCCAGCGCTACGGCATCACCACGGTCACCGCGCTGGGCATGAATGGCCCGGCCTTCTTCGATATCCGCAAGGAAGTGAACGCCTCGCCCACGCTGGGCGCGCAGCTGTACGGCGCTGGTGCCGGCATCGGTGCCTTCGCCGGTGCACCGCCGGCGGCCGCCATGGGCCTGGCCCACGACCCGGTGGCGCGGCCACGCAATGCCGAGGAAGCCCGCGCCGCCGTCGCCACGCAGCAGGCCGACGGCGTGGACGTGATCAAGCTCTGGGTGGATTCGCTGGGCGGCCAGTTCCCGATGATGGCACCGGAGATCTACCGCGCCGCCATTGCCGAGGCCCACGCGCGTGGCCTGAAGGTTGCCGCGCACATCCACGACCTGGAGCAGGCGCGCGACCTGGTGGATGCACGCGTGGACATCATCGCCCACGGTATCCGCGATCGCGCGGTGGACCCGATGCTGGCGCGGAAGATGCACGACCAGGGCACCTGGTACATCGCCACGGTGAACATCGACGAAGCCAACTACTGGTATGCGGAAAACCCGCAGGCACTGCAGCAGCCGTTCCTGCGCGATGCCCTGCCCGCTGCGGTGCGCGCGCGCTGGCAGCAGCCGCAGTGGCAGCGCGAGCAGCTGGCCGGGGCCAACATTCCCGGTGCGCGCGCAGCGGTGGCGATGAACCTGGAAAACCTGCGCCGGCTGAGCGCGGCCAAAGTGAAGTTCGGCTTCGGTACCGATGCCGGGGCGATGCCACAGCGGGTGATTGGATTTGCCGAACACCGCGAACTGAAGCTGCTGACCGAGGCCGGTTTCAGCCCGGCCCAGGCCCTGCAGACCGCCACCGCCGACGCCGCCGCGCTGCTGGGCATGGACGATCGCGGCCGCATTGCCGCCGGCAAGCGTGCCGACCTGCTGGTGCTCGATGCCGATCCCTTGGCCGACATCGGCAATACCCAGCACATCCACGCTGTATGGCAGGCCGGGCAAGCGATCGAGCGCTGATGGCCGACGGTCCCGTGTGCCGGGCACGGCCCGGCGCTACGGCTGCAACACCCGCTGCAGGGAGGGCAGCAGCACGCGGTTGCCATGACCGCTCAGATGGTCGCCGTCGAAGAACAACGGTCGGCCATCACGCTGCGCCGCGCACGTCGTGGCCGTGCAGAGGTCAGGCAAGGGATCCCACAGCACTGCGCCTGGCAGGCCATCGACCACCTGCTGCAGGCTGCCCAGCATCGGCGCTCGCAGCGCTTCCATGTCCGCCCTCGAAATATCCAGGCCGTTGCGGCAGACCGCATTGCCGGCGTTGAAGCGGTCGGAACAGCGGTACGGCGGTGCCGGCAGCACCGGCTTCGGCGCTTCGATCACGATACGCACGCCGCGCTGGGCCAGCGGCAGCCACTGCGCGATGGCCTCGGCCACCTCGGCGTTGCGGCCGGCGGCGGCCTGCGCACTGCGCTCGCCCGCCAGCTGCGCCTGCGCGTCGAACAGCACGTACTGGTCGGACAGGCGCGGTACCCGCAGTGACACAAGCACCACCACATCCCCCGGCTGCGCACGCGCGGCGATGTCCGCGCGCACGGCCGCATCATGCTCGGCACAGCCCGCACCGGCACCCCGCCACTGCTGCAGGCTGATCTGCGGGCAGCCACCGCGGCCGTACAGCGACACCGTCGAACCGGTTTCCAGCGCCAGCCGCTGCAGCAGCTCGCGGTAGGCCATGGCATGCGAATCGCCGGCCAGGAACACCTGCGCCGGCCCCTGCACGGCCCCTGCGCGCGGGCAGTCGCCGCGGGCGAAGGTGCGTGCGCTGCCACCGGGGTAGCGGTGCTTGCCCACCTGCAGCGCGCACCCGGGGTAATCAGCCGCCACGCTTCTGCCGTCGGGGTACCAGTCCGCCGGATGGCGGCTGACCGTGCTCAGCGACAGCAGGGGCGACTGCCAGTACAGCAACGCCTGCAGGCCGCCAGCCAGCAGCAGGGTCAGCACGCCGGCTGCGACCCAGCGCCCGGGTGGAAGGTGCTGCCACCTGGGTCCACGGAAGGGCTGCTCGATCCAGCGCCACGAGATCCATGCCAGCAGCGCCACCAGCGCACTGGCCACGGACATCTGCAGGGCCGTTTCCAGGCCCACGGTCCAGCGCATCAGCACGAACACCGGCCAATGCCACAGGTACAGCGAGTAGGACAGCAGGCCGATCCGCCGCATCGGCGCACTGGCCAACAGCCGCGCGATCCATGCCTGCGGGTGCTGGTGCAGGGCCAGCAGCAGGCCGGCCGTGGCCAGCGCTGGCAGCACGCCGTCCGGCCAGGGCGAGCGCCCGGCACGCGCCGTCCACAGCGCGAAGCCCAGTGCGCCCAGCGACAGCAGGGCCAACGCTGACCACGCCCAGCGCCAACGGCCCACCCGTTCAGCACTGCCAGGCTCACCGCGATCGGCAACATGCAGCAGCTGGAACAGCAGAACGCCCACGCCCAACTGCCACAAGCGGGTGCTGGTGGCGTAGAACGCCCAGGCCGGCGGCGCATCACGCAACCCCAGCAGGGCCGCATGCAGCAAAGACCCCACGCTTACCGCGGCGAACAGCGCAAGGCTCAGCCAACGGCCGCGCGGGCCGCGAGCCCAGGCCAGGAACAGCAGCGGGAACAGCACGTAGAACTGCTCTTCCACCCCCAGCGACCAGGTGTGCGTATAGGGATTGAACTCGGCCTTGGGCGCGAAGTAGTCGTTGCCAACGGCCGCCAGCACCCAGTTGCTCAGCCCGAAGAAGGCCATCAACCCGGTCTTGTCGGACGCTTCGCTGAGCCACGAATCGGGAATGAACAACACGCTGGCCACAGCCGTCGCCAGCAGGCAGGCCACCAGCGCGGGCGCGATGCGGCGTACCCGGCGCGCATAGAAGCGCAGCATCGAGGCGCGCCAGGACAGGGCCGGCAGGCGATGCACCGACGCACTGACCACGAAGCCGGAGATGACGAAGAACACGTCCACGCCGGTGAATCCGCCCGGCAGCCAGGCCGGGTCCAGGTGGAACACGATGACGGCCAGCACGGCAATCGCACGCAGGCCGTCAATGTGCGGCACGTAGCCGCGGCTTGGATCAGTGGACATCCCTTTCCCCCTGCCGCTGCTGCCGCAGGGGGCGCCACGGCGATAGTTCGTTACCAGACCAGGTCGTCGGGCACCTGGTACTGCGGATCGGCGTACGGGTCTTCCTCGGCCGGCGCGTTCGGGTCGACCTTCAGCGCGACCGACGCGGCGAACACCGCCTCGGACTGCGCCAGCACTTCGGCGGTCACCAGCAGGTAGCGGCCATTGAGCTGGACCACGCCCAGTTCACCGGCATTGAGCGCGGTCAGCTGTTCGGGGGTTACGTAGATGCGCTTGATCTTGCCGCCATACGGGAAGTGGCGGGCGATGTCGGCCGCCTCGGCATTCAGGCTCTTGTCCTTCAGCAGTTCTTCCAGCTTGGCCTTGGCCTCGCGGCGCACGCGCGCCTCTTCCTGCTTCAGGCGTTCGCTTTCAATGCGTTCCTGCTTTTCTTTCTGGGCGCGGATGGCATAGGCCTTGGCCAGGTCCATTTCCTCGGCAGAACGCGGCTTGCGCGGACCCTGCCCGCCCGGCCCACGGGACTGCCCGGGCTTGCCTGCGCCAGCGTGGCCGTGGCCACCACGGCGCTCACCGGGCTTGTGCTCGCCCTTGCCTGCGCCCTGCGGCTTTCCATTGCCATTGCCACCCTTGCCCTGCGGGCGGCCATCACGGCGGGGGGCATCGTTCTTGCGCTCGGGCTTGGGCGCCGGCTTGAAGCCCAGGCCCATCAGCTGGTCGCGGAGGGTATCGCTCATAGGAATGCAGATCAGTAGTGCGGCGGCGGCGGTTCGCTCGCCGGATCAGAAGAATTCAGTGCGTTGCGCACCTTGCCCAGGTCTTCCAGCAGCACGCGCAGCACATCGGCGTTGCGCGTGCCCTGCATGCGGGCGTCGGCCAATGCATCGCTCAGTTCGGCCAGCGCGTGTTCCTGGAAGGACACGCGCATTTCCAGCTCGATCAGGCGCGCTTCCAGCGCCTGTTCGCGTTCGGTGGGCAGCTCAGACATGCAGCGAACGCCCCCGGCCGATACCGTAGTACGCCACGCCGGCGGCTTCCACTTCGGCCGGGTCGTACAGGTTGCGCCCGTCGAACACCACCGCATCCTTCAGCCGCTCGCGCAGCATCTGGAAATCGGGGCTGCGGAACTGCTTCCATTCGGTCACCACCACCAGTGCATCGGCGCCTTCCAGCGCTTCGTTGGCATTGGCGCAGAACACCAGGTCGTCGCGCTCACCGAAGATGCGCTGCGATTCGTGCATCGCTTCCGGATCGTAGGCACGCACCGTGGCACCGCCTTCCCACAGCTGCGCCAGCAGGCGGCGGCTGGAGGCTTCGCGCATGTCATCGGTGTTGGGCTTGAAGGCCAGGCCCCACACGGCAAAGGTCTTGCCGCGCACGCCCTCGTCCTCGCCCTTGTCGTAGTGGCGCTGGATGAGCGCGAACAGGTGTCCCTTCTGGGCATCGTTCACCGCTTCGACCGCGTTCAACAGCTTCGGCTCCAGGCCGTACTGCTGGGCGGTGCGCGCCAGCGCCTGCACATCCTTGGGGAAGCACGAACCGCCGTAGCCGGCACCGGGATAGATGAAGTGCCAGCCGATGCGCGGGTCCGAACCGATGCCCTGGCGGACCTGTTCGACGTCGGCACCCACGCGTTCGGCGATGTTGGCGATTTCGTTCATGAACGAAATCTTGGTCGCCAGCATCGCGTTGGCCGCGTACTTGGTCAGCTCGGCCGAACGCACGTCCATTTCCACCACGCGATCGTGGTTGCGGTTGAACGGTGCATACAGGCGGCGCATCACCGCCACCGAGTCGGCGCTGCTGGCGCCGATGATGATGCGGTCCGGGCGCATGCAGTCGGCCACCGCATCGCCTTCCTTCAGGAATTCGGGGTTGGACACCACATCGAAGGCGATGTCCGCACCGCGCGCCGCCAGCTCTTCGGCAATGGCCGCGCGCACCTTGTCGGCGGTGCCCACCGGCACCGTCGACTTGTTCACCACCACCGTCGGCACCGCCATGTGGCGGCCGATGGTGCGGGCCACGGCCAGCACGTACTGCAGATCGGCACTGCCGTCTTCGTCGGGGGGCGTACCCACCGCGATGAAGACCACCTGGCCGTGGCCGATGGCGCTGGCGCCATCGGTGGTGAAGGACAGCCGCAGCGCGGCATGGTTGGCCTTCACCATCGGCTCAAGGCCGGGTTCGTAGATCGGGATGATGCCCTGGTTGAGCCCATCCACCTTGGCCTGGTCGATGTCGACGCAGACCACCTGGTGGCCTACGTCGGCCAGGCAGGTGCCGGTCACCAGACCGACGTACCCGGTACCGAAAATCGCAACGCGCATATCCGTGCTGGCTCCGTGGTCGCTTACGGCAGGACGCCCAGCAGCTCGACGTCGAAGGTCAGGGTGGCGTTCGGGCCGATCGGGCCGCCCGGGGTACCGTTCTCACCGTAGGCCAGTTCGCCCGGGATCCAGAAGCGGTACTTCGAGCCCACCGGCATCAGCGCCACGCCTTCGGTCCAGCCCTTGATGACCTGGTCCAGACCGAATTCGGCCGGGCCACGGCCAGCGGAGCTGTCGAAGACGGTGCCGTCCAGCAGCTTGCCTTCGTAGTTCACGCGCACCTTGCTGCTCGGCAGCGGACGCTCGCCGCTGCCCGGGCGGATCACCTGGTACTGCAGGCCCGACGGGGTGGTCACCACGCCCGGCTGGGTCTTGTTCTTGGCCAGGAAGGCGTTGCCTTCGCTGCGGTTGGTCTGCGCGGCCTGCGCGGCCTTGGCCTGCATCTCGGCCTGCTTGGCACCCATGAACGACTGGATGGTGGCGGTTGCGTCAGCTTCGGTCATCTTCGCCTGGCCCTTGGTCAGGCCGGTGCTGATCGCGTCAAACAGCGAGGCGGTATCGATATCGTCCTTCAGCTGCGCCAGCGACGGACCGATGGAGTACGAACCGATCATCTGCGCGACCTTCACGCGGTCCACCTTCGGCGGCTGCGAGCCCGGCGCAACGCCCGGCACCTGCTGGCCGTTGCGGGCCATCACTACCTGGCGCAGGGCGGCATCGGTGGCCTTGGCCTGCTCCTGGGTGATCTGCGGCTGCAGGCCTTCAAACGAACGCTCCACGGCGGTGCGCAGGGCGGCCACGTCGATTTCATCGGCGATCGGCGCGAACGACTTGGCCACATCCAGACCGATGGCGTAGCCGAGCTTCTGCTTGGGGGAATTCAAGGTTGCGGTCTCCTTGGCGGCCGCCGGTGCGGCCGGTTGTTGCGACAGGGCGACACCAGAGGTACCCATCGCCAGAATCAGAACCGACGCCGCGGCGCCGCGCATTCCCATCTTCATTCGCTGCATTCCTGGAAGTGTCTGGGCGCCGACGTCGGCGCGAAAAGAACCATTGTCGCACGCATGCCGGAGATGTCGAGGCATGCGTGCCGGTGATCAACGCGGTGCCGGTGCGGCCAGCGCCTTGCTGATGGCCGCGCCCAGCTGCGGATCATCCGGGGTGACCTTGCTGGCGAACTGGGCGATGACCTTGCCGTCGCGGCCGATCAGGTATTTGTGGAAGTTCCATCCCGGGGCCACGCCGGTGGCGGCGGTCAGGCGCTGGTACAGCGGCGTGGCCTGTTCGCCTACCACGTGCACCTTCTCGAACATGGGGAACTTCACCCCATAGGTGAGCGTGCAGAAATCCTGGATCTGCTTCTCGTCGCCCGGTTCCTGCCCCTTGAAGTCGTTGGACGGGAAACCCAGCACGGCGAAACCGCGGCTGGCGTACTGCTTCTGCAGCGTTTCCAGCCCTTCGTACTGGGGGGTGTAGCCGCACTTGCTGGCCGTATTGACCACCAGCAGCACCTGGCCCTGATAGCGCTTGAGCAGGTTCACCTGCTGCTTGCCGGCCAGCGGCCGGTAATTCACGTCCAGCAGGTCGGCGGCCACGGCGCTGGCGGAACCCGCCAGGCCCAGCGCCAGCACAGCCAGCAGGGACAGGCCGCGCAGGCGGCGCGGAGCAGTGAGAAACACAGGCATGCGGGACATTCCACGGTAGCTGCAACAGGGGCCCGGCCCTTTCAGACCGGGGATCGGCCGAACTATAGCACCGGCCTGCCAGCGCACTGTCGCGGCCGCCGGGCATCCACTTTGCCCGCCGTGGCGGCACGCGCGGGGCCCGATTGGCGCGCCCTTGCTGGACACGCTCTACACATGTATGAATGCCAGGCCCGTGTCCAAGACGGCGTTCGCCGATGCCATTGCAATGAAATCAACAGCTTGGATTCGCAACCGCGCCCGTTCATGGCCCCTGCCATCAGTTGGGGCGCGTCGGGGGTTGCACATGGGCGTGCCGGTGTTATAGTTGCATACAACACCAGTCACCTGAGACAGGGGGAACCATGAACATCCGGATGCGTCGCAGCCATACCGCTCCCGCGGTCACCGCTGTTTCAACCCTGTTCGTGCTGACGTGGCTGCTGCTGCCGGCACCGCCGGCAGAATCCTCCCCCTCCCCCGATTCCACGCAGGACGCGATCTCCACCCCGGCAGGGACCGCCGAACCCTCCCCCCGCGTCGGCTGCACAGCTCCCTGTCCATGCCGTATTTCTCGTTCGCACAGCCGCTGACCCCACGGAGCTGACCATGAGCGACATCCAGTGGAGCGACGGCGCTCCCATCTACCGCCAGCTGAAGGAGCGCGTGATTGCCATGATGCTCGACGGCATCCTGAAGCCGGGCGATGCCCTGCCCTCGGTCCGCCAGGTGGCGGCCGACTATCAACTGAACCCCATCACCGTTTCGCGCGCTTACCAGGAACTGGCCGATGAAGGCCTGGTGGAAAAGCGCCGCGGCCTGGGCATGTTCATGACCGAGCAGGCGGCCACGCAGCTGCGCAGCAGCGAGCGCGACCGCTTCCTCAACGACGAATGGCCGGCGGTCCTGGAGCGCATCCAGCGCCTGGGCCTGAGCCTGAACGAATTGCTGCCCCAGGGGAAATCCTCATGAATGCCAGTGTCGTGAACGTTGAATCCAGCCCAGCGGTGATTACCGCCAAGGGTCTGCGCAAGGCCTACAAGAACACCCTCGCCCTCGACAACACCACCTTCGATATCCCCGCCGGGCGCATCGTCGGCCTTATCGGCCCCAATGGCGCCGGCAAGACCACCGCCCTGAAGGCCATCTTGGGCCTGACCGAGGTGGAGGGCGAGCTGAGCGTGCTCGGCCGTGACCCGCGCCTGCACCGCGACGAGCTGATGAAGGAAATCTGCTTCATCGCCGACGTGGCGGTGCTGCCGCGCTGGCTGCGCGTACGCGAGGCCATCGACTTCGTCGCCGGCGTGCACCCGCGCTTCGACCGCGCCCGCTGCGAACGCTTCCTGGCCAGCACCAAGCTGCAGCCCAGGCAGCGCGTGCGCGAGCTGTCCAAGGGCATGATCGTGCAGCTGCACCTGGCCCTGGTGATGGCCATCGACGCCCGCATCCTGGTGCTGGACGAGCCGACCCTGGGCCTGGACATCCTGTACCGCAAGGAGTTCTACCAGCGCCTGCTGGAAGACTACTTCGACGAGCAGAAGACCATCATCGTCACCACCCACCAGGTGGAAGAGATCGAGCACATCCTCAGCGATGTGATGTTCATCCGTGACGGCCGCATCGTGCTCAGCGCAGAAATGGACGAGGTGGGCGAACGCTATACCGAACTGCTGGTCGGCGCCGAACAGCTGGAAACCGCGCGCGCCCTCAAGCCGATCGACGAGCGCAGCCTGGCGTTCGGCAAGACCGTGCTGCTGTATGACGGCGTGCCGCGCAGCCAGCTTTCCACCCTGGGCGAAACCCGCACTGCGGGCCTGGCCGATCTGTTCGTTGCTGTCATGAAGGGGACCTACGCATGAATGCCGTCAATCATCCGGTCAGCCCCGCAGGCACGCTGCGCTGGCTGCTCAAGCGCGAATACTGGGAAAACCGCGGCGGTTTCCTGTACGCCCCGGTCATCGCCGGCATTGTCTCGTTGCTGATGAGCGGCGTTGGCATCGGCCTGGGCCTGTTTGCCCTGCATCGTGCCGCGCGCGATGGCGGCCTGCACATCGACGGCGAGGACGTGAACATCAACGGCCTGGATCTGGGCCTGTTGACCCGCCAGATCAGCGCCAAGGACATGGCGGACCTGGGCAACGGCCTGGACCTGACCCTCATCCTCAGCTCGACCTGGCCCTTCCTGGTACTGGCCTTCGTGGTGTTCTTCTACTGCCTGGGTGCGCTGTACGATGATCGCCGCGACCGCAGCATCCTGTTCTGGAAGTCGCTGCCGCTGTCCGACACCCAGACCGTACTGTCCAAGGTGCTCAGCGCACTGGTCGTGGCCCCGCTGGTCGCCACGCTGGCTGGCATCGCCACCATGTTCGGTTTCCTGCTGATCATCAGCCTGGTTGCGTTGACCCATGGCGGCAGCCCTACCACCCTGATCTGGGGCCCAGCCAGCCCGCTCACCCTGTCCGCCGGCCTGCTCGCCGCCATCCCCGTCTATGCGTTGTGGGCGCTGCCCACTGCCGGCTGGCTGCTGCTCTGCTCGGCCTGGGCCAAGAGCAAGCCGTTCCTGTGGGCGGTGATGCTGCCCCTGTTCGCCGGCATCATCGTCAGCACCACCAAGGTGATGCACCTGTTCGACATGAGCACCGGCTGGTTCTGGCAGCACATCGTCGGCCGCCTGTTGCTGGGCACCGTTCCAGGCGTGGATCTGGTGTACCGCCTTGCCTCCAGCGACGAGCACAAGAGCCTGGATACGATCGTCTCGCTGATGAACCCTGCCCAGCAGCTGAAGTCGCTGGCGATGCCCGATCTGTGGATCGGCGCGGCGTTCGGCGTGGCCTTCATCTTCATCGCCATCCGCCTGCGCCGGCGCGCTGGCGAAATCTGACGCTCCCCTCTACCACTACTGGAGGCACCCTCATGCGTACCCTGCTTGCCTGCTCTGCGTTGTTGCTGTTGCCGCTGTCGGCGCTGGCTGCCGATGCCCCGAACTGCAAGCACTCGGCGCCCCGCGCGCTGAAGCTGGAAACAGCCGGGGTGAAAGCGGTGGTGTTCGAAGTGAACCAGCACGACCTGAAGGTGGTCGCCCGCAGTGGCGGCGGCCAGCTCGAAGGACGCGCCTGTGCCTCCACTGCCGACTGGCTGGACCAGCTGGTGCTGGACCAGCAGCGGGTGGGCGACAAGCTGGTGGTCAGCCTGCGCCGCGATGGCCGCTCGGCCCTGTCGCTGGGCAACAGCTATGCCTGGCTGGACATCGGCGGCAGCGTGCCGGACAACCTGCCGCTGCAGTTCAAGATCGGCTCCGGCGATGGCAGCGTTGAAAACGCACAGTCGCTGAGCATGGACGTGGGCTCCGGCGATGGCCGTGCCCGCGGCACCCGCGGCAGCGTGCATGCCGCCGTCGGTTCGGGCGACCTGGACATCGACGGTGCCGGCTCGCTGGAGCTGCTGTCGCTGGGCTCGGGCGAAGTGAAGGCGCGCAACATCCGCGGCGATGCCCGCACCGGCACCGTCGGCTCGGGCGATCTGGACCTGTTCGACGTGGGCGGCAGCGTGCGCCTGGAAACCGTGGGATCGGGCGATATCGATTTCCAGCGGGTCAAGGGCGATGTCGAGGTGGGCGTGGTCGGCTCCGGCGACGTGGAGATCAGCGAGGTGGGCGGCAACGTGCGCGTACGCAGCCACGGCTCGGGCGACATCACCGTCAATGGCGCCCGCGGCAGCCTGACCGTGCAGCACAGCGGCAGTGGCGATGTGCGCCACCGCGATATCGGCGGCAGCGTCACCCTGCCGCGCGGCAAGTAATTCCACCTCATTCAACGGAAGGAAACTGTCATGAACCTGCTGCGCCTGCTGCCCGCTACCCTGCTGTGCCTGCCGCTGATGGCCTGCGGCGGGACGTCCCCATCGTCCACCACCGACAGCGCCGGCAAAACCGTGGCCGAGGCCAGCAGCACGGTGGGCAAGGAGATCAAGGACGCCACCGACAAGGCGCGCCGCGAGATCGCCCAGGGCAACATCAAGATCTCCGGCAAGGGCCAGGCCCGTGCCGAGATCACCCCGGACGGCCGCCTGCTGATCGGCGGCACCGAGTCGCCGACCAATGAAGCGCAGCGGCGCCAGCTGCAGGAATACCGCGGCCACATCGCCGGCATCGCCAGCGACGGCATGGACATCGGCGTGGCCGGTGCGCGGCTGGGCGTCAATGCCGCCGGCGAAGCCCTGAAGGGCGTCTTCAGCGGTGACAGCGAGGGCATCGAAAAGCGCATCAACGACGAAGCGGCCAAGATCGAAGCCCAGGCCAAGCAGCTGTGCAACCGCCTGCCGGCGATGCTGGCCAGCCAGCAGGCGCTGGCACGCGACCTGCCGGCTTTCCAGCCCTACGCCACCATGGACCAGAGCGACGTGGACGACTGCGGCAAGGACGACGTAGTCGTGCGCGCGCCCTGAGACATTTCGTCGCACCCGGCCGGCAGCGCCCCCGCGTTGCCGGCCGTCGTGGCCGGGCGGGATTACACTAAGCACCCCGTTTGCCCCGATCGACCGCCATGAAGAAGCTGTTTCTGCTGCTGACCGCCCTGCTCTGCCTGGGCCTGGCCGGCTGCGACCAGGAGTACCGCAACCACCGCGCCGAACGCGGCAAGCCGAAGATTTCGGTCAGCCAGACCATGGTGACCGTGCGCCGCCAGCCCGCGCCGAACATCATCATCCTGGCCGACGGCACGATGAAGATGGACGAGATCCAGATTCCGCTGGACGACACCCAGCGGCAGATGCTGCAGACCATGTTCGGCAAGCTGCAGGTGCTGCGCCAGAACACCCTGGTGGCCGCCCCGGCCGACCCCAACATGCAGCCGGTGAAGATCCAGCCGCCGGAAGGCCTGGAGGTCATCCCCGCCGATCTGGTGCAGACCATCCCCGAATTCAAGGATTACACCGACACCTTCGGCAACATCGTCGCCGACCGCCGCTGAAACGAAAAACGCCGCCCCAGGGCGGCGTTTCCCGTTTACGTACGCAACCGGACGATCAACCGCCGGCGCCCCCACCACCGGCCTGGATGCCACCGGCGGTCAGCGCGGTCGGATCCAGCAGACGGCGCAGCTCGGCCTCGTCCAGGCCGCTGTCCTCCAGCGCCACATCCAGCACCGGGCGCTGTTCCTTGTAGGCACGCTTGGCAATCGCCGCGGCCTTCTCATAGCCGATGATCGGGTTCAGCGCGGTCACCAGGATCGGGTTGCGGGCCAGCGCTTCGGCCACCCGGTCCTCGCGCACCTTCAGCCCGGCGATGGCGCTGTCGGCCAGCAGGGTGGACACGTTGGCCAGCAGGCCGATGCCATCGAGCAGGTTCACCGCGATCAGCGGCAGGGTCACGTTGAGCTGGAAATTGCCGGTCTGCCCGGCCACGGTGATCGCGGTGTGGTGGCCGATCACCTGCGCGCAGGCCATCACGGTCGCCTCGGGAATGACCGGGTTGACCTTGCCCGGCATGATCGAGCTGCCCGGCTGCAGCGCCGGCAGCTCAATCTCGCCCAGCCCGGCCAGCGGACCGGCATTCATCCAGCGCAGGTCGTTGGCGATCTTGATCAGGGCCACCGCCAGCGCGTTGAGCTGACCGGACAGTTCCACCGCATCGTCCTGCGCGGCCAGGCCTTCGAACTTGTTGTCGGCGCTGTCGAACTTGAACCCGGTCTGCTGCTTGAGGGCCTTGGCCACCTGCGCGCCGAAGCGCGGGTCGGCATTGATGCCGGTGCCGATGGCGGTGCCGCCCAGCGGCAGGCGGCGCACGCGCTTGAGGCTGTCCTCGATGCGCTCCTGCGCCGAGGCCAGCTGCGCCGACCATGCACCGAACTCCTGCTCGAAGGTCAGCGGCATCGCATCCATCAGGTGGGTGCGGCCGGTCTTGACCACCTTGCGCAGGCTGCGGCCCTTCTTGTCCAGAGTCCTGCGCAGGTGCACCAGCGCCGGCAGCAGCTGCTCGTGCACGGCCAGCACGGCCGACACGCGCAGCGCGGTCGGGATCACGTCATTGGAGCTCTGGCCCTGGTTGACGTGGTCGTTGGGATGCACCGCGGTCTTGCCCGCCTTGCCGGCACGGTTGGCCAGGGTGGCAATGACCTCGTTGGCGTTCATGTTCGACGAGGTGCCCGAGCCGGTCTGGTAGACGTCGATCGGGAAATGCGCGTCCCAGTCACCGGCCGACACTTCGGCGGCGGCCACCTGGATGGCCTTGGCGACGACCTTGGGCAGGTGGCCCAGCTCGGCGTTGACGCCGGCGGCGGCGCCCTTCACCAGGCCCAGGGCACGGATGAAGCCGCGCGGCATGCGCTGGCCCGACACCGGGAAATTCTCGACGGCGCGCTGGGTCTGCGCGCCCCACAGGGCGTCAGCGGGCACCTGCAGCTCGCCCATGCTGTCGTGTTCAATACGGAACTTCGCGGTTCCACCTTTGCTTGCAGCTTTGCTCATTGCATCGACTCCGCACTACTTCTGTTGGGGAAAGGGAAGCGGCGGCTGGCAGCGGGTCGCTTCCCGGGGCTGGCGGCTGTGCCAACGATACTCCCTTGTCCGCAGCAGGGGACAACGCCGATGGACCGCAGCGTCCGGTCGCACCGTCTGATCGGTAGCGCCGGGCCATGCCCGGCGAGCGCGAAGCGCGGCAGCCCGCAGCGTCGTAGAATATGGCCCCCGCCGCTCGCCCCAGCCCTGCCGACATGTCCGATTCCGCCCTGCTCGCCCTGTCCCCGCTCGATGGCCGTTATGCCGGCAAGGTCGATGCACTGCGCCCGATCTTCTCCGAATATGGCCTGATCAAGGCCCGCATCACGGTCGAGGTCGAGTGGCTGCTGGCCCTGGGCGCCGAGCCGGGCATCGTCGAACTGGCGCCGTTCTCCGAGGGCGCCATCGCCCGCCTGCGCGCCCTGGCCGCTGGCTTCAGCCCGGCCCAGGCCGCGCGCGTGAAGGAAATCGAGCGCACCACCAACCATGACGTCAAGGCGGTGGAGTACTTCATCAAGGAACAGCTGAAGGACGACGCTGAGCTGGCCCCGGCGCTGGAATTCGTGCATTTCGCCTGCACCAGCGAAGATATCAACAACCTCAGCTATGGCCTGATGCTGGAACAGGCCCGCCGCGAAGTGCTGTTGCCGAGCCTGGACGGCATCGCCGCCACCCTGCGCACCCTGGCCCATGCCCAGGCCGCACAGCCCATGCTGTCGCGCACCCACGGCCAGACCGCTTCGCCCACCACCCTGGGCAAGGAGCTGGCCAACGTGGTCGCCCGCCTGGAGCGCCAGCGCCGACAGATCGCCGCGGTGGAACTGACCGGCAAGATCAACGGTGCGGTGGGCAACTACAACGCGCACGTGGCCAGCTACCCGGACGTGGACTGGCCGGCGTTCGCCGAGCGCTTCGTTACCGGCCTGGGCCTGGTGTTCAACCCGTACACCACCCAGATCGAGCCGCACGACAACGTGGCCGAGATCGGCGATGCGGCGCGTCGCGCCAACATCATCCTGATCGACCTGGCCCGCGACATCTGGGGCTACATCTCGCTGGGCTACTTCAAGCAGCGCCTGAAGGAAGGCGAAGTGGGCTCGTCGACGATGCCGCACAAGGTCAACCCGATCGATTTCGAGAATGCCGAGGGCAACTTCGGCATTGCCAACGCGCTGTTCGAACACTTCAGCGCCAAGCTGCCGATCAGCCGCTGGCAGCGTGACCTGACCGATTCCACCGTGCTGCGTGCGCTGGGCACCGCGTTCGGCCACAGCCAGGTGGCGCTGGATTCGCTGGCCAAGGGCCTGGGCAAGCTGGAAGTGAACCCGCAGCGCCTGGATGCCGATCTGGATGCGGCGTGGGAAGTGCTGGCCGAGGCCGTGCAGACGGTGATGCGCCGCCACGGCCTGCCCAATCCGTACGAGCAGCTGAAGGCACTGACCCGTGGCCAGGGCATCACGGCCGAGTCGATGCGTACGTTCGTGCAGGGTCTGGAGCTGCCGGCCGATGCCAAGCAGCGCCTGCTGGACATGACCCCGGGCAGCTACACCGGCCTGGCCGAGTCGCTGGCGAAGAAGATCTAAGGGGTTCCTTTGCGGCGGCGGCCGCGGGCGCTGCCTGCGGCAGGCAACAGCAACTGCAACTGCAACTGCGATCCGGGCGCTGGGTTGCTGCGAGCTGGGTGGGGCGGGTTGGGTTCGCGGGGGACGCCGTGAATCCGTCCATGGAGGCTTGGCAGCCGCATCCATGCGGCTGACACCCCCGCGAACCCAACCCGCCCCACCTCTGACAGTTTCCCGGTTGCGGATCGAAGAGCGTTGGGTTGTCGGGACGGAATTTGAAAGAGGGACGCGGCTTCGCCGCGTCCCTCTTTGTTTTGGGCTCTTTGTAGAGTCGAGCCATGCTCGGCTGCTTCTGCTCAGTCGAGCAAGCTCGACGCTACGCGAGCAAGCGCAGCGCGCGAGCCGCTGTTGCCTTTGCTTTTCTTCTTCTCTTCCGTGGCGGGCCGCGCAGGAAACTGTCAGGGGCCGGGTGGGTGGGCTGCGCGGGGGTGTCCGCGGCATGGATGCCGCGGCCAAGCCCCCATGGACGGGTTAACGGCTTCCCCCGCGCAGCCCACCCGCCCGGCCAAGCGCGGCTTTTGCCGTTGAACCCAGTCCCCGCCACGAGGGGCTCCGCCGTTGGCCGGAACCCCGCGACAAACCATCGCACGTGCGCAATCCCGGCGAACGGCGGACAATGGAGACCTTGGCGGCCCGCCGCGCCGCCCCTCCCGTTTTCCGCTGCAAGGATTCCCCCATGGCCGCCCGCAAATCCTCCGCTCCGCTCATTGAAGTCACCGCCCGCCCCGGCAAGCCGCTGGGCATGGCCCCGGCCACCTTCCTGCGCGACTTCTGGCAGAAGCGCCCGCTGCTGATCCGCAACGCCTTCCCCGATTTCCAGACCCCGGTGCAGCCGGAAGACCTGGCCGGACTGGCCTGCGAAGAAGGCGTGCTGGCGCGCCTGATCCAGCATGACAAGGCCCAGGACAGCTGGCGCGTGCGCAGCGGCCCGTTCCAGGAAGACGTGTTCCCCGCCCTGCCCGACCACGACTGGACTCTGCTGGTGCAGGACGTCGACAAGTGGGACAAGGATGTGCGCGCACTGATCGAGCACTTCAGCTTCCTGCCGCGCTGGCGCATGGACGATGTGATGATCAGCTTCGCCGCCACCGGCGGCTCGGTCGGCGCCCATGTCGACCAGTACGACGTGTTCCTGCTGCAGGCCCACGGCCACCGCCGCTGGCAGATCGATGCCAGCGAATCGATCAAGGGCAAGCGCCCGCCGCTGGGCTTCCGCCCGGACGTGGAACTGAAGCTGCTGCAGGTGTTCAAGCCCACCCACGACTGGGTGCTGGCGCCGGGTGACATGCTGTACCTGCCGCCGAACGTGCCGCACCACGGCGTAGCCGAAGACCCCTGCCTGACGTTCTCCTTCGGCATGCGCGCGCCGTCCTCGGCCGAGCTGATCAGCGACTACCTGGACACCCTGATCGCCGATGCCGACGAGAACATCCGCTACCAGGATGCCGACCTGAAGGTGCCGGCCGACCCGAACGAAATCGACACGGTGGCGATGGCCCGGGTGATCACCGCGCTCAACGCCATCCGCATGAACGACCCGGACAAGCTGGGCGACTGGTTCGGCCGCTTCATCACCACCTACCGCGCCGCCGGCGAAGTGATGGCCCACCAGGCCACGCCGGCGCCGGAAGAAGTGGTGCAGGCGCTGGCCTCGGGCCTGCTGCTGCAGCGCCACCCGTGGGCGCGCCTGGCCTGGCGCCGGGCCAAGCGCGGCGCCAGCCTGTATGTCAGCGGCCAGGATTTCGCCCTGCCCGTCAAGGACGCGCAACGCCTGGCGGGCGCCGAACAGCTCGATGCCGCCGCCTATCGCGGTCTGTCGGACAAGGGCCGCGCGGTGCTGCAGCAGCTGCTGGTCGGCGGCGTGTTCCAGCTCATCGACCCGAACGAGGTCTACTCCGACGAAGATGAGGACGAGAACGACGTGCTGGGCGAAGTGGTGGAAGGCCACGACCAGGTCGCCGAACTTGACGACGAGGTCGTGTCCGACGATGTCCACACCGTGACCGTCCACGACGACGGCATCGAGGTCATCGTCAACTTCGAGGACCACGACGAAGACGACAGCGACGCCGGTCGCGCCTGAGCCATGGCCACGATCCGGGTCCAGCAGGTCAGCCACGCCGACGCCCACGTCGCCATCCACGACGTGCGGCAGCGGGTATTCGTACAGGAACAGGGCATCGCCGCCGAACTGGAGCGTGATGCACTGGACCCGGTCTGTGCCCACGTGCTGGCCCTGGACGCCGACGGCCAGCCCGTCGGCACCGGCCGCCTGACCCCCGATGGCCGTATTGGCCGCATGGCGGTGCTGGCCAGCGTACGCAACCAGGGCGTCGGCGAGGCCCTGCTGGAGGCGCTGGTGCAGGCCGGTCGCCAGCTCGGCCTGGCCGAGGTGCACCTGCACGCGCAGCTGCCGGCACGTGATTTCTACGCCCGCCAGGGCTTCCTGCCGGAAGGCGAAGTGTTCGAGGAGGCCGGCATCGGCCACCAGCAGATGCGTCGCCGGCTGGGCGTGGCCAGTGCCATCGACAGCCGCGCCGAGGCGGTGGCCATCACCACGGCCATCGTCCACCGTGCGCGCCGCCAGCTCTGGCTGCACAGCCGCCAGCTCGACCCCGGGCTGCTGGATGCGCCGCCGGTGCAGGCCGCCCTGCGCCGCTTCGCCACGGCACGCCACGACAAGCAGCTGCGGGTGATCGTGCACGATGCCGCCGCGATTGCCAGTGCCGGGGCGCCGCTGCTGGCGCTGTACCAGCGCCTGCCCAGCGTGATCCAGTTCCGTGAAGTGAGCGATCCGGTCGACCGCGCAGTGGCCTCGGCCTGCCTGGTCAACGATGCGGGCGACTTCTACTTTCGTCTTATCGGCCACCGCCTGGACGGTGAAGCCGGCGTCGCCCTGCCTGCACGTTCACAGCCGTTCGAGCAGCAATTGCAGCGCGTCTGGGACCGTTCGCGCGAATGCAGCGAACTGCGTGCCCTCGGCATCTGACAGGGCCCACCCGGACAAACCTGTCTGGCACCGACACCGCGGCGCGCGCAATGCCGCCGTTGCTGCCCCATCCCGTGCGGATGGGGGTACAATTTGGCTGTTTGAACGCGCCCGTGCAGGGCTATTCATTTTCCTGCAGGGTCCTTCTGAAGCCATACCCCACAAAGCGAATCAACACCCTCCATCGTGGACAATCAACTGAAGCAGTTTGCGCAATCTTCGCAACTCGCCGGCGGCAACGCCTCCTATGTCGAGGACCTGTACGAGCAGTACCTGGTCTCCCCGGATAGTGTCGATCCCAAATGGAAGACCTACTTCGACGGCTTCAAGGGCCGCGAAGCAGGCGACATTCCGCACTCGGCCGTCATCTCCCACATTGCGGACGCGGCCAAGGATGCGCTGAAAGCCGGCACCGGCAGCGGTGCGGGCGACGAGCGTGAGCGCAATGTCGGTCGTCTGATCACCGCCTACCGTTCGCGCGGCCACCTCGATGCCCGCCTGGACCCGCTGGGCCTGACCAAGCCGGTCAACACCCCGGACCTGGGCCTGCCCTTCCACAGTCTGTCCGATGGCGATCTGAACAGCGAGTTCAGCACCGGCGGCGTGGGCGGCCAGCCGCGCATGAAGCTGCGCGACCTGCTGGCACGCCTGAAGGCGACCTACACCGGCTCGATCGGTGCGGAGTTCATGCACATCGCCGAAGTCGAGCAGCGCCAGTGGATCTACAAGAAGCTGGAACTGGCCGGTGGCAACTACCAGCTGGACGCTGACACCCAGCGCCGCACCCTGGAGCGCCTGACCGCTGCCGAAGGCCTGGAACGCTACCTGCACACCAAGTACGTCGGCCAGAAGCGCTTCTCGCTGGAAGGCGGCGACTCGCTGATCCCGATGATGGACACCATCATCCGCAGCGCCGGCAAGGATGGCGTCAAGGACGTGGTGGTCGGCATGGCCCACCGTGGCCGCCTGAACGTGCTGGTCAACACCCTGGGCAAGAACCCGCGCAAGCTGTTCGACGAATTCGAAGGCAAGTTCGAGCACGACGAGCACGCCTCGGCCGGTGACGTGAAGTACCACATGGGCTTCTCGGCCGACGTGGCCACCGAAGGCGGCCCGGTGCACCTGGCGCTGGCGTTCAACCCGTCGCACCTGGAAATCGCTGACCCGGTCGTGGCCGGTTCCGTGCGTTCGCGCCAGGAGCGCCGCAAGGACACCGCGCGCAAGCAGGTCATGCCGATCCTGATCCACGGCGACGCGGCCTTCTCCGGCCAGGGCGTGGTCATGGAGCTGTTCCAGATGTCGCAGGCCCGCGGCTTCGCCGTTGGCGGCACCGTACACATCGTGGTCAACAACCAGGTCGGCTTCACCACCTCCAACCCGCAGGACACGCGCTCCACGCGCTATGCCACCGACGTGGCGAAGATGATCGCCGCCCCGGTGCTGCACGTGAACGGCGATGACCCGGAAGCGGTGGTGTTCGCCGCACAGCTGGCCTTCGAGTTCCGCCAGAAGTTCGCCAAGGACGTGGTCATCGACCTGATGTGCTACCGCCGTTGGGGCCACAACGAGGCCGACGAACCGGCGATCACCCAGCCGCTGATGTACCAGGTGATCCGCAAGCACCCGACCACCCGCGAGATGTACGCCGAGCAGCTGGAAAAGGCAGGCGTGATCGCCGCCGGCGCCGGCAAGGCGATGGTCGATGCGTACCGCGACAAGCTGGATGGCGGCGAAGTGACCACCGAGCTGGCCAAGGTTGAAAAGACCCCGCCGTCCAGCCCGCTGTTCGTCGATTGGCCGAAGCTGCTGGAAGGCAAGCTGTCCGATCCGATCTCGACCAAGGTCGACAAGGCCAAGCTGCTGGAGCTGGCCAAGCTGATCAACACCGTGCCCGAAGAAGTGCAGCTGCACTCGCGCGTGGCCAAGGTGTACGACGACCGCCGCAAGATGGCCGCCGGCGAGATCCCGGGTGACTGGGGCTTTGCCGAGAACCTGGCCTACGCCACCCTGCTGGACGAAGGCAATGCCCTGCGCCTGGTCGGCCAGGACGTGGGCCGCGGCACCTTCACCCACCGCCACGCGATCCTGCACGACCAGGCCACCGACAACTACTACCTGCCGCTGCGGCAGCTGGTGGATTCGCCGGAAAAGGCCACCGTCATCGATTCGCTGCTGAGCGAAGAAGCGGTGATGGCCTACGAGTACGGCTTCTCCACCACCGATCCCAACACCCTGTGCATCTGGGAAGGCCAGTTTGGTGACTTCGCCAACGGCGCGCAGGTGGTCATCGACCAGTTCATCGCCGCCGGTGAAGCAAAGTGGGGCCGCATTTCCGGCCTGACCCTGCTGCTGCCGCACGGCTATGAAGGTCAGGGTCCGGAACACAGCTCGGCGCGCCTGGAGCGCTTCCTGCAGCTGTGCGCGCTGGAAAACATGCTGGTCGTGGTGCCGTCCACCCCGGCACAGGCCTTCCACATGCTGCGCCGCCAGCTGCACCTGACCACCCGCAAGCCGCTGGTGGTGATGTCGCCCAAGTCGCTGCTGCGCCACAAGCTGGCCGTGTCGACCCTGGACGAGCTGGCCAACGGCGAGTTCCAGCACCTGATCGGCGACGCCAACGCAGACGCCAAGAAGGTCAAGCGCGTGGTGCTGTGCTCGGGCAAGGTCTACTACGACCTGCTGGAAGACCAGACCAAGCGTGGCCAGGACGACGTGGCCATCATCCGCGTGGAACAGCTGTACCCGTTCCCGCGCGCGCTGCTGGCCGCCGAGCTGAAGAAGTACGGCAACGCCACCGACGTGGTGTGGACGCAGGAAGAACCGCAGAACCAGGGCGCGTGGTACCAGATCCGCCACCACCTGCAGTTCTGCCTGGCCGATGGCCAGAACCTGCACTACGCCGGTCGCGCGCGTTCGGCTTCGCCGGCTGCCGGCCACATGGCTGACCACGTGCGTGAACAGCAGCAGCTGGTCGCCGACGCACTGGTCAACCCGTTCAACGACCAGGTCGCTGAATAACTCCTCCCCCTATTTAGAAGACAAACCAGGAAGCTCCCGCAATGGCCACCGAAGTCAAAGCCCCGGTACTGCCCGAATCCGTCGCCGACGGCACCATCGCCACCTGGCACAAGAAGGTGGGCGACGCCGTCAAGCGCGACGAAAACCTGCTTGACCTGGAAACCGACAAGGTCGTCCTGGAAGTGCCGTCGCCGGTCGATGGCGTGATCAAGGAAATCAAGTTCAAGGAAGGCGACACCGTCACTTCCAGCCAGGTCGTGGCGATCATCGAAGAGGGCGCCGTGGCTGCTGCCCCGGCCCCGGCCGCTGAAGCCGCTCCGGCTGCCGCCGCTGCCCCGGCTGCTGCCGCTCCGGCTGCCGCTGCTGCACCGGCCCCGGCTGCCAAGTCGGCTGCCGACAGCCTGCCCCCGGGCGCCCGCTTCACCGCCATCACCGAAGGCGTGAACCCGGCCGACGTGGACGGCACCGGCCGTCGCGGCGCGGTCACCAAGGAAGACATCGTCAACTTCGCCCGCAACGGCGGCGCCGGCAAGGCAGGTGGTGCACGTCCGGAAGAACGCGTGCCGATGACCCGCATCCGCAAGCGCATCGCCGAGCGCCTGATGGAGTCGAAGAACTCCACCGCCATGCTGACCACCTTCAACGAAGTCGACCTGTCCAAGGTGTCGGCTGCGCGCAAGGAACTGCAGGACGAGTTCGTCAAGGCCCACGGCATCAAGCTGGGCTTCATGAGCTTCTTCGTGAAGGCCGCTGCCAACGCCCTGCAGCGCTTCCCGCTGGTCAACGCCTCCATCGACGGCGACGACATCATCTACCACGGCTACTCGGACATCTCGATCGCCGTGTCGACCGAGAAGGGCCTGGTGACCCCGGTGCTGCGCAACGTCGAGCGCATGTCCTTCGCCGACATCGAAAAGACCATTGCCGACTACGCCAAGAAGGCGCGTGACGGCAAGCTGGGCCTGGACGAACTGCAGGGCGGCACCTTCACCGTGACCAACGGCGGCACCTTCGGTTCGCTGCTGTCGACCCCGATCATCAACCCGCCGCAGAGCGCCATCCTGGGCATGCACGCCATCAAGGAGCGTCCGATCGCCCAGAACGGCCAGGTCGTGATCGCGCCGATGATGTACCTGGCGCTGTCCTACGACCACCGCATCATCGATGGCAAGGACTCGGTGCAGTTCCTGGTGGACATCAAGAACCAGCTGGAAAACCCGGGCCGCATGCTGTTCGGCCTGTAAGAGACCTCCCGCCCCTCCGCGTCCGCGCGGAGGGGTTCTGGTATAGCAACAAGGAATAATTCAATGGCTGAACAATTCGACGTCGTCGTCATCGGTGCCGGCCCGGCCGGTTACCACGCGGCCATCCGCGCCGCACAGCTGGGCCTGAAGACCGCCTGCATCGACGCAGCGCTGGGCAAGGACGGCAAGCCGGCCCTGGGTGGCACCTGCCTGCGCGTGGGCTGCATCCCGTCCAAGGCGCTGCTGGATTCCTCGCGCCAGTTCTGGAACATGGGCCACATCTTTGGCGACCACGGCATCAGCTTCAAGGACGCCAAGATCGACGTCGAAGCGATGGTTGGCCGCAAGGACAAGATCGTCAAGCAGTTCACCGGCGGCATCGGCATGCTGTTCAAGGCCAACAAGGTCGCCGCCTACTACGGTTTCGGCGAACTGCAGCCGGGCAACGTGGTCAAGGTCACCCAGCATGACGGTTCCATCGTCGAGCTGAAGGGCACCAACGTGATCATCGCCGCCGGCTCGGATTCGATCGAACTGCCGTTCGCCAAGTTCGACGGCGAGACCATCGTCGACAACGTCGGCGGCCTGGACTTCACCGAAGTGCCCAACCGCCTGGCCGTCATCGGCGCCGGCGTGATCGGCCTGGAACTGGGCAGCGTGTGGAAGCGCCTGGGCGCTGAAGTCACCATCCTGGAAGCGCTGCCGGAGTTCCTGGCCGTGGCCGACGCCGAAGTGACCAAGACCGCTGCCAAGGAGTTCAAGAAGCAGGGCCTGGATATCCGCCTGGGTGCCAAGGTCTCCAAGACCGAGATCACCGGCAAGGGCAAGAAGAAGGAAGTTGTTGTCACCTATACCGACAGCGAAGGCGAAAAGACCCTGACCGTGGACAAGCTGCTGGTGGCCGTCGGCCGTCGCGCCGCCACCAAGGGCCTGCTGGCTGAAGGCACCGGCGTGAAGATCAACGACCGTGGCCAGATCGAAGTCGATGCGCATTGCCACACCGGCGTTGACGGCGTGTGGGCGGTCGGTGACTGCGTGCGCGGCCCGATGCTGGCGCACAAGGGCTTCGAGGAAGGCATCGCGGTGGCCGAACTGATCGCCGGCCTGCCGGGCCACGTCAACTTCGACACCATCCCGTGGGTCATCTACACCGAGCCGGAACTGGCCTGGGTCGGCAAGACCGAAGCCCAGCTGAAGGCCGAAGGCATTCCGTACAAGGCCGGCAGCTTCCCGTTCGCCGCCAACGGCCGTGCCGTGGCGATGATCGAGCCGGCCGGCTTCGTGAAGATCCTGGCCCATGCCGAAACCGATCGCATCCTCGGCATGCACCTGGTCGGCGCCAACGTCTCCGAGCTGGTGCACGAAGGCGTGCTGACCATGGAGTTCAGCGGTTCGGCCGATGACCTGGCCCGCATCTGCCACGCCCACCCGTCGCTGTCGGAAGTGATCCACGACGCGGCCATGGCGGTCAGCAAGCGTGCCATCCACAAGGCGAACTGATCGTTCGCGGGTCGTGCCGGCCGCTGGCCGGCATCACCTGGATACAAAAAACCCCGCCTCGGCGGGGTTTTTTGTTGTCCGTTTTCGTTCAGAGCCGGGCATGGGCTCGGCGCTACACCTTTCCAGCCGGCTTCTTCGGCGGATCTTCGCAGACCCTGTGCCGCACCACCGTCTGGCCGACCTTCCATTCCTTCGTGACCCGGCAGCGCTCCTTGGCTTCGGGTTTCTTCGACGGTGTGGCCGCCGCGGCGTTGGCTTCATCGGCGGCAGCCACCTGCTGCCGCTCCAGCCAAGCCGAGGTGGGTGCCGACGGCGGCGGTTCGGCCAGGGCCGGGCCTGCCAGCAGGGCCAGGCCGAGCATCAGCAGCGCCCTCATGCCGCCACCGCCCGGCCACCCAGCAGCCGTGCCGGCAGCATGAACAGCGCACGCAGGAAGGCAAACAGCGCCGAGAAGGTGATGCCGACCAGGCGGAACGGCAGGCTCAGCAGCCAGACCAGCGGCCACAGCAGCAGGGCCAGGATCGCCAGCGGCCAGCACAGCACGAACAGCAGGCACCACACGCCCAGCGCGAACAGCGTCTTCATGACAGGTCTCCCTTGCGGCGGCACCCTGCCGCCTGGGATCACCTTGGCGCCCTGCCCGTCCGGCCGCAAACGGTTTGCGACGAAACCGGGCTGGGGCTGACGAAACCGCGGGAATCGGCCGGGCATGGCCCGGCGCTACCGTAACGCCCGCAGGGGTTACTCGAACGAACCAACCGAATCGTGGGCGAGGTTGTCGAAGCGGGTGTATTCGCCGAAGAACTTCAGTTTGCACGACCCGGTGGGACCACCACGATGCTTGCCGATGATGATCTCGGCCAGGCCCTTGTCCGGCGAATTTTCCTTGTTGTAGTAATCATCGCGGTAGATGAACACGATCATGTCCGCGTCCTGCTCGATTGCGCCCGATTCGCGAAGGTCGGCCATCACCGGGCGCTTGTCGGTACGCGTTTCCAGCGAGCGGTTCAGCTGCGAAAGCGCGATCACCGGCACGTTCAGTTCCTTGGCCAGGCCCTTCAGCGAACGCGAGATTTCCGAGATTTCGGTCGCGCGGTTTTCGCTGTTGCCCGGCACGCTCATCAGCTGCAGGTAGTCGATCACGATCAGGCCCAGGTCGTGCTCGCGCTTCAGGCGGCGGCACTTGGAACGCAGGATCTCCGGCGACACGCCCGGCGTATCGTCAATGAAGATCTTGGTTTCCTTCAGCATCTTGATCGCACTGGTGACCCGGCTCCAGTCCTCGTCTTCCAGCTGGCCGGTACGCAGGCGCTGCGCATTGATGCGGCCGTTGGAGGAAATCAGGCGCATCGCCAGCTGCGATGCGGACATTTCCATCGAAAACACCGCCACGCCCTTCTTCGACTTGATCGCCGCATACTCGGCGATGTTCAGCGCGAAGGTGGTCTTGCCCATCGCCGGGCGCGCGGCCAGGATGATCAGATCGGTTGGCTGCAGGCCGGCGGTCATCGCATCGAAATCGGTGTAGCCGGTAGGCAGGCCGGTGATGTTGCCGCCGTTCTCGAAGCGGTTGCGCAGCTCTTCGAAGGCATCCTTCAGCGCGCCGGGCATCGCCACGAAATCGGTACGGCCGCGCGCGCCCTGTTCGGCAATGGCGAACACGCTCTTTTCCGCCGACGCCAGCAGTTCACTGCTGTCGCGCCCTTCGGGCTGGAAACCGTCGTTGACGATGTCCGTGCCGACCTGGATCAGCTGCCGCAGCACCGCCTTGTCGCGCACGATCTCGGCATAGGCCACGATGTTGGCCGCCGACGGCGTGGTGCTGGCCAGCTCGATCAGGTAGGCGCCATCGCCCACCAGCTCCATCCTGCCCTGCGATTCGAACCATTCGCCCAGGGTGACCGCATCGAACGGACGCTCGCGCTCGGACAGCTCGCGGATCGCCCGGTAGATCATCTGGTGATCGCGGCGATAGAAGTCGGTTTCGTTCAGCTGGTCGTTGACCCGGTCGTAGGCTTCCGGGGCCAGCATCAGGCCGCCCAGGACCGCCTGCTCGGCTTCCACCGAATGCGGGGGCACGCGCAACTGGTCGATGCGCGAATCGTCACGATCACGATCAAAGCCATCGCCGCGCTCTTTGCGGTTGGAACGGAAGCCGGGACGGGCGGACATGCTGCGGTGTTTCCTGCGAAAGTGGCCGGGGCCAGTGTAGGCATGCACCCACACCGGCGGCCATGGACAACTCTGTGGATAAGCCGTGGACGAACGGGGGATGGCTGCCGCGACACAGCGCGGTCGCCCAGCCTGAGCCCGTCATTATCGCATGGGGTCAGATCCCTCTGCGCAGCAGAGGGCTCTGACCCCGATGGCAACCTCAGTCGCCCTTGGCATGCACCGCGATCAACTGCAGGAAGCGATCCACATAGCCCTGCAGGAACTTCTGCGTGCCCTCGTTGTGGATCGTGCCATCGGCGCCGATCAGCTCATCCTTGAAGTGGATGAACGCTTCGGGCTGGCCGAGCACGTGCATGTCCAGGAAGGCCAGGCTGTTGCGCAGGTGCTGCTGGGCCACGGCCGTGCCGATCTGGCCGATGGAGGCACCGATCACCGCCGCCGGCTTGCCGCCGAAGGCGCTGTCGCCATACGGCCGCGAGCCGAGGTCGATGGCGTTCTTCAGCACGCCCGGCACCGAGCGGTTGTATTCGGGGGTGACGAACAGCACCGCGTCGGCGCCGCGCACCTCGTCCTTCAGACGGGTGCCCTGGGCCGGGTAGCTGCCATCGAAATCCTGGTTGTACAGCGGCAGATCGTCGATGCGCACGTACTGGAACCGCGCGCGCTCGCCGGCCAGCTTCTGCAGGGCCAGCGCCAGCCGGCGGTTGCACGATTCCTTGCGCAGGCTGCCAACGAACACGGCGATGGTGGGTACAGGCATGGCGGCACACTCCTGACGGGGAAAGGACCAGCCTAGCGGCCGGCCCGATGTGCCCCGGTGAAGATCAGCCGCGGGCGACGCCTGCGCGCACCTGCCGCCAGTGGTCCTGCCAGGCCTGGAACATCAGCACGTTCCACAGATGGGTATGCCACTTGCGCTGGCCGCCCAGGAACTGCTGCCACAGCGGCTGCACCGCTGCCGCCGACAGCACGCCTTCGCGCTCCAGCCGCGCCGGCTGCAGCAGATCGTCGGCCCACGGGCGCAGGTCGCCCTTCAGCCAGTCGCTCACCGGTGCGCCAAAGCCGCGCTTCGGTCGATGCACCATGTTTTGCGGCACGTAACGGCCAAGCACGCGCTTGAGCAGCACCTTGCTGGTGTCCTGGCTGCGCTTGAACGCCAGCGGCAGCGACCAGGCAAACTCGGCCACCCGCCAATCCAGCAGCGGCGCCCGTGCCTCCAGGCTGACCGCCATCGAGGTGCGGTCGACCTTGCACAGCAGATCATCGGGCAGGTAGGACACGAAATCGGCCAGCATCATCGCGTCGGCCGGGGTGCCGGCCCCGTGCAGCGGGTCGGCCAGGTCGTAGAAGCTGCCCGCCTCGCGTGCACCGATCACCGCCGCCGCAGGATCGCGCCAGCGCGAAATGCGGTTGCGGTACACATCGCCGATGCCGCGCGCGCCGGTTTCTGCCAGCAGCGCGGCCAGCCCGCCGGTGCGCGAGGCCTCGCCCTGCTGGTGCGCACGCGCGCCCATCCAGCGCCGCAGCGGCGCCGGCACGCGCCCCAGCATCTGCCAGTTGCGCAGCGCGCGCACGTAGCGCATGTAGCCGAAGAACAGTTCGTCGCCACCGTCACCCGACAGCGCCACGGTCACGCCCTGCCGCGCCAGCCGCGCGACCAGTGCGGTCGGCACCTGCGAGGCATCGGCGAAGGGTTCATCGAACATGGCCGGCAACTGCGGCACCACCGCCAGCGCATCGGCACCACTCACATACAGTTCGGTGTGGTCGCAGCCCAGGTGCCCGGCCAGTTCCCGTGCCAGCGGCGCCTCGTCGTGGTGCGAGCCGCTGAAGCCGATGCTGAAACTGTGCACCGGCTGCGTGCTCTGCGCCTGCATCAGCGCGGCCACCAGCGACGAATCGGTGCCACCGGACAGGAACACGCCCACCGGCACGTCGGCCACCATGCGCAGCGCCACGGCATCACGCAGCAGGCCGTCCAGCTGTTCCTCGGCCTCCTCGATGCGGCCCTGGAACGGTGCGGCCAGTGCCGCCTGCATGCGTGCGCGCGCATCCCAGTACGGGCGCTGGGCCTGCTCGGGGCGGTGCGCGGCGGCACCGGCGGCCACCATCGCCGCATCCAGGCGCAGCACGCGGCCCGGCATCAGCTTGTAGCAGCGCTGGTGGATGCTGTGCGGGGCCGGGATGTAATCCAGGCGCAGCAGCAGGGTCAGCGCATCGCGGTCGATGTCGTTGTCGAAGTCCGGGTGCTGCCACAGCGCCTTCAGCTCCGAACCGAACACCAGGGTGTCGCCGGCCCAGCCGTAGTACAGCGGTTTCTTGCCCACCCGGTCGCGGGCCAGGTACAGCCACTGCTCGTGGCGGTCCCACAGGGCGATGGCGAACATGCCGTTGGCGCGCTGCAGGGTGTCCTCGACGCCCCACTGCAGGATCGCGGCCAGCAGCACTTCGGTATCGGAGTGGCCGCGGAACGTGTGGCCCAACGGCTCCAGCTCGGCGCGCAGCGCGGCGAAGTTGTAGACCTCGCCGTTGTAGGCCATCACGTAACGGCCATCGGCCGAGGCCATCGGCTGGTGGCCCAGCGGTGACAGGTCGAGGATGCTCAGGCGGCGATGGGCCAGGGCGATGCCGGCGCTGGCGTCGACCCAGGTGCCGCCGTCATCCGGCCCGCGGTGGTGCAGCGCCTGCCCCATGGCCAGCGCCTGCGCCTGCAGCACCTCGTCCGGCGACTGCGGCGCCGGCAACAACATTCCCGCCAATCCACACATGCATCAGGGTTCCTGCGCCAGGTCGAGGGCGGCGCCAATCACCGCATTGTCGCTTGGAAGCCCGAACATTGCTGCCCCCGCCAGCGGCGTGTAGGTATCGGCGCCGCAGACCCGGCGCAGCGGCAGGTGGCCCAGCCCGGCCTCGACCAGGGCGGTCACCACGCCCTCGCCCACCCCGCCGCTGTGGCGGCCCTCGTCCAGCACCAGCACCCGCCGCGCCGTGGCGGCCTGGGCGGCGATGAACCCGGCATCCAGCGGCACCAGCCAGCGCAGGTCCACCACCCGCACCTGCCAGCCGGTCTGCGCCTGGATGGCCGGCACCGCGCGCAGCGCCATCGGCACGCCATTGCCGTAGGTGAACACCACCAGATCATCGGCGTCGGGCGCATAGACCCGACCCTCGCCCAGCACCAGCGCCTGCCCCGGTGCCGGGTAATCGAACAGCCACTGGCCATCGCCGGGCGCGTGCAGGTCCTTGCTCATGTACAGCGCGATCGGTTCCAGGAACACCGCCACCCGGCCGTCCACCCGGGCCAGCGCCGAAAGCGTGCGCAGCATCATCACCGCGTCGTCGCCGCGCGACGGGCAGCCCACCACCAGTCCGGGAATATCGCGCAGCGCGGTGATCGAGTTGTCGTTGTGGAAGTGGCCGCCGAAGCCCTTCTGGTAGCCCAGGCCGGCCACCCGCACCAGCATCGGGTTGCGGAACTGGTCGTTGGAGAAAAACTGCAGTGAACAGGCCTCGCCGCGCAGCTGGTCGATCGCGTTGTGCAGGTAGGCCAGGTACTGGATTTCCGGAATCGGCAGCAGGCCCATGTTGGCCAGACCCTGGGCCATGCCCAGGATCATCGTCTCGTCCAGCAGGGTGTTGAACACCCGGCGCGGCCCGAAGCGGCGCAGCAGGTCCTTGGTAACGGTGTAGACGCCGCCCTTCTGCGCAACGTCCTCTCCGAACAGCAGTGCCTGCGGATACTTGCACAGCAGTTCCTGCAGGCCGTGGTTGATCTGCACGGCCAGGTGCCGTGGCGGCTGCCGTTCGGGCAGTGCGTCGGCACCGCCGTACAGGGCTTGGCGCGCTTCGGCCGGTACCGGGCGCTGCGCTTCGGCCATCACCGCCGCCGGTGTGTACGGCGCCAGCGGCGCGACCACTTCGTCCAGCGACTGCAGCTTGGGCCGTCCTTCGGCGTCCGCCGCCGCCGACAGGCAGCGCGCGCGCAGGGTCTCGTAGGCGGCCTCGATGCCGGCGGCATCCATCCAGCCCGATTCCAGCGCGATCTGCGCCGACCGCAGCAACGGGTCCTGCGCCTCGGCCGCACAGAGGTCGGCCAGCGCACGCCACTCCACTTCGAAGTCAGTGCCGGCGTGGCCCATCAGCCGCGTGGTACGCAGATGCAGGAAGGTCGGCCGGCGGGTACGCCGGCAATGCTCCACCGCCGCCTGCACCTGCGCATGTCCTGCCGCCAGGTCCAGGCCATCGGCATAGTAGTAGTCCAGCCCCGGCTGGCGGCTGAAGCGCTCGGCGATCCAGCCTTCCGGCGTCTTCACCGAAATGCCCAGGCCGTTGTCCTCGCAGACGAACAGGATCGGCGCGGGCAGCTTCTGGTAGGCCGACCACATCGCCGTATTGAAGGCGGTCTGCGCGGTGGCATGGTTGGCCGAGGCATCGCCGAAGGAGCACAGCACGATGCTGTCGGCCGGAATCGGCAGCGGCTGGCCCAGGCGCTTGCCGCTTTCGATGGCCAGCGCGGTGCCCAGCGCCTTGGGCAGGTGCGAGGCGATGGTCGAGGTCTGCGGCAGCACCCACAGCGGGCGGCTGCCCCACACCTTGTGGCGGCCTCCGCTGGCCGGGTCGTCGGCACTGGCGGCGAAGGACAGCGCCGCGTCACGCAACGGGTCCAGGCCCGGCACCTGCCGCGCGCGCTCGGCCATGAAGGCGCCGGAGCGGTAGTGCAGGAAGGCTGGATCGGTATGCCGGCAGGCCCGCGCCAGCAGCGCGTTGCCTTCGTGGCCGGACGAGCCGATGGTGTAGAAGACCTTGTTCTGTACGCGCAGTACGCGCGCCATCAGGTCCAGCTGGCGGCTGGCCAGCTGCGAATCGAAGAGTTCGCCGAAGGCCGCTGCGGTCAGCGTGCTGCCCGGCAGGATCGGCGCATCCGGCGCCGGCTTCGGGCGCGGCAGCCCACGCCAGCCGCGCACTGCCTCGAGGAAATTCACATCGCACACTTCGGCGCGGTTGAGCACGCGCATGCGTGCGGGAATCGGATCGGGAACCACAGCAAACATCGAACACCCTCCGTGTCGTTGTTGCATTCCGCCGGGCGTGGCCCGGCGCTACCGTGCCGGGCTGGACGCTACCCGCGTGCGTCCAACCGTGCGCGTACCTCGGGCGTCACCGCCGGCATCGCCACGAAACGTGGCTGCTCGCGCACCCGCTGCAGCCAGGCGCGTACTTCCGCGAACGGCTGCAGGTCGATGCCACCGTCTGCAGCAACATCGGTGTAGGCGAACAGCGCAATGTCGGCGATGCCGTACTCGCTGCCGGTGAACCACTGCGCCTGCCGCAGGTGCTGCTCCATCACCGCCAGCGCGGTCGCGGCCCGCTCATGCAGGCGCGGCAGTTCGGCCCGGCGCGGCGAATCGGCATCGGTCCAGCCACGGATGAAGCGCGCCACCGCCACGCAGGGTTCGTGGCTGTACTGTTCGAAGAACATCCAGCTCAGCGCCTGCGCGCGCTCCCAGCCATCGCTGGGCAGGTACGGCGTGCCTTCGGCCAGCCAGAACAGGATCGCGTTGGATTCGGTCAACACGCGGCCATCGTCGCGCACGATCAGCGGCACCTTCGCATTCGGGTTGAGGGCCAGGAATTCAGGCGAATGGGTCTGCCCATGCGCACTGTCCACTTCCACCCAGCGGTAGCGGCTGCCGAGCTGCTCCAGCAGCATCCGCACCTTGTGGCAGTTGCCCGACACCGACATGCCATGCACCGTCAACGGAACGCGCTCTTCCACCATTGCCTGCTCCAGGACATCCCGGCCGACGGCCGGCTGCACGCAGTCTGGCAAGCACATCGGCCGATGCCAAGCGCGGGTGCAGCATCAACGCCGGCGTTGCTGCCATTGCGCGCGCGACTGCCCCCAGATCTGCAGCGGCGGGCCCTGGTAGGGTGGCGGCAACTGGCCCATGCGCAGCAGCTGGCTGCCCAGCTTGCGCGCCACGGCACTGGATTTTTCGTTGTCCTCGGCAATGGTATGGATCACTTCCTGCCAGTCCTGCGTGGCGAAGGCCCAATCGATGGCGGCCACCGCCGCTTCCGGCGCATAGCCTTGGCCCCAACTGGCGCGGCGGATGCTCCAGCCCACCTCCGGGCCGGGCCAGCCCAGCGGCTGCCAAGGGCCCATGCGGCCGACCCAGTCACCGCTGGCTTTTTCGATCACGCTGAACATCGAATAGCCGAACAACTGCCAGGCACCGGCCAGGCTGCAGAAGCTGCGCCAGGCCACCGACGGTGGCTGCACCCCACCCAGGCTGCGCATCGTTTCTTCATCGGCACAGAACGCCAGGTAAGGTTCCAGGTCGTGCGCCTGCGGCGGACGCAGGATCAGCCGCTCGGTTTCGATGCGCAGATCGAAGATGCTCATGCCGGTTCCTCTGCCAGACCATGCCGGACATCATCGTCGCTACCGGCGCAGAATCCAGACCCGGAAACGAAACAGGCCGGCAAATGCCGGCCTGTCCGATACCCGCTGCGCTGCGTACGTTACTGGCGGTTGGCGGCCGTATCGCCCGCTGCTGCAGTCTGGGTGACCAGCTGGCCATCGACCACCGGCAGGCGATCGCTGGCCGGCTTGTTCTCCATGCGCACGGTCTTTTCAGCACCGTCGTAACGGTAAGTCACGTTGTAACCCTTGACCACGTCGTTGGTACCCATGGCGATGCGGTTACCCGGCTTGCTGGCCATGCGCATGGTGCCGGTGGTGCCGTCTTCGTTGCGATAGGTCACGTTGTAGCCGGTCACGCGGCTGGATTCAGACGTGGCCGTTTCGGTGTGGCACTGGCGCTCGGTGCGGTTCACCACGCGGCCGCCAACGTGGCGCTTGTCCACCTGGTTGCCGATGAAGCCACCGGCCACAGCACCGGCAGCGGTAGCGGCCTTCTTGCCATTGCCGCCACCGACCTGGTTGCCCAGCAGGCCGCCGACCACGGCGCCGACCACGGTGCCACCGACGTTGCCATCACGTTCGGGCAGGCGCTCCTGCACCACCACATCCTGGCAGACTTCGTGCGGGGTCTGGGTGGTGGAGGTCTCGCGCACCGCATCGGTGCCGATGACCGTGGCGTAGGCCTTCTGCTTTTCAGTGATCGGGTCGACCTTCAGCACATCGGCGTATTCCAGCCCACGCGGCGCGCTCGGGTCGAGCGTATCGGTGCGCGCACCGTCATCGGCCGCGCTGCCATCGGCCAGGCGGGATTCCGCCGAGGGCTGGGCCGAACCGGCCACGTCGGCCGACGAGCCACTCTTCATGAAGGCGGCGGTAGCGATACCACCGACCAGCAGTGCGCCTGCTGCGACCAGGACCGTTGTAGTTGTGCTTTTCATGACCTGCTCCCTGCGGACGATCCGCAACGTTCTCGGGACAGATTGCAGCATGGTCCGCCTGAACGGAATCTCCACATTTCCTGCTCACGGCCGTAACCCATTCAGCATCTGGAAATGCTGTGCCCGTGGTAGCGTTTGCATATTCCCCGCATGGACTTCCACCATGGCCAACCCGATGCTGCTGCCGGTTCTGCAATGGGCACGCCGGCTGCGCTACCCCACCCTGTTCAAGCTGACCGCCGGTCTGTTTGCCATCACCTTCTTCATCCCGGACCCGATTCCGTTCGTGGATGAGCTGCTGCTGGGCCTGGGCACGCTGCTGCTGGCCAACTGGAAGCAGCGCGGCGCGGCCGTGCCGCCGCCGTTGCAGCAGGGTTGAGCGTGCTGATCGATAGTCATTGCCACCTGGATGCCAGCGAATTCGACCCCGATCGCGATGCGGTGATCGCACGCGCCCAAGCGGCCGGGGTGCAGGCCCAGGTGGTGCCGGCGGTTACTGCCGCCAGCTGGCCGAAGCTGCGCCAGGTCTGCCAGCAGGCGAAGGGGCTGTACCCGGCCTACGGCCTGCACCCGATGTTCCTGGCCCAACACCGGCCCGAGCATCTGCAGCAGCTGCGCGACTGGATCGAGCGCGAGCGCCCATGTGCGATCGGCGAGTGCGGCCTGGATTTCTTCGCGGGCGATCTGGATGTGCAGGCCCAGCAGGATTACTTTCTCGGCCAGTTGCAGCTGGCGCGGGAGTTCGACCTGCCAGTGATCGTGCACGCGCGCAAGGCAGTGGATGCGGTGATCGCCGCGATACGCCGCATCGGCGGGCTGCGTGGGGTGGTGCACAGCTATTCCGGCAGCCCGGAACAGGCCGTGCAGCTGCACAAGCAGGGCTTTCTGCTGGGCCTGGGCGGGCCGCTGACCCATGAGCGCGCGCAGCGCCTGCACCGCCTGGTGCGCGACATGCCGCTGGAACAGCTGCTGCTGGAAACCGATGCACCCGACCAGCCCGATGCCGGCATTCGCGGCCAGCGCAACGAGCCAGCGCGGCTGGCAGTGATTGCCCGCCATGTGGCTGCGCTGCGTGGGGTGAAGGTCGATGCGGTGGCCGAGGCGACCGCCGACAACGCGCGGCGGTTGTTCAACCTGCCCGCAGTCTGACGCGTCGCCGGGCATGGCCCGGCGCTACCGGTCCTACGCGGCGTCTGCTTCGGCCTTCACCTTCTTCGGCTCCAGCAGCATTTCCAGGGCCTTGCCTACTGCTGCGAAGGCGAAGGCGCCGGTGATGTGCGTGGCCGCCCCCAGGCCGGCACCGCAATCCAGCTTCAGCGCCGCATCGGCCCCCAGGTTCGGGCGCAGGCCACAGACGCTGCCATCGGCCTGCGGGTACTTCACGTTTTCCAGCGAATACACCGCCGGCACGCCGAAGTAGCGCTTGGCGTTCTTGGGGAAGTTGAACTCGCTGCGCAGCTTCTTGCGGATCAGCGCCAGCATGGCGTCATGTTCGGTGCGCGAGACATCGCGGATGCGCACCAGGGTGGGATCGGTGCGGCCACCGGCGGCGCCCACGGTCAACAGCGGCAGCTTGCGGCGCCGGCACCAGGCAATGGTTTCCACCTTCACCCGGAAGCTGTCGCAGGCGTCGATGACCAGATCGAAGCTGCGGTCCAGCAGTTCGGCCATGTTGCCGGTGGTCAGGAACGCCTCCACCGCATCCACCTCGATCTGCGGATTGATGGCACGGCAGCGCTCGGCCATCGCCACCGATTTGTTGCGCCCGTAGTTGCCCTCCATGGCCGGCAACTGGCGGTTGGTGTTGGACACGCAGATATCGTCGGCATCGATCAAGGTCAGATGCCCCACCGCCGAACGCGCCAGCGCTTCGACCACCCACGAGCCGACGCCGCCCATGCCCACCACCGCCACGCGGCTGCCCTGCAGGCGCTCGAGCGCGCCCACGCCATACAGCCGTTCAATGCCGGCGAAGCGTTCTTTGACCTGTTCGTTCATGCGGCTATTTTAACGTGCAGGCGGCGGTCGCCACAGCGCGCCGCAACCGAACCCACCGTTGCATGCCCGGAGTGCCCGCATGACTGCCAGCCCCTCCCCCGGCCAGACCACGGCCTACCGCTATCTGTTCGTGCTGGCCTTGGGCCTGCTGATCGGCCTGGTGGCCACGGTGATGGTGGGCCGCGCCCTGCAGGCCCGTCGCGATCCGTTTCCCGACAGCCTGATGCAGGTGATGCAGAGGCAGTCGCAACTGCTGCAGCAGGCCCAGCAGCAGAACCGCTGCAGCCTGGCCGACAGCGTGCCGCGCCTGCAGGTGTTGCGCCTGCTGTCCAACGACCTGGAATTGGTCTTCCCGCAGCTGCAGCACGACCGCCGCTTCCAGGCCCATGCCAGTGCCTACCGGGGCAGGCTCAACGACGCGCTGGCCGCGCCGCCAACCGACTGCGCGGCACTGGCAACACTGGTGAAGGCCGTGCAGGACGATTGCCGCGCCTGCCACCAGGATTTCCGCTGATTCATCTTCCAGCCGGAATGCGCTGTCGCGGTTGGCACCTTGTTCACGTGTGAAAGCGGACGATTCCAGCCACCCTGCTGCATGACGCAGTACCACCCGCACCCGCCTTCACGGCCAGGAGACGCCCCATGAAGATCCAGCTCATCGCTGCCGCCACCATTGCCACCCTTGCGCTGGCCGGCTGCGCCACCTCGCCCGGCTACGGCGGCGGTGGTTACAACAATGGCTACAACAACGGCGGCTACGGCAACAACTCCGGCTACAACCAGGGCCGTTGCGCGGACTGCGGCATCGTCACCCGCATCAACACCGTGGCCTCGGGCCGCACCGCACCGGCCGCCACCGGCGCCATTCTGGGCGGTCTGGTCGGCGCCGTTGCCGGTCATGAGATTTCCGACCACACCGGCGGCAGCCGCGGCAACAAGAACATCGCCGCCGCCGCAGGCGCGGTCGGTGGCGCACTGGCCGGCAACCAGATCCAGAAGAACGTGACCAGCGATACCTACGACATCACCGTGCGCATGGATGATGGCCGCACCGTGGTGGTGAACCAGCGCGACCTGGCGGGCATCCGCGAGAACACCTACGTGCGCGTGGTCAACGGCCGGGTGATCCTGCGCTGACCTGCGCCGGGCCACTGGCCAAGAAAAAGGCCCGCTCGCGCGGGCCTTTTTCGTTCAGCGCGATGCGTTCCGGTCAGACCGGCTGCACAGCATCGGCCTGCAGGCCCTTCTGGCCCTGCACGACGGTGAAGGTGACCTTCTGGCCTTCCTTCAGGCTCTTGAAGCCCTGGGTCTGGATGGCACGGAAGTGCACGAACACATCTTCGCCGTTTTCACGGCTGATGAAGCCGAAGCCCTTTGCATCGTTGAACCACTTGACGGTACCGCTCTCGCGATCAGACATCTCACTAACTCCCTGGTGACTCTCTCTTGTTGTTGGATACGCCTGGTTGGGCGGCTGACAAGCAAGGGGGAAGCGAGGTGCAACGATGCAGCGGATCGGTGAGATCTTGCTTCATCAGGCCACGATCCACGGTGACCTTGCCAAGCTCAGCGACTGCAACTTAACCCGACCAAAACGAAAAAGCAACTGGCAAAATCTTTCACTGTCAACCCCAAAAAGCCAAACATACGGAACAGCATGGACCTCTCATTCATCTTGTATCTGCTAGCGGTCATTTCTGTCCTGGTCGGCCTGGCCGGCATCGTGCTGCCGGCCCTTCCGGGGGTGCCGCTGGTGTTCCTGGGCCTGCTGCTGGCGGCCTGGGCTGACGGTTTCGCGCATGTGGGCTGGCCCACGCTGGTGATCCTGGCCGTGTTGACCGTGCTGTCGCTGCTGGTCGACGTGTTGGCCACGGTGGTGGGTGCGCAGCGGGTCGGCGCCAGCCGCAAGGCCCTCTGGGGCACCTTCGTGGGCAGCATCGTGGGCCTGTTCTTCATGCCCATCGGCCTGTTCGCCGGTCCGCTGCTGGGTGCCCTGCTGGGCGAGTACTGGCACAGCCGCGAGCTGGGCCGCTCCACCAAGGTGGGCCTGGCCACCTGGCTGGGCATCCTGCTGGGGCTGGCGCTGAAGCTGGCGCTGGTCATTGCCATGCTGGGGCTGTTCGCCTTCGCCTGGTTGCTCTGACACCCCCGTCTTCACACCCCACGCACGCCGGTGCCGGGCATAAACCGAAGGGGCTGGCCGCAGGTGCGGGCAGCCGCCACACTGTGCATCCACCGTATTCATTTTGAAGGGCCTGCTGCAATGACCCTCCCCGCTCTGCTCCCCCGCCTTGCCCCGCTGGCGCTGGCCCTGGCCGCCGCGCCCGTGGCCGCGCAGGAGATCGTGCCGACCGCCACCACCACACCGGCCGGTTGCGCCGCCATCGACACCGATGCCGCCCGCCTGGCCTGCTACGACCGGCTGTTCGGCCGCAGTGCCGAGGCCACCGCCGCCGCCGATGCGGCCGCCCAGCAGGCCGCACAGGCCCTGCGCGAACAACGCCGTGCCGCCCGCCTGAGCCAGGGCGAAGAGAACCTGCGTGCCCGCGTGGGTGACATCTTCCGCCCTGCCCCGGATGACAGCGCGCTGGCCAACGCCGGCCGTGGCTCGCTGCTGGACAGCCGCTGGGAACTGGCCGAAGACTCCAAGCTGGGCCCGTTCCAGCTGCGCGCCTACAAGCCGGTCTACCTGCTGCCCGCGTTCTGGACCAGCGACAAGAACCAGATGCCGCAGTCGCCGAACCCGGCCAACAGCGTGACCACGCCGCAGGTGCTGGACAGCACCGAGCTGAAGTTCCAGATCAGCTTCAAGACCAAGATCGCCGAGAACCTGTTCGGCGACAACGGCGATATCTGGGCCGGCTATACCCAGAGCTCGCGCTGGCAGGCCTACAACGCCGAGAATTCCCGCCCCTTCCGCGAAACGAACTACGAGCCGGAAGTGATGATGGTGTTCCGCAACGGCTACTCGATCGGTGGCTGGCGCGGCCGCATGACCGGCATCGCGCTGAACCATCAGTCCAACGGCCGCGCCGATCCGCTGTCGCGCAGCTGGAACCGGGTCATGCTCAACATCGGCCTGGACCGCGAGAACTGGGCGCTGGTACTGCGGCCCTGGTACCGCATTCCGGAAACGCGCAGCGACGACAACAATCCGGACATTGAAGACTACATGGGCCGTGGCGATGCCACCCTCATCTGGAACCGCAACGGCCACGAGGTCTCGTTGATGGCGCGCCATTCGCTGCGCACCGGCGACCGCTCGCACGGCGCGCTGCAGCTCGATTACGGCTTCCCGATCAGCAACCTGCTGCGCGGCCACGTGCAGATCTTCGACGGCTACGGCGAAAGCCTGATCGACTACAACCACAAGGCCACCTACGTGGGCGTGGGCGTGTCGCTGCTGGAGTGGTTCTGATGGCGGTGACGATCTGGCACAACCCGGCGTGCAGCAATTCGCGCGGGGCCCTGGCCCTGATCCGCGACGCCGGCATTGAACCGCTGGTGGTGGATTACCTTGGCAACCCGCCTGACGTCGCGACCCTGCGTGCAGTGCTGGCCGAATCCGGCCTGACCGCCCGTGAGCTGGTGCGCAGCAAGGAGGCGCAGTTCGCCGAACTGGGCCTGGCCGGCGCGGATGACGCCGCGCTGTTGGCCGCCATGGCCGAGCACCCGCGCCTGATCAATCGACCCGTGGTGCGCACGCCCAAGGGCACGCGGCTGTGCCGGCCGCCGGAGCGCGCCCTCGACCTGCTGTAGGTAGAGTCGACCAACGGTCGACTCTACCCCGCCGGAGATCGTGCTGGCACGGCCGGTAGAGTCGACTGCCAGTCGACTATCGCGCGCAGCGCGGGGCTGTGCGCCAGCTGATCGGAGAGCAGTCGACCAACGGTCGACTCTACCCCGCCACGCTTCTGATGATCACACCCAGTCGGTGATGCCTTCGCGTTGGTAGGTCTCTGCGAACGATGGGCGTGCCTTCATCCGCTGCGCATGGATCTTCAGCACCGGCAGGCTGTCGGTGGGCGTGGGCATGTTGCGCGACCAGCGCATCAGCATCACCAGCATGAAATCGACCACGCTGGGCGCCTCGCCCAGCACATACGGCCCCTGCGTCTGCAGGTGTGCGGCCATCCGCTGCCAGGCGGCCTCCAGGCGTTGCCGGGCCATCGCCTGGGTAGCGGCGACATTCGCTTCTCCCGCCGCTTCATGCGGGTAGAACCACGCGCGGTAGGCGGGCTGCAGGGTGTTGGCACACCAGAACATCCAGCGATATGCCTCGCCGCGTGCGGGTGTACCCGGTGCCGGCAGCAGGCCTGCTTCAGGATGGCGGTCGGCCAGGTACAGCGCGATCGCGGCCGCCTCGGTCAGTACCTGGCCATCGATCATCAGCGTCGGCACTACGCCTGCCGGGTTCAGCGCCAGGTACTGCGCCGACTTGTGCTCGCGCCGGTCGAAATCCAGCAGCACCAGTTCGTGCTCGATGCCCAGTTCGATCAGCAGCCAGTGCACCACCAGCGAGGCGGTGCTGACAGACCCATACAGCGTAGTGCGCATGCGACGACTCCGGTTGCGGGAAACGCCGATTATGCGCCCATGTGCTCAACCACCGCCGCACGACGCCATGCAGCTGTCGGCGTCCTGGCTGCAGCTGATCAACGGCGACTGGTCCATGCAGGCCTGCGCCTGCGACATGCAGGAGCGGCGCATCTCGTCATCCTTGATCCGGTCGCACTTGCTCGCCGCCTGCGCATCACAGGTGGAACGACGGTCTGAATCCGAACGGGCCAGGCAGGCATTGCGGTACTGCTGGCACGCCATCACGCATTGTGCGCTGGCGTTGTTGCCGGGTGCGCCGTCGTGCAGATCGCCGCTGCTGCTGCAAGCGGCGAGGGAAACAACACACAGCAGCGCAAAGCATCGAAACAATGACATTGGACACTCCCTGTTCAATACATCGGAAAACCCAGCGAAGCCTAGCAGTGCCGACCTTCGTGCGGCGTCAAACGAAAAACGGCGCCCTGCGGCGCCGTTCTCCTGCAACCGGTGGGGATTACTCCACCACCACCGGAATCTTGCCGATGCGGGCCTGCCATTCGCGCGGGCCAGTCTTGTGCACCGATTCACCGGTGGAATCGACCGCCACGGTCACCGGCATGTCCTGCACGGTGAACTCGTAGATCGCTTCCATGCCCAGGTCGGCGAAGCCGACGACCTTGGCCGCCTTGATCGCCTTGGACACCAGGTAGGCCGAACCACCGACGGCCATCAGGTAGGCCGACTTGTGCTTTTTGATGGCCTCGATGGCGGCCGGGCCGCGTTCGGCCTTGCCGACCATGCCCAGCAGGCCGGTCTGTGCCAGCACCTGCTCGGTGAACTTGTCCATGCGGGTGGCGGTGGTCGGGCCGGCCGGGCCCACCACTTCGTCGCGCACCGGATCGACCGGGCCGACGTAGTAGATGAAACGACCCTTCAGGTCGACCGGCAGTTCCTCACCCTTGTTGAGCATGTCGACCATGCGCTTGTGCGCGGCGTCGCGGCCGGTCAGCAGCTTGCCATTGAGCAGCAGGGTCTGGCCCGGCTTCCAGTTGGCCACGTCTTCGGGGGTGATCGTGTCCAGGTCCACGCGGGTGCCCTTGGACGCGTCGTAGGTCAGCTTCGGCCAGTCTTCCAGCGACGGCGGATCCAGCATCACCGGGCCGCTGCCATCCAGGGTGAAGTGCGCATGGCGGGTGGCCGCGCAGTTCGGGATCATCGCCACCGGCAGGTTGGCCGCGTGGGTCGGGTAATCGTTGATCTTGATGTCCAGCACGGTGGTCAGGCCACCCAGGCCCTGCGCGCCGATGCCCAGCGCGTTGACCTTCTCGTACAGCTCCAGGCGCAGCTCTTCGATGCGGTTGGATGCGCCACGGGCCTGCAGATCGGTGATGTCGATCGGCTCCATCAGCGCCTCCTTGGCCAGCAGCATCGCTTTTTCAGCGGTGCCACCGATGCCGATACCGAGCATGCCCGGCGGGCACCAGCCGGCGCCCATGGTCGGCACGGTCTTCAGCACCCAGTCGACGATCGAGTCGGACGGGTTGAGCATGGCGAACTTGGTCTTGGCTTCCGAACCACCACCCTTGGCGGCGACGATGACGTCGACGGTGTTGCCCGGCACCACCTTGACGTTGACCACGCCGGGGGTGTTGTCCTTGGTGTTGACCCGCTTGCCGGCCGGATCGGCCAGCACCGAAGCGCGCAGCTTGTTTTCCGGGTGCAAGTAGGCGCGGCGCACGCCTTCGTTGGCCATGTCTTCCACGCCCATGGTGGCGTCGTCCCAGCGCACGTCCATGCCGATTTCCAGGAACACGGTGACGATGCCGGTGTCCTGGCAGATCGGACGGTGGCCTTCGGCGCACATCCGCGAATTGATCAGGATCTGGGCCATCGCTTCCTTCGCGGCCGGCGACTCTTCGCGCTCGTAGGCGGCGGCGAGGTTCTTGATGTAGTCGACCGGGTGGTAGTACGAGATGTACTGCAGCGCGTCGGCGATGGACTGGATGAGGTCTTCCTGCTTGATCGATGTCACGGCTTGCTCGCTTGCTCAAGGCTGGCGGGGGTAATCCGCCCATTTTACCCCCTCCGCCGACTGCGCGTAGATTCGCAGGGGTCAGATCCCTTTCCGCGGGAAAGGGCTCTGACCCCGCCCCCTTGTCACGCCCCCGCCCTCTCTGGCGTCCTTGCCGACATGAACGCTGAATCGACCTTCCAGACCCACCGTCCGCGCCTGATGGCGCTGGCCTACCGCCTGCTGGGCAGCCGCGCCGACGCCGAGGACGTAGTGCAGGACGCCTGGCTGCGCTGGTCCGGTGCCGACCCGGCCAGCGTGCGCGATGCCGAGGCGTGGCTGGTGACCGCCACCACGCGGCTGGGCCTGGACCGCCTGCGCGCGGCCCGGCGCGAGCGCGCGCACTACGTGGGCCCGTGGCTGGCCGAACCGCTGGCGATCAGCCTGGAGCCCGACCCGGCACCGGGACCGGCGCAGCGCCACGCGCTGGCCGACGACGTGTCGGTGGCTTTCCTGACCCTGCTGGAACAGCTGGGGCCGGAGGAACGCGCGGCCTTCCTGCTGAAGGAAGTGTTCGACCACGACTATGCCGAGATCGCCGAACTGATCGGCCACAGCCAGGCCAACTGCCGGCAGCTGGTGCATCGGGCGAGGCAGCGCCTGCAGGCCGGGCGCCCGCGTTTCAACGCCGATGCCAGCCAGCACCGCGAACTGCTGGCGCGCTTCATGCACGCCACCCAGCAGGGCGACAGCCAGGCCGTGCAGGCCCTGCTGCATGCCAACGCGCGCCTGGTCTCCGATGGCGGCGGCGTGGTAACCGCCGCGATCCGGCCGCTGCTGGGCGCCGAGCGCATCGGCCGGCTGTTCTGGGCCATTGCCCAGCGCGGCCTGGGCCACACCGCGCAGCTGGGCTATGTGAACGGCGAGCCGGCGATCCTGCGCTTCGATGGCCAACGCCTGCATTCGGTCACCACGGTGCAGGTGGTGAACGGGCGCATCGCCGAGGTCTACAGCGTGCTGAACCCGGAAAAGTTGTCGGCGGTTGTCACGGCGGCGGACGCGGCGGCGTCCTGGTAGTGAAAGGCGGCCACCGTGGCCGCCGTGGAGCCGAACATGTCCGACCACGCCTCTCCCCGCGTTCCCTACACCCGCCTGGCTGCCGAGGCCTTCAAGGGCCTGCTGGCCACCAGCAAGGCGGTGCATGACAGCTCGATCGACCCGACGTTGATGGAACTGGTGTTCCTGCGCGTGTCCCAGCTCAACGGCTGTGGCTACTGCATGGACATGCACGGCACGGCGCTGCGCAAGGGCGGCATCGAGCCGCGCAAGCTGGACACCCTGCCGGCGTGGCATGAAAGCCGCTTCTTCGATGCGCGCGAGCGCGCGGCGCTGGGCTGGGCCGAGGCGCTGACCCGGCTGACCGATGGCGCACCGTCACAGGAAGCATTCGACGCGCTGGCGCCGCACTTCGACGAAAAGGGCATCAGCGACCTGAGCATGGGCATTGCGGTGATCAACGCCTGGAACCGGCTGGGCGCCGGCCTGCTGCCGCCGCTGCCGTAAGGGGGTTGCCTGGCCGGGCTGCGCCCGGCACCCGCAGAGGCAACGGCCAGAGCAAGGGCAACGTCAACAGCTGGGGCTCTGTGGGATGGCGAGGTGGGTCAGGTGGCCGTCGGCAGGTGTCCCGCTGCAGTTGGTAGCTGTCGACCTTGGTCGACACGATGGGTCGGGGGTCAGAACCCTTTGCGCTGCAAAGGGATCTGACCCCATCTGACCCCATCTGCACGCCGTGCGCGCGCACAATGGCGGCATGCCTGCTGCCAACGAAAAGAAACCCAGCCTGCGCCAGCGCTTCAAGGCCATGCGCAACCTGCCGCCGTTCCTGCGCCAGGTGTGGCAGACCAGCCCGGCATTGACCCTGGCCAGCCTGGGCCTGCGCATCATCCGCGCCCTGCTGCCGGTGGCGATGCTGTACGTGGGCAAGCTGATCATCGACACCGCCCTGCACCTGAGCCAGCACGGGGCCGGCTTTCCGCCGCTGGGCGAAGCTCTATCCAGCGGCCTGTTGAACCCGCTGCTGGAGTTACTGGCGCTGGAATTCGGCCTGGCCATCGCCTCGGACCTGCTGGGGCGGCTGGTCAGCTACGCCGACGCGCTGCTGTCGGAGCTGTTCGCCAACGCCACCAGCGTGCGCTTGATGGAACATGCCGCCACGCTGGACCTGGAAGACTTCGAAGACCCCGACCTGCAGGACAAGCTGGACCGCGCCCGGCGCCAGACCATGGGCCGCATGAACCTGATGAGCCAGTTGTTCGGCCAGGTGCAGGATGCGATCACCGTGGTCAGCCTGGCCGTGGGCCTGCTGGTCTACGCGCCGTGGCTGATCGCGCTGCTGGCCCTGGCCCTGGTGCCCGCCTTCATCGGCGAATCGCACTTCAACGCGGCCGGCTACAGCCTCAACTTCCTGTGGACGCCCGAGCGCCGCCAGCTGGACTACCTGCGCCAGCTCGGCGCCAGCGTGGAAACGGCCAAGGAAGTGAAGATCTTCAACCTGCACCGCTTCCTGGTCGAGCGCTACAGGCGGCTGTCGGCGGCACTGTTCCTGGCCAACCGTTCGCTGGCGCGGCGTCGCGCGTTCTGGGGCACCCTGCTGGCGGCGCTGGGCACGCTGGGTTACTACACCGCCTACGCCTATATCGCCTGGCGCACCGTGCGCGGGGATTTCAGCATCGGTGACCTGACCTTCCTGGCCGGCAGTTTCCTGCGCCTGCGCCAGCTGCTGGAAGGGCTGCTGATCGGGTTCTCGCAGGTGGCCAGCCAAGCCCTGTACCTGGACGATCTGTATTCGTTCTTCCAGATCCAGCCGGAAATCCATTCGCGCGACAACGCCGTGGCCGTACCGCGCCCGATCAAGCAGGGCTTCGTGTTCGAGAACGTGGGCTTCCGCTACCCCGATGCCGAGCAGTGGGCGGTGCGCCACCTGGACTTCCAGCTGCAGGCCGGCGAAGTGCTGGCCCTGGTGGGCGAGAACGGCGCCGGCAAGACCACGTTGGTGAAGCTGCTGGCACGCCTGTACGAGCCGGATGAAGGACGCATCCTCCTGGATGGCCGTGACCTGCGCGACTACGACCTGGACGACCTGCGCGCCAACCTGGGCGTGATCTTCCAGGATTTCGTGCGCTACAACCTGACCGCCGCCGAGAACATCGGCGTGGGCCAGATGGAAGCCATGGCCGACCAGGCCCGCATTGCCGATGCGGCACGCCGCGGCATGGCCGAAGAGGTGATCGATGCTCTGCCCGGCGGCTACGAACAGCTGATCGGGCGGCGCTTCAAGCAGGGTGTGGACTTGTCCGGGGGGCAGTGGCAGAAGATCGCCATCGCCCGCGCGTGGATGCGCGATGCGCAGGTGATGATCCTGGACGAGCCCACCGCGGCACTGGATGCCCGCGCCGAGTTCGAAGTGTTCCAGCGCTTCCGCGAACTGGCCGAGCAGCGCACCGCGGTGCTCATTTCGCACCGTTTCTCTTCGGTGCGCATGGCCGACCGCATCCTGGTGCTGGCCGAAGGCCGGCTGGAGGCCAGCGGCACCCACGCCGAACTGATGGCCCAGGGCGGACGTTATGCCGAGCTGTTCGAACTGCAGGCGGCGGGCTATCGCTGAACCGTGCCGACGTGCTGAGAACGCCTCTCGTTCCGGCCAATGAGAACTTCTCTCATTTGGGGTAGAATGGAGGGGACGAAACCATGCCCCGACTACCCCAATGTCTTCTGCTTTCGGCGCCGAAACGGTGCTTGAGGTCCGCCACTGGACCGACGCCTACTTCAGCTTCACCCTGACCCGCGACAGCGGTTTCCGTTTCGAGAACGGCCAGTTCGTGATGATCGGCCTGGAAACCGAGGCGCGGCCGCTGCTGCGTGCCTATTCCATCGCCAGCGCGAACTGGGAAGAGCATCTGGAGTTCTTCAGCATCAAGGTGCAGGACGGCCCGCTGACCTCCCGCCTGCAGCACATCAAGCCGGGCGACAAGGTGCTGGTCGGCAAGAAGCCCACCGGCACCCTGCTGATCAGCGACCTGCACCCGGGCAAGAACCTGTACCTGCTGGGCACCGGCACCGGCATGGCGCCGTGGCTGTCGGTCATCAAGGACCCGGAAACCTACGAGCGCTTCGACAAGGTGATCCTGTGCCACGGCGTGCGCTACGAAAAGGACCTGGCCTACCGCGATTATTTTGAAAAGGAACTGCGTGAGCACGAGTTCCTGGGCGAGATGATCGGCGACAAGCTGCTGTACTACCCGGCCGTGACCCGCGAACCGTTCGCCAACCAGGGCCGCCTGACCTCGCTGATGGAAAGCGGCGAGATGCAGCGTACCCTGGGCCTGCCGGAACTGAGCCCGGAAAACGACCGCGCGATGATCTGCGGCAGCCCGCAGATGCTGGCCGACCTGCGCGCCGTGCTCGATGCACGCGGCTTCCAGGTCTCGCCGCGCATCGGCCAGCCGGGCCACTACGTGTTCGAGCGCGCGTTCGTCGAAAAATAAGCCCTGCGCTGCCCCTTGCGTGGACGCCGCCTTCCCGGCATCGTCTGCGCTGCACGGGCCGCCGGCCCGAACAGGGGCTCAAGGATGACGAACAAGCGGTTCCCGCAGTCGGTGCGGGCGTGGGTGTGTGCGGCCGCGCTTGCGGCCATGGCCCTTCCGGCCCTGGCTGCATCGCCCGCCCCCGGTGAGGTGCCGCCGCAGGCATTGGGCAATGACCGCCAGGGCAAGCCGGTCAACCTGGCCGACCTGCGCGGCAAGGTGGTCATCGTGACCTTCTGGGCGTCCTGGTGCGGGCCCTGCCGCAAGGAACTGCCGATCCTGGCGCACCTGCAGAAGGTGGTCGGCGAAGACGCGATGAAGGTCTACGCGATCAACTGGGGCGAACCGCGCAACGACGTCAACCGGCTGGTGCGCCACCGCGACTGGCCGAAGCTGGACTACCTGCACGATCCGCGTGGCGCATTGGCCGAGCAGTACGGCATCACCGCGGTGCCACACATGTTCATCATCGGCCGCGATGGACAGGTCGCCCATGCCCATCGCGGCTACAGCGAAGCGAGCCTGCCGGGCATCCTCGAGGAGATCATCGCTGCGCTGCCTGAAGACGTGCGCAATCGCCCCTCGCAGGCGGGCGCCGCAGCAAACTGAGCGGCGGCAAGCGCGCGCGACGCCGGGCGTGGGCGATTACAGCAGCGCTTCGATGGCCCCGCGCAACTGCTCGGGCTTGGTGGTGGGGGCGAAGCGGTCCACCACGTTGCCCTGCCGATCGACCAGGAACTTGCTGAAGTTCCATTTGATGCGCGCGCTGCCCAGCAGCCCGCGCTTCTGCTGCGACAGCCACGCCCACAGCGGATCGGCTCCTTCGCCATTGACCTCGATCTTCTGCGACAGCGGGAAGCTGACGGGATAATCCAGCGAGCAGAACTGGCGGATCTGCGCCGCATCGCCCGGCTCCTGCGCGCCGAACTGGTTGCAGGGGAAGCCGACCACCACCAGGCCACGCTCGCGGTAGTCCTGCCATAGCTGTTCCAGCCCGGTGTACTGCGGGGTGAAGCCGCAGCGGCTGGCCACGTTCACCAGCAGCAGCGGGCGACCGGCGTACTGGGCCAGAGGCTGCGGCTGGCCGTCCAGGTCTACGAAGGTGAAATCGAAGGCGGTGGCCATGGCAGCGTTCCCGTCAGGAAAACCCCATGGTAATCGCAGCGGACCACCCCGCGCGGGCGGCGTCCATGCCTTTCGACACAAGTGCCGAGCCCGCTGCGCAGGTTACGCTCGGGCCCTTGTCTGTCTTACCGGAGTTACGCCTTGACCACCCGCCTTGCCCTTGCCGTGGCCATGACCCTCGGCCTTGCCCTGCCCGCCTATTCGGCCAGCGCTGCCACCCCGGCCGCTGCCGCCAACGCCCAGCAGGCCAACCCGTTCTTCGCCGACAGCCCGCTGCCGCTGCACTTCCCGCAGTTCGACAAGATCAAGGACAGCGACTTCGCCCCGGCCTTCGACGCCGGCATGGCGCAGCAGCTGAAGGAAGTGGAGGCGATTGCCAACAACAAGGCCAAGCCGACCTTCGACAACACCATCATCGCCCTGGAAAAGAGCGGCGACGTGCTGGACCGCGCGACCACTGTGTTCTTCAGCCTGGTCGGCGCCGACACCAACGATGCACGCAAGAAGCTGCAGGCCGACTACTCGGCCAAGTTCGCCGCACACAGCGATGCGATCGCCCTGAACGGCAAGCTGTTCGCGCGCATCCAGGCGCTGTATGACACCCGCACCCAGCTGGGCCTGGATGCCGAAGGCGTGCGCCTGGTCGAGAAGTACTACGACAACTACGTGCGCGCCGGCGCCAAGCTGTCCGAGGCCGACAAGGCCACGCTGAAGAAGATGAATGCCGAACTGGCCAACCTGGGCACCAAGTTCAGCCAGAACGTGCAGTCGGAAGTGAATGCTTCGGCGATCACCGTCAACGACGTGAAGGAACTGGACGGGCTGTCGCAGGAACAGATCGCCGCCGCTGCCGAGGCCGCCAAGGCCCGTGGCCTGGACGGCAAGTACGTGATCACCCTGCTCAACACCACCGGCCAGCCGCCGCTGACCAACCTGGCCAACCGTGCGCTGCGCCAGAAGATCTACGAAGCGTCGGTCAGCCGTGGCAGCCGTGGCGGTGAGTTCGACAACACCGCCCTGGTCTCGCGCATCATGCAGCTGCGCGCCGACAAGGCCAAGCTGATGGGCTTTGCCAACTTCGCCGCCTACAACCTGACCAACCAGACCGCCAAGACCCCCGAAGCGGTCAACGCCATGCTGGGCAAGCTGGCCCCGGCCGCGGTGGCCAACGCCAAGCGCGAAGCCGCCGACCTGCAGGCGATGATCGACAAGGAACAGAAGGCCGCCGGCAAGCCGACCTTCGCTCTGGAACCGTGGGACTGGGCCTTCTACAGCGAGAAGGTGCGCCAGGCCAAGTACAACTTCGACGAATCGCAGCTGAAGCCGTACTTCGAAATGAAGAACGTGCTGGAAAACGGCGTGTTCTTCGCCGCCAACCAGGAATTCGGCCTGACCTTCAAGCAGCGCACCGACCTGCCGGTCTACCACGATGACGTGACCGTCTATGACGTGTTCGATGCCGATGGCAGCCAGCTGGCGATCTTCATCTTCGACCCGTACGCGCGCGCTTCCAAGCGTGGCGGTGCGTGGATGAACTCCTACGTTTCGCAGTCCGAACTGACCGGCTTCAAGCCGGTGGTGGCCAACCACCTGAACATCCCCAAGCCGCCGGCTGGCCAGCCGACCCTGCTGACCTGGGATGAAGTGACCACCACCTTCCACGAGTTCGGCCACGCCCTGCACGGCATGTTCTCCAACGTGAAGTACCCGTACTTCTCGGGCACCGCAGTGCCGCGTGACTTCGTCGAGTTCCCCTCGCAGGTGAACGAGATGTGGTCGGACAACCCGGCCATCCTGAAGAACTACGCCAAGCACTACCAGAACGGTTCGGCCATGCCGCAGGCGCTGCTGGACAAGGTGCTGGCCGCGGCCAAGTTCAACCAGGGCTTTGCCACCACCGAATACCTGGGTGCGGCCATGCTGGACCAGCGCTGGCACCAGATCGGCGCTGACCAGGTGCCGGCGGCCAAGGACGTGATGGCCTTCGAACGTGCGGCCCTGGAAAAGGACGGCATCTACTACGCGCCGGTGCCGCCGCGCTACAAGACCCCGTACTTCAGCCACATCATGGGCGGCTACTCGGCTGGCTACTACGCCTACATCTGGTCGGAAGTGCTGGACGCCAACACCCAGAAGTGGTTCCGCGACAACGGCGGCCTGAGCCGAAAGAATGGCGACCACTTCCGCGCCACCCTGCTGTCCAAGGGCGGCAGCGTGGATGCCATGCAGCTGTTCCGCGATTTCGCCGGCCACGAGCCGCAGATCGAACCGCTGCTGGAAAAGCGCGGCCTGACCGGCGCCGGCAACTGATCGCCCGCCTGGTAGCCTGAAACGAAAACCGCCCGGGAGACCGGGCGGTTTTTTTGTTGGCCGGGGTCAGAGCCCATCTCTACGAAATGGGATCTGACCCCGGCGTCGGATCCCTTTCCACAGGAAAGGGCTCTGACCCCATGCCTGGACCCCATGCCTGCCCTCAACGCGGCGCGACGTATCCGCCGGGCACGCCGTCGGGCGACAGCACCAGCTGCCACAGCTGCGCATGGCGACAGCGGAAGCTGGCCATCGAACCGGCCAGGTAGAACCGCCACATGCGGCGGAAGCGCTCGTCGTAGCGCTGCGCGTCCAGTGTCGGCCAGGCCGCTTCCACATTCCGCCGCCACGCCTGCAGGGTCAGGTCGTAGTCGGTGCCGAAGTTGTGCCAGTCCTCCAGCACGAACCGCCCTTCAAACGCGCGGCTGATCTGCACCGCCGAGGGCAGCATCGAGTTGGGGAAGATGTACCGGGCGATCCACGGGTCGGTGCGGTGGCGGGAAACGTTGCTGCCGATGGTGTGCAGCAGCAGCAGGCCACGTGGCGACAGGCAGCGCCGCGCCACCTCGAAGAAACTGCCGTAGTTCTTGTCGCCCACGTGTTCGAACATGCCGATCGAGAAAACCGCATCGAACGGTTCGTCCAGTTCGCGGTAATCCTGCAGGCGGATATCGATCGGCAACCCGGCACAGCGCTCACGGGCGAACTGGGCCTGCTCCTGGGAAATGGTCACGCCCACTCCGCTCACGCCGTAGCGCTCGGCGGCGTACTTCAATGCCTCGCCCCAGCCGCAGCCGATGTCCAGCACCCGCTGGCCCGGGCGCAGGCCCAGCTTGCGGCAGACCAGGTCCAGCTTGGCCTCCTGCGCCGCATCCAGGTCTACCGCGTTGCGCCAGTAGCCACAGCTGTAGACCATGTACTGGCCCAGCATGGCGCGGTAGAGATCGTTGCCCAGGTCGTAGTGGCGCCGGCCCACCTCGTAGCTGCCCTGCCCGGCCTGCAGGTTGAACAGGCGCGCCTTCAAGGCATCGGCGACTTCGCGCCAGCCGTGCACGCGCTCATCCAGGTGCGCCTGCATCAGCTGCACCAGGAATTCATCCAGCACGTTGGCGTCCCACCAGCCATCCATGTAGCTTTCGCCCAGGCCGAGCGAGCCCTGGCCCATGACCCGCGCGAAGAAGCGCGGGTCATGCACCTGGATGTCCTGTGGCTGGGTGCCGCCAATGCGGACCCCGGCTTCGTGGAGCAGGCCGGTCACCCGCTCCTGCAACCCTTTATCCACGACACCTCCTGCTGGGCGGTCAACCGCGGGCGAACAGCTCCACGTAGTCCTTGGCCACGTGCGGGAGCAGCACGGCGGCCGGCACATCGGCGGTCTGCGTGCCATCCGAATACGGCCCCACCTGGTAGGGCGGGAACACGAACCGCAGGGCGGTGATCTGGCCCTTGTCATCGGTCAGCGGCTGGAACTGGCTGAAGTTGTCAGCCTGCGGGCCGGTGCCTTCGGCAATCATGCGCGAGGCATTGCGCAGCGATTCCTGCAGTTCGGCCGGTTCCATGTCTTCGCCGCTCAGGCGCGTGGCCACGCGCTCGCGCAACTGGTCGGCGACGAAATCACTGACCGCCTTCCAGCCCTTGCTGTCGGCCACCAGCTTGTCGGCGCTCAGCATCTGCTGCTGCTGCGGCAGCCACACGAAACGTGCCACCAATGGTTCGCCGTGGGCGCCACCGGTGTAGCGGCTGCCATCGGCACTGACCACTACCAGCCGCGGGGTTTCCAGCACCTTCTCAAAGCTCAGCGACAGCTCGTAGGGCATGGTCGGCTTGTCATTGCCCAGGCCATCGAGCGCCTGCTGCAGATCGCTGCGGGCCGAGGTCGCGTAGTCCTGCAGCGCGCGGGCCAGGCCCGGGTAGCGGTCGATGCCGGCCGGATAGCTGATTCCCACCACCTCGCGCTCGTTGTTCTCGATCACATCGCGCAGGTCCAGCGGTGCTTCGGCGGCAGGCGCCTGCACCGTGGCCGGCGCGCTGGCATCCGCGCTGGGTGCGCTGTCGGTAGCCGGTGCTGCATCGTCGCCGCGCTGGCAACCGGCCAGCAGCAGCACGCCCATTGCCCCGGCCAGCACGCTTGCGCGCAACGGCCGGTTGTTTCCGTTCTTCATCGGGATCCCCTGTTCATGTTCGTACATCATCGCCCGCGGTGGCTGAAGCGTGGCCCGCCGGCATCACCCCACCAGCAGGTCGTGGAACTCCTCGTGCCGCTGCAGGAATGCCTCGGCATACGCGCAGGCCGGCACCACTTTGTACTTGTGCTCACGGGCAAAGCGTAGCGCCACCCGCGTCAACTCGCCGGCAACACCGCGGCCGGCAATCGGCTCGGGCACTTCGGTGTGGGTGATCACCATGCGCTTGCGCTTGAGCTGGTAGTCCAGCACCGCCACGTGCCCGCGCACGCGGGCGGTGAAACGGTGGTTGGCCTGGTCATGCGCGACCTCATAGGCCAGACCGGGGGGTGTGACCGAAGCCATGGGACTGTCTCCTGCGGCGACTGCGTGGATGGTGCGCAGCCGGGCGCCATGATCGCGTGAAGCCTGAACAGGGGCAAGGACTGCCGGGCTGCGTCAGTTTGTGCCCCTCAAGCTGCAGCGCGGGCGGCCGCTAACCCCTTCGCAGGGGTACGGCCGCACTGGCACGGCCCTTGCGAACGATGTCCCCGTACTCTGCCGTGGAGGCCCATCATGCACCCCAACCCGTCCCCATCCGATACCGACCGCGCCCTGCTGGAAGGCCTCCTGCAGCTGGCTGTGGAAGGGCAGACCGAAGAGCAGGACTTCCAGCGCATCGGCGAGGAAGTGTATTCGCGGCTGCTGGATACCTACGGCCAGGCCAGCCAGGCCTGAAACCGGGTGGACCGGGGTCGGATCCAGCGGATCCGACCCCAGGCACGCTTCAGCCGCCGAGGCTGAAGGTGGGGTTGGACAGCTCGCGCAGGAAGTGGCTGAAGATGGCCGGCTGCATGGCCAGCATGAAGATGATGCCGAACGCTGCGCCCGCCAGATGCGCGCTGTGGTTGATGCGATCGCCGCCGCGCTTGTCCATCCAGATGCTGTAGCCGACGTAGAACGCGGCATACACGATGGCCGGCGCGGGAATGAAGAACACCAGGATGATCTTCCAGGGGTTCAGCAGGATGTAGGCGAACAGCACCGCCGACACCGCACCGGACGCGCCCAGGCTGAGGTAGTTCGGATTCTTCTGGTTCTTCAGGTAGCTGGGCAGGATCGACACCAGCAGCGCCCCCAGGTAGAACGCCGGATAGGTCAGGAAGCTGCCGGTCAGCTGCACCATCACGCTCTCGATGTATCCCCCGAAGAAGAACAGGGTGAACATGTTGAAGATCAGGTGCGGCCAGTCGGCATGGATGAAGCCGTAGGTGACCAGGCGGTCGTACTGGCGGTGGCGGTCCACCGCCGGCGGCCACAGGATCAGGCGGTCAGCCAGCTTGCGGTTGTTGAACGCCATCCAGGACAGCACGGCGGTGATGGCGATCAACAGGAGATTGACGGGGGTCATGTCAGGTCAGGCTCAGGCGCTGCGGTAGTTGTCGACCATACGATAGCGTCGTGCATACCAACCGAAGGCGAACGCCGCAATGAAGGCGAAGCCGGCGAAGAAGAACATCAGGAACGCCGCCTCGCTCAGGCCCGTGCTGGCGATCTTGTGGGTCACCGCCTCGTTGCGCACCGCTGCGTTGGACAGCAGCACCCACAGGTTGCCGATGGTGGTGGTCAGGTTCCAGAAGCTCATCACCACGCCCTTCATGGCCTGCGGCGCCTGGCTGTAGGCGAACTCCAGGCCGGTGGCCGAGACCAGCACTTCACCGAAGGTCAGCAGCGCATACGGCAGCATCTGCCAGAAGATCGACATGGCATTGCCACCGTCCATCACCACCTGGATGCCGCCCACCACGATCCAGGCCAGGCCGCTGAAGGCGATACCGGCGGTCATGCGGCGCAGCGCGGTCGGCTCGAAGCCGAAGCGGCGCAGCGCCGGGTACAGCACCAGGTTGTTGAACGGGATCAGGATCATCACCAGCAGCGGGTTCAGTGCCTGCATCTGCGAGGCGGTGAACCAGCTCGGCATCTGCATCTGCTGACCCTGCAGCACCCAGGTGGAAGCCTTCTGGTCGAACAGCGAGAAGAACGGGGTGGTCAGGGCGAAGATGACCAGCACGCGCAGCACGGCGCGCACGCCTTCCACGGCTTCGGCCGGATGCTGCGCGCGGGCGCGGTCCAGCTGCAGCCAGGTGCCGCCGCCGATGCCGGCCAGGATGGCCACCAGCGCCAGGCACAGGCAGATCACGATGCCCAGCGAACCGACCAGGCCGAACGAGGCGGCGGCCAGCACCAGGCCGGCAATGGCCATCACCAGGCCCGGACGGCCCTGGCCGGCCACGCGCGCAGTCAGCGCGGTGCGCACCACGTTGGCGAACGAATGCGGATCCTTCGGCGGCAGCGGCACCAGCACGTAGCGCTTGCGGCCCAGCCAGAACACGAAGGTGGCGATGAACATCAGGATGCCGGGAATGCCAAAGGCCCACTGCGGGCCCCAGTTCTTCAGCACCAGCGGGATCAGCAGCGAGGCGAACAGCGAACCGAAGTTGATGATCCAGTAGAAGGCGTCGAAGACGATCTTGGCCAGGTGCTTGTTGCTCTGGTCGAACTGGTCGCCCATGAACGAGGCCACCAGCGGTTTGATGCCACCGGCGCCCAGCGCGATCAGGCCCAGGCCCAGGAAGAAGCCTTCGCGGCTGTTCTCGAACAGCGCCAGGCACAGGTGGCCGGCGCAGTAGACCAGGCTGAACCACAGGATGGTGTGGTACTTGCCGAAGAACTTGTCGGCCAGCCAGCCACCGAGCAGCGGGAAGAAGTACACGCCGATCATGAAGCTGTGCATGATGTCCTTGGCTTCACCGGCGCGGCCTTCTGCAGTGAGTTCCTGCAGCAGCAGCGAGGTGATCAGGAACTGCACCAGGATGTTGCGCATCCCGTAGAAACTGAACCGCTCGCAGGCCTCATTGCCGATGATGTACGGAATCTGGCGCGGCATCTTTCCCTGGCCGGCGATGGGGGCGACTGCGTCGTGGCTCATCCTGTAAGGCATTCCTGCAAAGCGAAAGTGTGAAGGTTACCGGAACCTGCGCCCGCGAAGCACGCTGCAGGGCTGCATGACAGCGCCGCCAATCCATGGCAGGCGCGCTGCACCGTGCCGGAAGTCACGGCACCTGCACGGCGAAAGTGTAAACTTATCGTTATGCGCCCCCTCGCCCCCGCCCGCTTCCTGCTCGGCAGCCTTGCGCTGCTGATGGTCCTGCCTGCCCTGGCGCGACCGCAGATGCCGCCGGCGCCCGGCGCGGCCAGCGACGTGCGGCAGCTGACGGTGGCGGCGCTGGAACTGCCCAGCCGCGATGACGCGCAATGGAAACAGCGGCGCGAACAGGTGCTGCAACTGCTGACCGAGCTGCAGCCCGATGTGATTTCCGTGCAGCAGGTGTTGCAGGAACAGGGCCGCAATCCGGCCTGCTGGCTGGCCAGCCGCCTGCGTTACAGCTGCGACTTCGTTACCGCCGACCCGCCGAGCCAGCCACTGCGCCACGGCAACGCCATGCTGACCCGACTGCCGGTGAGCGAAGACGGGGTAACCCTGCTGCATCCGCCGGGCACCTTCAGTGCGGCGGGCATGCTGCGGCTGCGGCTGGGCGAGGCGCTGTTGAATGTCTATGTGGCACGCCTGCGCCCGGAAGCGGACGAGGCCAGCGCGCGCCAGCACCAGACCAGCGACCTGATGGCCTGGATCGGCGCCACTGCCGAAGGCCTGCCCAGCCTGATTGCCGGCGACTTCGCCGCGCCCACCACCGAACTGGTGCGCAGCACCCCCGGCTTCCAGCCGGCCCGGCGCAATCCGGGCGGCCGCCCCGACGCGGCGGCCGCCAATGGTGGCGGTGCCAGCGGGCACGGCCTGGACGTGCTGTTCCAGGTCAAGCATTTCGGTGGCATCCGCCAGCAGGCCATCGACCTGCCGGCCGCTGGGGATGCACCCGGCATGCGGCTGGGGGTGATGGCCACGCTGCGCCTGCAGGGTGTGCCCGCGTCCAGCGAATGATCGCCCCGTCGTACGCAAACAAAAAGGCCGGGGTTTGCCCCGGCCTCTTCGTTTCATCCCAGTGCCGCGATCAGGCGATCGCTTCCTGGTAACGACGCTCGACTTCGTTCCAGTCGATCACGTTGAAGAACGCGCCGATGTATTCCGGACGGCGGTTCTGGTACTTCAGGTAGTACGCGTGTTCCCACACGTCCAGGCCCAGGATCGGCGTGTTGCCTTCCATCAGCGGGCTGTCCTGGTTGCCGGTGCTTTCAACCACGACCTTCTTGTCCGGGGTGACGCTCAGCCAGGCCCAGCCGCTGCCGAAGCGGGTCAGCGCCGCCTTGGTGAAGGCATCCTTGAACTTGTCGAAGCCGCCCAGGTCCTTGTCGATGGCCTTGGCCACGTCGCCCACCGGGTTGCCACCGGCGTTGGGGGCCATCACGGTCCAGAACAGCGAGTGGTTGGCATGGCCACCACCGTTGTTGCGCACCGGACCCTGCAGGTTTTCCGGCAGCGACTTCAGCTTCTTCACCAGCTCGTCCACCGGCAGGTCGGCGTACTCGGTGCCTTCCAGCGCTGCGTTGACGTTGTTGATGTAGGTCTGGTGGTGCTTGGTGTGATGGATTTCCATCGTCGCCGCATCGATATGCGGCTCCAGAGCGTCGTAGGCGTAGGACAGCTTGGGCAGGGTGTAGGCCATGATGCATCTCCTGATAGCGAGGGCACCCGGCGGTGTCGCCGGGCAGTGCGCGTTGAATGATGGGGACAGACGCGCAGATTACCAAGGGGGATGTAAAGGAAATTGCGTCCTGCCCGTGAGCCCTCCGGCAATTGTTACGCAGCGGTGACGCTGCCGCTGTCCTCATGCGCGATGCAGTGCGCAGGCGCTACAGTGCATGCACCTTCCCTGCCCCGCTCATCCATGCGCAACCCCCGGCTGCTGATCACCGCCATCGCCCTGCTGTTGCTGGGGCTGCTGGCCAACCACTTCCTGCAGCGGCCGGCGCCGCCACAGTTCGCGCCCAGCCTTGCCGGCCAACCGGCCGCGGCGGCCCCCACGGCCAGCGCGCGCAAGGATGCCCTGCCCGCCTTCCTGCCGGCCGAGGCGCGGCAGACGATCGCACTCATCCAGCGCGGCGGCCCGTTCCCGCACCGCCAGGATGGCAGCACCTTCGGCAACCGCGAACAGCGGCTGCCGCCGCGTGACCGTGGCTATTACCGCGAATACACCGTCGACACCCCGGGCGCACGCAACCGCGGCGCGCGCCGCATCGTCACCGGCGGCGACCCGGCCCAGGCCTGGTACTACACCGATGACCACTACGAATCGTTCCGCAGTTTCACCGTACCCGCTTCCGGAGACCGCCCATGAGCCACGATGATTTCGGCCTCGGCCTGCACGACATCAACAATGCCGGCGTCTATGCCATCGACACCGGCGACATCGCCGCGCTATCGGCCGCCATGCGCGATGCACAGCTGAAGGTGATCCGCATCGACCTGCAGGGCGTGGCCGACAAGCGCACGCTGCTGGCGCGGCTGTCAGCGCAGCTCGACTTCCCCACCGGTTTCGGTGGCAACTGGGATGCTCTTTCAGACAACCTGCGCGACCTGCAGTGGCTGCCTGCCCCGGGCTATGCGTTGTTCCTGGCCGACGTGGATACCCTGCGTGCCGAAGCGGGCAAGGAGTTCGACACGCTGCTGGACGTGATGGATGAAGCCTGCCGCGACTGGGTCGGACGTGATGTGCCGTTCTGGGTGTTTCTCTCGCAGAGCGAGTGAGGAACAGGCAGCGTCGGCAGTTCATCCACGCATGGCGTGGATCTACCTCACGCCCGGTGCTCGCGCGGCGCGGCAGCCCCGTTACCGGCTGCCGTTGTCTTCCTGTAGTTCTTTCTTGAACGGGATATCCGGCGGCGGTCGCGCGATTGCCGGCTGGTCCTGCATGTTCGGGTCGCTCAGGCCGCAGCCGCCACCGGCCTGCAGGATCGAGATCACGCAGGAAATCTTCGTGCTGGTGCCGGGCAACGGAATCTCCATGGCCTTGATGCCCTTGCGTACCCATTCGGCCAGCAGCGATTCCTGCGGCACCCAGTACTTGTCGAACGAGGTGGGCGTGTAGTCGTACGGCGGCCGCTTGAGCCAGGTGCCGGACTGGGCGATGCGCTCCTTGCTCCAACCGTCATTGGCCCCGCCCGGGGCGCCGCGCTCGGCCGCGCCCGTGCCCTCCTGGCCAGGCACGCGCACGCTGCCGTCGGCGTTGAACAAGCCCTCGCCCTGGCCACTGCGGCTGGCCTGGCTGCTGCCCTGCGCGGCGCCGTCACGATTGCGGCTGGATGCACCCCAATCGTCGCCGCGCGCGGGCGTGGCCCAGTTGCCCGGTGTCGGCGACGGCCGCGCACCGGCCTGTGCCAGTTTCGCCGCGGCAGCGGGCGCTGCAGTGGCCGCCGTGCTGGCCTCGCTTTGCGCTGCCGAACTCTGGGCTGAGGCTGCCGCGGCCTGCGCAGCACCACTGCCGGTGGCCGACGACGGCGCGGCAGCCGGCGCCGGGGCGATCGCACGCTCGCGCACCTGCACGTCACGGCCCTGTGGTGCACGCACTGTCGGCTCGCGGCCGGCCACGGTCGCCATGCGCACCTGCGGATCAACCACTGCCTGTACTTCGCGTTCGCGCACCTGCACTTCGCGCTGCGGCATCGACACCGGCACTTCCACGCTGCGCATCGGCTGCGGCGCCAGCACGGGTGCATCCACCACGGCCACTTCGCGCTCGCGCACCTGGATATCGCGCGGTGCAGGCGTCTGCACCACCACCTGCGTCGGTGCCACGGGCGCCGGGGTGGCCGGCGCCTGCAGCAGTGGCACGCTGCGCTCGGTCACGCTGGGGGTGACACTGCGCGGCACCACGCTCACCTCGGTACGCGGCACCGTCACTGGCGGCACCACGAAATCGGACGTGACCTCAGCGACCTCGGTGGCCTGCACCGGTGAAGGCGGCGGCGCGGTTTCCACCGCAGGCGCCGGCTCGGCCAGCGGCGGCGCACTCTCCGCAGCCGCAGCGGCGGGCGCTGCAGGTGCGGGCGGAACGGGCTGCGGTTGCGGCTGTGGTGCGGTGGCAGCACCGCCGGGCGCACCGCTGGCGGCACTGGAACCGGCCGGCGCTGCCGCTGCAGCGGCTTCGGCACCGGCCTGATCGCCCCCCCCTTCCTGCGCGCCGGCACCGACGAATTCAATCTGCACGCGCTCGCCTTCGGCGCCCTCCGCATCGGGCTCGGTGGTGCGGATCACCGCCACCCATAGCAGCAGCAGGAAGAACAGCAGATGCAGCACGGCGCTGAGCACGGCCGAGGTCCAGCGCATCCAGCGCTGGTCACGCGGCGCCGGCTCCCAGTCCTGCCAGAACAGGCGCCGCGCCGCATTCCACGGCGACAGCGCCGGCAGTCGTCCCGGACGCCCCGGCAATGGCCGCGGCAGCAGCACCGCAATCACATCGCGGGCATGGAACAGCCGTGGCAGGGGTTTCAGCGAGCGCAGCCAGATCGCCCAGCCATACGGCAGGCGGGTGTGCTTTTCGAGAATGAGACGCTGCTGCTGGCGTGCCAGCAGCACATCGACAAGTTGCTCAGCCCTGGGCAGAGGCACGCGGTGCCGGTCAGGCGGCGTTGCCGCGGGGAATGTACGGCGCGTGGCCGCTGTCGTGGTCGGTGGCGTCACGCACCGCCGTCACGCCCGGCACGCGGCCCATCAGGGTCTTTTCAATACCCTGCTTCAGCGTGACATCGGCCATGCCGCAGCCCTGGCAGCCGCCACCGAAGCGCAGCAGCACCACGCCGTCGGCCGAGACTTCCTGCACGGCCACCTTGCCACCGTGCGAGGCCAGCTGAGGGTTCACCTCGTTTTCCACCACCCAATGCACGCGCTCCACCAGCGAAGCCGCTTCGCCGGGCGCTTCGCCCTTGATGCGCGGCGCCTTGATGGTCAGCTGCTGGGTACCGGCGGTGCCGGGCACGATGTCGATTTCCGCGCCATCGAGCCAGCCGACGCTGGTGGCGTCGACGTACAAGGTGAAGCCGTCGCAATCCACGGCCCATTCGTCGCCCAGCAGATCGGTCGGCTCGGCGAACTCCAGGCGCGCATCGGCGCGTGACGTGCCGGGATCGACGGCGCTCAGGCGCACGCCCATGCCGGGCACGCCCTCACGTTCGATCAGCTTGCGGAAATGGGTCTGGGCAGTGTCGGAGATCTGGATCATCAGGCTATTCTAGCCAAGTCAGCGTCGGCCGCTCATTCGATTTATACACTGTCCGGCGCATTGTTCAGTCAACACGAGGTGGAGGAACCCATGTCCGACCTGATTCCGCTGGCACAGGCGCACTGCGTGCCGCGAAAGGGCAGCGACCACAAGCTGGGCGAGGCCCGCCTGGCCGAGCTGCTGCCGCAGGTGCCGGGCTGGGAGCTGGCCGAGGCCGGCCAGGCCCTGCTGCGCACCTTCCGCTTCAAGAACTACTACGAAACCATGGCCTTCGTGAACGCGCTGGCCTGGATCGCCCACCACGAGGACCACCACCCGGACCTGGGCGTGCATTACGACCGCGCCGTCGTGCGCTATTCCACCCACGACGTGGGCGGCCTGAGCGAGAACGACTTCATCTGCGCGGCCAAGACTTCGGCCCTGACGGAGCAAAAGTGATGAATGTGCGACTGCTGAGCCTTTCCCTGTTGGCTGCCACCGGCCTGGCCGGCTGCGGCGGCGCAGAACCGCAGGCGGCACCGGCCGCCCCGCCCACCGAAGTGGCGGCGGTGAAGACACCGCCGCCGCAGTACCCGCTGGAACTGGCCTGCCTGGGCGTGGGCGGCACCAGCACCTTCAAGGTGGTGATCGGCACCGACGGCAAGCCCAGCGACGTGGCCCTGCTGACCGGCGCGGGCAACCCGCAGCTGGACGAACTGGCCCGCACCGCCGTGCAGGGCTGGCAGTTCAAGGCCGCCACCCGCAATGGCGCGGCCGTGCCGGCCACGATCCAGGTGCCGGTCAGCTTCAACCCGCCGCAGCCCAAGCCCGACCAGTGCTTTGCCATTGAGGAGCGCGCCCGCCGCGGCGGCTGATCGCGCTGACTGCGACGAGGCCAGCCGACGCCCGCCTCGCCCCTGCCGCCCCGGCCCGTGCCGGGGCGGTCGACTGAAACCCTGGAACGCGTCGGCACATGCTGCAGATCCCCCCTGAAAACATCTGGATGGCGCTGGCCGTCACCCTGGCCGCCGGCCTGGCCACGGCCATCGGCAGCCTGCTGGTGCTGTTCTCGCGCCGGCCCAACCCGCGCCTGCTGGCCTTCGGCCTGGCCTTCGCCGGCGGCGCGATGGTCTATGTCTCGCTGTCGGAAATCCTGAACAAGGCCATCGACTCGTTCTCGCTGGCCTACGGCGAGCGCAGCGGCTTCACCTACGGCACGGCGGCCTTCCTGCTGGGCATGCTGGCGATCGTGGTGATCGACCACCTGATTCCCAACCCGCACGAGACGCTGGACAAGCAGGACCCCGCGTTCCGCGACAACAACAAGGCGTACATCAAGCGGGTCGGCCTGCTGACCGCCATCGCCATCACCGCGCACAACTTCCCGGAAGGGCTGGCCACCTTCTTCGCCACCCTGGAAAGCCCGTCGGTGGGCATGCCGCTGGCCTTTGCCATCGCCATCCACAACATTCCCGAAGGCATCGCGATCGCGGTGCCGGTGTACTTCGCCACGCAGAACAAGCTGCACGCCTTCGCCGCCAGCCTGCTGTCGGGCCTGGCCGAGCCGGTGGGCGCGGTGATCGGTTATTTCCTGCTGAAGGGCGCGCTGTCGCACGCCACGTTCGGCTGGGTGTTCGGACTGATTGCCGGGGTGATGGTGTTCCTGGCGCTGGATGAGCTTCTGCCGGCGGCCAAGCGCTATGCCAAGGGCCACGAGACCGTGTACGGGCTGGTGGCCGGCATGGGCACGCTGGCGATCAGCCTGGTGCTGTTCAAGTGGTGAGTGGTTTGCGCGCCGCCCGGTAGAGTCGAGCCGTGCTCGACTGGCTTTCCGCCGCGCCCGGCCGAAGAGCAGTCGAGCACGGCTCGACTCTACAAGGGTCGCCTACTTCAGGCGATCCATCGCTTCCACCAGCTCTTCGGCCAACGGCGCGTTCAGCACATACGGGGTCTGGCCGGCGTCCAGCGCAAACTCCAGCGAGGCGGCGTGCAGGAACAGGCGCTTCAGCCCGATCTGCTCACGAAGCCGCTTGTTGACGGCAGGATCGCCGTACTTATCGTCACCGGCCACCGGGTGCCCCAGGTGCTGGGCATGCACGCGGATCTGGTGGGTACGGCCGGTTTCGATGCGCACCTCGCAGTACGAATGCCCGCCGCGCCGTTCCAGCACGCGGAAGTGGCTGATCGATTCCTTGCCGATCGCGTTCACCTGCACATGGCGCTCGCCGCCCTGGCGCAGGCCCACGTGCAGCGGGGCGTCCACGGTCATCACGCCGTCGGGCATGCGCCCGGCCAGCAGGGTCAGGTAGCGCTTGCGGATGCCGGCACCGTGGTCTTCACGCAGCAGGGCCTGCAGTTCGCTCAGCGCCGAACGCTTCTTGGCCACGATCAGCAGGCCCGAGGTGTCGCGATCCAACCGGTGGACCAGCTCCAGGGTCTGCCCCGGGCGCAGCGCACGCAGGGTCTCGATGGCGCCGAAGCTGATGCCGCTGCCGCCGTGGCTGGCCACGCCGGTGGGCTTGTTCAGGGCCAGCAGGCGCGCGTCCTCGAACACGATCGCCTGCTCCAGCCGGCGCATGAACGCCTCGGGCGGGCCGGCCTTGTCTCCTTCTTCAGTGAGACGAACCGGCGGCACACGCACCTCGTCGCCCGCCTCCAGCTTGCGTTCGGCCTTGGCGCGGCCGCCATTCACACGCACCTGGCCGCTGCGCACCAGCTTGTAGACCAGGCTGCGCGGGGCGCCCTTCAGCTGGCCCAGCAGAAAGTTGTCCAGCCGCTGGCCGGCGCGGTCCTCGGGAACGGTGATCATGCGCACGGAAGGCTTGTCGCCGGCCGGCTTGGTGGGGTCTGATGCAGTCATCGGGCTGTTTATTCTGTTACACTCGGGGGGCGAGATAAGGGATTGATTTCGTTGGAAGTTACTCAGGGCCAGAAGCCCAGCTTCCGACGAATCCGGCACAGTGCGCGACCACCGCCCGCGGGGCGGCCATGTTAGCGGCTCACCGGCCTTCCCGGCCATCGCCGGATGCCTGACACGCAACCGAGCTGAACATGTCCCGCGTGGCGCTCCAGCCTGGCTGACAGCTGCCTGCGGCCCTGCAACACCCCAAAACCCATAAGAGTGAAGCGCTCCCGCGGCCTGCCGTGGTGTCGTAGCGCTGGAAACCGAAGCTGCCCTCCCCGCGCATGCGCGAATGGGCGGCGAGCCGTATCCAGAGGCGAAACCCCATGGCGTTCCGCGCGGTAGCCGCTTGCGAGGAACGCAAGAATGAAGCGAATGCTGATCAACGCCACGCAGGCCGAAGAGCTGCGTGTTGCCATCGTCGATGGCCAGTCGTTGTATGACATCGATATCGAGCAGCCGTCCAAGGAACAGAAGAAGTCCAACATCTACAAGGGCCGGATCTTCCGCATCGAGCCCTCGCTGGAAGCGGCCTTCGTCGAATACGGCGGCGGTCGCCACGGCTTCCTGCCGCTGAAGGAAATCTCCCGCGACTACTTCCAGGCGGGCGTCGACCACAACAAGGCCGGCATCCGCGAGCTGCTGAAGGAAGGCCAGGAAGTGGTCGTGCAGGTCGACAAGGAAGAGCGTGGCAACAAGGGCGCTGCCCTGACCACGTTCATCTCCCTGGCCGGCCGCTACATGGTGCTGATGCCGAATTCGCCCAGCGCCGGCGGTGTTTCCCGTCGCATCGAGGGCGAAGACCGGGCCGCGTTGAAGGACGCCCTGGACAAGCTGAACATCCCCGACGACATGGGCGTGATCATCCGCACCGCCGGCGTCGGCCGCGATGCCGAAGAGCTGCAGTGGGACCTGGACTACCTGCTGAGCGTCTGGCGCGCCATTGCCGAAGCCGCCCTGAGCAAGCCGGCCCCGTTCCTGATCTACCAGGAATCGCGCCTGATCGTGCGCGCCCTGCGTGACTACCTGCGCGCCGACATCGGCGAGATCCTGGTGGACACCGAGGAGATGTACGAGCACGCCAAGGAGTTCATGCAGCAGGTGATGCCGCAGACCCTGCGCAAGCTCAAGCACTACAAGGACGACATCCCGCTGTTCAACCGCTTCCAGATCGAATCGCAGATCGAAGGTGCCTACGAGCGCAACGTGCGCCTGCCGTCGGGCGGCTCGATCGTGGTCGACCAGACCGAAGCGCTGACCGCCGTGGACGTGAACTCCTCGCGCGCCACCAAGGGCAGCGACATCGAAGACACCGCCTTCCAGACCAACCTGGAAGCGGCCGAGGAAGTGGCCCGCCAGCTGCGCCTGCGCGACCTGGGCGGCCTGGTGGTGATCGATTTCATCGACATGGCCTCCAACAAGCACCAGCGCGAGGTCGAGAACCGTCTGGCCAACGCGCTGAAGTACGACCGTGCGCGCGTGCAGGTCGGCCGCATCTCGCGCTTCGGCCTGCTGGAAATGAGCCGCCAGCGCCTGCGCCCGAGCCTGGGCGAATCCAGCCAGATCGTCTGCCCGCGCTGCGATGGCCATGGCCGCATGCGCAGCGTCGAGTCGCTGTCGCTGTCGATCATCCGCGTGGCCGAAGAGCATGCGATGAAGGAAAACACCGGACAGGTGCTGGTCCAGGCCCCGGTGGAGATCGCCAATTACCTGCTGAACGAGAAGCGCAGCGCGCTGCGCGAGATCGAACGCCGCCACGAAGCGCCGATCGTGATCGTTGCCGACGAGCAGCTGCACACCCCGCACTACACCGTTACCCGCCTGCGCGAGAACGAGCTGGGTGAAGAGAGCAACAAGCCCAGCTACCAGCGCGGCACCCCGCGCAAGCTGCCGGTGCACGCCCTGACCAAGGGCCAGCTGAACATCCCGCCGCCGGCGGTGACCCAGGTCAAGCACACCGCACCGGCCCCGGTGCGTGCCGAAGCCGAACCGGTCGCTGCCCCGGCACCGGCCCCGGTGGCTGCAGCTGCCCCGGCCGCTGCCAGCAGCGGTGGCGTGGTCGGTTGGCTGAAGCGCATCTTTGGTGGCGAACCGGCCCCGGCGGCCGCGCCGGCCCCGGCCGCGCGCCAGCCGCAGCACGACGGCGGCCAGCGCAAGGACCGTAACAAGGATCGCAACAAGGACCGCAACAAGGACCGCCGCGACGAGAACCGTGGCAACGGCGGCAACGGCAATGCGCAGAAGGATGGCGGCAACCGCAAGGACCGCAACGAACAGCGCAAGGAAGGCCGCAACAACAACGGCAATGCGCAGCAGCAGCCGCAGCAGGGCAAGCAGCAGAAGGACGCTGCCCAGCCGCAGCAGCCGCAGCAGAACAAGCCGCGCAACGAGCAGCAGGGCCAGAACCCCAACCAGGGCCAGGGCCAGCAGCAGCCGAAGCTGAAGCAGCCGCGCCAGCCGCGTCCGCAGGATGGCGAGAAGCCGACCGACAAGCCGCAGCGCAACGCCGCCGAAGAGGCCGTGGAAACCGTGCCAGCCGCCGCGGCCGCCGCGGTTGCCGCCACTGCGGTGGCCGCCAACGTGGTCACTGCACAGGAAGCCACCGCACCGGTGGCGACCCCGGTTGCCGCTCCGGCAGCACAGGTCGAGGCCCCCGCTGACACCACCCCGACCCCGGCCGTTGAGGCCGAAGGCGTGGTTGCCGGCGATGAAGAGGCTGCGGCCGATGCGGCCAATGGCGAGCAGGCCGGCGAAGGCGCAACCCGCCGTCGTCGCGGCCGTCGCGGTGGCCGTCGTCGTCGTCGCGGTGGCGCCGAGAACGCCAACGGCACCGACGCGCTGGGCGATGACCAGGACGAGGGTGACGAAGGCGAAGACCAGGACGTGGTCGAACCGAACCGCGACAGCAGCGCGCCCGCTCCGGTGGCTGCCCAGCAGCCGGCGCGTTCGCAGCCCGAGTTCGATTTCGACGACGAGATCGAGCCGGCCAGCGTAGAGGCGGAAAAGCCCGCGCGCGCACCGGCCGCTGTGGCCGCTGCCGCACCGGTGGCTGCGGTCAGCAGCGCGGTGCTGGAAGCGGTTGCCGAAGTGCAGTCCGTGGACGTGCCGGTGGCCCGCGAAGCGGCAGCGCAGCCGGAACAGCCGAAGCCGACCCCGGTGCAGACCAGCATGCTGGATGCCATCGATGCGGCCACCCCGGTGCAGCCGGTTGCCGCCGCCCCCGTGGCCGAGGTCAAGCCGGCCGTGGTCGAGGCCGCTCCGGTGGTGGAAGCCGCTCCGGTCGTGACCGACGCCGCCCCGGTGGTCGAGGCCAAGCCGGTCGCCGTCGAGGCTGCTCCGGTGGCAGAGGCTGCACCGGTCGTCGCACCGGCAGCCGAATCCGCGCCGGTCGTGCAGGTTGAGCCGGTGGCCGAGCAGCCGGTGGCCCCGGCCGTGGTGGAAGCCGCGCCGGTTGAAGCTGCTGCGCCGGTGGCCGAAGCCGTGGTGACGCCGTCGATCGACCCGGTGGCCGATGGCCACGCCGATTCGGCCAGCCAGGCTGCCGAGGCCCCGGCGTCGGATGAAGACGAAGAAGCCGCCAAGCGCACGCCGCCGGCGAACTGATCGTTCTTTGATCGCGTGAAAGCGAAACGGCGGGGATCGATGATCCCCGCCGTTTTTGTTGGTGCGGCCCGTAGGGCCTTGGTGGTTGCCAAACCTGGTTGGCACTTTGATTCACCGCGCGCAGGTGCGTCCGTGCTTGCTTGGTAGGTGCCAACCTTGGTTGGCACTTTGCTTCACCGCACGCGGATGCGTCCGTGCCGACCAAGGTCGGCACCTACCAGAGCAAGAGCGGGTGCGGCACTGCTTGCTGGGTAGGTGCCAACCTTGGTTGGCACTTTGATTCACCGCACGCGGATGCGTCCGTGCCGACCAAGGTCGGCACCTACCAGAGCAAGAGCGGGTGCGGCACTGCTTGCTTGGTAGGTGCCAACCTTGGTTGGCACTTTGCTTCACCGCACGCGGATGCGTCCGTGCCGACCAAGGTCGGCACCTACCAGAGCAAGAGCGGGTGCGGCACTGCTTTCTTGGTAGGTGCCAACCTTGGTTGGCACTTTGATTCACCGCACGCGGATGCGTCCGTGCCGACCAAGGTCGGCACCTACCAGAGCAAGAGCGGGTGCGGCACTGCTTCCTGGGTAGGTGCCAACCTTGGTTGGCACTTTGATTCACCGCATGCGGATGCGTCCGTGCCGACCAAGGTCGGCACCTACCAGAGCAAGAGCGGGTGCGGCACTGCTTCCTGGGTAGGTGCCACCTTGGTTGGCACTTTGATTCACCGCACGCGGATGCGTCCGTGCCGACCAAGGTCGGCACCTACCAGAGCATGAAGCCCGGTGGTGTCAGCGCGCCGGGGCGAACTGCAGCCGGGTCCAGACCCCGTAGTGGTCCGACGCCCAGCGACCGCTGTCGTCGGGCTGGTCGAACAGGATCCTGGCTTCGCGCGCGACCATCCGGTCCTGCTGGAAGAAGATGTGGTCGATGCGCGAGGGCGCCTGGTAATAGTGCCGGTTCAAGGTACTGACCTCGGCCAGGTCGGTGTTCACATGCACGCTGCCGTAGCTGTCGCCGTAGTGGCTGCGCAGCTCGCTCAGGTCGCCTGCATCCACCAGCGCGTTGAAGTCACCGGCAATCACCACCGGCGCACCGGCCGAGGTTTCGGTGATGAAGCGAAGCAGGTCTTCCACCTGGCTGCGGCGGATGCCCTGGCCACGCTCGTCACTGCGCTCGTTCAGATGCGTGGCATAGACGTTCACCGGCTGCCCGTCCACGTCGATGCGCAGGTGGGCCACGGTGCGGTAGTCATCCAGCGGCTGCAGCAGGTGCTCGCCGTGGGCCAGGATCGGGCGCCGGGTCAGCAGCGCGTTGCCATAGCGCTTGGGCGCACCCACCGGATCGGTGGATACGAAGACGTACTTGTAACCGAGCTGGCTGGCCAGCCACTGTGCCTGGTTGCGCACGTTGCGGCGCTGGATCACTTCCTGCAGTGCAATGGCATCGGGCTGCAGGCGCTTGAGCTCGGCCACGATCGTGCGCCGCCGGGTCGGCCAGTCTTCGCGGTCATGGTGCAGGTTGAAGGTGACCATGCCCATGCCGGGCGCGGTCGATGCCTGCGCAACGGCAGGCTCACCTGCCTGCTGCGCCACCGCCAACGCGGGCCATGCCAATGCCATCGCCAGCCCCAGGGCGCGCAGTGCCACGCGCGCCCTCCCCTGCTTCAACACCATGTTTACTGCCCCTTGCGTTCGGCGCGGCGCACCGCACTTGGCACTTCAATTTCCACACGCGCTGGCAGCGCGTGCACGTGCAGCTCGTTGTCCACCCATTCGGCCGGCTCGCCATTGACCGTGGCCGCGCCGGGTTCGCCGCTGTAGGGCCACGGCAGCACCACGCCCCCCACCGGCGGCAGCAGGCCCGGCTGCACTTCCAGCACCAGCTGCTTGTCGTTGCGTTGCAGGCGGTAGTTCAGCTGCCCCTGTGGGGTGCGCAGGCCCTGCACGGCAATGCCCTCGCCCTGGAACCAGGCCGTGGGAATACCTGCGGCCAGCACCAGCGCGTCATCCACATCGCGGTTGTAGGCGAACATGTCCAGCGCCGAGCGCACGAAGTCCGAGGCCACCCAGGCATGCGGCAGGTCGCCCACGAAGAACGGCGTGCGCGGCGTGCGCGAGACCACTTCGGCCCACTGGTTCCAGGCCAGCGGCGCGCGGTCCTTGAAGAAGAACTGGCTGGCCTGCCAGGCGCGGTCACGCCAGCCAAGGCGCACGAACGCGGCCACGTTGCGCCACTCGTACGGGGTGTAATCCTTCCATTCGCGCTTGCCGTCGCGGCGCGCCACGAATTCGTTCCAGTAGCGCTCGAACGTGGTGTCCAGCGCGGGCTGCGGCAGGCGCCCCTGCTCACCACCAGGCGCCAGGGCGATGGTGGTGGAGGTGGCATCGAAGTCCCCCAGCTCGGCCGAACCGGGCAGGAAGTCGATGCGATGCTGCTGCATGGCCGACTGCAGCGATGCCTGCAGGTCATCACGGAACTGGTCGCGCGATTCGCTGATCTGCATCGCTTCGACCTTGCCCAGCTGCGCGGCGATGATCGCCGCGTCCTTGTAACCGCGCAGTGCCCAGAAATTGTCCCAGTACGAATGCATCGGCTTGGCCGAATAGCCTTCGTGGCTGATAGAGGCCGGCATCATCCCGTAGAACGCGGGATTGCGCGCGCGGTTCTCTTCGGTGCGCTCGCTGGCACGCAGCTGTTCCATGTACTGGTAGGCGCCCTGCACGTGCGGCCACATCAGTTCCAGGAAGGTGCCATCGCCGGTGTAGCGCCAGTACTCGGCGATGTTGTAGATCAGTTCGCCATGGCTGTCGTTCTCCGGCACCGGGTCGCTGCCGCGTGCATCCACGCAGCACGGCACCTTGCCGTTCTCGAACTGGAAGGGCGCGTACCAGTTCACGTAGTCCCGCACCGCATCGCTGCGGCCCATGCGCAGCAGTCCTTCGGAAATCATCGCGCCGTCGCGGATCCAGCTGCGTGCATACGAACGCGTGCCCGGCTGCAGGCGCGGCCCCACGCGGGAAATCAGCATGTGGGCGACGGCAGTGCGCAGGGTTTCCACCAGCGGCTGGCCCGCCGCAGGCACCTGCAGGCTGACCACGCCCAGCTTGTCGCGCCACATCGCCGCGACCTGCTGCTGTGCCTTGGCCACGTCCAGCGCCTGCGGCTTCCAGCCGCCGGTCTGCGGCAGCACCACGGCCACCTCGCGGCTCTGCCCGGGTTCGAGCTTGATCGTGTACAGCAGGGCGCCGGAGGCCAGGCCCGTGGAATCCTTCACCGCCGTGGTCGCCGGGAACTTGCCCGAGGCCAAGTGCATCGCATCGAGCTTGCCATCGAACGTGGTGGCGAAGCGTGCGTCCGGGGCCTGCAGCGGGTAGATGCGCGGCTCGCCGTTCACCCGTACCAGCTGGTCGCCCACGTCCAGCGCTTCGATGCGGCTGAAGCCGCCGGTGGTGTTCAGGAACTGAGTCGGCGGGTTCACCTGCCACGGCCGGATCGCCAGGGCCAGGGTGTATTCGTGCGCCACCTTGTCCGGGTTGCTCAGGCGGTAGCGGCCGATCAGCTGCGCGCGCTCGGGCGTGCCCTGCACGAAACCGGTGACCGACAACCCAGCCTTCTCATGCACCCAGTCCACGTTGGCGATGGGCAGATAGCGATCCTGCAGCGATTGGGTGATGGCCACGTTGGACCAGTCCAGCAGCTTTCCATCCAGGCGGACGAACGGCTCGATGCTGAAGCTGCCCTTGGCCGGCTCCAGCGCACCGTCTTCGCTGATCAGCGCCTGTTCCTGGCCACCATCCAGGCCCAGCAGGGTCCAGTACGGCTGCTCGCCCACGAACGCACGCGGCAGTGCGCCGCGCGGCAGGTCCGCCGCCACCGACGAGAGGAAGGCGTTGGGCGTGGCCGCGAAGGCCAGCGGCTTCAGCGCGATGTCGCGGATGCCGTAGCGCCAGTTCGGGCCGCCCTGCAGGTCGAAGCGCACATAGCGCGCGTCGGTGTCGGGCAGCGCGAGCCAATCACGGCCACCGCCGCCATTGGTCACCTCACGCACGGTGCGCCAGTCGCGGCCATCCTGCGAGGTGCGCACGGTGTAGCGGGTCGCTTCCAGGCTGGGCAGCCAGTCGATCACCGCCCCGCCGATCTCGCGCGTGTCGTGCAGGTCCAGGCTGATGGTCTGCTGCTTGACCCCGCCACTGATCCAGAAGGTATCGCTCTTGCCGTCGATCATGCGGTCCTGCAGCGCAGGCGCGGTATCGGCAATCACCGCCGGATGCAACGGCGAGGTGTCCTGCGCAGGCAGGCCCTGCAGGGTCAGCTTGTCGAAGCACACCGTGCCGCGCCCGCCCACCTTGCTGTAGATGGTGAACTCGACTGCGGCGCTACGCGCCATCTCCTTGTCCGGCGACGGCCCCCAGGCCTTGTCGATCTGGCGCCGGCGGTACTCCACCGGCGTCCAAGCCTTGGGGAAGCTGTAACCGGGGCGGTTGACCCACCACACGTTGTCACCGCTGGCGTCGATCAGCTTGAACTGCAGGTCGTTGCCCGGCGAATCGCCGCGCAGCTGGAAGCCGAAGCGGTAGTTGACCGGGTATTCGATGTTCAGCGCGCGGCGCAGGCCCACATAGCCGGAGACCTTGTGGAAGTCGTAATCCAGGCACAGCGCGCGGCCACCGCCCGGTGCGGTGACCGGGCGCAGCGAACCACTGACCTGGTCGGACAGCACCAGCTTCCATGCGCCGACGTCGTCGAAGTCATCCAGCACCTTCGGCGCGGGCAGCGCCGGTGGTGCGGCGATCGCCAGGGAAGACCACAGCAGGCCCAATCCAACGGCGATCGCACGCTTCATCCCTTCACACTCCCCAGCAACAGACCTTGGATGTAGTACCGCTGCAGCACCAGGAACAGCGCCAGCACCGGAACCACGGTGACCACCGCGCCGGCCATCATCATTTCCACGTCCATGATGTGTTCGCGCGAGAGGGTGGCCAGTGCCACCGGCAAAGTGTAGTGCTCCTGGTCGGTCAACACGATCAATGGCCACATGAAATCGTTCCATGCGCCCATGAAGGTGAAGATCGCCAGGGTGACCAGCACCGGCTTGAGCATCGGCAGCACGATCTGGAAGAAGATGCGCAGCTCCCCTGCCCCGTCGATGCGCGCCGCTTCCAGCAGCTCATCGGGAATGGAGCGGGCGTACTGGCGCACCAGGAAGATGCCGAACACGCTGGCCAGGGCCGGCACGATCACGCCGCCGAAGCTGTTGACCAGGCCCAGCTGCTTCATCAGCAGGAACAGCGGCAGCATGGCCACCTGCGCCGGGATGACCAGCGCCGCCATCAGCACCTGGAACAGACGCTCGCGGCCGACGAAGTTCAGCTTGGCGAAGGCGTATCCGGCCATGGTGTTGAGCAGCAGCGAGCCCAGGGTGATGGCCAGCGACACCAGCAGGCTGTTGGCGAAGTTGCCGCCCATGCCGGTGCGCGCGAACAACTCCAGGTAGTTGCGCGTGGTGACGTGCGAGGGCAGCAACGGCGGCGGGAAATGGGTGGCCTCGCCCTGCGGCATGAACGAGACCGAGACCATCCACAGCAGCGGCGCAAGGCTGACCAGGGCCAGCACCAGCAACGCACCATTGACCATCCACGGGTGCCAGCGCGACTGGCCGATTTCACGACTCATACCAACTGCCTCTTGCGGCCGAAACGCAGCATCACGGTGGTCACCGCCAGGATGATCAGGAACAGCAGGAACGCCACCGCGGAGGCGCGACCCAGGTTCCACCACTTGAAGCCTTCCTCGAACATGAAATACAGCACGCTGACGGTGCTCTGCAGTGGGTCGCCGCGGGTCATCACATAGGGTTCGGCGAACAGCTGGAAGTAGCCGGACACGGTAATGACGCCGACCACCAGCAGCACCGGGCCGAGCATCGGCAGGGTGATGTGCAGGAACTGCTTCCAGCGCGAGGCACCGTCGATGCGCGCGGCCTCGTACAGGTCGTGCGGAATGGCCTGCAGGCCGGCCAGGAAGATCACCATGTTGTAGCCGAAGTTCTTCCACACGGCGAACAGCATGATGGTGGGCATGGCCCAGTTCGGGTCACCCAGCCAGTCGATCGGGCTGATGCCGATGTGGCCCAGGCCGTAGTTCACCAGGCCGTAGCTGGTGTGGAACAGGTAGCGCCAGATCACCGCCACCGCCACCAGGGTGGTCACCACCGGGGCGAACAGTGCGGTGCGGAACAGCGCCTTGAAGCGCGCCGCCGGTGCGTTCAGCAGCATCGCCGCGCCCAGCGACACGCCGATCGACAGCGGTACGCCGATCAGCACGAAGTAGGTGGTGTTCCACAGCGACTTCCAGAACATCGGGGTCTGCAGCAGATCGATGTAGTTGCCCAGGCCGACGAACCGCAGGTTGCTGCTGTCGGACAGGGCATACAGATCGAAGTCGGTCACGCTCAGCGCCAGCGCCGAGGCCACCGGCAGGCCGAAGAACAGGCCCAGCACGATCAGCGAGGGGCCGGCGAAGATCCAGCCGGCAAGCGAAGTACGTTTCATTGCGGGCTCCCGGCCGCTGCGGCCGGCGCATCGGCAGGTGCCTGCGCACCGCCGCCCTGCAGGCGTTGTTGTTCATGCATCCAGCGGCGCTTGGCCAGCACCTTGTCCACGCGCTGGTCCAGCTCTTCCACGGCCTTGTCCTGCGGCAGGCCACCGCGCACCACCTTTTCGGTGACGATGCGCATTTCCTGCACGATGCGCTCCCACTCCAGCACCTTCGGCGTGGGCTTGACCCGTTCCAGCTGGTCACGGAAGGCCGCGGCCAGCGGATCGCCCGCCAGCGAAGGCGCGTTCCAGGTGCTGCGACGCGGCGGCAGGTCACCGATGATGGAATGGAAGCGGGCCTGGATTTCCGGCCGCGACAGGAACTCGATCAGCTTCCACGAGGCTTCCTTCTGCTGCGACTTGCGGAAGATCACCAGGCTGGTGCCGCCGGCAATGCCCGCGCCCGGGCCCTCCGGGCCCGGCAGCGCAGCGGTGCCCCACTGCCCTTCCAGTTCCTTCGGCTGCAGCTTCTTGAACTCGCGGATGTTCCAGGGCCCGGAGATGTAGAAGACGTTGAAGCCGCGGAAGAATTCATCCCAGACGTTGGAGATCTGCGTCTCGGACATCTTCGGCGCCCAGCCCTGCTCGAACATGTTCGAGTAGAACGCCAGGGTGCGGCGGAAGCCGGGGCTGGCGAAGTTGCCACGGGTGTCGTCGTCACGCAGCAGCGGATCGGGCTGCTGCAGCGCCAGCGACAGCTGCTGCTCGAATTCGTTGATCGGCATCAGCACCGCATAACGGTTCGGTCCCTGCATCTTCTTGATCGCGGCCATCTGCTGGTCCCACTCGGCCCAGGTGCGCGGCGGGTGGTCGAAACCGGCCTTGGCCAGCAGGTCCTTGCGGTAGTAGATCAGGCGCGTATCGACGTACCACGGCACGCCCACCAGCTCGCCGTGGATCACGTTGGTATCCCAGATGCCCTGGAAATAATCCTGCGGATCGACCACGGTGGAGCGCTGCACGAACGGCTGCAGCGGAGTGAGGGCATCCAGTTCGGCGAACTCGGGCACCCAGGTGTTGCCGAGCTGGCAGACATCGGGCAGGCCATCGGCGGCGAAGGCGGTCAGCAGCTTCTCATGCGCGGCCGTCCACGGAATGTTCTGCACATCCACCTTGATGCCGGGATTCTCGGCTTCGAACTCGTGGATCAGCTCGCTGACCACTTCCGCTTCGCGGCCCATGGCCCAGAAGCGCACGGTGGTGGTGCCCTGCTCGGTGCGGGCGCAGCCGGCAACGGCCAGCATGGCCAGCAGCGGCAGCGCCCAGCGGCGCAGGCGATGGGTCCAGGGATGCACCGGCTTACTTCCCCTGTCCAGTGTTGCGGTTGGCATTGTTCTTCTGTTCCTGCGCGGCGGCCGCGCGCGATTCTGCGATACCCACCGCGCGCGCCGCCGCGGCCTTCTCATCCTTCTGCAGCTGCAGCGGCTGGAACTCGCCTTCCGGCGCCAGCCAGCCACCACTGAACCCTGCCCGTTCCAGACCCTTGCGGATGTACGGGTTCTTCTTCATCACTTCCCAGACGAAATCGTCGCGGTAGTTGGCGATCATGGTCAGGATCGGGCCCTGGTCGATGGCGATGTAATCGCTGGCGACCCAGCCGCGGTCGGGCACCAGGCGCCCGGTCTTGATCGGAATGTCGTAGTTGAAGCTGGGGTTGAACGAATCCAGGAACCCGTAGCTGGAATAGATGTAGTCGCCGTAGCGCTTGTGCATCTCCACCGTGGCCGGGATCACTTCCTCCGGTGCGAACACGATCGAAGACACCGCCGCGGTCGGGGCGATGGTGCCGTCGTCGAAGTTCTCGCGCAGGCCTGCGCCGCGCGAGGAGTAATGGCGGAACTGGCGCTGCTCGCCCCGGTACTCCTGGGTGGTGTTCTGCGGGCCATCGCTGGCGGTCAGGCCCCAGACGTTCTCGCCGTAGTCCTTCCAGTTCATCGGGTTGGCGATGGCGTACTCACGCTGGGCCAGCGCCGCCGAACGGCTGTTGAGGAAGTAGGTGCTGCCGCGTTCGCGCATGTACGCGTCCTGGATATCGCGGAAGTCGATCCAGACGTGGCTGTACTGGTGGCCGAACAGCGGCCCGAAGGACAGGTATTCCTGGCCCTGGTAGACGCCCCAGTCGTTGTCGTAGGTACGGGTCCACACGGTCCACGCATCCGGGCTGACCGGGTGGCTGGGCGAGCCCAGGGCGAGGATGTAGACCATCATCGCTTCGTTGTAGCCCATCCAGTCGTGGTCGATGAAGCCGCTTTCGGGGAACCAGCCCATCGAAATGAGCGGTGCGCGCTGCTGCAGCCACGGCCAGTCCACCTGCTTGTACAGGCTGTCAGCGATCTGCCGGATCTCTTTTTCGCGCGGGTCGTCGCCGTCGTAGTACGACTGGGCGAACAACACGCCCATCATCAGCAGCGCGGTATCCACCGACGACAGTTCCACCCAGCTGTCGTAGCGACGGCCTTCCTGCATGTCCAGGAAGTGGTAGTAGAAGCCCTTGTAACCGGCCTTGCCGGTGCGCTGCGGGCCCATCGGCACGTCGCGGAAGAACTTCAGCGTGGTCAGGGTGCGGTCGATGGCCTGGTTGCGGCTGACCCACCCGTTCTCGATGCCGATCGGGTAGGCGGTCAGCGCGAAGCCCACCGAGGCGATGCTGGCGAACGGACGCGACGGGTAACGGTCCGGGGTCAGGCCGTTCAGTTCATTGGTGGTATCCCAGAAGAACTGGAAGGTGCGGCGCTCGATATCGTCGAACAGCGGCGGCAGTTCCGGCTTCATCGGCCGCGGCGGTGCGTCAGCCTCGACAAGGATCACCTGCGGCTTGGGCTTGGCAGGTGCTTCCTGCTGGGCCGGTTTGCAGGCGGCGATGGCCAGGGTCATCGCAGCGGCGGTCAACAGGTGGCGTGCCTGCATGGCGCGGTTCCTCCGGTGGGCTGTTCGATCGAAGAGCATAACGTCCAAACACCTGAAATCGTTTACAGCACGGACTCTTAAAAAACCACGAAAAACGTGGCCCGGGTGTCGGCGTCATTGCCCATGCCAGTGCACCGTGCGGTCGCGGTGCACTGGCATGGGCAATGGACCGGCCATCACGGCCGGCCATTGCACAACCGGTACCGCCGGCGAACCGGCGGTACCAAGCGCGATCATCAGAAGCGGAAGCCCACTTCGGCCTTGATCTGGCGCGGCGTACCGATGATGTCACCGGTCTCGTTGTAGCTGGCTTCCAGCTTGCCGTTGCTCTTGATGTAGTTGTAGCTGGAGAAGTTGTCGAAGTTGAACACGTTGATGATGTCCAGGCGAGCGTACAGCTCGGTATCACCCGGCATCTTGAACGTCTTCGTCGCCTGCAGGTCGACCGAGCGGTAGCCGAACACCTTGCCACCAATCAGGAACTTGCCATTGGCGTTGGGCACGGCGGCCTGCGGGGTCGGCAGGGTGTAGCCGCTGGCCTGCGGGATGCCGTACCAGTCGTTGACGGCGGTCGGGGTGGCCAGGGTGATCTTGCCACCGAAGGTGATGCCCCAGAAGCCCGCGTACGAACCGGTCACCACCAGGCGGTGGCGCGGCGCGCCGTTGGAACGGATGGTCGGGTAATCGCCGATCAGGCCGCGGTCGAACGCGTACTTCTCGTTGATGTCGCGGTTGTGGCGCGCGGTCGTCCAGGTGTAGGCGATCGAGGTGCCCCAGCCGCTTTCCTTGGTGAACGGCTTCTGCGCCGACAGCAGCACCTGGGTCGCACGGGTCTTGATGCCCTGCTGGCCGATGATCAGGCTGCCGAAGCCCGGCACGTTGCAGCTCCAGGCCTGGCTCAGGCCCGGGTCGGTGCCGCCGCACAGGCGCGGGTCATCGAAGAACTGGCCGGTCGGGTAACGGTTGCCCAGGGTGAAGGCGAAGCCGTCGTAGCTCAGGGTACGGGCGATGGTGGCGTCGGTCAGCCAGTCACCGATCTGGTTGCTCATGCCCAGGCTGAACTGATCCGAGTACGGGGCCTTCAGCTTGTTGTTGAGCAGATCCACTTCCAGACCGGCATTGCTGGTGGCGCCCACCAGGGCCTGCAGGTTGCCGATGCCATTGAGCAGGTTCGGGTTCCAGTCGTAGCAGGCGGCCTGGCCGTTGATGCAGGTGCCGGTGGTCGGGTTGCGGAAGTAGATCGTCGGCTGCGGCAGGGCCAGCTTGGTGGTTTCCAGCTGCAGGTTGTCGAACAGGTCGCGGTCGTAGGAACGGCCGGCACCACCGTGGATCACGTGCTGCTCGTCGGCGTTGATGTCATACGAGAAGCCCAGGCGCGGCTGCCAGGCATCCTTGAACGCCTTGCGGTTGTGGCCGTTGCTGATGTAATCGCTGATGTCCAGGCCGCCCAGCGCCAGCGAATCGGCGTAGGTCTGGCCGGCGGCAGCGCGCGGGTCCTGCGAATAGATGGCGTCCACCACCTGCTGCGGGGTCACGAAGTCCAGGTAGGCCGGGTTCTTTTCGTAATCCCAGCGCAGGCCCAGGTTGATCTGCAGGTGGTCGTTGACCTGCCAGTCGTCCTGGATGAACAGACCCAGCTGCTTGGCCTTGGAACGCACTTCACCGGACACGCCCGACACGCCGGTGACCGGCTTGACGAACTGCGCCTTGTACGGGATGTCCGACGGGAAGTCCGGATCGCCCAGGGTGTAGGTGAAGGTCGGGTTGATCTGCGCCGCGTCAGACGCGTACAGATCGATTTCCTTGTACTTCGCGCCCATCTTGATGGTGTGGTCGCCCGCCCACTGGATGCCGTCCAGGGTCAGGTTGTCTTCGATCGACCAGCCCTTCTGGCCCTTCACCTGCGAATCCAGTGCCGACGCGCCACCGACCTTCACGATGGTGCGGTCCTCGGTGCCGTCCGGTGCGGTGTAGGTGATGCCGTTGGCCAGGGTCAGCGGGGTCGGGTTGTTGAACGAATCTTCGTGGGTGACCATCAATTCGTTGTAGTAACGCTCACCGCTGTGGTTCCAGCGCAGCGCATAGCGGCGGTCGGTGTTGACCACTTCACGGCCGGCTTCCGGCGAGGTCTGGCCACTGAACTGCTGCTGGGTTTCGTCGCGGTCCTGGAAGGTCAGTTCGATGCGATCGTTGTCGGTCGGCTCGAAGTCGACCTTGGCGAAGATCAGGTCCTGCTGGAACGGCTGGCTGGCCGGGCCGAGGCCGGCAGCGCCGTCAGCCGGCAGCAGACCGACGCTGCTGGTCACCGCACCGTCCGGCGCGATGGTGACCGGCAGGTCGAAGCGCTTGGCTTCGTAGGTCACGAAGAAGTGGGCCTTGTCCTTGACGATCGGGCCGCCCAGGGCGAAGCCGTATTCCTTCTCGGCCGAGACCATCTTGTCCTGGCCCGCCTGGCGCTCGGCCGGGGTCTTGGCGCGCATGTCTTCGTCGGTGTAGCGGTAGAACGCCTCACCCTTGAATTCATTGGTACCGGACTTGGTCGCGGCGGTCACCGCGGCGCTGGACACCTGGCCGTACTCGGCCTTGTAGTTGCCGCTGATGACCTTGTATTCGCCGATGGCCAGCTGCGGGAACGGGTTGCCGGCGCTGCCGGACTGGCCGGCCACGCCGCCGCCCTTCACGTAGCTCTTCTGGCCCACGCCGTCGATGTAGACGTTGGTGCCGTCAGCATTGGTGGCACCGCCGCGCAGCGAGGTGTTGCCCTTGGCATCACGGGTGAAGATCATGCCCGGCACGGCGTCGGCGAACTCCAGGAAGTTGCGCGACACCTGCGGGGTGGTCTGGATCTGCTGCAGGCTGACGGTCTTGCCGACTTCGGAGGTGCGCACTTCCTGCAGCAGGGTCGGCGCGACCACGTTCACGGTGTCCAGGTTGGTGGCCGCGGTGGTGCCGCCGCCGGTGGCGGCCGCTTCGCTGAAGTTCAGCGTGGCGGTGGAGGCCACGGTGACGGTGACCTTCTGGGTCTGGCCGTTGGCCACCACGTCGTAGGTGCCCGGGTCCAGGCCCATCAGCGAGTAGCTGCCGTCGGCACGCACGGTGCCGCGACGCACCGAACCGGTGGCCACGTTGGTGGCGGTCACTTCCGCGCCGGCCTGGGCGCCGGACACCTGGCCACGCAGGCTGGCGTTGGCCGACTGGGCCATCACGTTCGGGGCCGCGGCCAGCATCAGGCAGCTGACCAGGGCGGTGCTCAGCAGCCGGCGTGCCGGCGTGCGGATGGTGGAATGCATCATCAACTCAATCTCCGGGTGGTGGTCCCGCTTGCGCGGTTCCTGCGATCAGTCAAAAGAAAAGGAAAGCCTCCGGCTTCAACGGCCGGATGGCGAGGTGGTGGAATCTCGAACGATCAAGCGGGGTACCAGCGTCTGCTTGTCCCCTGCCCCTTCCGTGGTAGTGCCGTCCATCAACTGCAACAGGCGCGTCATGGCCCGATCGCCCAATTCGGCGATACTGACCTGCATGGTGGTCAACGATGGGTGTACGAACCGCGCCAGTGGAATGTCATCGAAACCCGCCAGGGCAACATCGGTGGGCACGTGGACACCTGCCTGCGCGAACGCGTACAGACATCCCAGGGCCATCATGTCGTTGGCGGCGAACACGGCATCGGGCAGCGCACCGGCTGCCAGCAACTCCTGACCGGCGCGATGGCCGGAAGCTTCGTCGAAATCACCGGGCAGCTCGATGCCTTCGGCGCCATTGCCAGCAGCCGCCAGCGCGTCACGGAAGCCGCGCAGGCGCTCGCGCGCGTCGAAGTTGAGGTCCGGGCCTGAAATGAAAGCGATGCGGCGGTGGCCGGCATCAAGCAGGTGGCGGGTCATGGCCATCGCCCCTGCGTGGTCGTCGATGCTCAACACCGGGTGGTCCTGCGTGGGCAGGTAGGTGTTGATCAGCACGGTGGGCAGCGACTGCGGCAGGTTGTCGGTCAGGAACCCCGGGCTTTCCGCATACGGGGACAGCACCAGCAGGCCATCGACGCGGCCGCGCATGGCGCGCAGCGCAGCGCCCTGCTGCTCCTGGTCGCCGTGGTAGCTGGACACCAGCAGGTGCTGGCGGCGGCTGCGGGCCACCCCGTCGATGCCGCGCATCAGTTCGGAGAAGAATTCACCGTACAGATCGGGCAGCACCACGCCCACCGTATTGGTACGGCGGCTGCTGAGGCTGCGCGCAGCAGCATGTGGGGTGTAACGCAGCCGCGCGGCCACTTCCAGCACAAGCTGGCGGACCGGTTCGGCAACGTTCTCATGCCCGTTGAGCGCGCGGGAAACCGTGGCCACGGAGACCCGGGCTTCGCGTGCGACATCTTTGATTGTTATGGCTGCCTTGTTCACGAAGCCGCCCTCCACGGCTTGGACCTACCAGCTTGGCGCGGAATGTAAGCGTTTCCATCTGCGCTTGTAAACTGTCCGTTAGGCGAATGTCCCATTCCGGACACAAAAAGATGTCCCGGGCAGGCCCGCACGGTGACCTGCAAAGACAGTATCTGGGTCATGTTCAGCCCTGTTCTGACGGGGTATGTGCACGGATGGACAGCGCATGGATGTCGGTGTCCATCAGGCTGCCCAGGGCGGCGTAGACCGCACGGTGGCGCGCAAGCGGTGCCATGCCGGCGAAGCGTTCGCTGACCACGTGCACGTTGAAATGGCCGCGCCCATCGCGCGCGCCGGCATGGCCGGCATGGCGATGGCTGTCGTCTTCGATCTCCAGCACGCTGGGGGCCAATGCTTGCTGCAGCGCATCACGAATCTGTTCGATGCGCCGCGCGTTCATGGCAGCACCTTGCGGAACGCACGCACCTGGGTGCGCACGTACACGCCCGCAGCCACGTACGGGTCGGCTTCGGCCCATTCCTGCGCCTGCGCCAGCGAGTCGAATGCGGCGATGACCACCGAGCCGCTGAAGCCTGCCGGACCCGGGTCTTCGCTGTCGATGGCCGGGCATGGCCCGGCCAGCAGCAGGCGCCCCTGGTCGTTCAGCGCCTGCAGGCGCGCCAGGTGCTGCGGACGAACCTGCAGCCGCTGGGCCAGCACATCCTGGCCGTCATAGCCTTCAATCACGTACCACATGGGGTGGTTCCTCGTTCATGTTGCGGTGCGCCGATTCTAGCCAATGCCAGCCGGTTGCCCGCCGTTGCTGGACACTGGCGCGGCAAAGCCTTACCCTAGGGCCAATTGCACGTGGCTGGATGCAGCAGCCCGTCGGTTTCCGCGGCTTCCGCAGCCCCCGACGATCGCCCCGCCGCTTCCTGACGGGCCACGTAGACGACCTCCCCGTAGTCTTGTCGCTGCCGCTGTTGTGCAGCGCGTGCTGCTGTTTCATATGTGTGGAATCGCGCCGAGACAGGCGTGCCTGGTGCCCCCGTGGCCGTGGCGTTGGCCCGGCATGGCGGGTACCGCGACTGGTCCGTTGCAATGCTGACGTCCATTAGATGACTTCCGAACTCGCGCTCGACGCGAACCCGCCAACCCGGCCGCCCGCCCCCCAGCAGCAGGAAATGCCGCTGGCCGTGGTGCATGGGCAACCGGTCCTGCAGATTCCGCAGGACCTGTACATCCCGCCGGACGCGCTGGAAGTCATCCTGGATGCCTTCGAAGGGCCGCTGGACCTGCTGCTGTACCTGATCCGCCGACAGAACCTGGACGTGCTGGACATTCCCGTGGCCGAGATCACCCGGCAGTACGTGGAATACATCACGGTGATGCGCGAGCTGCGTTTCGAGCTGGCCGCCGAATACCTGGTGATGGCCGCGATCCTGGCCGAAGTGAAGTCGCGCATGCTGCTGCCGCGCCCGGTCAGCGAGGATGGCGACGAAGCCGACCCGCGCGCCGAGCTGGTGCGCCGGCTGCAGGAGTACGAACGTTTCAAGCAGGCGGCGGAAGATATAGACGCCCTGCCCCGGCAGGATCGCGACACCACGGTGGCGCATGCGTTCATGCCGGAACGGGCGACGGTGAAGCTGCCGCCGCCGGTGGACCTGAAGGAAATGCTGCTGGCCCTGCACGACGTGCTCAAGCGCGCCGAGCTGTTCACTGGCCATGCAATCAAGCGCGAGGCACTGAGCGTGCGCCAGCGCATGGGCGAGATCCTGGGCCGCATGGAAGATGGCCGGTTCTACCGGTTTGAAAGTCTGTTCACCGCTGAGGAAGGCAAGCTGGGCGTGCTGGTCACCTTCCTGGCCATGCTGGAACTGGCCAAGGAACAGCTGCTGGACATCGTGCAGGAAGAACCGCTGGCGGCGATCTACGTGAAGTCGCTGGCGGCCGGCAACACCAACGCCCCGCTGCAGTTCAGCAGCGAGTTCGACGACAACGACGCCGCCAACGAGAACGAGTGAGCGCTGCCTGCCGATGGACCAACCGCTGATCAACCGTATTGTCGAAGGTGCCCTGCTGGCGTCCAGCCAGCCGCTCACCCTGGCCCAGCTCAAAGACCTGTTCCCGGAAGACGAGCCGGCGCCGCCGGGCAGTATCGAGCGCGCCCTGGAACAGCTGCGCGAGGCCTGCACCGGCCGCGGCGTGGAACTGCTGGAGGTGGCCTCCGGCTTCCGCTACCAGGTGACCGCCGAAGTACATGGCTGGATCAGCCGGCTGTGGACCGAACGCAAGACCCGCTACACCCGCGCCACCCTGGAAACGCTGGCGCTGATCGCCTACCGGCAGCCGATCACCCGCGGCGAGATCGAGCAGGTGCGCGGCGTGGCCGTCAGCAGCAACATCATCCAGGCACTGGAAGAACGCGAATGGATCCGCGTGGTCGGCCACCGCGACGTCCCCGGCAAGCCGGCGCTGTTTGGCACCACCAAGGGCTTCCTGGACTACTTCGGGCTGAAGCGGCTGGACGAACTGCCGCCGCTGTCCGAACTGAAGGACCTGGGCGAACTGGAACCGCAGCTGGCGCTGGACCGTGACGGCCCGGCCGCCGCAGGCGCCGCCGGACCGGACATCAGTGCCGACCCTGACGGGGCTGCCAACGATGACACCCGCCTGGACGCAGGCACAGGCAACACCCCCGATTCCGCCGGCGCAGCCCCTGCACCGGCCAGTGACGAGCAAGCACCTTCGCCCTTCGATGCTGGGCACCCCGATTCCGCGCCGGGCGAGCGCGCGGTTCCCGTGAACGAACGCGAAGACAACGCCGTCGCGATGACGACCGTGGCTGTTGACCAAGCCGATTCCGAACCAGAGGCCGACCTCGAAACCGTCGGCCGGAGCAAATCTGATGAGTGACACCCCCCGTAACAAGCTGTCGCTGAAGCGCGAAGCCACCTCCGAACAGTTCAAGCTGGAAGAGCGCCTGCACAAGGTGCTGGCCCAGGCCGGCCTGGGTTCGCGCCGCGCGCTGGAACAGCGCATCGCCGAAGGCCTGGTCAAGGTCAACGGTGAAGTCGCGCAGACCGGCATGTCGGTCAAGAGCGGCGACAAGATCGAGCTGGACGGCCGTGGCTTCGTCGCCACCGCGCTGGCCGAGCCGTCGCGCGTGCTGGTCTACAACAAGCCGGAAGGCGAAGTGACCACCCGCGAAGACCCCGAAGGCCGCCCGACCGTGTTCGAAGCGCTGCCGCCGCTGAAGGGCGCGCGCTGGATCGCGATCGGCCGCTTGGACATCAACACCACCGGCCTGCTGCTGGCCACCACCGACGGTGAACTGGCCAACGCCATGATGCACCCGTCGTTCGAGGTCGAGCGCGAGTACGTGGTGCGCGTGCGCGCACCGGAAGGCGAAGAAAAGGTCAGCGACGCGATCGTCGACCGCCTGGCCCGTGGCGTGGCGCTGGAAGACGGCCCGGCCAAGTTCGACGAGATCGAACGCATCGGCGGCACCGATTCGCACGACTGGTTCCGCGTGGTGGTGAAGGAAGGCCGCAACCGCGAAGTGCGCCGCCTGTGGGAATCGCAGGGCTGCCAGGTCAGCCGCCTCAAGCGCACCCGCTACGGCAAGGTGTCGCTGCCGCGCGAACTGGCTCGTGGCCAGACCGTGGAACTGCCCAGCGCCCAGGTGGAAGCCCTGCGCGCGCAGCTGAAGCTGGAAGAAGGCGCGCCGTCGGCGCTGACCCTGCAGCCGGTGATCGGCCAGCGCCGCGCCGCCAAGACCACCGTGCGCGTGCGCGAAGGTGGCCGCGGCAACGCCTACGTCAACGGCCACAGCACGGCCGATGAAGGCCGCGAACTGCGCCGCTTCGACAACGTGCGCGAAGACCGCGGCCGTGGCCGTGGCGGCAAGGGCGGCGGCTTCAAGGGCGGCCTGACCGTCAGCGGTGAAGCGGCGGCCAAGCAGTCGCAGAAGCCGTTCAAGCAGCGCGCGCCGAAGAACGATCGCTCGCTGCCGGAAGGCAACCCGGCCGCGTTCCGCACCTGGTACGTGCCCGATGGCGTGAGCACTGGCCCGAGCGGCCACCGCAATGCCGGCCCCGGCGCGCGTGGCACGGGTGCTCGTGGTCCGGGTGCAGGCGGCCAGGGCCGTCCCTACGGCAAGCCGAAGGCCCCGGGTGCGGGTGCCGGTGGCGGCCAGGGCCGTGGTGGCTTCGGTGGCGAAGGTCGCGGCAATGCCGGCGGCCAGGGCCGTGGCGGCTTCGGCGGTGAAGGCCGTGGTGGCGCCGGTGGCGGCCAGGGTCGTCCGGCCGGCGCGGGCAACCGCTCGCAGGGCCAGGGCAACAAGCACCCGTACGGCCATCCGGGCAATGCCCCCAGCTTCCCGTCCGACCATGCCACCCCGGGCTTCAACCCGTATGGCAGCCCGAAGCCGGCGCACGGCGCCCGTCCGGGCGGTCGTGGTCCGGGTGGTCCCGGTGGCAACCGTGGCCCGGGCGGCAACCGTGGTCCCGGCGGTCCGGGCGGCAACCGCGGCCCGGGCGGCCCCGGCGGCAACCGTGGCCCGGGCGGCCCGCGCCGCAGCGGCCCGCGCGGCGGCTGATCGCGGTCCTCGCTGAAATGAAAAACCCCGGCTTCTGCCGGGGTTTTTTGTTGGCGCCTGGGTCGTGAGGGCGCCTGATCGTTGCGCGGGTTTTCTCTAGGAATTGTTTGAAAACAAGCCATTTGTGCCATAGGTCGCCGCATCTGGTGCGGCGGCTGCCTATCGTCAAGCCTCACTCACACGACAAGGCAACACCCATGACCGGCATCACCCCCGACCAGGCCCGCGCCAACGCCGACCTCGCTGGCCGTACCACCGACGAATTCATCCAGGACATCGATCATTCCATCGACGCCAACTCGCGCAAGGGCGAACGCCGCATCGTGGTGGCCCTGCCGCGCGGCCAGGCCCGCGAAGGCCAGGCCGAAGCGGTACTGGCGCATTACCAGGATCGCGGCTACGTGGTCGAACAGCTCAGCGTGACCGGCCACGCCTGGCACCTGCAGATCGGCTGGTAAGGCTCAGCGGCGGCTGATGGTGAACGCCGCACCATCCACGCCCAGGTCCCAACCCTTGCCGGTGCCGGACAGGGCCAGCGAGATATCGCCCTTGGTCATCACCTGGGCGTTGCTGGATTTCACCGCACCGGCATGGGCACCGACCGAGGCATAGGTGCCCAGCAACTCACCGACGCTGCTCGCGCCGGTGAAACTGCCACGGCCATCGGTGATCTTCGACTTGCCCACGGTCAGGCCACCGCCCTTGAGCTGGATGCGCACCGGCATGCTGGCGCCGTTGCTGCAGCGGACCGTACCGGTGCCCGAGGCGGTCTTGTAGATCAGCGACCAGCCGGACAGGTTGTAGCGCAACTGGCAATCCAGGTTGCCGCCGGCCTGTGCGGCCGGGGCCAGGGCGCTGGCGGCAAGGGCCAGCAGCAGGGCAAGGGACTTCTTCATCGGCAGCACTTCCACTTCAATCGGACTGCCGGCGAATCTAGCAGCGCGCGCGTGCACGGTGGATGCAGGCGCGCGCATGGGTGCGGCAAGCGTTCAGCCGCCGCAGCGTGCGCTCAGGCGCGTTCGTCCAGATGGAAGGCGTCGGCATCGAGCATGGCCGGGAAACGCGCGCGGTGCGCGGCCAGGGCTTCGGCCGAGATGGTGGTGGTGACCACCTGCTCGCGCTCGCGGATCTCCACCTGCGGCTGGCCCAGGAAATCGATCACCGCACTGTCGCCGGCGTAGTGCAGCTGGTTGCCGTCCACGCCGATGCGGTTGACCGCCGCCACGAAGCACAGGTTCTCGATGGCGCGCGCGCGCAGCAGGGTCTTCCATGCATAGGCACGTGCCGAGGGCCAGTTGGCCACGAAGATCTGCAGGTCGAAATCCATCTGCCCTGCCCGCTCCACGTTGTAGCGGTTGCGGCAGAACACCGGGAAACGCAGGTCGTAGCAGACCTGCGGATTGATCCGCCAGCCCTTCCATTCCACGCTCAGGCGGTCGCGGCCGGCGGCATAGCGTTCGTGCTCGCCGCCGTAACGGAACAGGTGGCGCTTGTCGTAGTACTGCAGCGCGCCGTCCGGCGTGGCAAACAGCAGGCGGTTGTACACGCCCTCGCCTTCACGCAGCTGCACGCTGCCGATCACCGCCGCGTCCAGTGCCTTGGCCTGTTCGCGCAGCCAGGCCACGGTCGGGCCGTCCATGCCTTCGGCCTGGGCGATGGCATCGTTGGAAAACCCACTGGTGAAGGTCTCCGGCAGGATCACCAGGTCGGTGCGGCCGGCCAGCGGCGCCAGCAGCGCACCGTAGTAATCGCGGTTGCCCGCCGGGTCATGCCAGCGGGTGTCGCCCTGGACAAGGGAAATGCGCAGGTCCTGCATGGTCGTGTTCCCTCAGAGCAGGCGCAGGCGTTCGATCGCCGCGTCCAGGGTGGCTTCGTTCTTGGCGAAGCACAGGCGCACCAGGCGCTGGCCCACCGGAGCGGTTTCGTAGAACGGCGACAGCGGAATGGCAGTCACGCCCTTTTCAATCGTCAGCCACTTCACGAATTCGTGGTCGGGCAGATCGCTGATGTCCGAATAGTCGACCAGCTGGAAGTAGCCGCCCGGCACCGGCAGCGGCTTCAGGCGCGTACCGGCCAGCTGCTCGCGGAAGCGATCACGCTTGGCCTGGTAGAACGCGCCCAGTTCCAGGTGATGTTCCGGCTCGTCGCGGATCATCGCGGCAAACCCGTACTGGGCCGGGCCGAAGCTGGTGAAGGTGTTGTACTGGTGCACCTTGCGGAATTCGGCGGTCAGCAGCGGCGGCGCCACCGCGTAGCCGATCTTCCAGCCGGTGCAGTGGTAGGTCTTGCCGAAGCTGGAGATGACGAAGGTGCGCTCGCGCAGCTCCGGGTAGCGCAGTGCTGATTCATGGCGGCGGCCGTCGTAGATGATGTGCTCGTACACCTCATCGGAAATCAGGTAGATCTGCGTACCGCGCAGCAGGTCGGCCAGCGCCTGCATGTCGGCCTCCTCCAGCATCGCGCCGGACGGGTTGTGCGGGGTGTTGACCATCAGCATGCGGGTGCGCGGGGTGATCGCCGCACGCACGCGGTCCCAGTCCACGGCAAAGGTCTGCGGGTCCAGCGGCACGTGTACGGCGGTGGCGCCGGCCAGCTCGATGGCCGGCTCGTAGCAGTCGTAGGCCGGGTCCAGCACGATCACTTCCTCGCCGGCACGCACCACGGCGTGGATGGCGTTGAAGATCGCCTCGGTGGCGCCGCTGGTGACGGTGATCTCGGTGTCCGGGTTGATCGTCGCGCCATACAGGTCCAGCGACTTCTGCGCGATCGCCTGGCGCAGCGGCGCCACGCCGGTCATCGGCGGATACTGGTTCAGGCCGGCCGCCATCGCCCTGCTGGTCTCGTCGATCAGCCGCTGCGGTGCGGAGAAGTCCGGGAAGCCCTGGCCCAGGTTGACCGCGCCGTGTTCGGCGGCGAGCTGGGACATGACCGTGAAGATGGTGGTGCCGACCTTGGGCAGCTTGGTGTTCGGTTGCATCGGCCTGGAATATGGGAGAACAAGGCCCGGAAGTGTACGAAATCCACGCCCTGCCTGCGGAACCGGGCCGTTCTTTGCATATTCCACGCCGCCAGCGGCCCGGGTCCGGCGCTACCGGGGCCGCATTCACCGCTACAATTGCCGCCGCACCCCGGCATGAAGATCCCTGCCCCTTGAACACCCCTGCATTGCTGGCCGCCAGCGGCCTGAGCTTCTCCCGCAATGATGAGCCCGTGTTCGGCCCGCTGGACTTCCATGTGGACGCCGGCGAGGCGCTGCTGGTGCAGGGCGGAAACGGCGCCGGCAAGACCACCCTGCTGCGCGTGCTGGCTGGCCTGGCCCGGCCGGGCGCCGGCCAGGTGCGCATCGACGGCAAACAGGCCAGCACGGCCGAGCGCGCGCGCTACGTGGCCTACCTGAGCCACCTGCCCGCGCTGAAGCCGGACCTGGACACGCTGGAAAACCTGCACTTCCTGTGCGGCCTGCATGGGCGGCGCGCACGGCAGATGCCGGGCAATGCGCTGGCCATCGTCGGTCTGGCCGGTTACGAGGACACCCTGGTGCGGCACCTGTCGGCCGGGCAGAAGCGGCGGCTGGCACTGGCCCGCATCTGGCTGTCACCGGCCCCGCTGTGGCTGCTGGACGAGCCCTACGCCAACCTGGATCTGGACGGCATCAATCTGGTCAACCGGATGATTTCCGCGCACCTGCGCAGCGGCGGTGCCGCCCTGGTCACCACCCATGGTGCCTATGCCGCACCGCCGGTACGCACGCGCCTGCTGGAACTGCAGCCGGGTCTGGCCCAGGGAGAAGCCGCATGATCGCCCCGGGCACCGAACCGGGTCTGTGGCAGACCGCGCGCGCCCTGGTGGCGCGCGACATGCGCCTGCTGTGGCGCCGCCGTGGCGATGCCCTGCAGCCGCTGCTGTTCGCGCTGCTGGTGGTGGTGCTGTTCGCCCTGGCCCAAGGCCGCGATCCGCAGCCGCTGGCCGCCACCGCCGGCGCCGTGCTGTGGCTGTCGGTACTGCTGGCCGGGCAACTGGCGCTGGACTCGCTGTTCCGTTCCGATGCCGAAGACGGGTCGCTGGAACAATGGCTGCTGGCCCCGGTGCCATTGGCCTGGCTGGTACTGGTGCGGGTGCTGGTGCACTGGGCCACCACGGCGCTGCCGCTGATCGTGGTCAGCCCGTTGCTTGCGGAAATGCTGCATCTGCCACATGACCAACTGCCGATGTTGCTGGCATCGTTGCTGCTGGGAACACCCGTGTTGAGCCTGATCGGCGGTGTGGTGGCAGCACTGACCGTCGGCATCCGGCGCTCTGGTATTCTCGTGGCGTTGCTGTCGTTGCCGCTGTATGTACCGGTGCTGGTGTTCGGTGCAGGCAGTCTGGCGGCAGCCGGCCGTGGGCAGGATCCAGTCGGTGCGCTGCTGATGCTGGGCGCGGGGCTGGTGGTCGCCCTGGTGCTGGCACCGCTGGCCACGGCCGCGGCCATCCGTATTTCTCTGAGTTGAACGAGCTGAGAGCCAATCCATCCCTGCTGGATAGCCGCCACGCATGAATCCGATCGTCCGCTGGTTCCACCAACTCGGTTCACCTCCGACCTTCGATCGTTTCGCCGCGCGCTGGTCCCGCGTGTTCTACGCCGCAGCGGTACCGGTGCTGCTGATCGGCCTGTGGCAGGGGCTGTTCGTGGCGCCGCCGGAACAGAACCAGCACGATGCCTTCCGCATCATCTACATCCACGTGCCCAGTGCCTGGATGAGCCTGTTCGTGTTCGCGCTGATGGCGGCCTATTCCGCCATCGCACTGATCTGGCGGATCAAGATCTGCGAAATCCTGGCCATGGCCTGTGCGCCGATGGGCGCCGGCTTCACCCTGATCACCCTGCTGACCGGCAGCATCTGGGGGAAAGGCACCTGGGGCACCTGGTGGGACTGGGACCCGCGCATGACCAGTGAGCTGATCCTGCTGTTCCTGTACCTGGGCGTGATCGGGCTGTACCACGCCATCGAGGACCGCCGCAGCGCCGCGCGCGCCGCCGGGCTGCTGGCGATCATCGGCGTGGGCCTGCTGCCGGTCATCCGCTATTCGGTGGACTGGTGGGGGGCGCTGCACCAGCGCCAGTCGATCAATGTGTTCGGTGGAAACGCGGTCCGCCCGGAACTGATTGCACCGCTGTGGTGGATGGTGGTGGCCACCAAGCTGTGGTTCGTCGGCTCGCTGCTGGCCAAGGCGCGCGCCGACAACATCGCCCGCGAGGCCGGCAAGGCCTGGATCGGCGAACGCTTCGGCACGCCAGCGGCAGCCCGCCACACGGAGCCACGGCCATGACCCACCTGCCCTATCTGATCGCGGCGTTTTCGGTGTTCCTGCTGGTGCTGGGCTGCGATGCGCTGGGTTCCTGGCTGCGCCTTCGCCACGCCCGGCAACAGGCACTGCGCCGCCAGCAGCGGTTGCAGGCGCGCAGCAACGGCCCGGCAGCGGCGCCGCTGGCCACCGAGCTCAGCCGATGACGCCGGTGCAGCGACGCCGCATGGTCTGGGTAATGCTGCTGCTGTTGGCCTCCGGGCTGGCGACCACCCTGGTGGCCTTCGCCCTGCAGCGCAATATCGCCTATCTCTACACCCCGTCTGAAGTGCTGCGCGGGGATGTCGACGCGCAGTCGCGCTTCCGCCTGGGTGGCATGGTGGTGAAGGGTTCCTTCGATCGCCCCAGTGGTTCGCTGCAGGCACATTTCGTGGTGACCGATGGCGATGCCACGCTGCCGGTCAGCACCGATCGCATCCTGCCGGACATGTTCCGCGAAGGCACCGCCGTGGTCGCCAGCGGCCGCCTGCAGGACGGGGTGTTCGTGGCCGACGAAGTGCTGGCCAAGCACGATGAGAATTACGTGCCCAAGGAAGTGGCCGACAAGATGGGCGATGCCCATCGCAAGCACGACGTGCCGGTAACGGCGCCCGAGGTGCGCTGAGTGCTGCCGGAGCTGGGTCAGATCCTGCTGTTGTGTGCGTTGCTGGCGGCGCTGCTGCAGGCCGGCCTGCCGCTGGCCGGCGCGCAGCGCGGCAACAGCGCCTGGATGGCCACCGCACGCCCGGCCGCCTTCGCCCAGCTGCTGCTGGTGGCCGCTGCATTCGCGGTGCTGACGGCCGCCTTCGTGCAGCAGGATTTTTCAGTGCGCTACGTGGCCGAGAATTCCAATTCGCTGCTGCCGCTGATCTATCGCTATTCGGCGGTGTGGGGCGCGCACGAGGGCTCGCTGCTGATGTGGGCACTGGTGCTGGCGCTGTGGACCGGTGCGGTGGCGCTGTTCTCGCGGCAGTTGCCGGCGCCGGTACAGGCCCGCGTACTGGCGGTGATGGGCGTGGTCAGCGTCGGCTTCCTGGCCTTCCTGATCTTCACCTCCAACCCGTTCCTGCGACTGAACCCGGCGCCGCTGGAAGGCCGCGACCTGAATCCGCTGCTGCAGGACCCGGGGCTGATCATCCACCCGCCCATGCTGTACCTGGGCTACGTCGGGTTTTCGGTGCCCTTCGCCTTCGCCGTGGCCGCGCTGCTGGAAGGCCGCGTGGATGCACGCTGGCAGCGCTGGACGCGGCCGTGGACCAACGTGGCCTGGGGCTTTTTGACCCTGGGCATCGCGCTGGGCAGCTGGTGGGCGTATTACGAACTGGGCTGGGGTGGCTGGTGGTTCTGGGACCCGGTGGAGAACGCCAGTTTCATGCCGTGGCTGGTCGGCGCCGCACTGATCCATTCGCAGGCCGTCACTGAAAAGCGCGGCACCTTCGGCAGCTGGACCCTGCTGCTGGCCATCGCCGCCTTCGCGCTGTCCCTGCTGGGCACCTTCCTGGTGCGCTCGGGCGTGCTGACCAGCGTGCATTCGTTCGCCGCCGACCCGTCGCGCGGCCTGTTCATCCTGATCTTCCTGTCGCTGCTGGTCGGTGGCAGCCTGCTGCTGTACGCGCTGCGTGCCGGCCGCCTGGGCATGGACAGCGATGATCCACGGCGCGGCTTCACCGCCACCTCGCGCGAGACCCTGCTGCTGGGCAACAACCTGCTGCTGGCCACCGCCTGCGCCATGGTGCTGCTGGGGACCCTGTACCCACTGCTGGCCGATGCCTTGTCGCTGGGCAAGATTTCGGTCGGCCCACCGTACTTCGGCAGTCTGTTCCTGCTGCTGATGGCACCGCTGGTGCTGCTGCTGCCGTTCGGGCCGCTGGTGAAGTGGCAACGCGACCAGCCCTCGCGCGCCCTGGCCCTGCTGGCACCGTGGATGGGGCTGGCGATCGTGCTGGGTGCGCTGGCGTGGTGGCAGGCACCGCAGAATGGCTGGAAGGCGGGCCTGGGCGTCGCGGCCGCGGCCTGGGTCGGCCTGGGCACCGCGCGCTTCGTCTGGCAGCGGCTGCGCGGCAATGGCCGCTTCACCGCCGAAATGCTCGGCATGATCGTGGCCCATGGCGGCATGGCGGTGTTCCTGGCCGGGGCGCTGCTGGTGGAAGCACTGAACGTGCAGCGCGAAGTAGCGCTGGCGCCGGGGCAGCAGCTGGTCGTCGGCCGCTACGAAGTCCGCTTCGAAGGCGTGGACCACCGCGAAGGCCCCAATTTCGTGGCCGACCGCGGCCACCTGCGGGTGTTCCGCAATGGCCGCGAGCAGGCCCTGCTGCACCCGGAAAAACGCCAGTACGCCAGCGGCGGCCAGGTGATGACCGAGGCCGGCATCGATGCACGCCTGAACGGTGATGTCTACGTGGCATTGGGCGAGCCGCTGGGCAACAATGCGTGGGCGGTACGGGTGCACATCAAACCGTTCGTGCGCTGGATCTGGCTGGGCGCACTGCTGATGGCACTGGGCGGATTCATCACCGCCGCCGACCGCCGTTTCCGTCGTCCGTAGGAGTTTTCATGTCGTCGTCCCCTGCTCCGCGTCCATCGCGCCCGCTGCCCCCCGTCGCCATTGTCATCGGTGTGCTGTTCTTCTTCGGCCTGCTGGGGTTGATGGTGTACGGAGTGATGAAGTCGGGGGATCCGCAGCGCGACGTGCTGCCTTCGGCGCTGATCGACAAGCCGGCCCCCGCCTTCGCGCTGCCGGTGCTGCACGACCCGAGCATGACCGTGCGCAGCGAAGAGCTGCGCGGCGCGCCCTACCTGCTGAACGTGTGGGGCAGCTGGTGCGCGGCCTGCCGCGAGGAACACCCGGTGTTGACCCGCTTCGCCGAAAGCAAGCGCGTGCGCGTGATCGGCTACAACTGGAAGGACGAGCCCACCGATGCGCTGCACTGGCTGGAGACACTGGGCAATCCGTTCATGGTGGTGCTCAGTGACATGGAAGGCCGTACCGCGATCGACTGGGGCGTTACCGCTGCGCCGGAAACCTTCCTGGTCGATGGCAGTGGCATCGTGCGCTGGAAGTACAGCGGCGCGATGACCCAGCAGGTGGTGGACGAAAAGCTGATTCCCGCTCTGCAGAAGATCGAAAAGGCCCAGGGCCATGCCGATACCGGCCTGCACGGCAATCCGTAACGCGCTGCTGGCGCTGCTGCTGTGCGCGGCGCTGCCCGCACTGGCGCAGCAGCCGCTGCACGACCCACGGCCGCTCGCCTTCCGCAGCGCGGCCGAAGAAGCCCGCTTCCACAACCTGGCCGCGCAGCTGCGCTGCGTACAGTGCCAGAACCAGTCCCTGGGCGATTCCAACGCACAGATCGCCCAGGACCTGCGCCGTGAAGTGCTGCAGTTGATGCAGCAGGGCCACGACGATGCACAGATCAAACAATTCCTGGTCGCCCGCTACGGCGAATTCGTGCTGTACCAGCCGCCGCTGCAGCCGGGTACCTGGCTGCTGTGGGGCGGGCCGTTGCTGATCCTCGGCGGCGGTGCCCTGCTGGTGCTGGGCATCGTGCGCCGGCGCGGCCGCACGGTGGCACCGGCAGCGGCCAACAGCAACGCCGATGAAGGAGATGGCTGGTGAGCTACACACTGCCCGTGCTGGCCGGCCTGGTGGCCGCGGTGATGGCCGCGCTGGTGCTGTGGCCGCTGCGCCGGCAGGGGCGCAGCGGTTTCTTGCTGGGCGTGTTCGCGCTGGGCGTGGCCGGTGCCTGCCTGTACCTGCTGGTGGGCGACCCGCGCGCAGCGCAGGTGCAGCCGCCGCCATCGGTGGCGACCCTGCGTGAAGGTGTAACGGCGTTGCAGCAGGCCCTGCAGCGCGATCCCCAGCGCGCCGATGGCTGGGCACTGCTGGGCCGTTCGCAGACCGAACTGGGCGATGCACAGGCGGCGGCCGATGCCTTTGCGCGTGCCGCAGCATTGGCACCGGACGATGCCGGCGTACTGGTGGAAGCGGCACAGGCGCGCGCGCAGGCCGATGCCGCCAAGCAGTTCGATGACACCGCCATGGCGTGGTTGCAGCAGGCGCGGCGGGTGGCACCGCAGGCCGAGCGGGCCAGCTGGCTGCTGGGCATTGCCCTGCGCCAGCGCGGCCGCAATGCCGAGGCTGCCGAGATCTGGAGCAGCCTGCTGCCGCAGCTGGAACCAGGCGCCGCGCAGGCCCTGCAGGCGCAGATTGCGATTGCCCGCGAAGCCGCGGGGCAGGCAGTCGATCCTGCCGCCACGGCGGCACCGGCGTTGCTGCAGGTGCAGGTGCAGCTGCCCGACGCGGTGAAGCACGGCGACTGGCCGGCCAGTACGCAGGTGTTCGTGCTGGCCCGCGCCGTGGGCGGCCCGCCGATGCCGGTGGCGGCGCGCAAGCTGCCGTTGACCGCCTTCCCGGCCACGGTCGGGCTCGGCGACGCTGACAGCCCGATGCCGACGGCACCGCTGTCGGCGCACCGCGAGGTGGAAGTGCTGGCACGCATTTCGCGCAGCGGCAGCGCCAACCGCGGCGAAGGCGACCTGCAGAGCGAGGCGGTGCGGGTAACGCTGCCGCATGACGGCGTGGTGGCGCTGCGGTTCCCCTGATCCACGCAGCCCTGCGCTCGCCGGGCCGCGTCACCGGTAACGCTGGGCCATGCCCGGCGGTTTTGCACGTACGCCGCCCATGGAAACCAGCGTGCCGCCAGCTCCACGGGCCACCCCGCTAGAATGGCGCCATGACTGAATTCATTCCGCCCGGCACCCGCTTCCATGCCCTGCCCTCACCGTTCCCGTTCAAGCGCGGTGGCGCCCTGTACGGCGCGCGCGTGGCCTACGAGACCTGGGGCACGCTGGCCGCCGACGGCCGCAATGCGATCCTGATCGTGACCGGTCTGTCGCCCGATGCGCACGCCGCCGCCAACGCGGCCAACCCCGCGCCCGGCTGGTGGGAAGCCATGGTCGGCGCAGGCAAGCCGATCGACACCGACCGCTGGTTCGTGGTCTGCGTGAACTCTCTGGGCAGCTGCAAGGGCTCTACCGGCCCGGCCTCGGTGAACCCGGCCAGCGGCGAGCCGTATCGCCTCGATTTCCCGGAACTGTCGGTGGAAGACGGCGCACGCGCGGCCATCGCGGTGGTGCAGGCGCTGGGCATCAGCCAGCTGGCCTGCGTGGTCGGCAATTCGATGGGCGGCATGACCGCGCTGGCGGTCCTGATGCTGCAGCCGGGCATCGCCCGCAGCCACATCAACATCTCTGGCAGCGCGCAGGCGCTGCCGTTTTCCATCGCCATCCGCTCGCTGCAGCGCGAAGCCATCCGCCTGGACCCGCAGTGGAACGGCGGCCGCTACGACGATGCGCGCTACCCCGAATCGGGCATGCGCATGGCGCGCAAGCTCGGGGTGATCACCTATCGTTCGGCGCTGGAATGGGATGGGCGCTTCGGCCGCGTGCGGCTGGATTCGGACCAGACCGACGATGATCCGTTCGGCCTGGAATTCCAGGTGGAAAGCTATCTGGAAGGCCACGCACGGCGCTTCGTGCGCTTCTTCGATCCCAACTGCTATCTGTATTTGAGTCGTTCGATGGACTGGTTCGACCTGGCCGAGTATGCCGACGGTGACGTGCTGGCCGGTCTGGCCCGCATACGCGTTGAAAAGGCGCTGGCGATCGGCGCCAACACCGACATCCTGTTCCCGGTGCAGCAGCAGCAACAGGTAGCCGACGGCCTGCGTGCCGGGGGTGCCGACGCGCGCTTCATCGGCCTGGACTCACCGCAGGGGCACGATGCGTTCCTGGTCGACTTCGAGCGTTTCGGTCCAGCCGTACGCGATTTCCTCGACGGGCTGTAAGTGGCCTGGCGGCGCAACCTGGCCGTGGCCGCGTTCGGCGCCTTGATCGCCCTGGCCATCAGTGGCGTGCTGCCCGCGTGGGCGGCCGGCTGGTGTGCGCTGGCCAGTGCGGTGGCCTTCGGCCTGTATGGCCATGACAAGCGCGCGGCCCAGCGCAGGCAGTGGCGCATTCCCGAACGCACCCTGCAGCTGCTGGCCTTTGCCGGCGGCTGGCCGGGCGCGCTGCTGGGCCAGTCCGTGTTCCGCCACAAGCATCGCAAGGCGGAATTCCAGTGGGTGTTCTGGCTGTGCGTGGTGGCCAACGTGGCCTCGATCGCGGTGATGCTGCGCGAATTTTCGCGTTGAACCAGCCCGCCGGGCAGGGCCCGGCACTATCCGTGCGATTACGTTTCGCGCACCACTACGCCATCGCGCAGGCGGTACTGCACGTCCACCACACCGTCCGGCAGGTCGTCGTGGGTGATCATCAGCAGGCTGCGGCCGTCCAGCAGCGCGGGCAGGTCGCGCAGCAGCGCGTGCGCGGTGTCCACGTCCAGCCCTTCGGTGGGTTCGTCCAGCACCAGGATGGGCGCGTTGCGCAGCAGCGCGCGGGCCAGCGCAAGGCGCCGTGCCTGCCCGGCCGACATCGTCGCGCCGTTCTCGCCCACCCAGGTGGCCAGGCCACCGTTGCGCTCGGCCCATTCGTCCAGCCGCACCCGGCGCAGCACGGCCCACAGCGTGGCATCGCTGGCGTCCGGGTCACCCAGGCGCAGGTTGTCGGCCACGCTGCCGGCAAAGACCGGCGCGTTCTGCGGCAGCCAGGCCAGCTGCCGGTGCCAATCGGCCTGGGCGAACGTACGCAGGTCCTGGCCGCCATAGCTCAGGCGCCCCTGCTGCGGGTCCCACAAGCGCAGCAGCAGACTGGACAGGGTGGTCTTGCCGCACCCGCTGTCACCACGGATCGCGATGCGTTCACCCGGCGCCAAGCGCAGCTGCAGCCCACACAGCACCGGCCGCGCCGCGCCCGGCCACTGGAAATGCACGTCTTCCCAGTGCACCACCGATGCCTGCGGCACCGGCTGCGGCGCTTGCGGCTCGTCCACGGCGGCGGGTTGTTCGACGATGGCCTGCAGGCGATCGGCAGCAATGCGGCCAGACTGCAGCGATTGCCACGCCAGGCCCATGCCGGCCCACAGCTCGATCAGCGCCACGGTCAGGAACACCAGGCCTGCGGCCATTTCCGCGCCAACACGCTGTTGTTCGGCCGCGTGCAGGGCCAGCGCCAACATGCCGACCAGCCCCAGCCCGGCCACCGCGCCGTGCAGGGTGGAGGCTGCAATCAGGCGCCAGCGCCGGCGCCGATCGCGCGCCGCCAGCTGCTTGGCCGCAACGCGCACCTTCAACTGCCAGGCGGCGCCCGCATGCAGGGCGGCAAGGTCACCCGCACCTTCCAGCCCTTCGAACGCAGCGGTGCGCAACGCGGCGCGATGCGCAGCACGGTCGGCTTCTTCGGTATCGCGCCCGCGCACGCCCAGCCACGGCACGCCGAAGCCGATCAGCAGCGCCAGCACGGCCAGCAGCACGGCCGCCGAAGGCAGGATCACCGCGGCCGATGCAATGGCCACCAGTGACAGCGCAGCGAGCGCGAACAGCGGCCCGAGCGCGCGCACCAGCAGGCCATCGACCTCGCCGATGTCACCCAACAGGCGTGCCAGCAGTTCACCGGTACGGGTGGCCCCCAGCCGCGCCGGTGCCAGCGGCAGCGCGCGGCGGAAGAACCACACCCGCAGGTCGCGGGCGATGCGCAACGTGGCATCGTGGCCCACCAGCTTTTCGAAATAGCGCGAGACGATGCGCGCCATGGTCAGCCCGCGGATGCCGGCCGACGGCGAGAAGAAATTGAAGCCCTGCGCCAGCCCTGCGGCACCGGCCAGCGCCGCGGCGGTCAGGAAGCCACCGGACAGCCCCAGCAGCGCGGTGCCGGCCAGCATGGTGATCCACAGCAGCAGCACGGTCAGCAGCAGGCGTGGACGGTGGCGCATGAATACCGCGCGCAGCGAATCGGGCGAGCGGCTCATGCGCGCACCGCCTGCGCCGGGTCCACCAGGCGGCCTTCGGGCAGCATCAGGCAGCGATCGGCCCAGGCGATCACCGCCGGGCTGTGGGTGGCCACCACCACGGCGCGGCCGCGCGCATATGCGGCCAGGCTGCGCAGCAGTGCGGCTTCGGTGTCGGCATCCAGGAACGCAGTAGGTTCGTCCAGCAGCAGCACCTGCGGGTCGCGCAGCAGCAACCGCGCCAGGCCGATGCGCCGCGCCTCGCCACCGGACAGGCCGAAGCCGCGCTCACCGATCATCGTGTCCAGGCCCTGCGGCAGGTGCTGGGCGAACTGCAGCACCTGTGCGGCTTCGGCCACCGCGCGCAACCGCGCATCGCTGGCACCGGGATCGGCCAGGCGCAGGTTATCGGCAATCGAGCCATGGAACAGGTACGGGCGCTGGCTGGCGTAGGCCACCTGCACGCCGGGCCGCACCTGCACGCGGCCTTCGCGCGGCGGCAGCCAGCCCGCCAGTGCCTCCAGCAGCGTGCTCTTGCCCGAACCACTGGGGCCGACCAGGGCCAGGCGCTGGCCCGGTTCCAGGCGAACATCCAGCGCGTGCAGCACATCCTGCGGCGCGCCCAGCGGGCGCAGCACCAGGCCCTGCGCCTGAAGTGGCGGCAACGCAGCCTCGGCCGGTTCGGGCGCGCGCGTGGCCATGCCTTCCTCCGGCAGCGCCGCTTCTTCAGGCAATGCGTGCAGCAGCCGTTCCACTTCGGCGGCAGCGGCCAACGCATTGGCGCGGTCGTGATAATGGGCCGCCAACCGCCGCAGGGGCGCGTAGAACTCCGGTGCCAACAGCAGGCAGAACAACCCCGCACCCAGGGTGGGCACGGTGGCATGCAGTGACATCAGGCCCAGGTAGCTCAGCCCCAGGTAGAGCGCCACCATCGCCACGCTCACCGAGGCGAAGAATTCCAGCACGGTGGACGACAGGAAGGCGATGCGCAGCACCTTCAGCGTACGCACCCGCACCCCTTCGGCGGCGGCTTCCACACCGGCCAGTTCGGCATCGCCACGGCCATACAGGCGCAGCAGGCCCAGGCCCTTGATGCGATCGGCGAAGTGCCCGCTCATGCGCGCCAGTTCACCCAGTTGCGCGCGCCCGGCGGCTTCGGCCCCCCAGCCGACCAGCATCATGAAGAACGGCACCAGCGGCGCGGTGAACAGCAGGATCAGCGCCACCACCCAGTCCACCCAGGCCACCGCCGCCAGGATCAGCAGCGGCACCACCACCACTTCGGTGCGTACCGGCAGGAACCCGCTGTAATAGTTCTCAATCGCATCGCCGTGATGCAGCATCAGTTCGCCCAGCTCGCCGGTACGACGCTGCCGCAGCCACAGCGGGCCCTGCCCCAGCAGGCGTGCGAACACGCGCTCGCGCAGGGCCAGGCGGGCGGCGTCGGCGACGTCGCCTGCGGCGGCCTGGCTGACGCTGCCCAGTGCAGTGCGCAGCAGCAGGATGACCACCAGCCCGGCCAGCACCGGCAGCGCCGACGCCAGCGGTGCACGCTGCACCAGCACGTGCTGCACCAGCCAGGCGATGGCCGCGGCCTGGCCGATCAGCAACGCGCCGGACAGGCCCAGGCACAGCCCCGCCAGGCGCTGGCGGCCGCGCGCCGCGCGGGCCAGATCGGCCAGCCAGGCCGTACGGGTACGCCGCTGCAGGGCCGATTCGGCGTGCGGGTCGGTGGCAACAGCGGAAGGTTCGGCAGCGCTCAAGGGGGTCACGGGCAACAGGGCATGGCCGGCATTGTAGGCACACACAGGCGCCCTCCCCTGCGGCCAGCGGTCGCAGTCTCCATCCGGTTTGGCATACGATCCCTGTGCAGAGCCATTCATACATTGATCTGGATCAAGGCTGTTTGAAGTAGTCGGTCACATCATCCACCCCGTAGACCACCCTTCCCGCCACCTGCAACGGCACTATCCAACGAGGTAGCCAGGCCATGATTGATCAGACAGTCGTAGAGCTGTCGCGGCTGCAATTCGCTTTGACCGCGATGTACCACTTCCTATTCGTACCCCTCACCCTTGGCCTGTCCTTCATGGTGGCCATCATGGAAAGCGTGTACGTGATGACCCGCAAGCAGGTCTGGCGCCAGATGACCCTGTTCTGGGGCGCCCTGTTCGGCATCAACTTCGCCATCGGCGTGGCCACCGGCCTGGTGATGGAATTCCAGTTCGGCATGAACTGGTCCTACTACAGCCACTACGTGGGCGATATCTTCGGTGCGCCGCTGGCCATCGAAGGCCTGATGGCGTTCTTCCTGGAAGCCACCTTCATCGGCCTGTTCTTCTTCGGCTGGAAGCGGCTGAGCCCGGTCAAGCACCTGACGGTGACCTGGCTGATGGCGCTGGGCACCAATCTGTCGGCGGTGTGGATCCTGATCGCCAACGGCTGGATGCAGAACCCGACCGGCGCGGTGTTCAACCCGGAAACGATGCGCATGGAAGTGGTGGATTTCGCCGCCGTGCTGCTGAACCCGGTGGCCCAGGCCAAGTTCGTGCACACCGTCAGCGCCGGCTACGTGACCGGTGCGATCTTCGTGATGTCGATCAGCGCTTTGTACCTCCTGCGCAACAAGCACCGCGACATGGCCCGCCGCTCGTTCGCGGTGGCCGCTGCGTTCGGCCTGCTGTCATCGCTGTCGGTGGTGGTGCTGGGTGACGAAAGTGGTTACGCCGCCAGCGAACACCAGAAGATGAAGCTGGCTGCCATCGAAGCGATGTGGGAAACCGAGCGTGCGCCGGCCGACTTCACCGCCTTCGGCATTCCCAACCAGACCACCCAGCAGAACGACTACGCGATCAAGATCCCGTACCTGATGGGCCTGATCGCCACCCGTTCCACCAACCAGCCGATTCCGGGCATCCTGGAACTGGTGGAGCGCGCCGAACACCGCATCCGCGGCGGCCAGCTGGCCTACGGTGCGCTGGAACGCATCCGTGCCAACAAGGACGATGTGGAAGCGCGCGAGATGTTCGACCGTCACTGGCAGGACCTGGGCCACGGCCTGCTGCTGAAGCGTTACCGCGAGGACATCCTCAACGCCACGCCGGAAGAAATCTCCAAGGCCGCGCTGGATACCGTGCCGCGCGTGGCGCCGTTGTTCTGGACCTTCCGCGTGATGGCCGGCCTGGGCTTCTACCTGATCGCCTTCTTCGCCCTGGCGTTCTATTTCTCCTGCCGCAACAACTTCCAGGACAAGCGCTGGTTCCTGAAGCTGGCGGTGTGGTCGCTGCCGGCGCCGTGGATTGCGATCGAATGCGGCTGGTTCGTGGCCGAATACGGTCGCCAGCCGTGGGCGGTGGACGGTGTGCTGCCCACCTTCTATGCCGCGTCGGGCCTGGCCCTGCATGAAATCCTGACCACGCTGGCCATCTTCACCGCGCTGTACACGGTGCTGCTGGTGATCGAGGTGAAGCTGATGCTGAAGGCGATCCGCAAGGGTCCGGACGAGATCCTGCCGACGCTGCAGGCCGACATCCGCCCCGCATCCCCCAATGCCGCAATGCCGGCCCCCGGCCAGGTCTGAGGCAGGAGAACGCACATGGAATTTCTTGGATTGGATTACACCACGCTGCGCGTGATCTGGTGGTTGCTGCTGGGCATCCTGCTGATCGGCTGGGCGGTGATGGATGGCTTCGACCTGGGCGTGGGCACCCTGCTGCCCTTCGTGGCCAGGACCGATGAAGAGCGCCGCCTGGTGATCAACACCGTCGGCCCGGTGTGGGAAGGCAACCAGGTGTGGCTGGTGCTGGGTGGCGGCGCGATCTTCGCCGCATGGCCGCCGCTGTATGCGGTCAGCTTCTCCGGCTTCTACCTGGCGGTATTTGCCATGCTGTTCGGGCTGATCCTGCGCCCGGTCGGCTTCAAGTACCGCAGCAAGCTGCCCAGCAAGCGCTGGCGCGACAACTGGGACCGGGTGCTGTTCGTCGGTGGCCTGCTGCCGGGCCTGATTGCTGGCGTGGCGGTGGGCAACGTGCTGCTGGGCGTGCCGTTCCACTTCGATGACAGCATGCGCATCTTCTACACCGGCTCGTTCTTCGGCCTGCTGACCCCGTTCGCGCTGGTGGCCGGCCTGGTGAGCGTGGCGATGCTGGTGTCGCACGGCGCAGCCATGCTGGTGATCAAGACCGATGGCCCGGTGGCCGATCGTGCTGCCCGCTACGGCAGCGTGGCGGCGATCATCAGCTTCGTGCTGTTCGCCGCAGCCGGTGCCTGGGTGGCCTTCGGCCTGCCCGGCTACCAGATCACCTCGCAGGTGGTGACCGACGGCCCGACCAACCCGCTGCTGAAGACCGCTGCCATCGGCACGGCTGCCGGTGGCTGGCTGCGCAACTACAGCAGCATGCCGCTCACGATCGTGTTCCCGGTGCTGGGCCTGCTGGGTGCACTGGCCAGCGCGGCGCTGCTGCGGGCCCGTCGTGGTGGCCTGGCGTTCATCGCCTCCGGCGCGTCCATCGCCGGCATCATCCTCACCGTTGGCTTTGCCATCTTCCCGTTCCTGCTGCCGTCTTCCAGCCAGCCCGGTTCCAGCCTGACCGTCTGGGACAGCTCGTCCAGCCACCTGACGCTGGGCATCATGCTGGTGGCCACGGCGATCTTCCTGCCGATCATCCTTGCCTACACCACCTGGGTGTACCGCGTGCTGAAGGGCAAGACGACCACCGAGGAAATGGACGAGAACCCGAACGCGTATTGATGGATTGAATGTGTGCCGACCCAGGGTCGGCACCTACCCCGAATAGAGGAGAAACGAACATGTGGTATTTCGCCTGGATTCTCGGCACCGGCCTGGCCTCCACCGTGGCCATCCTCAACGGCATGTGGTTCGAATCGCGCGAGCAGAACCGGCTCGAACAGGAAAACCGTCGCTGAGTTGTAAAAAAACCTTGCCGCCTTGGCCTTCACACGGTATCTTAGGCGGCTCCTTCGGGGTGTAGCTCAGTCTGGTAGAGCGCTACGTTCGGGACGTAGAGGTCGCAGGTTCGAATCCTGTCTCCCCGACCACTTTTGTGGTCGCATTGAAGCCTGGTGAAGTTGTCCAGGCTTTTTTGTTCCCTGAAGTGACACTGCCCTGGCAGTGTGAAGGAAACGGCTTTCACCCCTTGCCGCCACCGGGGTGAACAGCTAGAATAGGCGGCTCCCTTCGGGGTGTAGCTCAGTCTGGTAGAGCGCTACGTTCGGGACGTAGAGGTCGCAGGTTCGAATCCTGTCTCCCCGACCACTTCGGTGGTCAGCAAGAAGCCTGGAAGACGACAGTCCTCCGGGTTTTTTTGTATCTGAAATCGGCGCCCCGCCCACGTGGCGGCCGCAATGCCGCGGCCACGTACAATGGCCCCCTGCCCCCACCTGTCGCACCGGCCCGGTCCGGTGCCGCCGCTGCACGCCCATGTTCCCGCGTGCGCCACCTGCAAGGATTCCGCATGACCACTGCCTCCCACGACTCGCCCTCACTGCTGCACGGGCGGCTGCTCGCCTTCGCCGCCATCCTGCTGGCGGCAGTGAACCTGCGCACCGCTGTCACCTCCATCACCCCGCTGCTGGACGTGCTGGGCCAGCATTTCGGCTTCGGCACCACCATGACCGGCGTGCTGGGCATGCTGCCGACCGCCTCGTTCGCCCTGTTCGGCGTGGCCACCCCGGCCCTGGCCCGGCGCCTGGGGCTGGAACGCACCACCCTGCTGGCCATGACCCTGGCCATGGCCGGCCTGCTGCTGCGCTCCAGCGCCGGCGGCGTCGGCACCCTGCTGCTGGGCTCGGTGATGGCCCTGGCCGGCATGGGTATCGGCAACGTGGTGGTGCCGCCGCTGGTGAAGCGCTACTTCGCCAACAAGGTGGGCACCATGAGCACGCTGTACATCAGCATGCTGCAGCTGGGCACCATGCTGCCGGCGCTGCTGGCGGTGCCGGTGGCGCAGGCGGCCGGCTGGCGCGTGTCGCTGGGCATGTGGGCGCTGCTGGCCCTGGCCGCCGCCCTGCCGTGGCTGATGCTGGCCCGCCGCGCGCCGCACGCGCAGCTGGCGGCCAACGACCCCAGCGCCCAGCCGCATGGCAAGGTCTGGCGCACGTCGCTGGGCTGGAGCATGTCGCTGATGTTCGGCATGACCTCGCTGATGACCTATTCGATGTTCACCTGGCTGCCGCGCATCGTGGTGGAAGCCGGCGCCACGCCGGCCTTCGGCGGGGTAATGGTGGCCGTGTTCTCGGCGCTGGGGCTGCTGCCGTCGCTGGTCATCCCGTCGCTGGCGGTGCGCCTGCAGAACCCGTTCCCGCTGGTGCTGATCGGCTTCTTCTCGTTCGTGATCGCCTTTGCCGGCCTGCTGCTGGCGCCGATGAAGGCGCCCCTGCTGTGGGCCGCCCTGCTGGGCGTAGGCCCGTCCACCTTCCCGCTGGCACTGACCCTGATCAACCTGCGCACGCGCACCGCCACCGGCTCGGCGGCGCTGTCCGGCTTCATGCAGGGCGTGGGTTACAGCTTCAGCTGCCTGGGGCCGTTCCTGGTGGGCTGGCTGCACACGGTCAGCAACGGCTGGGGCCTGCCCTTCGGCTTCCTGTTCGGGTGTGCCACGGTCATGCTGTGCGCGTCCTGGGTGGCTTGCAAGCCGCGCCGCCTGGAAGATCTGTGGTGATCGGCGCCATCTTCCCCCGCGCGTCTACACACCGCTTCGGCGCGAACTGACGTAGCGTGTCCAAAGCTGACGCGGGGCGCGTCCAGGCCGGCCGGCCGCCACGCCCCTCCGCGCCCGCACTCCGTGCCGCTGCGGCGGCCGGTGCACTGATGTTTCGCAGTCCAAGCCTTTGGCGGAAGGGGCGGTGCGATGGACATGGCCTGTTTCGGGTGGCAGTTGCGTGTAAAGGGAACAGCGAGGCTCTGGCCTCCTTGGGGCGTGTCGGCTAAAGTTGGCATGTGATGTGCGTCACACTTTTTGCACATCGTCTAAGAATGGATGCTGAAGGGGGAATTCATGGTTGTTCATCGACCGCTGGCGCTCTGCGTCGGCCTGGCCTGCGCCGCTCTGGCGTCCGGGGCCCATGCGGCGCCGCCGCCCACCCAGGCCACCCGTGCCGATCGGCTGGCTGAAATCGGCCATTACCGTGACCAGGCCCACTGGGTTGATGCGCTGGCCGCCATCGAGCGCGCGCAGCAGGTCGAACCCAACGATGACCTGCTGTACAAGCTGCAGGTGCTCACCCTGGGCGACATCGGCAATGCGCACCGCGCCTGGCGCCTGTACCAGGCACGGCCGCAGTTGTTCGATGCCGACCAGAAGGCCCGCCTGGAAGCGAACTACGTGGCCAAGCTGGTGAATTGGAGCCTGGCCTACGGCCAGACCGAAGATTCGCGCCTGGACGAGGCCGAGGATGCACTGGCAGAAATGGAGCAGTACGTGCAGCGCGACGGCACGCCACTGGCGCAGGCCCCCCTGCGCATCCGCATGGACCGGCTGATCCTGCTCAATCGCCTGTCACGCCACGCACAGGTGCGTGATGAAGCCCGCGCCCTGCAGGCCGAAGGCCATGCCCTGCCCGACTATGTGCTGCCGGCGGTGGGCGATTCGATGATGGCCACCCAGCACCCCGACGAAGCCATTCCGCTGCTGGAGGCGGCGGTGAAGAACGACCCGTCGCGTTTCCAGTCGCGTTCGGAACTGGCCTACGCCTACCTGGAAACCGAGCAGGCGGAAAAGGCCGTCGGCTACCTGCAGGCGTGGCAGAAGGACGAACCGGCCTGGCGCTGGGGCGGCGGCAAGAGCCCGTACGCCAACTGGGCGCGCTATGAGGCCGACCTCAACCTGTCGATGATCCGCGCCTACAGCGGCGACCTGTCCACCGCGCAGCGCGAGCTGGAAGCCCTGGTGGACGTGGGCCCAGGCAATGGTGGCCTGCAGACCGCGCTGGGCAGCGTGTACCAGATGCGCGGCTGGCCGCGGCGGGCGCTCGAACGCCACCAGATGGCCTACACCCTGGACCCGCGCGATGTCTCGCCGCGGATCGGCATGTACGAATCCTACGTGCAGCTGCAGCGCGACGACCTGGCGCGGCCGCTGCACGACGATCTGCTGCAGCGCTACCCCAACCAGCCTTCGGTGCTGCGCATGGACCGCGACTGGCGCGCACACCGCGGCTGGCAGCTGCAGGCCACCGTTGAAGGCGGCCGCAGCTCGGGCGGCGGCGGCACTTCGCCGCTGGGCAACGACGACCTGCATTACGGCATGGAAGTGGCCACGCCGATCCTGGACGACCGCTGGCGGCTGTTCGCCTTCGCCGACCGCCGTTCGGTCACCTTCCAGGACCAGAAGATCAACCCGCTGTGGATGGGTGCCGGCGTGCGCTACCGGTTTGGCCGCGCCGACGCCGAAGCCGCCGTGCTTCGTCCCAACGACAGCATTGGCGACACCGGCCTGCGCGGTGGTTTCGGCTGGCAGTTCAACGACCAGTGGCATGCCGGGGTCACCGCGGCGCGCAACGATCCGGAAGCCTCGATGCAGGCCCGCGTCTCGGGCATCACTGCCGACAGCGTGGCCGTGGCCGTGGATTACACCCGCAACGAGCGCACCCACTGGAGCCTGGGCGGCAGCCAGTTCCGCTATGACGACGGCAACCGCCGCGACACCCTGACCAGCGCCATCGAGCAGCGCCTGCTGACCCGCCCGCGCCTGCTGATCGATGGCCTGGGCAGCGTCTACACCAGCCGTGGCAGCCAGGACGATGCACCGTACTTCAATCCCTCGCGCGACCGCTCGGTAGAGATCGGCCTGCGCATCGACCAGCAGCTGTGGCGCCACTACGAACGCCACTTCCGCCACCGCCTGACGGTGTCGCTGGGCGACTACTGGCAGGAAGGCTATGGCAGCGCACTGATTCCCAGCGTGGCCTACCGCCACGAATGGCAGTTCAGCCAGGGGCGCATCCTGGAATACGGGGTGAGCGGGTCGCGGCCGGTCTACGACGGCCAACGTGAACGTCATATCGGCTTCGATGCCGCGCTGCGCTGGGGAGAGTGAGATGAAACGGATGCTTCGCTACCTGACGACCACCGTGCTGCTGGGCCTGCTGGCCCTGGCACTGCCGGCCGCGGCCCAGCAGCCGACCGAGCTGGATGCCAGCGACAACGGCCTACTGATCCTGAGCTACCACGACATCCGCGATGACGTGCGCGAAAAGGCCGACGCCGACGCCTACGCGGTCAGCACGCAGAACTTTGCCGCACACCTGGACTGGCTGTCGGCACATGGCTACCACCCGATCTCGCTGTCGCAGCTGATCAAGGCCTCGCGCGGGGAAGCCACGCTGCCGCCGCGGCCGGTGCTGCTGACCTTCGATGACGGCCTGCGCAGCGTCTACACGCGCGTGTACCCGCTGCTGCGTGCCTACAACTACCCGGCGCTGGTGGCGGTGATCACCGACTACGTGGACATGGCACCGGGCCGCACCATCGACTACGGCTACCGCCCGTTCGGCCATGACGATTTCCTGACCTGGGCACAGTTGCGCGAAATGCAGTCCAGCGGGCTGATCGAGCTGGCCAGCCACACCGACAACCTGCACCACGGCGTGCAGTCCAACCCGCAGGGCAACCAGACCCCGGCGGTGATCACCCGTGTGTACGATCCCAAGGCGCAGCGCTACGAAACCGTGCAGGAGTACGAACAGCGCCTGCGTGCCGACCTGGGCCGCAGCGTGCAGCTGATCAGGAAAGAGCTGGGGGTGACGCCGAAGGCGATCGTCTGGCCGTACGCCGCCTACAACCAGCTGAGCAACGATATTGCCGAGCAGCTGGGCATGCCGGTGTCGTTCGACCTGGAAGGCCGCAGCACGCCGGTGACCCGCGACCTGCACGGCCTGGCGCGCCTGCTGGTGACCAACAACCCGAACACGGCCTCGCTGGCCTTTGAACTGCGCCGCAATGTCGGCCTGGACGGCACCCGCGCGCTGCAGATCGACATGGATTCGGTGTACGACGCCAACCCCGCGCAGCAGGCGCGCAACCTGGATGCGCTGATCGAACGGGTGAAGAAGGTCGGGCCGACCCACGTCTACCTGCAGGCCTTCGCCGATCCGGACGGCAACAACACCGCCGATGCGCTGTACTTCCCCAACCGCCACCTGCCGATGCGCGCGGACCTGTTCAACCGCGTGGCCTGGCAGCTGAAGACCCGCGCCGGGGTGAAGGTGTATGCGTGGCTGCCGGTGCTGGGCTACGAACTGCCCGACGCCGCACAGCGCACCGCGCTGGGTATCGCCAGCCCCGAACACGATGGCATGTACCGGCTGGACTTCACCAAGCCGCAGGCGCGGCAGATCATCAAGGACATCTACGAAGACCTGGCCATCAATTCGTACTTCGAAGGCCTGCTGTTCCATGACGATGCCTACGTGCGCGACACCGAACTGGCGCAGCTGCCACAGGAAGGCCCCGATGGCGGCCGCACCCAGGCACTGATCGACTTCACCCTGGAACTGCGTGACAGCGCGCAGCGCTGGCGACCGAAGCTGGGCACGGTGCGCAACCTGTACGCCCAGCCGGTGCTGAAACCGCAGAGCGCCAACTGGTTCGCCCAGCGCCTGGACCTGTTCAACAAGGCCTACGACCGTACCGCGCTGATGGCCATGCCGTGGATGGAAGGCAGCCGCCACCCCGAGCGCTGGCTGGACCGGCTGGTCACCGCCGTGCGCGCGCACGACCCGGACCTGAAGCACACCATGTTCGAACTGCAGACCGTGGACTGGCGCACGCAGACGCCGATCAGCGGCCAGCGCCTGCGCGCACAGGTGCGACGCCTGCAGGCACAGGGTGTACGCCACTTTGCGTGGTACCCGGACGATTTCATTGCCGACAAGCCGTCGACCGTGGACGCGCGCGCCGCGATGTCTGCGCGCAACTTCCCGTACCCGGAGAAGTGACATGGACATGAGCCCTTGGCTGTATGCCCTGTTCCAGTTCGCCTTCTTCTACCCGATGGTGATGGCGTTCTTCTGGATGTCCGGTGGCCTGTACTACTTCTTCCGCCGCGAGCGGAAGTCGCGGCCGCGCAACGATCCGCCACCGATGGCCGAATACCCGTTCGCCACGCTGCTGATTCCCTGCCACAACGAATCGGACAACCTGGACGACACCATCGGCGCGGCTCTGGCCCAGCGCTACCCGGATTTCGAGGTGATCGCCATCAACGATGGCAGCCGCGATGACACCGGCGCGCGCCTGGATGCACTGGCCGCACAGCACCCGCGCCTGCGCGTGGTGCACCTGGACCGCAACCTGGGCAAGGCCAATGCGCTGCGCATGGGCGCCCTGGCCGCGCGTTCGGAATACCTGGTCTGCATCGATGGCGATGCGATGCTGGAAGAGTTCGCCATGCACTGGATGGTCTGGCACCTGACCAGCGGCCCACGCGTGGGCGCGGTGACCGGCAATCCGCGCATCCGCAACCGTTCCACCCTGCTGGGGCGCCTGCAGGTGGCCGAGTTCTCTTCGATCATCGGCATGATCAAGCGCGCCCAGCGCGTGTACGGGCGCATCTTCACCGTGTCCGGCGTGATCGCCGCTTTCCGCCGCACCGCCCTGCATCGCATCGGCTACTGGGCCGACGACATGGTGACCGAGGACATCGACATCAGCTGGCGCCTGCAGCTGGACCACTGGGACATCCGTTACGAGCCCAACGCGCTGTGCTTCATCCTGATGCCCGAAACCCTGAAGGGTCTGTGGCGGCAGCGCCTGCGCTGGGCCCAGGGCGGCGTGGAAGTGCTGCTGCGGCATGGCACTTCGCTGTTCAGCTGGCGCAAGCGGCGGATGTGGGGGGTCTTGCTGGAGTACATCCTGAGCGTGTTCTGGGCGTACACCATGTTGCTGATCGTGGTGCTGTGGGCGCTGGGCAAGTTCGTTCCGCTGCCGGCCCCGCTGTACATCGATACGCTGCTGCCGCAATGGCACGGCGTGATCCTGGCGCTGGTCTGTCTGCTGCAGTTCGCCAGCAGCCTGATCATCGACCGTCGTTACGAAACACACATTGGACGCAACTACTTCTGGGTCATCTGGTACCCGATGGCGTACTGGTTGATCAGCCTGTTCACCACTCTGGTGGCGTTGCCGAAGACGCTGTTCAAGCGCCGCGGCAAGCGCGCCACCTGGGTCAGCCCTGACCGGGGGATCCGATGAGCACCGTACGTGGCACCACCACCAAGAAACCGTCCAACCGCTTCGATTCGCGGTTGATCCAGAAGCCTCGCCAGCAGCCGCGCCTGCAGCGCACGGCCTGGGGCTTCGTCACCCTGGCGTTCTGGGGCTTCTACTTCTACCTGTGGGCACCGCTGGTCACGCTGATCTCGTGGCTGCTGGGCGGGCAGATGGCGTTCGTGCAGTTGTACCAGCACAAGCAGCATCTGGATCCGTTCGTGATGATCGCGCTGCCGATCATCCTGGTGTGCTGCGCGCTGCTGCTGATCGCCTGGGCCGAGTACAACCGCTACCGTTTCGCCGGCAAGGAACGGCGCGCGCCGCGGGTGGATTCGAGCCGGGCGGAGATCGCCCATTCGCTGGGCGCCAGCGATGCACTGGCCGATCTGCTGGTGAATGCCAAGGCGGTGACGCTGCACATGGATGACAACGCACGCCCGGTGGGCCTGACGCGGCAGCCGCTGGTGTAGGTGGTGGGACGTGAGCAGGGCTTGCAGCCCTGCACCTGCTTCAAGCCAGATCAAAGGCAACAGCAACGTCAAAAGCTGGGTATCCGTGGGTGGCGGGGCGGTGTGGGTGGGCAGGACACGCCGCAAGTACGTCCGTGTAGGCTCGTAGGCGCCTTGCTCGTGTGCGCAATCCTGCGCACACGGCAAGACCGGGGTTGGGCGTCCTGCCCAACCCGCCCGAGGCATGCCTCGGGCCCATGGCGCCTGCGGTCCTGCCCACCCACACCGCCCCACCTCTGACAGATTCCCGCGGCTGCTGGTAGGTGTCGACCTTGGTCGACACAGTAGATCCACGCCATGCGTGGATGCTTTTCCATCGAAATCGAATATTGAATCCGGAGTCGGAGCCCGCTGCGCAGCAACGGGATCCGACCCCGGTGCCGTTCCCACAGATCGCGGGAAACTGTCAGAGGTGGGGTGGTGTCGGAATGCGGGGTGTCAGCCGCATGGATGCGGCTGCCAAGCCTACACGGACGTACTTGCGGCGTCCCCGCATTCCGACACCGCCCCGCCATCCCACGGATATCCCGCTTTTGACGTTGACGTTGACGTTGACGTTGACGTCCAGCAGGTGCAGGGCCGCAGGCCCTGCCAGACACCCCCCTACCGGGTCTGCCCTTCGCCACGTACGACGAACCGTTCCACGGTCAGCGCTTCCAGGCCCATCGGCCCATACGCGTGCAGGCGCGTAGTGGAAATGCCGATCTCGCTGCCCAGCCCCAACTGGCCACCATCGGAAAAACGCGAGGACGCGTTGACCATCACCACCGCCGAACGCAGCGCGTTCACGAAGCGCTCGGCATTGCCGGCGTCTTCGGTAGCAATCACTTCGGTATGGTCGGAGGTATACGTGCGGATGTGGGCGATCGCCGCGTCCAGGCCATCGACCACGCCGACTGCCAGCACCAGATCGAGGAACTCGGCAGCGAAATCCTCGTCGGTAGCGGCCGTGCTGCCCGGCAGCAACGGCTGCGCGCGCGCGTCGGCACGCAGCTGCACCCCACGCTCGCCCAGCGCCTGCGCCGCGCGCGGCAGGAACGCCTCGGCCACGTCGCGGTGCACCAGCAGCGTTTCCAGCGAATTGCAGGCCGCCGGGCGGCTGCACTTGCCATCCACCAGCAGCGCAACGGCCTTGTCCAGATCAGCGCTGGCATCCACGAACAGATGGCAGACGCCCTTGTAGTGCTTGATGACCGGAACCCGCGCGTGTTCGGCCACGAAGCGGATCAGCCCTTCCCCGCCGCGCGGAATGGCCAGGTCGATCAGCTCGTGCAGCTGCAGCAGTTCCAGCATGGCCTCACGGCGCAGATCGGTCAGCACAGTCACCGCCGCCGGTGGTACGCCGTTGGCCTTCAGCGCACCGGCCAGGGCCTGGGCGATGGCGGTGTTGGAATGGATGGCCTCGGAACCACCGCGCAGGATCACCCCGTTGCCGGCCTTCAGGCACAGCGCCGCGGCCTCTGCGGTCACGTTCGGGCGTGCCTCGTAGATCATCGCGATCACGCCCAGCGGCACGCGCACCTTCTGCACGCGGATGCCATTGGGGCGCACATCGTCGCGGGTTACCTGCCCGACCGGATCGGGCAGCGCGGCCACGTCGCGCACCGCTTCGGCCATGCCGAACAGCCGCGCCGGGTCCAACGCCAGGCGGTCCAGCATCGCCGCACCCACGCCTTTTTCCCGCGCTGCTGCCAGATCGCGTGCGTTGCCGGCCAGGATCAGGCCGGCGTTCACTTCCAGGGCCTGTGCCATGGCCTGCAGCAGCGCACGGCGCGCCGCACTGTCCAGCCCGGCAACCACCGTGGCCGCATCACGGCAGGCCCGCGCCTGCGCTTCGATTTCATTCATGGGGATGTCCTGCAGTTCGTTCATGGCAGCACCAGATCGTCACGATGCACGACCGTGCCACCGTAGTTGTAGCCGAGCACGGCCTGGATGTCGCGCGTGTGGCGGCCGGCGATGCGGCGCACATCGTCGGCGGCGTACTGGCTGACCCCGCGCGCCACGCAGACCCGCCCCGCGTCGCTGTTCCAGCACACCTGCACCATGTCACCACGACGGAACGCGCCGTCGGCGCCGGTAATGCCACCGGGCAACAGCGAAGCGCCCTTCTCGCGCATGGCCTGCGCGGCACCGCCATCGACCAGGATCGCGCCCTCGGCCAGCGGCGCATGCCGCAGCCAATGCTTGCGCGCCGCCTCACGGCTGCGTGCGGCGTGGATGCGCGTGCCAAACAGCCGATCACGGGTCAGCGCGCGCACCACGTCACCGCTGCGACCGTTGAACAGGTAGGTTTCAATGCCGAGGCGGCCGGCCTTGGCAGCGGCTTCCAGCTTGGTCCGCATGCCACCGGTACCGGCACGCGAGCCGGCACCGCCGGCCATGGCCAGCACGGCATCGCTCAGCTCGGCAACGTCGTGCAGCGGCTGCGCGTCGGCGACCGTGCGCGGGTCGGCGCTGTACAGCCCGTCGATGTCGGTGGCGATGAACAGCGCATCGGCATCGACCAGCGCGGCCACGGTGGCGGCCAGGTTGTCGTTGTCGCCAAGCTTGAGTTCGTCCACCGAAACGGTGTCGTTCTCGTTCACCACCGGCAATGCACCCAGCCGCAGCAGCTCGTTCAGCGTCGCGCGCGCGTTGAGGTAGCGGCGGCGGTTGCGCAGGTCGTCGTGGGTCAGCAGCACCTGCGCCACCGGTCGCTCGAAGAAGCGCTGCCACAGGCCAATCAGCTGCGCCTGGCCCAGTGCGGCCAGGGCCTGGCGGGCGGCCATGGCGGCGCCGGGTTCATCCACGCGCGGCAGGATCGCCCGCCCCGCCGCGACAGCGCCGGAAGACACGATCACCACTTCGCGACCGGCCAGCACATGGGCCGACACGAACTGGGCCAGGCCCAGCGCATGGCGCGGCGACAGGCCGCCACCGTCGGCGGCCAGCAGACTGCTGCCCACCTTCAGCACCGCACGCCGCCACGGCGGCAGCGCTTGTTCGGGGAACGGCGAGGCGACGTGGGCAGCGGGGTGTGTCATCGGCGGGTTCTCAGCGGGTACGCCATTCGTGTACGGTCAACTGCGAGGCCTGCATCGTCACCAGCGGATCGGTGGCGACGATGGCCTGGGCCTGCGCCAGGCTGTCCACGTTGCACAGCACGTAGGCGCCGCCACTGCCATCGGTGAAGCCACCGGTCAGCTGCAGCTGGCCCTGCTTGCGCAGCGCGTCCAGGAAATCCAGGTGCGGCTGCACCGCGGCCTGGGTGAACGTGGGCAGGCGCAGGGCCATGACCAGATAGACAGTGCCCGCCATCAGGCCAGCGCCAGCCAGCGCGCGCGCAGTTCGTCCAGGCGCAGGTCGGCGGCCGAACCGGGCGACACGCGCGCGGCCAGGCTGCCTTCCGGGGTACGCCCCTGCCCTGCACTGTCAGCGCCGGCAGCGGCGGCTCTGTAGGCCTCGCGGAACGGCACACCGGCCACGGCTGCTTCCACCGCAACGTCGGTGGCATACATGCCCGAATCGATGGCTGCACGCAGCTTGTCGTCGCGCCACTCCAGGTTGGCCAGCAGCGCCGGCAGCAGTTCCAGCGCAGCGAGGCCACGACCGAAGCCGTGGAAGATGGCGCCCTTGGACGACTGCAGGTCGCGGTGGTAGCCCGACGGCAGCGACAGCAGCTGCTCGATCTCGGTACGCGCCGCGGCCACGCTGGCGTGGGTGGCGCGCATCAATTCGATCACGTCCGGGTTGCGCTTGTTCGGCATGATCGAGCTGCCGGTGGTGTACTGCGCCGGCAAGGCGACAAAACCGAATTCGGCACTGGTGAACAGGGAAAGATCCCAGGCGATGCGGCGCAGATCCAGCGTGGCGCCGCCCAGTGCTTCCAGCGCGGCCAGCTCGAACTTGCCACGCGACAGCTGTGCGTAGATCGGCGACACCTGCATGCGCGCAAAGCCCAGTGCAGCCGTGGTGTGTTCGCGGTCCAGCGGCAGGTTCACGCCATAGCCGGCGGCGGTGCCCAGTGGGTTGGCATCCACCAGTGCGTGGGTGTCGCGCGCGCGCACCGCGTTGTCGATGAAGGCTTCGGCCCAACCGGCCCACCACATGCCCGCCGAAGACACCACGGCACGCTGGATGTGGGTGTAGCCGGGAATCGGCAGGTCCTTCTCGGCCTGCGCGCGGTCCAGCGCCACCTTGGCCACTTCGGCGCTGAGATGGGCCACGCGCTGCAGCTTTTCCTTCAGCCACAGGCGGGTGGCCACCAGGATCTGGTCGTTGCGGCTGCGCCCGGTGTGGATCTTGCGCCCGGCATCGCCCAGGCGTTCGGTCAGGCGTGCTTCGATGGCCGAATGCCCGTCTTCGTACTGGGTATCCAGCACGAAACGGCCAGCGCGGAAGTCCTGCGCCAGCAGGTCCAGTTCGCGAAGCAGGCCGGCCAGTTCGTCGGCACTGAGGATGCCGATGTGCTGCAGGCCTTCGGCGTGCGCGGCACTGGCGGCGATATCGTGCAGGAAGAACTCGCGGTCGAGGATCACGTCATCGCCGGCGAGGAAGGTCTGGATCTGTGCGTCGACCGCGACGCCCGGCTTCTGCCAAAGAAGGTCTGCCATGGGGGGGCTCCGTAATACGTGTTCAGTGCGGGATCGACGTCAGTTCGTCGATGCCCAGCGCAAGGTTGAGGTTCTGCATGGCCTGGGTGGCCGCACCCTTCAGCAGGTTGTCCAGGGTGGCCACCACCACCACCCGCTTGCCACCGGGTGCCAGGGTGAAACCACCGACCTGGGCCCCATGGCGGCCGGCAATGCGGCTGACCCACGGTGCTTCGTCCACCACCTCTACCAGCGGCTCGCCGGCGTAGGCCTGCTGGAAACGCGCGACGATCTGCTCGCGCGTCTGCACCTGGTTCAACCACAGGTTCGCGGTCAGGGTGATGCCACGGAAGTGCGGCGCCACGTGCGGCATGAACTCCACGGCCACGCCCAGCTGCACCGACACTTCGCGCTCGTGCACGTGGTTGGTCAGCGCGTACGGCATCAGGTTGTCGGCCAGCAGCTCGACGTTGTTCTTGTCCGACGGCGTGGTGCCGGCACCGGAGTAGCCAGAGACACCAAAGCACTGCGGCGGGCCGGCCAGCAGGTCCAGCAGCGGGTGTACGGCCAACTGCATTGCGGTGGCGTAGCAGCCCGGGTTGCTGATGTGCTTCTGGCCGCTGTAACGGCCACGGGTGAGCTCGGGCAGGCCGTAGTACCAGCCGTTGTCGAAGCGGTAATCGGCCGACAGATCGACGATCACCGTGTCAGGCCTGGCGGCGTCCAGCGCGGCCACGAACGGGGCGGCCAGGCCATTGGGCAGGGCCAGGATCACCGCATCCACGCCCTTGGCGGCCACGGCATCGGCGTCCAGGTTTTCGTACTGCAGTTCGCCCTGCACCTCGGGGTGGTGGTCGGCCAGGCGCTGGCCGGCACGCTCGCGCGAAGACACGAAGGCCAGCTTCAATCGCGGGTGGGCGGCCACCAGCTTGATCAGCTCGGCGCCGGTATGGCCACGGGCACCGACAATGCCCAGAGTGAAGGTCGAATCGTTCATGCGTGTTGGTCCAAGCGGTGCTGCAGGTGGCGCTTCACGCCCTGCCATTCCGCGTCGATGATGGAAAAGATGACAGTGTCACGCGGCGTGCCGTCGGCATGCCGCTTGTGGTTGCGCAGCACGCCGTCCTGCTTGGCACCCAGGCGGGCGATGGCCGTGCGCGAGGCATGGTTGAACCAGCTGGTTTCCAGCACCACGCTGATGCAGCCCATTACCTCGAAGGCGTGCCGCAGCAACAGCAGCTTCGCCTCGGTGTTCACCCCGGTGCGCTGCACGCGCGGCGCATACCAGGTGTACCCCAGGCTGAGTTTGGGAACGTCCGCTTCCAGTCCATAGAAGCGGGTGCTGCCGACGATGGCGCCGGCCGCATCACGAATCACGAACGGCAGCACCTTGCCTTCGCCCTGTGCATCCAGCGCGGCCTGCACGTAATGCCCTGCCTGCTGCGGCGAAGGCACCTGGGTGTACCAGAGCTGGTCCAGGCCGCTGCCTTCCAGCGCCGCGGCCAGGCCGGGCACGTGCGCACGCTGCAACGGTTCCAGCAGCACGTGCTGCCCGCGCAGGGTGGGAACGCTGTTCCAGGCATCGGCAGGCATCATCGCTCAGCCCTGCAGGCTCGGCGTGCGCTGTGCGCAGTGGTCGACATAGGTCTTGATGCGGTCGATGCCATCGGCGCCGAACCAGAACACCTTCCACTGGTCCTGCTTGTAGCAGCCATCGGATTCAGCGTAATAGAAGTGGTTGATCGGGTTGCCATGGCGCGAGCGCCAGAACAGCTGCGGGGTTTCTTCCAGCATCACGTTCCACACCGCACGGCCCAGGCCTTCGCCCTGCGCGTCATCCAGCACCGCGAACTTGTCCAGGTACACGCCCTCGGCCTCGTCGGTAAGGATGACTGCGGTGCGGTAGTTCTCGCTCACATACGCGCGCAGCAGGCGGGTCTTCTGGAAGTAATCGGGCACCAGGGTGCGGCCGAAGCTGGATTCGATCAGCCCCTTCAGGCGCGGCAGGTCCAGCTCGCTCCATTCGGTGGCGCGCAGCACTTTTTCGCCCTTGCGCACCAGCGTGCCCGAGCCCTTGTGGGTGAACAGTTCCTTGGCCAGGTCGGCCGGACGGGTGATCGACACCGACGATTCCAGCGGCAGGCGATCGAGCAGGTCCTTGATCTGTTCGATCTTCACCTTCATGCCGCCGTGGATCCACGGCTGCGCGATCAGATGGTCGTACTCGGTGGACAGGTTGATCGAATCGATCACCGTGCCCTGCTCGTCCAGCAGGCCGCCGGTGCCGGTCAGGAATATGATCTTGTAGGGCTGCAGTTCCTGCACCAGCTCGTTGGCGGCGAAGTCGGCGTTGACGTTCAGGATCTGCCCACCGGCGGTTTCACCCAGGCTGGTGATGACCGGAATGGAGCCGGCGCGCAGGCTGGCCTCGATCGGCGCCAGGTTCACCTTCTTCACTTCACCCACCAGACCGTAGGTGTCCAGGTCCAGGTACTCGGCTTCGAACACGCCGCCGGTGATGGACGTGGCACGCGCGCCGTTCTGCTGCAGGGCTTCGACCAGGCGCAGGTTGGACTGCTGGAAGACCCGGCGCACGATGGCCAGGGCTTCCGGCGAGGTCACGCGCAGGCCGTTGACCGTCTGCTTTTCGATGCCGGCGGCGGACAGTTCCGCGTCCAGCTGCGGGCCGGCGCCGTGCAGCACGATCGGGGTCAGGCCCACTTCCTGCAGGAACGACAGCGAGGAGGTCAGCGCTTCAAGATCATCGCGCAGCACCGCGCCGCCGACCTTGACCACGGCGAAGCGCTTGGCGTCCAGCTGCGAGAAACGCTTGAGGTACTGGCTGATCTCCTTCGCGCTGGCCATGCTGGAAAGCAGGCGCACGATGGTCTGGCGGGTCTGGCGGTGGGGCTGGAGGGCAGGAGACATTTCGGTTTCGTCGGAAAGGAGGAATCAGGCGCCGGCAGCGATGATGCGGTGCACGGCGTCGGTGTAGCGCTGCAGCTGGTCCAGCGTCACGAACTCATCGGCAGTGTGCGCCTGGGCGATGTCGCCCGGGCCGAACACCAGCGTGGTGTAGCCACCGGCCGAGAACAGCGAGGCTTCGGTCCAGAAATCCACCGCGTTGCCGATCGGCAGGTCCAGCGCATCGGCCACGTCGCGTGCCAGCAGGCGGCGGTGCTCGGCCTCGGCGATGTCACCGGCCGGCAGGCTGGGGCCACGGAAGGTTTCGGTGAACACAGCCGCTTCCGGCTCGGCAAAACCGGCGAAGGTCGCCAGCAGTGCATCGATGTCCATCGACGGCAGCGGGCGGAAGCCGAAACGCACTTCAGCGGCCGGCGCGATCATGTTGGCCTTGATGCCACCTTCCACGCGACCGATGTTGAAGCGCAGGCCGGTCAGGCCGCCGAAGCGCGCCGAGGCCAGCGATTCCACATGGTCCAGCGCGCGGTTGCCCCAGCGCATGGCCTGGTGCAGCGCGCTGGCGGCGGCATCCTGCTTGCCCGAGGCATGGCCGGCGCGGCCGGCGAACTGCATCAGCACCGAGCTGATGCCACGGTGCGCCAGCACCGCCTCGCTCATGGTCGGTTCGGCCACCAGCACCGCTTCGTACGGCAGGCCACGGGCCAGGAACGCGGCGATGCAGCGTGGATCGTTGGCTTCTTCGTCACTGGAGAACAGGAACGCCGCATCGCCATCGCTGGCATTGGCCGCGGCCACCAGTGCCGCCGCCGCGCCCTTGATGTCGCACACACCCAGGCCGACCACGCGGTCGTCCAGGCGGCGCATCACGTGCGGATCGGCAGTCCAGTGCGGCGAATCGGGCACGGTATCCAGGTGCACGTTGAACAGGTACTTCGGCGTACCGCGCACCGCGTACAGGCTGACCGCACCGGCACCGTGGTCGATCACCTCGACGTTGAAGCCGGGCAGATGGTCGCGCAGGTAATCGAAGATGCCACCGGTGGTGATCGCACGCGGCGGGTTGCGGGTGTCGAAGGACACCAGGGCCTGCAGGTGATCGAGCGTCTGTTCAAGCATGAATCAACAGTCCTGTGGAATTCCGCCGGGCATGGCCCGGCGCTACCGTAATGCGTCTGGTGGACAGCCCCCTTGGTGTTCAAGGGGGCGCGCCAACGGCGCGGGGTTGAGGCGGAATGCGTGGTCAATCGCTCAGCGATTGACCTGCGCATACAGGGTCGAGCTCATGCCGAACAGCTTGATGAAGCCCTCAGCCTCCTCCACGCCCCAATCGGCCGACTGCGCGTAGGTGGCGCCCTTGGTGTTGAGCAGGTGCGGCGACTTCACCGCCACCGCGTCGACGCGGCCGCCACGGGTTTCCAGAACCACTTCGCCGTTCACCTTGGCCTGCGAAGACTTCAGGAACGCTTCGATGTCGGTCTTCAGCGGGTCGTGGTAGAAGCCTTCGTACACCAGCTCCACCCACTTGCGCGCCACGTCCGGCTTGAAGCGGTTCTGCTGCTTGGTCAGTACCGCATCTTCCAGCGCGCGGTGCGCGGCCAGCAGCGAAACCAGGCCCGGCGCTTCGAACACGATGCGGCCCTTCAGGCCGATCACGGTGTCACCGGTGTAGACGCCACGGCCGACGCCATACGGGGCGAACAGCTTGTTCAGCTGAGCCAGGATCTGGTCGCCCGGCAGGGCCTTGCCGTTCAGTTCGACGGCTTCGCCTTCCACGAACTTCAGGGTGACCGTCAGCGCCTGTTCCGGCCACTCGCTGCGCGGCGAGCACCAGCCACGGGCGCCCTCGCCCGGCGCTTCCCAACGGTCGATCTCGCCGCCGGACATGGTCACGCCCAGCAGGTTCTCGTTGATGGTGTAGGCCTGCTGCTTGGCACGCACGCCGAAGCCGCGCTCCTCCAGGTACTTCTGCTCGTAGGCGCGGGTCTGGGTGTGTTCCTTCTGGATCTCGCGGATCGGCGCGATGATCTGGTAGTCACCCAGGGCCTTCACGGCCAGGTCGAAGCGGACCTGGTCGTTGCCCATGCCGGTGCAGCCGTGGGCAATGATGTTGGTGCCCAGTTCGGCGGCACGCTTCAGCGCGGCATCGACGATCAGGTAACGGTCGGACACCAGCAGCGGGTACTGGCCCTGGTAGCCTTCGCCGGCCCACACGAACGGCTTGACGAAGCCTTCCCAGATGGCCGGGCCGCCGTTGACGGTCACATGGCTGGTGACGCCCAGTTCGGCGGCGCGCTTCTCGATGAAATCGCGTTCTTCATCATCCACGCCGCCGGTATCGGCGAACACGGTGTGCACGTTGTAGCCGCGCTCCTGCAGGTAGGGCACGCAGAAGCTGGTATCCAGGCCGCCGGAGAAGGCGAGAACGACGTCTTTGTTGCTCATGGGGGGTATGTCCTGTTCGTCTGTGTCGTCGAGCCACGCTCGACTTCGTCTTTGTAGAGTCGAGCCATGCTCGACTGATGCTTCTTAGCGCCCGGCAACCGCGGCCATGATCGCCTTCTGCACGTGCAGGCGGTTCTCGGCTTCGTTGATGGCGATGCACTGCGGCGAATCCATCACGCCGTCGGTGGCCTTCACGTTGCGGCGCAGCGGCAGGCAGTGGCTGAACACACCGTTGTTGGTCAGCGCCATCTTGCGTTCGTCCACGATGAAGTGCTTGTACTGGTCGCGGATCGGCTTTTCCGGCTCCCAGTTGCCGAAGAACGGCAGCGCGCCCCAGCTCTTGGCGTACACCACGTCGGCACCGGCGTAGGCGCTGTCGATGTCATGGCTGATCTTCAGCGAACCGCCGCTCTCGGCCACGTTCTGCTCGGCCCAGCCCATGTAGCGGTCATCCAGGATGTAATCAGCGGTCGGGCACAGCAGGGTCACGTCCATGCCCATGCGGGTGGCGATGGTCAGCGCCGAATTGGCCACGGCGGTGTTCAGCGGCTTGGGGTGGTAGGTCCAGGTCAGCACGTACTTCTTGCCACGCAGGTCCTGCGTACCGAAGTGCTCCTGCAGGGCCATGATGTGGGCCAGCTCCTGGCACGGGTGGGTGATGGTCTCCATGTTGATGACCGGCACCGGCGAGTACTTGGCGAAGCTGTTGAGGACGATGTCCTGGCGGTCGTAGGCCCAGTCCACGAACTTGGGGAACGCACGCACGGCGATGATGTCGCAGTAACGGCCCAGCACCTTGGCCACTTCGGCGATGTGCTCTTCGGTATCGCCATCCATCACCGTGCCGAGGTTGAACTCGATCGGCCACGCATCCTTGCCCGGCTGCAGCACCACCGCGTGGGCACCGAGCTGGAAGGCGCCCAGTTCGAAGCTGGTACGGGTGCGCATGGACGGGTTGAAGAACACCAGCGCGATCGACTTGCCCTTGAGCTGGTCACCGATCTTGTTGCGCTTGAACAGCTCGGCCTGGGTCAGCAGGGCGTCAAGCTCGCTGCGGCTCCAGTCCTGGGTGTTCAGGAAGTGCTTGGGGGACATCATCTTTCCTTGCGTGGCGGCGCCGGGCTGCGGCGCGGTGGAAGGGAAAACCGGCAAACAGGGTGGTGCGGAATGGTTGCAGATGAAGCTTTCAGGACGCGAAAACGAAAAAACCCAGCCGGCGGGCTGGGTTTTTTTCGGACGAACAGCAGAAAGCTCCGGTTACCCAGCGGAAATGTGGGGTTCCGGTCGACGGGCACGCGACGTCATGCCAGTGGCCTGGCGGGCGGCGCTGCTGTCGTGCTGGAAGTCGGTGAGCTTCATGGCCGAACATCTTTGCATGGGCGGGGGGCCCGCGCAAGGGGCAGGCGTCGCAGAATCAGGGCGAAGCGCCAGCGGTCTGGTCGGCGCCCACCCACGGGGTGATCGACACCCGGATCTTCAGCCGGTTGCCGGGGTCTTCCGGCAGCCGCGAGCGGTACTTGGTGCCCTTGTAGACGTAATCCACGTCGTAGGCGATGGGGCGGCGGAACTCACGGCCCACTGGCACGATGCGGCAGTCGCGGGTCAGCATGGGGCCGTTGTTGGCCGGGGCCGGGGCCGGGTTCTCGGCGGCCACCTCGGCGGCGGCCTCCTCGTCGCTGCGCTTGAACATCGAGCGCACCGAATCCCAGAAGCGGCCGATCCTGCCCTTGTCCTCCACCGGCTCCTCGCCGGTCACGTTCACCGGGGCCAGGGTCCGGGTGGACACCGGCTCGCAGTGTTCTTCGGTGCGGGTGGCGCGCAGGGTCTGGAACACCGGCTCGACGTTCAGTACCTGGGCGTAGTCGAACTTCACGTTCTCCACGATCACCACCCGGTTGCGCGGCTCTGCTTCCTGGGCCCGGACCACGAACGGCGCCGCCGACAGGCAGGCCAGGGTCAGCAACGCGGTGGTTTTCATTGGCGACGGAAGGAAGGACACGGCAATAGTGTAGGCAGTGACGACCGCAAGGGGCTGAACATTACCCGTCCGCGCCGCTCCTGCCCACCCCACCCCGCCCGCCGGTGGGCCCCGGCGCCCCCAAAGGGCCCCGACACGTTCTAAAATCACAGGCTTGTCCCCCACCCCGATCCCCATGACCCTGCGCCTGCACAACAACCTGACTCGCCAGCTCGAACCGTTCACCCCGATCGATCCGGCCTGTCCGACCCTGTATGTGTGCGGCCCCACGGTCTACAACTACGTGCATATCGGCAACGCCCGTGGCCCGGTGGTGTTCGGGGTGCTGGCCGACCTGCTGCGGCGCCGCTTCGGCGCGCTGCGCTACGCCCGCAACATCACCGACGTGGACGACAAGATCAACACCGCCGCGCGCGAGCAGAGCGTGCCGATCAGCACCATCACCGACAAGTTCGCCGCCGCCTACCGTGAAGACATGGCCGCGCTGGGCGTGGTGCCGCCGGACATCGAGCCGGAAGTGACCGCGCACATGCCGCAGATCATCAGCATGATCGAGCAGCTGATCGACAACGGCCATGCCTACGCCGCCGAGGGCCACGTGCTGTTCGCGGTGGCCAGCTTCGACGGCTACGGCAAGCTCTCGCGCCGCGACCCGGAAGAAATGCTGGCCGGCGCCCGCGTGGAAGTGGCCCCGTACAAGCGCGATGCCGGCGATTTCGTGCTGTGGAAGCCGTCCAGCGACGACCTGCCCGGCTGGGAATCGCCGTGGGGCCGCGGCCGCCCGGGCTGGCACATCGAATGCTCGGCGATGGCCGCCGCCCACCTGGGCGAGACCATCGACATCCACGCCGGCGGCGTGGACCTGCAGTTCCCGCACCACGAGAACGAGATCGCGCAGAGCGAATGCGCGCACGGTGGCAAGATCTTCGCCCGCTTCTGGCTGCACAACGGCATGCTCAACTTCGGCGGCGCCAAGATGAGCAAGTCGCTGGGCAACATCGAGCGCGTGCACGACCTGGTGCGCCAGCACCCGCCCGAAGCGCTGCGCCTGGCCCTGCTGTCGGCCCACTACCGGCAGCCACTGGACTGGTCCGATGCACTCATCGAACAGTCCGCGCGTACCCTGGACCGCCTGTACGGCACCCTGCGCGACCTGGTGGACGTGGATGCTGCGGCCATCATCCCGGCATCGGTGGAAGCCACCCTGGACGATGACCTGAACACCCCGCAGGCGCTGGCCGAGGTCGCCCGCATTGCCGGCGAGGCCCGCCGTGCCACCGACCCGACCGAGCGCGCGCGCCTGAAAAGCGAGCTGCTCGGCGCCGGCCTGGCGCTGGGCCTGCTGCAGTCCGACCCGGCGCACTGGTTCGGCACCGCCGCCAGCGAAGGCGACGACGATGCGCGCATCCAGGGCCTGATCGATGAGCGTGCTGCTGCCAAGCAGGCCCGCGATTTCGCCCGCTCCGATGCCATCCGCGACCAGCTGGCCGCCGAGGGCATCGTGCTGGAAGACACCCCGCAGGGCGTGCGCTGGGTGCGCAAGCGCGCCTGACCGCCCTGCCCCGTGGCCGGCGCCCCCGGCCACGCCCCCACTGCAGAGACCGTTGTGACCGACTCCCCGTTCCCGCTTGAACCCACCGCCGCCGAGGCGCAGAGCGCCATTGCCGAAGAATTCGCCTTCTTCGGCGACTGGTCCGAACGCTACCAGTACCTGATCGATCTGGGCCGCAAGCTGCCGACCTTCCCGGAAGAGTGGAAGACCGAAGAGCACCGCCTGCTGGGCTGCCAGTCGATGGTGTGGATCGTGCCGGAAGGCAACGCGCAGTCGCTGCGCTTCCACGCCATCAGCGATTCGGCCATCGTCTCGGGCCTGATCTTCCTGGCCCTGCGCGTGTACTCGGGCCGCTCGGCCCAGGAAATCCTGGCCACCGAACCCAGCTACATCCAGGACATCGGCCTGGCCCGCCACCTCTCGCCCACCCGCAGCAATGGCGTGGCCGCAATGCTGGCTTTCATCCACGAGACCGCGCAGGCCCAGCTGCAGCGCGAACAGCCGTGACCACGGCCACCACCGAAGACGAGGGCGCGCTGGCCCTGCTGGGCCGGCCCGGCTTTGCCAAGCTGCTGGCCTACCGCATCTTCGCCATGCTGTCCTACCAGGTGGTGGCGGTCACCGTCGGCTGGCACATCTACGAAGTCACCCGCAATCCGTTCTCGCTGGGCCTGGTCGGCTTGGCCGAGGTGCTGCCGTTCTTCTGCGTGGCGCCGTTTGCCGGCTATCTGGTGGACCACCTGCCACGCCGCCGGCTGGGCATGGTCGCCTGCGCCGGGCTGGTGGCCACGGCCATCGTACTGACCTGCGTGGCAAAGGGCTGGTTGCCGTTCCACGGGGTCTGGCCGATCTATGCGGCCATCGCCCTGACCGGCATGGTGCGTGCCTTCCTGTCGCCCATCTACAACGCCCTGTTCGCCCGCGTGCTTGCCCGCGAGCAGTTCGCGCGCGGCGCCGGGCTGGGCAGCGTGGTATTCCAGTCGGGCATGGTGGTGGGCCCGGCGCTGGGCGGCATCCTGGTCGGCTGGGGCGGCAAGGGGCTGTCCTACGCGGTGGCCACCGGCTTCGCGCTGGTTGCGCTGGGCTGCCTGGCCACGCTGAAAGTGAGCGAGCCGGTGCATGACGGCCCGGCCGCGCCGATCTTCAAGAGCATCGCCGAAGGTGCCCGCTTCGTGGTCGGCAACCGCATCATGGTCGGCGCGATGGCGCTGGACATGTTCTCGGTGCTGCTGGGCGGCGTGGTGGCGATGCTGCCGGCCTTCCTGCAGGAGATCCTGCACCACGGCCCGGAAGGGCTGGGTATCCTGCGCGCGGCACCGGCACTGGGTTCGATTGCGGTCGGCCTGTGGCTGGCACGCCACCCGCTGCAGAAGAACGCCGGGCGCGTACTGCTGTTCGCCGTGGCCGGGTTTGGCCTGTGCGTGGTCAGCTTCGGCCTGTCCCAGTACTTCTGGCTGTCGGCGCTGATCCTGCTGTTCTACGGTGCATTCGATGGCGTTTCCGTGGTGGTGCGCTCGACCATCCTGCAGCTGGCCACGCCGGAGGAAATGCGCGGGCGGGTGTCCTCCATCAACGGCATCTTCATCAGCTCGTCCAACGAACTGGGCGCGTTCTACGCCGGCACGATGGCCAAGCTGCTGGGCCTGGTGCCGGCGGTGGTGCTGGGCGGCTGCGCGGTGCTGGGCGTGGCCGGCATCACCGCGTGGAAGAACCCGACGCTGCGGAAGTTGAATCTGCGCGACCTGCAATGATTCCGACGGCGCCGCGGCTTTCTGTAGAGTCGAGCCATGCTCGACTGCTTTCCAGAAGCCAGTCGAGCATGGCTCGACTCTACAAAACGGCCAGTCGAGCATGGCTCGACGCTACAAAAGAACGGCCAGCCGAGCGTGGGCTCGGCTCTACAAGAGCACGATCACCCAACAAAAAACCCGGCCAAGGCCGGGTTTTTCGCATGACCACACAACGGCCTGGAATCAGTCGCCCTGCTGCTTCTGCAGGTGCTCCCAACGCTCCTGGGCGTCGATGGTGCGCTCGGCGGTCAGGCGCGCTTCCAGGCGCTCCAGGCCGATTTCTTCACCGGTGTCCACGCAGTAGCCGTAGTCACCTGCTTCCAGGCGCTTGAGGGTGCTGTCGATCTTGCCGATCAGCTTGCGGTAGCGGTCACGGGTGCGCAGTTCCAGCGAGTTCTCGGTCTCGCGGGTTGCACGCTCGGCTTCGTCGCCGATGTCACGCACTTCCTCGCGCAGGTTCTCGATGGTCTGCTTGGATTCTTCCACCAGGTCACCACGCCAGTTCTGCAGGCGCTGACGGAAGTATTCCTGCTGCAGCGAGCTCATGTATTCCTCTTCCGAGGACGGCTTGTAGCCAGCCGGCAGGATCGGGCGGCCAGTGGCCTCGTCGGTCTTGTATTCGATGACCTTGTACTTGCTGCGCGGGGCCGGCGCCGCCGAACGGGCGGTCACAGCCACGGCAACCTTGCCCACGGGGCGCGACACGGTCTTCGGAGCGGTATCAGGTTTCACGGCAGATTTCACAGCGGTCTTGGCAGGCGATTTCGAAACGGGCACGGGATTCTTGGATTGCGGGGCCTTCGATGCAACCGGGGCGGCGGCCGCAGCCGGCTTGGGGGCCGGAGGGGCAGCAACCACGGGGGCGGTCTTGGCCGGGACAGGCTTGGCCGGAGCCGGCTTGGCGGCAGGCTTCGGTGCGGACTTCACTACGGGGGCCGGGGCCGGCTTCGCAGCCGGCTTGGCGACATTCTTTGCGGCCTTCTTTACAACGGCAGGTGCGGGCGCCGGTTTAGCGGCAGCCGCCTTTTTCGCGGCGGGCTTGGCAGCGCCCTTGCTGGCCACCGGCTTCGGTGCCGGCTTGGGCGCGGCCTTCCTGGCGACCGGTTTGGGCGCCGGCTTGGCGGCAGCCTTCTTCACCGGAGCAGCCTTGGCCGCGGTCTTCTTCGCCACCGGGGCCTTCTTCGCCGCGGCCGCAGGCTTGGCCTTCACCGGCGCTGCCTTCTTGGCCACGGCGGGTTTGGCGGCCTTGGCCGGGGTCTTCTTTGCGGTGGCCTTCCTGGCCGCCGGTTGCGATGACGCCGCCTTCGCCGCCGGCTTGCTGGCCGACTTCGGGGCAACGGGCTTGGCCGCCAACTTCTTCACAACAGGCTTGGCGGTTTTCTTGGCGGCCTTGACGGCCTTCTTTGCAGTTTTTTTAGCAGCCACGAAACGCTCTTCCTTGGATTCCCCGGGGCCCGGGAAAGCGGGCCTTTATAGCCTACCCGACCGGCAGCAGCAACCTTGGGGGCCTGCTCCATTCAGTCCTGGAGCCAGCGGGCCCAACGTGGCGGTCCGAACAACCCGGCCGCCCTGCGCGGTGCGGAACCTGGCCGGCACCTGCAAGGGTGCCAGCACCGGTCGCAGGCCATCGGCGACATGCGACCAACGGCCCATCCTGCACAAATGCGGCCTTCATGCCAACTGGCATAAGATGACTGGGTGATCTCGCGCCTGCTCATCGCCCTGCTGCGCTTCTACAAGCGCTTCATCAGCCCCCTGCTGGGGCCGCGCTGCCGTTTCGTGCCCAGTTGTTCTGAATACGCGATGGAGGCCATCGGCCGCCACGGCCCGCTGCGCGGCAGCTGGCTGGCCGCGCGCCGTCTGGGCCGCTGCCATCCCTTCCATCCCGGCGGCTTCGATCCAGTGCCCGAGTCTTCCCACGCCCCTTCTTGCCGTTGCACAGGAAAACACTGACATGTCCTCCACCCTCATCACCAATGCCCGCATGGTCAACGAAGGCCGCACCTTCGACGGCGACCTGCGCATCGAGAACGGCCGCATCGCGCAGATCGGCAGCGGGCTGAGCGCGCGCGAGGGCGAACAGGTGGTGGACGCAGCGGGGCGCTGGCTGCTGCCCGGCATGATCGACGACCAGGTGCATTTCCGCGAGCCGGGCCTGACCCACAAGGGCGACATCGCCAGCGAATCGGCGGCCGCGGTGGCCGGTGGCCTGACCAGCTTCATGGACATGCCCAACACCAATCCGCCCACCCTGGATTCGACCATCCTTGAGGCCAAGTACGAACTCGCCCGCGGCCGCGCCTGGGCCAACTACGGCTTCTACCACGGCGCCAGCAACGACAATCTGGAAGCGATCCGCGCACTGGATCCGAAGAAGGCGCCGGGCGTGAAGGTGTTCATGGGCGCGTCCACCGGCAACATGCTGGTGGACGACCCGGACACGCTGGATGCGATCTTCCGCGAATGCCCGACCCCGATCATCACGCACTGCGAAGACACGCCGATGATCGACGCCAACCTCAAGGCGTTCCAGGAAAAGTACGGCGATGCACTGACCCCGGACATGCACCCGGACATCCGCTCGCGCGAGGCCTGCATCAAGTCGACCCGCTTGGCCATGTCGCTGGCACGCAAACACGGCACCCGCCTGCACGTGCTGCACATTTCCACCGCCGACGAACTGGCGCTGTTCGAAAAGGGCCCGCTGATCCGCGCCGACGGCAGCCGCAAGCAGATCACCGCCGAAACCTGCGTGCACTTCCTGCACTTCGCTCGCCCCGATTACGCGACCAAGGGCAACCTGATCAAATGCAACCCGGCCATCAAGGAAGTGTCCGACCGCGAGGCGATCACCGCTGCGCTGGCTGACGATGTACTGGACGTGCTGGCCACCGACCACGCCCCGCATACCTGGGAAGAGAAGCAGAAGCCCTATGCGCAGGCGCCGTCGGGCCTGCCGCTGGTGCAGTACGCCCTGGTGGCCGCACTGGAGCGCGTGCACGAAGGCAAGCTGACCCGCGAGCAGGTGGTGCAGAAGTTCGCCCACGCCCCGGCGCAGCTGTTCGACGTGGAAGAGCGCGGCTTCCTGCGCGAAGGCTACTTCGCCGACCTGGTGCTGGTGGAAGACGTGCCGTTCACCGTCAAGCGCGAGGACGTGCTGTCCAAGTGCGGCTGGTCGCCGTTTGAAGGCACCACCTTCCGCTCGCGCGTGGCCTCGACCTGGGTGAACGGCCAGTTGGTGTGGGACGGCAGCAAACTGGTCGGCGAACCGGCCGGCCAGCGCATGACCTACGACCGCTGATGCGTCCGGCATTTCTGTTGGGGGCGCTGCTGCTGGCCGCGCCCCTGTTCACCGCACCGCCGGCACAGGCGCAGGATGGCATCGGCAGCCTGATCGACAGCCGCGTAGTGTTCCCGCCCAGCGCTTCGCAGGGCGCGATGGTGATCGGCAAGGTGCCGGCTGGCAGCCGCGTGCGCTACGCCGGCCGCGACCTGCGCGTGAGCAACTACGGCAGCGTGGTGTTCGGCATCGGCCGCGACGAGAAGGGCCCGCTGCAGGTGCAGGTGCAGCGCCCGGATGGCGGCAGCGAGACGGCCACGATCACGGTGACCCCGCGCGACTGGCCAACCGAGCGTGTGAACGGCGTGCCGCCGAAGACGGTGAACCCGCCGCCGGCGATTGCCGAGCGCATCAAGCGCGAACAGGCGCAGGTAACCGCAGCGCGCGCCCGCGATGACAACCGTACCGATTTCACCCAGACCTTCATCTGGCCAGTGCAGGGCCGCATCAGCGGCCGCTTCGGCAATGCACGCGTGTACAACGGCCAGCCTGGCGCGGGTCATTCCGGCATGGATATCGCGGCGCCCACCGGCACCCCGGTGAAGGCACCGGCCGCCGGCGTGGTCACCTTTGCCGGCCCGGACCTTTACCTGACCGGCGGCACGCTGCTGATCGACCATGGCTACGGCATCAGTTCGAACTTCCTGCACCTGTCACGCATCGACGTGAAGGTGGGGGATCGTGTCGAGCAGGGCCAGGTGATTGCCGCCGTCGGCGCTACCGGACGTGCCACCGGCCCGCACCTGCACTGGGGCATGAACTGGTTCGACACCCGTATCGATCCGTTGCTGGTGCTGGAACGCAAATAACGCGCGCAATGCGCTTGGCTGGGTGCCGACCTTGGTCGGCACGATCCCGCAGCGCGCGCGAACCGGGCATTCATCCACGCATGGCGTGGATCCACCGCAATGCGGTTCGGTAGGTGCCGACCTTGGTCGGCACGATCCCGCAGCGCGCGCGAACCGGGCATTCATCCACGCATGGCGTGGATCCACCGCAATGCGGTCTGGTAGGTGCCGACCTTGGTCGGCACAATCCCGCAGCGCGCGCGAACCGGGCATTCATCCACGCATGGCGTGGATCTACCGCAATGCGGTCGGGTAGGTGCCGACCTTGGTCGGCACGATCCCGCAGCGCGCGCGAACCGGGCATTCATCCACGCATGGCGTGGATCCACCGCAATGCGGTCTGGTAGGTGCCGACCTTGGTCGGCACGATCCCCAAGAGCGTGCGGACCAAGGTCCGCACCTACCAGAAGCGATCAGCGGCGTGCGGACCAAGGCCGCACCTAGCGATCAGCCGCGTGCGGCCCACCACACGCGCAGCAGCGTGCGTACCGGGGTGGCTTCGATCGGCTTGCCTGCGGCCTGCGCGGCCACGCGTGCGCGGGCCAGGCTGGACCAGATCCGGCGGGGACGCGGGCCGGGCACGCGGGTGCCCCACCCCTTCAGCAGATGCTGCGCCCAGCGCTGCGTGGCGTTGCTGGCGTTCTCGTCCAGCAGGCTGCGTGGCACACCAGCCACGCCGGCGTCCTGCAGGCGCTGGGCGAGGGTCTGCAGCTGCACGGCACGGCCCGCGCCCTTGCGCGGGGTGTCGTTGAACAGCACGGCTTCCACCGCTGCCACGGCTTCGGCGTACTGGGCCAGCGCACGCTCTGCGCCGGCGGCGTCCAGCGCGACCGTACGGGCCTCGACCAGATCCGGCAGGGCCTCGGCCAACTGTGCCCACGGCGCACGCACCGGCTCCAGCAGGCGCCCCAGCGGATGGCGCGAGCGCTGCCCGGCCCAGCTGCGCAGCTCTTCGCCCCACCATGCCAGCTTCGCGTCGGCCGGCAGCGGGTCGCCACTGGTGTTGAGCATGTCGTCGAATTCCTGCAGCAGCGCGAACCACGCCACGGCCAGGTCACGTTGCGGCTCGGCCACGAACGGCGCGGCCACCGACCATTCCGGCCAGCGGCTGCGCCACTTGTCGAGGAAGCTTTCCAGCGCGGTACTGCTCACTACGTTGTTCCTTACGGCTGGGCCGGGGCTGCCGGCCGGGTCGGCCACAGACTGGCCAGTTGCAGAAGTTCGGCGTTTTCCACCAGCACGTCGGCCTGCCAGGCCAGCGGATCGTCGCTGTGCAGGCGGTAGCCCCACAGCGCCGCCACCGACGGCATGGCCGCCGCGCGCGCGGCGAGGATGTCGCGCTCGTCGTCGCCCACGTACACGCAGTCTTCGGCGGCAACGCCCATGGCCTGCGCGGCATGCAGCAGCGGCAGCGGGTGCGGCTTGCGTACGGCCAGCGTATCGCCCCCCACCAGCACCGCGCAGCGCTGCTGCCAGCCCTGCTGCGGCAGGACCAGGCGCGCCAGGTATTCCGGCTTGTTGGTGACGATGCCCCACACCGTGCCCGCAGCGTCCAGCGCGGCCAGCATGCCGGCCACGCCGTCAAACAGCACCGCGTGCCGGCCGATCAGCGCCTCATAGCGCTGCAGGAATTCGGGAATCAACGCGTCGCGCGCGGCTTCATCCAGATCCGGGAAGGCGGCGCCGACCATGGCGCGCGATCCCTTGGACACCACCGGGCGCAGCTGCGCCGGGTCGACCGGCGCGCGGCCACGCTCGGCCAGCATCGCATCGCAGGTGGCGACGAAGTCCGGCGCACTGTCCAGCAGCGTGCCGTCCAGGTCGAACAGCACCGCGCGCGGGAACGACGCGCTGCTCATTCCGGCTTGACCGCGTAGGCCAGGTAGTTGATGTCGGTGCGGCTGCTCAGCCGGGCATGGTTGCGCCACGGCTCGTAGGCCATGCCGCTGACATCGACCAGCTGCACATCCGCCTCGCGCAGCCAGCGGGCCAGCTCGGCCGGCTTGATGAATTCCTGATAGTGGTGGGTGCCCTTGGGCAGCAGGCGTGCCACGTACTCGGCGCCAACGATCGCCACCGCGAATGCAGCGGCCGTGCGGTTGATGGTGGACAGGAACAGATGGCCGCCCGGCTTCAGCAGGCGCTTGCAGGCCTCGATGATCGCGCCCGGATCGGGCACGTGCTCGAGCATTTCCATGCAGGTGACCACGTCGAAGCTGCCGGGCTGCTCGGCGGCCAGGTCCTCGGCGGCCTGCACGCGGTAGTCCACCTTCGCGCCGCTTTCCAGCGCGTGCAGGCGGGCGACTTTCACCAGTTCAGGGGCCAGGTCAATCGCGGTGACGTCGGCACCGGCCTGGGCCAGCGCTTCGCTCAGCAGGCCGCCACCGCAGCCGATGTCCAGCACGCGCGCGCCGCGCAGCGGCACCCGGTCGGCCACGTACTTCAGGCGCACCGGATTGAGCGCGTGCAGCGGCTTCTGCGGGCCGTCAGCGTCCCACCAGCGGTTGGCGAGCGCGGCGAACTTGTCCAGCTCGGCCTGATCGAAATTGGAGGATGCGTGCGGGGCGTTCATGGGAAATCCTTGCGGCGCCGTCGGTCAGGCGCGGATATGGCGGATGCGCTCGCGCCACTGGCGCGCATTGGCGATGATGCCGGGCAGGTCCATGCCGACCAGCTCGCGCTGCACCAGCTTTGGCTTGCCGGCAATCCAGACGTCGCTGACCTGCTGGCGGCCGGTGGCGTACACCAGCTGCGACAGCACGTTGTGCAGCGGCTGGGTTTCCAGCGCGGACAGGTCGACGCAGACCAGGTCGGCCTGCTTGCCGACTTCGATCGAACCGATGCGCTCGCCGAAGCCCAGCGCGCGTGCGCCGCCCAGAGTCGAGGCGCGCAGCGTGGTGGCCGCGTCCAGCGCGGTGGCATCGTCGGCAACGGCCTTGGCCAGGATGGCCGCGGTACGGTTCTCGCTGAACATGTCCAGGTCGTTGTTGCTGGCACAGCCGTCGGTGCCGATCGCCAGGTTCACCCCGGCGCGCTGCAGGGCGCAGGCCGGGCAGAAGCCCGACGCCAGCTTCAGGTTCGATTCGGGGCAGTGCACCACGCTCACACCACGTTCGGCGCACAGATGGATTTCGGCATCGGTCAGCTGGGTCATGTGCACCGCGATCAGGCGGTCGTTGACCAGGCCCAGGCGATCCAGCCGCGCCAGCGGGCGCTGGCCGTGCAGCTTGATCGAATCGGTGATTTCCTGCGCGGTTTCATGGGTGTGCAGGTGCACCTGCATGTCCAACTGGTCGGACAGCATGCGCACGCGCTCGAAATTGGCGTCGTTCACGGTATACGGCGCATGCGGCGCGAACGCGGTGCCGATCAGCGGGTCGCTGCGCCACTGGTCGTGCAGTTCGCCGGCCTTGGCGAAGTATTCGTCATCGGTCCTGGCCCAGGCGGTGGGAAAATCGATGATGACCGCACCGACCAGCGCGCGGAAACCGTGCTTCTTGTAGACCGCGGCCTGCACGTCACCGAAGAAATAGTTTTCGTTGGCACAGGTGGTGCCCCCGCGCAGCATCTCGGCAATGGCCAGGGTGGTGCCGTCGGCCACGAATTCAGGCCCGATCACCGCTGCTTCCACCGGCCAGATGTGCTGCTGCAGCCAGGTCATCAACGGCAGATCGTCGGCCACGCCACGCAGCAGGGTCATCGGATTGTGCGTATGCGCGTTCACCAGCCCCGGTATCAGCGCCGCGTCGGGACGGCTGACCATCTGCGCGGCGCGGAAGCGCGCGCGGGCCTCGGCACGCGGCAGGATGGCGACGATTTCGCTGCCACGCACGGCCACGGCATGGTCTTCCAGCACCACCGCATGCGGCTCGATCGGAACGACATAACCGGCTTCGATGAGCAGGTCGCAGGCTTCGGGGAGGTGCGGGCTATCGCTCATGCGGGCTCACTTGGCTATTGGGGAACGTGATGGCAGGGGCGCGCCTGGCGGCAGGCGGTAGCGCCGGGCCATGCCCGGCGGCTGTCCGCTGCGGCGCCATGGGCGCCAGCAACGGGTCCGGGCGGTGCCCGGAAAGCCGAGCATGGCTCGGCTCTACAGGTAATCCGGCTGCGCCGGATTACTTGACGCGCGAGGAGTATTCGCCCGAGCGGGTATCAACCTTGATGATTTCATCCTGGTTGACGAACAGCGGCACGCGCACCACGGCGCCGGTTTCCAGGGTGGCCGGCTTACCGCCGCCGCCCGAGGTGTCACCACGCACGCCCGGATCGGTTTCGGTGATCTTCAGTTCAACGAAGTTCGGCGGCTGCACGAAGATCGGCGCGCCGTTGAACAGGGTCACGATGCAGGCTTCTTCGCCCTTCAGCCACTTTTCGGCACCGCCCATGCCGGCCTTGTCGGCCTGCACCTGCTCGAAGGTTTCCGGGTCCATGAAGTGCCAGTACTCGCCATCGCTGTACATGTAGTTCATGTCGGTGTCGACAACGTCGGCCACTTCCAGGTCATCGGTCGCCTTCATGGTCAGTTCCACCACGCGGCCCGAACGGATGAAGCGGTACTTCACGCGGGTGAAGGCCTGGCCCTTGCCCGGCTTCACATACTCGGTATCCGTGATGACCGCCGGTTCGTTGTTGACCAGGATCTTCATCCCGTTCTTGACGTCATTCATGCCCACAGTGGCCATGCTCAAGCTCCTCAAATGGCAAAACCGCCGCGGGTGCGGCGAGCCGGATAGAATGGAAAGCCCACCGGAACCCCGGTGGGCAACTGATTTATGCCCCCATGATAACCGCAGGCCCCCTCTCCATGCAGCTTTCCGCCTTCCACCGGCCCCAGTCTCCGGGCGCGCCCGCACGCTGGCAGCAGCTCTGGCGGCAGGCACTGCGTGACCCGCGGCAGCTGCTGGCCCAGCTGGGCCTGGACCCGGCGGCGCTGGGGGTTTCCGAAGCGGCCATGGTGCAGTTCGCGCTGCGCGTGCCGCAGGGGTTCGTCGCCCGCATGCGCCACGGCGATGCCAGCGATCCGCTGCTGCGCCAGGTGCTGCCGATCGATGCGGAAATGCAGGTGGTCCCCGGGTTCAGCTTCGATGCGGTGGGCGATGGCGCGGCCAAGAAGGCCACCGGGGTCATCCAGAAGTACCGTGGCCGTGCGCTACTGGTGGCCACCGGCAGCTGCGCGATCAACTGCCGCTACTGCTTCCGCCGGCACTTCGACTACGGCGCGGAAAACGCGGCCAAGGGCGGCTGGCAGGAGGCGGTGCAGGCCATCGCCGACGATGCGGACATCGACGAGGTGATCCTGTCCGGCGGCGACCCGCTGTCGCTGGCCACCCACAAGCTGGTGGAACTGACCGACGCGCTGCGGCAGATTCGGCATGTGCGCCGCCTGCGCATCCACACCCGCCTGCCCATCGTGCTGCCCGAACGCGTGGACGATGAACTGCTGGCCTGGCTGGGCAGCCTGCCCTGGCCGCTGGCCATCGTGGTTCACGCCAACCATGCCAACGAGTTCGATGCCAGCGTCGACGGCGCCATGGCGCGCCTGCGCGGCACCGGCGCGCAGCTGCTGAACCAGGCCGTGCTGCTGCGCGGGGTGAACGACAGCGTGCGGGCCCTGCAGGACCTGAGCGAACGCAGCTTCGCCGCCGGCGTGCTGCCGTACTACCTGCACCAACTGGACCGGGTGGAAGGCGTGGCCCACTTCGAAGTGGACGATGCGCAGGCCAAGGCGCTGGTGGCCGGCCTGACCGCGCGGCTGTCCGGTTACCTGGTGCCGAAGCTGGTGCGGGAACTGCCCGGCGACCCAAGCAAGCGCCCGGTGTAAGGCCAGGGCTGGGGCCAGATCCCTTTCGTGCGAAAAGGGATCTGACCCTTGGACATCGGGGTGTCAAAGCCCCGATTCGATCATCCGCACCACTTCGGTGGCGGTCACCGGGTGGCTCAACCGGTATCCCTGGCCCAGGTCGCAGCCGCGCTGGGCCAGCAGCTCGAACTGCGCTTCCTGCTCAATGCCCTCGGCCACCACGGTGATGCCCAGTGCATGGGCCATGGCGATGATGGCCGTGGTCAGGGCCAGGTCATCCGGGTCGCGCTGCATGTCGGCCACGAAGCTCTTGTCGATCTTCACGCCATCCACCGGCACCTGGCGCAGGTGGCTGAGGCCGGAGAAGCCGGTGCCGAAGTCGTCCAGCCACACCTTCACGCCGGTGCGGTGCAGCTTGTCCAGCAGTTGTGCGGCAACCATTTCATCGCCGATCACCGCCGTTTCGGTCAGCTCCAGGTGCAGGCGTGAAGCGGGCAGGCCGGATTCGTGCAGGCACTGCGCCACCAGGGCGGGCAGTTCGCCGCCACGCAACTGGCGCGGCGACACGTTCACTGACACGAACAGTTCATCGCCGGCCGCGCCGCGCGGCCACTGCGCCGCTTCCATGCAGGCGGCGCGCAGCACCTTCGGCCCGATGATCTCGATCAGCCCGCTCTGCTCGGCCACTTCAATGAACACCGACGGCGGGATGGTGCCCAACGTGGGGTGCTGCCAGCGCAGCAGCACTTCCACGCCCACCAGGCGGCGGTCGCGCATGCGGAAGATCGGCTGGTAGGCCAGGCGCAGTTCGCCGCGCTCCCAGGCGCCGCGCAGTTCCTGTTCCATGTGCACGCGGCGTTCGACCGCGTGGTCCATGGCCCGGCTGTAGTAGCGGAAGCAGTTCTTGCCGGCCATCTTGGCCTGGTACATGGCGATGTCGCCGTTCTTCAGCAGCGTGGTGGCATCGGCGGCATCGTCGGGGAACAGGGTCACGCCGATGGAGGTGCCCAGGAACAGCTCGCGCCCCTGCACCACCAGCGGCTTGCCCAGCTCGCGCACCAGCACTTCGGCCAGCAGGCGGGCATTGGCCGCCACATCACCGTCGCCGACCAGGATCACGAACTCGTCGCCACCGAACCGCGCCAGCAAGGCTTCGTCACCGCCGGCTTCGGCCACCGCGCTGGAAATGCGCTGGGCGAACTGCAGCAGCGCCTCGTCACCGGCCTCATGGCCCAGGGTGTCGTTCACCCGCTTGAAGTCATCGATGTCGGCAAACAGCAGCCCCAGGCGGTGCCCGGACGCGCGCGCCGCCATCAGGCGGTGGTCCAGCGCTTCGCGGAAGGCCAGGCGATTGGTCAGCCCGGTCAGCGCATCGGTGTAGGCCATGTGCCGCACTTCGCGGTCATGGCGGGCAATCGCATCGCGCATGCGGGCGAAGCCACGCACCAGCTCGCCCACCTCGTCGTCGCGGGTGTTTTCGGCCAGCGGCGCCTGGTAATCACCGGCTTCGATACGGCGTGCTGCCGCAGCCAGCTCGCGGATGGGCGTGACCAGCGTGCGCTGCACGTACATGATCACCACCACCCCGATCACCACCAGCAGGCCCAGCATCAGCAGCAGCCAGCCCAGGTGGCGGCTGCCGACCTGCTGCAGGCGCTGGCCCAGGGTCGCGTTGGCGGCCACTTCGCGCTCATGCACCTCGTCCAGCGCCATGCCGACGCGCACGCCGCCGATACGCTGCTTGCCCACGGTGATCGGCATGGCGTTGTCCAGCACGGTGGGCGACTGCTGCACCACCAGGGCCTGTGCCTTCACCGCGCCACGGGCCAGGGGATCGTCCATTTCGCGGCCGAAGCCGGCCACGTCCAGCGAGCCGTCGTGCACCAGGCGTCCGCGCTCGTCGAACACCAGCACGTAGCGCACCACCGGCTGCCGCGCCGTGCCGCGCACCAGCGCACCGACCTGGTCCAGGTCGTTGTAGTACAGCGGGTTGGCCAGTGAATCGGACAGTTCACGCGCCAGCGCCTCACCACGGCTGCGCACGCTGCGATCGAACAGCTCGTGGATCACCCCGCCGCTGAGGCTCTTCACCTCGCTCTGCATCGATGCCTGGCGCCCCAGCAGCACGGCCAGGATCGCGATCACCACCACCATTGCCCCGCCCATGGCGAGCAGGAATCGGGCCTGCATCCCGGAGCCGAGCCATTTCATTCAACTTCCATCCGCACGCGCGTCAACCCTTGTTTCAATTCGTCCAGCCGCTTCTGCGCATGCGCATCGACGCGGTGGAACCCGGATGTACCAAAAAAACGCTGCAATGCCACCTGCGCACGTGGATCGGAGGCCGCCTGCAGCAGCACCTGCTGCAGCCGCTCGCGCACCCGCGGGTCCAGGTCGCCACGCACCACTTCCACCGCGCGCGGGTAAGGCTCGGTGCGCAGCAGCACGCGGAAGTCGCGGCGGAACGCTGCCGGCACCCGCGCCTCATCGTCCCAGTCCACGCTGCTGACCGCACCGCCGTCGGCCAGCCCTTTGTGCACGAAGGTGGCCACGTTCAGTTCGCTGCGCGCAAACACATACCCCACCGTGTCCGGTCCGGGCACGTCCCAGTTACCGGCAAGGATCTGCGGCGTCACGCCACGCTCAAGCAGGGTCATCACCGGCACCAGGTAGGCGCTGGTGGACGCGGTGTTCTGCAGGGCCAGGCGATGCCCGCGCAGGTCTTCCACACGCTGCAGCGCACTGTCGCGGCGCACGAAGAACACCGTGTGGTACTCGCGCACGCCGCTGCGCTCGGTCAGCAGCAGCGGTTGCGCCCCGCTGCGCAGGCCCAGCGCCACCGCGGTCCCCGCCGTCTCCGTGACCCAGTCGACCCGACCGCGGCGCAGATAGCTGGCCATCTGCTGCGGATCGCGCGCCATCAAGATGCGCCCTTCGCGGATGCCCACGTCGTGCATGCGCGCCACCACATAGTCCAGCAACGGTTGCAGCTGTTCGTAATGCGCCTTCGGGTTGTCGCTGATCCGCCCCAGCACCAGCACCGGGTCGGGCGCCGGCGCAGCATGCGCCATCCCGGCCAGCAGCACCCAGGCCAGGCTCAGCAGTCCCCCCTGCATTGCCTTCCGCAGACCCGACACCACGATTCATCCCCCAGGTAATCGCGACAGACTACCTGAAAAAATGAGAACTTCGTCAGCCCTGCGAATCCTTTGGCTGCGCCAGCCGGGCCATGCGCTGGGCGTCGGCCAGAATGCCGCGCAGCAGGCGCACTTCCTGCTCGCTGGGCTCGGCACGCAGGAACAGGCGGCGCAGCTTGCGCATGGCCGATTCGGGCGCCCGCCCCTTATGGAAATCGATCTCGTCCAGGGTCTGCCCCAGCTGGCCGAAGAAGCTCTCCAGCTGTTCATGGCTGGCCGCCTGTTCGCGCAGGCCTTCTTCAGGCTGCACCACCGGCTGTTGGCCCAGCAGGCGCATGCGCGTTTCATAGGCCAGCACCTGCACCGCCGCGGCCAGGTTGAGCGAACTGAACGCCGGGTCGGACGGAATATGCACGGCGGCGTGGCACAGCTGCAGCTCTTCGTTGGTCAGGCCGGTGCGCTCGCGGCCGAACACCAGCGCCACCTCGGCGCCCTGCCCGGCCTTGTCCACCGCACGGGCAGCGGCATCGACCGGCAGGAACTCCTCCAGCTGCACCCGGCGCGCGCGGGCCGTGCAGCCCAGCACCAGGGTGCAGTCGGCCACGGCCTCGGCCAGGGTGGACACCACGGGCGCATCGCCCAGCACGTCTTCGGCACCGGCCGAGCGGCGGAAGGCCTCCTCGTCCAGCGGCTTTTCAGGGGCGACCAGCACCAGCCGGGCCAGGCCCATGGTCTTCAGGGCGCGCGCGGCGGCCCCCATGTTGCCGGGGTGCTGGGTGCCAACAAGGACGAAACGGATGCGGGTGGCGGCGGGAAACTGGGACATGAACAGGGAAAAGGTCGAGCTGGACGAAGACCAATGGTAAACTGTGCGGCCGGCCACTGCGCCGGACCCGCTCTTTTCCCCCGCCAGCCCTTCTCTTCTGCCTTTCCGGGAGCCCACGCCATGCAGAAACCCGCCGTCACCGTCATGGTCAAGGCCGCCCGCCTCGCCGGCAACGTCCTGTTGCGCAACATCAACAAGCTCGAGGCGCTGAATGTGGTGCAGAAGGGCCGCATGGACTACGCCAGCGAAGTCGATGCCGATGCGGAAAAGGTGATCGTCAAGGAACTCAAGCGCGCCTACCCCGACTACGGCATCTTCGGTGAAGAAGGTGGCGTGCAGGGCGAGCGTCGCCAGATGTGGGTCATCGACCCGCTCGATGGCACCAGCAACTACCTGCGCGGCGTGCCGCACTACTGCGTGTCCATCGCCCTGGTGGAGAACGGCGAACCGACCGACGCGGTGATCTTCGACCCGCTGCGCAATGAACTGTTCACCGCCAGCCGCGGTGCCGGTGCCGTGCTCAACGACCGTCGCATCCGCGTGGCCGACCGCAAGGACCTGGAAGGCACCATGATCCACACCGGCTTCGCGCCGCGTGAGCGCAGCCGCGCCAGCGCACAGCTGAAGGCGTTGGACGCACTGCTGGTGCATGCCGAAGACGTGCGCCGCACCGGTTCGGCCGCGCTGGACCTGGCCTACGTGGCCTGCGGCCGCGCCGATGCCTACTTCGAAGCTGGCGTGAAGGCCTGGGACGTGGCCGCTGGCCTGCTGCTGGTGCGCGAAGCCGGCGGCAAGGTGTGCGACTTCAAGGGCGCCACCCTGGGCCGCATGGACAACCGCGGCCCGGACACCCACCAGATCGTGGCCGGCAACCTGAAGGTGGCCGAGGCCCTGCAGAAGGTGCTGGTGAACACCGCCTACGCCGCCGAGTTCGACGCCAGGTTCTGAGCGTCCACGTAACGCGATTCACTGAAACGGCACCTGCGAAGGTGCCGTTTTCGTTTGTGTAGACGGCGATGTGTCACGGATCTACACGCTGCCAGGTACAGGCGGCTGTGGCTTTTGACCTTGACGTGGGTCCGCCTTGTAGCGAGCCGAGCACCGCAGGGGAACCAGGGGCGAAGAGGCGCGGGTGTCTGAGCGCAGCGAGTTCCGCGCCGTCCCCTGGGTCACCGAGGAGCGCAGGGAACCGTCGTGCGCAGCACGGCGGCCCGCGGATGGCGGCGTGTTTCTTTGGTCACTTTCTTTGCACGAGCAAAGAAAGTGACACCTCTCCGCGGGCGCGGAAACGATCCGCCGGGCATGACCCGGCATCACCGACGCATATATCACCGCAAACAAAAACGCCCGGCGCGAGGCCAGGCGTTCCTGCACCACCTTGAAAGCCGAGGCTTACGCCACCGTCGAAGCCCGCAGCGCGGCAATGCGCTCTTCCAGCGGCGGGTGGCTCATGAACAGCTTCTTGGCGGTCGATCCGGCAATGCCGAAGGCGGCGATCTGGCTGGGCAGCGTGCTCTGGCCATGGTTCAGCTGCAGGCGTTCCAGCGCAGCAATCATCTTCTGGCGCCCGGCCAGCGAGGCACCGCCGGCATCGGCGCGGAATTCGCGATGGCGCGAGAACCACATCGAGATCATGGTGGCGAACAGGCCGAACACCATCTCCAGCACGAACACGATGATGTAGTACGCAAAGCCACGGCCGCCGCCTTCGCGGTTGCCCGACAACGCACTGTCGATCACACCACCCACCACGCGGGCCAGCACGATCACGAACGTGTTCAGCACGCCCTGCAGCAGCGCCATGGTGATCATGTCACCGTTGGCCACGTGGGCGATCTCGTGGCCCAGCACGGCCTCGGCCTCGTCTTCGCTCATGTTGTGCAGCAGGCCGGTGGACACGGCCACCAGCGCGTTGTTGCGGTTGGCACCGGTGGCGAACGCATTGATTTCCGGGCCGTCATACACGGCCACTTCCGGCATGCCGATGCCGGCGGCCTTGGCCTGGCGTTCAACAGTGGCCAGCAGCCAGCGCTCGGTCGGGTTGCGCGGTTCGGTGATCACCACCGCACCGGTGGAACGCTTGGCCATCCACTTGGACAGCAGCAGCGAAATGAAGGAGCCGCCGAAGCCGAAGATCGCGGCCATCACCAGCAGGCCGCTCATCTGGCTGGGATTGACCCCCAGCAGCGACATCACGATGCTGGCCAGGATAAGCACGGCAAAGTTCGTGGCTAGAAAGAGTGCGATGCGGGTAAACATGGAAAATTCCGGCTCGGAAGGGGTCGATATCTGCCAATTTGCGGTGCAGTCAGCTTGAATTCAAGCGCCAACCTGACCGACGATTCAGCCAGCATGACCTCCCCCATTCCCTGCGGCCGCTTTGCGCCCTCGCCCACCGGCCTGCTGCACCCCGGTTCCCTGCTTGCCGCCTTCGGCAGTTGGCTGCTCGTGCGCCACGCCGGCGGCCTGTGGCGGCTGCGCATCGAAGACGTGGACCCACCACGTACCGTTCCCGGTGCGGCACAGGCGCAGTTGCGCACGCTGGCTGATTTCGGCCTGGCCCACAACGGCCCGGTGCTCTGGCAGAGCGAGCGCAACGCCGTCTACCAGGCCGCGCTGGATGTGCTGCTGGCCAGCGACCTGGCCTTCGTCTGCCACTGCAGCCGCAGCGACCTGGCAGCCAGCGGCGGCATCCACCACCGCTGCGTGGCCCGCACGCCGCGAGCGGACCCGGCCGTCCGCTTCCGGGTGCCGCCGGGCAGCGTGGTCCGCTTCGCAGACGGCCTGCGCGGCCCGCAGCAGCAGGACGTACACGCCGAGGTTGGCGATTTCGTGCTGCGCCGCGCCGACGGCTGCTGGGCCTACCAGCTGGCGGTGGTGGTGGATGATGCCGCCCAAGGCGTGACCGAGGTGGTGCGCGGTGCCGACCTGCTCGATTCCACCGCGCGCCAGATCCTGTTGCAGCAGGCCCTGGGCCTGGCCGTGCCGCACTACTGGCACCTGCCGCTGCTGCTGGATGCACCGGGCCACAAGCTGTCCAAATCGCTGGCCGCCCTGCCGGTGGACAGCACCCGGCCGCTGCCGGTACTGCGCCAGCTGTGGGCCCTGCTGGGGCAGCCGCCGGCGGCCCTGGACGACTGCCAGGACCTGCCCGCGCTGCTGCAGGCCGCCAGGCACGCCTTCGATCCGGCGCGCCTGCCACGGCAGGACATCCTGCTGGCCGACGGCGCACTTTCCGCGCCGATGTTGCAGAATCCTCCTTCCCCCACCTGAAACCCGGACAGCATTCCATGACATCTCGCGTCGCACTGGTCACCGGCGGAACCGGCGGCATCGGTACCGCCATCTGCCAACGCCTGGCCGACCAGGGCCACCGGGTCGCCACCAACTACCGCGACGAAGCCAAGGCCCGCGCCTGGCAGCAGGCCATGACCGCGCGCGGCTACCACGTGTCGATCTTCCCCGGCGATGTCTCCGACCCGGCCAGCGCCGAGGCCATGGTGCGCGCGGTGGAAGCCGAACTGGGCCCGGTCGAGATCCTGGTCAACAACGCCGGCATCACCCGCGACACCACCTTCCATCGCATGCGTGCCGAGCAGTGGCACGATGTGATCAACACCAACCTCAATTCGGTGTTCAACGTCACCCGCCCGGTGATCGAAGGCATGCGCCGCCGCGGCTGGGGCCGGGTCATCCAGATCAGTTCGATCAACGGCCTGAAGGGCCAGTATGGCCAGGCCAACTACGCCGCGGCCAAGGCCGGCATGCACGGCTTCACCATCTCGCTGGCACGCGAGAACGCCGGCTTCGGCATCACCGTCAACACCATTTCGCCGGGCTACGTGGCCACCGACATGGTGATGGCCGTGCCCGAAGAGGTGCGCGCCAAGATCATTGCCGACATTCCCACCGGGCGCCTGGGCAAGCCGGAAGAAATCGCCTATGGCGTGTCGTTCCTGGTCGCCGACGAGGCGGCCTGGATCACCGGCAGCAACCTGGATATCAACGGCGGCCACCACATGGGCTGGTAAGCCGCGCAACCCGGGCGGCCACGCCGCTGCGGGGCGGTCGCGCCGCGCTTATGCTGCGCAGCACGCAAACCCTTGCTGCGCAACATGATCGGCGTGCAAAGCCAAGCCCGGCGGGGGCTGGGACGGTTGCCAAGGCTTGTGCACTGCGCCATGCTGCACATCTACTGTGACGAGTACCGCTTCATGGCTGCGACCCGCATCATCAAGAAGTATCCGAATCGTCGTCTGTACGACACCGAGATTTCCAGCTACATCACCATCGAAGACGTGCGCCAGCTGATCCTGGATGGCGAGGATTTCGAGGTCCGCGACGCCAAGAGCGGCGACGACCTGACCCGCTCGGTGCTGCTGCAGATCATTGCCGACCAGGAACAGGACGGCGAACCGATGCTGTCCACCCAGCTGCTGAGCCAGCTGATCCGCTTCTATGGCGATTCGCTGCAGGGCTTCATGGGCAACTACCTGGAACGCAGCATGCAGGTCTTCCTGGACCAGCAGCAGCAGTTCCGCCAGCAGATGGGCAATCTGCTGGGGCAGACCCCGTGGGCAATGATGAACCAGCTGACCGAACGCAACCTGGAGCTGTGGCAGGAGTTCCAGCGCAACATGGGCGCCGGCTTCGGCGGCCCGCGCCCGGGCGGTACCGGTACCGGTACCGGCAGCAAGTCGAACGAGGGCGGTGCCAGCACCGGCGCCGGCACCGGCGGCAAGACCCGGCGCTGAGCCTTTCATCGGCTGCAACGAAAACGGCGCGCCCCTGGCGCGCCGTTTTTTGTTGCAGCCGTCGTTGCCGCGTCATCCACGCACAGCGAGGATCTAGCGCTTGCACCCCGTGCACACGCGCTCGACCTTGTAGCCCTTGGCCTTCAGCTTTTCCACCACGCCATCGCTGCCCAGCAGGTGCAGCCCGCCCACCACCACCAGGGTACCGCCCTGCCCTGCCTGCAGGTACGGCACCAGCTTGGGTACCCAGGCATCGTTGCGGCCGGTGTTGATGCGCTGGTAGAGCTGCGGGTACTGCTGGCGCATCTCCACGGCCATCTTGTTCCACAGCAGGCGCTCATCGCCACGGCGCCAGGCATCGTGCAGCTGGCGTGCCTGCGCATCGCCCTTGGCCACCTCGTCCAGCGCCTCGGCCAGCATCTGCCGCTGTTCGGTGGCGCTCATGCCGTCCAGCATGCTGATCTGGGTATCGATGTCTTCCAGGCCCGCGGTCCTGCGCCCGGTCTTCTGCGCGCGCTCCATGAAGTGGCGGTCCAGGCCCAGCGCCGGGTCCAGGCCCATCTTCTGCATCTGCCCGACCGAAATGGTCAGGCCCACGAACCAGGCCTTCATGCCCTGCAACTGCGCCAGCGGCAGGTTGTTGCTGGCCGCAAACGCCTGCAGCTTCTGCCAGGTCGCCTCGTCCAGGTCACGCTTGAGCTCGCTGCCGTCGGTGCGGGTGGCGGCCTGCACCATGCGGCTGGCCAGCTGCGGCGACTGCATGTCTTCCGGTGACAGTTCGAACACCACGCGCTGCGAGCCGTCGAAGGCCTTTTCGACATCGGCCGACAACGGATAGTCCTGCGCAGTGAGCAGGTGGAACGAGCCGAGCAGGTACAGGCGCGCATCACCGGCGCCGGTCACTTTCCACAGCAGCGGCACCGGCGGCTTGCTGGCGCCGCTCTCGGCAGGCGCACCGCGCGCAGCCGCCAGGGGCGCAACGGCACAGGCCAGCAAAAGTGCAGCGCTTCGCAACAGGGTGGTGATCGTCATGGTCAGCCCTCTCCCGGGGGCAGGTGGTAGGCCTTCTCGCCCGCATCCACGCGCAGGTCCATCCGGTTTTCCGGCGGCGACAGCGGACAGGTCGCGAAGGCGGTGAAGGCACAGGGCGGGTTGTAGGCGCGGTTGAAGTCCAGGGTCAGGCTGCCGTCCGCGGCGGGCGCGGCGGTATCCAGGTAGCGGCCAGCCGGATAGCTGCCATGGCCGCTGGTGCGGTCGGCGAAGATCAGGAACAGCGGCTGGCCAGGTTCACCGATGGCTTCCAGGCGCCATTGCCGTCCATCACGCTCGAACGCCACCGCCCCTGCATTGGGCATCTCGGTGGTCAGGCCGGTGATGTCGACGATGGGCAGGGTCTTGCCGGCCGGGTGGGCGATGAACCGCGCCGGCACCTGCCACTGGGTACCGCCCGGCCAGTACTGCAGGCCGGCGAAATCGCGCCGGGCCGCCGCATCGGCGTGCTTCACCCGCAGCGCGTCACGCGGGCCACGGCGGATCAGGCTCAACTGGCCCTTGCCGCCATCGAAGGCCAGCAGCGTGGGCTGCGCGTCCTTGTCGGTGTCCATGCGGATCCGGCCCCGCACCGGCTGCCCCGCGTGGGTCACGTCGGTGCCGGCTTCGGGGGTGAACCACCATTGGCTGCCTTCGCGGCGCAGCAGGCCCAGCTTGGCCGGGCCCACCGCCAGGCGGATGCCACTGGTGGCACCGCTACCGATGAAGTGCGACTTGTTCTGCAGCCAGTGCAGGCCCACCAGCGCGGTCCAGCCATCGGGCCGCACCAGATCCTGATAGCGCTGCACGCGCCACTGCTGCTGTTGTGCGGCAAAGGCCGGATCTTCGGCCTGAACCGGCGCCGGCGCGGGGGCCGGACTGCAGGCTGCCAGCGCCAGGACGACCAGCAGGCCACCCGCTCCCCAGTAACGCATGGATGCTCCCCTCCAGGTAGCGCGGCTCAGCGGCCGCGCAGGAACCAGCGGTCGATCTCCGCCAGCGAAAAACGGGCCCAGGTCGGCCGACCGTGGTTGCACTGGCCGGACCGCTCAGTGATCTCCATGTCGCGCAGCAGCGCGTTCATTTCCGGCACGGTCAGGCGACGGTTGGCGCGCACGGCGCCGTGGCAGGCCATGGTCGACAGCAGTTCGTCACGCGCGCCGGCAATGCGCCGGCTCTGGCCGTGCTCGCGCAGATCGGTCAGCACATCGCGCAGCAGTCCCTCCGGCTCGGCATTGGCCAACAGTGCAGGAATGCTGCGCACATGCAGCGCGCCGGGCCCGGCACGGGTCACTTCAAACCCCAGCGCGGCCAGCGTTTCCGCTTCGGTTTCAGCGGTATCGGCCTCGCGCTCGCCGACGGCCAGGGTGATCGGCACCAGCAACGGCTGCGACTGCAGGCCGATGCCATCGTGGGCGTTTTTCAGTCGTTCGTAGCCGATGCGCTCGTGCGCGGCATGCATGTCCACCACGATCAGGCCTTCGGCGTTCTCGGCCAGGATGTAGATGCCGTGCAGCTGGGCGATGGCGTAGCCCAGCGGCGGCACGCCGGCATCGGCACTGGTGACCGGCAGGCCGTTCCCGCTCGGCATGGGCGGCAGCGCGCCGCTGCGCTCACCGGCACCGGCGCTGGCATACAGCGCCGCGTAGGCGGCTGGCGCATCGGCCACCTGCAGGCCCAGCGGCTGCTGCGGGCGCCAGCCGGAGAAACCACCACCACCGCCGCCGCCCGAACCGGGCGCGGGGCCGCGCACCAGGCCAAAGCCCGATGCCCCGGCGCTGGACTGCACCGGCGCAGCCGCGGCGTCCACGGGGTGGGCCGCACCGGCACCGATCTCCTGCGCGGATACGCCGGCGCGGGTATCGGCCAGCGCGTCCTTCAGCGTACGGTAAACGAAATCGTGCACCAGCCGCGAATCACGGAAGCGCACTTCATGCTTGGCCGGATGCACGTTCACGTCCACCCGGGTCGGGTCCAGTTCCAGGAACAGCACATACGCCGGCTGGCGGCCGTGATACAGCACATCGCCATAGGCCATCTTGACCGCATGCGCCACGCTGCGGTCACGCACCGAACGGCCGTTCACGTACAGATACTGCTGGTCGGCGCTGGCCCGCGAATAATGCGGCTGCGCGATCCAGCCGTGCAGGCGCAGGCCGGCACCGCTGTGGTCCACGCGCACCGCCTGGGTGGCGAAATCCTCGCCCAGCGTTTCCGCCAACCGCGTATCGGAATACAGATCACCCGGCTTGTAGCGCCGCGATGCTTTGCCGTTGTGCGACACGCGCAGCTCGACATCGGGCCGTGCCAGCGCCAGCGAACGCAGCCACTCTTCGATGTGGCCCAGTTCGGTGCGCTCGGCGCGCAGGAACTTGCGTCGTGCCGGCACGTTGTAGAACAGCTCGCGTACTTCCACCGTGGTGCCCGGCGCATGCGCGCGCGGGGTCACTTCACCGATCTTGCCGCCTTCGATCTGCAGCGCCGAACCGTGTTCGTCATGGGCGCGGCGCGAGGCCAGGGTGAAGCGGCTGACCGAGGCGATGGACGGCAGCGCTTCGCCGCGGAAGCCCAGCGTGGCCACCGATTCCAGATCATCCAGATCGGCGATCTTGCTGGTGGCGTGCCGCGATACCGCCAGCGGCAACTGTTCCGGCGCGATGCCGCTGCCGTTGTCGCGGATGCGGATCAGGCGCACGCCGCCCTCTTCCAGATCGATGTCGACGCGGCTGGCGCCGGCATCGATGGCGTTCTCGACAAGTTCCTTCACGACCGACGCAGGGCGTTCGACCACTTCGCCGGCGGCGATCTGGTTGATCAGGATTTCCGGCAACGGCCGGATCGGGCGCGGATGAGCATCAGACTTCATCCAGCGATGATAACGGAGCCGCCGGTCGTACAGTCGAGCCATGCTCGACTGGCAGGGTGCCGGTAATGCCCAGTCGAGCGCGGCTCGACTCTACAGAAGGCAATAACCCGCCATCGGCGGATTACTTGCTGCCGCCGGCCATGGTGGCGGCGGCGTCGATCTCGGCCTGCGCGCGGGCGGCGTACAGCGTGCCCGGCGGCGGCTGGCGGCTGAAGAAGGTGTGCACGCCATCCAGCACGGCGCCGGCAACCTTGCGCTGGTACGCCGGGTCGGTCAGGCGGCGCTCTTCGTCGGGGTTGGAGATGAAGGCCGTTTCCACCAGCATGGCCGGCATGTCCGAGGTGCGCAGCACCGCGAAGTTGGCCCGCTCGATGTTCGGCTTGTGGTTGTTGCCGATCCGCTTCAGGCCGCCCAGCACGTGCCCGGCCGCGTCTTCGGATGCCTTCATGTAGCCACTCTGGGCCAGGTCCAGCAGCACGCTGGCCAGGGTGCCTTCGGTCTGTTGCAGGCGCACGCCGCCGACCAGGTCGGCCGCGTTTTCCTTGTCCGCCAGCCAACGCGCGCGTTGCGAGGACGCGCCCTTGGTGGACAGCACGTACACCGACGAACCGGTGGCCGAGCGGTTTTCCGCCGCGTCGGCGTGGATCGAAATGAAGATGTCGGCCTTGTTCGCACGCGCCTTCTGCGCACGCATCGGCAGCGGGATGAAGACGTCGCTGTCGCGGGTCAGGAAGGCCTTCAGCCCCGGCGTTGCGTTGACCTGGCGCGCCAGTTCACGCGCAACCGCCAGGGTCACGTCCTTTTCGCGCTTGCCGGTCGGGCCGATCGCGCCCGGATCCTGGCCACCGTGTCCCGGGTCGATCGCCACTACGAGCTGGCGCATGCCGGGCTGCATGCGGATACGCGAGGCATCGCTGGGCATGGCCGGGCGCGGCGCCTCGGTGGGGGCTGCGGGCGTCGGCGCCGGTGCGGCCGGCGCGCTGACCACGGCGCGGGTCGGCTGGCCGGCCAGAATGGCGGCCGGGGAACCGGCAGCCGGCGCACTGACGGCCACGGTGCCCGCTGCAGCCACCTGTGCCGGAGTGGTGGTGGGTGCGGGCGCCGGTGCCACCGGAGCCGCCGCACTGGCGCTGGCCTGCTGCTGCACCTGCGCGGTCAGCAGCGCGGTAGCACGCGCGGCATCGCCGCGGGTCTGCGCGCTCTGCGCCGCAGGCGTGGGCGCCGCCGCCGGGCTGGCAACGGGGGCCTGCGCGGCCGGCGCGCTGGCAACCGGTGCCCCACCGTCACCCGGCCACTCGATCACCAGCTTGGATTCATTGCCTTCACGCTGCATCTGCGGGCGGAACGGCGCGACCGATTCGGCCAGGTCGAAGACCACGCGGAAGGTGCCGGGCACCGGCTGGCCGGTACGAACAGCCGTAACCACACCCTGCGCGGCCGGCATCTTCAGGTTGCGCACCGCGCTGGAGTCGGGGAAATCGACCACCAGCCGGTTGGGCGAAGACAGCGACAGGGTCTTGTAGCCGCCACTGCCAACCAGCGCGATCTCGGCGCGGGTGCCGGTCGAACCGGTGTTCAGCACGACTTGGCGCACCTCGCCCGCCCACGCAGCCGCGCTCGTCAGACCCAGTCCGACGGCGGCACAGATGGCGATGAGACGGTTCCCCAGGCGCATGGCTCAGGATTCAATCACCGCGCTGAACGGAATGCAACACCTTTTTCCTTAATAATCCGTAACCTGCCGATGTTTGTTCTCGTCAGGCGACAGAAATGGCCTGCAAGTCGCCCCCATCGGGAAGCCGATCCAGCCATTCCAGGCCTGCGTCGCTGACGGCAGTGAGACGGACTCGCCGGCCGTGGCCTTCGATTTCCAGCGCCACCACCAGGTCGGTCGGCGGCAGCGCACCGGCGCCGCGTTCGGGCCATTCCACCAGCCACAACACCGCACTGCCCTCGTCCAGGCCGAGAAAATCCAGCTCGCCGGCCTGGCCGATGCGGTACAGGTCCAGGTGCCAGGCCTCGCCGCCGCTGGTCAGCGGATAACGCTCGACCAGGGTGTAGGTCGGGCTGCGGATCGCCCCCTGCACGCCCAGCGCACGCAGCAGCGCACGGGCGGTGGTGGATTTGCCAGCCCCCAGGTCGCCACGCAGTTCAACCACCGCCTGCGGCGGACGGGTCGCGGCCAACCATTGGCCCAGCAGTTCGGTGGCCTCGGGATCGGCCAGGAAGAATTCAGTCATCGGGGGTGTTCCGGGTTGGCCAGCCGGCGCAGGGGCGCCAGCAGATCAGTAGGAAGCAGGCCGCGCGCGCCATCGGCCGCAGCCGCATCGCCGGCCAGCGCGTGCAGGAGCGCACCGCCCGCCGCCGCGTCGAAGGCGGACAGGCCCTGCGCGCGCAGGCTGGCAATGATGCCGGTCAGCAGGTCGCCCATGCCACCCACGGCCATGCCGGGGTTGCCCGCGGCGATCAGGCGCGGCGACTGCCCCGGCGCAGCAACAATGCTGCCGGCGCCCTTCAGCACCACCGCGGCGTGGTAACGCTGTGCCAGTGCCTGCGCACTGCCGGCTCGGTCGGCCTGGATGGCCGCGGTAGTGGTGTCCAGCAGCCGGGCTGCCTCGCCGGGGTGCGGGGTCAGGATAGCGTCGGCAATGCTGTGCGGGTCCTGAGCCAGCAGGTTCAGGGCATCAGCGTCGATCACCAGCGGCTTGCCGCAGGCCGTTACCCGCGCAAACAGCGCACGCGCCCAGTCGTCCTGGCCCAGCCCCGGACCGATCGCCACCACGCCGGCACGGCCCAGCAGCGCCGGCAGCGCACCCCCGTCTTCCAGCGCATGGGACATGGCTTCGGGCAGGCGAGCCAGCAACGGGCCCACGTGATCGCGACGGGTGCCGATGCTCAACAAGCCCGCACCCGCGCGCAGGGCGGCTTCGGCGGCCAGGGCGATGGCGCCGCCACTGCCATGGTTGCCGCCCACGCACAGGACGTGGCCCGACTCCCCCTTGTGCGTGTTGGCCCGCCGCGGCGGCAGCAGGGCTGCCAGGCGATCACCTGTCCAGCATTCAGCGGCCGCTTCCACGCCCTGCCAAGCGGCCTTGGGCAGTTGCAGCGCCGCCAGGGCGTGTTCGCCCACATGCTCCAGTGCGTCGCCGGTATACAGGCCGCGGTGCGGCACGATGAACTGCAGCGTCAGCGCGGCATGCACCGCGACACCGGGCACGCTGCCGCGGTCGGCATCGACGCCGCTGGGCACATCCAGTGCCAGCACCGGTGAGCCCTGCGCGTTCAATGCATCGATCAGCGCCTTGGCCACGCCTTCCGGCGCTCGGTCGAAGCCGAGGCCGAACAAGGCATCCACCCAGACATCGGCGTCGGGCAGCGTTCCATCGAACTCGGTCAGCGCGCCCCCGACGGACCTGAAATCCGATGCGGCGCGCCGTGCCAGCGGGGTGCCCGGCGGTCTGCCCGGCTGGGCCAGCACGCTCACCCGGCGCCCGGCCAGCTGCGCATGGCGGGCCAGCACCAGGCCATCGCCGCCATTATTGCCACTGCCCACCACCACGCCTACGTGCAGCGCCTGCGGCCAGTGCCGCAACAGGCGCTGCCAGGCGGCCAGCCCGGCCTGGGCCATCAGCTCCCAGCCGCCATCGCCGGCGAGCGCCGACGCCTGCGCATCAAGCGCACGCGCGGCAGCGGAATCGAACAGATCGGCAAGGTTGGCCATGCAGAGATTTTATACTGGTGCGCATGTCCCCTGCCCCTGTCCCCCTCGATCCGGCCCTGGCCGTGCAGCGCATCCGCGATCTGGCGCGCGCGCACGGCTTCCAGCGCTGCGGCATTGCCGGCATCGAGCTTGGCGAGGATGAAGCGCACCTGGCCGATTGGCTGGGCCAGGGCCTGTACGGCACCATGGACTGGATGGCCCGACACGGCACGCTGCGCGCCCGCCCCGCGGAACTGCTGCCCGGCACGGTGCGGGTGATTTCGGTGGGCATGGATTACAGCCACAAGGACGACACCGAAGCCTGGGCGACCCTGGCCGATCCCGGCCGCGCCTACGTGGCGCGCTACGCGCTGGGCCGCGATTACCACAAGCTGATGCGCAACCGGCTGCAGAAGCTGGCCACACAGATCAACGATGAAGTGGCGCCGCTGGGCTACCGCGTCTTCGTCGATTCCGCACCGGTGCTCGAACGCGCGCTGGCGCGCAACGCCGGGCTGGGCTGGATCGGCAAGCACACCTGTCTGATCGATCGCCATGGTGGCTCGTGGTTCTTCATCGGCGAGATCTACATCGACCTTCCGCTGCCGATCGATGCAGCGGCCACGGCGCACTGCGGCACCTGCACGCGCTGCATCGATGTCTGCCCTACCCAGGCCATCACCGCGCCGCATCGACTGGATGCACGCCGCTGCATTTCCTACCTGACCATCGAGCACGACGGCGCCATTCCCGAAGACATGCGGCCGTTGATCGGAAACCGCATCTATGGCTGCGATGACTGCCAGCTGGTCTGCCCCTGGAACAAGTTCGCCAAGCGCACCGACGAAGCCGATTTCCGCGCGCGCAACAACCTGGATACCGCGCGCCTGGACCAGCTGTTCGCCTGGGACGAAGCCGAGTTCCTGCGCCGTACCGAGGGCAGCCCGATCCGCCGCAGCGGCCACGAACGCTGGCTGCGCAATATTGCCGTGGCGCTGGGCAATGCGCCGGCATCGGCCGAGGCACTGGCCGCACTGCATACCCGCGCCAACGATCCCTCGCCCGTGGTGCGCGAGCACGTGCAGTGGGCGCTGGCCCAGCACGGCGCAGCCTGACGTGCGATCCTGAGCCCCCGTTCCACCCTCCACGCGCCGCATCCATGCAAGCTCGCAACAACGACATCCTCACCCCCAGCCAGCTCAACACCCTGGCCCGTGACCTGCTGGAAGGCAGCTTCCCGGCCATCTGGGTGGAAGCCGAGCTGGGCAGCGTGGCGCGCCCCGCCTCCGGGCACCTGTACTTCACCCTGAAGGATGCGCGCGCGCAGCTGCGTGCCGCCATGTTCCGGATGAAGGCGCAGTACCTGAAGTTCGTGCCACGCGAGGGCATGCGCGTGCTGGTGCGCGGCAAGGTAACGCTGTATGACGCGCGCGGTGAGTACCAGATGGTGCTCGACCATATGGAGGAAGCCGGCGAAGGCGCCCTGCGCCGCGCGTTCGAAGAACTGAAGGCACGGCTGCAGGCCGAGGGGCTGTTCGACCCCGCACGCAAGCGGCCCATGCCTGCGCATGTGCAACGCCTGGCGGTGATCACCTCACCCACCGGTGCCGCCGTGCGCGACGTGCTGAGTGTGCTGGCGCGGCGCTTCCCGCTGCTGGAAGTGGACCTGCTGCCGACCCTGGTTCAGGGCAGCAGTGCTGCCGCGCAGATCACCCGATTGCTGCAGGCCGCCGATGCCAGCGGCCGCTACGATGTGATCCTGCTCACCCGTGGTGGCGGTTCACTGGAAGACCTGTGGGCCTTCAACGACGAGGCGCTGGCCCGCGCGATCGCTGCCAGCGGCACGCCGGTGGTTTCGGCCGTCGGCCACGAGACCGACTTCAGCCTCAGCGATTTCGCTGCCGATCTGCGCGCACCCACACCGTCGGTGGCCGCCGAACTGCTGGTGCCGGACCAGCGCGAACTGGCCCTGCGCCTGCGCCGCAGCGCGGCGCGCATGGTGCAGCTGCAGCGGCATGCGATGCAGCAGGCGATGCAGCGCGCCGACCGTGCGCTGTTGCGTCTGAACGCGCAGAGCCCGCAGGCGCGACTGGACCTGCTGCGCCGCCGCCAGGTGGATCTGGGCCGACGCCTGCGTGCCGCCTTCAACCAACAGCACGAGCGTCGTGCAGCGCGCCTGCGCCATGCCGCGGCGGTGCTGCGCGCGCACCAACCGCAGCGCGAGCTGGACGAGATGCAGCGGCGCCTGGTCGCATTGCGCGGGCGTCCGCAGGCCGCATTGCAGCGGCTGCTGGAACGTGATGCCCTGCGCCTGCGTGGGCTGGCGCGTTCACTGGAAGCGGTCAGTCCGCTGGCCACCGTGGCGCGCGGCTACAGCATCCTGACCCGTGCCGACGATGGCGCGCTGGTGCGGCACATCGACCAGGTGCAGCCGGGCGATGCCCTGCAGGCCCGCGTGGGCGACGGCGTGATCGACGTGCAGGTCAAGTAAGGGGGGGGCCGCAGGGCTGCGCCCTGCACCTGCCGAGGCAACAGCAACAGCCGAAGCAACAGCATGCATTGCGCGGCATGGCGGGGCGGTGTGGGTGTGCAGGACACGCCGCAAGTACGTCCGTGTAGCAACTGTGTTGTGGGATGGGATTTTGGCCGTCTGGCAGACAGGCACGGCAAAGCCGGCTGCCGGCCGGCAGCCGCTGCCGTGCGCCCTGGGCGTGCCTCAAGCGGGGATCGGTCCGCTTGAGGCGTCGCGCACGCGGGCGTTGAGAATGACCAGCATCTTCCGCATCACGGCCACGATGGCCACTTTCCCTTCCTTGCCGCGGGCCCGCAGCGACCGGTAAAAGTCCCGCAACCGCGGCTCAT
>NZ_CP025995.1:2853705-3528535 GCF_003086675.1 Stenotrophomonas sp. ZAC14D2_NAIMI4_7
CAGGCTCATACGGCGGCCCACGCCGGCTCTCGACACCTACGCTGCCAGATTTCCATCAGATAAGGCTCGTAGGCGCCATCCATGGCGCCTGCGGTCCTGCCCACCCACACCGCCCCGCCTCTGACAGATTCCCGCGGCTGTTGGTAGGTGTCGACCTTGGTCGACACAGTAGATCCACGCCATGCGTGGATGAATCTCTGTGGGAATCAAGAATTTCGAATTGAATTCGAAACGCATCCACGCATGGCTGGCTCTATCCGCGCCCCACCTCTGATAGATCCCCGCAGCTGTCGGTAGGTGTCGACCTTGGTCGACACGCCTGTCAGATGCCGAATGAATCATCCACGCGTGGCGTGGATCTACTGTGTCGACCAAGGTCGACACCTACCAGAGCAGAACACCGCCCTGCCATCCCCAGGAAACCCGCCTTTGACGTTGCCGTTGCGCTGGCTTCCAGCAGGTGCAGGGCTACTGTGTCGACCAAGGTCGACACCTACCAGAGCAGAACACCGCCCTGCCATCCCCAGGAAACCCGCCTTTGACGTTGCCGTTGCGCTGGCTTCCAGCAGGTGCAGGGCTGCAAGCCCTGCCGCACATCCCCTACTGCGCCGGCTCGCAGAATTTCTGCCGGTACTCGAGCGCCTTCGGCATCAATGCCTGCAGGTTCTGGATGCGGGTGCCGGGATTGGGATGGGTCGACGAAAACTCCGGCGGCGACTGGCCACCACTGGCCTGGCCCATGCGCTGCCACAGGGGAATCGCCTCGCGCGGGTCGAAGCACGCCGCCGCCGCCAGCATCAGCCCCACTTCGTCGGCCTGCGTCTCGTGGCTGCGCGCGTACGGCAGCAGATAGCCATAGCCCATCGCCGACATCATCATCTGTTGCTGCTGCGCATCCATGCCGCTGGCCGCACCGGCCATCTGCCCGATCTGGGTCAGTTTCTGCTGGGCCATGCGCTGTGCACCATGGCGCAGCAGCGCATGGGCGATCTCGTGCCCCATCACCACCGCCATGGCATCGGTCGTGCGCGCCACCGGTACCAGCCCGGTGTACACCGCCATCTTGCCGCCGGGCAGACAGAAGGCATTGGCCTGCTCACTGGGAATGACATTCACTTCCCACTCGAAATCGCGGGAGAAGTGTCCCGGCTGCAGCCCGTGTTCCTGCGCCAGCGCGGTTTCCACCACGTCCACCTTGGCGATAAGGCGCTGGGCGATGGCGCGGATATCGCGCGAGATCTGCGCATTGGGGTCCAGCGGCCGCTCCTGCGCCAGGATCTGCTGGTAGGCCTGCAAGCCCAGCGCACGTTCTTCGCTGGCATCCAGGCTGCTGTCGATCAGCACCTTCTCGCCGGTGTACGGGTCCACGGTGCGGTTGGAAAACCAGTAGTACGCGGCATAGCCGGCAGCCAGCAGCAGTACCCACCAGCGGATGTTGCCGAACAGGCCGCGCCGTGGCGAGCCCTGTTGCGGAGAGCGGGAAAAGGGATCGTTGCGCATCGGCAGGTCTTCCGGCGGACCCCGCCGGCCGGCGGGCACGCTGCAATCTTAGTGCGGCGCCGCCTGCGCGGGGTGAAACAGGTGCATCAGATGCCGCGCACCAGGCGGAAGCCGATGCGGGCGTTGGTGGTGTCCGAATCCTGGGACTGCCGCCACGCCGCACGGGTCTGCTCGGGCGCGTTGGCCCAGTTGCCACCACGGATCACCCGCGAGCGGCAGCCCGGGTTGTACCAGGCCACGCCATCAGAGGGGGCGCGGCGGTAGCTGGAATGCCAACAATCGGCCACCCACTCACTCAGGTTGCCGCCCATGTCGTGCAGGCCGAAGGCATTGGCCTGGAAGCTGCCCACCAGCGCCGGCCCCCACCAGCCATCGCCATAGCCCACGAAGGCGTTGTGCCAGTGCCGGCCCGACGGGGAAACATCCTGGCTGCCGGTGTAGTTGCCGCTGCCCGCAGGCGGCAGGCCGGCATCCCCCCACGGGTAGCGGCCACTGCCGCCGGCCCGCAGTGCGTACTCGAACTCGGCTTCGCTGGGCAGGCGGTAGCCGCGACCGGTCTGTTCGGACAGCCAGGTGGCGTAGTTTTCCGCATCGCGCACGCTTACATGCATCACCGGCGAATTGCCCATCGCGCGGCTGCCATCGTAGTCCGAACGCCAGTCCACGCCGCTGCGGCGGATGAAGTTGCCGCTGCGCTCGTCGTACACCACCGAGTGGCCGCGGCGGGTCGCGCGCGGGCGCGCGTTGGTGGCCTTCACGAAACGCTCGAAATCGGCCACGGTCACCTCGGTGATCGCCATGGCAAAACCACGCTCAAACCGCACGTAGTGTGACGGTCGCTCGGCGTCGCTGGCACCCGGTTCGGTGTCACCGGCGCCCATCTGGAAGCCGCCATGCGGGACCACGATCATCTGCGGCCCGCGCCCGCCATCCCGCAGGGGGTCGCTGAACACCTGCCCGGGGCGGAAACTGCCGTAGTGGGTGGCCAGGTCGATGCGTTCGCGCAACTGCGCCACCACGGCATCGCCCGGCAATGCGATGCGCAAGGCCTCGGCCAGCTTTTCGCGGGCCGGCTTCAGGCCCTGCGGCGTCTGCAGGTCGCGCAGCCCGCCGTCACGCAACTGCACCAGGGTCGCGGCACGGATCTGCTCGATGCGTTCGAACGCGTCGGCGATGGTCGGCGAGGAATCCCGCACCTTGCTGGCTTCGGCCAGCCAGGCCCCGGCGGAAGCAAAATCGCGGCTGCGCGCGGCGTCTTCGGCGCGCCGGATCAGCGCGCTTTCGGCGGCGGCCAGGCCTTGCCGGGCGCGGCGGTTGTCCACATCCAGCGCCAGCGCCTCACGGAACGCCGGAATGGCCCCGTCGCCGTCCTCGCCCACCCGACCGGCGCGCAGATCCTCCTCGCCCGAGCGGTTGTAGGCCACCACGCGCTGGGCGGTCTCCACCCGGCTCTGCAGCGCGCGTACCTTGGGGTCATTGGGCGCCAGGGTCAGCAGCACCAACGCCTGCCGCCCTGCCTCGGCCAGTGCCTCGCGCTGCTGCAACGGCCGCGCCAGCAGGGCGTCGGCCTGCTGCTGCAGGCGCTGCCGGGCGCGCTGCAGGCCGGCGCGGGCCGCGCGGTCGTCCGGGGCTTCTTCCTGCACCGCCAACCACAGCGGAATGGCCGCCTCGCCGTCCTCGTACAGCCGCCCGTCGCTGAACGCCTTCTCGGCGGCACGGCGCAACTGCGCCAGCGTCCGCCCCTGCCGATCCACCCGTGCCGGGGTCCAGCGCTGCACGTCCTCGCTGGCATCATCGCCGGCAATGGTCACCGTGCCCTTCGCCGCCGCAGCAGCCGTGTCGTCCACCTTGGGCCGCGGCCGTTCCGGTTCGCCGGCCGAGGGACTTGCAGGCGGCGACGGCGTACACGCGGCCAGGGCCAGGCCCAGGGCGGTACACAGCGCAATCGGCAGGGCAAAACGCAAACGGAGGCTCCTTCGGTACGGGTGCGCACCGACGTTAGGCTATTCTCCCCTGCCTGAGCAAACCCGAGTAGCAGGCCCCCACCCGTGGCAATCTGGATCACCACCCCCGCCGAGCTGGACGCCTATCGCCAGCAGCGCCCAGCCCGTATCGGCCTGGACACCGAATTCATCCGCGAACGCACCTTCTGGCCACAGCTGGCCCTGGTGCAGATGGCCGTGGGCAACGACATCCTGTTGATCGATCCGCTGATTCCCGGCATGCCCGAAGCGCTGGCGCCGTGGCTGACCGATGAATCGATCATCAAGGTGATGCACAGCGCCAGCGAAGATCTGGTGGCCTTCAAGTGGACCTGCGGCGTGCTGCCCCGGCCTTTGTTCGACACCCAGATGGGCGCGGCGCTGGCCGGTATAGGCGGCGGCATGGGCTACCAGAAGCTGGTGCAGGAGATCACCGGCGTAACACTGGCCAAGGGTGAAACGCGCTCGGACTGGATGCGCCGCCCCCTGTCTGAATCGCAATTGCAGTATGCCGCCGACGACGTCGAGCATCTGTTTGCCCTGCACGATGCGATCGAAGCCAAGCTGCAGGCGCTGGGCCGCCGCCAGTGGCTGCAGGACGATGCCGAACGCCTGCTGGCCAACGTTGCCAACGATGAAGACCGTTGGCCGCACCTGGGCATGCGCGCGGCACAGTTCCTCGACGCGGCCGCCCAGCACCGCCTGCTGCGCCTGCTGCGCTGGCGCGACGGCCAGGCCCGCAGCAGCGACCGTCCGCGCAGCTGGATCCTGGACAACGAACTGGCCGCTACCCTGGCACGCACGCCCCCGGCCGACCTGGCCGCGCTGGGCAAGCTGTTCGAGCAGTTCCCGAAAGCCCCGCGCAAGCTCACCGCCGCCGTGTGGCAGGCGCTGGAAACGCCGCTGCCCGATGAGGCCGAAGCACCGCTGGCCGTGCAGGCCACCGACGCCGACAAAAAGACCATCAAGAAGCTGCAGGATGCGGTGGCCGAGCGCAGCCGCGAGCTGGGTCTGGCCGATGGCGTGCTGGCCTCGCGCAAGCACCTGGAAAGTTATCTGGAGCGTCGCCTGTGGCCGGCGGCGCTGGCCGGCTGGCGCCAGCAGGAACTGGAAGCACGCCTGCAGGCCCTGCTGCCGGCATGACACGCCGCCGCGCCTGACCAGCGCGGCACTCCCCTATCACACGTAGCCGGCTGCCTTCAGGCGCGCCCAGCGCTGCGCACCGATCGCCTTGCGCATCGCCGGCAGCGGGTCCACCGCGCCGGTGTTGTCGGCCACCGCCACTACGAAGTCTTCGGTGGTGTGCAGCACGGCGCGCTGTTCCGGCGCATCCAGCCATGCGGCGACCCGCGTGAGCAGGCGCATCGCCGAGGTGGTACTGCCGCGCAGCTCCATCAACCGGCCATGGCGCTTGCAGGCGTCCAGCAGGGCCGGATCGTCGAACCAGCACTCATCCTCGTCGCGCTGGCCGGCACGCATCTCGTCCGGTGCCCACAGGTAGTAGGCAACGTCCTCACCGCGTTCAAGCACCGCCTGCCGGTAGGACTGGCGCCCCCAGGTGATGAACGGTGGCCAGGCCGAACTGAAATCGCCATCGGTGAAGCACAGCAGCAGGCAATACAGCGGCTCGTCGCGAGGAATCAGCGGCAACTGCGTGGCGATGGCCTGCATCAGCCGGCGTTCCACATCGGCAGCGGCGGCGGCCAGGGTTTCGCCGCGGCGCGGGCGCTGGTACTGCAGGCGCTGGCTGCCGGTGGGTGTGCCGTCTTCCTGCAGATACTGCAGTTCGATGCGGTCCAGCGCGTCGGCTTCATCGTAGCTGTAGACATCCTGGCACCACCAGGTCGGGCGCCCGTCCTCCCAGTTGCGCACCACCACGCGCAGCAGCACTTCGCCTTCCCAGTGATAGGTGCTGTCATGACCGCGATGGCCAACGGTCAGCTCACTGCGCTGCAGCCGCCCGCCAGGCTCGTGCCAGGTGCGGGCCGAGGCAATGCGTGCGCCACGGTAGAAGCTCAGGCTGTGCCGCTGCTCGGCGCCGTGCAACCACACGGTGGTGCTGGCCCCGTTGTCAGCCACGGCCATCACGATGCGGTCCTGCGCGTCGAACCCATGGTGCACGTGCGCATCCGGGTCCGCCTTCGCATCCTCCAGCCAGCGACTGCGGCGCACGCCGTACTTTTCGGCCGCGAACGGCGCATCGTGCGCCATGTCACCACTGGCCCAGCGCCAGCTCACCACTTGGGCCCGGCATTGTTCGATCAAGGCCTTGGCGGCGCGGCTGTCGGCGTACTGCTGGTACAGCGTCTGGATCATGGTCGAGGTCCGTTCAACACAGCGCGGCAGCCTAGCATGCAAGGGTGCCCTGCACCGCCGTGCCGCAGGCGCCGTGCTAGGGTTGCGCCGTGCAGACAAGGAGACGTCAATGAATCCCCTGAAGATCGCAGCAGCGTGTGCCCTGCTTCTGGCAGTGCCCGCCATGGCCAGCAGCGCGACGCGGCCAACCTACGGGCAGGAGAAGGAAAACAGGGCCAAGCTGGTGGACATCATTGATGGCGCGACCCGCGACGGTCTGGTTGCCATCCTGGTGCCGGCCCCGTATGTCGTGCATACCGGTGGACCCGGTGTCGGCTCTCCCATCACCGGATTCCATCTGGGGCGCCGCTCGACCGACCTGCCCGGTTTCTCCGCGCGCGTGTCTTGGCAGCACAAGGACATTCCCTCGCAGGGCTATGTGCAGCTGTTCAATACCAACGAACTGGAAAACGGCCCGCAGCGCACGGTGCTGATGGACGTCTTTGAAGTCCATCTGATCCCGCCGGGCACCTACCTGCTCAATGGCGCGGAGAACTATCGGTTGAACACCCGGGTGGCCAAGCTGCAGCCATTGGGCGACAAGGACGAGGTCTCCAAGGACATCGGCGCTACCCGCTTGGCCGACGTGGACTATCGCTTCTATTCGTGGAAGAAGGTCTGGGTGCCGCCCTACACGGCGACCGACCAGCACTCCCGGCAGGTGTGCACCTCCGTGCACGTCGCGTCGGGCAACTGCATGTCCTGGGGCACGCAGAACTACCAGACCTCCGAAGCCAGGGAGGGGTTCTGGGAAGACCGGATCGTCCCCGATACCATCCCGGCCGTGCGCATCCAGGCGGTCATCGCCAAGGCCCATGCGCCGCTGGCCTTCACCGCGCGCGAAGGGCAGATCCTGCTGAGCCCGTTCATCGTTGCCGGCGATGGTGATGTCGATTTCAACGGGAGCGACTGCGCGCCCGTCCAGAACGTAACCGGCTGCGCCCTGCGTCGTTTCACCGTGCACTACCAGCCGGCCCCGCTGGACGCCGCACGCAAGCACATCGCGATCACCTCGCAAGGGCTCAACGCGAAGCAACGCAAGGTATTGGAGCGGATGGAAGCGATGCAACTGCAGGTGCTGGGCCCCAGCGCACCGTCCGATCCGGCCCTGGGACTGGGCGTCAGCGCCACGCCCTGAACGGCTGCCGCCAGCCCCTGCAACAGAAAACGGCGCTCCAAAGAGCGCCGTTTTTCGTTACTGGATCAAACAGGCTTTACCAGTTCATGTTCAACGAAACACCCACGGTGCGCGGCTCGTTGTAGACCGCGGCCATGTAGTTCTCGATCACACCCTTCAGGTTCTTCTCGTTGGTGATGTTGCGCGCGAACAGCGCCACTTCGTAGGCACCGTAGTTGCCGGAGTAACCCAGCTTCAGGCCACCTTCGAAATCACCCTTGGAGTTGAACTCCTGGCTGTCATACAGCACGAAGCTGGTGTAGCCCTGCTTGTTCCAGTCGGTGGACACAAACATCGTGCCCGCATCGCTGACCGGCATGTCGTAACGCGCGGCGAAGTTGATGTTGTACTTCGGCGCGTTCGGCAGCGGGTTGCCATCGATCTGGGCGAAGGTGTTGGCGCCGACCTTGATGGTCGGGTCGTTCACCGTGCACACCACCTGGCCGTTCAGGCCGCAGACCTGCGCATACACGCGCTTGTCCTGGATCTCGCTGTGCAGCAGGCTGACACCGGCGCTCAGGGTCAGGTTCGGAACCGGGCGCAGTTCCATGTCCGCTTCGAAGCCGTAGGCCTTGGCCTTGTCGGCGTTGAACAGCACGCCGTTGCCGTCCGAATCGTTGCCGTTGAGCTGGATGTCGTTGACCGTGTAGGTGAACGCGGTGGCATTCAGGCGCAGGCGGTTGTCCCACAGGCTGCTCTTCACGCCGGCCTCCCAGGAAAGGATGGTCTCCGAGTCGGCGGTGGTGAAATCAGCGTTGAACACCGCCGAACGGCCCTGGATGGTCGGGCCGCGGAAGCCGCGTGCAACCTTGGCGTAGACGCTCACGTTCGGGTTGAACTGGTACATCGCGCTGACGTCCCAGCTCGGGGTGGTATCGGACATCTTCACGTCCGTACGGCCCTTGTAGGTCACCACGCCGGCGGCGGTGTCGGCGGTCTTCAGCAGGCGCGTGTGCTTCTCGTCGCGGGTCTGGCGCAGGCCGGCGGTCACGCTGAACTTGTCGGTGAAGGCGTAGCTGAGCTGGCCGAAACCGGCCCACGAGGTGTTCTTGTTGCGCAGGCGCACCCAGTTGTTCGGGTTGCGCGCCGCGCCCTGCAGGAACCATCCGCGCTGGTAGAAATCGGTGGTATCGCTGCCGTTGAAGTAGAACGCACCGGCCTGCCACTGCAGGGCGCTGTCATCGTGGCTGGCCAGGCGGAATTCCTGGGTCCACTGGTCCAGGTCACGGATCTGCCCCATCGACTGACCGTAGCCATTGGCCACGCCATTGAACGGGAAGTCGGCCGCCGCGCCACCGTCGGTGTCGCCACGGCTGTAGCCGGAGGTGGTTTCGTAGGCGGTGATGGAGGTGAAATCGACCGCGCCGAAATCGTAGATCGCCTTCACCGAACCGCCGTAGGTCTTGTAGGCCTGCGGGTTGTTGTCGGCTTCGTCGTAGGCCACCTTGTCGCGCGGCACGTCGGTCTGGTTCGAACCCTTGGTCAGCGCACCGCGCAGGAACAGGGTCGAGGTGCCGTCGTAATCGCGGGCGTGGGCCGAGGCCAGGATCGAGAACTGGTCGCTGGGCTTGAGCAGCAGCTGCGCACGCACGTTGCGGTCATCGAAGCCGCCCATGGCGTTCTTCTTCGGGCTGACCGTGCCGTCGGCGCTGGGGCCACGGTAGGTGTTGTCCACGTAGTCATCGCGGTGCTGGTACAGCGCCGACACGCGGAACGAGGCGATGTCATTGATCGGGCCACCGAAGCCGCCATCGACCGACACGCTGTTGTAGGTAGCGTAGCTGGCGCTGACCCGGCCGGTGTACTCATCGGTTGGCTTCAGGGTGTCGAACTTGACGATGCCGGCGGTGGTGTTGCGGCCGAACAGCGAGCCCTGCGGGCCGCGCAGCACTTCCACCTGGTCCACGTCGTAGACCGGGTTGGACTTCAGCACCACGTGTTCCAGCACTACGTCGTCCTGGATGATCGATACCGGCTGCGAGGCCCCCAGGTAGAAATCGATATTGCCCAGGCCGCGGATGTAGAAGCGCGGGAAAATGCGACCGGTGGTGGTTTCCGCATACAGGCTGGGCACGCGGCCGGACAGCGCCAGCAGGGTGTCATCGCCGCCGGCGGTGAAATCGCGCATGCGCTCGCCCTGCACCACGCCCACCGACACTGGCACTTCCTGTAGGTTCTGCTCGCGGTGTTCGGCGGTCACGGTGATCGTGTCCAGGCCGGTCGGGGTCGGTGCGCTGTCCTGCGCGGCGGCGCCGAAGCTGGCGGCCAGGGCCAGGCCGGCACAGGCCAGGGCCAGCGGGTGGCGGCGGAAGGAAAGCGAGGAAGACGACATGCCCGTCGAACGACGGGAAGCGATATGGGAAGGCATCGAAAGCTCTTGGGAGACGTCCGGGCGGCCTGCGCAAGCCGGGCGGTAGAGGGGAAACCACTGCGCAAGCGCCCATTATCGCCCGAATTGTTACGATTTCGTTGCGCATCCCGTCGCAGTCCGCGTCCCGCCCGCTGCGGCAAAGTACACCGATGGAAAGCGGCAGCCTGCGCCGCCGCCTTCCTGCCATGCCTCCGCTTACGCCGTGGCCAGTGCCGGGCGCCGCTGCAGCACGAAGCGGCCGGCCGCGTCCTGCAACGCGTGCGCCTGTTCGCTCATGGAACGCGCCGAAGCGGACGCCTCTTCCACCAGCGCGGCATTCTGCTGGGTCACCCCATCCATCTGCACGATGCTCTGGTTGACCAGTTCGATGCCTGCCGCCTGTTCCTGGCAGGCATGGGCGATCTCGCCCACCAGCCCGCCCAGTTCGGTCACCGAGGCGACCACGTCCTGGATGGTGCGCCCGGCATCGCCGGCCAGCACGTTGCCTTCGGCCACGCGCGCCACCGATTCTTCGATCAGCCCCTTGATCTCCGCCGCGGCCAGCGTCGAGCGCTGTGCCAGTGCACGCACCTCGCTGGCGACCACCGCGAAGCCGCGGCCGTCCTCACCGGCGCGTGCCGCTTCGACGGCGGCATTCAGCGCCAGGATGTTGGTCTGGAAGGCGATACCATCGATCACCGAGATGATCTCGGCGATGCGCCGCGAGGCGGCATCGATCTGGCCCATCGTCGCTTCCATCTCGGCCATGGCCGCGCCGCCGCGCCCGGCCACCTGGGCCGCCTCGGTCGCCAGGCGATCTGCGCGGCGCGCGTGATCGGCGTTCTGCCGCACGGCCGAGGTCATTTCCTCGATCGAGGCGGCAGACTCTTCCAGGTTGGCAGCCTGCTGTTCGGTACGGCGGGACAGATCATCGTTGCCGGCAGCGATTTCCGCAGCGGCCGTGCTGACCGCAGCGGCGGCCTGCTGGATGCGGCCGACGATGCCGGCCAGCGCCCCCACCGTTGCATTGGCATCCTCGCGCATGCGCGCGAACACCCCCTGCGACTGCCCGTCGATGCGGTGCCGCAGGTCACCTTCGGCCAGGTTGCGCAGCAGGCCCGACAGCGCCAGCAGGTTGTCATCGGCAGTGGCCATCACGCTGTTCAGGCCCTGCACCATCTGCTGGAAGTCGTTGGCGAAGGCCTGTGCATCGCCGCGCACGCTGAAATCACCGGCCGCCGCCGCCGCAACCAGCCGTTTGATCTCGCCGTTGATGCCCTGCAGCTTGCCGCGCACGCCGTTCAGCGCCTGCGTGATCGCCACCTGTTCGCCGGGCAGCACGTCCATGGTCTGCTGCAGATCGCCTTCGGCGTAGCGCTGGACCAGGGCCACCATGCGCTGCTGGGTCTGCAGGTGCGCCGCCACCAGCGCGTTGGTGCCGGCCACCATGGCGCGGAACTCACCCTCGAAGGCCAGCTCGTCGATCCGATGGCTGACCGCGCCCGCCGCATGGCGTTCGCTCATGGTGGCCTGCGCCTGCAGGATCTCGCGCAGCTTGGCACGCATCTGCTGCAACGACCCCAGCAGACGGCCGACCTCATCATCGCGGCCGCTATCGATTTCCCGGTCCAGGCGCCCGCTGGCCACATCGCGGGCGACCTGCGCCGCTGCGGCCAGCGGACGACCCAGCAGGCGCCGCACCACCAGCACGATCAGCACGACCACGGTGGTCAGCGCCAGCATGGAAATCAGCGCGATGCGCAACATCAGGCCGTTCAGCACCTCTGCCAGCACCGATTCCGGTTCCAGGCCGATCACCAGCCATTGCCAGGCGCCGTAGCGCTGCGCCGCCGCGAACCAGGCCTGCTCGGGGCCACCATCGGCCGGGCGCAGATGCAGACGCGCCTGCGTGCTGCGGCCATCCAGCAGGGCCTGCAACGCCGGCAGATCGGCCGCGGCCACGCGTTCCTGCAGCAGGCCACCTTCGCCCTCGGCGGCGGCCAGCACGCGGCCGTGGTCCTTGCCCTGGCGCGTGTCGACCACGATGAAGCGGCCCTCGCGGCCCAGCGTCGCCTCGCGCAGGCGCGTCTTCAGTGCGGCCAGGCCCTGCGAGTAATCCTGCCCCACGAACGCGATGCCCGCCACGCTGCCGTCGGCCGCCGGGATCGGCATGTAATGGGTCATGTAATCGGTGCCGAACAGGTGTGCCGGCCCCGTGTAGCCCTGCCCCGCGCGCACTTGCGCATAGGCCGGGTTGGCGTGGTCGAGCACGGTGCCCAGCACGCGTTCTCCCTGCGCGTTGCGCAACGAAGTCGCCACGCGGACGAAGTCTTCGCCGTCACGCACGAACACGGTGGCAACGCCGCCGGTCGCCTCGGCGAAGCGATCAAGCTCGGTCGATGCCGGGCCGATCGCCTGCGTGCCCAGGCGCAGGGACGGCGCACTGCGGCCGGCCACGTCGATGGGCGCGGTGGCATCGGCCAGCGCCTCGCCCTGCGGCAGCATTGCGCGGAAGGTACCGGCGATGCGCTGGGTGCTTTCGCCCAGGCTGCGGTCATACAGCTGCACCGAATCGCGCATCAGCACCGTGCTGGTATCCAGGCCAGCCGCCACGCGCTGCTGGTAGCTGTCGGCCGTATCGCGGTAGATCAGGATTGCCAACGCGGCGAAGGCCACGGTGGTGATCGCCACCATCAGCAGCGCCAGGCGGGTTGCGATGGTCAGGGTCCGCTTAGGCGGCGAGGCGGAAAATCGGGAGGCAGCCGGGGTCATCATCAGAGGAAATGTCCGTGGAAGGGAGCGCGCGAAACGCTCCCTCTTAACGGCACCGTTCTGGTCCTCTTTACGCCACCTGGGCTAGCCGCTTCAGGTTATTGACAGCGCCAAGCCCTTGATTCACAAACCCTGTTCAGCTTCGCCGGGGCCCGGCACGGCCAGCACGGTACGCGGTCCGGGCAGGCCGTCTGCGCCCAACGTGGTCACCGCCAGCAGATGGTCCAGGCGGATGCACTGCTCCCCGTCATCGGCGTCCAGTAGCAGGAATTCCTCTTTGTCCGCAGTGCTGACGGTGGTCCGCGCGCGGGCCACGAAGGTGCGGCCTTCGGTCAGTTCCACCTGCAGCAGGGCGCGGTGCAGGCAGGCGATTTCCAGTACGTCGTGCAGGTCGCACGCGATGGGACGGTAGTCGGTCATGGGGCGTCTTCCGGCAGTCAAGGCGCCCAGCCTGCCACGACTGCCGCCCACGCGGCTTGGCAAGTCCCCGGCGGCGGCGCTACACTGGCTTCGCCGTGGGGCCATAGCTCAGCTGGGAGAGCGCGTCGTTCGCAATGACGAGGTCAGGAGTTCGATCCTCCTTGGCTCCACCACTTTTCAGGAAAGCCCGCAGATCCCAGTGATCTGCGGGCTTTTTCTTTGGGCACGGGCTTCCGGGACCGATAGGATGAGGGTACCCGCGGCGCGGAGCGCCACATGCAGGAAGGGGTCCCATGGACCATGCCTCGCTATCCGATCCACATCTGATCCCGCTTTCAACCCTCATTCCCGGCTGGAAGGGCCAGTACATTCCCAGCTACGTCGCTGACGTCACTCATGGGCTGGGTCTTGAACAAGCGCGGTTGCAGGGAAGTCAGTTGCTCGTCGTTCTGCGCTTTCGCGAACTGTTTTACGACGGCATCCGGGAGAAGATCAGGATCGTGTCCGGGCATCGGGAGCTGGAAGACGCCGCGCGCGTGGCCAAGGACGCGGCACTCCGCTGGCTTGCACAGCGCAGCAGCGAGGTGCGCCCCTACGGTCGCTGGCGCCCGATGCAAGATCAGCAATCATGGCCGTCAGCAGCTCCGCTGTGGAAAGGCGTCCCGCTCCCCTCCTACCTGGCGGGCCTCTGCGACGGTACGGGGTACTGCGCGATCGAGGTCGCGGGCGCCCTCCTGCCGACTGCACCCGTCGATCCCATCAATCCTGCGCTGATCCAGCAGATCGACATGCACGAACTTGCCGACTGGTTCGCCGAAGTGGCCCGCGCCGCGCAGACGCCGCCACCAGGATGACCCTGGCCAGCGGAGCCTCGACCCGCCCTTTACCGACTCAACCCGGCTCCTGGCCCCCATCCTTGCGTTGTGGTCGCCGCGTGTTCTCGTCATGCACCTTCTGATCGTTCTGGCCAGGGCGGCGCTTGGCCACGTCGTCCTGGTGCTGGTCCTGGCGGCTTTCCTGGGTACCGGCATCCTTTTCGGCGGGTGAAGGCGTGCGGGGAGTAGTCATGGCGGGCTCCGCACCGGCACCGTGCCGGGCTTGCACGACCACGCTAGCGGCGCGGCCGTGAGTCCGTGGTCGCGCTGCCGCGAGCGGCGCGTGCATACCCTGGTATGAGCGGCGGAAACCAAGGCGCAATGGGCAACCCGTCGCTACCGGCCGACGATGGCGCTGCCGATGCAGAACCCACCGCGCGCCATCCCATCCCGCCAGGAGCCCGCCATGTCCTCCCTGCCCCGCCCCGAACCTGCGCACGCCCCGCTGCCGCCGGGAACGCCCGCCCCCGACTTCCGCCTGCCCGCCACGCCCGACCAGACCGTCACCCTGGCAGAGCTGCGTGGCCGCCCAGTCATCCTTGCCTTCTACCCCGCTGACTGGAGCCCGGTCTGCGGCGACCAGATGGCCCTGTACAACCAGTTGCTGCCCGAGTTCCAGCGACAGGGCGCGCAGTTGATCGGTATCTCAGTCGATGGCGTCTGGTGCCACGCCGCGTTCGCCGAACAGCGCCACCTGCACTTCCCGCTGCTGGCCGATTTCGAACCCAAGGGCGCCGTCGCCCGGCAGTTCGGTGCCTATCGCGAGCACGATGGGGTCTGCGAACGTGCGCTGTTCGTGATCGATGCGCAGGGCATCGTGCGCTGGAGCTACCTGTCGCCGCTGGGCATCAATCCCGGTGCCGATGGCATTCTGGATGCGCTGTCACGCCTGCCGCGCACGGCGGCAGCGGAGGTGACCCCATGAGCCGCCTGCACGTTCCCGTCAGCGCCAGCGACCATGCCAGTGGCCTGGCCGATGCGGCGGTCACCCTGGTCGAATATGGCGACTACCAGTGCCCGTACTGCGGCCAGGCCTACCCCATCGTGAAGGCCCTGCAGCAGGCATTGGGCGATTCGCTGCGCCTGGTGTTCCGCAACTTCCCGCTCAGCGAAATGCACCCGGATGCCCTGAATGCCGCGCGCCTGGCCGAAGCCGCGGCCGACGCCGGACACTTCTGGAGCGCCCATGACCTGCTGTACGAACGCCAGGGTGCGCTGGCACCGCATGACCTGCAGCGCTATGGCGAACTGCTGCAGTTGCCGCCGGAACGCGTGCGCGCCGCATTGGCCGGCGCGGACGATGCACGCATCGAGGCCGACTTCATGGGCGGCGTGCGCAGCGGCGTGAATGGCACGCCCTGTTTCTTCATCAACGGCGTGCGCCACGATGACAGCTGGGACTACGACACCCTGCTGCAGGCGCTGCAGCGCGCGATGTGATTCTGCAACAACGGCCCGCCCGCCGCGTGCAGGGCGCCTGCGGCTCAGGCCTGCACGCACTCGCGCACCGCGAACGGATGCCCGCACGCACTGCATACGGAATGACCGAAGGCCAGTTCCAGCAGCTGTTCGGCGCGGATATCGCCATCGCCGCGCACCTGCTGCATCAGCCACTCCTCGGCCACGCCGAGCGGTTCACCGGGCAGCAGCGCAGACGTCGCCGACGGGGCACCGAACACCGGATCCTCATGGCAGACATACGGGCTTTCAACATCCAGCGTGCAGTACAGGTCGGCCGAACAGGCCACGCACTCACCCACGAGCTCGCCCTCGGCAAGCCGGTCCAGGTGCTGCGACCAGGCTTTTTCACCACTCAGCCCCAGCCACGCCTGGCGCAGCCAGCCACGCGGGCCATGTCCATCCCCGGACAGCGGCACTGCCTCCCGGCCACTGCCCTGCAGGCGCTTGAGCACCTTGCTGCGCAGCGCCTGGATGACATCGCCGTGCGGCGCCAGGCCTGGGTCGCCCACGTCCGAGCCGGCAACGATCGCACCGGCCAGCAGCAGCGCATCATCGCCGTCGCTGCGCCCGGTCTGCCGCGCGATTGACAGCAGCACCGGCAGCGCGGCGTGGCTGGCAGGGTAGACCGTGCCCTGGTGGCATAGATGCGACCAGATGTCGTTCCAGTCCTGCTCGTGCTGCGGGTCCATCAGCGCGGCCAGCAGTGCACCCGCTTCAGAGGCGTCGCCATAGGCACACTGCAGCGCGCCCCAATCGATGGCATGAACGTCGGCGGTCCTCGGCATGTCCTTCCCTGGTCAATGTGGTACGCGGGCCAGCATGCCCGATCATCGGGCCGATTGGACAGCGCGCTTGCAGCTGCAATCTACGCGCGGCCACAATCGGCACACCCACCGACGCACAAGGAAGCGCCATGAATCGCCCCGCCCCGTTGGCCTCACTGCTGGTCCCACTGCTGCTGGCGACCGGCTGCGCCCATCGCCTGGCTGCCGCGCCGCCGCCGGTGCCCGGCTACATCGGCAACTACGAAGCCGTGCGTGCCGCGCAGGACGATCCAGCGCGCGGCATTTCCGGCACCTTCGCCATGAGCGTGCAGGCCGTCGGCAGCGACGATGGCCGCATCTACCTCAACAGCGAACGCGACTACCGGCACCCGCTGAACATCACCCTCAGCATGGATGCCGCGCTGCGCCCCGCACTGGAACAAGCGCTGGGCCTGAAGCTGGACTACCTGCAGAACCGCCGCCTGCTGGTGGGCGGCACCGCGCGCCGGGTCCGCATCGACTTCATCAATGCCAGCGGGCAGCCCAGCGGCAAGTACTACTACCAGACGCAGATCAACGTCAGCGATCCACGACAGGTGCGCTTCGCACCGTGAGTGCGCCTGGCAGCGCACCGCGGGCGCTTGATTTCGACGCCGCCGACGGCAGCATCGGCCTGGGTGAGCTGCCGCTGAGGATCGGGCCGACGCTCACGCTGGCAGAGGCATGCGCGGGTTTTGCCCCGCTGCTGCAGCATAGCCGCGACCTCGGCAACGGCTACCGGTGGCTGCACCTGCACGCCCTTCAGCTGCAGGGCGTGCCGGCGGCAGTCGCCCTGTGCTTCCACGGGCAGGCGCTGTCGATGCTGTCCATCGGCGTGCAGCTGCCCGGCGCGCCGATGGAAGACGGCTGGCCCACCCAGGCCGCCATCGATGCCGAAGTCGCGTTCATGCGCCGCGCCTTGGCCAAGGCGCTGGGACGCCCGCTCAACGCCGGTCGCGCCCGTTTCGACTGGGGCGAGGCCTGGGCGGTGTTCGACCCGAAGGGCTTCATGGCCAGCAGTGGGTTGTCCTACCGCTAGTGCATCGCCCTGCCCGGCCGCATCGCCTTGGCAGGCTCAATCAAGCTTCACCACCCCGCCCCTGCAGCAGGCCGAAGCCGGCATCCCCCGCCCACCGGCGGCTTGCATTCCGCCGCGCACGCAGGATCAAGCACTTGCGCGCGCGCAGACGGCAATGTGAAGGTTTTTTGCCAAAACGCTTGCCGAATGCGGTCTACCTCCGTAACATGCGCGTCCTCGGCAGCGACCTCGCTGCAACGAAACAAGTGGCCGAGTAGCTCAGTTGGTAGAGCAGGGGATTGAAAATCCCCGTGTCGGCGGTTCGATTCCGTCCTCGGCCACCACTTTCGAAGGCCTGCAGAAATGCAGGTCTTTTTTTTCCAGATACAGGGCCGAGTAGCTCAGTTGGTAGAGCAGGGGATTGAAAATCCCCGTGTCGGCGGTTCGATTCCGTCCTCGGCCACCATGTATGAAGACCTGCAGAAATGCAGGTCTTTTTTTTGCCCGCGTCGCTGTCGTCGATCTGTAGTAGGTTCATTGACTCACCGCATGGAGCGAGGACGACATGGACGACAGCCCCACCCTGCCCCAGCTGCATCGGGCGCTGCGACGCCTGCATTGGCTGGTCGCCAGCCTGGCACTCCTGCTGGTGCCCATGGCAGCCACCATCGCCTGGCTGGTCATGCAGGGCCATACGCCTATGCACATCGATGAATTGACCACACGCAGACTGCAGGTGCTGGACGATCGCGGCACCGTGCGCGTGGAGATCAGCCAGGACGACATGGATGACGGCAGGCGCAGCCGATCGGCTGGATTGCTCATCTTCGATGCCACCGGAGCTGAACGCGGCGGCATTGCAACGTTCGACGACGGCGCTGCGAGTCTTGCCCTGGACGCGCCGATAGGCCGGGGCGAAGCCCCTGTCCGTGACCGTATTGGCCTGATGGTCGATGCCGAGGGCGCGTCGCAGATTCTGTTGACGGACAACCAGACTCGCGGCGTGGTGCGCCTGCGCGCCAACGGCGAGGGCGGCGGTGGCGTGGACCTGTTCAAGTGGGACATGGGCAAGGGCATGCTGCATACCCGCACCCTGACCCACGACGGCGAGGAATCCAGCCACGCCCCGTTCGGAAAGTAGCCACGAATTGCGTGCCGGGGGTGCCATTCACATCCCGCCTCAGCGACTCGCCTACGCTCGGGGTTCCCTGCCGGAGCCCGCCGATGCACCTTCGCCCTGCCCTGCTTGCCTGCCTGCTGCTGCTCACCACGCCCGCTGTCCTTGCGGCCGAACCGGTGCGCGCGGTCGATGCCCTGGATATCGACCGCTATGCTGGCCAGTGGCACGAAATCGCCCACCTGCCGGTGTCGTTCCAGAAGAAGTGCGTGGCCGACATCACCGCCACCTACGGCCTGCGCCAGGATGGCCGCATCAGCGTGCGCAACCGCTGCCGCACCAGCGACGGCGACTACCTGCAGGCCGATGGCGTTGCACGCCCGGTGGCCGGCCAGCCCGGGCAGCTGGAAGTGCGTTTCGCTCCGGACTGGTTGAGCTGGGTGCCGCTGGTCTGGGCCGATTACTGGGTGATCGCCCTGGACCCGGAGTATCAGTGGGCCGTGGTCGGCGAACCGGACCGCAAGTACCTCTGGATACTGTCGCGCGAGCCGCGCATGGACCGCGCCCTGTTCGAGCAGTTGAAGGCGCGGGCCGAGCAGATGGGCTACGAGTTGGCGCCGCTGCGGACGATGGCGCCGCTGGTCGAGACTGCCTCGCCCTGAGCCACGCAGTGACCGCTGCGCGATGACCGCAGCGCGCCATCTTCACACGCTACCCTTGCGAAGGTCGCCAGCGGCGATCCATTCAACCATACGCCGTAGTATGCTTACTCCACGCACTGCTCTCCAGAGGACCTGCGCCCATGCTCCACCGCTTCCGTACCGCCTTGATCATCCTGTGTACCCTGGCCCTGGCTGCTTGCAGCGATGGCATCGTCAAGCGCGTTTCGGAACCGGCGGCCAGCCTGCAGCAGTTGACCGTGCGCGCCGATGGCGGCTGGACCGTGGCCCTGCGCCTGCAGAACTTCAGCTCCATGCCCATGACCTTCGATGACGTGGCTCTGGCCCTGACCGTCGGCGACACCGAGGCGGGCACCCTGCAGGCCCGCCCGGCCATTTCCATCGGCGGGGTGTCGGCCGATGTGGTCACCCTTGAATTCACCCCCAGCGCCGCCGCGCGCCTGGTGGTGGCCGACGCGCTGGCCGGCAACCGCACCCTGGCCTACGGCCTGAAGGGCACGGTCGCGGCCACGCCCGAAGACAAGAAGCAGCGCAGTTTCGATATTTCCGGCCGCAGCACCCTGAACCAGGCCCCCGGCCTGCCCGGCGTGCTGCGCTGAGTCCTTCTCTGCCGCGGCGCCCGTCGCCGCTCCCCGTTCCCTGATCGAGACGTACCCGATGAGCAGCTATACCGCACCGCTTTCCGACCTCCGTTTCGCCCTGCACGACGTGCTCAAGGTGGAACCGCTGTTCGCCCGCCTGGGCTTCACCGACGCCACCGCCGACGTGGTCGATGCCGTGCTGGAAGAAGCCGGCCGTTTCAGTGCCAGCGTGCTGGCGCCGCTGAACAGCGTGGGCGATGAGATCGGCTGCGTGCTCGACCAGGCCAGCGGCGAAGTGACCACCCCGCCCGGCTTCAAGCAGGCCTATGACCAGTTCGTGGACGGGGGCTGGACCGGCCTGACCGCCGCCCCGGAACTGGGCGGTCAGGGCCTGCCGCACACCCTGAGCGTGCCACTGAACGAAATGATCAATGCTGCCAACCTGGCCTGGGGCAACTTCCCCCTGCTTTCGCACGGCGCCATCGAGGCCCTGAAGCAGCACGGCGAGGCCTGGCAGCACGACGCCTTCCTCAAACCCCTGATCGAAGGCCGCTGGACCGGCACCATGTGCCTGACCGAACCGCATTGCGGCACCGATCTGGGCCTGCTGAAGACCAAGGCCGAGCCGAACGCCGACGGCAGCTACGCGATCACCGGCACCAAGATCTTCATCACCGCCGGCGAGCACGACCTGACCGAGAACATCGTGCATCTGGTGCTGGCCAAGCTGCCCGGCGCACCGGCCGGTGCCAAGGGCATTTCGCTGTTCGTCACCCCCAAGTTCAAGGTCGACCGCGACGGCAACCTCGGCGAGCGCAATGCCCTGCGCTGCGGCTCGATCGAGCACAAGATGGGCATCAAGGGTTCGGTCACCTGCGTGATGAATTTCGACGGCGCGCAGGGCTATCTGGTCGGCCAGCCGCACAAGGGCCTGCAGGCCATGTTCACCATGATGAATACCGCGCGTCTGGGCGTCGGCCTGCAGGGCATCGGCCTGTCCGAGCGCGCCTACCAGAATGCGCTGAAGTACAGCCGCGAGCGCCTGCAATCACGCGCCCTGAGCGGGGCGAAGTTCCCGGACAAGGCCGCCGATCCGATCCTGGTGCACCCGGACGTGCGTCGCATGCTGCTGACCATCAAGTCGCTGGTGGAAGGCAGCCGCCTGCTGGCCCTGCATGCGGCCACCCTGATCGACGTGGCGCACAGCGCCGACGATGCGGCCGAGCGCGAGCGCGCCGACACCCTGGTCAGCTTCCTCACCCCGATCTCGAAGGCCTGCCAGACCGAATGGGGCATCGAGAACACCTACAACGCGCTGCAGTGCTTCGGTGGCCACGGCTACATCCGCGAACACGGCATGGAGCAGCTGGCGCGCGACGCCCGCATCACCACGCTGTATGAAGGCACCACCGGCATCCAGGCGCTGGACCTGATCGGCCGCAAGACCGCCTCCAGCCAGGGCGCCGGCCTGAAGCTGATGCTGGCCGAGATCGAAGCCTTCGCCAAGGAACACGAGGGCAACGAGGCCCTGGCCGAATTCATCGGCCCGCTGCGCGCCAAGGCCGCCGAATGGGGCAAGCTGACGATGGACGTACTGCAGCGCGCGGCCGGCAACCCGGACGAACTGGGCGCGGCCAGCTACGACTACCTGTTCTATTCCGGCTACGTGGTGCTGGCCTACTGGTGGGCGCGCAGCGTAGCGGCCGCCGATGCCAGCGCACACGGCGCCGCCTTCGCCCAGGGCAAGCGCGAAACCGCGCGCTTCTACTTCGCCCGCGTGCTGCCGCGCACCCTCAGCCACGCCGCCGCCATCCAGGCCGGCGCCGCCCCGCTGATGGCCATGGACGACGAACGCTTCGGCGCCTGAGCCCTTGGGGTCAGAGCCCTTTCCCTGCGGGAAAGGGATCCGACCCCGACCGCGCCGCGCGGCGGTTGGAACGGGGTCAGCGCCCTTTCCTGCGGAAAGGGATCCGACCTCCACCTGCCCCCCCCAACCCTGTGTATGGAGGAGAGCCCCCCTTTGTTAAGGGGGGCGCGCCGCTGGGAATCGCAGGAGCGATTCCCAACGCTGCTATGCAACGGCCCGAAGGGCGCATGCCATGGATGGCATGCGTAACGGCGCGGGGGATAGGAGGAATGCGCGGACCCGAATCCTGCGATCTGGATATCGCCCACAGGGCGATATCCAAATCGCAATGATTCGGGTATAAGCTGTTTTCCCGATGGAGACAGACACTACACGCTTGGGTCTGATCGAAACCGGAGCCTCGTTTTCTGCTCCGGGCGCCGAAGCATCGCCCAACGCAGGCACCCTGCACCGCCCCGGAACGGTCCGGCTGCTGTCCCTGGACGCCCACGGCCGTGTACTGGACTGGATCACCTGGCAGGACGCGGCCTGTCTCTACGCCCGCGACGCCGTGGCCTGGACCCTGGGCGATCCCTGCCTGCATATCCACGGTGGCACCAACCGGCTCAGCGGCACGCAGAGCGGCATGGACCTGCACCCGATCATCGCCGCACGTGGCCACGCCCGTTCGCGCGCCATCGACCCCACGCCGAACCTGACCAACCCGGCCCTGTTCGCCCGCGATGCACACCTGTGCCTGTACTGCGGCCAGCAGTTCAACCGCCCCACGCTCACCCGCGACCACGTCATTCCGCTGTCCAAGGGCGGCCTTGATTGCTGGGAAAACGTGGTCACCGCCTGCTTCCACTGCAATTCGCGCAAGAGCGACCGCACCCCGCAGCAGGCCGGCATGCCGCTGCTGGCAGTACCGTACCGGCCCAGCTGGATCGAGCACCTGATCCTGTCCAACCGCAACATCCTGGCCGACCAGATGGCCTTCCTGAAGGCGCAGTTGCCCAAGCGTTCCAAGCTCAGCACCTGAACACCGCCACCGGCAGCCGTCACTGTCCTGTCACGGATAGCGGCGTTTGCTTGCCCCACCCCCGATTGAGGGCGAAAATGGCCGTTCAGAACAAGTGCGAACACGATGATCGACTCTGCCCGCTATCCCCGCCTCGCGCGCATCCGCACCCCGGATGACCTGCGCACGTTCGACGAATCCGAGATGCGCGCGGTCGCCGATGAACTGCGCGCCTACCTGATCGAATCGGTGGGCAAGAGCGGTGGCCACTTCGCCGCCGGCCTGGGCGTGATCGAACTTACCGTGGCGCTGCATTACCTGTACCAGACCCCGCACGACCAGCTGGTCTGGGACGTCGGCCACCAGACCTACCCGCACAAGATCCTCACCGGCCGCCGCGACGACATCCACACGGTCAAGCAGAAGGACGGCGTCGCGCCGTTCCCCAAGCGCGAGGAAAGCGAGTACGACACCTTCGGGGTCGGCCATTCGTCCACCTCCATTTCCGCGGCGCTGGGCATGGCCATCGCGCGCCAGGCCGCCGGCGATGAACGCCAGGTGGTGGCGGTGATCGGCGATGGCGCCATGACCGCCGGCATGGCCTTCGAAGCGCTGATGCACGCCGGTGGCATGGACCCCGAACCGAACCTGCTGGTGATCCTCAACGACAACAACATGTCGATTTCCGAGGCCGTCGGCGGGCTGACCAAGATGCTCGGCCGCGCCACCGGCAGCCGCACCTTGAACGCGCTGCGCGAAGGCGGCAAGAAGATCCTGGGCGACAAGAAAAACAATCCCGCGCGCTTCGTCAAGCGCTGGGAAGAACACTGGAAGGGCATGTTCGTGCCCTCCACGATGTTCGAGGAAATGGGCTTCCACTACACCGGCCCGATCGACGGCCACGACATGCCGGCCCTGCTGTCCACGCTGAAGACGCTGCGCGCCTCCAAGGGGCCGAAGCTGCTGCACGTGATGACCACCAAGGGCAAGGGCTACGAGCCCGCCGAAGGCGACCAGATCGGCTATCACGCCGTGGGGCCATTCGATCCGGACAAGGGCCTGGTGGCCAAGGCCGGCGCCAAGAAGCCCACCTACACCGATGTGTTCAGCGACTGGCTGTGCGATGCCGCCGCCGCCGAACCGCGCCTGTACGGCATCACCCCGGCCATGCGCGAGGGCTCGGGCCTGGTGCGCTTCAGCAAGGAATACCCGCAGCGCTACTTCGACGTGGCCATCGCCGAGCAGCACGCGGTCACCCTGGCCGCTGGCATGGCCACCCAGGGCGGCAAGCCGGTCGTGGCGATCTATTCCACGTTCCTGCAGCGCGCCTACGACCAGTTGGTGCACGACGTGGCCATCCAGGACCTGGACGTGCTGTTCGCCATTGACCGCGCCGGCGTGGTCGGCCCGGACGGTGCCACCCACGCCGGCAACCTGGACCTGAGCTTCCTGCGCTGCGTGCCGAACATGGTGGTGATGGCCCCGTCTGACGAGGCCGAATGCCGGCAGATGCTCAGCACCGGCCTGCAGCACCCGGGCCCGGCCGCGGTGCGCTACCCGCGCGGCAGCGGCACCGGCGTTGCCGCCGGCACCGATCTGTCCACCTTGCCGATCGGCAAGGGCGAACTGCGCGTGCAGGGCAGCCGTATCGCCCTGCTCGCCTTTGGCAGCACGGTGCCAGCCGCCGAGCAGGTGGGCCGCGAACTGGGCCTGAGCGTGGTCAACATGCGCTTCATCAAGCCGCTCGACCGCGAGCTGGTGCTGGCCATCGCCGCCCAGCATGAGGGGCTGGTGACGATTGAGGACAATGTGGTGGCCGGCGGCGCCGGCTCGGCCGTGGGCGAACTGCTGAATGCAGAAGACGTGCTGCGCCCGATCCTGCACCTGGGCCTGCCCGATGCCTTCCAGCACCATGCCAGCCGCGAAGACCTGCTGGCCGAGGCCGGGATCGACGCGGCCGGCATCCGAGCGGCGGTGCTCAAGCGCTGGCCGCAGTTGGCCAATGGCGCAGCGCCGTTGAGCGCGGCCAGCTGAGTAGATCCGCGCCATGCGTGGATAAGGGGTCGGATCCCTTTCCGCAGGAAAGGGCTCTGACCCTAACCTCGACGCCCCGGTAGATCCACGCCATGCGTGGATGGCCGCCCTCAGCCGTAGCTGATCGCCTCGACAAATGCGCCGCTGGCTTCCACGCGCACGGCGGCGCGCTGGCCGGTGTCGGTGAAATGCAGGCGTGCCAGTGTTTCTGCGAAATCGAAGGCGCGTACGCCATCGCGGAACCCGATCGGTTCGGGCCTGTCCGGGTGCAGCACGCGCCACTGGCGCTGCTCGCATTGCAGTCGGATCAACATGCGTTGCTCACTCCTTGGAACAGCGTATGAAACCGCGACGGAGGCGGGCCCTTCCTGGGCCGGGCAGCGACGCGGGCCGGGGCGTCCACGACGCCCCGGTTGCCGACGATACGATGAAAAAACTGTGATCGCTATCAGATTTTTCTGATTCGCACGTGATCCGACACGTGCGTCAGTTCACCTGGAACTGCGCCCGGCAGCCATCGCTCACCCAGACCCCACGACGGTCCCAGCCCCAGCTGCGGCCTTCGATGCAGGCACTGCGCGATTCCTGCCGCACCAGGCGTACGCCACGGCGCACCCGCGCATCGCAGTACTGCTGGCGATGATCGTTGGAATGGCAGGCAATTACCTGGCCGCCGCCGTTACCACCGCCCCAGCCGTGGCCGCCGCCCCATCCCCCCCGTGATTCACCGACGAACTCGGCGCGGCAGCCGCGGGTCACCCACACGCCCGACCGCGACTGGCCCCAGGTATCACCTTCCACGCAGGGCGAGCCGGACAGCTGGCGGATCAAGCGCGCCCGCCCGTCCAGACGGCATTCGTTGCTGCGCCCCTTCACCGACTCGCAGCGCACGATGCCACTGCTGCCGCGATCGTCGTAACGCTCGTCGTAGCCATAGCGCTGGGCCTGCGCCGTGCCGGCCAGCGCCAGCAAGGGCAGCAGAGCGCCCAGCGTCCAACCACGCAGTTCCTTGGCCATCCACCTGTCTCCACCTGAATACGATGGTGCCAAGCATCGGGGATTCGGCCCGGCGCGCACAGAGGGGGATACGGCAGCGGTTCCCGATGCGTTCAAACAACCGAACGCGACCTGACCGCCCGCCCCCTGCTCAGTGCCCGAAGCGCAGAGCGTCCACCGCACTGCCCAGCGCGGCAACGCGCACCGTGCTGCGCTGTCCGGTCTGGTGGTGGTGCTCGCTGGCGTGGGCGGCGGCCGTATCGAAGGCGTCCGCGCCGCTGTCGAAGGCCTGCACTTCCTGCGAGCGGGGATCGATGAACGACCAGCGCTGGGCGTGGCATTGGACGGTGATGACCATCTCGAGCTCCTGCAGTTGGAAAATCCAGGTCGGAGAAGCCCGACCGGTGCTATGGGGGATACGGTAGCCATCGGTTCCGGGGACGCCTATCAGATTTGTCCGAAAAATCCGTACGCAAAGCGCGGGACGGCGGCCTCCTCACATCCCTGAGGACGTTTAGTGAAGAAAATTCGTGACCCTTGTCACGAAGTCGCAGTCGTTTCACACTATCCTCACCAACGGGGGCCCCTTCCACATGCGCACCTTGCTTTCCACCCAGCGTTCCACGCTGCTGAAGTTCTATTTCGTTGCCTGCTACGTCGTGCTGATTGAAGAAGTGCTGCGCGCTTCGTTGACGTAAGCGCTTGCCGATTGGCTTGAAAGCGCCTGAAAATGACGCTTTCAAGCTTAGGGCCATCACCATGCGTCTCGCCTTGCTGATGCCAGTGCTGTGCGCGCTGCTGGCGGCCTGTGCGCCGCCATCGACCACCCCGGCCGAAAGCGCCGCCTCGCCGCCGGCGCCCGCGCAGGTAGGTGGCGATCGCGACGAACACGGCTGCATCGGCTCGGCCGGCTACCAGTGGTGCGCGCGCAGCCAGCGCTGCGAACGCCCGTGGGAACTGGCACAGGCACAGGGTCTGGCCAATACGGCCGACGCCATCGATGCGTGGTGTGCCGCGCCGCCGCGCCCGGCCCGCCCCTGACAGCAGCCCCCACGAGATTCCCGATGGCCGAATTGTCCCCCCTTCCCGCCTTGACCCCGGGCCGCTACCGCCACTTCAAGGGCGGCCTGTACCAGGTCGTGGATATCGTGCGCAGCAGCGAAACCCTGGAACCGATGGTGCTGTACCGCGCGCTGTACGGCGAAGGCGGGCTGTGGGTGCGGCCCTACCCGATGTTCGTCGAGCAGGTACCCGGCGCCGACGGCCCGCAGCCGCGCTTCGCCCGCATCGGCGACTGATCGCACGACCTCACGCGCTGCGCACGGCCCCGCCGCGCATGCTGCAGGCGACTTCCTGCCGGATTGCCCTGCCCATGCGCCGCCTCCTGATTCCGTGCCTGTGGCTGCTGGCCACGCCGGCCGTGGCCGACGAACTGCCGGCCTTTGATCGTCCCGGCCTCGGCTTCGGCACCGATACGGTGCCGCGCGGCGCGTTGGCACTGGAACTGGGCCTGCCCACCTGGCAGCGCGACCGTGACCGCGACGGCGTGCGCACCCGCTCGCTGGCGGGCGACGTACTGTTGCGCACCGGGCTTTCAGAGCAACTGGAACTGCAGCTGTCGACCAGCCCGTGGCAGCGCCAGAGCGTACGCAGCGCAGACCTGCCGACCCAGCGCCAGCACGGCAGCGGCGACACCCAGCTTGCTCTGAAGTGGGCTGGCCCGGGCAGCACCGAGCGCACCGCGTGGGCGTTGCTGGCCAGTGCCGTGGTGGCACGTGGCGATGCCGATTTCAGCGAAGGACGCCAGTACGCGCTCGCGCTCAGCGTGGAACAGGCGCTGGGCGAGCGCTGGACCGCCGCGCTGTATGCCAGCCACCAGCGCGGCGACGGCGAGCGCAGCACCGCCTGGTCACCCAGCCTGTCACTGGCGGCCAGCGACCGCCTTAGCGTGTTCGTCGAAGCCGGGATGACCCACAGCCGCGGCGCGCCCGACCAGCGCGTGGCCGGTGCGGGGATCACCTGGATGCTGCGACCACGCGTGCAGCTGGACGCCTCCTTCGACGCCGGTCTGGATGCCGACAGCCCGGACCTGCAGGTCGGCACCGGCCTGGCGGTCTACTTCGACTGACCGGCACGGCAACGCGGCGATGCGCCAAGCGCTGTTGCTGTGCACCGCCCGCCTGATCGCCCAGCACGGCCTGGCTGCGCTGACCGTGCAGGAGGTGGCAGACGCCGCAGGCGTCAGCATGGGCGCGTTGGCCCTGGCCATGGCGCAGGAAGCACTGAAGCTGTGCCGCTCGCCGTCGGAGACCCTGCCGGCGGCAGCCTAGGCGACCTTCTTGGCCACCTTCATGCCCAGCACGAACAGGATGACGGCGATGATGATGCCGGCCCAGAACAGGAACTTGGCAATACCCACGGCAGCGCCGGCAATGCCGCCAAAGCCAAGCACGCCGGCAATCAGGCCGATGATGGCGAAAATGATGGCCCACTTGATCATGTCAAACCTTTCCCCTGCGGGGCGTTCATTGGTGTGATCAGGCTAGGCAAACGCCGATGCCAGGTACGTGAACAGGCCGCACCTGCAGCGTGAAATAGCTGCTGCTCAGCGCGGCCGGAAACGCAGCAGGGCGACGGCGAACGCCAGGAACACGGTGCCCACCAGGCGCTCGAACCAGCGCTGCGCGAACGGCCTGGCCAGCCAGCGGCGCAGGCCATGGCCACCGGCGGCGTACATCACATACCAGAACAGTTCGCAGCCGGCGAAGGTGGCCACCAGCACCGCGTACTGCATGCCCTGCGCACGTGTGGGATCGATGAACTGCGGCAGGAACGCCGCGGCGAACAGCAGCAGCTTCGGATTGCTCAGGCCTACCAGCAGGCCGCCGCGGAACACCGCCGCGTGGCCGTGCTCCAGCGCCGGCAACGGCGCGTCGCCGGTGCTTTCGGCACTCACCTGCAGGCTGTCACGCCAGGCCCTGATACCCAGCCAGGCCAGGTAGGCCACGCCCAGGTAACGCAGCACATCGAACACCCGCGGCGACGACCGCAGCACCGCACTCAGGCCTGCTGCCGACGCGGCCAGCACCAGAAGCATGGCCAACAGGCAACCGGCCATGGCCGGCACGCTGCGGCGGAAGCCCAGCCCGACACTGCGGCCGAGGATGTGTAGCATGTTCGGACCGGGTGTGCCACACAGCACGAATACGGTGGCCAGGAACCACCACCAGGTTTGCAGGGCCATTGCCGTTCTCGACGCGGGAAGCCCACCAGCTTACGGGTTGTCGCCGCGCGGCAGTACGTACAGCCCGGAGCCTGATCGACGGTTACAGAAGGCAGCCGGCATGCGAGGGCCGGTCTGTGCTGCAATGCGGCCTCACGCACGGAGACACGCATGAAGACCTTGGGCCTGATTGGCGGCATGAGCTGGGAAAGCTCGGCGCAGTACTACCGCCTCATCAACGAGGATGTCCGCCAGCGGCTGGGCGGCGCGCACTCGGCGCAGCTGCTGCTATGGTCAGTGGATTTCGCCCGCATCAAGCAGCTGCAGCACGACGGCGACTGGGACGCGCTGGGCGCGGAGATGATCGATGCCGGCCGCCGGCTGCAGGCAGGGGGCGCCGACCTGCTGGTGGTCTGCACCAACACCATGCACAAGCTGGCCCCACAACTGGAAGCGGCCTGCCAGCTGCCGCTGCTGCATATCGCCGATCCGACCGCCAACGCCATCCGACGCGCCGACCTGCGCACGGTCGGACTGCTGGGCACCGCCTTCACCATGGAAGAAGACTTCTACCGCAAGCGGCTGAGCGAGCGCTTCGGGTTGCAGGTGCTGGTGCCGGACGCCGACGACCGCCGCGATGTGCACGACATCATCTACCGCGAGCTGATTGCCGGTGTGGTGAATGAAGCCTCGCGGCAGCGCTATGTGGACGTGATCGCACGCCTGGTGGCGCGCGGCGCCGAAGCCATCATCCTCGGATGCACCGAGATCATGTTGCTGGTAAGGGAACAGGACAGCCCGGTACCGCTGTTCGATACCACCACCCTGCACGCCCGTGCCGCGGTGGACGCCGCGCTGGCCGACGCTTTGTAGAGTCGAGCGAGCTCGACGCTACGGCGCCTGGATCTCCAGCGCCGTTTCCAGCCAGTCCATCACGGCGGGTGAATCGCACAGGAAGAACAGCGCATCGCCGCTGCGCGCTTCGGTCAACAAGCGATACACGCTGATGGCCACGCCGGACTGGCTGGCAATGAACACTTCGCCGCTGCGCGGGCCTTCCACCTGCCGTGACAGGTGCTGCAGCGCCCGGCGCGCGGCCACGGTGTCGGCCGGCTCTGCCTCTCGGCTCAGCTCGACGCCGCGCAGGCCCCAGGACACGAACACGCGTTTGCCCTTGAACGTGGTGTCCAGAACCTGCACGCCGGCCTTGCCCTCGCCGGCCGAGCGATGAATGACGATACTGCTGATCAACGCAACCCCCTGTGGTCGTCGTGGTCCGCACACCGCCTGCACGCCACTACGCCGCAACCCGGGGCTGGAAGCTCCAGCCCACTGGTGCGGCGAAGAACGCGAAGGACTACCGATGCGATCGGATGTGCGGATGATGATACGGGAAGTACCCGGGCGTATGGGTCTGCACGCTGAACAGCAGGCGGTTACGCGCGCGTGCCTGCGCCCTCGGCCAGGCACGCGCCCACGCGCGTTTCCAGCAGCGCCATCAGTGCCGGGTCCATGCAGGCGTAATCGTCGGGAATGTCCAGGCAGTGCAGCGGCGTGTGCAGCAGCAGACGCGCGAACTGCGCCTGCAGGCGATGCTGGTGCTTGGCTTCCATCACGAAGATCACATCGGCCCAGCGCAGATCCTGCACGCTGATGGGCCGCCGTGCATGCGGGCTGGTGCCGGCCGAGCGCGCATTGAAGCCCGGCCGCCGTCGCCAGATGGCTTCGGCGGTGGGGCTGCGCAACTGGTTGCGGCTGCAGACGAAGAGCAGGTTGATCATGGCTGCTCCAGCTGCTGGCGCACGCTCCGGATGGGATAGACGAAGCCCAGTTGCCGTGCACGCGCCAGCTTTGCGCTGCGCAGGTACATCAGCTTCCAGTTCTTTTCGGGCTTGATCAGCGCCACGCGCGTTGCGCGATCGCCGCCATGCAGGCGCGCCGTGGCACGACGCCAGGCGCGGTTTCGGTGGTGGTACATGCAGTGTTCTCGTAAGGACCGGGGTCAGCAGCCGCGGTGATACGAGTGGCGCGCAGCATACACCGGCGCAACAAAAAAGCCCACGCTGTGATGCGCGGGCTTTTCGGTTCATTGCACTAATGGTCGGGACGGCCGGATTCGAACCGACGACCCTCTGCCCCCCAGGCAGATGCGCTACCAGGCTGCGCTACGCCCCGACTGATGCTGCAATGTTCCCGCCTGTGTGGCGGGCCGTGAAGTATAGCGGATTACTTGGAAAAAAGGTTCAGCGTCGCAGCAGTTGCAGCACTTCTTCCAGTTCCATCCGCACCTGCTTGATGATCTGGTTGCTCAGCGCCGATTCCTCGCGCGCATCCGGACCATCCAGGCGCAGGCGCGCGCCGCCGATGGTGTAACCCTGTTCGTACAGCAGGCTGCGGATCTGCCGCACCATCAGCACGTCGTGGCGCTGGTAGTAGCGGCGGTTGCCGCGGCGCTTGGCCGGCTCAAGGCTGGGAAATTCGGTTTCCCAGTAGCGCAGCACGTGCGGCTTGACGTCGCACAGCTCGCTTACTTCACCAATGGTGAAGTAGCGCTTGGCCGGGATCGGCGGGAGTTCGCGGTTACTGCCCGGATCCAGCATAAGCTTCCACCCTCTCCTTGAGCTTCTGGCCCGGACGGAAGGTGACCACCGTACGGGCGGAAATGGGAATTTCCTCGCCGGTCTTGGGGTTGCGACCCGGGCGCTGGCTCTTGCGCCGCAGATCGAAATTACCGAAGCCCGACAGCTTCACCTGACGTCCCTGTTCCAATGCTTCACGCAGCACATCGAAAAACGCGTCGACGAATTCCTTGGCTTCCCGCTTGTTCAGACCGACTTCGTCGAACAGCTTTTCCGCCATCTCCGCCTTGGTCAATGCCATTGCCTGCTACCCCCGAGTGCTGCCCGCTCAGCCGCGGATCCGGGCGTGATGTTCACGCTCGATGGCAGTGACCGCCTCGGCCACCACCGCTTCCACGTCGCGGTCCGTCAGAGTGCGCGACTTGTCCTGCAAAATCAAGCCCATAGCGAGACTCTTGAACCCCGGCTCGACCCCCTGCCCGACGTAACGGTCGAACAGGTTCAGCTCGCGCAGCAGCGGCCCGGCGGCCTGGCGGATGGTGGCAGCCAGGTCGCTCCAGGCCACCTGTTCAGGCACCAGGAACGCCAGGTCGCGGCGCACCGCCGGGAACCGCGACAGCTCGCCGGCACGCGGCAGTGCACGGGCACTGAGCGGCTCCAGGTCCAGCTCGAACGCATAGACATCCACTTCGATGTCCATGGCCTTGGCCAGGCGCGGGTGGATCTGGCCGATCCAGCCGATCGCCACGCCGTCGCGATGGATCTCCGCCGAACGGACCGGATGGCCGAACGGGCGCTGCGACGGACGGAATTCGAGCACCGCGCCGCTGGCGGCCGCCAGCGATTCCAGGTCGCCCTTCAGATCATGGAAGTCGACCTTGCGGGTCGGCAGGCCCCACTGCACGGCCTGTGCATCGCCGCACACGGCGGCGGCCACGCGCGGGGTTTCCAGCGGTGCCGGCCGGCTTTCGCCGGGCGAGGTCTCGCCATCCTGCTGGGCGAACACCCGGCCGACCTCGAACAAGCGCACGCGCGCGAGCTGACGGGCGGCATTGCGGCCCAGGGTGGCGACCAGGCCCGGCAGCAGCGCCGGGCGCATCACCGCCAGCTCGGCCGACAGCGGGTTGGCCAGCGGCACCAGGTTGTCGCGCAGCTGCCACTGGGTCAGCAGGGCGTCGTCAACGAAAGCGAAATTCAGGGTTTCCTGCAGGTCGCGGGCAATCAGCTGGCGGCGCACGCTCAGCACGTCCAGCTGGGTCTCGGTCGGCATCGCCACGCGTGCAGCGCCGCCCGGCAGGGTGGTCGGAATCTGCTCGTAGCCGTGGATACGGGCCAGCTCCTCGATCAGGTCTTCTTCGATGGCGATGTCGAAGCGGCGGCTCGGCGCGGTCACCTGCCAGCCTTCGCCGGCCGCAGTCACGCCCATTCCCAGCGCGCGCAGGATGCGCTCGACTTCGGCGTCTTCAATCGTGATGCCCAGCACGCGGGTGATGCGGGCGCGGCGCAGGGTGATCGTTGCCGCCTGCGGCAGATCCGCCTGATTGACCGCCTCGCTGACGGGCGCCGGGGTACCGCCGGCCAGATCCAGCACCAGACGGGTGGCGTACTCGATGGCGGTGCGCGGCAGTGCCGGGTCCACGCCACGTTCGAAACGGTGGCCGGCATCGGTGTGCAGGCCCAGCTTGCGGCCGCGGCCCATGATGGCGGCCGGGGCGAAGTGCGCGGCCTCCAGGAACACCGCGGTGGTGTCGTCGGTCACGCGGGTGTCGAAGCCGCCCATCAGGCCGGCCAGGCCGACCGCGCGGTCGGCATCGGTCACCACCAGGAAGCTCTCGTCCAGCACCGCGTCGCGGCCGTCGAGCAGCTTGATGGTTTCATTGGCGCGCGAACGGCGCACGCCGATGCTGCCCTGCAGGGTGCCCAGGTCGTAGGCGTGCATCGGCTGGCCCAGTTCCAGCATCACGTACTGGGTGATGTCGACCAGCAGCGACACCGGGCGCACGCCACTGCGGCGCAGGCGCTCGGCCATCCACAGTGGGGTCTTGGCGGCGGCATTCACGCCTTCGATTACACGGCCCAGGTAGCGCGGCGCTTCGGCGCCGGCAGCAAGGGTGATGGAGAGCTCGCGGCTGCCGACCGGCGCAATGGCCTCGGCAGCGAACGCCAGCACTTCGCTGCGGGTGGCGGCGGCCACGTCGTAGGCGATGCCGCGCACGCTGAAGCAGTCGGCGCGGTTCGGGGTCAGCTTGATCTCGATGCTGGCGTCGGGCAGGCCCAGGTACTCGACCAGGGTCTGGCCAACCGGCGCGTCATCGGGCAGTTCCAGCAGGCCCGAGGCATCGTTGTCCAGGCCCAGTTCCTTGGCCGAGCACAGCATGCCGTTGGATTCCACGCCGCGCAGCTTGGCCGGCTTGATCTTCAGGTCGCCGATCTGCGCACCCACCATCGCCAGCGGCGCGACCAGGCCCGGGCGCGCGTTGGGCGCACCGCAGACGATCTGCAGCAGTTCACCCTGCCCTGCATCGACCTTGCACACCTGCAGGCGATCGGCTTCGGGATGGCGCACGGCCTCGACGATGCGTGCCACGACCACGTGCTGCAGGCCGTTGCCGAGCGCGGTCACCTCTTCCACTTCCAGACCGATGGCGGTCAGCACCGCGCTCAGTTCATCGCGCGAGGCGGAGGTCGGGACGTGGCTGCGCAGCCAGTTTTCGGAGAATTTCATGGTGTCACCCTGGTGGGCCCGGCGCATGCGCCTGGGCCTGCGAATTTAGGAGCAGTCGATTCAGGAACAGTCGAGCAAGCTCGACTCTACGGGCCGACGCTTACGCGAACTGTTTCAGGAACCGCACGTCGTTTTCGAAGAACGCGCGCAGATCGTTCACGCCATAGCGCAGCATCGCAAAGCGCTCCACGCCCAGGCCGAAGGCGAAGCCGGTGTAGCGTTCCGGATCGATGCCGACGTTGCGCAGCACGTTCGGGTGCACCATGCCGCAGCCCAGCACTTCCAGCCAGCGGGTGCTGCCATCGGGCTGCTGCCAGGCGATGTCCACTTCCGCGCCCGGTTCAACGAACGGGAAGTAGCTGGGGCGGAAGCGCATTTCGAAGTCGCGCTCGAAGAACGCGCGCACGAACTCGGCCAGCGTGCCCTTCAGGTCGGCGAAGGTCGAATGCTCGTCCACCAGCAGGCCTTCCACTTGGTGGAACATCGGCGAATGGGTCTGGTCGCTGTCGCTGCGGTACACCTTGCCGGCGGCGATCATGCGCAGCGGCGGCTGGTGCTGGCCCATGTAGCGCACCTGCACACCGGAGGTATGCGTGCGCAGCAGGCGGCCGTCACCGAAGTAGAAGGTGTCGTGCATGGCGCGCGCCGGATGGTGCGGCGGGAAGTTCAGCGCCTCGAAGTTGTGCCAGTCATCCTCGATTTCCGGCCCTTCGGACAGCTCGTAGCCCAACCGGCCGAAAATGCCGGTGATGCGCTCCAGGGTGCGGGTGATCGGGTGCAGGCCGGCACGGTCGCCATTGCGGCCCGGCAGGGTGATGTCGATCGCTTCGGCGGCCAGGCGCGCATCCAGTGCGGCGTTCTCCAGCACGGCCTTGCGCTCGCCCAGCGCGCTGGACAGCGCGTCACGGGCCTGGTTGATGGCTTCACCGGCGGCCTTGCGCTCGTCGGCCGGCAGGGTGCCCAGCTGCTTCAGCTGCGCGGTGATGCTGCCGCTCTTGCCGAGCAGGGCCACGCGCAGCTGTTCCAGCACGTCGGGGCTCTGTGCGGCGGCCACGTCGGCCAGCGCCTGGGTGGTGAGGGATTGGATGTCGCTCATGGGGGGCCGGAACTCCAGTCGGTCTGCCATCGCGATGCGCGAAGGGCCGACCCCTGTCGCCACCGCCGGTCCCTGCAACGCGCGCCTGCGGCATTGCCGGAACCCAAAAAAGAATGGGGAAGGACTTGCGCCCTTCCCCATGCATTGCCTCTACCTGACACCGTTCACCGTGAACGGAAACGGCATCGGGAAGGACTTATGCCGCCAGTGCGCCCTTGGCCTTTTCGGCCAGCGCAGCAAAGCCGGCTGCGTCGTGCACGGCGATATCAGCCAGGACCTTGCGGTCCAGGGTGATGCCGGCCTTCAGCAGGCCGTTCATGAAGCGGCTGTAGCTCAGGCCGTTGATGCGGGCAGCCGCATTGATACGGGTGATCCACAGCGAACGGAAGTTGCGCTTCTTCTGCTTACGGCCAATGTAGGCGTACTGCTGTGCCTTGATGACCGCCTGCTTGGCAACGCGGAAGACCTTGCGACGGGCGTTGTAATAGCCCTTGGCCAGATCCAGAATTTTCTTGTGGCGGCGACGCGCCTGTACGCCACGCTTAACTCGTGCCATTTTTCAGTTCCTCAGAGGTAAGGGAGCATACGATCCAGACGGCCGGCGTCTTCTGCGCGGACGTGGTTCGTCTGACGCAGGTTACGCTTACGCTTGGTCGCTTTCTTCGTGAGGATGTGGCTACGGTTGGCGTGGCCGCACTTGTACTTGCCCGAGGCGGTCTTGCGGAAACGCTTGGCCGCTGCCCGGTTGGTCTTGATCTTGGGCATTGCAATGTCCTTGATGGGGGTGACCCTGGTTTCTGACTGATCTGGCGGTGGCCATTGCCACTCTTTCCGTCCTGCCATGATCGGCGTACGACCCGTCCTGGGTGGGTCGAGCCGGGCATGATACAGGCAAATCCACCCCGCCACCAGCCCTTTCAACCGTTTCCGTACATTGCCGCAAAAGCAAAGGGGCGCCCGTGGCGCCCCTCTACCCTGAACCATTCAGCCAGGCGCCCCTAAGGGCAGCCTGCCAGGCCTCAGGTCTTCTTCTTCGGCGCGATCATCATCACCATCTGGCGCCCTTCCAGACGCGGACGGCTTTCGATGACGATGTCCTCGCCCAGATCGGCTTCGATCCGGTTGGCCATTTCCCGACCCAGTTCCTGGTGGCTCATTTCACGGCCACGGAAACGGATGTTGACCTTGATCTTGTCACCGTCTTCAAGGAAACCACGCATCTTGCGCAGCTTGATCTGGTAGTCGCCCTCGTCCGTGACCGGACGGAACTTGACTTCCTTGATCTCGACCTGCTTGGTCTTCTTCTTGGCCTCGCTGGCCTTCTTCTGCGCTTCGAACTTGAACTTGCCGAAGTCCATGATCTTGCAGACCGGCGGATCGGCCTGCGGCTGGATTTCGACCAGGTCCAGGCCTTCATCTTCGGCCATGGACAGCGCTTCGTCGCGCGACAACACGCCGATCATTTCTCCGTCACTGCCGATCACGCGGACGCGCGGCACACGGATTTCCTGATTCCTGCGGTTCTGTTTGTTGTCAGGGGTGCTGATATTACGTTCTCCCAAGGGTATCGAACCGGCCCGGGTGCCTATGCCCCCGGACCGGACCTTTGCTTACGCGCCCTCGGCCTGCAGCCGTTCGATGAAGGCCTGCAGGCTCATGCTGCCCAGGTCTTCGCCAGAACGCGTACGCACCGCCACAGCCCCATTTTCCTTCTCGCGGTCACCGATGACCAGCAGGTAAGGCACGCGCTGCAACGTATGCTCGCGGATTTTATAGCCGATCTTCTCGTTACGCAAATCCGAGCTGACGCGGAAGCCTTGCTCCGCAAGGGTTTGGGTCACGCCCGTGACGTATTCAGCTTGGGCATCGGTGATATTGGCCACCACCACCTGGGTCGGCGCCAGCCAGGCCGGGAACTGGCCTGCATGGTGCTCGATCAGGATGCCCAGGAAGCGCTCCATCGAGCCGACGATGGCCCGGTGCAGCATGACCGGGTGCTTCTTCTGGCTGTTTTCGTCCACGTACTCGGCACCCAGGCGGCCGGGCATCATGAAATCGACCTGCATCGTGCCCAGCTGCCAGGTGCGGCCGATGGCGTCCTTCAGGTGGTACTCGATCTTCGGGCCGTAGAAGGCACCCTCGCCCGGCAGCTCCTGCCACTCCACGCCGCAGCTGGACAGCGCCGAGCGCAGCGCGCCTTCGGCCTTGTCCCAGGTAGCGTCGTCGCCCAGGCGCGATTCCGGGCGCAGCGCGATCTTGATCTGGATCTCGTCGAAGCCGAAGTGCTGGTACACCGCCAGCGCCTGCTGGTGGAACGCGGTCACTTCCGATTCGATCTGGCTTTCGGTGCAGAACACGTGGCCGTCGTCCTGGGTGAAGCCACGCACGCGCAGGATGCCGTGCAGCGCGCCGGACGGCTCGTTGCGGTGGCAGGAACCGAACTCACCGTAACGGATCGGCAGGTCGCGGTAGCTGTGCAGGCCCTGGTTGAACACCTGCACGTGGCCCGGGCAGTTCATCGGCTTGACCGCGTAGGTGCGCTTCTCCGATTCGGTGAAGAACATGTTGTCCTGGTAGTTGTCCCAGTGGCCGGACTTCTTCCACAGGCTCACGTCCAGGATCTGCGGGCAGCGCACTTCGCCGTAGCCGCTGCTGCGGTAGACCTTGCGCATGTACTGCTCGACCACCTGCCACAGTGCCCAGCCCTTGGGGTGCCAGAACACCAGGCCCGGCGCTTCTTCCTGCAGGTGGAACAGGTCCTGCTGCTTGCCGATGCGGCGGTGGTCGCGCATTTCGGCTTCTTCGATGCGCTTGATGTAGGCCTCGAGCTGCTTCTTGTCGGCCCAGGCGGTGCCGTAGATGCGCTGCAGCTGTTCGTTCTGCGCATCGCCGCGCCAGTACGCGCCGGAAATGCGGGTCAGCTTGAAGGCCTTCAGGAAGCGCGTGTTCGGCACGTGCGGGCCGCGGCACATGTCCACGTATTCCTGGTGGTAATACATGCCCATGGCCTGGATGTCATCGGACATGTCCTCGATCAGGCGCAGCTTGTAGTCCTCGCCACGCGCCTTGAAGATCTCGATCACTTCCGCGCGCGGGGTCATCTTCTTGATGACGTCGTAATCCTGGGCGATCAGTTCACCCATGCGCTTTTCGATGGCGGCCATGTCTTCCGGCGTGAACGGGCGCTCGGAATAGATGTCGTAGTAGAAGCCCTCGGCGATGACCGGGCCGATCACCATCTTCACGTCCGGGTACAGCTGCTTGACGGCGTGGCCGACCAGGTGGGCGCAGGAGTGGCGGATGATTTCCACGCCCTCCTCGTCCTTGGCGGTGATGATGCGCAGGCTGGCGTCCTTGGCGATCACGTCGCTGGCATCAACCAGCACGCCATCGACCGAGCCGGCGATGGTGGCCTTGGCCAGGCCGGCGCCGATCGACTGGGCGACGTCCATGACGCTGACGGGGTTTTCGAATTCGCGGCGGCTGCCGTCGGGAAGGGTGATGTTGATCATCGATAGGGCTTCGTGCGGGGCCCGCGCGGCGGGCTGGAATGCAGTCCCGGGCGGACGCCCGGGCAATAAAAAAGCGCCACGAGGGCGCCTGGAACAGGGCCTTCGGGGGCAGATCAGCGATGGACGGTGGTAGTGCTCATGTCGCACGCTCGGCCGGCGCGTGGGCGCGGGCCACCTTGTTCCAGAGAGTCAGGCACTGATCTTAAACCAGCGCACGACAAAGCCCAAGCGCCCGCGCGCAGGACTGAATGCGGCCTGCTGGCGGCGTGAAATAGCAATGATTACCATGTGCGGTCGGCACAGCCGATGCCCGCCCTCCCCGCTTGCCCAGGACCCCGTGATGCGCCACCCGCCTCGACCGGCCGCCGCCGGCCCCGCCCGTGTCCCGCAGCTGTCGGCTCCGCGCCAGCACGGGAGCCGCCGATGATCACCGTGGCCCTGTCCAGCCTGGGCTTCTGCAGCCTGGGCCTGCTGGCGTCGATGTTCTCTGCCGTGGCCTTCTACGCCGCCTCGCCGCACTGCCGCTGGCCGCGCCTGCGCCGCGCCGGGCGCCTGGGCCGGCAGATCGGCCTGGTGGCGGCCGCTGCCGCGCTGTGGCTGTGGATGGCCGAACTGGGCTTCGCCACCGGGCTGGTGGTGATGCTGTGCGCGTGGATGCTGACCGCCCTGCTGCTGCCGGCGCTGGCCGCCTGGCACCGTCCCGGTGTGGAGCCGCGCTGATGTGGATGCGCGCCTTCGCCGGTCTGCTGGCTGGATTCCTGCTGGCCGCCGCGGCCACCGGCCTGTTGACCTGGCTGCCGCCCGGGCCCTGGACCAGCGCGCTGGTTCCAGGCCTGATCGCCTTCGTGCCCCTGTGGATGCTGGCGGCGTTGTGGGCCTTCAGCTTCCGCTCGCCCACCCGCGCCTGGCTGGTCCTGTCGGCGTGCGCCGCCGTCGGCTTCCTTGCCCTGTGGCTGCTGCGCCTGACCGGCGCGGTGCAGTGAGACTTTCCGCATGAAATTCAGTTCGCAGACCCTGCGCACCTTCACCACGCTGCATACCTGGGTCGGCCTGGTGGCCGGCTTCGGCCTGTTCGTGGCCTTCTACGCTGGCGCACTGACCCTGTTCCACCACGATCTGCCGCTGTGGCAGACACCGGGCGCTGCCTCGGCCCTGCCAGCCGGGCTGGACGATGCGCAGTACCTGCTCGATGACGTGCTGGCCCAGCACGCCGAGGCCCGCCGCCATGTCGGCATGACCTTCCCCGGTGACGACCACCCGCGCCCGCTGGCCTACTGGCAGGCCGGCGATGGCAGCTGGCGCTATGCCTGGCCGGGCCACACCGGCGGCAGCGCCACGCCGCCGCAGACCGGCCTGGCCGAGCTGGTGAACGAGCTGCATTACAGCCTGGGCCTGCCGGTCGCAGGCCTGTACGTAATGGGCATCGTCAGCCTGCTGTACGGCATGGCCCTGCTCAGCGGGCTGGTCATCCACCTGCCCAAGCTGCTGGGCGATCTGTTCGCGCTGCGGCCGGGCCGCAATCTGAAGCAGATGTGGCAGGACGCGCACAACGTGATCGGCGTGCTCAGCCTGCCCTTCCATCTGATGTTCGCGGTGACCGGCGCCCTGCTGTGCCTGGTGTTCATCCAGATTGCCCTGCTCAATCCGCTGATCTACGACGGCAAGGCGCTGCAGGCGGTGCCTGCGGCCATGGATACCGCACCGCTACGCGAGGCCAGCGGCGTGCCGGCCGCGCCGGGCAGCCTGCGCCTGCTGCATGCGCGCGCCGTGGAAGCCGCACGCGCTCAGGGCGTGACCGATTTCGAACCGGCGTACCTGAAGCTGGCTAACGGTGGCGACAGCCGGGCCACCATCGAGATCACCGGCGAATCCAGCGGCACCCTCGGCCCGCTGGGCTCGGTCGCGCTGGACGTGGCCAGCGGCGAGGTGCTGGCCACCCAGTTGCCGGGGCGACGCGATGCCAACCACGCCACCCTGAGCGCGGCCTATGCCCTGCACTTCGGCGAATTCGGCAACGGCGTGGTGGTCTGGCTGTACTTCCTGCTGGGGCTGGGCGGTGCCTTCCTGTTCTATTCGGGCAACCTGCTGTGGATCGAATCGCGGCGCAAGCGGCGCCAGGTCGAGCAGCCGCGTTCGGGGGTGAACATGGCGCGGGCGACCGTGGGCGTGTGCATCGGCCTGTGCGTGGCAATCTCGGTCGCCTTCATCAGCGCGCTGGTGCTGGAACGGGTGGCCCCGGCCAGCGTGGACCACGGCATCCGTTGGGCCTGTTTCGCTACCTGGGCGGCGTGCGCACTGTGGGCGGCACTGCGTCGCCCGGCACAGGCCGCGCGTGAACTGCTGTGGGCAGCGGCGATCAGCACCGTGCTGGTACCGGTGGCGCATGGCGCGCTCAACGGCGATTGGCTGTGGCTGGCTGCGGGGCGCGGGCACTGGCCACTGTTCTGGATCGACGTGGTGGCCCTGGCCATGGCCGCCGGCTTTGCGCGGCTGGCACTGGCCAGCCAACGCCGCGCCCGCAGCGGCGACCCCAACAGCGTCTGGGCGAATTGATGAGACCGCCGGGCATGGCCCGGCGCGCTACGCCTCGCCTGTTAGCGTCGAGCTGGCTCGACTGCTGTTGCATTCGATACACATCGCGCCAAGAGCAGTCGAGCATGGCTCGACTCTACGAAGGTCCGTTCGTGGCCCACACGCATTACACGGCATATCGGGTCCGAGGGCGCGGCCCGGCGCTACCGGTCATCCGGCGTCGGGATAACGACTGACTTCGATCAGGTTGCCGTCCGGATCGCGGAAGTACACCGACTCGATCGGCCCCAGCGCGCCGGTCCGTGCAACCGGCCCCTCCTCCACGACAACGGCCTGTGACTGCAGGTGGGCCAGGACATCGACCGTTGCCGCACGCGTGACCAGGCAGAGGTCGGCACTGCCCGGCATGGGTTGTGCGGCATGTGGCTGCAGTGGCGCACTGGCCGGGTGGAGATTGATCTTCTGCTGGCCGAACTGCAGCGCGGTGCGGCCGGCACCGAAGCGCACGACCTCCATCCCCAGCACGCGCTGGTAGAAATCGCAGCTGTGCTCGATATCGGCAACAGTAATGACCAGATGGTCGAGGCGGTCGATGATGATCATGCCCGCAGCTTAGCGCGACGACCGCGGGCCCGATGTGCGTGGTTGGGCCGCTGGCCTTGCGCCATTCCGCCGGGCATGGCCGGCGGCGCTGCACCTTGCCCTGGTAGCGTCGAGCTGGCTCGACTGCTGTTGCATTCGATACACATCGCGCCAAGAGCAGTCGAGCATGGCTCGACTCTACGAAGGCGGGTGCGTGGCCCAGACGCATCAGACAGCATGTCGGGGCAGGATCAATCGCCAACGCGGGCCTTCTGCCACGGGGCGAGCATGGCATTGAGCAGGCTGGCCTGTTCGTCGTCGCCGGTCAGCTCCCACATGAACACGCCGGCCAGGCCCTGCGCACGCGCGAACTGCGCGCGCAGGCCGATCGAGCGCGGGTCTTCATAGCTGATGAACACCTTCTGTTCGACGTTGTACAACCAGGGGCTCTGTGCCTGCGGCTGCCAATGCACGGTCCACCCGGGCTGGTCCAGATAACGCGCCTTGATCACCCGCCAGTCGCCGGCATCGGCCGGTGCGCTGTAGGGCTGGTACAGGCCCTCGCTGGCGTCGCCTGTGACCTTGAAGCCGCGCCCGTAGAACGGCACCCCCAGTACCAGCTTGTGCGCCGGCACGCCGTGTTCGCGGTAGTACTGCACCGCGCCAGCCACGTTGTTCCAGCGCCGCAGCTCCGGTGCCAGCGGGTCGGCCGGCACTTCATGCAACGGCGCATTGAAGGTGGACACCGCCGAGAAGCCGGTGCCCATGTCATAGCTCATCAGGTTGATGAAATCGAACACCTCGGCCAGCGCCGGCAGGTCATAGCTCGCCGCCGGGTCGTAAGGGCCATCGGTCTGCAGGCGACCGGCGGCCAGCGCCGCAGTCAGCAGCATCGGCTGCCCTGCCTTGCGGCCGCGCGCATCCAGCGCCACGCGGAACGCCTGCGCCAGCAGGGTCAGGTTGGCGCGATCCTGCGGGCGATGGGCCAGCTCCTTCGGTCCACCACTGACCGGGAATTCCCAGTCGATATCCACGCCATCGAAACTGCCTGCGTAACGTTCGAAGAACAGCGCCATGCATGAATCGACCAGGCGCTTGCGACTGGCCGCGGTCAGCGCCGCGTCGGAGAACCCGCCCGCGCCCCAGCCGCCGATCGAGATCAGCGTGCGCAGGTGCGGATGGGCTTTCTTCAGCTCGGCCAGCGCGGCGAAGTTCTGCGGCGCTTCCGCGCCGATCGTGCAGCGCCCGTCCTCGATGGTGGAGAACGCGTAGAACAGGTGGGTCAGCCGCTCGGCCGGAACGCGCGACACCGGGTAGCGCTCGGCCGAGCCTCCGGGATAGTACGCACCGAGAACGGGCGGCTGTACCGGTGCGGCCCGTGCAACCGTGGGCAGTACGCCGGCAATCAGCACGGCAAGGACGGCGACGGACTGGCGGAACATGGGATCTCCCGGATCAATGACGCAGCCACGTTAGCAAACGCTTGGCACTGCAGCGCGGATGTCCGCTGATGTCGTCCGCTGGACATGGGCGGGTTGCCGCGAGCAGCCAGAGGCGGGGCCTGCCCGCGCAGAAAACCGGTCACTGCAGGACAACATGCGACCCGTCTGCGCTATGGTGCCTCTGGAATTTCAACGGCACATGGACATGACCGCAGACCACCCCGCAGACGGCGAACTGCTGGACGACGAAACCCTGGAGAAGCTGCAGGCGCTGGAAGCGCGTGCCTATGCAGCGTTCGACGACGGCGACCTGCGCGACGCCGCCAATCTGTTCGGCGAACTCGTCGAACAGACGCCCGGGATTCCCCATCTGCACTACATGCGCGGATTGGCCCACAAGTACCTGCGCGACTGGCACGCGTCGTTGCGCGACAACCTGCAGTCAGAACAACGCCGCGATGCGTTTGACGAAGCCACTGCGTGGAATGCCGCTATTGCCGCGACCGGCGCCGGCGACTGGGCCGAAGCACGCCGGCAGTGGAACCGCTGTGGCATCACCCTGCCGGAAGGCGAAGGCCCGATCGAAGGCAACTTCGGCGTGGCCTGCGTGCGCCTGGCGCCCTGGTCAGACGCCGAAGTGGTGTACATGACGCGCATCGATCCGGTGCGGGCACGCATCGACAACGTTCCATTGCCCGAAAGCGGCTTCCGCTTCGGCGACATCGTGCTGCATGACGGCGCATCGACCGGCCATCGCACCTACGGCAGACAGGACGTGCCGGTGTTCAACGCGATGCAGCGCCTGCAGTGGTCGGACATGGCGACTTTCACCGTGTTCGTGCGCTGCGATTCAGCCGATGACATCGCTGCCCTGGAGGCGATGACCCTGCCTGGCATCGGCATGGTCGAGGACTGGACTGCCAACATCCGCCGGTTGTGCCGCCGCTGCAGTTACGGCACCCCGCACCAGCACGACAACGAGGCCACGCCAGATGATGACGGCACCTGGAAGCGCGAGCGCGATCTGGGCATCGCCGCCCAGGGCCGGGCTGCGGTGGAGAAGCTGCTGGCAACGTGGGCAGCGGCGGGGCCAGGGCGCGTGCTGGAGGCCATCGAACAGCGCGAGCATCCGCTGAGTGATCCTGAGCCGGGCCAGGTCTGGTGGTTGGGCGAGGACGAGTAGCGTCGAGCTTGCTCGACTGCTGTCGGCGCAATCTCAAGGGCAGTCGAGCAAGCTCGACGCTACCTGCAGAGGCCCGCCACATCAGGCTTTCAGAATTCTTCAGCCGGATTTCCAGCACTTCAGACGGCGCTCTGGCCGAATCAGGGCTCCCTTCAGCGGAGCCTTGCCGATGCGCGCGATCACCCTTCTCATCCTGCTGCTGTGCACCACCCTGCCCTGCACCGCAGCCCCCTTGGATACGGTGCGCCTGAAGGCGCTGGAACAGGCCATCGCCCGCGATGAGCTCAAGCAGGTCCGCAGCGTGCTGCTGCAGGTCGATGGCAAGGTGGTCTACGAGGGGTACTTCAACGGTGCCGACGCGCAGACCCTGCATGACGTCCGTTCGGCCAGCAAGAGCGTGACCGCACTGCTGGTCGGCGCGGCCATCGGCCAGCACCACCTTCCGGGCGTGCAGGCCCGCGTCTACGACTACTTCCCGGCCTACACCGCCAGCCACAGCGTTGACCCCCGCCTGCGCGCCACCACCGTGCAGGACCTGCTGACCATGAGCAGCCTGTGGGAATGCGACGACGAGAATCCATTCTCGGCCGGCAACGAGGAACGCATGTACGTGAGCGAACGCTGGCTGGACTTTGCCCTGGGCCTGCCGGTGAAAGGCTTCGCCCCGTGGATGCAGCGCCCCCAGGACAGCCCGCACGGCCGCGCGTTCGCCTACTGCACCGCCAATTCCTTCGTGCTGGGCGCGGTGCTCGAACAGGCCACCGGGCAGCCGCTGGCCGACTTTGCCGCCACTGCGCTGGAGCGCCCGCTGGGCATCACCGAGCGCCACTGGAACCGTTCGCCGGAAGGCATCGGCATGGGCGGCGGCGGGACCCGCTACCGCAGCCGCGATCTGGCCCGGCTTGGGCAACTGGTGCTCGACCGGGGCCGTTGGCAGGGCCAGCAGCTGGTACCGCAGGACTACATCGAGGCGATGGTGCAGGCGCAGGCGAAGACATCCGATGGCAGCGACTACGGCTACCAGTGGTGGGGTCTGAAACTGGACGTGCGGGGCGCACCGCGCACGGTGTGGGCGATGTCCGGCAACGGCGGCAACTACGTGTTCGTGCTGCCCGAACAACGCGCGGTGGCGGTCGTCACGACACAAGCGTTCAACCGCAGCTTCGCCCACCCGCAATCGCGGCGCATCCTCACTGAGTTCCTGCTGCCGGCGCTGCACTGAGGCTGGCCAGGTCATCTGGCCGCCAGGCGGCGGCCAGAACCTGCGCGCGCTGGCGGGCTATGTCGGTATCCAAGCGCTCCAGCAGCGCCGGCCAGCCCTCTGCGCCGCGCAGGGGCACAAACAGGGGCGTGGTGCGCAGCCAGGCCACGTCGCGGAAACCGTCGTCGACGGCCTGCTGTAGTGCCGCCACCGCGTGGTCGGTCTGGCCCAGGGCCTGCAGCAGCAGCGCCCGCTCGATGGCGGCATCGGGCCAGCCATCCCCGGCGCCTGCCTCGGCACCCAGCTGCTGCAGGCGCTGGCGGATCCACGCCGCCTGCGCCGGGGGCGCGCCATGCAGGGCCGCCAGGGTCTGGCCGAGCGATTGCTGCGGCCGCAGTTGCCGGCCCAGCTCGAAGGCTTGGGCCGCTGCTGCGGGGTCACCGGCCAACAAGGCCAGTTCCCCCTGCAGGCGGCGCAGTTGCGGGTGCGGCGTGCCACGCGCCAGGGCTTCGTCCAGCGCCTGCCGCGCCTGCTGCGGTGCGCCGGCCAGGTACAGGCTGCGCGGCCAGGCGATGTTCGAGAACACATTGTCCGGGTACAGCTGGAAGTTGCGCGCGTGACGCTGCCCCGCCGCCTGGGTGAAGCCGAGCAGTTCCAGTTCGCGCGCGACCTGCACGTCACGGAAGCGCACGCGTTCGGGCGCCTTCAGCGACAGGTTCTGGCGCAGCGCAGTGGCCAGTTCGCCGCGTTCCTGCTGCAGATAGGCCAGAGACGCGCGGCTGCGTTCGTCGCCAGGGTCCAGTTCGATGGCATGGCGGTAGCCGGCCATGGCCTGGCGCATGTCACCCAGGCAATCCTGCGCGTAGCCCCAGAGCGCATGCGTGGCGGCCTCGCGCGGCGCACGCTGGCGCTCCTGCTCTGCCAACGCCAGCGCCTCTCTTATCTGCGCAGGGCTGCCATTGAACAGGCAGCCCTGCGCCGACAGAGCGCGTGACAGGCCGCGCCGTGCCGGTGCGGATTCCGGATCGGCCTGCAGGGCCTGCCGGTACAGGCTGATTGCCCGTTCGTTGTTGCTGGCCTGGCCGATGCCGGCGTAATAGTCGGCACGCTGCAGCAGCGACTGCGCGGCGCCTTGCGGCGCGGGCCGTGACCAGAAGAACAGCCCTGAAGCGACAGCCACCAGCGCGGCCGTCGCGGTAACCAGTGCGGTCCAGTGGCCCCAGCGGGCGCGCGGCGTGGGGGCACGGACTGGCAGCGGCGGTGCACACAGCTGGTAGCCGCGCCCGCGCACCGAGCGGATGTAACGCGGGTTGCGGCCGTCGTCACCGAGCGCCTGGCGGAGCAGCTTCACCCGCTGGCTGATCGCATCTTCGCCGACCACGGCCGGCGCCCAGACCTGGGCAGCCAAGGTGTCGAAATCCACGACGTCGGTGCCATGGGCCAGCAGCACGTCCAACAGGGCCCAGCTCAGGCCGCTGACGGGCAGCACTTCGCCGTCGCGGCTGACCCGTTGCGACGGGCGATCGATCTCCAGGTCGAGCAGGCGCAGGCTGTCCATGGCCGCAGCATAGCGGCAAGACCGGGGCGGAGCGCAGGCAAAGAAAAAGCGGGCCGAAGCCCGCTTTTTCATGACTGCGATGCCAGCGGTGGAGTGTCAACCAAGGTTGACACCTACCGGGGTGGCGGCGGTGGAGTGTCAACCAAGGTTGACACCTACTGGGGTGGCGGCAGTGGAGTGTCAACCAAGGTTGACACCTACCGGGGTGGCGGCAGTGGAGTGTCAACCAAGGTTGACACCTACCGTAATCGACCGGAGGTCGATTACTCGGCGCTGGCGCCTTCGCCTTCTTCCACGGCCTTCATCGACAGGCGGATACGGCCCTGCTTGTCGACTTCCAGCACCTTGACCTTGACCACATCGCCTTCCTTCAGCACGTCGCCGACCTTCTCGACGCGGTCGCTGGAGATCTGCGACACGTGGACCAGACCGTCCTTGCCCGGCAGGATGGTGACGAACGCACCGAAGTCCATGATCTTGGCGACCTTGCCTTCGTAGATGCGGCCCGGCTCGACGTCCGAGGTGATCTGCTCGATGCGGGCCTTGGCGGCCTGGGCAGCGATGGCATTGACCGAGGCGATGACGATGGTGCCGTCGTCCTGGATGTCGATCTGGGTGCCGGTTTCCTTGGTGATGGCCTGGATGGTCGAACCACCCTTGCCGATCACTTCGCGGATCTTGTCCGGGTGGATCTTGATGGTCAGCAGACGCGGCGCGTAGTCCGACAGCTCTTCGCGCGGAGCGGTCAGGCCGTGGGCCATTTCGCCCAGGATGTGCAGACGGCCAGCCTTGGCCTGCTGCAGGGCCTGCTTCATGATCTCTTCGGTGATGCCTTCGATCTTGATGTCCATCTGCAGGGCGGAAATGCCCTCAGCGGTACCGGCCACCTTGAAGTCCATGTCGCCCAGGTGATCTTCGTCACCCAGGATGTCGGACAGGACGACGAAGCGATCGCCTTCCTTGACCAGACCCATGGCGATACCGGCCACCGGCGCCTTCACCGGCACGCCAGCGTCCATCAGGGCCAGCGACGAGCCGCAGACCGAGGCCATCGACGAGGAACCGTTCGACTCGGTGATTTCCGAGACGACGCGGATGGTGTACGGGAAGGCTTCCAGCGACGGCATGACAGCCAGCACGCCGCGCTTGGCCAGGCGACCGTGGCCGATTTCGCGGCGCTTCGGGCCCATCATGCGGCCGCACTCACCCACCGAGAACGGAGGGAAGTTGTAGTGGAACAGGAAGTTTTCCTTGTACTCACCGGCAACGGCGTCGATGACCTGGCCGTCACGGGCGGTGCCCAGGGTGATGGTCACGATGGCCTGGGTTTCGCCGCGGGTGAACAGCGAGGAACCGTGGGTACGCGGCAGCACGCCGGTCTTCACGGCGATCGGGCGGACGGTGTCCAGCGCACGGCCGTCGATACGGACCTTGGTGTCCAGCACCGAGTCACGCATGGTGCGGTATTCCAGCTCGCCGAATTCCTTCGACAGCTCGGCCGGGTTCCAGCCCTCGGCGGCCACGCGGCCAGCCAGGCTTTCGACCACGTCCTTCTTGATCGCCGAGATGGCGTCGCGGCGCTGCAGCTTGTCGCGCACCTGGAAGGCTTCGCCCAGGCGCGGGCCGATGGCTTCCTTCAGGGCGCCGATCAGCACGTCGTTCTTGGCCGGGGCTTCCCAGGTCGACGGCTTGGTGCCGGCTTCGACGGTCAGCTCGTTGATCGCGTTGATGACCTTCTGCATTTCGCGGTGACCGAAGGTCACGGCGCCCAGCATCACTTCTTCGGACAGCAGCGCGGCTTCGGATTCAACCATCAGCACGGCGTTGGAGGTACCGGCGACCACCAGTTCCAGCTGCGAGTCAGCCAGTTCGCTGACGGTCGGGTTCAGGATGTACTCGCCGTTCTTGTAGCCGACCTTGGCAGCGCCGATCGGACCCATGAACGGGGTGCCGGCCAGGGCCAGGGCAGCCGAGGCGCCGATCAGGGCCGGAATGTCGCCGTCCACGTCCGGGTTCAGCGACATGACCGTGGCGATGATCTGCACTTCGTTCTTGTAGTCTTCCGGGAACAGCGGGCGGATCGGACGGTCGATCAGGCGCGAGATCAGGGTTTCCTTCTCGGTCGCACGGCCTTCACGCTTGAAGAAACCACCCGGGATACGGCCGCCGGCGTAGAACTTTTCCTGATAATCGACGGTCAGCGGGAAGAAGTCCTGGCCTTCGCGCGCGCTCTTGGCGGCGACGGCGGTGACCAGCAGTACGGTGTCGTCCATCTTGACGATGACGGCGCCGCTGGCCTGGCGGGCGACTTCGCCGGTCTCAAGCGTGACGGTGTGCTTGCCGTACTGGAAGGTTTTGGTGATTTTTGCCACGGAGGGTGTCCTTGGGGATGCTGTCTGCGAATTGGACCGTCGGCGACCCTTGCCGCCTGCGGGTGGCCGGATCGTTCCGGCCTGAATCGGGGATTGCGGTGCTACAAAACAAAACCGCGGCGCATCGCTGCGCCGCGGGGGATTCGTTGCTTAGCGACGCAGGCCAAGCTTTTCAATCAGGGCCTTGTAACGCTCGACGTCCTTCTTCTTCAGGTAGTCGAGCAGGCTGCGACGGCGGTTGACCATCTGCAGCAGGCCGCGGCGGCTGTGGTGGTCCTTCTTGTGGGTCTTGAAGTGGCCGGTCAGCAGCTCGATACGGGCGGTCAGCAGGGCGACCTGCACTTCCGGGGAGCCGGTGTCAGCCGAGCTGCGCTTGTTGTCTTCAATGACCTTCTGGGTGTCGATCGACATTTCTTTTTTCTCTGTGATGCGTGGCCGGCAGGAACGCGCTTCGCGCACCGCCAGGCTCGCCGTGGACTACGAGGATGAAACCCGCCGGAGCAGGCTGCCGGAAAACGGCCGCGAAATTGTAACGGTCGGGGCCCGGCGGAACAAGGACCGGGGCTGAATGCGCCCCGCCCCGGTTACAGGTTGAAGCGGCGCTGCGGCGCCAGCAGGCCACCGGCATCGACCTGGCCCAGGCCCTGCGGGGTGCCATCGGGCCCGTATACGGCCACCAGGCCCGGGGGCCAGGCGGCATCGCGCTGGCGCTGCCCGACACAGAAGCGGTGGGCCTGTTCGGCATCCAGCTCGACCCGGGGGTACTCGGCCAGGCCGGCCGCCAGCGGCAGCAGCAGCGCCTCCATGCCGGCCTCGTCGCCAGCCTCGACCATGGCGCGCAGCTGGTCCAGGGTCACCATCACCGGATCACGGAACGGTTCGACCCAGAGCCGGCGCAGCGCACTGATATGCGCGCCGCAGCCCAATGCCTCGCCCAGGTCACGGGCCAGGCTGCGGATGTAGGTGCCCGAGCCGCAGGTCACGCGCAGGCGCAGGCGCTCGGGCTGCTGCTCCAGCACCTCGATGGCGTGCACCTGGACCTCACGCTCCGGCGCCTCGATGGCCTCGCCGCGGCGGGCCTTCACATACAACGGCTCGCCGCCCTGCTTCAGCGCCGAATAGATCGGTGCGCGCTGGCGGATGCGGCCGGTCAATGGGGCCAGCGCGGCCTGCAGGGCATCGGCGCTGATGGCCGGCACCGGGCGCTGCAGCAGCACTTGGCCTTCGGCGTCATCGGTGTCGGTGGTCTGGCCGAGCACGATCTCGGCGTCATAGGCCTTGGCAGAGCCCAGCAGCAGGCCGGCGATCTTGGTCGCTTCGCCAAAGCACAGCGGCAGCAGGCCGGTGGCCAGCGGGTCCAGGCTGCCGGTGTGGCCGCCCTTCTCGGCGCGGAACAGGCGGCGCGCCACCTGCAGGGCCGCGTTGGAGCTCATGCCGGTCGACTTGTCGAGCAGCAGGATGCCATCCAGGCGGCGGAACTGAATTCGGGTCATGACAGGATTTCGTAGAGTCGAGCCATGCTCGACTGCCGCAGCGCGATCTGCATCAGACATCGCGCAGCCGGAATGCAACAACGCCGGGCGTGCCCGGCGTCGCGCGGTTATTCTTCGTCGCTCTTGCGACGCTTCTCTGCGGCCAGCGTATCGGGCAGGTCGCGCAGGATGTTGTCGATATGCTCGCCACGATCGACCGAGTCGTCGTAGTGGAAATGCAGTTCGGGCACGTGGCGCAGCTTCATCGCCCTGGCCAGATCCATGCGCAGGCGATAGCCCAGCTCGCGCAGACCCTTCACTGCTTCGGCCGAACGTTCCGGCATCAGCGCGGTGACGAACACCTTGGCATGGGCCATGTCGCGGGTGATTTCCACGTCGGACACGCTCACCGAGGGCAACCCATGCTCGCGCACGGCGTTGTGCACCAGGGTGCCGAGTTCACGGCGCAGCTGGGCGGAGACACGGTCGGTTCGATGGAAGGTTTTGGGCACGCGGTCAGGCTCTTGATTTGAATGTGACCCGACCGAGGTCGGGCCCTACCAGGGATGGTGACCCGACCAGGGTCGGGCCCTACCAGGGGCGGTGACGCGACCAAGGTCGCGCCCCACCGGGGTGGCGGACCGGTCCGTGAGGACCGGCCCCTTGCAGCATTACAGGGTGCGCGGCACTTCGATACGCTCGAAGCACTCGATCTGGTCACCCGGCTTCACGTCGTTGTAGGCCTTCACCGCGATACCGCATTCGGTACCGTTGCGGACTTCCTCGACGTTTTCCTTGAAGCGGCGCAGCGATTCCAGCTCGCCTTCGAAGATGACCACGCTGTCGCGCAGCACGCGGATCGGCTTGTTGCGCTTGACCACGCCCTCGATGACCATCGAGCCGGCAACGGCGCCCAGCTTGGAGCTGCGGAACACGTCGCGCACTTCGGCGATACCGATGATCTCTTCGCGGATTTCCACGCCCAGCAGACCGGAGGCCACCTGCTTCACCTGGTCGATCACGTCATAGATGATCGAGAAGTAACGCAGGTCCACGCCGTTGGATTCGATGATGCGACGGGCCGAAGCATCCGCACGCACATTGAAGCCGATGACGGTGGCCTTCGAAGCAGCCGCCGAGTTGGCGTCCGATTCGGTGATGCCGCCCACACCGGAGTGGATCACGTTGATGCGGATGTCTTCGTTGGACAGCGCGACCAGTGCCTGGCTCAGCGCCTGCACCGAACCCTGCACGTCGGCCTTGATGACCAGGTTGAGGACCTGCTGGCCCTCGCCCTTGCCCAGGGTCGCCATGATGTCTTCCATGCGGCTGCCAGCGGTGGCCACCAGGCGCGATTCACGGCGCTTGGTCTCACGCTGCTGGGCAACGTCCTTGGCGAGGCGCTCGTCCTCGACCACCACGAAGTCGTCACCGGCTTCCGGCACGCCGGACAGGCCCAGGACCTGCACCGGGATGGACGGGCCGGCGAACTCCGGCTGCTTGCCGGTTTCGTCGAACAGCGCACGCACGCGGCCGTACTGGATGCCGCACACCAGGTAGTCGCCCTTCTTCAGGCGGCCCTGCTGCACCAGCACGGTAGCGACCGGGCCACGACCCTTGTCCAGCGACGATTCGATCACCACGCCCGAGGCGCGGCCTTCGTCGACGGCCTTCAGTTCCAGCAGTTCGGCCTGCACCGACACGGCGTCCAGCAGGTCGTCGATGCCCAGGCCGGTCTTGGCCGAGATCTCCACCATCTGGATGTCACCGCCGAACTCTTCGGCCACGACCTGCTCGGACAGCAGCTCGTTCTTGACGCGCATCGGGTCGGCGCCGGACTTGTCGATCTTGTTGATCGCCACGATCAGCGGCACACCGGCCGAGCGGGCGTGCTGGATCGCTTCCTTGGTCTGCGGCATGACGCCGTCGTCGGCCGCCACCACCAGCACCACGATGTCGGTCAGCTTGGCACCGCGGGCGCGCATCGAGGTGAACGCGGCGTGGCCCGGGGTATCCAGGAAGCTGATGACGCCCTTGGGCGTATCAACGTGGTACGCACCGATGTGCTGGGTGATGCCGCCGGCTTCGCCGTGGGCAACCTTGGTACGACGGATGTAATCCAGCAGCGAGGTCTTGCCGTGGTCGACGTGGCCCATGATGGTGACCACCGGCGGACGCTGCACGGCTTCGCCCTGGTTTTCACCGGTCGAGGCCAGCAGTGCGTCTTCGGCGTCGTTGTCATTGGCACGGATCGCCTTGTGGCCGAGTTCTTCGGTCACCAGCGCAGCGGTGTCGTGGTCGATGGACTGGGTGATGGTGGCCATCACGCCCATCTTGAACAGCGCCTTCACCACCTCGCCGCCCTTCAGCGCGAGCTTCTGCGCCAGGTCGGCCACGGTGATGGTCTCGCCGATCGCCACTTCACGCACGACCGGTGCGGTCGGACGCTCGAAGGCGTGCGGACCGGCGTTGTTGCCGCCACGCGACATGTCGCGACGGCCACCACTCTGGTTGCGACCACCCGGACGACCACGGTTGTTGCTGTTGCTGCTGTTGCCACGGCGGGCACGGTCGGCCGCCGACAGGTGCATCTGGCCGGCAAAGCGATCGCCCGGGCCACGCTCGTTGCGCGGCGCGCTGCGGTTGTTGCGGTCGTCGCTGCGCGGCGGCGGCGGCGCACTGCGCGGTGCAGCCGGAGCGGCAGCCGGCGTGCGCGGCGGACGCGGCGCGGTTTCATCGATCGGCGCGCGCTTGGGCTTGGTGGCGGCAGCCGCCTCGGCAGCCTTGGCGGCAGCCGCGGCTTCTTCGGCAGCCTTCTTCTCGGCCTCTGCGCGTTCCTTGGCCGCAATCTCTTCCTCACGGGCACGGACGATGGCTTCGTCGCGCAGACGATCCTTCTCGGCCAGGGCCTGCTGTTCGGCGAGGTTGCGGGCGCGCGACTCTTCCAGCTTGCGCAGGATGTCAGCGCGCTCTTCGTCCGGCGTCATCGGGCGAGCACCATCCTTGACGTAGGTACGCTTCTGGCGCACCTCGACATTCACGGTCGTCTTGCTGCGACCGGAATTGACCGTCACTTCCTGCTGTTTCCGGCGGTTGAGGGTGATCTTCTTTGCAGACTGATCGGTCTCTTCCGGGGCCTGCTCGGGCTTGCCGTGCGAACGACGAAGGAAGCCCAGGAGCTTCACCTTCTCGGTGCTGGTCACGACCTGGTCGGGACCGCTGAACTTCATGCCGGCACCGGCCAGCTGTTCCAGCAGTTTCTCGACCGGTGTGTTGACCAGTTCGGCAAGCTTGCGGATGGTGGTTTGCTGCGACATTCGGATCCTATGATCTTGTGGGCGCCCCCCCGCAGATGGAGGTGGCGCGGATTCTACGCCCTGATCGGCTCAGGGCCCTGTTCATTGCCGGCTCATTCGCCGCGTTCCAGTCGGGCGATCTCCTCGGCACGCGCGGCCAGGATCAGCGCCGCGGCGCGCTCCTGGTCCAGCCCTTCAATGCCGAAGTCCATGACCTCGTCGGCGGCCAGGTCGGAAAGCTCCTCGCTGGTACGCACGCCGTGGCCGGCCAGCGCATACGCGGTGGCTTCGTCCATGCCCTTCAGGGACAGCAGGTCCTGCGCCGGCTGGCCGTCTTCAAGGCCTTCTTCGACTGCCAGGGCCTCATTGAGCAGCGCATCGCGGGCACGAGCGCGCAGCTCTTCGACGATGTCTTCGTCGAAACCTTCCACGGCCAGCAGTTCGCCGACCGGGACATAAGCAATTTCCTCGACCGTGCCGAAGCCTTCGGTCACCAGGATGCCGGCGATTTCCTCGTCCACTTCCAGCTTGTCCATGAACAGCTGGCGGGCCGAAGCCTGCTCGGCTTCCGACTTGGCGGTGACCTGGTCCTGGGTCATCACGTTCAGCTGCCAACCGGTCAGGCGGCTGGCCAGGCGCACGTTCTGGCCGCCCTTGCCGATGGCCTGGGCCAGACGGTCTTCGGCCACGGCCAGGTCCATCGAGTGCTTGTCTTCATCGACGATGATCGACTGCACTTCGGCCGGCGCCATGGCGTTGATGACGAAGTTGGCCGGGCTCTCGTTCCACAGCACGATGTCCACGCGCTCGCCATTGAGCTCGTTGGACACGGCCTGCACGCGCGAACCGCGCATGCCGATGCAGGCACCGATCGGATCGGTGCGGGTATCGTGGGCCAGCACGGCGATCTTGGCGCGGTCGCCCGGATCGCGGGCGCAAGCCTTGATTTCCACCAGACCCTGGCCGACTTCCGGCACTTCCAGCTTGAACAGCTCGATCATGAATTCCGGAGCGGCGCGGCTGATGAACAGCTGCGGGCCACGAGGTTCCGAACGCACTTCGGCCAGGTAACCACGCACGCGGTCGCCGGCGCGCAGCACGTCGCGCGGAATGCCCTTGTCCTTCGGGATGAAGCCTTCGGCGTTGCCGCCCAGGTCCACGTAGATGTTGCCGCGCTCGGCGCGCTTGACCACACCGGTGATCAGCTCACCCACGCGATCCTTCCACGCATCGACCACCTGCTGGCGCTCGGCTTCGCGCACGCGCTGCACGATCACCTGCTTGGCGGCCTGGGCGGCGATGCGGCCGAAATCGGGGTTTTCGATCTGCTCTTCGATGTAGTCGCCGACGTCCACGCCTTCGGCTTCGTCGACGGCGTCCATCAGGCGGATCTGCCGGTCCGGCGATTCCATGACCACGTCATCGGCCACCACTTCCCAGCGGCGGTAGGTTTCGTAGCTGCCATCCTTGTGGTCGATGACCACGCGGGTCAGCACTTCCTCGTCGGGATAGCGCTTCTTCGCTGCCGAAGCCAGGGCGGCCTCGATGGCATCGAAGATCACTTCACGCGGCACGCCCTTTTCGTTGGCGACCGCGTCCACTACCAGCAACAGTTCCTTGCTCATTGGCTCACTCCGCGCGCGGCTTCTTTGCCGCCGGCTCGTTGGAAGAAGAATTCTTGTCCGTCTTCGGACGCTTCGGCGCCGGGCCGGTCGGCTTGCTCGGGGCCAGGCCCAGGGCAACCCAGTCCGGCATGATCCGGGCCTTGTCGATGTTGTCGGCCGAGACCACCACTTCCGCCTTGTCGACGATGAAGGTGATGGTGTCTGCGGCCTCGTCGGTCGCCTCGATGCGGCCCTGCAGGCGACGACGGTTGTCCTGCGGCAGCTTCAGCACGACCTTGGCCATTTCGCCCAGGTGACGGCCGAACTGTTCCAGGTTGAACAGCGGGCGATCGACGCCCGGCGAAGACACTTCCAGCGTGTAATTGCCGCTGATCGGGTCTTCCACGTCCATCTGTGCGGACACTTCACGGCTGACGCGCTCGCAGTCGTCCACGTTGATGATGCGCTCGGGCTGCTCAGCCAGCGGCACGTCGATGTAAAGACGCAGGGTTGCACCGCCGGGGGCCGGCAGATATTCAACGCCCAGCAGCTCCAGGCCCAGCGACACAACGGTCGGGGCGAGCAGATTCGCGATGTCGGTTGCCTTGTCGCTCACAGCCTGCCTTGATCTCTTGGTTGGGTGCCGGCCACGGCCGGCGGGGAAACATGACGCCCCGGAAACGACAAAGGGCCCGCAGGGCCCCTTTTCCGGAAAGACTCCGGTGACTGGATTCCGGTTGCAGCACCGTGTGTAAGCGCGCTGCGGCCCTCCTTCCGGGTCCGGACTCCCGATGGGAGACCGCCTTCAGGGGTAATGCTAGGCCGCTGATGATAGCGGTTGCACCGCGCTGGTGCAAGGCGGGAGACCTGGGGGCAGATCCCTTTTCCGCACCGGCAGTCGAGCATGGCTCGACTCTACAGAAACGCAGACCCCAAAGAAAAACGCCTCCGAAGCAGAACTTCGAAGGCGATTTCTTTACTTGGTAGCGGGGGCAGGATTTGAACCTGCGACCTTCGGGTTATGAGCCCGACGAGCTGCCAGACTGCTCCACCCCGCATCAGAAGCGGAATTATGAGCGATGACTTCAAAAAATGCAAGCCTTCCCTCATTCATCAAACCGGTTGGCGCCGATATGAAGTTGGTAGCGGGGGCAGGATTTGAACCTGCGACCTTCGGGTTATGAGCCCGACGAGCTGCCAGACTGCTCCACCCCGCACCGGAAGTGTTTGAACTGTTGCCCTGCTCTTTCGAGGAGGGCTACCGCAACGATGTTCTGGCTGAACCGCTGCAGTGACAACTCAGGCTGCGCATATTACACGAATCGCGCAGCTTTGTGTCAACTTTTATGCAAGATGCGCAAATGCCTGCTGGCACCAGACCATGATCGGGTTCCAGGCCAAGCCCAGGGCCAGCAGCGCCAGGGCATTCACGCCCAGCACCACGCCCAGCACGCGGTCGTTGTTGCGCGGCATGGCCTCGCCCACCGGCTCATCGAAGTACATGACCTTGATGACACGCAGGTAGTAGAAGCAGCCCACCACGGCGCACAGCACGCCCAGAATGGCCAGCCACAGCAGGCCGCCGTTGATGGCAGCGCCCAGCACGGCCAGCTTGGTCCAGAAGCCCAGGAATGGCGGAATGCCGGCCAGCGACGCCATGATGCACAGCACCAGCCCGGCCATCCACGGGTTGCGGGCGTTCAGGCCCTTGAAGTCTTCGATGTTCTCGGCTTCAAAGCCCGCACGCGACAGCGCGATGATCGCGCCGAAGGCGGCGGTGGACATGATGGCGTAGGCCAGTGCGTAGAACAGCGCGGCGGCATAGCCCTGCGCACCACCACCGGCGATACCCATCAGCAGGAAGCCGATGTGCGAGACGGTGGAGAAGGCCAGCATGCGCTTCAGGTTGCTCTGAGCGATGGCCATCAGGTTGCCCAGCACCAGCGACACCGCGGCCAGGCCGCCGATCAGCAGCTGCAGCTCGGTGGACAGCGGACCCACGCCCATTTCCAGCAGGCGGTAGGCCATGCCGAACGCGGCCAGCTTCGGCGCCGAGCTGATGAACAGCGCGATCGGTGCCGGGGCACCCTGATACACGTCCGGCAGCCACATGTGGAACGGCGCGGCACCGAGCTTGAAGGCGACGCCGGCGATCATGAACACCGCACCGGTGATCAGCAGCACGCGCTCTTCCGAGTGCGGGATGGCGTCACGGATGACGTCCAGGTGCAGGCTGCCGGTGGCGCCGTAGATCAGCGACATGCCGTACAGCAGCAGGCCCGAAGCCAGCGAACCGAGCACGATGTACTTCATCGCCGCTTCCGAGGCCAGGCCGTTGTCGCGGTTGCTGGCCACCAGGGCGTAGGAGCACAGGGCCAGCAGTTCCAGGCCCAGGTAGACCATCAGCAGGCTGCCGGCCGAGACCAGGATCATCATGCCGGCGGTGCCGAACAGGATCAGCACCGGGATCTCGCCCTGGAACAGGTTGCGGTCGCGCAGGTAGCGCCAACCGTAGACCAGGGTCAGGCCGCTGAGCAGCACGATGCCGGTCTTCATGACGTCGGCCGCCGTGTCGCGCACGAACATGCCGTGGAAGACCTCGCCCTGCCCGCCCACGCCGGTAGCCAGCATGAACAGCACCACGGCCAGCGCCGCGAGCGAGAACAGATGGGTGACGATCTTGTTCCGGTTGCTGACGAACAGGTCGAGGATCATCAGGGCGAAGGCGCTGCCGATCAGCACCAGCTCGGGGGCGAGCGGTGGCAGGTCAGCGGCGGTCAATGGCAGCAGCGGCGAGGTGGTCATCATCAAATCCTGGAATTACAGCAGCTTGCTGGATGCGATCTGCATGGCCAGCTTGGCGATCGAGGGCTCCATCAGGTCGGTCAGCGGCTTGGGGTAGATGCCCAGAGCCAGCACGCCGACGGCGAACACGCCCAGCACCAGCCATTCGCGGCCGTTGATGTCCTTCAGTTCGGCCACGTGGCTGTTGGCCACTTCACCGAAGAAGATGCGCTTGTACAGCCACAGGGTGTAAGCCGCACCGATGATCAGGGTGGTGGCCGCGCCCAGGGCAATCCACGGGTTCCGCTGGAAGGCCGACAGGATGACCATGAATTCGCCGACGAAACCGCTGGTGCCCGGCAGGCCGGCATTGGCCATGAAGAACAGCATGGCGAAGGTGGCGAACCAGGGCATGACATTCACCACGCCGCCGTAATCGGCGATGCGGCGGCTGTGCATGCGGTCATACAGCACGCCCACGCAGGAGAACATGGCGCCGGACACGAAGCCGTGCGAGATCATCTGCACCATCGCACCCTGCAGGCCCAGGCGGGCGGCATCGGCGTTGCCGGCCTCACGCACCAGCCACAGGGCAATGAAGGTACCCAGGGTGACAAAGCCCATGTGTGCGATCGACGAATAGGCGATCAGCTTCTTCATGTCGTCCTGCACCAGGGCGACCAGACCGACGTAGATCACCGCGATCAGCGACAGGGCGATGACCAGCCAGGCCCACTCGTTGGAGGCGTCCGGCACGATCGGCAGGTTGAAGCGCAGGAAGCCGTAGCCACCGATCTTCAGGGCGATGGCGGCCAGGATGACCGAACCGGCGGTCGGCGCTTCCACGTGCGCGTCCGGCAGCCAGGTGTGCACCGGGAACATCGGCACCTTCACCGCAAAGGCGATCAGGAAGGCGAAGAAGATCCACGTCTGCTCGGTGGCCGACAGCTGCAGTGCGTACAGGTCGGCCAGCTGGAAGCTGCCACCCTTCATGTACAGGTAGATCAGCGCCACCAGCATCAGCACCGAGCCGAGGAAGGTGTACAGGAAGAACTTCAGCGCTGCGTAGATGCGGCGCGGGCCGCCCCAGACACCGATGATCAGGAACATCGGGATCAGCATCGCTTCGAAGAACACGTAGAACAGCATCGCGTCGGTGGCAGCGAAGATGCCGACGGTGACGCCTTCCAGGATCAGGAAGGCGGCCACGTACTGGTTGACGCGCTTGTTGATCGCGCTCCAGGCACCGATCAGGGCAAGCACGCTGACCAGCGTGGTCAGCAGGATCAGCGCCACGGCAATGCCGTCCACGCCCAGGTTGTAGCCGATGTTGTACGCCGGGATCCACGCGTGGGTCTCGACGAACTGCAGGGCATCGATGCCCGGATCGTAGCCGGCCAGCAGCGGCAGGCTTGCCGCGAAGGTCAGCAGCGCGACGCCCAGCGACGCCCAGCGGGCGGTCTGCGCATCACGGATCGCAAGAATCAGGGCACCGCCGATGATCGGCAGCCAGATGAGGACACTGAGTAGGGGCCAGTTCGACACGTCTTCTTATTCCGTACAGGTCATCAACGCAGGTAATGCATCAGCACGCCCAGCAGGGCAATCAGGCCAATGATCATCGCGAAGGCGTAGTGATAGAGGAAACCGGATTGGGTACGACGCAGCACGCCGGCTGCAACGTCCACAACACGTGCCGAGAGATTGACCACGCCATCGACGATGTTGCTGTCGATCCAGCGCGACACCTTGCCGAGCTTGACGCTGCCGCCGGCAAAGCCATCGATCCACAGCTTGTCGAAGCCGTACTTGTTTTCCAGCACCGACACCAGCGGGGCGAAGGTCTTGCGTGCCTTGCCCGACAGGTCCGGCTTCCACAGGTAGAACAGCGCGGCCAGCAGGAAGCCCGCCAGGGTCAGCCAGAACGGCGGCAGCATCATGCCGTGCAGCGCGAACTTGACCGGACCATGGAAATGCTCGCTGAGGAAGCCGACAGTGTTCTTGGCCGGATCGTAGAAGTCCACGACACCGGTGAAGAACGTCTGTGCCTGGCCCTTGATGGTCGCGTGCGCGTGGTGGCCGGCCCAGTCGGTACCGTGCAGCATCGGACCGATGCTGAAGAAACCGATGGCGATCGAGGGGATGGCCAGCAGGATCAGCGGCAGGGTCACCACCCACGGGGTTTCGTGCGGCTCATGCGGACCGTGGCCATGGCCGTGGTCGTCATGGGCATCGCCGTGGTGCGCATCAGCATGATGGGCATCGGCCGCGTGGTGATCGTCATGGCCGTGGCCATGGTCGTCGTGGTGCGCGTCACGGAAGCGCTCCGGACCATGGAAGGTCAGGAACAGCAGGCGGAAGCTGTAGAAGCTGGTCACCAGCACGCCACCCAGCACTGCCCAGTAGCCGTAGGTGGCCACCCAGGTGTTCTGCATGTGGGCGTGGATCTCGGCTGCCTCGATGATGGTGTCCTTCGAGTAGAAGCCGGAGAAGAACGGCGTACCGACCAGGGCCAGGGTACCGATCCACATGGTGATGAAAGTGATCGGCATGTACTTGCGCAGGCCGCCCATCTTGCGCATGTCCTGCTCGTGGTGCATCGCGATGATGACCGAGCCGGCACCCAGGAACAGCAGCGCCTTGAAGAAGGCGTGGGTCATCAGGTGGAACACGGCCGCCGAGTAGGCCGACACGCCCAGTGCCACGGTCATGTAGCCCAGCTGCGACAGGGTCGAGTACGCGACCACGCGCTTGATGTCGTTCTGCACGATGCCGATCAGGCCGGTGAAGAACGCGGTGGTGGCACCGATGAAGAGGATGAAGTTCAGCGCGGTCTGCGACAGCTCGAACAGCGGCGACATGCGGGTGACCATGAAGATACCGGCGGTGACCATGGTCGCGGCGTGGATCAGTGCCGAGATCGGGGTCGGGCCTTCCATCGAATCGGGCAGCCACACGTGCAGCGGGACCTGGGCCGACTTGCCCATGGCGCCGATGAACAGGCAGATGCAGATGACGGTGGCGATCGACCAGACCACCGGGTCGCTCAGCAGCTGCATGCCGAACAGGGTGCCGTCCCAGATCTGCATCTTGGCTTCGGGGCTGGCCAGGGCGCCGGCCTGCGAGAACACCTGCGAGTAGTCCAGGGTGCCGAACACCCACAGCACGCCGGCGATGCCCAGCAGGAAGCCGAAGTCACCGACGCGGTTGACCAGGAACGCCTTCATGTTGGCGAAGATCGCGGTCGGGCGCTTGAACCAGAAACCGATCAGCAGGTACGACACCAGGCCCACCGCTTCCCAGCCGAAGAACAGCTGCAGGAAGTTGTTGCTCATCACCAGGGTGAGCATCGAGAAAGTGAAAAGCGAGATGTAGCTGAAGAAGCGCTGGTAGCCCGGGTCTTCTTCCATGTAGCCGATGGTGTAGATGTGGACCAGCAGCGACACGAAGGTGACCACCACCATCATCATGGCGGTGAGCTTGTCGACCATGAAACCGACGTGGGCCGAGTACTGGCCGACTTCGAAGAAGGTGTACAGGTTCTGGTTGAACGGCTGCGCGCCGCCCCACAGCAGCTGGTACAGCGTGTACATCGACAGGGCGCAGCTGATGGCCACGCCGAGGATGGTGACGGTCTGCGCGCCGAAGCGCTTGACCTGGCGACCGAACAGGCCGGCGATGATGCTGCCGAACAGCGGTGCAAGCACCACTGCGATCAACAGACTCTTGGAGAGAGTGATTTCCATCTGTGGATCAGCCCTTCAACGAATCGACTTCGCCGACATTGATCGTGCGGCGGGTACGGAACAGGGTCACCAGGATCGCCAGGCCGATGGCGGCCTCGGCAGCGGCGACGGTCAGGATGAAGAACACGAACAGCTGGCCGGACGGATCACCCAGCTGGCGGGAGAACGCAACGAAGTTCACGTTCACCGACAGCAGCATCAGTTCGATCGACATCAGCAGCACGATGACGTTCTTCCGGTTCAGGAAGATGCCGGCCAGGCTGATGGCGAACAGCACCGCGCCCAGCGCAAGCATGTGGCCAAGGGTAATCACGGCTGGGTCTCCTCGCCGGCGGCCGGCTTGCTGTTGCTGTGCACGACCGGCTGTTCTGCGCCCATCTTGACCATGCGCAGGCGGTTGCCGGCCTTGACCATGGTCTGGTCGCCCGGGTTCTGGCTCTTCACGCCGGTACGGCGGCGCAGGGTCAGCATGACGGCGGCCACCACGGCCACGGTCAGGATGACGGCGGCGAACTCGAACGGCAGCAGGTATTCGGTGAACAGCGTGCGTGCCAGCCAGGTGATGTTGGAGCTGTCAGCGGCCAGCGCGGCCGCGTTGTCGGCCGGGAAGGCGTTGACCGCCCTGCCCTTCACCCCGATCAGGATCAGCATCTGCACCAGCATGGCCACGGCCACGATCAGGCCGACCGGCAGGTAACGCACCCAGCCTTCGCGCATCTTCGTGGGGTCGATGTCCAGCATCATCACCACGAACAGGAACAGCACCATCACCGCACCCACGTAGACCAGCACCAGCGCCACGCCGAGGAATTCGGCGCCCACCAGCAGCCACACGCAGGCAATGGAGAAGAAGGTCAACACCAGGCAGAGCACGGCGTGAACCGGGTTGCGCACGCTGATCACCGCACCGGCCGAAACCGTTGCCGCGATGGCGAACACCCAGAAAGCGATATTTACCCAATCCATCTCTCGACCTCAGCGGTAAGCGGCATCGGCGGCACGACGCTCGGCGATCTCGGTTTCGAGACGGTCGCCCAGGGCCAGCAGCTGCGGCTTGGTAACGATGTTTTCGCCACGCTTCTCGAAGTGGTACTCGAGGATGTGCGTTTCGACGATCGAGTCCACCGGGCAGCTTTCTTCGCAGAAGCCGCAGAAGATGCACTTGAACAGATCGATGTCGTAGCGGGTGGTACGGCGGGTGCCGTCTTCGCGCTTGGCCGAGTCGATGGTGATGGCCAGCGCCGGGCAGACCGCCTCACACAGCTTGCAGGCGATGCAGCGCTCTTCGCCGTTGGGGTAACGGCGCAGCGCGTGCAGGCCACGGAAGCGCGGCGACTGCGGGAACTTCTCCATCGGGTACATCATCGTGTACTTCGGCTTGAAGCTGTACTTCAGCGTCAGCCAAAGGCCAGCCAGCAGTTCGAGCAGCAGCAGGCTCTTGAAGTAATGGGTAATCCTGTTCATCACTTAGACGCCCTTTTGAATCACGCCGAAGAACACCATGACGGCGGTAACCGCGATCCACAGAATGGCCAGCGGAATGAAGACCTTCCAGCCCAGGCGCATGATCTGGTCATAGCGGAAGCGCGGGAAGCTGGCACGGAACCAGATGTAGGCACTGGCGAAGAAGAACACCTTGACGAACAGCCACGGTGCACCGCCCTTCCAGATCCAGTCGACCAGCGGCGAGATGTTGCCCAGGTCGACCCAGCCCTGGATCGGGCTCAGCCAGCCGCCGAGGAAGAAGATCGAGATCAGGAAGCTGATCAGGATCATGTTCGCGTATTCGGCCAGGAAGAACAGCGCGAAGGCGCCGCCGGAGTACTCGACCATGTGGCCGGCCACGATTTCCGATTCGCCTTCCACCACGTCGAACGGCGCGCGGTTGGTTTCAGCCACGCCCGACACCCAGTAGATGACGAACAGCGGGAACAGCGGCAGCAGGAACCAGTCGAAGAAGCCGGAGCTGCCGGCCTGCGCCATCACGATGTTGCTCAGGTTCAGGCTGCCCGCCGCGATCATCACGCCGACCAGGGCGAAGCCCATGGCGATTTCGTAGCTGATCATCTGCGCCGAGGCGCGCATGGCACCCAGGAACGCGTACTTCGAGTTCGATGCCCAACCGGCCAGGATGATGCCGTAGATGCCCAGCGAGGTCATCGCCAGCAGGTACAGCAGGCCAGCGTTGGCGTTGGACAGCACGATCTGCGAATCGAAGGGCACCACCGACCAGGCCGCGAAGGCCGGGGCCAGGGTGATCAGCGGCGCCAGCAGGTAGATCGCCTTGTTGGCGCTGCTCGGCTGGACCACTTCCTTGAACAGCAGCTTGAAGACGTCAGCGAAGGCCTGGAAGATGCCCATGCCCACGTACATCGGGCCGTGGCGGACGTGCATCCAGCCGATCAGCTTGCGTTCCCAGACTACGTAGAAGGCCACCGAGACGATCACCGGCACGGTGATCACCAGGATCTTCAGGATGATCCAGATCAGCGCGCCGATATGACCAAGGCCAAGCAGCCACTGGTGCAGCGGGTCGACCGCGTTCAACAGCAATTCGTTCATGCAGCCACCACCGATACGCGAGCGGCACCCAGCGGCGCGGTCGCGCCGTGGCCCGATTCAATCCAGACCGAACCCGCAGCGACGCGGGCGTCGACCACCACCGGCAAGGTGGCCTTGCCGGCATCGGTGCCGACCTTGGCCATCTGCCCTTCCTGCAGCTGCAGGCGCGCGGCATCGTCAGCGTTCAGCACGATGCGCGGGGCGTTGTTCAGCGGATGCGACTGCAGCGCCGGCGCGCGGCGGACCACCGCATCGGTGCGGTAGATCGCAGCGGTCGAAGCCACTTCCAGGCCTTCGCCGGCAACGGCCGGCTGGGCCGAAGCGGCCACGGCGACCGACACCGGGGCCAGGCTGGCGCGCAGGCCGGCCAGGTCGATGAAGTCGAAACCGGCCAGGGCCATGTCACCGCCCAGCGCACGCAGCACGCGCCAGCCTTCACGGGCCTCGCCCGGCAGCTTGCCGCCGGCACGGGCCGACTGCTCGCGACCATCGAGGTTGGTCAGGGTGGCGTCGATTTCCGGCAGTGCACCGATCGGCAGGATGACGTCGGCCACGTCGCGGGTGGAGGCGCAGGCGAACTGGCTGAAGGCCACCACCTTGGCACCGACCAGCGCCTTGCGCGCGGCCGGGGCATCGGCGAAGTCCAGGCCCGGTTCCAGGCCGTACACCACGTACGCCTGGCGCGGCTGCGCCAGCATGGCGGCCACGTCCTTGCCGGCCGGCAGCACGCCGGCGCGGGTCAGGCCCACGGCATTGGCGCCCTGCGGGATGCGGCACAGCCTGGCACCGGTGGCGGCAGCGAAATCACGCGCAGCGGCGCGGATCGCGGCGGCCTGCGGGTGGTTTTCGGCGATGCCACCGACGATCAGCACGGTGTTGCTGCCGCCCTGCACTGCCGAACGCAGCTCGGCGTCGGCCAGCGCTTCGACGAACTTCGACGGGGCCACGATCTGCTTGCCGGCGATGCCGAAGGCGAAGTCGAAATCAACCGGGTTGATGACGTGGATCTTCGCGCCCTTGGTGGTCTGCGCCTTGCGCAGGCGGGCGTGCAGCAGCGGCAGTTCGTGGCGGATGTTGCTGCCCAGAACGACGATGCGGTCGGCGCCTTCGATCTCGGCCAGCGGCAGGCCGAAGACTTCGGCGGTGGCGGCGTCGGAGAAGTCGCGGTTGTTGATGCGGTGGTCGATGTTGTTCGAGCCCAGGCCCTTGGCCAGGCGGGCCAGCAGCGCGCCTTCCTCGTTGGAGGTGGACGGATGCACCAGCACGCCCAGGTGATCACCCTGGTGGGCCTTGAGAATCTCGGCGGCCGCAGCCAGGCCTTCAGCCCAGCTCACTTCCTTCCACTCGCCATTGACCTTGCGCAGCGGCTTGACCGCGCGGTCTTCGCTGTACAGGCCCTGGTGCGAATAGCGGTCGCGGTCGGACAGCCAGCACTCGTTCACCGCTTCGTTGTCGCGCGGCACGGTGCGCAGCACTTCGCCGCGACGCACGTGCAGGAACAGGTTCGAACCCATGGCGTCGTGGTAGCCCAGCGATTCGCGCGCGGTCAGTTCCCACGGGCGGGCGCGGAACTGGAACACCTTGTTGGTCAGCGCGCCGACCGGGCAGACGTCAACCACGTTGCCGGACAGTTCGGTGGTCAGCGGCTTGCCGTCGTAGGTACCGATCTGCAGGTTCTCGCCGCGGTACATGCCACCCAGTTCATAGGTGCCTGCCACGTCGGCGGTGAAGCGCACGCAGCGGGTGCACTGGATGCAGCGGGTCATCTCGGTGGCGACCAGCGGACCCATGTCCTCGTCCGGCACCACGCGCTTGCGCTCGTTGAAGCGGCTGACCGAACGGCCATAGCCCAGCGAAACGTCCTGCAGCTCGCACTCGCCGCCCTGGTCGCAGATCGGGCAGTCCAGCGGGTGGTTGATGAGCAGGAACTCCATCACCGAACGCTGGAACTTGAGCGCCTTCTCACTGCGGGTGGCGACCTTCATGCCGTCCATCACCGGGGTGGCGCAGGCCGGCGCCGGCTTCGGCGACTTCTCCACGTCCACCAGGCACATGCGGCAGTTGGCGGCGATCGGCAGCTTCTCGTGGTAGCAGAAGCGCGGAATGGAGATGCCGGCCTTGTCGGCGGCCTGGATGATCATCGAGCCCTTGGGCACGACCAGCGACTTGCCATCGATCTCGATGGTGACGTGATCGGGTGGGACGCTCGGATTTACGGGTTGCGCGCTCATGCAGCGGCTGCCTCCACCTTCTTGCCGTCAACCATCGAATGACCGTTGACGATGTAGTACTCGAACTCGTCCCAGAACTGGCGCAGGAAGCCCTGGATGGGCCATGCAGCCGCTTCGCCGAACGCACAGATGGTGTGGCCTTCGATCTGGCCGGCCACTGCCTTCAGCTGGTGCAGGTCTTCCATCGTGGCCTTGCCGGCAACGATGCGCTCCAGCACGCGGTGCATCCAGCCGGTGCCTTCACGGCACGGGGTGCACTGGCCGCAGGATTCCTTGTGGAAGAACTGGCTGATGCGGCAGGCGAACTTGACGCAGCACACGCTGTCATCCAGCACCACGACGGCGCCCGAACCCAGGCCGGAGCCCAGCGCACGGATGGTGTCGTAGTCCATCGGCAGGCCCTTCAGCTCGGCCGCGGTCAGCACCGGCATGGACACGCCGCCCGGAATCGCGCCCTTCAGGGTGCGGCCCGGACGCAGGCCACCGGCCATTTCCAGCAGGTCGTCGAAGGTGGTCCCCAGCGGCACTTCGAAGTTGCCGCCGTTCTGCACGCAACCGGACACCGAGAAGCACTTCGGGCCGCCGTTGCCGGTCAGGCTCAGGCCCTTGAACCACTCCGGGCCGTTGCGGATGATCGCCGGCACCGAACCGTAGGTTTCGGTGTTGTTGATGGTGGACGGCTTGCCGTACAGGCCGAAGTTCGCCGGGAACGGCGGCTTGTAGCGCGGCTGGCCCTTCTTGCCTTCCAGCGATTCCATCAGCGCGGTTTCTTCGCCGCAGATGTAGGCGCCGGCGCCCAGGGCACCGTAGATGTCGATGTCCACGCCCGAGCCCATCACGTTCTTGCCCAGCCAGCCATTTGCATAGGCGTCAGCCAGGGCCTGTTCGAAGTGCTCGAACGGCTCGTGGTGGAACTCACCGCGCAGGTAGTTGTAACCCACGGTCGAGCCGGTGGCGTAGCAGGCGATCGCCATGCCTTCCACCACCGAATGCGGGTTGTAGCGCAGGATGTCGCGGTCCTTGCAGGTGCCCGGCTCGGATTCGTCCGAATTGCAGAGGATGTACTTCTGCATGTTGCCCTTGGGCATGAAGGACCACTTCAGGCCGGTCGGGAAGCCAGCGCCACCGCGGCCACGCAGGCCGGAGGCCTTGACCATCTCGATGACCTGCTCCGGCGGGATCTTCTCTTCGAGGATCTTGCGCAGGGCGGCGTAGCCACCGGTCTTCAGGTAGCTTTCGTACGACCACGGGGTGTCGTAATGCAGGGTGGTGTAGACCACCTGGTGCGGCAGCGGCGCGGGGCCGACCGGACCCTTGGATTCGTGGTGATGTGCCATGCCCTTACTCCAGCCCGTCCAGCAGCTCGTCGACCTTTTCCAGGGTCAGACGCTCATGGTAGTGACCGTTGATGACCATCATCGGTGCGCCACCGCAGCCAGCCAGGCACTCTTCCTCGCGCTTGAGGTAGACGCGGCCGTCCGGGGTGGACTGGCCGTGCTTGATGCCCAGCTTCTTTTCGCAATGGCGCACGATGTCTTCGGCGCCATTGAGCCAGCAGCTGATGTTGGTGCAGATGGCCACGTTGTTGCGGCCCACCTTCTCGGTCTCGAACATCGAGTAGAAGCTGGCCACTTCGTAGGCCCACACCGGCGGCAGGTCCAGGTACTTGGCCACGCCGGCGATCAGCTCGTCGGTCAGCCAGCCCTCGTTCTGCTCCTGGGCCGCATGCAGGCCCTGCAGCACGGCAGAGCGCTTGCGGTCCGGCGGGAACTTGGACAGCCAGTGATCGATGTGAGCGCGGGTCTTGTCGCTCAGCACCACCATCGGGTCGACGTCGCGCGCCGCCTCGAAATTACCTGTCGCCTTCATCGGCCGACCTCAGCGAAATGCATAACGTGAAATTCCAGAGACTGCGGCGCCGGCTTGCGCCGGCTGCCTGCAGCGGGCGTTGGCGTGGCGGACGGCATTACCGGTCAACCTCGCCGAACACCAGATCGTAGGTACCGATCATGGCCACCACGTCGGCCAGCATGTGGCCGCGCACGATCGAATCGATCGAGGACAGGTGGGCGAAGCCGGGGGCACGCAGGTGCACGCGGAAGGGCTTGTTGGCGCCGTCGGAGACCAGGTAGCAGCCGAACTCACCCTTCGGGGCTTCCACCGCCGAATAGGTTTCACCGGCCGGCACGCAATAGCCTTCGCTGAACAGCTTGAAGTGGTGGATCAGCGCTTCCATGTCGTCCTTCATGTCCTCGCGCTTGGGCGGAGCGACCTTGAAGTTCTTCACCATCACCGGGCCCGGGTTGGCCTTCAGCCACGCCACGCACTGCTTGATGATGCGGTTGGATTCGCGCATTTCGGCAACGCGGACCAGGTAACGGTCGTAGCAGTCGCCTTCCTTGCCCAGCGGGATGTCGAAATCGACGGCATCGTACTTGGCGTACGGACGCTTCTTGCGCAGGTCCCAGGCAACGCCCGAGCCGCGCAGCATCACGCCGGTCATGCCCCACTGGTGGGCCAGTTCCGGGCTGACCACGCCGATGCCGACCGTACGCTGCTTCCAGATACGGTTGTCGGTCAGCAGGGTCTCGTATTCGTCGACGCGACCCGGGAACTCGTTGGTGAAGTTCTCCAGGAAGTCCAGCAGCGAACCTTCACGCGAAGCGTTGAGCTGCTTCAGCGCCTTGCCCTTGTGCCAGCGCGATTCCTTGTACTTCGGCATGTGGTCCGGCAGGTCGCGGTAGACGCCACCCGGACGGTAGTAGGCCGCGTGCATGCGCGCGCCGGAGACTGCTTCGTAGCAGTCCATCAGCTCTTCGCGTTCGCGGAAGGCGTACAGCATGACCGCCATGGCGCCCAGATCGAGCGCGTTGGAGCCCAGCCACATCAGGTGGTTCAGGATGCGGGTGATTTCGTCGTACATGGTGCGGATGTACTGCGCACGCTCGGGCGCTTCGATACCCATCAGGGTTTCGATCGCGCGCACGTAGGCGTGCTCGTTGCACATCATCGACACGTAGTCCAGGCGATCCATGTAGCCGATCGACTGGTTGAAAGGCTTGGACTCGGCCAGCTTTTCGGTACCACGGTGCAGCAGGCCCACGTGCGGGTCGGCGCGCATGATGGTTTCGCCGTCCATTTCCAGGATCAGGCGCAGCACACCATGGGCGGCCGGATGCTGCGGGCCGAAGTTCATGGTGTAGTTGCGGATTTCCTGCCGGCTTTCGGCGGCGTTGCTGGCGAAGGCTTCGCCGGCCTGGTGTACGTGGCTCACTTCACTGCCTCCTGCGCGCGCTCACCTTCTGCGGTCTGCAGACGGGCGTCGTCGCGGATCACGCGCGGCACGCCGACGCGCGGCTCCACCGAGGTGACCGGTTCGTAGATCACGCGCTTCTTTTCTTCGTCGTAGCGGACTTCGACGTTGCCGATCAGCGGGAAGTCCTTGCGGAACGGATGGCCGACGAAACCGTAGTCGGTCAGGATCCGGCGCAGGTCCGGGTGACCTTCGAAGATCACGCCGTACAGGTCGAACGCTTCGCGCTCGAACCAGTTCAGGCCCGGCCAGATGCCGGTCAGCGAGGACACCACCGGCAGTGCTTCGTCAGGGGCGAAGCAGCGCAGGTGCAACATCAGGTTGTGCTGGTACGAGCGCAGCTGGACGACCACGGCGAAACGCTGGGTCGGCATGTGCTGCGGGCTCGCGCCGTCGGCACCGTTCTCTTCGGTGGGGAACTCGCCCCAGGCGAAACGGCCCTGCGCCTTGCCTTCGACGCCACGGCTGAAGCCCTGCGAGGACACGTCCGCGGTGTCCCATTCGTCGGAGCCGTAGCCCAGGTAATCGACGCCGCAGAGATCCACGGCCTGCTCGAAACCAAACTCGTCACGCAGCGCCAGCGCGGTGGCATGCCACTCGGCGGCAGGCACCTCCAGCGTCACTTCGCCGCGGGGTTCGACCACGATGACCTTCGCACCAGCGAAACGTGCGGAGAGTCGGTCGATGAAGGATGCTTGCTCTGCCATGGGGGCTTGGCGCGCTCTTGTCAGGTGAAAAGGGTCAGCGGGCGATGGTCTGTGTACGCCAGATCTTCTTCTGCAGCTGCAGGATCCCGTACACCAGCGCCTCGGCGGTCGGCGGGCAGCCCGGGACGTAGACGTCCACCGGCACCACGCGATCACAGCCGCGCACGACAGAATAGGAGTAATGGTAGTAGCCGCCGCCATTGGCGCAGCTGCCCATCGAGATGACCCACTTCGGGTCCGGCATCTGGTCGTAGACCTTGCGCAGCGCCGGGGCCATCTTGTTGACCAGGGTGCCAGCCACGATCATCACGTCGGACTGACGCGGCGACGGACGGAACACCACGCCGTAGCGGTCAAGGTCCAGACGCGCCGCACCGGCGTGCATCATTTCCACCGCACAGCAGGCCAGACCAAAGGTCATGGGCCACATGGAGCCGGTGCGCGCCCAGTTCAGCAGGGCATCGACACTGGTGGTGACAAAGCCCTTTTCCAGCAGGGGGTTGTCGCCTTCCGGCCGCAGGATGTCATCCACCCGCCCTTCCGGGACCGGGTTGTTCATGAGGCCATCGAGAGTCTGAATCACTCCCATTCCAGCGCTCCCTTCTTCCAGACGTAAATGAAACCGAGGAACAGCATGCCGACGAACAGGCCCATGGTGACGAGCGAACGCGCGCCCAGCTCCATGAAGACCTGGGTCCACGGCACGATGAAGATGATTTCCAGGTCGAAGACGATGAACTGGATCGCGATCAGGTAGTAGCGCACGTCGAACTTCATGCGCGCGTCTTCGAAGGCCTCGAAGCCGCATTCGTACGGCGACAGCTTTTCCAGATCGGGGCGGCGGGGGCCGAGGAATCGACCAATCAGCATCAGCGTGATGCCGATACCGGTGGCGACGATCAGAAACAGCAGAGACGGCAAATATTCGGCCAGCACAGCGATTCTCTCTTGCCTCTGCCGCCGCGCCTGCAGGCGCTTTGGCATGGGGGAGTGGACGGGAAACGGCTGGCGCATTGCGCGCCAGGAGAACCCGCTTTACTTACAAATGGTGCCCAAGAGGGGACTCGAACCCCTACGACCTAAGTCGCTACCACCTCAAGGTAGTGCGTCTACCAATTCCGCCACCTGGGCAAACGATCACATCAGTCAGATAACCCGATGCGCCGCGTATTGTAACCGGCTTCAGTCTTTCTGGGAGCCTTCGGACGGCTTTTCTTCACCAGAAGTGGAAGTTTCCGCCTGAGCCGGCACAGTCGCGGCCGGAACCGGGGCTGCCGGGACCTCCGCCGCCTTCGGCGCAGCCGGCAGCTCACCGGCCGGAACGGCCGGGGCGCTGGCCGCCGGGGCGGACATCAGGCCCAGGTCCTGGTCGGCCGCCGGACGGGTGCCATGGCCGGCGTACCAGGCCATGAACAGGCTGATGCCGAAGAACACCACGGCCAGCCACTTGGTGGACTTGGACAGGAAGTTGGACGCGCCTCGCGCGCCGAACACAGTCCCCGAGGCGCCGGCACCAAAGCCCGAGCCCGCTGCCGCGCCCGAGCCACGCTGCATCAGGATCAGCGCGATCATGGCTACGGCCACCAGCACGTAGACGACATTGAGGATCAACATCAGCATTGGAAATCCGCCCTCGGACTGTTATGCCGACGCTGAGCCGGCTGTCTTGACTAAATGTGTGCCGCCGCCTGCGCGATGGCCAGGAAATCCGCGGCCACCAGCGAGGCGCCGCCGACCAGCCCACCATCGACATCCGGCTGCGCGAACAGTTCCCCGGCATTGTCGGGCTTCACGCTACCGCCGTAAAGAATGGGCAGTGAATCGGCGATTCTAGCATCCATGCGCGCGACTTCGCCACGAATGAAGGCGTGCACCTGCTGGGCCTGTTCCTTGCTGGCGGTCTTGCCGGTGCCGATGGCCCAGACCGGCTCGTAGGCCACCACGGCGCTGGCAAACCCCTCGGCGCCGACAAGCGCCAGCACCGGTGCCAGCTGGCTGGCAATGACCGCTTCGGTCTGCCCGGCTTCGCGTTGTTCCAGGGTTTCACCCACGCACAGCACCGGCACCAGGCCGGCGTGCAGGGCCGCGGCGAACTTGCGGGCGACCAGTTCACTGCTTTCCTGGTGGTACTGGCGGCGCTCGGAGTGGCCGACCAGGCCGTAGCGGGCGCCGACCTCGTGCAGCATGGCGGCACAGACTTCGCCGGTGTAGGCGCCCTTTTCATTGCTGCTGACGTCCTGGGCCCCGAACACCAGGCCGGTCTCGCCGAAGTCCTCGACCAGTTCGCCCAGGTACGGCAGCGGCGGCAGGATGACCACCTCCACCCCCGCCTGGGGCAGCCCGGCGACCACCTGGCCGAGCAGCTCGGTGGCGAATTGACGGCTGCCGTGCAGCTTCCAGTTTCCGGCGACGATCTTGCGGCGCATGGCGGTGGCTCCTGTATGAACTCAGCCGCCCATGATACCCGCTATGGCAAAAATCCGTTTCCGTGTAAGCGGTTACATGGATTTTCAGCCAACGGCGCAGCCCCTCGTGGCGGGGGTTGGTCGCGGATGGCCCGGTGGGTTTTATTGGGTTGGCCGGGCGGGTGGGCCGCGCAGGGGACGCTGCAAGTACGTACATGTAAGCTCGTAGGCGCCATCCATGGCGCCTGCGCCCCTGCGCAACCCACCCGCCCGGCCCCTGACACATTGCGGCGGTTCCGACCGCCACGGAAAGAAAAAAGAAGAGCAGGAGCAAGAGCAGAAGCGGCATTCCGGGTGGGTTCCGGGGTCAGATCCCTTTCCGGCAGGAAAAGGGATCTGACCCCTGCCCCACGTCGATCTGACAGATGTGTCGACCAAGGTCGACACCTACCAGGAGCCGCCCGTACCCACCGTCACCGGGAAACGGCCGAAGGCGGGGAGGTGTCGGATGGCGGGGTGTCCGCGGTATGGATGCCGCGGCCAAGCCCCCCATGGATGGGTTAACGGCGTCCCCGCCATCCGACGCCTCCCCGCCTCCCCACGGAACACCCCAGAGCCGCGCTGGCTCTGGCTCTGGCCTCTGCGGGTGCGGGGTGCAACCCTGCAAAGAAAAAGGCCGCCTTTCGGCGGCCTTTTCATTACTTCAGCTTGATCTCGCGCAGGCGTTCCTCGAGGAACCCGTGGGCGGTGATCGGCTCCGGATAGCGGCTGGGGTTTTCCGGGGTGATGCACGAGGGCAGCACGTCGATCAGGAAATCCGGGTTCGGGTGCAGGAAGAACGGCACCGAGTAGCGCGGCTGGCGGGCCAGCTCGCCCGGGGGGTTCACCACGCGGTGGATGGTGGACGGGTACACGTGGTTGGTCAGGCGCTGCAGCATGTCGCCAATGTTGACCACGATGGTGTCGGCGTCCGAGGTGAACGGCACCCACTGGCCATCATGCGACTGCACTTCCAGGCCCGCGGCGCTGGCACCGACCAGCAGGGTGATGAAGTTGATGTCGCCATGCGCACCGGCACGCACGTTCGGAATGTCGTCGGTGGTGATCGGCGGGTAATGGATCGGGCGCAGGATCGAATTGCCGAAATTGGTCTTGTCGGCGAAGAAGTCTTCCGGCAGGCCAATGTGCAGGGCCAGCGCCGACAGTACGCGCGAACCCAGGTTGTCCAGCGCCTGGTAAAGGCCGTAGCCGCGCTCACGGAAGCCCTCGACCTCGGTCGGCCACAGGTTCGGCGCCATCACGTCACGGTACTTGGAGTCATCGGCGATCTCGCGACCGATGTGCCAGAACTCCTTCAGGTCGAAGTGCTTGGAGCCCTTGGCGGTTTCCACGCCGAACGGGGTGTAGCCGCGGGCGCCGCCGCTGCCAGCCACGTGGTACTTGCGCTTGACCTCGTCCGGCAGGGCGAAGAAGGCCTTGAAGACATCGTAGGCCGCGTCGATGTCGGCCTGCGGGATGCCGTGGTTGCGGATGCCCGCGAATCCCCATTGGCGGTAGGCCGCGCCCAGCTCGGCCACGAAGGCCTCGCGGTCGCTGTCAAAACGGGTGATGTCGAGGGTGGGGATCTGGCTCACAGCGGTTCCTGGCTTGTCGTGGGTCTGTTCGGCCCGACAGCTGTCTGTGGGCCACCTGAACATTGTGACAGATCGGCCCAATTCCCACACCGATACATTGAAACAAACCGATACAATGCGCCGCCCCGCGCGTCTTGACGTATTCGCCACACGCCCCCCTGCCCCTGCTGAACCCCGCCGTCGCCATGGATGCCGCTCATTTCAACGCCCTCTCCCCGCCCGCCCCGGGCGCTGATCGCCGCTGGCAGCGGCTGGCGTGGTGGTCCTTGTTCATTGCCGGCAACGCCGTGCTGGCGGCGCTGATCGCGCTGGGCAACATTCCCGTGCGCGACAACCCCGGCGGTGCGCTGGGCCTGACCTACCTGTCGGTCGCCCTGCCCGGCCACCTGCTGGCGCTGGGCGCGGTGGTCGGCCTGCTGCCGTTGGCGCTGGGTCTGTGGCCGCGGCGCGCGCGCATTCTGACGGTTTCGGCCATCGTGATGCAGGGCCTGTGGCTGTGCCTGCTGCTGGTGGATGCCAAGGTCTTCGCCCTGTACCGCTTCCACCTCAATGCCATGGTCGCCAACATGGTGTTCGGCGGCGCCCTGCAGGACCAGGTCAGTCTGTCCTGGAAGACCTGGCTGCAGGCGATCGCGATGATCAGCGCCCTGTTCGGCGCGCAGGCCCTGCTGGCCTGGGCCTGCTGGAAGCTGCTGCCGGCGGCGCGACTGCGGCGCCGGGTGCTGCAGGCGTGGGCGCTGGTGGCGCTGTTGATGGCCGGCGGCCAGGTGGCCACGGCCTACTACGACGCGCTGGGCGAACGTGCGGTCATCAGCCAGTGGAATTACCTGCCCTGGGCCCAGCCAATCACTGCCAAGAGCTTCATGCGCCGGCTGGGCGTGGTCAGCCAGCCGCAGGCCGGCCTGCCCGACCCGCGCCATGCGCAGCTGAACTACCCGCTGCAGCCGCTGCGCTGCCAGAGCCACCAGCGCCCGAACGTGCTGATGGTGGTGCTGGAATCGCTGCGCAAGGACGCACTGACGCCGCAGTTCATGCCCAATACGGCTGCGCTGGCGCAGTCTTCGCGCGTGTACCAACAGCACTTCAGCACCGGCAATGCCACCCGCTACGGGCTGTTCGGCCTGATGTACGGGCTGCCCGGCGGCTACTGGCCCACCATGCTGGCCGAGCAGCGCGGGTCGCAGCTGTTCAAGGTGCTGCAGCAGCAGGGTTACGACCTGCATCTGTACGGCAGTGCGCCGCTGTACAGCCCCGAGTTCGACCGCACCGTGTTTTCCGATGTGCGCAGCCAGCTGCACCAGGGCCCGCGCGATCGCGATTCGGCCGGGCGTGACCGTGCCATCGTCGAATCGCTGCAGCAGGACATCGTGGCCAGCCAGGCGGGCAAGCGCCCGTGGTTCGGCTTCGTCTTCCTCGATTCCACCCATGCGCCGTACCACATGCCGGCCGACTACCCAGCGGTCGCCCAGCCCATGGCCGAGGACATCGACTTCCTGAAGTTCGGCCCGGACCACGACCCGACTCCGGAATTGAACCGCTACCACACCGCCGTGCACTACGCCGACAGCCTGGTCGGGCGGCTGCTGGAAACACTGCGCGCGCAGGGGCTGGACGAGCACACGATCGTGCTGGTCACCGGTGACCACGCCGAAGAGTTCAACGACCTGGGCCTGAACTACTGGGGCCACAACGGCAACTTCTCCGACTACCAGCTGCAGGTGCCGTTCGTGCTGTACTGGCCTGGGCAGGCGGCCGCGCAGGACGCCCGCACCAGCTCGCACGAAGACTGGGTACCGACGCTGATGCGTCACGGTCTGGGCTGCGAGAACGCGCTGGCCGACTACAGCACCGGCCAGGACCTGCTGGGCGAACCGCAGGGCACCCGTTCGCTGGTGGTGGAAAGCTGGTCGCAGCGCGCGGTGCGCCACGGCGATGCGATCCACGTGTTCGACAAGTTCGGCAACGCCACCACGCTGGACCGCCGCTACCACCCCTTGCCGCAGCAGGCGCCAGACCCGGCGAGCCTGCGCGCGGCCTGGGAAGCGCTGACCCGCTTCCGCAATCGTTGAACCACAGGACGGCTTCAACCATGACTCGCCCGCTGCGCATCCTGCACACCGAGGCCGCCACCCGAATGGGCGGCCAGGAGATCTACATTTTCCGCCACATGCAGGCCATGCGTGCGCGCGGCCACGAGGTGGCACTGCTGTGCCAGCCCGGTGCGCGCCTGGCCGGCCTGGCCCGCGATGCGGGGTTCACCGTGCATACCCTGCGCATGGGCGGCTTGGCGCGCCTGCTGCGCGGCATCTGGTCGGTGGCACGCCTGGTGCGCCGTGAACGCTACGACGTGGTCAACACCACCAGCCGTCGCGACGCCCTGATCGCCGCCGCCGGCGCGCGCCTGGGCGGCACGCCGCTGGTGGTGCGCTCGCGCCACCTGATGAGTCCGGTCAACTCATTGCTGACCTACACAAGACTGCCGCACCGGGTGCTGACCGTCAGCAGCTTCGTCAAGCAGCTGCTGGCCGAGCGCGGCGTTCCCGCGGCCCGCATCGGCATCGTGCCGCCGATCGCGGTGCCGCCGCAGTGGAGCGACATCCGCAAGCCCGACCCGTGGCAGTGCCTGCAGGACGTGCGCGCCGAGGTGCGTACCGAGCTGGGCTTCAGCGCCGACGATATCGTGGTGGGCTGCGTGGCCGTGCTGCGCGAACCCAAAGGCCATGCCGACCTGCTGCAGGCCATTGCACCGCTGTGCCAGGCCAACCGCAACCTGCACCTGGTGGTGGTGGGTGATGGCGCACCGGTGATGGCCCGCCTGCAGGCCCTGCGCGATGCACTGGGCCTGCAGCAGCAGGTCCACCTGCTGGGCTACCGCGATGGCGCCTGCCGGCTGATGGCCGGCTTCGACATCTTCGCCCTGGCCTCGCACAAGGAAGCGGCCGGCACGGTGTTCCTGGAAGCTGCGTTCGTGGGCGTGCCGATCGTAGCCACGCGCGTGGGTGGTGTTCCGGAAATGGTGGTCGATGGCAGCAACGCGCTGCTGACCCGGCTGGGCGACCGCGCCGCATTGACCGCCGCGCTGCGCCTGCTGGTGGACGACCCCGAACGCCGCCGCCTGATGGGCCGTGCCGGCTGGGACTGGATGCGCAGCGCGCACCGGTTCACCCCGGCCGGCCATGGCGAAACCACCGAATACTATTATCGCCAGTGGCTGAAGGAGCTGGGACATGGCTGACGCACGAACCGTACCGGTGCTGATGCACCATCACGTAAGCCCGTCGCCGGGCATGATCACCGTGTCGCCGGAAAATTTCGAGAGCCAGATTGCCTGGCTCGCACGCGAAGGCTGGACGTCGCTGACGCTGGACCAGTACGCCGGCTTCCTGGCCGGCAAGCCGGTGCCCCGCAAGTCGATCGTGATCACCTTCGATGACGGTTACCTGGACAACTGGGTGTATGCCCACCCGATCCTGCAGAAGTACGGCATGCACGCGGTAGTGTTCGTGGTGACCGGCTGGATGGGCGAAGGCCCGGTGCGCGCACATGCCGGTGTGGCCGGCGCCGTGCTGCCACCGGCGCCGGACCACCGTGGCTGCGAGACGGCGATCTTCCAGGACAACCGCTGCGACGATGTGATGATGCGCTGGAGCGAAGCACGCGCCGCCATCGAGGCCGGCACCTTCGAGGTGCACTGCCATACCCACACCCACACCCGCTGGCTGCAGCGGCAGGACCTGGACCGCGCGCAGCGCCGCGAGGGCATCGACCAGGACCTGGCGCGGGCGCGGCAGGTGCTGCAGGCGCAGCTGGGCGAAGTGTCCGACACCCTGTGCTGGCCGTATGGCGATTTCGACCAGGACCATATCGAGGTCGCCCGCGCGCACGGGTTCCGCTACCTGCACACCACCCATCCGTTCGGCCGCAACGTGGTCGGTGGCGATCCGGAACGCATCTATCGCTTCGCGATCCGCAACCGCCCGGCCAGCTGGCTGCGCAAGCGCATCGCGCAGAGTTACCACCCGCTGCTGGCGCCGCTGTTCAACGGCTTCAAGGCACGCCAGAAGAAGATGGTGCCCGGGCCCTAGGCATTGCCCGCGATCGTGCGCGGTAGAAACGAAAACGCCCCGGTTTCCCGGGGCGTTCTGCATTGTGCAGGCTGGCCGAAGGTCAGGCGGTTGCGGCGGACTTCACCGCGGCCGACAGCCGGTCCAGGGTGTCCTGCATCAGGGTGGCATCGTCGGCTTCCACGGTGACGCGCACCACCGGCTCGGTGCCGGAGGGACGCAGGAACGCACGGCCACGGCCACTGACGGCCTGCTGTGCTTCCACCAGTGCCGACTGCACGCTGTCGGCCTGCACGGTGGCCTTGGCCGAGACATCGCCCAGGCGCACGTTGACGGTCTTCTGCGGCACCTTCGACAACGGCTGCAGCGCCTGGCGCAGGGTCTGCCCGCTGCGCTTGAGCGCCACCAGCACCTGCAGCGCACTGACGATGCCATCGCCGGTGGTGGCGCGGTCCAGACACAGCAGGTGGCCGGAGGCTTCGCCGCCGAGCACGCCGTTGCCTTCGATCAGCGCCTGGTGCACATAGCGGTCGCCCACGTTGCTGCGCTGGAACGGAATCTGCAGCTCGGCCAACGCCTTTTCCAGGCCGTAGTTGCTCATCAGGGTGCCGACCACCGGGCCGCGCAGGCGGCCTTCGGCCTGCCACGCGCGCGCCAGGATGTAGAGCAGGTCGTCACCGTCGACCGGGTTACCCTGGTCGTCGGCCATCAGCACGCGATCGCCGTCGCCGTCGAAGGCGATGCCCAGGTCGGCGCCGGTCTCACGCACCTTGGCGGCAAGGTTGTCGATGTGGGTCGAGCCCACGCCGTCGTTGATGTTCACGCCGTTGGGTTCGGCACCGATGCCGATGACATCGGCACCCAGCTCGCGGAACAGCAGCGGCGCGATCTGGTAGGTGGCGCCGTGTGCGCAGTCCAGTACCAGGCGCACGCCACGCAGATCGAACGAGCGCGGCACGCTGGCCTTGCAGAACTCGATGTAGCGACCCACTGCTTCACGGGCACGCGCGGCCTTGCCCAGCTGCTCCGATTCGGCGGTGGTGAACGGCACGTCCAGCGCTGCCTCCAGCGCCAGTTCGGTGGCGTCATCAAGCTTCTCGCCCTGGGCGGAGAAGAACTTGATGCCGTTGTCGTAATGCGGGTTGTGCGAGGCACTGATGACGATGCCGGCATCCACGCCCAGGGTGCGGGTGAGGAAGGCCACCGCCGGGGTGGGCATCGGGCCCAGCAGCTGCACGTCGGCACCGGCGGCGACCAGGCCCGCTTCCAGCGCGGCCTCGAACATATAACCGGAAATGCGGGTGTCCTTGCCGATCACAACGATCGGGCGACGCCCATGCGCGCCACGCTGGGCCACCAGCACGCGGCCCAGGGCATTACCCAGGCGCAGCACGAAATCGGCCGAAATCGGGCTCTGGCCGACGCGCCCGCGGATGCCGTCGGTACCGAAGTACTTGCGGCCTCCCATCAAGCCACCTCCGGCCGCGGCTGACGGCCGAGCATGGCCAGCAGGTCGGCCAGGCGGTCACGCATTTCGCGGCGGTCGCAGATCTGGTCGATGGCGCCGTGCTCGAGCAGGAACTCCGAGCGCTGGAAGCCTTCGGGCAGCTTTTCGCGCACGGTCTGTTCGATCACGCGCGGGCCGGCGAAGCCGATCAGGGCCTGCGGTTCGGCGATGTTGATGTCGCCCAGCATCGCAAACGAGGCCGACACGCCACCGGTGGTCGGGTGGGTCAGCACCGAGATGTACGGCAGGCCGGCCTCGCGCAGCTTGCCCAGCGCGGCCGAGGTCTTGGCCATCTGCATCAGCGAGAACAGGCCTTCCTGCATGCGCGCGCCGCCACTGGCGGAGAAGCACACGTAGGGGGCGCCGATTTCCAGGGCGGTTTCGGCGGCCAGCGCGAAGCGCTCACCCACCACCGAGCCCATCGAACCGCCCATGAAGGCGAAATCGAACGAAGACGCCACCAGCGGACGGCCCTTGAGCAGGCCGCGCATGGCGATCAGCGCGTCGTACTCGCCGGTGTTCTTCTGCGCGATCTTGATGCGCTCGCTGTACTTCTTCTGGTCCTTGAACTTCAGCAGATCGGTCGGCCCCAGGCGCGCCGCGATCTCGGTGGTGCTGTCGGCGTCAAACAGCGCGGCCAGGCGCGCGCGGGCGCGGATCGCCATGTGATGGCCGCACTTCGGGCAGACCTCCAGGTTTTCTTCCAGCTCGGGGCGGTACAGCGCGCTGCCGCAGCTGCTGCACTTTTCCCACAGGCCCTCGGGGACGCTGCGCTTCTTGCTGGGGGTGTTGTCGGTGCGGATGCCGGACGGCATCAACTTGCTGAGCCAACTCATGCGGGAGGACACTTCCGTTCAGGGCGGCCCGAAGGCCGCAAAGGCCGACAGTCTAGCGCTGCTCCCCCTGCCCGTGCACCCCCGCGTGGTTGCCGGGGGTTCGGGAAAAAACCATGCTGTGACGTACGTTTAGCGCGGCAACGCCGTGCGCGCAACGCCGGGTCCTGCCCGGGCGCTGCCGTCAGGCGTCCAGGGCCTGCCGCAGCGGCGCCAGGAACGCGTGCGCCTGCTGCGCCGCCTGTTCCGGCGAGGCGGCATCGGCCAACGCCGCCACCAGCGCACTGCCGACCACCACGCCGTCGGCCTGCACGGCCATGGCCGCGGCACTGGCGGCATCCTTGATGCCGAAGCCGGCCACCACCGGCACCGTCGCCCCGGCGCGCAGCGCCTGCAGGCGCGCGCTTGCCGCCTGGCTGTCCAGGCGTTCGGAGGCGCCGGTAACCCCGGCGAAGCTGACGTAGTACAGATAGCCGCGTGCCAGCGACAGCAGGGTCTGCGCGCGCGCATCACTGGTGGTGGGCGAGGCCAGAAGCACCAGCGCCAGCCCGGCCGCATCGAAGGCCTGCTTCGCCTCGCCGGCCTCTTCCGGCGGCAGGTCCACCAGCAGCACGCCATCCACGCCGGCCTGCACGGCCGCCTGCGCGAACGCCGCGTAACCGTGGATCTCAACCGGGTTCAGATAGCCCATCAGCACCACCGGCGTCTGCGCGTCACGCTGGCGGAACTCGGCCACCGCCTGCAGCACGTAGCGGCTGCCTGCGCCGCGCGCCAGTGCGCGTTCGGAGCTGCGCTGGATGGTCGGGCCGTCGGCCATCGGGTCGGAGAACGGCACGCCCAGTTCGATCACATCGGCACCGGCCTCGACCAGCGCATGCATGACCGGCACGGTGGCTTCCAGCGACGGGTCGCCGGCGGTAATGAAGGGAATGAGGGCCTTGCGGCCGGCGGCACGCAGGCGGGCAAAGCAGGCATCGATACGTTCAACGGACATTTCAGCTACATCCTTCAATCAATTCAACGGCGCCACTGGCGCCCCAGTACATCCTCGATACCACGCCATCGACGATCTCCACGCGGATCGCCAGGTCCGACCCCGGGTCCTGCCAGAGCAGGCTTTCGCCGGCTTCCGCATCGGCCCCGTGAGGCTGGGCACTGGTGCCGGTGGGCAGCCGCTGCAGGGCCTGCGCACGGGGCATGTCCAGGTGCAGCCCGAACGGGCCGGGCTGCAGCACGACCTGGCCGGAATCATCGATGGGCGCCAGGTCGAAGCGCACCACATCGTTGTCCTGCACCAGCATCGACACACCCTCGGGTAACAGACCGCGCTCGTAGTACTCGCAGCGGCCCTGGGTGGCTTCGTGCAGGCCGGCGGAGTGCCATTCGCTCTCCCCCTGCAGTTCGCTGAAACGCTGGCCGACCAGCACATTGCCGGCATGGTCCAGCGCTACGGACACCACCGCAGGTGCTTCGTCTGCGGCCGGCGCGGAGGCAGGTGCAGGAGCGGGTGCGTCATCGATGGGGCGATGCGCCAGGTCGTCATCGTTGCTGGCCGGGTGCTGCGCGGCGGCGATCGCCGCCGGGGTGGCCGCTGCCGGCGCCAGCACCGGCGGCTCGGGTGGCGCGCAGCCGCCCAGGCCGACGGCCAGCGCCAGCACGCCACCATGGCGCAGCACGCCGTTCACAGCACCAGACCCTCGCGCGCCGCAATGGTGTGCACGTCCTTGTCGCCACGACCGGACAGATTGCACAGCACGATCTGGTCGCGCGGGCGCTCGCGCGCCAGCTTGATCGCCTGCGCCAGCGCATGGCTGGATTCCAGTGCGGGCAGGATGCCTTCGGTGTGCGCCAGCAGGTGGAAGGCCTGCAGCGCTTCTTCATCGGTAATGCCCAGATAGCGCGCGCGGCCACTGTCGGCCAGGAACGCGTGCTCCGGACCGACGCCGGGGTAATCGAGGCCGGCCGACACCGAATGGGTTTCGATGATCTGGCCATCGTCGTCGCACAGCACATAGGTGCGGTTGCCGTGTAGCACGCCTGGGCGGCCGGCAGCGATGGACGCCGCGTGGCGACCGGTATGGATGCCGTCGCCGGCCGCTTCGGCACCGACGATCTCGACCTGACGATCGTTGAGGAACGCATGGAACAGGCCGATGGCATTGCTGCCGCCACCCACGCAGGCGGTGATCGCGTCCGGCAGGCGGCCGTATTCGGCCAGCATCTGCTCGCGCGCCTCGCGGCCGACGATGGCGTTGAAGTCACGCACCATGCGCGGGTACGGATCGGGGCCGGCCACCGTGCCGATGATGTAGAAGGTGTCCTGCACGTTGGTCACCCAGTCGCGCATGGCTTCGTTGAGTGCATCCTTCAGCGTGGCCGAGCCGGAGGTGACCGGCACCACGGTGGCGCCCAGCAGCTTCATGCGGTAGACGTTGATCTTCTGCCGCTCGATGTCGGTGGCCCCCATGTAGACCACGCATTCCAGGCCCAGGCGCGCGGCGACGGTGGCACTGGCAACGCCGTGCTGGCCGGCACCGGTCTCGGCGATGATGCGCTTCTTGCCCATGCGCGCGGCCAGCAGCGCCTGGCCGATGGTGTTGTTGATCTTGTGCGCGCCGGTGTGGTTCAGGTCTTCGCGCTTGAGCAGGATCTGCGCACCGCCGACGTGGTCGCTCAGGCGCTGGGCGTGGTAGATCGGGCTGGGCCGGCCCACGTAATGGGCCAGATCGCGGTCGTAGGCACGCTGGAATTCCGGGTCCTGGCGGGCCTGGTCGTAGGCCTGGGCCAGTTCCTGCAGCGGGCCGACCAGGGTTTCGGCAACGAAACTGCCGCCGTAGCGGCCGAAGTGGCCCTGGGCATCCGGGAAGGCGTGGTAGTCGGCAATGGGGGAGGCAGACATGGAAGCGACCGCTGGTTCGAGACAGGTGGATACTCTAGCGCACGGATCCTGACCGGAATATCGATATTATCTGGCCAGTACTGTCAGGAAATCTCACATGAGTACCTCCATGCTGCCGCCGCTCAACGCCCTCCGCGCCTTCGAAGCCACCGCCCGCCTGGGCGGGGTGGGCCGCGCCGCGCAGGCCCTGCATGTGACCCATGGCGCGGTGAGCCGGCAGTTGAAACTGCTGGAAGACCACCTGGGTCTGGCGCTGTTCCAGCGCTCCGGGCGCGGCCTGCGCCTGACCGACGCCGGGCAGCGCCTGCAGGCGGCGTGCGGCGAGGCGTTTGCCGGCATCGAGCGCTGCGTGCGCGAACTGCGCCGGCCTGCCGCCTCGCCTGCCCTGGTACTCGGCTGCAGCGGCAGCGTGCTGGCGCGCTGGATGATTCCACGGCTGCCCGCGCTGCAGGCGGCGCTGCCCGGGGTGAACCTGCAATGGTCGGCGCTGGATGGGGCCTTCACCGAGGCGCAGGCGGCACTGGACGCGGTGCTGCTGCTGGCCGAAGGGCCTTGGCCGCGCGGCTGGCAGGTGCGCGAACTGGCGCCGGAACGGGTGGGCGTGGTGGTGGCGCCTTCGCACCTGGCCGCGCAGCGCCTGCGCCACGCCGCGCCATCGGCCCTGCTGCTCGAACGCGTGCTGCACACCCATTCGCGCCCGCAGGCGTGGCCGGGCTGGGCGCAGTCACATGGGCTGGACGCGGACCAGTTGCAGTTCGGTACCGGCTTCGAACACCTGTATTACCTGCTGGAAGCAGCGGTGGCTGGGTTGGGCCCGGCGATCGCGCCGGAACCGCTGGTGGCCGAAGACCTGGCCGCCGGGCGACTGATTGCCCCGTGGGGGTTCTCAGCGACCGGCGGGTTCTGGGTGCTGGCCTGGCCGGACGGACCGGTTGACCCGCGCGTGGAAGCGCTGGCCGAGTGGGCCACGGCACGACTACGCGGCGGGTGATGCCGACCGCCAGCGCGGCCGGCACCGTCAGGGCCCGGGCTCAGCGTGCGCCGACCGCGATCTTCTGCTGCTCGTCCTGCACCTGCTGCTGGCGCGGCTGGTCATCCAGCAGCTTCGCACTGGTCTGTTCCAGCGACGGCGGCGGCTGATTCAGGTCCACCGCCGCGCGGAAGCCCGGCGTCGTCCCCATCACGAAGGCCTTTCCGTCCTGCAGGGTGATGCTCTGCAGTTTTTCCGGCGAGTCGATGCCGTTCTGCTTGGCCTGCTGGGTGATGTGAGCCGCGGCGTCCTCGGAGATCATTCTGGGCAGCTTGCCGCGGACCGCGTTGTGCAGCGGGTTGTCCGGGTGCGAGGCATCGTTGAGCGATGGCCCCTTGGCTGCCGCAGCCGGTGCCTCATGGCGCGGGGTCTGCTCGGCCGCCAGCGCGGTGCGCGTATGGCGGCCAACGATGCCGTCGGCGGCGAGGCCCTGCTGCTTCTGGAAGGCGATCACCGCCTCGCGGGTGTGATCGCCGAAGCGGCCGTCCTCGGCCAGGCGATGGCCGTTGCCATCGCGCACACCCAGCTGGTTGAGGCTGTGCTGCAGCGCCTGCACATCGGTGCCGCGCTGGCCGTGCTTGAGCAGATCAGCCGAGACCGCCGGTTCTGCCGCCGCGGGTGCCGGCTGTGCGGCCGTGCGCGCGGGTGCGGGCTCGGCACCGCCATGCAACGGCGCGCGCACCTGGAATTCGGGCTTCGGTGTCAGTGCGCCGACGATCCGCGTGCTGCCGCCATCCCAGTAGCCGCCCGGGCGGATGGTCACTTCGGCCGGACCCGTGCTGCCCTGCGAACCGATGAACTGGATGTTGCCCTGCGCGTCGTAGCCCTTGAAGATGCCGACGTGCTGGCCCTGCGACGAAGAGAACATCAGGATATCGCCCTGCTTCAACGAGCCGTTCGGCTTGCGCGCGTCGGCCGCCGACGTCACGTCGAAGTGCTCCCGCGCGTACGCCGTGGTGTTGGCGCCATTGAACAGCGTGGACGTGGTGAAGGCGGCAGCGTTCTCGCCGCGCACGTCATAGCCGGCGTTTTTCAGGCCGCGCCAGACGAAGGCGGAGCAGTCCACGCCAAAGCGCCCGTCACCATCGAGGTCGCGCTCCAGCCGGCTGCTGTCGCGGCCCGGGCGCGGGTGATCCGGACGGCCGTACTCGTACTGCCGGCCCGACGCCATGAAGTGCTGGTAGGCCTCGTTGTAGACGGCGGCACTGCCGGTAGCGGGCGCGGCTGCGGCAGGTGCCGTCGCAGTGGGGGCCGCGGTCTGTCGCGGCGCCTGGGTCTGCACGGGTGCCGCAGCCTGGGTGCGCGTCGGCGCCTGCTGCGTCATGACCTCGCCGGGGTTCCAGCCTTCGAAACGGCGGATGCCATCGGCCAGGACTTCGCGCTCGCGCACGCTCATCTCGCCGACCGTCTTCGAGCGCAGATCGACACCGTTGCGATCACCTTCGGCGTAAATGGCGGCGGCCTGTTCCCGGTGATGGGTGCTGCCGCTGTAATCGGCCTTGGAATAGCTCGGCAGCATTTCCTCGACGGTCTTGTCGCCGAACCGACGTTCGAGCAGCTGGATCTTTGCTATGCGTCCTGCCTCATAGCTTTCGAATACGGCATTGCCCCACTGGTCCAGGCCGACGACGCCGTCATAGCGCCCCTGCGCGGATTCCAGCGCCTGTTCGCGGGTACGGGTATTGGTGACGGTCTTGTCCGCGCTGCCCGCGAACTCGAACTTGAGATTGCCTGGATTGTTGTTGCGCCATGAGACGCTGCCGCCGGAGCGTTCGATGATGCTGCCATCATCCATTTCCAGCGTACGCGTCGTGCCGACGCTGCTGACCAGGCGGGTGACCTTGGGGTCCGACATGAGCTGCTCCTTTGCCGATGGTTGATTAGGCCGCTGCGTTGGCGGTCCTTACATTCCGTTGGAAAACACGTCGAGCACGTCGGCGCTGACCCAGCCGCGTGCGCAGTTGCCGGCATACTGCCCCGGCGCTGCCGCGTGGCAGGCTTCGCCACTGCTGGCCAGGCCACTTATCGGACGGTCGCCGTAGGTGTCACACAAGGCGTTGCCCTTGCACTTGTCGACCGTCGCCGCGGGAACGGCCACGACGTAATAGAACATCGGGTTCTGCCCCGCGCGGCCGATGCCCTGCACGCACACCAGCTGCCCCTTCGACAGGCGTGCGGTGGCCTTGGCCTTGGTGCCCGTAGTCGGCACGGTGTCCAGGGTTTCCGCGCCCTTGGCATCAGCGACGCCGGCGAAGAAGCCCTGGTCGCCACAGCCCGGCGACAGTTCCACATCGTAGAAATCACCGCTGTCGACATCGCCGGCCGTGCAGCCACGGCCCGCGCTGGCGTCGGTGCACGTCAAGCCGCTGGATTGGATCAGTGCTGCCAGACCGTCGCCGGCCGCAGCGGTCGGCGTCGTTGCCGCCGGCGCGGAGGCAGCCATGGTAGGCGGCGCAGCGGCCGGTGCGGCCGGTGAAGACGGACTCGATGAATCACCTGCCGAACAAGCGCCCAAGGCAAGCAGCAGGCCCGGAATGATCGAGAGGCCGGTCATGCGCGTGCGGCGGGAAGAAAAATGGGGCATATCCGTTGCGTCCTCTTTGAAAAGATTGAACGTACCAGCAGGATTCCATCGACGGCGAGCGCGCGCGGCAAAGCGTCCAGCCATGGTCCGGCTGGGCGCATTGTCGTTGATCAGATGTTGTGCCGATGTCGACTCGGCGCTGATGGGTTCAGAGGCGCATCAGACCAAGACATCGGTCACATTCAGCAACCACCCCGCCTTCACCCGGGGAGCGTCCGCCTGGTCGATCAGGGGGCGGTGGGCGCCGCCAAGCGCTGCTGCAGGTCTTCGCGCAGGCGCGACAGTTCCACTTCGGCCTGCTGGCGCTGCTGCATGCCTTCGCGATGGATGCTGCGCACTTCTTCCACGGTGGCGATCAACTGGTCGTGCACGTGGCGCAGGGTGGCCACGTCGATCACCCCACGCTGGTTGCTGCGCGCGGTATCCACCGAGGCCTGGCGCAGCAGATCGGCATTGCGGCGCATCAGCTCGTTGGTGGCATCGTCGATCGAGGTGGCCAGTTCAGCCGCGTTCTTCTGTTCGCCCAGCGAGAGCTGGATCGCGAACTGGCGCTTCCACGAAGGAATGGTGATCTCGCGCACCGTGTTGAACTTCTCGATCAGCTGCAGCGCGTTGGCCTGGATCAGGCGGATCATCGGCAGCGACTGGTCGGCGGCATGCTGCATCAGCAGCAGGTCGGACACGCGCTTTTCGATCAGGCGGATCGCGTTGTCGATCTCGCTCTGGCGGATGCGCTGCTGCGGGTCATCGCTGCCCTGCCCGGCCAGCTGTTCGGCCTGCAGTTCGGCCAGCCGCTGCTTGCCGGCGGCGGCGTACAGGCCCAGTGCATGGCGTTCTTCGCGCACGATGTCATGCATGCGGTCGAACTCGCCCACGCGCTTGCCCATCAGCGTCTGCTGCGCGCCGACATCGCCCAGCAGCTGTTCAATCTGCGCATTGGTGTCGCTGAACTTCTGCACCAGTTCGCCCTTGGACGCACGCAGGCGGTCGATCAGGCCGCCGATGATCGGCACCTTCGATCGCTGGGCGAAGCCATCCAGCTTCAGGCTGCGCGCGATGCGCACCACTTCGCCCAGCTTCTCGCCACTGGCATCCAGATCGCGGTTGCGCACCTGGTCCAGCAGCTGGCTGGAGAACGCCGCGGTGCGGGTGGCGGCTTCACGACCGAACACCTGCAGGTTGCCGGGGCGCAGGTCGTCCAGTTCCTGGCGGATCTGCGCGATGCGCGGCAGGTCGTCCGCCACCAGGCCCAGGGCCTGCAGCGTGCTTTCATCGATCGTGGCGGGGGTGGCAGCGCTCGGCACGAGGCCGCCGTTGATGTGGCTGTCCTGGGTCATCGGGCAGTCTCCTTGCAGATGGGTAAGCGGCAGCGGCGGCCGGCTCAGCGCAGTCTAGCCTGAGCGGCGGCCACTTCGTGGTCGATCTGGGCCTGCAGGTCGGCGGCCCGTGCGGCCTGCACCGCACGGGCCTGGGCCTGGCCAGCCAACGCGGCCTGCCGCCAGGCCGGCAGCAGGGTGTCGTGGATGTGGGCAAATCGCTGCAGCAGCACCTGGTCCTGTTCGTTCAACAGTTGCCATTGCCCTGCGTCCAGCGCGCGCAGGGCCGACAGTCGCTGCAGGTGGTCCACGCGCGCGGCCAGCCCGGCCTGCGCGTGTGCGGGCAGCGTCGCCAGCAATGGCCGCGCGGCATCGGCCCAGTGCTGCAGTGCCTCGGTAGCAGCCTGGGCGTGGGCGATGGCGGCCTGGCGCTGCTGCAGGTGCGCCTGCAGCCGCTGCGCCTGTTCGCGCGCCTGCAGCACCAGCACCCCCAGCTGCGACTGCAGTGCCTGCGCCTGCGCCTGGCGGGTGACGTCGCGGCCCAGCAGCCGGCCCCACCAGCTTTCCTGGCGCCGCAGCCGCGCCGGATCGGCGCCCTGCACTGCCAGAGCGATGCGCGCCAACGCCTGTACCAGGCCGTGTGCATCACCGGCAGCGGAGGCGGGCTCGCCGGCCTGCAGCGCACGCAGCAGCGGCGCGCCATAGTCGGCCAACGCCGTGGCATCGGCGCTGGCCGGCAGCTGCGGCGTGGGCAGCGGCAGGCTCACGGCAGCGGCGGTGGCCGCGGCGTATCGTCGGCACCGCTTTCCGGTGGCAGCGATTCACCATAGAAGTGGCGCATCAGTGCCTCGTCCAACGCGCGTTCTTCCGGCGTGGACGCGCGGCGTACGCGCGGGCGCCGGCGCAGGTCGGCCACCGGTTCGGCCTGCACCTGCTGCCTCGCCCAACCGGCAAAGGCCGCCAGGGTCTGCGACAGCTGCACCTGCTGTTCCTGCGAGGAGACCAGCACCTGCAGCAGCGGTGCCAGGCCCGCCTGCAGATCTTCAGCCAGCGGTGCGGCCTGCACCACGGTCGCCGCCGTGGTTGGCGCAGGCGCGGGGCGCGCCTCGGCCAGGCGTTGCAGCGCCTCCAGCAAGGCTGGCCACGGCGCGGGATCGGCGGGCGCCGCCGGGGCCTGAGCGGGCGCTGGCGGCGGCAGCTGCAGCGCGCTGGCGATGTCGGCCAACTGCGCCACCACCCGCCCACCCACATCCCCTTCGTCGGCGCCCATGGCCTTGTTGCGCAGGAAATCGCGCTTGATCTGCGCCCAGCGCTGCGCCTGCGTGTCATCCAGCACGCCACGCAGTTCGGCCAGCTTCAACAGGTTCTCTTCGGCACCGGTGGTCAGCAGCTGCGCCTCGCCCAGGTAATGGTCGGAAACCAGCTGCTGCAGCTCGTCCTCGTTCATCACCGGCGAAATCTTTTCGGCCAGCTTGTTCATGTTGCGGTAGCTGCCCTGCAGCCGGAACGGCGGCTCGGTGCGGTAGCGATCATCCTGCGCGGCACTGGCGATGTACTGCTGGTTGACCCGGTAGACCACGTCGCGCACCCGCAGCATGCGCTGCAGGGTGGCGGTGATCTCGTTCACCTCGGCCCCGCTGTAGGCATGGCTGAGACCGTTGGTGGAAACGTCCTTGCCCATCGCGCGATCAACCAGCAGGTACAGATCGGCCATGTCGCGGGTGGCCAGCGGCGCCAGCACTGGATTGGAAGTCAGGCTGTTCTCGATGTAGCTCAGGGTGAACGCCGCTTCCATGCCACCCAGCACATCGCCCAGGTTGTAGATGTCGGCGCGGTTGGCCAGCATGTCCGGAATCTTGAACACTTCGCCCGACTCGGTGTACGGGTTGCCGGCCATCACCACGCAGAACTTCTTGCCGCGCATGTCGTAGGTGCGCGTCCTGCCGCGCCACACGCCTTCGATGCGGCGCGTGCCATCGCACAGCGAAATGAACTTCTGCAGGAACTCGGGATGGGTGTGCTGGATGTCATCGACGTACAGCATGGTGTTGTTGCCCATTTCCAGCGCCAGGTTCAGCTTTTCCAGCTCCTGCCGCGAGGTGGCATCGGGCGCTTGCTGGGGATCCAGCGAGCGCACCTCATGGCCCAGCGCCGGCCCGTTGATCTTCATGAAGACCAGGCCCAGGCGGTGCGCCACGTATTCCATCAACGTGGTCTTGCCGTAGCCGGGGGGCGAAATCATCATCAGCAGGCCCATCAGGTCGCTGCGCTTGTTCTCGCCCACCGTGCCCATCTGCTTGGCCAGGTTGTCGCCGATCACGCCCAGGTAGACATCGTTGATGAGCTTGTTGCGCACGAACGAGGACAGCGGCCGCGGCTTGAATTCAGACAGCCGCAGGGTGTCGCGTTCACGGGTGATGATGCCCTGGCGCACGCTCTGGTAGGCGTGGAAGGACGGCACGAAGCGCTGCAGATGGTGTTGCAGGCGCGACTGGAAATCGTCCAGGGTGAGCACCAGGGTGCCGCCGTGGATGCGCGGATGCTCGCCCAGCAGCCCCTTCACTTCGGCGCGCAGGATGGCCTCGCTGGCGCGGATACGCAGTTGACGCTGTACCAGCAGCAGTGCCGCGGCCTCGTCGACGTAACCGGCATGCGCGGCCTGCGCCGGCAGCCCGGCCAAGGCACGCAGCCACTGCCCGGCCAATGCCCAGCGCGTGGCCAGGGGATCCTGGCTGCGCTGCAGCGCGCGCTCGAACGCATCGCGCTGGCCGGCCTGCTGCAACTGCTGGGACAACGCGTCCAGCAAGGCCTGGGCGTGGCGGCTGATGCTGAACACCGGCTCGCCATCGCGCAGTTCATCGGCCAGGTAGGCCGCGGCATCGGCGGCCATGTCGGCATCGAACGCAAGGCCGTCTGCCTGTGCGTGGTCATGCAGGGCCTGCGCCATTTCCGCGCGCAGCGCCTGCCGTCCTTCCTCCGAACCGAACAGACGGGCAATGGTGTCGGCGCCAGCCTGGCGACTGGGCCACTGCGCCACGGCATCCTCGCGCTGCTGCGCGGCCCAGAACAACAGGGCCAGCGCGCGTGCGCGCGGCGCATGCCGCAGCGGCCCGGCCGCCTGCTGCAGCGGCAACAGGGCACGCAGGATCAGCGCGGCATCATGGTCGTGGATGCCGCGTTCGTAGCCTTCGCGATAGCGCGGTGCAGCGAACGCACGCACGCGCTGGTCCAGCGCGTCCGGTTCGGCGGCATCGTGCAGCAGTTGCGGCAGATCCAGGCCGTCGCGCCCCGCTTCGGCGGCACGCAGCAGGCAGCCAGCCAGATATTCGCCGCGGTAGATCGCGTCGGATTCCGAGTCCAACGTGACCGGCCAGAATGGCTTCAGCGCGTCCAGTCCCGGGTCGTGCAGGGTTTCCAGGAAGTCGGTGCCGGTGAGGTGGATGGCCAGTGTGTCGCCGCGCGGCAGCAGGGTCAGGTCGAGTGCCTGGGTGTTCACGCTGAAGCGATGGCGCGGCCCCAGCCGCACCACATTGCCACCGGCTTCGTACAGGTCGCTGCGGTCACGCAACTGGCGCACGGCCTGGTCGCGCACGCCCTTCAGGCGCGCCTCGATATCGTCGGCCTTCACATTGTCGCGCAGCGCACGCAGGCGCTCGGCCAGTTCGCGCAGCTTGAGGATCAGCGGGTCGCCGGCGAAGAAGGCATTCAGTTCGTCGGCGCTGGCGAAGCGTTCGGTGCGCTTGGCCAGGCCGTCGAGGATGCGGTTGGCCGCATCGAGCACCGAGCGCGCCTTGCGCTGGCGATCATCCAGCAGCGCCTGCTTGTGCGTGTCGAAGGCTTCCACCAGCTCTTCGCGCTTGCTCAGGATGTCGCCGAGGAACTGCTCGTGCTCGCCGAACTGGCTTTCCAGTTCTTCCAGCTGCACCAGCAGGCGCGACAGCTGGTCGTCGGCTTTTTCCGGATCGCTGGCCATGGCCAGCGCGCTGGTGATCGATTGCGAGAACAGGGCGAACTGCGCGGCAAACTGCGCCACCGATTCGGCGCTGCCCAAGGTCTTCCTGCGCTGTTCGGCACGGGCGCGGGCCTGGTTCAAGCGGCCATACAGGGTGGAAATGGCTTCAACCACTCGCGTGCGTGCGGTGGCGTCGTCCACCTTCAGGCCTGCCATCAACTGCGACAGCATGTCCAGGTCTGCGGCCATGTCACGCAGCCCCTGCAGCTGTTCGTCCAGCTGGCGCGCACTGGCGGCCTGCTGGGCCGCTTCATCCAGCGCCTGCAGGCGCGCAGCCAGCGGTGCCAGGGCTGCATCGCCGGCCAGGAAGCTGCCGGTAGCCGCGCCCACCCGCTCATGGGCCTGCACCAGTTCGGCGCCCATCGCTTCGATGCGGTCGGTGTCGATGTAGCGCAGTTCACGCAGGGTCAGCAGGCGGCCGCGCAGCGCCGTGATCGCGTTCAGCGCCTCGACGAAGGCCTGCACTTCGTTCCAGTTCTCCGGCTGCAGGCGGCCCAGCAGGGTCTTGAAGGCGGCTTCCGCCTCGGCCATGGCCTGCGCCGACTGCTGGCGGATCGACTGTACTTTCTCGTATTCGTCCAGCACCGACTCGCCGGTGGCGCTGATCTGCCGAAGGAGGGCCTCGGCGCCGTCGCAGGCCTCGTCACCCAGCCAGTGGTGTGCATCGAACAGGCGGCGGGTATCGGCCACCAAGCGCTGATAGCGCTGCACCGACACGTCCTGGCCGTCGATCTCGCGGGCCAGGTTGAACAGGTTGGAGATGCCACGCACCAGTTCGGCGTTGCCGATGCGGCCCATGAAGGTGTTGCCCGGCGGTCGGCTGGCAGCGAATTCGTCACTGCTGAACGGCGTCTGCCAGACCTGCATTGGATGGATGCGGGTGGGTTCGGTGCCTTCGGCGTTGAACAGCACCATGCGCCCATCCTGCATGAACGCGTAGCCGTGGCCGAACACCGGGTTCTGCAGCACGCGCTGGATGGTGTTGTACACGAACAGGGCCGAGCGGCCGCCTTCGCGCTCGTAGAAGATGTACAGCACGTCTTCGCCGTTGGGCGAGCGGATGCTGCGCTTGAACTGCATGCCGGCCATGGAGGCATCGAAGGCCTTGTGCTCGCCGCCCTGCAGGTAATAGCCGCCGGGGAAGATCACGCCGTGGTCTTCGGGCAGCTGCACGCAGGCCTGCACGATGGCATCGTTGCGCACGATGGCGCCGGTGAGGGTGTTGTAGATCAGGCCGCGCCAGATCGTTTCGCGGTACGGCAGCACCTTCAGCAGCAGCAGCGAGCCGACCCGGGCGAACTCGAACTGCGCATCGTCCAGTGACTGGGTGCTGTCTTCCACCGGCTCGCTGTAGATGCCCTGCCCGGTCTCGGTGTTGTTTTCCACCTTGATGGTCAGGTCGCCACCGGTGGTTTCCACGAACAGGGTATCGAGGATGTTCAGGTGCGAATGGCGGCCGTTCACCGCCAGGTCGCGGGTGGCCTTGGTCCATTCGAAATCGAACGGCGGCGGCAGGGCGATGTCACGCTCGCCGCGCGCATCCAGGTAGGTCAGTTCGCCATCGCGCGACAGCGCCCAGCGGAACACGCGCACATCGCTGCTGCGTTCGCCGATCTGGAACGAGGCCAGCAGCTTGTCGCCCACCACGATCAACTGCAGCAGGCGCGCGTGCTTGTAGTAGGCATACAGCTCGTTGAAATCGTGCACGAAGCCGGGCTGGTCGAGGAAGCTGCCCTTCAGCTCCAGCGCAGCCACGTCGTAGCCATCGGGGCCCTGCAGCAGGCGGTACAGGCCGAACACATCCTCGATGCGGGTCTGGGTCTTCAGCCCGATGAACACGTTATAGCCGAACAGCAGGCGATCGGGGCCGACCTGCACGATGTCGCGGCCGACGCAGTTGTTCTCACTGCGGATGCGGAAGCGACCGACCACCTCCAGGCGGCTGTCGCCGAACTCGGCCAGGCGCTGCCGGTTCAGGGTGTCGGCCAGGGCCTGCAGGCGCTGGCCCTGTTCCACCAGACGGCGGCGCAGCACTTCGTAGGCACCGCCCTGGGCGACGGCCTGGTCGACGGTGTCGGCCGCCGCCGCGGTGGCGCTGTCGGCGGTTGAATTCGTTTCGGACATCAGCAGGCTTCCCGCTCACGGATGGACGGCCGCTGCGGCGGCCGTCGTGGACGTGCGGTGGCCATGACGGCCACCGCGCGGTGCATCAACGGGCGCTGTCGACCACGGTGGCCGACACGGTCGGCACCGCCTCGGCGTCCTCGGCGATCTGCCGCGCTGCCGGTTCGGCCACGGCCACGCCCAGGTAGCGCTGCATCAGCTCCTGCACGATCGGGCTCTTGCCGGCGAAGCCTTCGATCGACTTGCCCAGCGAGACCGCCTTGACCAGGTTCTCGAACATGCCGCCGTCGCCGCCGACCAGATCGATGTCGGCATTGCGCAGGGCGCTGGCGATGACGTTGGCGTTCTCGCGCGAGACTTCCTTGCCTGCCTCGATCGACGCCAGCGCCTGCTTCAGGCTGTTGTCCAGCATCATGCGGAACTCCTCGTGGCCACGTGCCTGGTCGCTGAGCGAAGCGATGGCTTCGAATTTGCGCACCAGGCCTTCAGCCTCGGCCAGCAGCTTCTTCTGCACCACGCCGGCTTCGGCATTGCCCAACGACTCGGTGGCGGTGGCACGGGCCAGGCCCATCTTCTCTTCGCCCTGCGCCTGTGCCTGCAGCGTCTCGGCCAGCACGCGTGCCTCGTTGCTGCCCTGCTTCAGGGTGGCATCGGCCTTGGCTTCGATCACGCGGGCCTCGGCAATGCCGACCTTCTCGATGGCCAGCGCCGAGGCTTCACGCACCTGCGCTTCGGCCAGGCCCGGCGCAGCCTGTTCGGCGCGCAACGCATCGGCCAGCAAGCGCTTGGCCTCGGCCTGCTTGCCGGCCGCTTCGTGCTCGGCCTGGGCCAGGGTGGTCAGTTCCACCGCACGATGCTTGGAGGCGGTTTCGCGCGCCTGCGCTTCCTTCACTTCGCGCACCAGCGCTTCCTGCGCCTTGGCTTCGGCTTCCAGGATCAGCACCTGCTTCTGGCGGTCGGCTTCGGAGACTTCGCGCACTTCCTTGATGCGTTCTTCTTCCTGGGCCACGGTCTTGTCGATGGAGATGCGTTCGCGGGTGATGTTGGCCACGTCCATCTTGCCCTGCTCGACCACCTTGTCACGCTCCACGCCCTGCAGCTGCACTTCGCGGTCGGTGGTGACCTGCTCCAGCTGGCGGGCGCGCTCCACGCGCTCGGCTTCGATGGCCACTGCGCGCTGGCGGTTCTGCTCGGCCACTTCCACTTCACGCAGGCGGTTCTGGTCGCGGATCTCGATCAGCTGCTGCGCTTCGATGCGGGCGTTCTCGGACAGCTGGCGCTGCTCTTCCTGCACCTTGGCCGTCTCGGCTTCCTCGCGCGCACGGATGGTTTCGATCTCGCGCTTCTGCCGCGCCTCGGCCTCGGCCTGCTGGCGTTCCAGGGCCAGCAGTGCTTCGCGCGCTTCCACGTTCTTCTTGGTGATGGCGAGCTTCTCGTTCTGCTCCAGCTCGTTGGTCACCACGTTCTGCGCGGCGGTCAGCTCGGTGATCTTGCGGATGCCCTGCGCGTCGAGGATGTTGAACTGGTCCAGCAGCGCCTTCGGGGTCTGCTCCAGGTAGTCGATGGCCACGTCTTCCAGCACGTAGCCGTTGAGATCGTTGCCGATGACCGCGATGATCTCGTCGCGGAATTCCTGGCGCTTCTCGAACAGTTCGGTGAAGTCGAACTTCTTGCCGACCGTCTTCAGCGCCTCGGAGAACTTGGCGTTGAACAGCTCATCGACCGCGTGCTTGTCCGAGGCACGGTCGGCGCCGATGGCCTTGGCCACGCGCAGCACGTCGGCCTGGGTCTCGTTCACCCGCAGGTAGAAGGCCACGGCGATATCGGCGCGCATGTTGTCGCGGCAGATCAAGCCTTCCTTGCCACGACGGTCGATCTGGAGGGTGATCAGGCTGATGCGCATCAGCTCGGCGCGGTACAGCACCGGAATGATGAGCGCGCCGGTGAAGTGCACCTTGGGCGTGGAGCTCATGTCGTTGACGATCAGGGCCACGCCCTGGTCAACCTTGCGGTAGAACGCCTTGAACAGTCCGGCCAGGCCCAGCAACAGGCCTACGACGACGATGATCCCGATCAGGAAGGGGGCCGCGCCAGCGAAACTCATCAGTGATTCTCCTTGTTGCCCGGAAGCAGGTTGTCCTGGAAATCGAGGGCGACCGCGTCGGCGCGGACCACCCGGTAGTAGTGCTGTTCGGCCACGTGCTCGACCAGCACGATGCGCTCGCCACGCTGCAGTTCGGTGTCGCTGCGCACCTGCAGGATCAGCCCGGCGCCGCCATCATCGACAGTGGCATGGCCGCTGCGGGCGTCCACCCGCGGCGAGGCGACCACGCCCACCCGGCCCAGCAGGGAGGCCTGCGCAACCGGCTGCAGGCGCTGCAGGAAACTGCGGATGGGCCGCAGCAGCAGTGCGGTGATCGGCACGGCCGGCAGCGGCGCGAGCACGGCCACCAGCGTGCCGAAGCCCCAGCGCAGCACGTCCGGCAGCGGCAGCAGGATGAAAAGATGGATGAAATAGGTCAACGCCCAGCCGAAGAACCCCAGCAGGGTGACCACCACCATAACCGGCACCCCGCCCAGGCCGAAGCGCTGCAGCAGGGCCGACAGGCCGTGCAGATCGGTGCCACCGTCGAGCGCGCCATCGGCGCCGAGATCGCCGAACCCGTCATCGACCAGGCCAAAGGCGGCAAGCCCCCAATACACCAGCGCCACCGACAGCACCACGCTGTACGGCAGGGTCGGGTAACCGAACACTACGGTCAGGAACTCCTGCATCGCTTGCCTTCCAGGGCTGTGGGCGCGATACGCCCGTTCGGACACCGCCGGTGGCGGCCCCGTCGATCCCCGCCGCGGCCCTCATGGCCGCAGCGTTCCCTTTTATCCTATGTGAAGAGGACGTGCAGGGACAAATGTGAAGACGCGGGGCAGCGACCATTGCAGCCGGCCCCGCCCCGTGGCCGTCAATCCAGCACGGTGCAGTCGGCGCTGCGGACTTCTTCCACGAAGGTGCGCATCTTGTAGCCGTCCTTGATGCCCGGCTCGACTTCGATGCCGCTGGATACGTCCACGCCCCAAGGCAGGGTCGCCAGCACGGCTTCCTTCACGTTGTCCGGGGTCAGGCCGCCGGCCAGCAGGAACGGACGGTGCAGGCCGGTGGGAATGCGCGCCCAGTCGAAGGCCACGCCGGTACCGCCGCCGCCACCAGGCGCATGGCTGTCGAACAGAAAGCCGGCCGCGCTGGGGTAACGCAGTTGCAGCGTGCGTGCGTTGACTTCCTCGCGCCCGCCCATGGCAATGGCCTTCAGATAGGGCATGTTGAAGCTGCGGCAGAAGCTTTCGTCTTCTTCGCCGTGGAACTGCAGCAGGGTCGGTCGCACGGTGCGCAGCACCTCGCGCACTTCTTCCTTGCTGTTGTTGCGGAACAAGGCCACCACGTCGACCATCGGCGCGATCGCCTGGCGCATCGCCCGGGCTTCGGCCGGGGCCACGCGGCGGCTGCTTTCACGGGCGAAGATGAACCCCACCGCATCGACGCCCAGTTCACCGGCCAGGCGCACGTCGCCGGCGCGGGTCATGCCACAGAACTTGATGCGGGTGCGGTAGTACGAGCGGCTCATAGAGTGACCTCGGCGGGCAGGTGCCAGTTGTCGGGGTACAGTGGTCCCAGGAACACCAGTCCCTGCGGGGGAGCAGTGGGCCCGGCCACGGTGCGGTCGCGTCCGGCGAGCAGTTCGGCGATCCATTCCACTGGTTTTTCGCCGCTGCCAACCAGGATCAGCGAACCGACGATATTGCGAACCATGTGATGAAGGAATGCATTGCCCTGCACCGCCACCTCGATCACCTCGCCCTGGCGGCTGACCTGCAGCGACTGCAGCTCGCGCCGCGCATGCAGGGCCTGGCACTGCACCGAACGGAAGGCGCTGAAGTCGTTCTCGCCCAACAGGGCCTGGCCGGCCTGGTGCATCAGGCCGGCATCCAGCGCGCGCCGCTCCCAGCTCAGGGTCTGCCGGTCCAGCGCGGGGCGCACCTCACGGTTCAGCAGACGGTAGCGGTAACGCCGTGCCCGCGCCGAAAAGCGGGCGTGGAAATCGTCGGCCACCGGCACGCACCAGCGCACCGCAATGGACCGCGGCAGACGGGTGGTGGTGCCCAGCATCCACGCGCGCGGGTCGCGCACGACATCGGTATCGAAATGGACGACCTGGCACTGGCCGTGTACGCCGGCGTCGGTACGCCCGGCACAGACCACCTGCAGCGGCGCATCGGCAACCGATGACAGGGCCTGTTCCAGGCTGGCCTGCACGCTGGGACCGCCTTCGCCCAGGTTCTGCCAGCCCCTGAAATCGCTGCCGTCATATTCGACGCCAAGCGCGTAACGCATGTGCTACCTCGATCTTGCCTTGGGGGGTGCGGTCAGGCCGGATCGCGTTCGGACCAGACCGCCAGTTCGTTGCCACCGGGTTCGATGAACTGGAAGCGGCTGCCACCCGGGAACGAGAACACCTCGCGCACGATGCGGCCACCGGCCTGCTGGACCGCGCTCTGCACCGGCAGCAACTGGTCGGCGTAGAGCACCAGCAGCGGCGCGCCGGTGCTGGCCTGCTGCGGCGTTGCGCGGTAGAAGCCGCCCTGCAGGCGGCCATCATCGAACGCGGTGTAATCACTGCCGTAATCGACGAACGACCAGCCGAACACGGCTTCGAAGAACGCACGGCTGGCGGCGGGATCGCTGGAGGCGAATTCAACATAGTCGATGCGGCGTTCGCGGGTCATGGCAGTGTCCGTCATGGGGAATCAATCCAGGCGTGCCAGCAGTTCACGTGCCTGCGCCTGGCAGTGCACATCGCCCTGCTCGGCCACTTCCTGCAACAGGGTGCGCGCGGTCTGCGCATCGCCCAGGTCCAGATAGGCGATGGCCAGTTCCAGCCGCTCCTGGCCGGGGCGCGGCGCCCAGTCGTGTGCATCGGGCTGTGCGGCAACCGGCACTTCCTCGACGGACTCAGCGGCGTCGGACGCTGCGACCGCGGGGTCTTCGTGCGGCTCGGCCGGCAGGTCGAACACGCCGCGGAACTGCGGCTGCTGCTCGGCGTGCAGGGCGTAGTCGGGTACGCCCACGGCCTGGGTTTCCGCAGGGGCCGCATCGACCGGCACGGCCTCGGCTTGCGCTTCCGGTTCCGGTTCCGGTTCCGGTTCCGGCGCATCCCATTGCGACGGCGCGGCCACGGCGGCCTGCAGTTCGCCTTCGGTGCCCTCAAGCGTCGTGCTCGCGTCGGACGGGTCGGCCTGCTCGGAGGCGGTGTCCTCCGCGTTCTGGTGGGTGTCGGCCGCGATGGCCCATTCCGGCATCGCCGGCTCCTGGCGTCCGTCGTCAGACGCCGGGGAGGCCCACGCCGACTGCTCGGCCAGGGTGTCCAGCGCCGCACCGGCCGGTACCGCTGCGGCCAGGGCAGCCGCATCGCTCTCGTCGCGCAGCGGCGGCAGGGGCGAAGGCTTGCGCCGGCGCATCAGCCAGGCCGCACCTGCAATGAGCAGCAGCAGCGGCAGCCCCAACCAGTACCACGGGGTGCCGGCACTGGTTGCGCCCGCCGGCTGTTCCAGGCGTTGCTGCGCAGCAGCCAGGTCGTTGTCTTTCAGGGCGATCAGCGACTGCTGCTGGTCCTTCAGCTTTTCCAGTTCGGCCACGCGTTGCTTCAGCTCGCCGATCTCGGCGTCGCGGGTGGCGATGTCTTCCTTGGCCTGTCGCAGTTGTTCATTGCCCAGCATGTCACCCTCGCTGCCGGCAGCGGTGCCGGTGGTTGTGCCCGCGTGGGCGGCGTCGGCCGCCAGCGCTGGAGCAATCTCAAGACGTGCCCCGGTGGCGGGGGCTGGTGCAGCCGATGCCGTAGTGGCGACCGCCGCCGGTGCGCCGGCCGGTTGTGGCACGGTGCGTGCCTGCCGCCATTGCGCGGCGTGTTCGCGCAGCATGGCCGCCGCTTCGGCCGCATCGACGGCAGCCAGCGCGGCCTGGTCCGGCACCCGCAGCACCGCGCCCTGCTTGAGCAGGTTGGCGTTGCCGCGGATGAAGGCTTCGGGGTTGGCGCGCAGCAGGGCGATCATCGCCCGGTCACGGCTGACCTGGTTGCCACGCGCGACCGCGTCGGCAATCTGCGAAAGCGTCTGCCCGTGCTGCACGGTCACGCTGCCACTGGCGGCCGGCGCCACGGCGCGCGGTGCCGCCGCGGCCGTTGCACGCGCCGGGGCGTTGGCTGGCGTCGACGGTGCAGACGGCGCAGCGGCAGGCGGCGTGGGTGCCGGGGTGTCGCGGACGATGGTGTCCGGCAACATACCCGCCGGCGCCACGATTTCCGGTTCGGCCACGGCCAGGGCACTGGCCGGTGCATCCACCAGGGCGGAGTATTCGCGCACCAGGCGCCCTTGGCCCCAGTCGGCTTCGATCAGGAAACTCAGCGACGGGGTCTCGACCGGCGTCTGCGAGGTCACCCGCACCACCGCCCTGCCCTGCGCATTGGTGGTCAGTTCGAACTGCAGTTCACTGACCAGCCCGGTCGGCCGTTGCAGGCCCACGCGTTCGAAGGTGACCGGCGAGGCCAGCGCCACCCGCAGGTTTTCCAGTTCGGCGGGATCGGCCGAAACGACGGGGATCTCGGCCAGCAAGGGCTGGCCGGGGCGCGACAGCACGCGGATGTCGCCCAGACCCAGGGCCATGGCCGAACTGCTGGCCAGGGCCAGCAGCGCTGCGGAAAGATAGGTGAGCGGGCGGCGCGCGCCCTTGGCCCGTTTGTTCATGGGCGACACTATAAAGCGTGCGGACCAAGGTCCGCACCCACCGATTGAGGCGGTCCACACCCACCGGATGGCGGCGATGCCCCGTAGAGTCGAGCATGGCGCGACTGCCTTCAGCAGAAGCAGTCGAGCATGGCTCGACTCTACAGAAGCGGGATTCAGCGCCGTTCGGCGGCGACCAGCTCGGCCAGCTGCACGGCATTCAATGCCGCGCCCTTGCGCACGTTGTCCGAGACGATCCACAGGTTCAGGCCGCGCGGGTGCGACAGGTCTTCGCGGATGCGGCCGACGTACACCGCGTCGGTGCCCGAGGCATGGGTGACCGGGGTCGGGTAACCGCCGGCTTCATGGCGGTCCACCACTTCCACGCCCGGCGCCTGTTCCAGCAGCGCACGCGCTTCAGCCACGGTGACCTTGTCGCGGGTTTCGATCGCCACCGATTCGGAATGACCATAGAACACCGGCACGCGCACTGCGGTCGGGTTCACCAGGATGCTGTCGTCGCCGAGGATCTTGCGGGTTTCCCAGACCAGCTTCATTTCTTCCTTGGTGAAGCCGTTGTCCTGGAAATCGTCGATGTGCGGAATCAGGTTGAAGGCGATCTGCACCGGGAAGCGCTGCGGGTCGATGTCCTGGAAGCTGAGCAGCTGGCCGGTCTGCTTGCCCAGCTCTTCCATCGCCGAACGGCCACCGCCGGACACCGACTGGTAGGTGGACACGTTGATGCGCTCGATGCCGTACTTGCGGTGCAGCGGCGCCAGCGCCACCAGCATCTGCATGGTCGAGCAGTTCGGGTTGGCGATGATGCCGCGCGGACGGTTGCCGATCTGGTCCGGGTTGACCTCGGACACCACCAGCGGCACGTCGTCGTCGTAACGGAAGGCCGAGGAGTTGTCGATCACCACCGCACCGGCGGCGGCGAACTTCGGTGCGTATTCCTTGGACACGCTGCCGCCGGCCGAGAACAGGGCGATTTCAACGCCGCTGGGATCGAAGGTGGCCAGGTCCTGGATCTTGATCTTCTGGCCTTCGTAGTCGACTTCGCCACCGGCCGAGCGCTCGGACGCGAGCAGGCTCAGGGTGCCGACGGGGAAGCCGCGCTCGGCCAGGATGGACAGCATGGTCTCACCGACCGCACCGGTGGCGCCGACGATGGCGACGTGGAAGCTGCGTTGTGCATTGCTCATGGGGGAACTCTCACGAAAAACGGGAAGGGGAAAACTCACGCACGACAGCTGGGTTCGGGGAACCTCCTCGGACGGGGCGCGTGGAGGTTCCCTATCGTTTCCCGCTTTTTTTAACCAGCACGGCACGCGCGGCCAGGGCCGCGTCGGCATTGATCGCGCTCGGCATGGCGGTCGGGCTGCCCGACACACCCAGGCCGGCCAGCAGGTTGTCCACCGCCAGCTGCACCATGGCCGTGCGCGTGCCCAGCGAGGCGCTGCCGATATGCGGGGTCAGCACCACGTTGCGCAGCGCCAGCAGTTCCGGGCGCACCTTCGGCTCGCCTTCGTAGACATCCAGGCCGGCCGCGGCCAGCCGGCCGTTGGCGAGCGCATCGACCAGGGCCAGTTCATCGACGATGCCGCCGCGGGCGATGTTCACCAGGGTGGCCGACGGCTTCATCTTCGCCAGCGCGGCCGCATCGATGATGTGGTGCGAGGCCGGGGTGTACGGCAGCACGGTGACCAGGTGGTCGGACTGCGCCAGCAGCGTGTCCAGGTCCACGTAGGTGGCGCCGAGCGCGGCTTCGGTCTCGGCCGGCAGGCGCGAACGGTTGTGGTACAGCACTTTCATGCCGAACCCGTGCGCACCACGGCGGGCGATGCCCTGGCCGATGCGGCCCATGCCGAGGATGCCCAGCGTGCTGCCATGGATGTCGGCGCCGAGCATGGTCTGGAACGACCACTGCCCCCACCGGCCTTCACGCAGCCAGCGCTCGGATTCGGTGATCCGGCGCGCGGTGGCCATCAGCAGGGCGAAACCGAGGTCGGCCGTGGTCTCGGTGAGCACGTCCGGGGTGTTGCTGGCCAGGATGCCGGCCGCGCTGAGCGCGTCCACGTCCAGATTGTTGTAGCCCACGCCGACGTTGGCGATCACCTGCAGCTGCGCGGCATCGGCCAGCTGGGCCGCGCCGATGCGCTCGTTGAGGGTGATGATGGCGCCGTCGACCGAGGCCAGGCGCTCGGCGATCTGCTGCGGCGACCAGGCGGTGACGGTTTCGGTGGCGAGCAGCCGCACGCGATCGCGCAGCGGCGCGATGGCCGCGTCGATCAGCGGCTGGCTCACCCATACCGTCGGCCGGGTATCAGCCATCGATCTGCCCGGGAATGCGCGGGGTGATGGTACCGACGTCGCCACACTGGGCGCGGTGGCGCAGGGCCTGGTCCATCAGCACCAGGGCCATCATGGCCTCGGCGATGGGGGTGGCGCGGATGCCCACGCAGGGGTCGTGACGGCCGGTGGTGACCACTTCCACCACATTGCCTTCGGTATCCAGTGACGGACCCGGCAGGCGCAGGCTGGAGGTGGGCTTCAGCACGATGGAGGCGACCACCGGCTGGCCGGTGGAAATGCCGCCGAGGATGCCGCCGGCATGGTTGCTGGCAAAGCCCTGCGGGGTCAGCAGATCGCGGTGTTCGGTGCCCTTCTGCGCGGCGCTGGCGAAGCCGTCGCCGATCTCCACGCCCTTGACCGCGTTGATGCTCATCAGCGCGGCGGCCAGGTCGCCATCGAGCTTGCCGTAGATGGGTTCACCCCAGCCCGGCGGCACGTTGTCGGCCACTACGTCCACGCGCGCACCGACCGAATCACCGGACTTGCGCAGCGCATCCATGTACGCCTCCAGCTGCGGCACCTGTTCGGCGTGCGGCCAGAAGAACGGATTTTCTTCCACCGCCGACCAGTCGAAACCGGCCGGACGGATCTCGCCCAGCTGCGACAGGTAGCCACGCACGGTCACCCCGAAGCGCTCGGCCAGCCACTTCTTGGCGACCACGCCGGCAGCCACGCGCATGGTGGTTTCGCGGGCAGAGGAACGGCCGCCACCGCGCGGATCGCGGATGCCGTACTTGTGCCAGTAGCTGTAGTCGGCATGGCCCGGACGGAACTGCTGGCCGATGTTGGCGTAATCCTTGCTGCGCTGGTCGGTGTTGCGGATCAGCAGCGCAATGGGGGTGCCGGTGGTCAGGCCCTGGTACACGCCGGACAGGATCTCGACCTCGTCGGCCTCGCGCCGCGCGGAAGTGTGCCGGCTTTTGCCGGTGGCGCGGCGCTGCAGGTCGTGGGTGAATTCGGCCGCATCCAGCGCCAGCCCCGGCGGACAGCCATCGATCACGCAGCCGATGGCCGGCCCGTGCGACTCGCCGAACGTGGTGACGGTGAACAGCTTGCCGAACGAATTGGAACTCACGGGCGCTGCGCCGCCAGTTCGGTGATGCGGGCGCTGTGGGCGATCAGTTCACGGCATTCGACTGCGAAGATGCCCATCTGGCCGACCTTGAATTCGATCCAGGCGAAGTCGACTTCCGGCAGCAGCTTGATCAGGTGCTGTTCGGATTCGCCCACTTCGCAGATCAGCAGGCCGTCCTCGCTCAGGTGCAGCGGAGCGTCGCGCAGGATCTTCAGCACCAGGTCCAGGCCATCGTCGCCGGCGCGCAGGCCCATTTCCGGCTCGTAGGAGTATTCCTGCGGCAGGGCATCGGTCTCGTCGTTGGTGACGTAGGGCGGGTTGGTGACGATCAGGTCGTAGTGGCGACCGGTCAGGCCGTTGAACAGGTCCGACTTCAGCAGGGTGACGTTGTGCGCCTGCAGGCGCTCCTTGTTCTCTTCGGCCAGCGACAGCGCTTCATCGCTCAGGTCCACGCCATCCACTTCCCAGTTCGGGTAGTAATGGCCCATGGCAATGGCGATGCAGCCCGAGCCGGTGCACAGGTCCAGCGCGCGGCTGACATCGCGGCCGGCCAGCCACGGTTCGAACCCGCACTCGATCAGCTCGGCGATGGGCGAGCGCGGCACCAGGGCGCGCTTGTCACTCTTGAAGCTGAGCCCGGCAAACCACGCTTCGCCGGTCAGGTAGGCGGCGGGGATGCGTTCGTCGATGCGGCGCTGGAACAGTTCCAGCACGCGCAGCTTTTCTTCCTGCAGCAGGCGCGCCTGCCCGTAGGCCGGGCCGAGGTCGTGCGGCAGGTGCAGGCTGTGCAGCACCAGCTGGGTGGCCTCGTCCAGGGCGTTGTCGTAGCTGTGCCCGAAGGTCAGCCCAGCTTCGTTGAAACGGCTGGTGCCGTAGCGGATCAGGTCGATGATCGTGTGGAGTTCGGCGGCCGTTTCAGCGGTCATGGCGGTACTGCGGGCAAAGTGGCCCACGATTATAGGGCTTGCGGCCAACGCCGGCATCCGTTGCGACAGAAACGATCCGGCCACAGCCGGTATGATGGGGCCCACTTCGCGCGGGAGCCCCCATGTTCAATCGCAACGTCGGCATCATCCTGCTGATCGCCCTGGCCGCGGGCCTGGGCCTGCTGGCCGCGCAGCAGGTGTTCGCACCGAAGCCGGCGGCCAACCAGCCGGCCACCGAGGCGATCACCCTGTACCCACAGGCGCGCCCCCTGCCCGACTTCAACCTGGCCCAGTCCGACGGCACCCGCCTGATTCCGGGCGAGCTGAAGGGCCACTGGACGCTGGTGTTCCTGGGCTTCACCTTCTGCCCGGACGTGTGCCCGACCACCCTGGCCGAGCTGGCCGGCGCGCAGAACCAATGGGAGAACCTGCCGGACACGCTGCGCCCGCGCGTGCTGTTCGTGTCGGTCGACCCGGACCGTGACAATGCCACCCGCCTGGGCGAGTACGTGCACGGGTTCCACAAGGACACCCTGGCCGCCAGCGCCGACATTCCTTCGCTGGAGCGCTTTGCCACCTCGCTGGGCTTCGTGTTCCAGAAGGTGCCCGGCAAGCACTTCGACGAGAATCCCGAGGATTACACCGTCGAGCATTCGGCCAGTCTGGCCGTGCTTGACCCGCAGGGCCGGCTTGCCGGCCTGGTGCGCCCCCCGTTCAACGCGCCGGCCATCGCCCGCGACCTGCAGAAGCTGACCGAGAAATCCGCCCCATGAGCCTGACCACTGCCCTGACGTACGCCCTGCCCCACCGCCTGCTGTCCTCGATGGCGCGCTCGCTGGCGTACTCGGACCATCCGCGCGTATCGCGCTGGTTGATCGACACGGTCACCCGCAAGTTCGACGTCAACCTGGACGAAGCGGCCAACCCCGACCCGCGCAGCTACGCCACGTTCAACCAGTTCTTCACCCGCGCGCTGAAGCCGGGTGCACGCGTGGTCGATGCCGACCCGCGCCGACTGGTGATGCCCGCCGACGGCCGCATCAGCCAGCTGGGGAAAATCGAGGCCGGTCGCATTTTCCAGGCCAAGGGCCAGTCGTTCACCGCCGCCGAGCTGCTGGGCAGCGCTGAGGACGCCAAGCCGTACAACGATGGCCTGTTCGCCACGGTGTACCTGTCGCCGCGCGACTACCACCGCGTGCACATGCCCTGGACGGGCACCCTGCGCGAAACGGTGCACGTGCCGGGCCGTCTGTTCAGCGTGGGCCCGGCAGCGGTGAACGGCGTGCCGCGCCTGTTTGCCCGCAACGAGCGCCTGGCCTGCCATTTCGACACCAGCTTCGGCCCGATGGTGAGCGTGATGGTCGGCGCACTGCTGGTGTCGGGCGTGGAAACGGTATGGGGTGGTGAAGAGATTCCCGCCTACGGCGACCGCATCACCCGCAAGGATTACCGCGGCCAGGGGATCGTGCTGGAGCGCTTCGCCGAGATGGCACGCTTCAACTACGGATCGACGGTGATCGTGCTGTTGCCGCCAGGTGTGGCCGAGTTCGCCCCGCAGCTGGGCGCTGAAAGCCCGGTGCAGCTGGGCCAGGCGCTGGCAACGCTGCGCTGAGGCTGCGGGGCGTCGGGGATTCCCCGGATTCTCGGCATGCCGGGAATGCCGGGAATGTCATCGTAGAGTCAAGCTTGCTCGACGCTACTGGAGGGTCGGGGCCGGGCCGACGTCCACGCCGTCGTAGTCTTCAACGCCCAGCTGGCTGGCCAGTGCGGCCAGTTCCTGGTTGCGCAGGTCCAGCGAGGCTTCGTCGTGGATCTCGACGCGCTCCACGTGCAGCACGTGGAAGGGCGCATCGCCCTCTTCCGGCTCCTGCTCGAACTGGTCCACCACCGTGTAGCCCTGCTCCTGCAGGCTGGCAGCCAGCGCCTGCAGGCGCTCAGGGGTGGAATGCACGAAGTAGTAGCCCCACAGCAGGGGCGCGCTGAGATCCCAGTCGGTGTTCTCGCGCAGGTTCTCGAACAGGTCGCGGGTGGCTTGCAGGTCCATGCGGGGGGGGTCTCCGGGCAGTTACTTGTCGCAGCCCTGCAGCTTCAGGGTCTGGCCCTGGCGCAGGCTGTAGGAAGGAGCCTTCAGGCCATTGGCGCGCGCCAGCACCGGCACATCGCACTGGAACTTGGCCGCAATACGGCCCAGGGTCTCGCCCTTGCCGACCTTGTAGCTGCGTGCCGGCTTGGCGCGCGGCGCGGGGGCCGGACGCGGTGCAGCCACCGGCGCGCTCGGGGTCGTAGCCACCGGGCTGGCCGCGTTCGGATCGGCCACCGGCACCAGCCCGCCCACCGCGACGCTGCCGGTGTAGGTGGTCGCGCTGGGGCGCACGATGGCCGCGTTCAGATCGGCGGTGATGAGCGTGCGCGCCAGGTCCGCGCGCGGGCCGCTGACGCAGTTGCGCTGGTACAGGCTGGCGATGCGCGTGGTGGCATTGATGAGGGTGCCGGCCGGAATCCAGCCATCGGCTTCATAGCGCGGGTTGAGGTTGCGCAGCGCGCGCATGTAGCCATCGCGAGTGCCGTGGCTGCCCAGGCAGATGGTCAATTCATAGATGGTGGTCGAACGGGCAAGTCGCACCGTGGCCGGCTGCGCGTTGATCTTCGGGAATTCCACGCCGTACTGCTGCGGGTGCAGGTAGATCCACGCCGCGGCGATCACCATCGGCACGTAGTCCTTGGTTTCCCCCGGGAACTGGTTGTAGACGCGGTCCACCCAGAAGCTCTGCCCCGGGTTTTCGCGGGCCACGCGTGCGGCACGGCCTTCACCGCCGTTGTAACCGGCCAGCGAAAGCTCAACGCTGTTGTTCAGTTCGCGCATGCGCTCGTTGATGTAGGTGGCGCTGGCTTCGGCCGCGCTGCGTGCGTCGAAACGGGTATCGAAGCCGGTGCCATCCGGGCCCAGGCCGAAGCGGCGGCCAGTGGCCGGCATGAACTGCATCAGCCCGGCCGCACCGGCACGCGAGGAGGCGTGCACGCGGCCATTGGATTCCTTGGCCATGATGCCGAACAGCAGGGCCTCGGGCAGGCCACGCTTTTCCCACTCGGGCCACATCACCGCGCGCAGGTTCTGGTAGTTCTCGTAGGTGGTCATCAGCGCCGGGCGCATGTCGGTCAGCCAGCGGCGGATACCTGCCTGCACCGCCGGGTTGTACTCGACCATGTTGTCGAAGGCATGGCGCTTGTCGTTCAGCAGCGCAGCGGCGCGCGCCGCCTCGGGCACGTCGGCGGCCAGCGGGCCCACGTGGTCCGGGTCTGCCTCCAGGCGGTCGCCGGCGTCGGCGCTGGCGTCATCGTCGCTGGCGGCGTCGGCGTCACGCTTCAGCAGGCGCTTGTAGGTGGCCAGCATGCTGCCCATCTGGCAGCCCTTCTGCTTCACGCATTCGCTGATGACATCTTCCATGTCCTCCAGCGCGGCATCGGCCTCGTTGCTGCCCTTGGGATCGGCATTGGCCACCAGCAGCAGGGCGTCGCCATAGCGCTTCTCGGCCGCGGCCATGCGCTGCTGCAGCGCGTCCACTTTCACCTTGTCCCGCGCCGACACCCGCTGCGCATGGGCGTCGGGCGCCAGGGAAACCAGGCCAACCAGGGCCAGCAGCGGCCAGGTGCGGGAAATCAGGACAGGAACGGGCATTGGTGGCACTGTGTGCGAAACAGGCAGGCAGAGTAGCGGTGCCGCCAAGGTCCGGGCAACCCGGCCGGCGACCGGCTGCCGCTGCCGGTTAACATTGACCGCATTCACCACAAGGGCTGGACCATGGATCCGATTCTGCTCGGCAAAGGCATGACCGACGATGTGGCCGTTACCCTGCTGCCGAAACTGGGCAACCGCCACGGCCTGGTGGCCGGCGCCACCGGCACCGGCAAGACGGTCACTCTGATGACCCTGGCCGAGGGCTTCTCGCGGCGCGGGGTGCCGGTGTTCCTGGCCGATGTGAAGGGCGATGTCTCCGGCCTGGCCGTGCCCGGCACGGGCAGCGACAGCCTGCTGCAGCGCGCCGCGCAGATCGGCGTGGCCGACTACGCCCCGGAAGGCAGCCCCACCGTGTTCTGGGACCTGTACGGCAAGCTGGGGCACCCGGTGCGCACCACCGTCAGCGAAATGGGCCCGACCCTGCTGGCGCGCATCCTGGAATTGAACGATACCCAGTCCGGCGTGCTGGACATCGTGTTCAAGCTGGCCGACGACCGCGGCCTGCTGCTGCTGGACATGGACGACCTGCGCGCCCTGCTGGCCCTGGTGGCCGAAGAGCGCAAGGACATTTCCACCGAGTACGGCCTGGTCAGCGCGCAGTCGATCGCCGCCATCCAGCGCGCACTGCTGCGCCTGGCCCAGGACGGCGGCGAAGGCTTCTTCGGTGAGCCGGCGCTGGAGCTGGCCGACATCATGCGGGTCAATCACGACGGGCGCGGCGTGATCGGCATCCTGGCCGCCGACCAGCTGGTGCTCAAGCCCAAGCTGTATTCCACTTTCCTGCTGTGGCTGCTGTCCGAGCTGTTCGAACAGCTGCCCGAAGTGGGCGACCTGGAAAAGCCCAAGCTGGTCTTCATCTTCGACGAGGCGCACCTGCTGTTCGACGACGCACCGGCCTCGCTGGTGCAGCGCATCGAACAGGTGGTGCGACTGATCCGCTCCAAGGGCGTGGGCGTGTATTTCTGCTCGCAGTTCCCCGACGACGTGCCGGCCAACATCCTGGGCCAGCTGGGCAACCGGGTGCAGCATGCGCTGCGCGCGTTCACCCCGCGCGACCAGAAGGCGGTGAAGACCGCCGCCGAAACCTTCGTGCCGAACCCGAAGCTGGACGTGGCCAAGGCGCTGGGCCAGCTCGGCACCGGCGAGGCGCTGGTGTCCACGCTGCAGGACAAGGGCGTGCCGATGCCGGTGCAGCAGACGATGATCGCCCCGCCCCGCTGCCGGATGGGGCCAGTGACCGAGGCCGAACGCGCGCAGGTGCGCGCCGGCAGCCCGGTGGGCACCCGCTACGACACGGCGGTGAACCGCGAATCGGCCGCCGAACTGCTGGCCCAGCGCGCGCAGAAGGCGGTGGAGAAGGCCGAGGCCCCGGCCGCACGCAGTCGCGAGCAGGACGAGGCGCAGGAAGGCGGCTTCGGCCAGGCGATCAAGGATGCGATCTTCGGCACCAAGCGCCGCCAGGGCATGATTGAAACCATGGCCAAGCAGACCACCCGGACCGTGGGCACCAAGCTGGGCAACCAGATCGTGCGCGGATTGCTGGGCGGCATCTTCGGCGGCAAGCGCTGAGCGTTCGCTGCCGGGGTCAGAGCCCTTTCCGTGGGAAAGGGATCTGACCCCGGGGTCGGATCCCTCCTGCCAGGGAGGGCTCCGACCCCATTCCTTACTCCTGAAAAGAATACGTACTGCATGTCCCGTTGGCGCCCCCCCGCAGAAAAAAGCACTGCCCTGATCACCGCCGCCGGCCATGCCCGGCTGAAAGCCGAACTGGATGAGCTGTGGCGCGTGCACCGCCCCGAGGTGGTGAAGGCGCTGGCCGCGGCCGCGGCCGAGGGTGATCGTTCCGAGAACGCCGAATACACCTACCGCAAGAAGCAGCTGGGCGAGATCGACCGCCGGGTGCGCTATCTGACCAAGCGCCTGGACGCACTGCGCGTGGTGGACACCACCCCGACCGACCCGCAGGCGGTGTTCTTCGGCGCCTGGGTGGAGCTGGAAAACGTGGACAACGGGCAGACCAGCCGTTATCGCATCGTCGGCCCGGACGAAACCGATGCCGGACTGGGCTGGATCAGCATTGATTCGCCACTGGCGCGGGCGCTGCTGAAGAAGCGCATCGACGATGAGTTTTCGGTGGAACTGCCTGGTGGGCAGTTCACCTTTGCGGTGATCGGCGTGGAGTACCCGCCGCTGTAGAGTCGAGCCATGCTCGACTGATCTCAAAAGCAGTCGAGCAAGCTCGACTCTACCTGGCGGTGTGCAGCGGCAGCGGGTACTGGCGCCCTTCGCGCAGCGGGCGGAAGTAGACGGCATCCGCGTAGAAGGCCGCATCCTGTACCTCGTGCCAACCGGGAATGCCGGCCAGCGGCAACGGTCGCAGCTGCAATGGATCTGTCAGCGCCCGGTCCTGTTCAATGGCCTGCACCACCGTTTCGATGCAGGCCGTGTCTTCATCGCCGCGCACCACCACGCATTTGCCCACCAGTCGCCGCCCGGGCAGCAGCCCCTGCTCCATCAGAGCGTGGCCAAACACGGTCGCCACCGCGATGCGCCCCTCCTTCCAGGGCGCGGGCGCGAACAGTGCAGACCAATCATGCGCGTCCCACGCAGCAAGCAACGCAGGGTCGCGCACCCGCACCACCACGCCGGTTTCATCGAACTGGGTCAGCGCGGCCTGCGCGCGGTTGCGCTGGCCGGGCGCCATCGCGGCGATGTGCCGGCATTGCTGCCCATTGAGCGCACGCTTCAGCGGCGGCAGGCAGGCCCAGACCAGCGCATTGAACAGGTCGTGCCAGTTGTCGGCGCGGGTCGCGAGGCGGCCCTGGGCAATGCGGGTTTCATAGTGCAGGCCATCGGCCAGGAGCGCGGCATCCTGCTCCACCAGCCGCAGGCCCGGCACGGCCAGACGCGCATCCAGCGCGGACACGCTGGGCCAGCCGGGTGTTGCCAGCAGGTCACGGAAGCCCGCCACACCGGCAAACAGCGGATGGTCGAACACCGCTGCCGGCACCGCCGCACGCGGCGGCGGCACGAAGCGTCGATGGCCGGCGTCGGCGGCCATCGCTGTTGTCACAGAACCTTGAGGTCGAACGCCGGGCGCGTGCTCGGCGGCAGCGCATCGCCGTACAGATCGTGGTCGTCGCTTTCGGTGATCTCCACGTCGACGAACTCGCCCACGCGCAGCGCCACCTGGTCGGCGTTCTGGATATGCACCAGGCCGTCGATTTCCGGCGCGTCGGCGCGCGAACGGGCCACGGCGATATCGCCTTCGATGGCATCGACCAGGCACTGCTGCACGGTGCCGATCTTGGCTTCCAGGCGCGAAGCGGAAATCTGCGCCTGCTTTTCCATGAAGCGCGCCAGGCGCTCCTGTTTCACTTCTTCCGGCACCGGATCCGGCAGCGCGTTGGCGGTGGCGCCTTCCACCGGCGAATAGGCGAAGGCACCCACGCGGTCCAGCTGTGCCTCGTCCAGGAACGACAGCAGCTCTTCGAACTCGGCCTCGGTCTCGCCCGGGAAGCCGACGATGAAGGTCGAACGCACGGTGATGTCCGGGGCGATGCGGCGCCAGTTCTGCACGCGCTCGAGGGTCTTCTCGACCGCTCCCGGGCGCTTCATCAGGCGCAGGATGCGCGGGCTGGCGTGCTGGAACGGGATGTCCAGGTACGGCAGGATGCGGTTCTCCGCCATCAGCGGCACCACCTCGTCCACGTGCGGGTACGGGTAGACGTAGTGCATGCGCACCCAGGCATCGAGCTCGGACAGGCCTTCGCACAGCGCCTTCAGGCGGGTCTGGTAGGCCTTGTCGCGCCACATCTTCTCGGCGTATTTCACGTCCACGCCGTAAGCCGAGGTGTCCTGCGAAACCACCAGCAGCTCCTTCACCCCGCCACGCACCAGCCGCTCGGCTTCGCGCAGCACGTCATCCACCGGGCGCGAGACCAGCTTGCCCCGCATCGAGGGAATGATGCAGAAGCTGCAATGGTGGTTGCAGCCTTCGGAAATCTTCAGGTAGGCGTAGTGGCGCGGGGTCAGCTTGATGCCGTAGTCGGGCACCAGGTCCACGAACGGGTCGTGCTTGGGCGGCAGCGCTTCATGCACCGCTTCCATCACGCTCTGGTAATCCTGCGGGCCGGACACCGCCAGCACGTTCGGGTAGGCCTCGCGGATCTGCTCCGGGCGCTTGCCCAGGCAGCCGGTGACGATCACCTTGCCGTTCTGGTTCATCGCCTCGCCGATCGCATCCAGCGATTCGGTCACTGCCGAATCGATGAAGCCGCAGGTGTTGACCACCACCACGTCGGCCGAATCGTAGGACGGGACGATGTCGTAGCCTTCCGAGCGGAGCTGGGTGAGGATGCGCTCGGAATCGACAAGGGCCTTCGGGCAGCCAAGGCTGACGAAGCCGACTTTGGGGTTCAGCTGGGACATGGAAATTGCGGGACTCTGGGGGCCTGGGCCCCTGCCGGCATGGCAGGGGGACCTGGGGGCCGGGGCCTGAAAGGGCGCCAGTATACCGGGGTTGGCGCCTGCGCCTGAACGGCCAGCCGCCTGATCGGGCACAGCCGCTGACGCGCCGCTAACCCGGCCAGCACCGACAATGCAGGCCTGTCCCCTGCAACGAGGTTCCCGACGATGTCCGAATGGATCACCCTGGATACGCACCACGGCCCGGTTCGCGCCTGGCAGGCCCTGCCCGAGGGCAAGCCCCGCGCCGGCCTGGTGGTGGTGCAGGAGATCTTCGGCGCCAACCCGCATATCCGCAGCGTGGCCGAGCGCTTCGCCGCCCAGGGCTATGCGGTGCTGGCGCCGTCGTTCTTCGATCTGGTCGATGGCGCCGAGGCCGACACCGACGCCCTGCCCTACACCGCCGAAGGCGTGAAGGACGGGCTGGAACGGGTCAATACGCTGGGCATGGAAAAGGCGCTGGAAGTGGTACGCGCCGCCGCTACCCGGCTGGCTCCGTACGGCAAGGTCGGCACGGTCGGCTACTGCTGGGGCGGCAGCGTGGCCCTGCTGGCGGCCATGCGCCTGGGCCTGCCCTCGGTGAGCTACTACGGCGGCCGCAACGTGAACTACCTGGACGAAACGCCCAAGGCGCCGGTGATCTTCCACTTCGGCGCGCAGGACAAGAGCATTCCGCCGGAGGCGGTGCAGGCCCACCGCGAAAAGCTGCCGCAGATGGCCACGTACGTCTATCCGGCCGACCATGCCTTCAACCGCGACGTCGGACATGCGTATGATCCAGACAGCGCCGCCCTGGCGCTGCAACGCACCCTGGACTTCTTCACGGAGCATCTTGGATGAGCGAGTTCGAACTGGATACACGCCTGGCCACCGACAGCGTGCTGGTCGCCGAAGGCCCGTTGTCGCAAGTGCGGTTGATGAACGATGAGCGCTTCCCCTGGCTGGTGCTGGTACCGCGCCTGGCCGGGGTGACCGAGTGGATCGAGCTGGACGGCGAGCAGCAGGACAAGCTGCGCACCGAACTCAACCGCGCCTGCAAGGCCCTGAAGGGCTCGGACGGGGTGGAGAAGATCAACATCGGCGCGCTGGGCAACATCGTGCGCCAGTTGCATTTCCATGTGATCGGCCGCCACGACGGTGATCCGGCCTGGCCCGGCCCGGTCTGGGGCAGCGGCCCGGCCCACCGCTACGACCCGGCGGCACTGGACCAGCATGTCGCCTACTGGAAGGAACGGCTAGGATATCCGGCCCACTCCTGAGACAGTGCCGACCCGATGCGATTCAACCTCGTCGCCGCCATCCTGCTGATTTTGATCGGCCTGTTCATGCTTGCCAGCAATCTGGGCTGGACGCATCTGAACCTGTCCAAGCTGCTGCTGACCTGGTGGCCGGTGGCACTGGTGGGCGTGGGCATCGCCATGCTGTTCGGGCGCGGCAAATAACAAGGGCGGCGCAAGCGCCGCCCTCGCCCATGGAGAGCCGAGCCATGCTCGGCTCCATGACAGCTCAGGTGCGCGGCAGAGTCACGCCGGTCTGGCCCTGGTACTTGCCACCACGGTCCTTGTAGGACGTCTCGCAGACGTCATCGGCAGCGGCCTGGAAGAACAGCATCTGCGCCACGCCTTCGTTGGCATAGATGCGCGCCGGCAGCGGCGTGGTGTTGCTGAATTCCAGGGTCACGTGCCCTTCCCATTCCGGCTCCAGCGGGGTGACGTTGACGATGATGCCGCAGCGCGCGTAGGTGCTCTTGCCCAGGCACACCACCAGGGTGTCGCGCGGAATGCGGAAGTACTCGACGGTGCGCGCCAGCGCGAAGCTGTTGGGCGGAATGATGCACTCATCGCCGACGATGTCCACGAAGCTGCCCGGGTCGAAGTGCTTGGGATCGACAATGGTGGAGTTGATGTTGGTGAACACCTTGAACTCGCGCGAGCAGCGCACGTCGTAGCCGTAGCTGGACGTACCGTAGCTGACGATGCGCTCGCCGTTGGCCTGCTTCACCTGCCCGGCCTCGAAGGGCTCGATCATGCCGTGCTGCTCGGACATGCGGCGGATCCAACGGTCACTCTTGATGCTCATGCTTTGTCCTGGGTGCGAGGGGCGCGGGGATTCTAGCAGGGGGCCGGGCGCGCCCGGTGGGGCGCCGCCGCGGCGGTCACAGCAGCGAAGACAGGATCGGAATGGAACCGCGCGGACGCTTGCCCACTTCCTCGATCAGCCGCTGCGCGGCCTGGCGATAAGCCTTGGCGGTGGCCGAATCGGGCTGTGCGGCGGTGATCGGCGTACCGGCATCGCCCTGTTCGCGGATATCGATCTGCAGCGGCAGCGAGCCGAGCAGCGGCACGCCGTACTGCGCGGCCATGCGCTCGCCGCCGCCTTCACCGAACAGATGTTCCACATGCCCGCAGTTGCTGCAGGTGTGCACGGCCATGTTCTCGACCACGCCCAGCACCGGCACCTCCACCTTCTCGAACATCTTCAGGGCCTTCTTCGCATCCAGCGTGGCGATGTCCTGCGGGGTGGTGACGATCACCGCACCGGCCAGCGGAATCTTCTGCACCAGGGTCAGCTGGATGTCGCCGGTGCCCGGCGGCAGGTCGATCAGCAGGTAGTCCAGGTCATCCCACAGCGTGTCCTCGAACAGCTGGGTGAGCGCTGCGGTTGCACGCGGCGCGCGCATGATCAGCGGCGTCTCGTCTTCGACCAGGTAGCCGATGGACATGGTGTCCACGCCGAACGCGCGCATCGGTTCGATGCTCTTGTTGTCCGGGCTTTCCGGGCGACCGGACAGGCCGAGCATGGCCGGCACGCTGGGGCCGTAGATATCGGCATCGAGCACACCTACCCGCGCGCCCAGCTGCTGCAGGGCCACGGCCAGGTTCACCGAGGTAGTGGACTTGCCCACCCCGCCCTTGCCCGAGCCCACCGCGATCACGTTGCGCACGCGCGCATGCGGGGTCAGGCCCTTCTGGACCTGGCTGGCGTGGGGACGGCGGGTCGAACTGTTCACTGCGGGCTCCGAAGAGATCTGATTCAAGAGCCCGCCATCATACAAGCTGGGCGAAAACCGGCCGGACGCCGGCATCTGCCAGCGGGCGCGCGGTTCTGCCACAGACCGGCGCAGACGCTCAAGTCTTGACGGCATCCCGCCGCGCCCGAGCGGCAGTCTTGTCCCTTCTGCGCCAGATGTCCCATTCGGCCACCCAAGGGTCGACACAGCGTTCGATTCCGGCCCATGACTGAGATACAGGCCGCGATCAAATCCCAGTTGTAAACGACGATGGCGCACCGCAACAATGTAGTTTCAAGTTGTTGAAATTGCTCACTTATATCGCGACTGAAACAGGCCTTTTCGCAACGCAACACATTGACACATTTCAAAACAATCCGGTTAGCCGTTTGATTCATAAAACGTTTTCAGCCCGCCCACGCTCGACGGTCGTGACAACGATGTGTTGACCAGGTTAAAGCCGTGTTACGGTCGAAATGAATGGAAAGCAACTGAACGCACCATAAAGCCGTCACGGACGACACCGCCTTGATCTGTTCCGATGGGGATCCTTCATGCACAGCCACCGCAATGCGTTTTCGCGTCACCCACTGACTCTCGCCCTGATCGGCACCCTGCTGGCCAGCGGCGCCGCCGCGGCGCAGGACGGCGCCACCACCCAGCTGGACCGCGTGACGGTTACCGGCTCGCTGATTCCGCAGACCGAAATCGAGAACCACACGCCGGTCCTGACGGTCACTGCCGAAGACATCCAGACCCGCGGCTTCACCAGCGTGGCCGATGTGCTGCAGCAGTCCTCGCTGTCCACCGGCGGCCTGCAGGGTGGCCAGACCTCGGCCTCGTTCACCCAGGGCGCTGAAGCGGCTGGCATGTTCGGCCTCAGCCCGGGCTACACCAAGTACCTGATCAACGGCCGCCCGATGCTTTCGTATCCAGCGCTGTACAACGGCAGCGATACGTTCAACAACATCAGCGGCATTCCGATCGACATCGTCGAGCGCATCGAGATCCTGCCGGGCGGCCAGTCCTCGCTGTACGGTTCGGACGCCATCGCCGGCGTGGTCAACATCATCCTGAAGGAGCGCATGGACGGCGGCACGCTGAGCGTGCGCGGCGGTGCCTACAGCGAAGGCGGTGGCAACAGCTTCCGCTTCAGCGCGGCACGCGGCTTCAATTCCAAGGATGACCGATTCAACGCGCTGGTGAACGTGCAGTACGAAAAGACCAGCCCGATCTGGGGTTACCAGCGTGACCTGACCAAGGTCAACAACCCCGACGGCTACAGCCCGCAGTACGTGTCCAATGACTTCCTGGTGCTGCTGCCGGCCAACGGCAACCGCTACGCGATGATGGACCCGGACCTGTGCGCCGACGTGGCCGGCCAGTTCGGTGGCACCACCGTGCTGGGCACCCGCCCCACCGGCCAGGCCTGCGGCTCGGTCTACGGCACCGGTTACAAGACCATCAAGAACGGCAAGGAAAGCGGGCAGATCTACAGCTCGGCCACCTTCGATGTGACTGACAACTTCCAGCTGTTCGGCGACGCGCTGTACAGCCTGGAAGAAGTGAAGTACGCCACCGGCTCGAGCTACACCTGGTGGGGCACCTCCTCCGGCTGGGGTCGCTTCTACGACCAGGACAGCGGCCAGTACATGAACCTGCAGCGCGTGTTCGCGCCGGAAGACATCGGCGGCGCCGGCTACCGCGACATCATGAACACCGACCGCAACAAGGCCTACCAGGTCACCCTGGGCGGTCGTGGCACGGCGGGCAACTGGGATTACAGCGCCAGCTTCACCCGTGGCGAATACAAGCTGACCGAGCGCAACTTCGTGCGCTGGAACGACCCGATCAACGATTACTTCGAAGACCGTGTGCTGGGCCCGGTGCTGGGCACCACCAGCACCGGCTACAACATCTACAGCCCGGACTGGGATGCGTTCTACTCGCCGCTGCCGTCGGGCGATTTCCAGAGTTTCACCGGCTACACCTACAGCCAGAGCCGCACCTGGCAGAACCTGCTGCGCGCGCAGGTCACCAACGGCTCGCTGTTCAGCCTGCCCGGCGGTGATGCCGGCTTCGCGGTGGTGGTGGAAGGCGGCAGCGAAGGTTGGGATTACACCCCCGATGCCCGCCTGGTCGATGGCAGCGTGTGGGGCACCACGGCGGTGTCCGGTGCCGGCCACCGCAGCAGCTACGCGGTGACCAGCGAACTGCGCCTGCCGCTGCTCGACTCGCTCACCGTCACCGGCTCGGGCCGCTATGACGCCTTCAAGATCGGTAGCAACACCATCGACAAGGCCACCTACAGCGTGGGCCTGGAGTTCCGCCCGATCGAGAGCCTGCTGTTCCGCGGCAAGTACGGTACCGCCTTCCGCGCGCCGACCCTGTCCGACGCCTTCCAGGGCGAGAGCGGCTACTACGCCAACGGTTCGACCGACTACTACCGCTGCGGCGAGCTGGGCTTCAACCCGGTCGACACCACCGGCTGCCCGTACGACAGCGTGTCGGTGTTCGGCACCCAGTCCGGCAACCCGGACCTGGAACCGATCACCGCCGACGTCTGGAACGCGGGCGTGGTCTGGGCACCGATCAACAACCTGTCGGTGTCGCTGGACTACTACAACTGGAAGATCGAGAACGAGGTCAACACCCTCAGCTCCGACCAGTTGCTGCTGGCTGAGTACTACTGCCGCAACGGCCAGACCAACAACACCTCGGCCAGCTGCCAGAATGTGAACGACTGGATCACCCGCGATGCCTCGGGCGTGCTGGATGAAATCTACACGCCGAAGATGAACGTCGCCCGGCAGAACCTGCAGGCGCTGACGGCCAGCTTCAAGTACGTGCAGGACGTTGGTCGCTTCGGCTCGCTGCAGTTCTCGGGCAACTACACCAACATGCTCAAGCGCGAACTGCAGCCGCAGCCGGGCGACGAGTACCTGGACCTGCTGCGCGACCCGTACGCGATGTGGGTCTACGATTCCTACGCCAAGGTGCGCGCCGATGGCTCTATCGCCTGGGCCAAGGACAAGTGGACCACCACCCTGTATGCCAACTACATCGGCAAGACGCCGAACTACATGGCCTACGCGGGCAACGGCTACGACTACGTGCACAGCTCGGGCTACAAGGCTGGCAAGTGGGGTTCCTACACCACCTACAACCTGAGCGTGAACTACCGCGCGATGGACAACCTGACCCTGTCGCTGATGGTCAACAACGTGTTCAACAAGCTGCCTGACAACCAGCGCTTCAGCTACGCCGGCACCAGCGGCCAGCCGTACAACAACTACCTGTACAGCGCCTACGGACGTGCGATCTACGTACAGGCCAAGTACGACTTCGGCGCGAAGTAAGCCACGCCCACAACGCGTTGACTGGAGACCCCGCTTCGGCGGGGTCTTTTTTTGCCTGGCAACAGGGCCAGCTGAGCGCAGGACCGGTTGTGCTGCGCATTGTTAAGCGAACACCCCCATTCATCGAACACTCAGGCCGCCAGAAGTTGCAAAGGAAACTGAGACTAAGACGCTGTATTTGTTGCAGTTTTGTGTATCGAACCGACTGATTTAGCAAACTCTTGTGACACAACCGTACATTTCCCGTTAAGACCGTGTTAGGTTCCGGTGACGTCAGGATGACGCATGAACATTTGCAGAACGTCGGCAAGGAAGTCCGGCGTTTCACACTTCTTAGGGGGATTCACTTGATGACGCACCACCGCTTGCCCGGTCGCCACCCGCTGACCAATGCACTGCTGGCCGGCCTGATGTTCGCCGCCGCCGCACCCGTCCTGGCACAGGAAGCCACCCCGGGCTCCAACCCGGTCGATCTGGATCGCATCAGCGTGACCGGCTCGCGTATTGCGCGCACCGGCTTCGTCACCCCCTCACCGGTGACGGCCATCACCGCCGAAGAAATCCGCGCCACCGGCGCGAACAACATCGGCGACCTGATGACCCGCATGCCGGCGCTGACCCCGAGCTACACGCTGGGCAACTCCACCCGCTTTATCGGTACCGCCGGCGTGGGCCTGCTGGACCTGCGCGGCATGGGCACCTCGCGCACGCTGGTGCTGGTCAATGGCCGCCGCCACGTGGGTTCGACCTCCGGCTCCACTTCGGTGGACGTGAACACCATTCCGGTGGAATGGATCGAGCGCGTGGAAGTCATCACCGGCGGCGCCTCGGCCGTGTACGGCGCCGACGCCGTGGCCGGCGTGGTCAACTTCATCATGAAGAAGTCCTTCGACGGCGCGGAAATCCGTGGCCAGACCGGCATGGCCGACGAAGGCGGCTTCAACCGCTCGTTCGTCAGCGTGTCGGCCGGTACCGATTTCGCCGGTGGCCGCGGTAACGCGGCGATCGCGCTGGAATACAGCAAGCAGGACCGCTTCGTGCGCACCGACCGTGCCATCGGTCGCGAGTACCTGGTCTCGGTTCCGAACCCGAACTACGACTCGTCCAAGCCGCCGAGCGAAAGCAACCCGCAGACCGTGCTGAGCGGCCCGGGCGGCAACCACTCGATCTCCTACGGCGGTACGTTCACCCTGGGCACCTTCAGTGCCACCAATCCGGCCACCTGGGGCAACCGCTACCAGTTCAACCCGGATGGCACGTTCCGCAAGCAGCGCTACGACGGCATCGTCGTCAGCAACAGCAGCTGCACCAATTGCGACTTCGCCGATCTGAACGCCGTGGCTGACCTGCAGCCGGAGTTCGATCGCAAGAGCGTGAACACGATCGTCAACTTCGATCTGACCGACAACCACCGCCTGTACTTCGAAGGCAAGTACACCGAGACCGAGTCGGACTTCCTGGCGCAGCCGTCGTTCGATACCACCATCCGCATCCAGCGTGACAACGCGTTCGTTTCGCCGGAACTGCGTGCGCTGATGCTGGCCAACGGCGCCTCGTCGCTCACGCTGAACCGTTTCAACGTCGATGCCGGCCAGCGCGGCGAACACGTGGAGCGCAACACCCAGCGCTTCGTGTTCGGCATGGAAGGCAACCTGAGCGAAAACTGGACCTACGATGTGTACGGCAATTGGGGCCAGAGCGAGGTCAAGCGCTGGAACCTGAACAACCGCATCAACGAGCGTTGGCAGGCGGGTCTGGATGCGGTGATCGACCCGGCCACCGGCCAGGTCACCTGCCGCACCACGCTGAATCCGAACGCCATCAATCCGCACACCGGCCGCGTCTACTCCGCGTTCGGCCGTGACGGATGCGTTCCGTTCAGCGTGCTGGGCAATGGCCAGGTCACCCAGGCCGCACGCGACTGGATGAACGTCAATTCGTACAACTTCTCGCGCATCCAGCAGAGCGTGTTCAGCGCATCGGTTGCCAATGGCTCGCTGTTCAGCCTGCCGGCCGGTGACGTGGGCGTGGCCGGTGGCGTGGAATACCGCCGCGAGAAGAGCCGCGAAATCACCGATCCGCTGGCCGCACAGGGCCTGACCTTCCTCAACGCCATTCCCAACCGCGCCGGCAAGTACGACGTGCGCGAAGCGTTCGTGGAAACCACCGTGCCGCTGCTGGCCGACATCCCGGGTATCTACAACCTGACCATGGATGCCGCCGGTCGCTGGTCCGACTACAGCAGCATCGGCAAGACCACCACCTGGAAGGTCGGCCTGGACTGGACCATCATTCCGTCCCTGCGTGCCCGCGGCACCCTGTCGCAGGCCGTGCGTGCACCGAGCATCGGTGAACTGTACAACCCGCAGAGCGAGAACTTCGCCACCGTCGCCGATCCCTGCAACTACCTGGTGACCAACAGCAACCGTCCGTCCACCGCCAAGGACCCGGCGCTGCGCCAGGCCAACTGCTCGGCGCTGGGCATTCCAGTGGGTTGGGTCGACACCTACACTGCCAGCCGCCCCGGCGTGAGCGGCGGCAACCCGGACCTGAAGCCCGAGCGCGCTCGCAGCTTCACCTACGGTCTGGTGTGGCAGCCGGAGTTCCTGGAAGGGTTCGGCATGTCGATCGACTACTGGAACATCAACCTGAAGGACGCCATCGGTGCAGTGAATGCGCAGACCAACGCGACCCGCTGCGTCGATTCGCCGGGGGGCGTGGGCAACGCGTTCTGTGACCAGATCGTGCGTGCGCCGGTTGGCGGCTTCACCGATGCCACGGGCCGGGCCTTCCCCGAGTACTCGATCACCCGCTGGACCGCGCTGAACGAGAACCTGGCCCGCTCGCGCCGTATCGGTGTCGACCTGGAAATGGACTACCGCTTCAAGCTGGCCGGTGGCGATACCGTGGTGCGCTTCGTCGGTACCCGTCTGCTGCAGTCCCGCGAATGGGCCTTCCAGGACTTCCCGGATGAATACACCGAGTACGTCACCTACGTGACCGATCCGCGCTGGCGCGCCCAGTTGCAGACCAAGTACTCGCTGGGCCAGTGGCGTGCGTCGTGGGACATGACCTACGTGGACGGCAACCTGCGCGTGACCCCGGACAGCTACAACAGCAACCCCGGTTCGCAGAGCCCGATCCGCAACGGTTCCTACGTGTACAACAACTTCCAGTTCGGCTATCGCTTCCCGGGCGACAAGATCGACGTGTACCTGGGCATCGACAACGCCTTCGACAAGGATCCGCCGGTGAACTACTTCGGTGCGGACGTGGGTTCGGCGCTGTATGACAACGTGGGCCGCTACTTCTACATGGGCGCCTCGTACAAGTTCTGATAGCGCTTCAGGCAGTACCCGGAAAGGGCGGCGCAAGCCGCCCTTTCCTTTTCCATATCTGGCGGTCCGGCCAACGGCTGGGGGGTTTGCAATCGGCCATGACCTTCGACACCCTTGCAGGCCGGGCCGCAGGCGTATTGTTCGGCCCACGGCCGTCCATGCGGCCTTTCCCTGACTCACTCGGCCTGGAGGCCATTCAAGTGACCCGTACTCCCAAGATCGTGCTGCTGACCCTGGCCGTTTCGGCCGCGCTGGTCGGCTGCGGCAAGACTGATACCCCGGCAAAGGACGCCACCGCCTCCACGCCGGCTGCCACCGAAGCCGCCACCGCCTACAAGCTGGACGAAAGCAAGCTGCCGGCCTACAACGCCTTCCAGCCCGGTGACCTGGACACCAGCAAGGACGCCTGCACCGCCTTCGGCGACTACGTGAACAGCAAGTGGCTGGCTGCCAACGAGATTCCGGGCGACCGCACCAGCTGGGGCGCCTTCACCATCCTGGACGAGCGTTCGGTGGCCGTGCAGCACCAGCTGGTCGAGCAGGTGGCGCAGGTGAAGAACCCCGACCACATTGAAAAGGTGGTCGGTGACCTGTGGGCCACCGGCATGGATGAGGCCAAGATCAACGCCCAGGGCATCGAGCCGCTGAAGGCCGACCTGGCCGCCATCGATGGCCTGCAGGACAAGGCCGCCATCGCCGATTACCTGCGCAGCAGCGCGGCCAAGGGCGAGAACGTGCTGTTCGGCTTCGGTGCCGAAGCGGACTTCAAGAACTCGGCCATGAACATGGCCTACGCCAGCCAGGGCGGCCTGGGCCTGCCCGACACCACCTACTACACCGACGCCAAGAACGCCGACAAGCTGAAGGCCTACCAGGCCCACGTGGCCAAGGTGCTGGAACTGTCCGGCGTGGCAGCGGCCGATGCGGCCAAGCAGGCCGAGGACGTGGTGAAATTCGAAACCCGCCTGGCCAAGGCCTCCAAGTCGAGCGAAGAACTGTCGCGCGACGTGTCCCTGTTCTACCACCCGGTCACCCTGGCCGAGGCCGACGCACTGACCCCGAACTTCAGCTGGACCGAGTTCTTCAAGTCGCAGAACGTCGCCGCGCCGGAGAAGTTCTCGCTGGCCATCCCGACCTTCCACCAGGAAGTGAGCAAGGCCCTGGCCGATACCGATCCGTCGATCTGGCGCGCCTACCTGCGCTTCCACACCGTTGATGGCGCCTCGCCGTACCTGTCCGAAGCCTTCGTGCAGGAAAGCTACAACTTCTACGGCAAGACCCTGAACGGCCAGAAGGAACAGAAGCCGCGCTGGAAGCGCGTGCTGGGCACCATTGAAAGCGACGCCGGCGAAGCCTTCGGCCAGTTGTACGTAAAGGTAGCCTTCTCGCCGGAAGCCAAGGCGAAGATGGAAGACCTGGTGAAGAATCTGGCCGCCTCGCTGAAGGACCGCATCCAGGGCCTGTCCTGGATGAGCGATGAAACCAAGGCCAAGGCCATCGCCAAGTGGGAAACCTTCACCCCGAAGATCGGCTACCCGGACAAGTGGCGCGACTGGTCGGGCCTGCAGACCAACCGTGACAGCTACCTGGGCAACGTGCGCGCGGCCACTGCGTTCAACTACCAGTACAACCTGTCCAAGATCGGCAAGCCGGTGGACAAGACCGAGTGGGGCATGACCCCGCAGACGGTCAACGCCTACTACAACCCGCTGCAGAACGAGATCGTGTTCCCGGCCGCCATCCTGCAGCCGCCGTTCTTCGACCCGAAGGCCGACGACGCCCTGAACTACGGCGGCATCGGCGCGGTCATCGGCCATGAAATGACCCACGGTTACGACGACCAGGGCAGCCGCTTCGGGCCGACCGGCAACTTCGAGAACTGGTGGACCGAAGGCGATTCGAAGAACTTCGCGGGCCTGACCGGCAAGCTGGTCAAGCAGTTCGACCAGTACAAGGTGGACGGCCAGGCGGTGAACGGCAAGCTGACCCTGGGCGAGAACATCGCCGACCTGGGCGGCCTGGCCACAGCCTACGACGCCCTGCAGAAGGCCAGCGCCGGCAAGGAAGACCCGAAGGTTGATGGCTTCAGCCGCGACCAGCGCTTCTTCTTCAACTGGGCCACCGTGTGGCGCACCAAGTACACCCCGGAAAACGCCAAGGTCCGCCTGGCCACCGACCCGCACGCCCCGGCGCAGTTCCGCGCCATGGGTGCGCCGTCGAACCTGCCGACCTTCGCAGCGGCGTTCCAGTGCAAGGCCGGTTCGCCGATGGCCCGCAGCGGCGACCAGCAGGTGGTGATCTGGTAAGCCACGGCTGAAGCTGCGGTAGACCTGCAAAGGCCCGGGACGTCCCGGGCCTTTGTTTTTCCGGGGTCGGATCCCTTGCGCGCAGCGCGAGGGCTCCGACCCCATGCGGGTAAACCCAGCACCGCGTGAGGCGTGCATGCCGCGCCCATGCACGGCTTGCTATAGTTCGCCCGCCCTCAATCCATCACGGATTCGTTCTACATGCCCAACTTCCGTCCGCTTGCCGTCGCCCTGGGCATCAGCCTGGCGACCCTGGTCCCGACCCACGATGCATTCGCCGCCAAGAAAAAGGCCGCGCGCGCGCCTGCCGTGAGCGTCCAGTGCAGCGATTTCTACGACGCCACCAACGCCGGCTGGCTGAAGGCCAACCCGGCCCCGCAGACCGGCGCTGCGACCGCGCTGGGCCAGCTGGTCGACCGCAGCCGCCAGCAGCAGCGTGAACTGCTGGACGCCTCGATGAAGGCGCCGCAGGGCAACGTGCAGAAGCTGCTGGGCGACTTCTGGGCCAGCGGCCTGGACGAAGCCGCCGTGGAAGCGGACGGCTCGAACCCGATCGCCCCGCTGCTGACCCGCATCAATGCCATCAAAAAGGCCAAGGATGTACCGGCGTCGATTGCCGCGCTGCACCAGGTCGGTATCCCGGTGGCCTTCAACTTCGGCCCGGACGTGGACCTGAAGGCGCTGGACCGCCACATCGGCTACTTCATGCAGGGCGGCATGGGCCTGCCTGATCCGGCCTTCTACACCCGCTCCGATGCCGACACCGTCGCCCTGATGGGCCGCTACCGCAACTACGTGAAGCAGATCCTGGCGCTGACCGGCACCCCGGCCGCCAAGCTGGATGCCGAAGCGCAGTCGGTCATCGCGCTGGAAACCGAACTGGCGCGCAACGCGCAGTCGCTGGCCGGCATCAACAATCCGTTCAACAACTACGCGCCGATCTCCACCAAGGACCTGAACAGCCGCTACCGCAACCTGCAGCTGGATGCCTTCCTGAAGGCGCAGGGCGTGAACGACGACCTGGTCTCGCTGGCCGACCCGCAGCTGTTCAAGCAGCTCGACGGCATGGTCACCAAGCTCAAGCCGGACCAGTGGAAGGCCTACCTGCGCTGGCGCGTGGGTGATTCGATGGCGCCGTACCTGTCCAAGGCCTACCGCGATGCGGAATTCGAATTCCGCGGCCGCGTGCTGCGCGGTGAAACCCTGCCGCCGCAGCGCTGGGAAAGCGTGCTGGACGCCATCAACGTGGCCGCCGGCCCGATGGTCGGCCGCGAATATGCCGCGCGTTACCTGTCGGCTGAAGACCGCCGCCAGGCGGCGTGGATCGTCGACAAGGTGCGTGAAGTGCAGATCGACGCGGTGAAGAACAGCACCTGGATGAGCGCCGAGGCCAAGACCGAAGCGCAGGCCAAGCTGGCCGCGCTGAAGATCGAGATCGGCACTCCGCTGCGCGACCTGGACTACAGCGTGCAGCCGATGGGCCGTGGCTCGTTCGGCGGCAACATGCTGATCGCCTCGACCTGGCGCCACCGCGAAGAAATGAAGCGCATCGGCAAGGGCAACGCCGACCGCCGCTGGGACGTGCTGCCGCAGCAGCCGTCGCTGGCCTACGATCTGGCCCAGAACCGCCTGATCGTCACCGCCGCCATCCTGCAGGGCCCGGTGTTCAACGCCAAGGCCGACGCCGCCGACAAGTTCGGCAGCTTCGGCGGTCTGGTCGGGCACGAACTGAACCGCGCCATCGATGCCAAGGGCGCTCTGGTGGATGCCAAGGGCGAACTGCGCAGCTGGTGGACGCCGGCCGACAAGACCGCCTGGACCCTGCTGGGCAACCGCGTGGCCGCGCAGTACGGCGCCTACGAATTCCCCGGCGTGAAGGGTGCCAAGGTGAACGGCACGCTGACCCAGGAAGAGAACCTGGCCGACATCGCCGGCCTGGAGCTGGCCTGGGCGGCCTACACCGCGCAGGAACCGAAGGCCAAGCCGGCCCAGCAGCAGGGCTTCTTCCGCGCCTGGGCTGCGCTGTGGCCGCAGCAGCTTTCGCCGAACGAAGCCGCGCGCCGCCTGACCGCCGACATTCGTGCACCGGGCCGCTGGCGCACCAACGGTCCGCTGTCGAACCTGCCGGCCTTCGGCGCGACCTTCAGCTGCAAGGCCGGCCAGCCGATGCAGCGCACCGACGCCGAGCAGATCAAGGTCTGGCGCTGAATGCAGCGGTGATGCAGTAAAGGAAAAGGCGCCTTCGGGCGCCTTTTTCGCATGTTCCAAAGGTGGATCCACGCCACGCGAGGATGCCCGTCAACCGGGCTGCAGCGTCCCCCGGTAGTGCACGATGCGCCCGACCAGCGGCGCACCGATCTCCACGTCGAAGACGAACCGTCCGTCTTCTTCGTACTCGAAACTCTGGTCACCCGGCAGCAGCGCGCGCGGCAGCGGGATCCCCAGCAGAGACCAGCGACGCGGCACCAGCTGCAGCCGCCCCCCCTCGACCACCACGGCCAGCGCAACCGACACGGCGCCGAAGCGCTCGACCAGCAGTTCCTCGTCGCGGCCGCGGCCTTCGGTCTGCAGCGAGGAGAATCGACGGCTGGCAAAGGTGCGCGTCCAGCGCTCACCACCGGCTTCGGGGGCGAACTCGACGCTGACCGGCACCTGCTCGCCCTCAGCAGGAAAGCCAAACAGCGCGCCCAGCAGCCGCGACAGCAGTCCCCTGCCCCGTTGCACCAGCGCCTGCCCCACCCAGCGCTGCGCCGCACCCGGTGCATGCAGCGCCTGCACGGTGGCAGGCAATCGTGCATACGCATCGCCCAGCACGCGCTGGTACAGGCTGGCACCGGGCATGTCGCGGCGGAAACCGGTGTGGATGGTGCGGCCGGCAAACAGCTGGTCGTAGTCGGTCAGTTCCAGCGCGTGCGTTGCCGGGCGCGCGCCCGGTGTCGGCCGCTCACCGGCCAGTTGCTTGCGGATCACCGCTTCGATCGCCATCGACGGAATGTACGGACCGTCGTCGGCTTCGGCCAGCAGGTGCCAACTCTGTTCCACCGGCACCCCATTGCAGGTGCCCTGCGCACGTACGATCATGCCGCCGCGATGTTCGCCGAACTTCATCAGGTTCAGCACGGTGTAGAACAGGCGCGAACACGGCTCCAGCGACGGCAGCTTGAAGCGCCAGCGCGCCCTGGCCAGCAGGTTCAGCACCCGGTGCAGCACTTCCGGCACCGGGCCGGCGCCCATCCAGATATCGGTCATGGTCGGGTGTTCGGGCGGCAGCACCTGCAGGTCGGGCACATCCACCAACGAGAAATGCAGGTTGCGCAGCGGCAGGCGCCCCGGCACCGCGACGGTGAAACGGCGGCTCTCGGCCAGGCCGATGCCGTGGCCATCGCGGCCGTGCCGGCGCAGTTTCACCGGCGAACCGGCGTACCCCACCACCGCGCGCATCACGTTCAGGCCGATGCCTGCGAACGGCGACGGCGCGATACCGCCTTCCACCCGCACAATGTCCATGCGCGTGGCCATCTGCCGCAGCACCGCAGCGGTCAGCACCGGAAAACTGCTGACCCCGGACAGCACGTACACGCCGGCCGCGCGGGCCTGTGCATCGTAGGCGGACACACCGGACACGAAGTCGGCGGCATCGGCGAAATCCAGGTAATCGATGCCGGCAGCGATGCACGCTTCCACCGCGCTGTAGCGGTGTTCGCCGTAGTCCTGGAAGGGCCCGGAGGCGTCGACCACCAGGTCGGGGCACTTGGCCCGCAGTACCGGGGCCAGTTGGCGCCGGTCCACCTGCAGCGGGCGTACCTGCGGCTGCCCCTGATGGGCCGCGCAGAACGCCTGCGCCGCCGCCAGGTTGCGGCCCGCGATCAACAGCTCCAGTTGCGGCAGATCCGCCAGCAACCGCACCAGGCGCCCACCGAACACACCGTACCCACCCAGAACCAGGATCTTCACGCGCCTTCCCTGTCGTGTCGTTGCGCCATGGTAGCGCGCCGCTTGGCGCTCCTGCAGCGCAGCACGATCCGGTGTTAACGGGCGCCGTGCTATCGCTGCGCCACCGTCCACTGCGGAGCCCGACCATGGCCCACAGGAACACCATCTGCGTGTGGTACGACAAGGACGCCCTGGCGGCGGCCACCTTCTATGCGCAGACCTTTGCCGACAGCGCGGTGACCGCTGTGCATGCCGCGCCCAGTGACTACCCCGACGGCCGCGAGGGCGATGTGCTGATGGTGGAATTCACCGTATACGGCATTCCCTGCGTGGGCCTCAATGGCGGCCCGGCGTTCAAGCACAGCGAAGCGTTTTCCTTCCAGATCCAGACCGAGGACCAGGCCGAAACCGACCGGCTGTGGAACGCCATCGTCGGCAACGGCGGCCAGGAAAGCGAATGTGGCTGGTGCAAGGACCGCTGGGGCGTGTCCTGGCAGATAAGCCCGCGGGTGTTGATGGACGCGGTGACCAGCAGCGACAAGGCGCTGGCGCGACGCGCGTTCAATGCCATGATGCCGATGAAGAAGATCGACATCGCCACCATCGAAGCGGCCATCGCGCAGGCATGAACCACTGGGACGCGATCATCGTCGGCGGCGGCCACAATGGCTTGGTGTGCGCCGCCTATCTGGCCCGCGCCGGGCACAAGGTGCTGGTGCTGGAACGACGCTCGGCGCTGGGCGGGGCCGCCGTCACCGAAGAGTTCCACCCGGGTTTCCGCAACTCGGTGGCCTCGTACACGGTATCGCTGCTGCAGCCGAAGGTGATCGACGACCTGCAGCTGCACCGGCACGGGCTGCGCATCGTTGCGCGGCCGGTGAACAACTTCCTGCCGCTGGCCGATGGCCGCTATCTGCTGGCAGCACCGGGGCGCACCCAGGCCGAGGTGGCGAAGTTTTCCGCGCGCGATGCGCAGGCCCTGCCCGCCTATGAAGCCCGCCTGGAAATCTTCGCCGACGTGCTGCGCGCCTGGGCGCTGCGCGCGCCGCCCGACCTGGGCGTGGACGCCGGCTGGCGTGCGCTGCCGGCGCTGTGGCAGATGGGCCGGCTGGGCCGCGAGCTGGCGGCGCTGGACCCGGCGCTGCGGCAGGAACTGCTGGACCTGTTCACCCTGTCGGCCGCCGAGTACCTGGACCGCTGGTTCGAGAGCGAACCGATCAAGGCGCTGTTCGGCTTCGACGGCATCGTCGGTAATTACGCCAGCCCCTACACGCCGGGCAGCGCCTACGTGCTGCTGCACCATGTGTTCGGCCAGTGCAACGGGGTGAAGGGTGCCTGGGGCCATGCGATCGGTGGCATGGGCGCGATCAGCCAGGCCATTGCCGCGGCCGCACGCGGTGCCGGCGCCGAACTGCGGGTCGATGCCGGCGTGCGCCAGTTGCAGGTCGAGCACGGGCGCGTGGTCGGCGTGGTGCTGGCCGACGGCAGCAGCGAGCGCGCCCACGCGGTGGTGGCCAACGTCAACCCGAAACTGCTGTACGAACAGTTGCTGGAGCCGCAGCAGGTACCGGCACCCACCCGCGAACGCATGGCGCAGTGGCGCTGCGGTTCGGGCACCTTCCGCATGAACGTGGCGCTGTCTGCGCTGCCCGATTTCCGAGCCCTGCCCGGCCCCGGCCCACACCTGAGCGCGGGCATCATCCTGGCCCCCAGCCTGGACCACATGGATCGCGCGTGGCTGGATGCGCGCCGCGACGGCTGGTCGCGCGAGCCGATCGTGGAGATGCTGATTCCCAGCACCCTGGATGATTCGCTGGCACCAACGGGGCAGCATGTGGCCAGCCTGTTCTGCCAGCACGTGGCGCCGGTGCTGCCGGACGGCATGCACTGGGATGACCACCGTGACACCGTGGCCGACCTGATGATCGCCACCGTCGATCGCCATGCACCGGGATTCGCGGCAAGCGTGCTGGGCCGGCAGGTGCTGTCGCCGCTGGATCTGGAGCGCACGTTCGGGCTGATCGGCGGCGACATCTTCCATGGCGCGCTCAGTGCCAACCAGTTGTTTTCAGCGCGCCCGATGGTGGGCCAGGCCGGGTATCGCGGAGCGCTGCCAGGTTTGTATCTATGTGGGTCGGGCACCCATCCCGGTGGCGGCGTCACGGGTGCACCGGGGCACAATGCCGCGCAGGTGGTGTTGCAGGATGGGTAGGGCCGGCCTGTTTGTGAATGTGGTGTTCGACCGACGATTGCATGGATCGTCGGAAGACCAAAGACGCCTAGCAGAATTCGTAAATGGTTCTGTCTCGCGGGGTTAGATCCAGCGAGCGGCAGAAGGCCAACCCCGACAAGCCGCTCTTCATCAATTGCTCTTTAATGCGGTTGCTTACGACGATGGAAGAAGGCTGTTCACGACACCCGACAACATCGAAACCGTCGGGCGACTCTTCCTTGATCACTGTGTACAGGAACATATAGGTCGGGTTAACAGGGTCAAAATTCGTAAGTTCGTACTCGCTCGCCGCCATATCGCAGCAATTGGAGCGATTTGGAATATTGATTGCGCTGTAGCCATCTACGACATCGCCACCGCAGATGACCGTGACGTCGAAAAACTCGACATCAGAAGGCGCCAAGGCTTCCAAGGCTGTCCTAAGGTCTCTGCTGACCAGGTCAGGTCCAGTGCTTGAGACAATATGGTGCTTCCTTAGGCGCTTCAGAGCCGCCCGACTCCTAACTTGATATAGAAGCGTAGGCTTAAGCCCTTCAAGTCGAATGCCCGCCCTGAACAGGAGGTGGTCCTCCGACTGTTCATGAGCGTAATTCAACAGCCCGAACGAATTTTCGGTGGTTGTCAGCAGGTAGCCCATGCCAAATCTCTACTGGATGCAAGAAACATCATTCGAAGCTAAGAGATTCAAAGTCAATCGGCGGATTGCCTGCACAACATCCACGCTCACCTCCATCAAACGGTGATCGGGAACGGCGAATCATCCTCGTCTTGTTCTCATCAGGAAGTGCCAACCAAGGTTGGCACCCACCCGCGTGGGACAAGGTGTGCCGACCGACGGTGGGCACCTACCCGCGTGAAGTGATGCGCGGCGCGCCTCACTTCACGCTGCGCAGGTGGTTCGGGCGCTTGGGCGGGCCGGGCGGGCGGCGCTTGTTGAACGGTGGCTGGCCGCGCCAGTAGCGGATCAGCAGCCAGCCGAACAGCATGCCGCCCAGGTGTGCGAAATGGGCCACGCCCGGCTGCCAGCCGGTCATGCCCAGCACCAGTTCACCCACGCCGAACAGGATCACGAAGGTGCGTGCCTTCATCGGAATGGGCGGGAACAGCAGCATCACCCGCTGGTTCGGGAACAGCATGCCGTAGGCCAGCAGCAGGCCGAACACACCGCCGGATGCGCCCAGCACCGGTGCCGGGTTTTCCAGCAGCGAGCCGACCAGCAACTGGCACAGGCCGGCGCCGACCACGCACACCAGGTAATAGATCAGGAACCGCTTCTCGCCCCAGGTCTGTTCCAGCGGCGCGCCGAACATGAAAACGGCCAGCATGTTGAAGAACAGGTGGCCGAAGCTGCCGTGCAGGAAACCATAGGTCAGCAGCTGCCAGGGCTGGAAGTTGCCGCCCGGCGAGAAGGCGTCGAAGCCCTGCTGCAACGGCTGCAGCATGAACGGGGCAAAGGTCTGCATGCCGAGCAGGAACGGCTGCTGCAGCAGGAACAGGATCGCGTTGGCGATCAGCAGGGCCTTGGTAACGGTAGGCAGTCGCGGGAACATGGGATGACCGGCATGGAACGAACTCCATCATAGCCGGTGCAGGGTGTGGGTTTGACGACGACGCCGCCGTGCCGGTTCAGCCGGCGGCGATGATCAGGCCGGGCCCCACAGCGCCGCGTCCAGGGCGGCGGCCGGGTCGATCGTCGGCATGCGCACGCGGCCGTTGGTGACCACCACGCCTTCGGCACGCAGGCGCTGCACCTGTTCGCGCCAGCCCGCCGAGCCTTCGGCCATGGCGATACGGCCGTCCGAACGCAGCACGCGGTGCCAGGGCAGGCTGGGATCGTCGTTCTGGCCGAGCACGCGTGCGGTCAGGCGGGCACGACCGGGCAGACCGGCACGCATGGCGACCTGGCCGTAGCCCATCACCTGGCCTGGCGGAATGGCATGGATCACCTGCAGGATGCGCGCGCGCGCCTGTTCCGGGGTCAGCGCCGCAGGCGCGTCACCAGCAGCACGCCGAGCAGGACCAGCACGGTGCCGGCGATCTGCGCCGGCCCCATCGGTTCGTCGAGCAGCCATAGGCTCATCACGATGGTGGAAACAGGGCCCAGCATACCCACCTGCGCGGCCAGCGACGAACCCACGCGCTGCACCGCCAGCATGATCGCCAGCACTGGCAGCACCGTGCATACGGTGGCATTGACCAGCGACAACCACTGCACCGGCGCCGGTGCCTGCCACAGCAGCGGCAGTGGGTGGGTTACCGTGAAATGCAGCAGCACCAGCACGCTGGCCACGCAGCTGGCATAGGCGGTCAGCCGTACCGCGCCCACGCGCGCCACCACCTGCCCGCTGCCGAACAGGTACAGCGCATAGCTGAGCGCACTGCCCAGCACCAGCAGGCTGCCGATGATGATCTGCCCGCCCTCGCGCTGCAGGTCATGGCCGAAGGCCAGCAGCACGCCCAGGTAGCTGAGCACCAGCGCGGCGATCTGCCAGCGCCCCGGCCGCTGCCGTGCCAGCAGCACGTTGATCAGCAGCACCAGGGTCGGGTTCAAGTACAGGATCAGCCGTTCCAGGGTCACGCTGATGTACTGCAGCCCCTGGAAATCGAGCAGGCTGGACAGGTAGTAGCCGGTGAAGCCGAGCCACAGCACGCGCGCACGGTCCGCCCAGGACAGCGGTTCGGCGCGGCGTGCGGCCCACAGCGCCATCAGTACGAACAGCGGCAGCGCCATCAGCATGCGCAGGGCCAGCAGCGTGGTCGCATCCACGCCATGGCGCAGGCCCAGCTTGACGATGATTGCCTTGCCCGAAGCCGCAACGGCACCGATCGCGGCCAGGCCGATGCCACCCAGCGCGATGCGCGGGGAGGCAGTAGCGATGCGGGGGGAAGGGTTGGACATCAGGACGACAGCAGGCCGCAGGGCGCGGCCACGGGGTATGTGGGGGACGCGCATTGTCGCATGCGGGGAGCGCCCGCCCGCCTTGTAGCGTCGAGCATGGCTCGACTCTACAAAAACCGCGGGTCAGCGCATCAGCACCACTTCTTCCGACGAGGTGGGATGGATCGCCACGGTGGCGTCGAACTGCGCCTTGGTCGCCCCCATCTTCACCGCCACCGCAAAGCCCTGCAGGATCTCATCGGCGGCCTCACCCAGCAGATGGATGCCGACCACGCGTTCTTCCGGGCCCGCACACACCATCTTGAACAGGCTGCGCTGGGTGCCGTTGGCCAGTGCCTGCAGCATCGGCCGGAACCGGCTGTGGTAGACCGTCACCTGATCAAAGCACTCGCGCGCCTGCTGTTCGCTCAGGCCGACCGCGCCCAGCGGCGGGTGCGAGAACACCACGCTGGGCACCGTTTCGTAATCCATCTTCGATTCCGGCTTGCCGCCGAACAAGCGGTCCATCAGGCGCCGCGATGCGGCCACTGCCACCGGAGTCAGCCCGACCTTGCCGGCAATATCGCCCACCGCGTGCACGCTCGGCACCGCCGTGGTCTGCCATTCATCGACCTGCACCTGGCGGTGCTCACCGATGCCGATGCCCAGCGCTTCCAGGCCCAGATCCGCACTGTTGCCGCGGCGGCCGGTAGCGAAGAACACTGCATCGAACGCGCATTCCAGCGCGCCCTGCGCGCCCACCACGCGCACCTGCTGGCGCTCGCGCTGCAGTGCCTTCAGGTCAAATTCGAAGCAGATGCGCACGCCCTGCTGGCGCAGGTTCTCGGCCAGCTGTTCGGTCAGTTCGTGGTCGAAACGGTCCAACAGGCGCTGCCCGCGCACCAGCAGGCTGACCCGGCTGCCCAGTGCCTGCAGCAGGCCGGCCAGTTCCACGGCAATGTAGCCGCCGCCGACGATGGCGACCTCGGCCGGCGCCGCGCGCAGATCGAAGAAATCATCCGATACCAGGCCCAGCTCGGCGCCGTGCACGTCGGGCCGCTGCGGGTGTGCGCCGGTGGCGATCAGGATGTGCTGGGCGCTGTAGCGCACGCCATCGGCGCAGGCCACGGTGTGCGCATCCAGCAGGTGGCCGCGCGCGGGAATGCGCACCACGCCGGTCTCGTCCAGGCGCGCGTGGTAGCTCTTGTGGATGTTGGTGATGTAGGCCTGGCGGTGGATCACCAGCTCCTTCCAGGACAGCGCCGGGCGTGCCGGCACGTCGAAGCCCATCGCATGGGCCAGGCCGATGCGTTCGGCCAGATCGGCCGCCAGCCACATCGCCTTCTTCGGCACGCAGCCGATATTCACGCAGGTACCGCCCAGCTCGCCCGGTTCCAGCAGCGCCACCCGCTTGCCGTACTGCGCGGCGCGGATCGCACCGGCCAGGCCGGCAGAACCGCCGCCGAGCACGATCAGGTCATAGTCGAAGGGCGCAGTACTCATGGCAATCGCTCGCAGTCAGGGGAAACAACAACATCATCGGGGTACGCCACGCGCACGCGGCCAGCATGCCATGGCAGGCCGGCGGTTCAGCGTGAGCGATACGGCACGTCAGTCGGCCGCGCGGGCCTGGCGCATGGCCGGCCACTGCCGGTAGGTCATCGCCCGCCACAGCCACTCCACCGGCCCGAAGCGGAAACGACGCAGCCACACGTGGCTGACCGCCACCTGCGCCGCGAACAGTGCCAGCGCCAGCAGCAGCTGCCAGGCGCGCGGCACCTGCTCGAACGCCCCCAGCCCATAGGAGTAGAACAGCAGCGTGCACAGCAGTGACTGCAGCAGGTAGTGGCTCAGCGCCATGCGCCCCACCACGGCCAGGCCGCGCAGGGCCATGCGCCAGCGCACGATCCACGCCAGGTAGCCCAGGCACATGGGCACAGCGCCGATCGCCACCAGGGCCATGGCGGCGGTGGTGGGCAGATCGTAGGCGCCCGGCTGCAGATAGGGCTTCCAGTACGTGCCGGCCAGCGTCAGCAGCAGGCCCAGCGGCAGTGCGACCCAGCGCAGCAGCGCGTACAGGCGCGGGAAACGTTCCGGTGCGGCCAGCGCTCCGCTGCTGGTAAACCAGCTGCCGAGCAGGAACATGCCCAGTACCTGCGGCCCGGAAATGATCATGCCGCCCAGCGCCACGCCGAACTCGTGCAGGCGCTGGCCGTTGGCCTGCAGCCAGCTGCCCTGCCCATACACCAGGCGCTGCTGGTCGATGCTCTGCTGGGCGTCGGCCAGCATCTTCTGCAGGTCCTGCGGCATAGCCATCGATACCATGGCCCCGACCAGCAGCATCAGCAGCACCCCGCCCAGATAGACCGTGGCCCCCATCCAGGGCAGCCAGCTGCGCGGCGCTTCACGGCAGGCCAGCAGCGGCAGCGAGGCCAGCGCATACAGCACCAGGATGTCGCCGGACCAGACCAGCAGCGCATGGCACAGCCCGATCAGCAGCAGGCCCGCACTGCGGCGCAGGTAGAACGGGGCGAAGTCACGGCCGGCCGCTTCGGCGCGCTGGGCCATGACCGCGAAGCCGGCACCGAACAGCAGCGAGAACAGGGTGAAGAATTTGCCCTGCACGAACACGTAGACAAAGGCATCGGCCCAGTAGTCGATGCCCTGCCAGTGCGTGTCGATGCCGGTGAAGGCCAGCTCCAGCGGGCCGGCGAAGGCCTCGATGTTCATCAGCAGGATGCCCAGCAGGGCCACCCCGCGCAGCACATCCAGCACGGCGATGCGTTCGCCGGAAGTGACCGGCTGCAAGGTAGGAAGTGCGGCGTTCACGGAACATCCGGTGGGCAGGTCCGTCATTATGCCGCTGCCGGGCGCACTGCGGGCCTGCCCGCATCATGGCCCGGAAACACAACGGCCCGCCGAAGCGGGCCGTTGCTGGCATCACGTTCGCGCAGCGATCAGTGCTGGTGACCGCCGTCGCCGTGCACGTGGCCGTGTTCGATCTCTTCCTTGCCGGCTTCGCGCACTTCGACGATTTCCACGTCGAAATGCAGGTCCTTGCCGGCCATCGGGTGGTTCAGGTCAACGTCGACCACGCTCATGCCGACCTTCTGCACGGTGACCGCGCGCGGGCCGAAGTTGGTCTGCAGCACCACCTGCTGGCCCGGGGCCAGCTTGGCATTGCCGAAATGCTTCTTCGGCACGCGCTGGGACAGCCCTTCGCGGCGTTCGCCGTAGGCGTCTGCAGCGGTGACGTCGACGCTGAAGGTCGCACCGGCTTCCTGGTCCATCATGGCGTTTTCCAGGCCCGGGATGATGTTGCCGTGGCCGATCAGGATCCCCAGCGGCTCGCCGCGGTCCTTGGACGACTCGATCGGCGCCTGGCCGACTTCGGAAACGGTGTAGTGGAAGCGGACAACGCGGTCTTTTTCGATCTTCATGCGCAACTCTGTCTGGATCTGCCGGAGGCAGGCGGGTTGGGGCGGGTTGTCGCCCGGCGGGGACGCCGCCATCATGACGGCCAATCCAAGGTGGCGCATTATCCGGAGATCATGCACATCACGCCAGTTTCGTCCGGCCCGCGCCGGCTCTTCGCGCCCGCCCTGCTGCTGGCCCTGCCCCTGTTGCTGCCCGCCTGCGGTGGCGGCAAGGCCACCCGGCCCGCCCCGCCGCCGCCCTCGGCGCACTGGCCGGCGACCACGCCGGACAACCCCGAGGCCGCCAATTCGGTGCTGATGCGCGCGATCAGCCTGGTCGGCACGCCCTACCGCTATGGCGGCAACACGCCTGATTCGGGCTTCGACTGCAGCGGCCTGGTCACCTATGTGTACCGGGAAATGGTCGACCTGAAGCTGCCGCGCACCTCGCGCGACCTGGCCGCCGTACAGGGCCCGAAGATCGACCCGCAGCGCCTGGCCACCGGCGATCTGGTGTTCTTCGGCAGTCGCGGCAACGTGACCCACGTGGGCATCTACGTCGGCGAAGGCCGCTTCGTGCACGCGCCCAGCACCGGCGGCACGGTGCGCCTGGATTCGCTTAGTGGCGCCTATTGGAAAGACCACTACACAGGAGCGAAACGCGTCCTTCGCTAAACTGAACAGGCGATATATTCAAAAATGTGACGCGCATCACTATGAGAATAACGTTTTTATAACGGAATTTTTAACTTATCGCGGCTTTTACAGGGCATGATGCCCCATCGTTTTTTTTCTGTGACTGACGCGTGACGACTGACGACCTGCAAGGCCAAGGCCAGACCGCCGTTCCTTCACATCGTGTCCGCCCGCTGCTGCTGGGCCTGGCACTCTGCCTCTCCAGCCTTCCGGCCTGGGCGCAGACCGCTCCGAACCGTTCCGACGCACCGGCACCGGCTTCCGTGGAAGCCACCGCCAAGCCGGCCGCCAAGGCCGAACCGGCCGCCCAGCGCAGCCGCGCCGATGCCGCCGCCAGCGCCACCCTGGCCGCCCTGCTGCCGCACCTGGCCGCCAACGACACCATTCCGCTGATGGACCGCTCGGCCATGGTGGCCGGTGACCTCAGCCGCCTGCTTGCCAACTACGACACCAGCAGCGCCGCCAATGGCAGCGTGGTGGTCGGCAGCGAAGCCGACAACGGCAAGGTGCAGTCGCTGCTGCGCCGCGCGATGACCCTGCTGGGCACCCCGTACCGCTGGGGCGGCAGCAATCCGGACAGCGGCTTCGACTGCAGCGGTCTGGTGGGTTACGTGTTCCGTTCGGCACTGGGCATCGAACTGCCGCGCGTCTCGCGCGAAATGGCCCACGACAACAACGCCCAGCTGATCAACGACCGCGCCTCGCTGGCCGCCGGCGATCTGGTGTTCTTCGGCCGCAAGGGCCGGGTCGACCACGTCGGCATCTACGTGGGCGAAGGTCGCTTCCTGCACGCACCGAGCACCGGCAAGGACGTGCGCGTGGACACCCTGCTCAGCGGCTACTGGGGCAACAAGTTCATGCAGGCGCGCCGGGTCGATCTCTGACCGCCGCCCGCCCCGTCACCGCCTGAACGACCAAGCCGCTGCCCTGCAGCGGCTTTTTCGTTGTTGTGCCGCTGGCCGCTGGCCGCCGTCCCGTGCGTTGGTGCTTGATGTCACGGTCCGTTGGGCCGCGGCCGGCCGCCAGCCCGCGGCCAGCGTAACCCGGCGTGGGGCGGCATGCCGGGATACCCAGCCAGACCCCGCCCGCGCTGTCTGCGTGCCGGGGGGAAAGGAATGGCAGCAAGCCTGGAAGTTCCATCACGTTGCGTGATCTGGTTCGGACAGCCGCAGGCATCCGAGCGTGGCGCGCTGGCCGCCGCCGGCTGGCAGCTGCGCTGCGTGGCGCCCGGGCCGGCGATGGCGGTCGGCCTGCGCGGTCGTGACCACCTGGTGGCGGTGATCGACCTGCGCCACCTCGATCTGGACGCGCTGCAGGCACTGCTGCCCTGGGTGCAGCAGCACCAGCACCTGCCCTGGCTGGCGGTGCTGCCGGCGGACGTGCACAGCCCTCCCCCTGCCTGGGCAGACGTGCTGCTGGCCTGCCAGAACCAGTTCACCCTGCCGCTGGAACTGGGCGCGATGGTGTCCACCATGCAGCGCCAGGCCGACGGTGACACGACCGACCCGGCACGCGCCTGCGATGGCGGCGGCCTGCCCGCCCTGATCGGTGACAGCCCGCGCGTGCTGGCGGTACGCGCGGCCCTGCACAAGTTCGCGCCGGTGGATCTGCCGGTCCTGGTCACCGGCGAAACCGGCACCGGCAAGGAATTGGCGGCGCAGGCCCTGCATGCGCTCTCTGGCCGGGCCGGCAAACCGTTCCTGGCGGTGAACTGCGGCGCCATTCCCGCCAACCTGGTGCAGTCGGAGCTGTTCGGCCATGAGCGCGGCGCGTTCACCGGCGCCGCCCAGCGCCGCATCGGCCTGTTCGAATCGGCCCATGGCGGCACCGTGTTCCTGGACGAGGTGGGCGACCTGCCCGGCGATGCGCAGACCAGCCTGCTGCGCGTGCTGCAGGAAGGCACGCTCGAACGCGTGGGCAGCAACCAGCCGCTGCGGGTGGATGTACGCGTGCTGGCCGCCACCCATGTGGAACTGGAACAGGCGGTGGCCCAGGGCCGCTTCCGGCGCGACCTGTATTACCGCCTGAACGTGCTGCGTCTGCCGATGCCCCCATTGCGCGAGCGTGGCAGCGATGTGCTGCTGCTGGCCGATCATTTCCTGCGCGGCTTCCGCCAGCGCCATCCCGGCCGCGCGCGGGGTTTCGACACCGCTGCCCGACAAGCGATGCGTGGTTTCGGCTGGCCCGGCAATGTGCGCGAACTGCTGAACCGCGTGCAGCGCGCGGCGATCGTGGCCGAAGGCGAACTGATCACCGCCGCCGACCTCGAACTTGCCGACGACGCACTGCCCGAACCCCGCGCACTGCTGCAGGATGCCCGTGGCCAGGTGGAACGCGATCTGCTGCTGCAGGCATTGCGCCAGCACGGCTACAACGTATCCGCCTGCGCCCGGCACATGCAGGTATCACGCGTGACCGTCTACCGGCTGTGCCGCAAGCACCGCCTGGAACTGCCCCCGGAGCGCTGATCCACAAGCAAAGAAAGTGCCACCCCTCCGCGGTCGCGGATACGAAACGCCGGGCATGGCCCGGCGCTACCCGTGCATGACATCGGCGCTGCGCTACAACATGTACGGTACCTTGAACGCCAGGGTGAAGTCCGGCGCGTCGGGGGTCAGGCCGATACCCAGCAGGGTGACCAGCGTGGTGTTCTGGTTCAGCGCATAGGTCACGCCCAGATTCAGCGAGGCGGCATTGGCATCACTGCCGATCACCTTCACCCATTGCCCGCCCTTGAACCGCGTCGAGGCGCGCGCAGTGATCTTGTCACTGAAGGAAATGCTCAGGCTGGTGCGCTCGTTGAAGGCAAACGCCACGCCTGCGCCGAAGTACACCGATCCGCCCAGCTTCACATCACCCGGGTTGGTGGTGTCCGGGTTGCTGTCGATATCGCTGAAACCACGCGGGAACGAATGGATGTAACCGGCGTTGGCGAACAGGATCGCCGGGTCGGCGGTCTTGACCATCGACACACCCAGGTTGGCCTGCCACACGCCATTGCCGGTGGGCTGTTCGCGCGGCACCGCAAAGCGGATGTAGTCATCGTCGTCGCGCTCGATCACCTTCCAGTCCAGACCGTAGGGCGCGCGCCCGGTCGGCGCGGTCACTCCGCCGGTCAGCACGGTTTCCGGCCGCCAGCCACGTTCGCCGAACAGCCGGTAATTGGCACTCACGCTCACATCGCCCAGGCCATTGCCGTTGGTTTCTTCCTGCGCGATCGCGGCAGCGGCACCGCCGGCACCGCCCTTCTGGTACACCGTGCGCCGTGCCAGGTAGGGCACGTCGGCGTTCAGGGTCAGGTTCGGGCTGACGCCCCAGCGCGCGGCCAGGTTGTAGGTGAGCGAATCGGATTCGACGTTCTCGATGGCGATGTTGCCCAGGAAGATCGCATCCAGCGCCAGGAAGCCATTGAGGGTCAGCTGCTTGCGGTCGTAGCGGGCATAGGTGAGGCTGTTTTCCAGGGTAAACCTGCGCGAGAACAGCGCCGCCTGCTGCTGCTTCACGTCGTCCACGCTGCGTCGCGCTTCCTGCTTGGCCTGTTGCGCCTCGGCGGCGGTGCTGGCATAGCCCTCGCTGCTGGGCGGTACTGCGGCCGCGGCCGCCGGGGCCAGTGGCGCCGCCGGTGTGGATGCCGCGCCGGCACGACCGTTCAGGCGGGCCTGCATGGCCTGCACCTGCATGTCCAGTTCGCGCAGGCGCCGTACCTCCTGGGCGTAGTTGGCTTTCAGTTGTTCCAGTTGACCGATCAGTGCCTGCACGTCGGCCGTATCGTTGGCAGCCGGCTGCTGGGCGAAGGCGTTGGCCGCCAGCGCCGCCAGCGCCAGCGGGGTAAGCCGCAAATAGGTATGCATGTCAGTGACCTGCGTTGAACGTTCGTCCCCCTTGACCGGACCGGTTTACTGGCCCGGGCCCATGCCGCGGTTCAGCGCGATTGCCTGGGCCACGTTCTGGCTCAGCGGCAGGTTGCCGGCCACGGAATTACGTACCAGCTCCAACTGCAGCCGGTTGCTGGCGTTCTGGCCGTCGCCGCTCAGGGCAATGCCCTGGCCGACGCTGCCATTGCGGATCCACTGCTGCACCATGCCCTGGCCATCGACCTGCAACAGCAGGCGTGCCTGGTTGCCGTCCAGTACCGCGCTGGCGCTGGCGCCACCCTGCTGTACCTGGGCGATGCGCGTGCCGTCGTCACTGCCGGCCACAGGCACGGCACCATCACGGATGGTGAGCGAGGTGACGTTGCGCGCGGTGTTGCCATCGCCCGCCACCTGCACGCTCTGCACCAGGCCACTGGCATTGGCCAGGCCGGTGCTGTCGATGCTGCGGCCACTGGTATCGGGCAGCGGTGCATCGGCGGCGGTGACCTGCACGCTGGGCTGGAACGTCAGCTTGGGCGTGCTGCCCTGGCGGAAATCCATGCCCAGGGTGAGCGCCCCCTGCACCGCGCCGCCGTCATTGCCCTTCCACTGCGAAATCATGGTGACGCCGAACCAGGCCACGTTGTTGCCGCCCACGGTGTAGCGGCCACGCATCAGGTTCAGCTCCGGATCGGGGATTTCCTTCAGGCCGCGCCCCGGCGCACCGTCTGCGGCCCAGGCGGGCAACGCAGGAAGTACCAGCAGCGCAGCAATCAGTACACGTTGGCAAAACATGATCGTGCCTCCTTCAGAACAGGTCGGCATGGCTGAAGCCGAAGTCGACCAGCTCGGCATCGGTGATCGGTCCCTGCCGCGCATACAGGGCGCGTGCACTGGGCCGTTCGCTCGGTTGCAGCAGGACCGTATTGCGATCGAAGTCGCTGCCGATGACGACGAAAACGGCGCGCGACGGCCAGGCTTCCAGGAATTCCGGCAGCGGCAGCGCACGGTTGCCCAGGATCGGGTCGGCCACTTCCACCACGCCGCCCCGCACCTGCTTGAGCACCACGAAGTGGCGGAAGCCGCGCACATCCATCAGCACCAGCCCCGGCACCCGCAGGGTGCGCAGGCGCGTTTCGTCAATGCGGTAGCCGCGGCCGCGCATGCCCAGCGATTCGACATAGCGCTTGATGTCCAGCAAAGAGAAACCGCGCTCCTTGACCAGTTGTGGATCGGAAACCCCCATCATTCCCTCGATCACCGTGGCTTCGGTGGTATCCAGGTGGTAGGCGTAGCGCAGGATCGTGGCCAGCGCGGCGGCCCCACAGCTGTAGTCGGTGTGTTGCCGCACCAGGTTGCGGTAGCGCCGCTCCTGCATGCTTTCCACCTTCTGCTGCATCAGCGCACCGTTGGGCAGCACGCCGCTGAAGGCGACGTCCCCCGCCCAGGCACCGGCGCTGCCCAGCAACAGCAGACAGGTCAGAACACGCAACCACCAACGGGAACCGGCCATGGTGCTCTCCACGGAAAGGAAGGAGCCCCTGCCCCAAGGGGGAGGAGGGACAGGGGCTCCCGGGGAACCCGGCCATTGGCGGACGGCCGGGCTTGTTGCGCTCAACGCAGGTCAGCTGCGAAAGCGGTCACGCGCGGTGTTACTCGCCGCCACCGGTACCGCCGCCACCGCCGGTGCTGGGCTGGGCCACGGCCAGGGCCAGGCTGTTGGCCTGCAGGTTGCCGGTGCCGGACGCCACGTTCACGCCGATGTTGCCCGACGCCCCGGAGAAGGCACTGCCGGACAGCGCCGAGGTGTTGGTGGCGTTGACGTTCACCCAACGGGTGGTGGTGACGGTGCCGCTCAGGCTGGCGTACAGGTCGGCAATGCCCAGTTCGACGAACTGGCTGGTGCCGCTTTCACGCGTGTCGAAGCCCAGGCCACCCACGCCCTGACGGTACGGGTTCATCGTTGCGTTCTGGATCTCGTTGTCCAGATCGATGTGCCCGGTGCTGTTGCCGTCCGGATGCGGCAGGTCGCCATCCCAGCTGTCGAGGTAGTAGTTCGCCATCTGGTAAGCGTTGCCACGGCCGCTGTAGGTGCCGGCGCCGTAGGCCAGGGTCAGGCCGCCCACGCCACCGCTCATGCCCACTTCCACGGTGTCGGTGTAGGACTGCACATAGCCAGCGTTGGATACCGCGTTGCCGCTGGACACCTGGTTGGAGCTGATGCTGGACTGGGCCATGGCACTGGTGGCCACCGAAGCAGCGAGCGCGTTCTTCTGCTCGTTGTTGTTGCCCGAAGCGATGTTCACGCCGATGTTGCCCGACGCACCACCGAAGGCATTGCCACCGAGGCTGGCGGCGTTGGTCACGCCCGAGTTCATGGTGGTGTTGTTGAAGCCGGCCTGGTTGACGAACACTTCCGCATCGGCCATGCCGAAGCTGAAGGATGCGTCGGCCGCCGACAGCGAGGCCGCGTTGTCCTGCGCGTTGTTGTCACCGGCCACCACGTTGAAGCCGAGGTTGCCCGATGCACCGGCGCCGACATCATCGGCAATGGACGCGCTGTTGGTGACCAGGCTGTTGGAGCCCAGGTTGTTGCTGATCGACTGACGGTTGTCGATGACCGCGATGGCGGCCGAATCCAGATCGATCGTGCCGGTCACTTCCGGATCACCCGAGAAGCTGATGTCCGAGCTCAGGCGCAGGTCCTTTTCCAGGTTCACGTCGACGCCGTGGTTGTTCTTTTCCTTGCGCTCGTCGGCCTGGATGTTGCTGTTCTTCTGTACCTGCTCGTTCACCGTGCGGTTGCGGGTGATGTTGGAGCTGTCGGTGTTGCTGCGTACCGTGGTGCTGGTACGGGTCCAGTTGCGGACCTCGTTGTCGGTGTGGTTGTGGGTGTCGTTGCGGGTTTCGGTCACGACATGGTTGTGGTTGATGTTGGCGTTGGCGTTCTGGTTGTCCCAGCCGTTGGCCGCAGCCGCAGTGGAGGCCGTGGCAATCGCCATCGCAAGCACGGTCCTTTTCAGGTTCGCGTTCATGGTGCCCTCTCTCTCATCAGGTGATACATCGGGTGGTTGTTGCTCACGGGTTGCCCTGCACGGCCATGGTCAGCACGTTGGCCGTGTCATTGCGCGCTCCCGCGATCTGATTGAGTTGCAGGACACCGTCGAAGCCCCGCAGTGCCGTCGAAGCGACGCCGACACTGCGGATACCCGCCGCAACACCGTCACCGGTGTCGCCCTGCCCCCCTGCTGACGCGATATCCGCTGCGGCCAACGCCGCGTCATCGGATTCGCGTATCCCTTGCCGGGCCAGCGTCGCGCTGACGACGTTGAGCGTCGTGTTGGCGATGCCGCTGGCCTGGTTGATCGATGCGATACCACTGGCGCCGGCCAATGCTTCCCCGGCGATATGTGCGCTGGCCTGCAACGGTGCCGACAGCACCACGTTGCCGCCGCGCTGCTGGCGTGCGGCCACGGCCACGTTGGCCTGGTCGCCGCTGGCCATGCCCTGCAGATTGGCCTGGATGTTCAGATCGCCCGCGGCCTGGTTCACCGCGATGGCGCCGCTGGCCCCGGCCAGGGCGCGGCCGTCGATGCGGGCGATATCCAGGTAGGCCAGCATGCCGCTGTAGTCGTCGGCCAGCGCCGTGGCCGGCAGCAGCAGCACCACCAGCAGCAGGCCCCGCGTGCGCCGCATCATTTGCCACCGCCCGGCGCCGGTGCACCCAGCGGGAACTGCGACAGCGCGCCGCGCACCGTATCGCCGATGCCGCGGGTGGTGTTGCCCACCGCACCCAGCGGGCCGCTCATCGCCCCGCTCAGGTTGCTGCCGCTCATCATGCTGTCGCCGGAACGCCCGAGCGTGCCCCCCAGCGCCTGGTGGGTCACCCGTTCCACCGTGGTGCCACCGGGCGCGGCCAGCTGCTGGGTCTGCCCAGCGCCCAGCCCGGCGTAGTCATCGTCGCTGAGTTCGTCCATGCCACCGTGCGCGCCGCTGCTGCCGAGTGCACCGGCGATTTCGCGCTGTGGCTTGGGGTCGGCGATCAACGCCACGCCGGGCGGGGCCATGCGGTAGGCCGGGCGCGTGGACACATCGCGCAGCAGCACGATTTCGCCAGGCTGCGCCTTGACGCCCTGGCGCGCACCGGAAGCGGCGGCGGCCAGCGGGCAGGCCAAGGCCAGCAGCAGTGCCATCTGCCGGACCGGGCTACCAAAGAGGATGCTGCTGCCGTCCATGCCGCTCTCCCGTTGCGTATGCGCAGGGAGGGAGCAGTTTCCGTGCCAACTTCTGCAGGCCCGTTGCACAAGGCCTGCGCGAGCGCTCAAGGGCGCCGGTTGATGCCGCGGTGTTACAGCCGCGTTGGGATTTCGTTGGGCTTAACGCGCGCGAAACGCAGGATTCACGGGCTGCGCGGGGGCTGTATCAGTCCTGTTACAGGGGCTGATACAGCCCGTTGCAGCCCCGCTTCAGCTGCGCGGCGGGGTCGGGTCGGGATCGTCGATACCGACATTGGTGCTGGGGTTGTCGTACACGCTCTGGTCCAGCAGCCCGGTTTCCTTGGCCACCAGCACCGGCACCAGCATCTGCCCCGTCACATTCGTCATCGTGCGCATCATGTCCAGGATGCGATCGATGGCATACAGGTAGCCGATGGTTTCCAGCGGCAGGTTGGCCGCGCTCAACACCACGGTGGCCATGATCACCGCGGTGCCCGGAACGCCGGCGGTACCGAAGCTGCCCAGCACCGAAGCGATCAGCACCACCACGTACTGTTCCGGGGTGAGCGGCACGCCGCTGTACTGGGCAATGAACACCGCACACAGCGCCGGGTAGATCGCACCGCAGCCATCCATCTTGATGCTGGCGCCCAGCGGCACTGCGAACGAACCGTAGTCCTTGTTCACCCCCAGGTTGTGGGTGATCGAGCGCAGCGCCACCGGCATCGCCGCGAAGCTGGACGAGCTGACGAAGGCCACCTGCATGCCCGGCGCCGCGCCGCGGAAGAACTTCAGCGGGTTCAGGCCGTGCGACAGCAGCAGCGCGCTGTACACCACCACGATGTGCAGCGCGCAGGCCACGTACAGGGCCAGCACGAAATGGCCCAGCGGCAGCAGCTTCTCGAAACCGTAGCTGCCGACCAGGCCGGCGATCAGGCCGAACGTACCGATCGGGGTGACTTCCAGCACGAAGCGGGTCACCTGGATCATGATGTCGCTCATCTGCCCGACCAGCTTGCGCGCCTCGGTCACCTTCTCGCCCAGCTTGACGATGGCAAAGCCGATCAGGCCGGCGAAGAAGATGACCGGCAGGATCGAACCGCGACCGGCCGCCAGCACGGTCTCGCCGGCCGCGTTGACCTTGGTGCCGATGCCCGACAGCGCGTAGAACACATTGGCCGGCACCACGTCCAGCAGCACCTGCACCACGCTGGGCACTTCGCGCGGCACGTAGTTGCTGGCCATCGACAGTTGCAGGCCACCGGCACCGGGCTGCAGCACCGTGCCCACGCCCAGGCCCACGCAGACGGCCAACGCCGCGGTGATCACGAACCACAGGAACGTACGGCCACTGAGCGCGGCGACCGATTTCTGGCCGTGCAGCGAAGAGATCGCATTGATGACCGCGAAAAACACCAGCGGCACCGCAATCATCTTGATCAGGGTGACGTACAGCTCGCCCAGCGGGCCGAACCAGGTTTCAGCAGCCGGGCCGAGCGCCCAGCCGGCCAGCGCGCCGAACACGAAGCCACCGACCACGCGCTGCCAGAATGGAATCCGCAGCCAGGCAGAGACCAGCTTCATAGGCAATCCAGAGGGGAAGGAAGGGATGGTTCCACGATAGCCCAAGCCTGCCCTGGGAACGACCGCCGCACCGGCAAATCAGTGTGTCATCGGCGTGCCTTGCTGGGCCGGGCATAATGAACGTCCCGTTACAGTTTGTGAGATCCCAGCGTCCATGCGTCGTTCCGTCTCCCTGTTGGCCGCCTGCGCCACCACCCTGCTGCTTGGCGCCTGCGCCAGCACCGCCCCCGCCACTGCCCCGGCCGGCCTGAAGGTCGCCGTCGATCCGGTCGCCCATCCGGCTGGCGAAACCCCGCAGTGGTGGTACCGCAGTGGCGCCGCACAGGCCGCGGCCAACGGTGCGATGGCCGGCAAGGCCAAAAACGTCATTCTGTTCCTGGGTGATGGCATGAGCCTGACCACCGTGGCCGCCGCGCGCATCTATGAAGGCCAGCGCAAGGGCAGCGCCGGCGAAGAGAACCTGCTGTCGTGGGAGCGCTTCCCGGCCACGGCATTCAGCAAGACCTACAACACCGATTCGCAGACGCCGGATTCGGCCGGCACCATGACCGCCATCACCACCGGCGTGAAGACCCACATGGGCGCCATCGGCGTCAGCGCTGGGAGCCGCACCGACTGCGCCGACAGCCTGTCCAAAGGCCTGCTGACCTGGCTGCAGCTGGCCGACAGCGCCGGCCTGGCCACCGGCATCGTCTCCACCGCACGCCTGACCCACGCCACCCCGGCCGCCACCTACGCCCATTCGCCCGAGCGCAACTGGGAAAACGACACCGACCTGACCGAGGAAGCCAAGGCCGCCGGGTGCCGGGACATCGCCCAGCAGTTGCTGTCGACCTCGCGCTATGGGCGCGGCCCGCTGGTCGCCCTGGGCGGTGGTCGCGGTGAGTTCACCACCGTGGAAGAGCGCGACCCGGAGTATGACGACAAGGTCGGCCAGCGCCTGGACGGACGCAGCCTGGTGCAGGAATGGCAGCAGGCGCATCCGCAGGGTGCGTACGTGTGGAACAGCCAGCAGCTGGCCGCCGCCGCCAACGCCCCGGCTCTGCTCGGCCTGTTCGAACCGGACCACATGCGATACGAGTATGAGCGCCCGCAGGATCCGTCCGGCGAGCCGAGCCTGGCCGAACTGACCGCTGCGGCGATCAAGAACCTGGCCCAGCACAAGGAAGGCTACGTGCTGATGATCGAAGGCGCGCGCATCGACCATGCCAACCACAGTGGCAACGCCTACCGCGCGCTGACCGAAACCGTGGCGCTGTCCGATGCGGTGCGCGTGGCCAACGAACTGACCTCGGCCGATGACACGCTGATCATCGTCACCGCTGACCACTCGCACACCCTCAACTTCGTCGGCTACCCGGCGCGCGGCAACCCGATCCTGGGCAAGGTGAAGGACAAGGGCGGCGAAGACGGTGCCGGCAAGCTGGACAACGCCCTGGACGGCAATGGCCAGCCCTACACCACGCTGAGCTATGCCAACGGCCCCGGCCACACCGGCGCCACCAACCAGCAGCCGGCCGGACCGAAGCGCTACCCGCACAACCCCAGCACGTTCGAGCAGGCCAAGGGCCGCCCCGACCTGCACGCGGTGGACACCGAGCACCCCGATTACATGCAGGAAGCGCTGGTGCCGATGAAGTCCGAATCGCACGGCGGCGAAGACGTGGGCATCTGGGCCCGTGGCCCGGGCAGCCAGGCGATCCGCGGCACGCTGGAACAGAACGCGATCTACCACATGATCGTGCAGGCGGCCCCGGCCCTGCGCGCACGCCTGTGCCAGGCCGGCACCTGCGATGCGCAGGGCGTGCCGGTGCAACTGCCGGCGCCGAACGCCTTCGAACGCAAGGCCGAGGCCAAGTGAGGCCGCAGCCTGCCCCTGCCGTTTGGGCCGGCCGCCGCGTTGCGCGGTGGCTGGCCCTGCTGGGCGTGCTGGCCAGTACCGGTGCGCAGGCACAGCCGCCTGCGTGCCAGCTGCTGACCGAAAGCGAAGGGCTGGTGCCATTGCCGGGCTGCACCGTGGCCGAAGGCCAGCCGCAGCTGGACGCCACCGCACTGGCCGCCCTGCCTTACGACGCGCAGGGGCTGGCGGTAGTTCATGCCGGCGGCAGTTTCCATTACGTGGAGCGCACTGGCCGCAGCCTGGCGGTCATCACCTGGGACAACGGCCCGGACACGCTGCAGGAAGGTCTGCTGCGTGGCCGCGTGGGTGAGCGCATCGGTTACTTCGACGTGACGTTGCGGCAAGTGATCGAACCGACGTTCGATTTCGCCTGGCCATTCCACGACGGTGTGGCCGAAGTGTGCAACGGCTGCCAACGCGGCACGCCCGATGCTGACGGGCACACCCCGATGGAAGGCGGCGACTGGTTCCGCATCGACCGCCGCGGCCGTCGGGTGAGGTAGGGTTTTCGGCAGGGCTGCGCCCTGCACCTGCTCAATGCAACGGCAACGGCAACGGCAACGGCAACGTCAAAAGCGGCATTCCGTGGGATGGCGGGGCGGTGTCGGATTGCGGGGACGCCGCAAGTACGTCCGTGTAGGCTTGGCAGCCGCATCCATGCGGCTGACACCCCGCAATCCGACACCGCCCCACCTCTGACAGATTCCCGCGATCTGTCGGAATGGTAGGGGGTCGGATCCTGTTGCTGCGCAACGGGCTCTGACCCCGCATTCTTTTCGATATCTGACAGATTCATCCACGCATGGCGTGGATCTTATCTCTTGCCGATCTGGCACTTTAGGTGCCGAGAGCCCGGCGTGGGCGACCGTGTGGATCCAGGTCTTGCGACCGTGAAGTAGCTTGGGTCCCCACGCCGGATTCTCCCTGAATCGCCCGAACAGTTGGTTGAGTTGGCGCTCGAACTGATAAGACTGGGCAAGCAGGGAGAGCTCTCGACCCTGTCAGCCTCTGGTCGCTGCGGGCCCGCGGCAAGGAAGGGAAAGTGGCCATCGTGGCCGTGATGCGGAAGATGCTGGTCATTCTCAACGCCCGCGTGCGCGACGCCTCAAGCGGACCGATCCCCGCTTGAGGCACGCCCAGGGCGCACGGCAGCGGCTGCCGGCCGGCAGCCGGCTTTGCCGTGCCTGTCTGCCAGACGGCCAAAATCCCATCCCACAACACAGTTGCTACATGGACGTACTTGCGGCGTGTCCTGCGCACCCACACCGCCCCGCCATCCCACGGATAGCGCGCTTTTGACGTTGACGTTGACATTGCTTCGGCAGGTGCAGGGCGCAGCCCTGCAGAAAAACCTACTTCACCCAGCCGGCAATCTCGCCGTGCGCGAACGGGCCCAGCTTGGCCTTGACCATGCGCCCGTCCGCATCGAACAGCACGCTGTAGGGCAGCAGGCCCTGTGCGTTGCCCAGCCGTACGCTGGCATCGCGTGGGCCCGGCGTGTCCAGCACGATGGGGTAGTGCACCGGCACCTGCTGCAGGAACGCGGCCACGCCCTCGGGGGTATCCAGCGCCAGCCCCAGCACCTGCACACCCGTGCTCCCCTGGGCCTGGGCGAAGCGCTGCAGTTCGGGCATTTCTTCCACGCAGGGACCACACCAGCTGGCCCAGACATTGACCAGCAATGGGCGCCCGGCGAAGCGCTGGCGGATGTCCAGCGGCTGCCCCGATGGGTCGGGCAGTACCAGCGCGGGCAGGGCATCACCGGGCCGCAACGTGGGCGCGCTTGCCAAAGCAGCATCGGAAGGCGCGCGCGGCGCCGTCGGTGCCGGCGTCAGCCGGTGCCCGGCCCACAGGCCCAGGCCGGCGGCCAGCACCGCTGTCCACAGCAGTGCGGGCCGCTGCCACTTCACCGCGCGGTGCGCAGCAGGGCTTCTTCCACCACTGCCTGGGTCAGCAGGGTGGGCAGCACGGTGGGCGGGGCGCCGGGGCCGTACACCACGTACAGCGGCACGCCTACGGCCTTGTGCTCTTCCAGGAAATCGGTGATCTGCGGATCGACGTTGGTGTAGTCACCGCGCATGTACACCGCATTGGTGCGGCGGAGCAGGTCCTTGAACTCCGGACGCGACAGCACCGCGCGTTCGTTGGCCTTGCAGCTTACGCACCAGTCGGCGGTCATGTTCACGAACACCACGCGGTTGTCGGCGCGCAGGCGGTCCAGCAACTGCGGCGAATACTCCACCACGTTGTCGGTGCTGGCCTGGGCGGCACGCGCCGGCAGTGCCAGCTGGGTCACGCCCCACACCGGCACCAGCGCGGTCAGCACCAGCAGCACGCCCAGCAGGATGCCACCGCGCTTGCTGCGCCAGCGGCTGGTTTCGAACAGCCACAGGCCGCCGGTCAGCAGCAGCAGCCCGCCCAGCGCCAGCGCCATGCCATCCACGCCGCGCTGCTTGCCCAGCACCCACAGCAGCCACAGCGCGGCGGCGTACATCGGGAAAGCCAGCACGTGCTTCAGGGTTTCCATCCACGGGCCGGGCTTGGGCAGGCGCCGTGCCAGCGCCGGCACGAAGCCGATCAGCAGGAACGGCAGGGCCAGGCCCAGGCCCAGGAACAGGAACACCAGCATGGCCGCCACCGGCGGTGCCACGAAGGCGTAGGCCACGGCCGGGCCGAAGAACGGACCCACGCAGGCACTGCCGACCACGCAGGCCAGCACGCCGGTGAAGAAGTCGCCGGCCGGGCCGCTGCGGCTGGCCAGCGACTGGCCGAAGTTGCCCACGCCACCGCCCATGGTGAACACCCCGGACAGGCTCAGGCCGACGGCGAACATCACGTAGGCCAGCGCGGCCACCACGGCCGGGTGCTGCAGCTGGAAGCCGATGCCCACGGCGTTGCCCAGCATGCGCAGGCCCACCATCGAGGCGCCGATCACCGCGAAGGCCACCAGCACGCCCAGCGTGTACCACATGGCATGGCTGCGGGCGCGCTCGGCGCTTTCACCGCTCTGCGCCAGGCTCAGCACCTTCAGCGACAGGATCGGCAGCACGCACGGCATCAGGTTGAGTACCAGGCCGCCGCCCAGCGCCAGCAGCAGCACCCACAACAGCGAACTATCGGTCTTCGGCACGGTGCCTGGCGGCTTGGTGCGCAGCGCGTTGTCCGGACGCGCGTCGGCAGCGAAGGCGGTCGCGCCGGGCGCGGAGTCTGCGGCAGTGGGCGCCGGATCGTTCGGGACGGTCGGCAGCAGGCGGCGCAGCGCGCCGTCGCCGCCTTCGCGCGCGGCATCGGCCGCAGAGCCGGGCAGCGGCTGGATCACTTCGCTGCGTGCGGCGGTGGCCGACGCACTGGCGTTGACCTTGCCGGCAGGAATGGCCAGCTTCACCCGGCGGGTCATCGGCGGGTAGCAGATGCCGTCGGTCTGGCAGCCCTGGAAGGTGACCACCAGGGTGCCGTCCACCGCATCGGCGCGGCTGCGGCGCAGCGGCAGCGGCACTTCCACCTGGTTGAAGTAGACCGAGACATCGCCGAAGTGCTCATCGCGGTGCGACTGCGCCTTCGGCCAGCGCGGGGTATCGGCCAGCACGCCGCTGCTGCCTTCCAGCTTCAGCGAGGTGCGGTCGCGGTACAGGTAGTAGCCCGGCGCCGGGCTGAAGCGCAGCAGCAGGGTGTTGCCGTCGCTGGCGATGGCATCGAAGGCGAACGCCTGTTCCGACGGCAGCGGCAGGGCCTGGGCCGTGCTGGCGCCGGGCAGCTGCAGGCCGCGCGCGGTGCCGGCCCCGGCCAGCGGGTTGTTGAAGGCAGGCGTGTTGCCGCTGCGCGCGGCCGGCGCTGCCGCCGCATCGCCACCGGGCAGGGTGACCTGCACCACGCGCTTCTGCGGCGGGTAGCACACGCCGGCGTCGGCGCAGCCCTGGTAGCGCACTTCCAGGCTGATCGTGCCGGCGCCATCGGTGGGCGCGCCGGGCAGTGTCGCTACCAGGCGCTGGCGGTAGGTTTCCACCTCACCGAAGAAATCGTCGTGGTGCTTGTCACCGGCCGGCATCTGCAGCGCGCCGGCATTGAAGGCGGTGTCGGCCTTCACGCTGGTGCGGTGGCGGTACAGGTAGTAGCCGGGAGCGATCTTGAACTGCAGTTGGATCTGCCCCCTTTCGGGCGCGGTGGCGGTCAGCGCGAACGCCTGGTCCACCGGCAGCAGGTCCTTCTCGTCCAGGGCGAAGGCCGGCAGGGAAAGCCACAACAGGGCGCACAGGGCGGCGCCACGCGCAAACAGAGTCTTCAAACGGTGTCCTCCCGGGTCTGCGCCCGGATCCAGTCCAGATACGCCGGCAGGCCGGCCCGGCTTTCGACCGCAATGCATTCCGGGAGTTCATACGGATGCAGGGCGACGATCCGGGCGATGGCGGCATCGACCCGGCTGGCCGTGGTCTTCACCAGCAGCTGCAGTTCGGTATCGGTGGTCACCTGGCCTTGCCAGCGGTAGGTCGAACGCGCGCCGTCCAGGCGGGTCACGCAGGCGGCCAGCTGTTCGCCCACCAGTGCGTGGGCGATGCGTTCGGCACTGGCCGCGTCGGGACAGGTGGTGAACAGCAGCAGGACGGGATCGGCGATCGACATGACCGCCGAGTATAGGGCCGCCGCCGGGTCAGGGCCCGGCGGCGGCATGGACCGCTGCGTTGCGCGGTCAGTTGGCCAGCTGGCAGGTGGCCGGCTTGGCCGAGGTGAACAGGGCCGGGGTGGCCCACTCGGGGTGGTCGATGAACGGGTTGCGGTTGCCCTGGAACGAGTAGATCACGTCATTTCGCGCACGCTCGGCATCATCCGGCGGATCGGACAGGTGCCAGTCGATCAGGGTGGACAGCAGGCCCATGTAGGCCGGCGAGCTGCTGGTCTTGACGATCTTGCTGCGGTCGTCGGTCAGTTCCAGGTCCGGCTCGGACTGGCCGGTGGCCGCATCCTTGCCGCCCTCATAACGGATGGCCATGTACATCACCGCACGCGCCATGTCGCCCTTGCGCTTGCCCCACACCTCGAAGGTGCCGGTGTTGCCGTCCGGGGTGCGCACCCAGTTGGAATTGCCCGGATAGCCGCCGCTGCCGCCGCCCTGGCCGTTGTTGGCCTCGGTAGCGCGCTCGCCGCAGTTGCTGTCGCACTTGCCGAAGGGCTTATTGCCGCGGTCGGCATTCCACTGCGCGTCGGTCAGGTACAGCATGTGGGTGTCGGTGTACGGGGCGTACGGCAGGCCCTTGTCGCCAGTGGTGCTGGCAAAGCCCAGCGAGTTCGGCCAGGTGTGTTCGCGGTTGTACTTCAGGCCGCTGCCACTGCCGGCACGGTCGGTCACCTTGGTATAGCTGCGGTTGCGGTAGGCATCCAGGATCCTGCCGCTGTTGTTCGGGTCTTCGTCGGCGATTTCCAGGATGGTCCAGGTGCTGGTGCCCGAGCCGCTGTACGGATAGGCGGTGTGGCCCTTGATGGTTTCATGCAGCGAGCAGCGCAGCTGGCTGGGGCTGCTGGTGTTCACCTTGGAGTAGTAGCCCTCCGGGGTGCCGGGATTGCCGGGGTTGCCCGGATCCGGGTTGCCGGTGGTGCTGGCCACGGTGAAGGCGATGCGGCTGTCGGCGGCCGGGTGCGCGCCCTGGCTGTCGGTGATCCGCGCGGCGCGGATGTCGAAGCGGCAGGCTTCGCCGGCCACCAGCGCGGTGTTGGTGGACAGCTTCACGGTGCGGCCGCTGGTCGGCCAGGTCAGCGGCACGCTGCCCGAACTGCCGCAGCTCAGGCTGAAGGCGCCGCTGGCAAGGGTCACCGTTTCGCTGAACACCACTTCCAGATCGGCCGCGGCCGGGAAGGTGCTGCTGCCCTGCGCCGGGGTGGTGGTGCTGACCGACGGCGGGGTGTTCGGGCCCGGGGTGCCGCCACCGCCGGTGAAGGTCTGGCTGGTGTTGCAGCGGCCGAAGGTCTGGGCGGCCGATTCGGCCCAGGTGAAGTGCGCGTACTGGCTGCCGCTGCCGGTCAGCTGCAGCGAGGTGCCCGGCGCGGTGCTGTTGGTTTCCGCCACCGGAATGTTCTGGCTGGTCATGCCGGCCGCCGGGCCACCGGCCGCGGTGATCGCGCCCTCGTAGCTCAGGAACTGCACGACCTTGCCGCTGGCGTCGACCAGGGCGATGCCGTCATTCGGGCCGTTCTGCAGGCCATTGGTCGGGTAGGTGACCACCGCGATGGTGGCACTGCCGCAACTGGCCGCGGTGCCGGTCGGCACCGGGTTGTTGGCGTAGACCGCCGCGGCCGAGGGGTTGCTGCCGTTGTACAGGTACAGCCGGTAGCCGGACAGATCCTCACCGGCGGTGGCGACCACCTCAATGGCCTCGCCCACGTCGCCGGCAGCGGTGCTGTCGTCATAGTGCAGTTCGTTGATGAAGACCTCGGCCTGGGCCGGCGCGGCGGCCAGCGCCAGCAGGCAGGCGGCGGCGAGCGGGGACAGCAATCGCATCGACTACTCCTTGTGATTGGGAATGCCGGGCGAGACTAAGGCCGATCACGTGACACTTTGTCGTAACTGAACGCCAGATATCTGACACTGCGACGCCCGTCACCAAAAATCCGGGAACTTCGCCGGATCTGCGCCGCAGCGCACCCTCGAAAAATTTTGCCGCGGTGCCCTTGAAAGGTCCCCAGCGAGCTCCATCTCTGTCCTGCTCCCGACTTGTCGGGCTTTTTCGCGAGCAATGCTGGCAGTCACCAGGGGTGAGTGCTAACATCGCCGGACTTTTTTAGACCAATCAATAACTTAAGAGGTCTCTCATGAGCATCAAGCCGCTGCACGACCGCGTTGTGGTCAAGCCGATCGAAGCCGACGAAATCTCCGCCGGTGGCATCGTCATTCCGGATTCGGCCAAGGAAAAGTCCACCAAGGGTGAAGTCGTGGCCGTCGGCCCGGGCAAGCCGCTGGACAACGGCAGCGTGCGCGCGCCGTCGCTGAAGGTCGGCGACAAGGTCATCTACGGCCAGTACGCCGGCAGCTCGTACAAGAGCGAAGGCGTCGAATACAAGGTCCTGCGCGAAGACGACGTGCTCGCCGTCATCGGCTGAGCCCCGGCGCGACCTGCTTTCCTGTAAGACATCCCTTTTCGTCGCCGGGCCCGGCCCGGCGCAAACATCGAGGTAATCGCAATGGCTGCCAAGGATATTCGTTTCGGTGAAGACGCCCGTTCGCGCATGGTGCGCGGCGTCAACGTTCTCGCCAATGCCGTCAAGGCCACCCTGGGCCCGAAGGGCCGCAACGTCGTGCTGGAAAAGAGCTTCGGCGCCCCGACCATCACCAAGGACGGCGTCTCCGTCGCCAAGGAAATCGAACTGGCTGACAAGTTCGAGAACATGGGCGCGCAGATGGTGAAGGAAGTGGCTTCGCGCACCAACGACGACGCTGGCGACGGCACCACCACCGCCACCGTGCTGGCCCAGGCCCTGATCCGCGAAGGCGCCAAGGCTGTTGCCGCCGGCATGAACCCGATGGACCTCAAGCGTGGTATCGACAAGGCCGTCGTGGCCGCCGTTGCCGAGCTGAAGAACATCTCCAAGCCGACCGCCGACGACAAGGCCATCGCCCAGGTCGGCACCATCTCGGCCAACTCGGACGAGTCGATCGGCCAGATCATCGCCGATGCGATGAAGGAAGTCGGCAAGGAAGGCGTGATCACCGTTGAAGAAGGCTCGGGCCTGGACAACGAGCTGGACGTGGTCAAGGGCATGCAGTTCGACCGCGGCTACCTGTCCCCGTACTTCATCAACAACCAGCAGTCGCAGACCGCCGACCTGGATGACCCGTTCATCCTGCTGCACGACAAGAAGATCTCCAACGTGCGTGACCTGCTGCCGGTGCTGGAAGGCGTCGCCAAGGCTGGCAAGCCGCTGCTGATCGTCGCCGAAGAAGTCGAAGGCGAAGCGCTGGCCACTCTGGTGGTCAACACCATCCGTGGCATCGTCAAGGTCGTGGCCGTGAAGGCTCCGGGCTTCGGCGACCGTCGCAAGGCGATGCTGGAAGACATGGCCGTGCTGACCGGCGGCACCGTGATTTCCGAAGAAGTGGGCCTGTCGCTGGAAAAGGCCACCATCAAGGACCTGGGCCGCGCCAAGAAGGTGCAGGTTTCCAAGGAAAACACCACCATCATCGACGGCGTGGGCGACAAGGCCAACGTTGATGCACGCGTGGGCCAGATCAAGACCCAGATCCAGGACACCTCCTCCGATTACGATCGCGAGAAGCTGCAGGAACGCGTGGCCAAGCTGGCCGGCGGCGTTGCCGTGATCAAGGTCGGTGCGTCGACCGAAATCGAAATGAAGGAAAAGAAGGATCGCGTCGACGACGCCCTGCACGCTACCCGTGCAGCCGTTGAAGAAGGCGTGGTTCCGGGCGGCGGCGTGGCCCTGGTCCGTGCGGTCACCGCGCTGGCTGGCCTGAAGGGTGCCAACGAAGACCAGAACCACGGCATCCAGATCGCCCTGCGCGCGATGGAAGCCCCGCTGCGCGAAATCGTCTCCAACGCCGGTGAAGAGCCGTCGGTCATCATCAACAAGGTGAAGGAAGGCAGCGGCAGCTTCGGCTACAACGCCGCCACCGGTGAGTTCGGCGACATGCTGCAGTTCGGCATCCTGGACCCGACCAAGGTGACCCGTTCGGCCCTGCAGAACGCCGCGTCCATCGCTGGCCTGATGATCACCACCGAAGCCATGGTTGCCGAAGCTCCGAAGAAGGACGAGCCGGCCATGGGCGGCGCCGGTGGCATGGGCGGCATGGGTGGCATGGGCGGCATGGACTTCTAAGTCCACGCCTTCCCGACGTACTGAAAAACCCCGCCGCAAGGCGGGGTTTTTTTGTGCGCGCACGGCAGGCGTGGAGACGCGCGCGTCGGCAGGTTCGCGCCGGCCGGTTTCATGCTGCACGCTGCCTTGCCGCCGCAACCTGCCGGCACTAGCCTCCGCGCATGCCTACTTCGTTCCTCGTCGTCGACGACTTTCTTTCCCCGGCCGATGCGCAGGGCCTGCGCCGTGCCGGCTTGGGCCTGGACTACCCCGAGCAGGACGGCGCGTTCCCGGGCCGCAATTCGCTGCAGCGCCTGGAAATGCAGGGGTTGGCCGGTGCCGCCTCGCGCCTGTTGAACGAGCCGCTGCGGCCGGTGCAGCCGCTGCAGTCGCATGGGAAATTCCGCCTGACCCTGGCCAACGACGTGGGTCGGGCGCGGGTGCATACCGACCATTCGCACTGGTCGGGCATCCTCTATCTCAGCGCGCCCGAACATTGCCAGGGGGGCACCGAATTCTTCCGCCACCGCCGCACCAACACCGACCGCCTGGCACTGAACCCGGCCGAGCTGGCTGCACTGGGCTACGCCGATGGCGCGGCCATGCACCGCGACATCATCGAGCGCGACAGCAACGATGAAAGCGCCTGGGAACCGACCATGACCATTCCCATGCGTTTCAACCGCCTGGTGCTGCTGCGCCCGTGGTTCTGGCACACGGCCGGGCCTGCCTTCGGCGACTGCGCGGAGAACGGGCGCCTGGTCTACCTGATGTTCTTCGAACAGGCCGGTTGAGGCCGCGCTCATCCGGCGTGGCGCCGATCTACTTCACGAACGCCTTGGACGCACCGTATTCCCACTGCCAGGGCACGCCGGTGTCGCCCAGTACGAATGCCACCAATGCAGGGAAGGTGGCTTCGGCACGTACATCGTTGCCCAGGATCACCACGCAGCGCTGGCGCTGTTCAAGGCAGACCAGCGTATTGCCGACGGCATCATCGTGGCCGCCCTTGTAGAAGCCCGGCCCCTGCGGGCCCCGGAAGGTCACCACGCCCAGGCCGGCCGCCAGATCGCTGCGCTGCTGCGCTGCGGGCAGCTCCGGCTGCAGCGTGGGGAACTGGCTGGCGGTGGTGATCGGCAGCTGCGGGCGCACCAGCTCCCTGCGCATCGCCGTCGACAGACCCTGGCCGCGCACGTAGCCGGCGGCGAAATGGGCCATGTCGTTGATGGTGGTGTCCATCGACCCGGCCGCACGCACGCGGCTGCGCTCATCGTGCGGTTCGGCGCTGCCCTGCTGGGTCCAGCCATCGGCCAGGTTGCCGGCAAAATCATTGCGCCACATCATGCTCGTGCGTGGCATGCCGAAGCGATCGAACACGCGCTGCTGCATCAGCGTGCCCACGTCCAGACCCGGGCGCCCGCGCTCGAGCACGAACTGCAGCAGGATCAACCCCTCGCCGGAATAGCCATAGCGGCTGCCGGGATCGAAGTGGAACTTCAAGCGGCCGTCAGGTTCAAGGAAAGCGAAGTTGGCAAATCCGCTGGCATGGTTCAGCAGCAGGCGCGGTGTCAGCTGGCGCCAGCGTGGGTCGTCGGCCAACACGGTGTAGTCGGCATACTTCCCTGGTTCGGCAGGGTAGTCCGGCAGCGGCATGTCCAATGCCGTGGCAATGCTGGCATCCAGATCGATCACCTTCTGTTGCGCCAACTGGGCCAACAGATGGCCGAAGGCCATCTTGGTCAGCGATGCCGCATACATCACGGTGTCGGTGCGCAGCGGCTCTCCGGCGGCGTTGCGTTCGCCATAGGCGGCCACGTGCACCACCTTGCCGCCATCAATGACCGCCACGGCCATGCCGCGTGCATGCGCGGCCCGCATCAAGCGCTGGGCTTCGGCGTCGATGCGCTCCGGCGTTGGAACCGGCAGAGCGGGCGCAGCCAGTCCGGCCAGTGGCAGCAGCGTCAGCAACAGCAGGAAAACACGGCACATGCGCGGAACTCCTGATGGGACCGGGCGATCCTACCCCCGCCCGGCGCCGCCGTCATCGCCAACGGTCATCCCTGCGGCGGCCGCCGCAGGCAGATCCGCTCGGCGTCGGCGCTGATATCCACCTGGCCGCCCTGCATCACGTCTGCGCCCAGGATCACCGCCGGGCGCTGGTCCAGGCCGATGGCGCGGAACACGGGCAGTTCGCTGATGCGCACTTCCACCGCGGGATGCTGCCAGCCTGCACTGGCCAGCGCCGGCAGGGTGTACAGCCACGTGGGCGTCGGCTTGCCGCCCAGCCCTTCGCTGCCCTTGCGACGCGCCCGCACGCGCGCATCGCGGCCATCGGTGCGCAACCCCAGCGCGCCGGCCGCCGCGTTGTTGAGGATGGTCTGCGCGGCACCGGTATCGACCACGCCGATCGCCTCCACACCCTCCGCGCCCAGCTGCAGGCGGACGAAGCCGAAGCCTTTCAGCACGCCGCTGCGATCGGGCAGGGCGTTGTCTTGGCAGTGGGCATCAGGGCTTGGCAGTGAGCGGGCCGGCCACAGCAGCAGGCGCGATTGGGCGAAATCCCAGCGCGTATCGAAGCGAGCGGTGATGTCCTGGCCGATGATGCCGTGCAACGGCGCGCCGCCGGCAGAGGACAGGCCGGCCAGATCGGCCTGCAGTGCGGTCATCTGCAACTGCAGGCTGCCCAATGCCATCGCCACGCTGCGCGTGCTGCGCAGGGCCAGGCCGCCGGCACTGGCGCCCTGCGCATCATGATCGCGCGCGTTCGGGTCCTGCAGCCCGAAGCGCTGCACCACGGCGGTATCCAGCAGGGTCGCGCTGGCGGCGCTGTCCACCACCAGGTGCAGCGGCTCGTCGCGGCCGTCCAGCGTGCCCAGCACGGTGGGGTGGCTGGCCTGCATCGTCATCGGCAGGCTGTGCAGCGCAGGGGGTTCTGCCACCGCGGGCAGGGCGGTCAATAGCAGGGGCAGCAGTGCCAGACGCATCGGTGTACTCCTCGGGAACGAGTGGCCATTTCGCCGCAGGCGCGTGTTGCCGGTATGTCGCTGCTGATACCTGGCTGATACACAGCGCCGTCATACTGGCTGCATGAATGCTACCGCCACCCTTTTCGTCGTGGATGACGATGCCAGCATCCGCGATGCCATCGCCGACCATCTGCTGCTGCACGGCTACCGCGTGCGCCTGGCGGCCGATGCCGCGGCCATGGACGTGCTGCTGCAGGCCGAACGCCCCGACGCCATCATCCTGGATTGGATGATGCCGGGCGAAGACGGACTGTCGGTGTGCCGTCGCCTGCAGTCGCGGGCCATTCCGATCCTGATGCTGTCGGCCATGGGCAGTGCGCCGGACCGCGTGATCGGGCTGGAAATGGGCGCCGATGATTACCTGGGCAAACCGTTCGACCCACGCGAACTGCTGGCGCGGGTGCGCGCGCTGCTGCGCCGGCAGGAAAAAATGCACGCACAGACCCCCATCGAGCTGCGCTTTGCTGGCTGGCGCCTGCTGCCCGAGCAGCGCCGCCTGCTGGCACCGGACGGCGCCGAGGTCGCGCTCAGCCGCGGCGAGTTCTCCCTGCTGCAGGCGCTGGCTGAGCGGCCCGGCCGCGTGCTGGACCGCGAGCAATTGATGCAGCTGACCCGTGGCGATGACAGCGACAGCGTTGACCGCGCCGTCGATCTGGCGATCAGCCGCCTGCGCCGCAAACTGGCCCAGGCCGCCGGCGATGCCGAAGGATTGGTGCAGACCCTGCGCGGTGAGGGCTATCGCTTCGGTGCGACGGTGCAACGGCTGTGAGGCCGAGATGGAGCACCGCGCGCTGGATCGCCCTGCTGGCGCTCAGCAGCTTGCTGCTGGCAACGGCGGTCAGCATGGCGGTGGTCGGCTGGTTGCCGCGCCCGGCGGCGCCACAGATGCGGCTGGACCAGGCCATGCAGGTGCTGCGCGGCGAGCGTGCGGCTGCCAGCGTGGGGCTGCGCGTGGACCTGCGCAGGCAGGCACCAAAGGGAACCGCCCATGCGCGATTGCTGGCACTGGCCGCCGACGGGCTGCAGCAATCGGCCCAGCAGGTGCGGCTGGTGTGGACGGGCAACAGCCGTCCGCCGGATATCCATGTCGTGGCGGCCGAAAGCGGGCAGGGTAGTGCAGGCGATGCGGCGGTGGTGCGCGCCGCGCAGCAGGTGCTGGCCAGTCTGCCCTGGCCCCCGTTTGAACTGGCCGTGCAGCAGGCCGACGGGCGCTGGCGCGTAGTCAGCAGCGCCTACAGCGATCTGGCTGCGTGGCGCAGGCAGGTACTGCTGGCCCTGCTCGGCGGCACCGTGCTCCTGGCGCCGCTGGCCGCCTGGGCGGCGGTGCGGCTGGGCCGTCCGCTACGCCGGCTGGCCGAGGCCAGCGCCACGCTGGACCTGCATGCGCAGGCGCCGCTGCCCGACGATGGGCCGCGCGAAGTGCAGATGCTGGCCATCGCGCTGGATGCAGGGCGCACCCGCTTGCGCGAGCAGGCGCAGCAGATGACCCGCATGCTGGCCGCGGTGGCACACGATCTGCGTACGCCACTGACCGGCCTGCGCCTGCGCGCGGACTTCGCACCGCCCGCACAGGCCGAACGCATGGTGGCCGACATCGAGCGCATGAATGCCATGATCGAGCAGGTGCTGGACTACGCCCGCGGCGAGTTGCAGCCATCGCAGCTGCAGCTGATGGACGTCGCGCCGCTGCTGGACGACTGCGTGCAGGCGGCGCGGCTGCGCGGTGTCGACCTGACGGCAGTGCTGCCCGCGACCTTGCCGTGCCGGGCCGACGCCCTGCTGCTGCTGCGCGCGCTGGATAACCTGATCGACAATGCCAGCCGCTACGCGGGCGCAGTGGAACTGCGCGCCGCGCAATGCGAGCAAACGCTGCAACTGGATGTGATGGATCGCGGCCCCGGCATTCCTGCGGAAGATCGTCAGCGCCTGCTGCAGCCCTTCCAGCGCAGCGAAAGCTCGCGCAGCCGCGCCACCGGCGGCACCGGCCTGGGCTTGGCCGTTGCTGCCAATGCCGCCCGCCACCACGGCGGTTCCCTGCAGCTGCTGGACCGCGAAGGCGGCGGCCTGATCGCCCGCCTGCACCTGCCCCGGTAGCGTCGAGCAAGCTCGACTGCTTTGCTCCTGCCGACTCTACCGGCCAGGTCGTGGATCCACGCCATGGGTGGATGATTCCCTTGCATTCACCATTCCTGCATCAATATGATTAGCCGCCTAATCAAATGGAAATGCAAGGTGCTGGAAGCAAAACACACCGCGCTGATCGAAGAAGCCACCCGGCGCAGCCACGCCAACGTGGCCCAACTGAGCCTGTGCTTCCAGCTGCTCTCCGTATCCGCCGCGATCGACCGCGACTGCGCCACGCGGCTCGCCCCGCATGGTCTCAGTGAGGGGCGCTTCATCGTGCTGTTCCTGCTGCACGGCGCCGGCGGCACGCTGCCGCCGCATGAACTGGCCGAACGCGCAGGGGTCAGCCGCGCCACCATCAGTGGCCTGTTGGACGGGTTGCAGCGCGAGGGGCTGCTGCAGCGACGCAACGACGCCGAAGATGGGCGCCGCCTGCAGATCGTGCTGACCGCGCGCGGCAAGCGCCTGGCTGAAGACCTGTTCAACCAGCACACGCAATGGATAGGCGGTCTGTTCGATGGCCTGGATGGCGCGGAGCAGGTGCAGCTTTCGCGGTTGTTGGCCAAGGTCTGGCAGCACACCGACAGTGGCCGCTCGTCTCAGCCATGAGCACGGTGATCATCCCCACGCGGCAACGTGAGCTGGATACCGGCGCCGCGGCCAGTACGCACCTGGCCGAATGCCTTGCGGTGGATTTTGCAGCACTGCTGCGCGCCGTTGCGGATGTTCCGCAACACGCGCTGCAGCGCATGCGCGATGCCGCCAGCAAGGGCATCACCCAGCGCATGGCGCTGGCCGCAGTGCTGCTGCGCGAAGCCGGGCAGGGCGCAGTCGTGCCATGGCAGTCGCATCCCTCGGACACCGTGCGTGGCTGGGCCTGCTACCTGATTGGCAGTGATCACACGCTTACCTTGCCCGACAAGCTGCAGACCCTGCGCCCGCTGGCCGACGACCCGCATTTTGGCGTGCGCGAATGGGCATGGCTGGCGGTGCGTGCCGATATTGTCGCGGCCCCGTTGCAGGCGCTGCAGCTGTTGCTGCCGTGGTCCCGGGACGCCTCTCCATTCCTGCGCCGCTATGCCTGCGAAGCACTGCGACCACGCGGGGTGTGGGCCACGCATATCGCGGTATTCAAACAGGAACCAGAACATGCGCTGCCGCTGCTGGAAGCGTTGGCCAACGACCCCGAACGCTACGTGCAGGACTCGGTAGGCAACTGGCTGAACGATGCCGGCAAGACCCAGCCGCACTGGCTGCGCGAACTGTGCGACCGCTGGCAGCGCGAACACGCCAGCAGCGCCAATGCTTACATCCGCACCCGCGCCCAACGCTCCCTCACGAAGTTGTAGAGTCGAGCTTGCTCGACTGCTGTCCACCTCACTCGAGCAAGCTCGACTCTATCCAGCCCACCGACCCGCCCGCACCATCGCGGCACATGCGCATGTCATCGATTCGGGGTAAACATGGCGACTGCCCATGTCCACCCGCAGGGAAGTCGATCATGCAGAGCAAGCTCCAGGTCACGCTGTACGGAACCCTTGGCGACAGCCCGGCGTTGCAGTTGCCGGGCGCGGAGGGTCCATCGGTGGCCATCCTGGAATCCACCCTGCGCCGGCTGGTGTCTGATCTCTACACCGCGCGCTCGCTGCTCAATCCGGAGCAACTGGACGAAGCCCGGCAGGAACTGGACCGCGTGGTGGAGCGCTGGGTGGACATCCACGAAGGCCTGCTGCTGGATCTGGAAGTCCACGGCAAGCGTTGATGCCAGCAGGGCTGAACCGCAGCCCCAGTTGCGAATGAAACAGTTGGCACCCGCCAAAACCCTGTGTTATCAATACATCCCATGAACGCAGCCCACGCCAGCTTTTATTGGTATTACTTTCCGAAGCCCCAGGCGGAGGAAGGACTGCGCTCACCCTGAAGAAACCTTCAGACGCATTCCCGAAAGCCGCCAGCGAACCTGGCGGCTTTTTTCTTGTCGCCACGCTGCGGACCCCCACCTTCCGTAGAGACCCCCGCCATGCCCCCGCACACCGACGACCTGCGTATCCGCACCATCGAACCGCTGACACCGCCTGCCCAGCTGCTGGCGATGCTGCCCTGCGACGATGAAGCCTCCGACACCGTCAGCGCCTCGCGCGCGGCCCTGCATCAGATCCTGCACGGCCGCGACGACCGCCTGGCCGTGGTGGTCGGCCCGTGCTCGATCCACGATCCGCACGCGGCCATCGAGTACGCCCAGCGCTTGAAGCCCCTGCGCGATGCGCTGGCCGGCGAACTGGAGATCGTCATGCGCGTGTACTTCGAGAAGCCGCGCACCACGGTGGGCTGGAAGGGCCTGATCAACGACCCGGACCTGGATGGCAGCTTCAAGATCGACAAGGGCCTGCGCATTGCCCGCGGCCTGCTGCGCGACATCAACAAGCTGGGTCTGCCGGCCGGCGTCGAGTTCCTCGATGTGATTTCGCCGCAGTACATCGCCGATCTGGTCGCTTGGGGCGCCATTGGCGCGCGCACCACCGAAAGCCAGGTACACCGTGAACTGGCCTCGGGCCTTTCCTGCCCGGTCGGCTTCAAGAACGGCACCGATGGCAACGTGAAGATTGCGGCCGATGCAGTGGGCGCAGCGTCCAACCCGCACCACTTCCTGTCGGTGACCAAGCAGGGCGGCACCGCCATCGTGTCGACCACCGGCAACCCGGATTGCCATGTGATCCTGCGCGGCGGCAAGCAGCCGAACTACGACGCGGCCAGCGTGGGCGAGGCCTGCCAGGCACTGGCCAAGGCCAAGCTGCCGACCCGTCTGATGATCGATGCCAGCCACGCCAACAGCCTCAAGAACCCCGAAAACCAGCCGAAGGTGATCGAGGACATCGCCACCCAGCTGGAAGACGGCGAACAGCGCATCGTCGGGGTGATGGTGGAAAGTCACCTGGTCGGCGGCCGCCAGGAACTGGTGGAGGGCCAGCCGCTGGTCTACGGGCAGAGCATCACCGATGGCTGCATTGATTGGGACACCACCGTGCAGGTGCTGGAGCGCTTGGCCGCTGCCGTACGCGCCCGCCGTGAAGTGAAGGTGTCCGAAGCCGCTTGAGTGCGGCACGTGTGTGGATGGCGGCCAGCGCCTGCGGGGGTGCGGCCGCGATCAGGGTCAGTCGGAGTTGGAGACCGACCCGTCCGCACCGGCGATGCGCCTGGCGCTGCGTAAGTGCGACAGCGCCAGGTACATCGCCGGGGTGGTGATGTTGGTTCTTGTAGAATCGAGCCATGCTCGACTTGCGCGCGAAGCGCGTTGGTTTCATGCAAACAGCAGTCGAGCATGGCTCGACTCTACATGGCCTTTTTTTTCCGCACTCTCGCCAACGCCAGATACATCGCCGGGGTCGTGTACAGCGTCAGCCACTGGCTGACCAGCAACCCGCCCACAATCGCGATGCCCAGCGGTTGCCGCAGTTCCCAGCCCTCGCCATTGGCCAGCATCAGCGGCAGCGTGCCCAGCAGCGCCGCCAGCGAGGTCATCAGGATCGGCCGCAGGCGAAGCCGTGCTGCGTCCATCACCGCGTCGTGCGCGCTCAGTCCACGCCGCTCGCCGGCCAGGGCGAAGTCCACCAACAGAATCGTGTTCTTCATCACCACGCCCACCAGCAGGAACAACCCCAGCAACGCGATCAGGTTCAATTCGTTGCCGAACAGCCACAGCGCCAGCAGCGCACCGATGCCGGCCGAGGGCAGGGTGGACAGGATCACCAGCGGCTGCAGGAAGCTCTCGTAGAGGATGCCCAGCACCAGGTAGACCGCCAACGTGGCGCCCAGCACCAGCCACAGCTGCCGTGCGCGCAGGCTGTCCAGCCCACCGGCCTCACCGGACAGCTTGGCCTGCACGGTGCGCGGCAGCATCAGCTTGGCCATCGCGGCGTTGATCGCCTGCGTGGCCTGTTCCAGGCCGACGCCCGGCGCCAGTGCGAATTCGATCCAGATCGAGGCGAACTGTTCGCTGTGGTAGATGCGGTCCGGCGCCATGCCATAGCGCCAGCTGGCGATGGTCGACAGCGGAATGCGCTGGCCGCTGCCATCGATCACCTGCAGCCGCGCCAGCGTGCCCGGGTCCTGGGTGTGCTTCGGGTCCAGTTCCATCACTACCCGGTACTGGTTCAGGCTGTCATACAGGGTGGCGACCTGGCGCTGGCTGAAGGAGTTGTTGAGCATGTTGGCGACGGTGCGCAGGTCCACGCCGTGGCGTGCAGCCGCTTCGCGGTCGATGTCCAGCACTACCTGGCGCATGCCGGCCTCGCCCTGCGCTTCCACGTCCACCAGCTCGGGCAGGGCGCGCAGCGCGGCGCCGACCTTCGGCGCCCACTCGCGCAGCGGCGCCATGTCCGCCGACAGCAGCTGGAACTCGTACTGGCCGCTGCTGCCGCCGCCTTCCAGGCGGATGTCCTGGTCGACCCACAGGTACAGGTTGCCGCCGGGCAGCTTGGGCAGGCGCGCGCGCAGGCGATCGATCACCTCCTGGCTGGACACCTTGCGCTCGGCCAGCGGCTTCATCTTGATCATCATGAAGGCGTTGTTGACCCCGTTGCTGCCACCGATATAGCCAATGATGTCCTCGATGGCCGGGTCGGACAGCAGCAGCTTGCGGTAGGCATCGATCTTCGGCTGCATGGCCTGGAACGAGAGGCCATCGTCGCCACGGGCGAAGCCGCGCAGCTGTGCGGTGTCCTGCTTGGGCACCACGCCCTTGGGCACTTGCTGGAACAACCAGGCGTTGAGCGCGATGACCGCCACGAAGGCCAGCAGCGGCCAGCGCAGCCGGCGCAGGCAGGCCTGCAGCGTGCGCAGGTAGGCGGTGCGCACGCGCTCGAACAGCGCGTTGCTGCCGCGCTGCCAGCGTGAGGCGTGCTGCGCGTCATCGACGAACAGGCGCGCGCACAGCATCGGCACCAGGCTGAGCGCAACCACCACCGACACGCTCATCGCCGCCACCAGGGTCAGCGAGAATTCGCGGAACAGGCGCTCGACGAAGTCATCCAGGAACAGGATGGAGACGAACACCACGGCCAGCGCCACGTTCATCGACAGCAGGGTGGCGCCCACTTCAGCCGCGCCACGCACGGCGGCCTGCCAGCGGTCGGCGCCCAGCTCGCGATGGCGGGCGATGTTTTCCAGCACCACGATGGCATCGTCCACCACCAGCACCGCGGCCACGATCAGCGCCATCAGCGAAAGCGTGTTGAGCGAAAAGCCCATCAGCGCCACCAGCGCCAGCGTGCCGAACAGCACCACCGGGATGGCCACGCTGGGCACCAGCGCCGCGCGCCAGTGGCCGAGGAAGCCAAGCACCACCAGCACCACCAGGGCGATGGCCAGCACCAGGGTCAGTTCGGCTTCGTGCAGGGTCGCGCGGATGACCGGCGAGCGGTCCATCACCAGCCGCATGTCCACGCTGGGTGGCAGCAGCGCATGCAGCTGCGGCAGCTGCGCCTGGATGGCATCGACGGTAGCGATGATGTTCGCGCCGGGCTGGCGGCTGACGATCAGCAGCACCGCCGGGCGCTCGTTGTGGAAGCCGCTGGCGTAGCGGTCTTCCACGCCATCGGCCACCACCGCCACATCGCCCAGGCGCAGGGTGCGGTCGTCGCTCACCTTCAGCGCCAGCGCGCGGTACTGCGCGGCCTGGCGCAGCTGCAGCGGCGCTTCCAGCTGCCACTGCTGGCGGTCGTCGCCCACCGCACCCAACGGGCGCACCGCGTTGGCGCGGCTGATGACCTGGGCCACGTCTTCCAGTGCCAGGCCGGCGTGGTTCAGCGCATTCGGGTCCAGCGATACGCGCACGGCCGGCAGCGCACTGCCGCCCACCTGCACTTCGCCCACGCCCGGTACCTGCGACAGCTTCTGCGCCAGCACGGTGGAGGCCAGGTCGTACAGCTGGCCCGGCGGCAGCGTGTCCGAGGTCAGTGCCAGCGCCAGGATCGGCGCCTGCGAGGGGTTCACCTTGCGGTACTGCGGCATGCCGGGCATGCCACTGGGCAGCTGACCGCGTGCGAGATTGATCGCCGCCTGCACCTCGCGCGCGGCCTCGTCGATATCGCGGCCGAGCACGAACTTCAGCTCCACCGAGGTCTGGCCCTGGGTGCTGGCCGAATCGATGCGCGAGATGCCGGGCAGGCTGCCGAGGGCGCGTTCCAGCGGCGTGGCCACGGTGGCGGCCATCGATTCGGGCGAGGCACCGGGCAGGCTGGCGCTCACTTCGATGGCCGGGTAATCCACCTGCGGCAGCGGCGCCACCGGCAGCAGGCGCAGCGCCAGCAGACCGGCCAGCACCAATGCCACCGCCAGCAGGATCGTCGCTACCGGTCGCTGCACGCAGGCCTGGGCCAGGCGTGCGATGGGGCTCATGCGCGCGCCTCTTCAGGCGTGGCGAGGGTGGCCGAGCGCCGGCGCTGCAGGCGATCAAAGGCCAGATAGATCACCGGCGTGGTGAACAGGGTCAGCACCTGGCTGACCAGCAGGCCACCGACCATCACCCAGCCCAGCGGCTGCCGCAGTTCCGCGCCCGAGCCACTGGCCAGCATCAACGGCACCGCGCCGAACAACGCGGCCAGCGTGGTCATCAGGATCGGACGGAAGCGCAGCAGCGCCGCCTGGTGGATCGCCTCGCGCGGGGTCATGCCACGCGTGCGCTGCGCGTCCAGCGCGAAGTCGATCATCATGATCGCGTTCTTCTTCACCAGGCCGATCAGCAGCACGATGCCGATCACCGCGATCAGGTCGAGGCTGCGCCCGCTCACCCACAGCGCGGCCAGCGCACCGACCGTGGCCGAGGGCAGGGTGGAGAGGATGGTGATGGGGTGCACGAAGCTCTCATAGAGCACGCCCAGCACGATGTACATCACCACCACCGCGGCGAGGATCAGCCACAGCGTGGACGACAGCGAACTGCTGAACGCCGCCGCCGCACCCTGCAGGCGCAGTTCGATGCTTTCGGGCAGGGCGACCTGCGTGCGCGCCGCTTCCACGGCGGCGGTGGCTTCGCCCAGCGAGGCGCCCGGTGCCAGGTTGAACGACAGCGTGGCCGCCGGGAACTGGCCGACATGGTTGCGCAGCAGGGCCGCCGGCCCCAGTTCCACCCGCGCCACCGCGCCCAGCGGCACGGTCTGCCCGTCGCTGTTGCGCACGCGCAGGCCGCTGATGGCATCGGGGCCGGGCTGGCGCGAGGGATCGGCTTCCAGCACCACGCGGTACTGGCTGGCCTGGGTGAAGATGGTGGAAATCTGCCGCTGCCCGTAGGCGTCGTACAGCGCATCGGCCACGGCTTCCACGCTCACGTTCAGGCGCGCGGCGGCATCGCGGTCGATGTTCACCCGCGCCTGCCGGCCCTGCATCTGCAGATCGCTGGCCACATCGCGCAGTGCCGGCTGCTGGCGCAGCGCCTGCAGCAGCTTCGGCGTCCACGTTTCCAGCGTCTGCTGCTCCGGCGTGGTCAGGGTGAACTGGTACTGGTTGCGGCTGATGCGGTCTTCGATGCCCAGCTCCTGCACCGGCTGCAGGTACAGGGTGATGCCGGGAATCTTCGATACGCGCTGCTGCAGCCGTTCCATCACCACGGCGGCGCCGTCGCGGTCGCCATGTGGCTTCAGTTCGATCAGCAGGCGGCCGGTGTTGAGCGTGGCATTGTTGCCGTCCACGCCGATGTAGGACGACACGCTGGCCACCGCCTCGTCGGCTTCGATGGCTGCCGCCAGCGCCTGCTGGCGCTCGCGCATGGCCTGGAACGAGATCGCCTGCGGGGCCTCGCTGATGCCCTGCACCAGGCCGGCATCCTGCACCGGGAAGAAGCCCTTGGGCACGGCGAAATACAGCGCCACGGTCAGCGCCAGCGTGGCAACGGTGGCCAGCAGCATCAGCGGCTGGCGCTGCAGCACCCAACTCAGCTGGCGGTCGTAGATGGCGATGATGCGGTCGAAGACATCGCGCTTGGGGGCGGATGGGGTCGGAGCCCCAAGGGGATCCGACCCCTCAGCCACCGGGGTCAGATCCCCGTGGGGCTCTGACCCCTTCGCATGCGGCTTCAGGAAGCGCGCACACAGCATCGGCGTCAGCGTCAGCGACACCAGCAGCGAGATGCCGATCGCCACCGCCAGCGTCACCGCGAACTCATGGAACAGCGCGCCCACCAGGTCGGCCATGAACAGCAGCGGGATCAGCACCGCGATCAGCGAAACAGTGAGCGAGACCAGGGTGAAGCCGATCTCGGCAGCACCCTTCAGCGCCGCCTCGCGCGGGCTCTCGCCTTCTTCCAGGTGGCGGGCGATGTTCTCCAGCATCACGATGGCATCGTCCACCACGAAGCCGGTGGCGATGGTCAGCGCCATCAGCGTGAGGTTGTTGAGCGAATAGCCGGCCAGCAGCATCACCGCGAATGTGCCGATCAGTGACAGCGGCACCGCCACGCTGGGAATGAGCGTGGCCGGCAGGTTGCGCAGGAACACCCAGGTGACCAGCACCACCAGGCCGATGGCCAGCACCAGTTCCTTCTGCACGCCGCGCACGGAGGCGCGGATCGATTCGGTGCGGTCGCTCAGCACGTTCATCTGCACGCCGGCCGGCAGCGTGGCCTGCAGCTGCGGCAGCAGCGTGCGCACCTGCTCGACCACGGCGATCACGTTCGCACCGGGCTGGCGCTGGATGTTCACCAGCACCGCCGGCGTGGTGCCGCTCCAGGCGGCCAGCTGGCGGTTCTCGGCGCCATCGGTGATGGTCGCCACGTCGCCCAGGCGCAGCGGCGCGCCCTCGCGCCAGGCCAGCACCAGCGCGCGGTACTCATCGACGCTGCGCATCTGGTCGTTGGCATCGAGCATCACCGCACGGATCGGGCCGTCGAAGCTGCCCTTGGGCAGGTTCACATTCGCGGCCGCAATGGCCGTGCGGATGTGGTCCATGCCCAGCCCATTGGCCGCCAGCGCGGCAGCATTGACCTGGATGCGCACCGCAGGCCGCTGGCCACCGGCCAGGCTGACCAGGCCGACGCCGGGCAGCTGCGCCAGGCGCTGGGCGATGCGCGTATCCACCATGTCGTGCACCTGTGGCAGCGCCAGCGCCTGCGAGGTCACCGCCAGGGTGAGGATGGGCGTGTCGGCCGGGTTGACCTTGCGGTACACCGGCGGCACCGGCAGATCGCCGGGCAGGAAGCTGCCGGCGGCGTTGATGGCTGCCTGCACGTCCTGCTCGGCCACCCCCAGCGACACGTCCAGGCCGAACTGCAGGGTGATGACCGAGGCCCCGCCGGAGCTGGTGGACGACAGCTGCTTCAGGCCGGGAATCTGCCCCAGCTGGCGTTCCAGCGGCGCGGTGATGGTGCGCGTGGTCAGTTCCGGGCTGGCGCCTGGGTACAGCGTGGTGATCTGGATGATCGGGTAATCGACCTGCGGCAGCGCCGCCACTGGCAGCAGCCGGTAGGCCAGCACGCCGGACAGCAGCAGGGCCACCATCAGCAGCGTTGTTGCGACCGGGCGCAGGATGAAGGGGCGCGACAGGTTCATGCGCCGGCCTTGGCCGCCTTCGCTGCAGCTGCGGGCTGTTCGGCCACGATCTCCACGGCGGTGCCGTCTTCCAGGCCATCGATGCCTTCGATCACCACCTGGTCACCGGCCTGCAGGCCGGAGCGCACGGCCACGCGGCCCTCATCGGCCGGGCCCAGCACCACGGTGCGGCGCTGCGCCTTGTTGTCCTTGTCGACGATGTGCACGTAGTTGCCCTGGCTGCCGAACTGCACGGCGGCATCGGGAATCAGCAGCGCCGGTTGTTCGCCCAGCTGCAGGCGCACGTTGACGAACTGGTTGGGGAACAGCCCCTGGTCTGCGTTGTCGAACTGCGCGCGCAGCTTCAACGTGCCGGTGGCGGTGTCGATGCGGTTGTCCACGCTGGACAGCGCGCCGTGCGCCAGCTGCGTGTGTTCTTCGCGGTCCCAGGCTTCCACGGCCAGCGCCGGCTGTGCCTGTACCGCGTCCAGCAGCGCCGGCAGTTCCGGTTCGGGCACGGTGAACAGTACGCTGATCGGCGCGGTCTGGGCCAGGGTGACCAGGCCTTCGGCATCGCTGGCCTGCACCAGGTTGCCCACGTCCAGCCGGCGCAGGCCCACGCGGCCGCCTACCGGGGCGATGATGCGGGTGTACTGCAGCTGCAGGCGCGCTTCGTCCACGGCGGCCTGGTCGCTGATGCGACGGCCCTGCAGCTGGCGCACCTTGCTCTGCTGGTCGCTCAGTTCCTGCGCTGAAACGAAGTGCTGGCGCTGCAGTTCGCGGTAGCGCTGCAACTGGCGTTCGGCGTTTTCCAGCTCCGCCAGGTTCTGCTGCTGGGTGCCCTGTGCCTGCGCCAGCTTCACTTCGTACGGGCGCGGGTCGATCTGCGCCAGCAGATCGCCGGCCTTCACCTGCTGTCCTTCCTGGAAGTGCAGGCGCATCAGCTCGCCGTCCACGCGGCTGCGCACCACCACGCTGTGCAGCGGGGTGACCGTGCCCACCGCTTTCAGGCGCAGTACCAGCGGCTCGGCGCTGGCCCGCGCCACGCGCACCGGCACGGTCTTGCCCGGGCCCGCGGCCACGGTTGCCTCGGCGCGCGGCCATGCCCACCAGGCCACCAGACCGGCCACGATGATGACGACGGGAATCGCCCACCAGCGGCGGGAACGGGGAGGGGTGCTACGGGACGGCTCAACAGCGGACATGGGGCATCCTGCGCCCTGCGCACGCGCAGGGACATGTACGCCCGGTCGCGCATCACGCGCAGCGGGCAACGGGGGAGGGGAGTGTCTGGCGGGACCGCGACGCGGTGTGGCTGGATGCCGTCGCGCGTGCGACGGGGCGCCCATGGTAGCCAATCAGCCCGCCGATTGCCGCATGACCAAGGTCATGCCCGACCGCTCTTGTAGAGTCGAGCCATGCTCGACTGCTTCTGCCAGGAACAGTCGAGCATGGCTCGACTCTACGAAGCGCAATCAATGCACTTCGTCGTGGTACACGAACTTGGGCATTTCCCAGCGGTAATGGATCGCCAAAAGCCGCAGCGCGAAGCCACCGCCCAGGCAGCACAGGATCGCCGTGGCATCGGCCACGCCCCAGTGCAGCAACAGCAGATACACCGCACCGGTCAGCAGCGAGATGATCGCGTACAGCTCCTTCTGGAAGATCAGCGGCACTTCGTTGCAGAGGATGTCGCGCAGCACGCCACCGAAGGCGCCGGTCAGCATGCCGGCAATCAGCACGATCGGCATCGCGTGGCCGGCCTCGCGCGCGATCGAGCAGCCAATCAGGGTAAAGGCGATCAGACCCAGGCCATCAAGCACCAGGAAGGTCCGGCGGAAGTGGTGCATCCAGCGCGCCACCCAGGTGGCGATCAGCGCCGCACACACGGTGAAGGCCAGGTACTCGGGATGCTTCACCCAGCCCAGCGGGTAATGGCCCAGCAGGATGTCGCGCAGCGAACCGCCGCCGAGGGCGGTCACACAGGCAATCATGACCACGCCGAACAGATCCATGCGGCGGCGGCCTGCAGACAGGGCGCCGGTCATGGCTTCGGCGGAAATGGCGATCAGGTAGATGATGGACAACAGCATGGGGTCAGGCTCCGGGCGCGGTGGGGCCGGCCATGCGCGTATACCGCCACTGCCTGCGCAATGACGGAATGACGATGACCGGTGCCGCTCCCGCTGTCCTTTTGCCTGAGAGTTCAGCGGAATGAACCGCGTGCCCCTTCGGCGGATCGCGGCGGGCGTGCCCGGCGACCTCTCTCCAGCTCGGCGTGTCGAATGCATGGTTGGTGGGATTCCAGCCCACCGGCCTGAGCGATCATGGGAGCCTGCGCCTTCGGCGGGCGCCAGCGTGGCGCCTCTCTCCTGCATTCGGGCGCCAGTATATCCGCTGCAGTGCAGCACGGCATAATCGGCGGCATGGCCCCTTCCCCCCGCCCGTGGTTCCTGTACCTGCTTGAATGCCGCGACGGCAGTTACTACGCCGGCATCAGCACCGACGTGGCGGCCCGTTTCGCCGCCCACCAGGCCGGCAAGGGTGCGCGCTATACCCGGGCGCGACCGCCGCTGCAGATCCTGGCCGTGCGCGAGTACCCCGACCGCGCGGCCGCCTCGCGCGCCGAATGGCAGCTCAAGCAGCAGCCGCGCGAACGCAAGCTGGCCTGGCTGCAGGCCGACGCCGCCCATGCCATGATCGCCACACCCATCGACACAGGGACCGTCCGATGAAGACCTGCTGGATGCTGCTGTTCACCACCGGCATGGCCTTGCCGGCCTGCGCCCAGACCCCGCCGCCGCTGCAGCACGGGCAGATCGGCACCGCCGCAGAGCTGGCCACGCAACGTGGGCCGACCCCGCCCGAGCCCATCCACCTGCACCGCGACCGGGTGCCGCCCGATCTGGTTGACCTGATTCCGCTCGCTGAAATGTGGGGCATCAGCGATGACGTGCTGCGCGACGAGATGCAGGAGCGTGCAACCGCAGCGGAGAAGCAGGCCTTGGGGGATGCGTTGAAGGATCGCCATGCACGCATCACCGCGTGGCTCGACAGTTTTCCGCAGGGTCAGTTGATGTCCGACGAAGCCGCCGCCTTCATGTACATGCAGTTGAGCGCCGACGAAATGGGCTTGATGCAGTAGAACCACGCCATGCGTGGATGCAGTTGGGGAGTGATCGCCATGGGTGCTGCCGGTAAAGCGTGGATTTCAATCATTGTGCTGGTGGCCGGCATCGCGCTGCTGCCCGGCCTGCTCTACCTGCTCGGGCTGGCGCTGGTGGACGGTCGGCCGAAGCCGGCCGACCGCGCGCCCAGTGGTGTGGCGGCATGCAGCAGTGAACCGCGCACGGGCTACCAGCAGATGAATCCCTGGGGCTTCGTCGTGCAGCTCTTCGACGAGGATGCGAGGAAAGCGAACGTGCCCGTGTTCGAGCAGGAGGCCTACTGGGTTGCCCGCCGCCACCTGATGCAGCAGCCTCGGCACGGCATGCTGCGCTGGCAGTTGAGCAGCACGGCACTGACGATCTGGATCACCCGGCATTGGAGTGCCGGGCAGATTGCCGACACCGCGAGGAAGGAAGACTTCTGCCACGTGTGGCCGAGCCCTCCCGGCTCCGGCGGCCCGATGAACCGGTAGATCCACGCCATGCGTGGATGGCGCCGCCGGGGTCAGAGCCCTTTCCTGCGCAAAGGGATCTGACGCTGCCTCCGTTACCTCGGCCGGCGATCTTCCTGGTCATCACCAAAAATGATGCGCGCGCTGCGCTGGTAGCTCCAGTAAGCCACTGCCCAGTTCAACAGCACCACGATGCGGTTGCGGAAGCCGATCAGGAAGAACACGTGCGCGGCCAGCCAGAACCACCAGGCCAGGATGCCCGACAGCTGCAGCTTGCCCAGGTGCACGATCGCGGCCATGCGACCGATGGTGGCCAGGTTGCCGTAATCGGCGTACTTGAATGCCCCGGGCTCGGCCTTGCCGTGCAGGCGCGCGCGGATCGTTTCGGCCACGTGCTTGCCCATCTGCTTGGCAGCCGGTGCCACGCCTGGCACGGGGCGGCCATCGGCTTGGCTGACGGCGGCCAGATCGCCGGCCACGAACAGTTCGGGGTGGCCGGGCAGGGTCAGGTCCGGCTGCACCTGCACCCGGCCGGCGCGATCGAGCGGCACGTCCAGGGTTTTTGCCAGCGGTGAGGCGGCCACGCCAGCGGCCCACACCACCGTGCGCGCAGGCACGAACTGGTCGCCCAGCTTGAACCCCTGGCTGTCGATATCACTGACCGGGGTACCGGTCAGCACTTCCACGCCCAGCTTTTCCAGCTGCCGGCGTGCCTTCAGCGAAAGCACTTCCGGGAACGAGGACAGTACGCGCGGGCCGGCTTCCACCAGCCGCACCTTGGCGCTGGCCGGGTCGATGTGGCGGAACTCGTTGCGCAGGGTGTGGCGGGCGATCTCGGCCAGCGTACCGGCCAGTTCCACACCGGTGGGACCACCACCCACCACGGCGAAGCTCAGCCAGGCGGCCTTCTTTTCCGGGTCCGGCTCGGCTTCGGCGCGCTCGAACGCCAGCAGCAGCTTGCGGCGTAGCGCGATCGCATCGTCCAGGGTTTTCAGGCCCGGTGCATCGGCGGCCCACTGGTCGTTGCCGAAGTAGGCGTGGGTGGCGCCGGTGGCCAGCAACAGGCTGTCATAGCCCAGCGTGCTGCCATCGGCCAGGGTGAGCTGGCGGGCCTGTTTTTCAATGCCCACCACTTCACCCAGGCGCACTTCCACGTTGCGCTGGTGGCCCAGGATATGCCGCAGCGGCGCGGCGATATCGGGTGCGGACAGGCCTGCGGTGGCGACCTGGTACAGCAGGGGTTGGAACAGGTGGTGGTTGCGGCGGTCGACCAGGGTGATCCTGATCCGTTCGCGTGCCAGGGCACGGGTGGCCCAGAGGCCCGCGAAACCGCCGCCGATGATGACCAGGTGGGGGACTGGTTCGCGGCTCATCGACGTACTCCGGAAGGGGTGGATGTCGCCCGGCATCATCGCACGTCACATGCCCGCCCAACGGGATCGGCGATACTCGGTTCAGGCCGCAGCCCCTTCGCCGAGGAACCCATGTCCGAACCGGAAAAGCGCATTGCCCTGCTGATCGACGCCGACAACGCGCCGGCATCGAAGATTGATGAAGTGCTGGCCGAAGTGGCCCGCCACGGCGTGGCCAACGTGCGCCGCGCCTACGGCAACTGGAAGAGCCCGCGCTTGAAGGGCTGGGAGGCGGTGCTGCACGAGTACGCCATCCGCCCCATCCAGCAGTTCGCCTACAGCAAGGGCAAGAATGCATCGGACATGGCCATGGTGATCGATGCCATGGACCTGCTGTACGCACGCAACCTGGATGGCTTCGCCATCGTGTCCAGCGATGCCGACTTCACCCCGATGGTGATGCGCCTGCTGACCGACGGGGTGAAGGTCTATGGCTTCGGCGAAAAGAAGACGCCCGAGCCGTTCGTCAACGCCTGTTCCAAGTTCACCTATCTGGAAGCCCTGGGCCAGGCCCATGCCAGCGTGCCCGATGCCGACGCATCCGAAGTGGAGCGGACCGCCAGCGAACAGGCCGCCAGCGATGAAGCCCGCCCGCGCAAGAGCGGCGCCGAAATGCGCAGTGATACCCGCCTGGTGAAGATGCTGCGCCGCGCGGTGTCGTCGGCCGAAGGCGAAGACGGTTGGTCGCACCTGGGGCCGGTGGGCAGCCAGATCGGCAACCAGGCCTCGTTCGACCCGCGCAACTATGGCTATGGAAAGCTCAGCGACCTGCTGGCGGCGATCGGTCTGTTCGAGCTGAAGAAGGACGGCAAATCGTCCTATGTGCGCGCGCTGCCAAAGAAGAACCGGTAGCGCAGCACAGCGCGTTTGATCGGCGTATCGTAGCGGCTCCGCGCCAGCGTGGCGCACCGCTGCAGGCAAGGAACAAACGCATGTTGAAGATCTGGGGCCGCCGCAATTCCAGCAACGTCCGCAAGGTGCTGTGGTGTGCCGAGGAAATCGGGCTGCCGTATGAATCCATCGAAGTGGGCGGCAGCCACGGCGGCACGCAGTCGGCCGAATACCTGGCAATGAATCCCAACAGCCTGGTGCCGGTCATCGAAGACCACGGCCTGCCGCTGTGGGAATCGAACACCATCGTGCGCTACCTGAGCGCGCGCTACGCGCTGGGCACGCTGTATGCCGAAGACGCGATGGAACGGGCCCAGGCCGAGAAGTGGATGGACTGGAGCACCTCGCGCATGGCGCCGCTGTACTCCGAACTGATCTGGGGCATCATGCGCACCGCCCCGGCCGACCGCGACGAAGCGCGCATCAATGCGGCCATCGTGCGTGCCGGCGAATACCTGGCCATGGCCGATGCCACCCTGGCCAAGCAGCCGTGGCTGTCCGGCGACCGCTTCGCGATGGGCGACATCCCGCTGGGATCGCTGGTCTATGCCTGGTTCGAACTGCCGATCCAGCGCCCGGACCTGCCGCATGTAGCACAGTGGTACGCGCGACTGCGCGAGCGCCCGGCGTACCAGCGCGGCGTGATGTCGCCGCTGACGTAAGCGCGCGTCGCCCGGGGTCGGAGCCCACCCGACGGGTGGGGTCTGACCCCACACCGGCGGCCACCGCGGTAGCGCCGGGCCATGCCCGGCGGAGGCCACCCCGCAACCTTCAATACAGATCCGTCGGGTCCACATCCAGCGACCAGCGCACCTTGCGTGCTTCCGGCAGCGCGTACAGCTGCGGCACCAGCTGCGCCAGCACCCCATGCAGGGGCGGCCGCTGCGGCGCCGACAGCAGCAGCTGCGTGCGCTGGTAACCGGCACGGCGCGGCATCGGCGCCGGCATCGGCCCGTACGCTTCCACCACGTTCTGTTCGCCCAGCAGGTGCCGCGCCGCCAGCAGGAAGGCGTTGGCATGCTCGACCTGCTGCGCCTCGGCACGCATCAGTGCCAGGTGCGCGAAAGGCGGGAAGCCGGCGGCCTGGCGCTGGTTCAGTTCGGCCTGTGCGAAGGGGTGGTAGCCACCGTTCACCAGGGTTTCCAGCAGCGGGTGCCCCGGGTGATGGGTCTGCAGCCAGACCTCGCCGGGATCGCGCGCGCGGCCGGCGCGGCCGGCCACCTGGATCAACTGCTGGGCCAGCTTCTCGCTGGCGCGGAAATCGGCGGAGAACAGCCCTTCGTCGATGCCCACCACCACCACCAGGGTCAGCTTGGGCAGGTCGTGGCCCTTGGCCAGGATCTGCGTGCCGACCAGGATGCCGGGCTGGTCCCCCAGTTTCGCCAGCTGCTGTTCCAGCGCATCGCGGCGTGAGGTGGTGCCGCGATCGATGCGCACCACGGGGTAGTCGGCGAAGGCGCTGACCAGATGTTCTTCCAGCCGCTCGGTACCGATGCCCTGCGGCTGCAGGGCCAGGCTGGCACAGGCCGGGCAGGCCAGCGGCGCCGGTTGGCGTGCGCCGCAGTGGTGGCACTGCAGGCGGCGGCCGCCCCCATGCACGGTCATCGGCGCATCGCAGCGTTGGCACGGTGCGGTCCAGCCGCAGTCGTGGCACAGCAGCACCGGGGCGTAGCCGCGGCGGTTCTTGAATACCAGCACCTGCTGCCCGCGCTGCAGGTGTTCGCCGATGCCGGCCAGCACTTCGTCGCTCAAGCCATCGCGCAGCGGCCGCTTGCGCACATCCAGGATGCGCACGCGCGGTGGCCGTGCATCGCCGGCGCGCTGCTTCAGGCGCAGGTGCGCGTAGCGGCCGGCGTAGGTGTTGTGCAGGGTTTCCAGTGACGGCGTGGCGCTGCCCAGCAGCACGGGAATGCCCAGGGCCTTGGCCCGCACCAGGGCGAAGTCGCGCGCGTGGTAGCGGATGCCGTCCTGCTGCTTGTAGCTGCCGTCGTGTTCCTCGTCCACGATCAACAGACCGGCCTGCGGCAGCGGGGTGAACACGGCCGAACGGGTGCCGACGATCACCCGTGCTTCGCCGCGCGATGCTGCTGCCCACACGCGTGCGCGCTCGTTGTCGTTCAGCCCCGAATGCAGCGCATGCACGGGAATGCCCAGGCGGCCACGGAAGCGCGCCAGGGTCTGCGGGGTCAGGCCGATTTCCGGCACCAGCACCAGCGCCTGCCGGCCCTGCGCCAGGCAATGGATGATGGCCTGCAGGTAGACCTCGGTCTTGCCGCTGCCGGTCACTCCATCCAGCAGGAACGGCTGGAAGCCATCGGCTGCGGTGATCGCGGCCACGGCATCGGCCTGGTCGGGGTTCAATGTCGGGCCGGGCAACGGGTGCGCGTGGCGCGGGGCCACCGCCAACGCCACCCGCTCGGCCAGGCCGCGCTTGGCCAGGCTGCGGGCCGCCGTGCGCCAATCGGGCATGCGGGCGCCCAGCACGTCTTCGTCCACCACGGCCTCGGCCAGGTGTTCGGCCAGTTGCCGCGGTCGGCTGCCGGCGCGAAGTTTTTCGCGCTGGGTGCGGCCATCGTCGGTCAGCTGCCAGCCCCAGTGATGGGTGTCGGGCAGCGGCTCGCCGTGCCGCAGCGGGCCGGGCAGGGCGGTGCTGACCACTTCACCCAAGGGCGCGTGGGTGTAGCGGGCCAGCCATTGCAGGCTGTGCCACAGCTCGCCCTGCAGCAGGGGGTGCGGGTCCACCCAGGCCAGCGCCTGGCGCAGCCCCTGCGTGTCCTCTGCCTGGCCCAGGCCGGCCACCATGCCCACCAGTTCACGGTTGCCGAAGGGCACCCTCAACCGGCAGCCCACCGCGTCGGCCGGCGCCTGGCCGTCGGGGGCCAGGTAGTCGAACAGGCGGGGCAGGGGAACGGGCAGCGCGACCTGCAGGGTCGGAATCAGTGCGGGCATGGGCGCAGTTTACCGGCCCATGCGCGCCCGCATGGCAGGTTGCTGCCCGGCGGCGATCCATCGCGGCATTCATAAATGTCACCTAAATGCAGGCGGCTATTAGAGATTCAGTCTTATCCACATCTTCTGTGGATAAGTTTGTGCGTTACCCGTCGGCGATGACGCGGGAAGCCGATGGCGACGGCCTCGCGGTTGCGTTGGTCAAAAAATAGCCACATAAAAAAGTGCTTGAATATCAACAACATTGATGTGAAACATTGCTGAAACACGCTGAATTCAGGGCTCCATGCCCGGCGCCCCAAGTCAGGTCTTGATGCTGTGCACAACCTGCAGCACGAAGTGCCCATGGGCGCAAGCCCTGCCGGCGGCCAAGGGCCTGCCGCTATCATGCCGGCAGACCTTTGGAGTGACCGATGACGGCTGTGCCCGCCCCTGTTTCCTCGACCGCGGCCGGCGCGCTGTCGGCGTTCCTGCGTGGCGTCGAGCGCCGCGCGCTGGTGGTTGCCGAGCTGCAGTGCGGCGACCCCGTCCGTGCCGAGCAGACCCTGGTGGCGGTCATGCGTGCTTTCGCCGCGGTGGCCAGCGACCTGCCCATGGCGCAGTGGCCCACCCGCTTCTGGACCCTGTTGGGCCAGCGCCAGGCGCTGCGTGAGCCGTCCGCCGGGCAGTGGCCGCCGTCGCTGGCCGCGCTGGGCGACATGGACCCCGTGCCGCGCCTGGCCCTGCTGCTGCGGGTGGGCGGCAGCCTGGACGAAAGCATTGCCACGCGGGTGCTGGACACCGACGAGAGCGGCTACCAGCAGCTGCTGGCCGCGGCCTGTCCTCGCGATGCCAGCGGCCAGCCCGATGCCGCCGCCTGGCGCGGCCTGGCCGAGCAGGTGCAGCTGCGCATCCGCGACCTGCCGGCCAAGCGCCTGCAGCAGTTGCAGCAGCCGGCCGCACCGGGCAGCAGCACGCAGGGCCCGACCCCCGGCTGGCGCGCGCCCGAACGCGACGAGCGCACGCCGGCGCCCGGCAAGCGCCGCCGCCCGAATGCGCGCCCGCGCTGGCGCGGCCCGCTGATCCTGCTGGTCACCGTGGCCGTGCTGTTGGCCGCCGCGCTGGGCTGGCGCCACTGGCAGGGCCTGCGCACGGCCAACGATGCCCCGCTGCCGGAAGGCGTGGTGGGCGAGGCGGGGCCGGTGACGGTGGAATCGCTGCCGCCGACCGACGTGCAGGCATCGGCCGCGGTCGACAGCCACGCCGCCGAGGATGCCGCGATGCTGGCCGACCGTGACTACCCGCTGGTGGCCGACGCCGATCTGTATGCCTGGAGCGCCGCCGGTGGCCCGCTGCCGGTGGATGAATCCGAACCCAAACCGACCCACCCCGAACCGGTGGGTGCCGCGCTGGAAACCTCTGCTGCCGATGAATAAGTTCCCGCTGGCCGGCCTGCTGCTGGCCCTGCCGATGTGCGCCGCCGCCGCGCCGAATGCGCTGGACCTGCCTCCGCCCACGGCGGTGCCGGCCAGTGCGGTTGATGCCGCGTCGCCGGCCGGGTTCGCCCATCTGGATGGGGCCACCCAGCGCCAACGGCGGGCCGATTACGCGGCCTGGCGCGCGCTGCCGGAAGGCGAGCGAGAGCGCATCCGCGTGGCCGCCTCGCGCTTTGCCGCCCTGCCGGCCGCCCAGCAACAGCAGCTGCGCGAGCAGTTCCAGGCGCAGGACCAGGCCTTCCGCGAGGGCTGGCGGCTGGGCCCGCAGCTGGGCCAGCAGTTCCCCAAGCTGCACGGCCTGTTCGGCTTCGTGCCGCCGGAACAGCGTGAAGCCGCGCTGGTAGTGCTGCGCCAGCTCAGCCCCGCACAATTGTCGCAATTGACTTTGGTGGCGCAGCGCACGCCGCCGCAGGAACGCGATGCGGTGCGCAGCGCATTCCTGGCCCTGCCGGCGGCCGAGCGTGACAGCTGGCTGAAGCGCCAGGCCGGGCAGTAGCGGCGGGGGATCTGATGGGGAATGGGCGGGGTAGAGTCGACCGTTGGTCGACTACCGCGCGCAGCGCGGGGGGTTCCGGCAAAGAGCAGTCGACCAAGGTCGACTCTACGGGCGCACAGCGCGGGGGGTTACGCGAAGCGCAGTCGACTGACAGTCGACTCTACCCCGTCGCCCGCACCCATTCGCCCGCACCCAGCCGACGTTCGCGCCCATGCAGGGTCGTTTGGCCGTAAGATGGCGGCCCGCAACCCGGTGCCTGTGCCCTTCGCGCGCAACCGTAGTTGGCGTTCTGTACTTCCATGTCTACCGCAACCTCCACGCCGCGCTTCAGCAAGGAAGTCGGCGCGACCGGTCTGCTTGCCCTGCCGTTGGTGCTGGGCCATGTCTCCACCGGCCTGATCTCCTTCGTCGACAACGTCATTGCCGGCCACCACGCCACCGCCACGCTGGCGGCGGTCACCATCGGCACCGCGCTGCTGTGGCTGCCCATGCTGATTCCGATCGGCACCCTGATCTCACTCACCGCCTCGGTGTCGCAGCTGCATGGCGCCGGCCGCGAGCGCGAGATCGGCCCGCTGTTCCGCCAGGCCCTGTGGCTGGCGCTGGGCCTGGGGCTGATCATGTTCGCCTTCCTCACGCTGGTGCCGCCGCTGCTGCCGGCCTTCGGCATCGCGCCGGACATCGTGCCGGGGGCCACCGCCTTCCTGCACGCGGTGCGCTGGGGCGGGCCCGCGCTCACCCTGTACTTCTGCATGCGCTATCTCAGCGAGGGCATGCACTGGACCCTGCCGACCATGCTGCTCGGCTTCGGCGGCCTGCTGGTGCTGGCGCCGATGGGCTACGTGCTGGCCAACGGCAAGCTGGGCTTTCCGGAAATGGGCGCCGAAGGGCTGGGCATCGCCTCGGCGGTGATGATGTGGCTGCAGGCGATCGCCTTCGCCACCTACCTGTGGTTCACCAAGCGCTTCGCCCACCTGCAGCTGTTCTCGCACTTCGAAGGCCCGCGCCTGGCGGCGATCTGGGACCTGCTGCGCACCGGCCTGCCGATCGGCATCACCGTGCTGATGGAAGGCGGTCTGTTCATCGTCACCGCCCTGCTGATCGGTCGCCTGGGCGCCAATGAGGCGGCCGCGCACCAGATCGCGATCAACGTGGCGCAACTGTGCTTCATGATCCCGATGGGCGTGGCCGAAGCGACCACCGTGCGTGTCGGCCATGCGGTCGGCCGTGGCGATGGCTTCGGCGTGCGTCGCGCGGCCTGGGCCGGCTACGCCATCATCATGGGCACCCAGACCCTGTCGGCGGCAGTGCTGCTGTTCGGCCACGATGCCATCGTCGGGGTCTACACCAACGATCTGGCCGTGGCTGGGCTGGCGTCCACCCTGCTGCTGTACGCGGCCACCTTCCAGTTCCCCGATGGCATCCAGGTGCTGTCGGCTGGTGCCCTGCGCGGCCTGAAGGACACCCGCGTGCCGATGTTCATCGCCATGTTCGCGTACTGGGGCCTGGGCATGCCGCTCGGCGCCGGGCTCGGCCTGGGCCTGGGCATGGGCCCGCAGGGCATGTGGATCGGCCTGATCGTCGGCCTGACCGCCGCGGCCATCCTGATGGGCTGGCGCCTGCGCCGCAGCAGCCTGCGCATTGGCCAGTCGGCCCTGGAATGATCCTCGCGCCCGTCAGCGCAGACCGTGACGGGCGATCCCCTGACTTGTGTCCGATGCCGCCTCACACGGCACCGGCTATGCTGTTACCACGGCAAGAAGCCATCCGGAGCGCTCCATGAACCAAACCGTGCCCCCGCTGCCCCCGGCACGTCGCAACCCTGTCGCCAGTTTCTTCATCGGCCTGTGGGACGTGATGAATTTCACCCGCCGGCTGATCCTGAACCTGGTGTTCTTCGGCCTGTTGCTGCTGTTCGTGGTGATGTTCATCGTCGCCGCCGGCATGGGCGCCGGTGCCAGCAAATCGCTGCAGGACCGCACCACCCTGGTGATCGCGCCGGAAGGCCGGCTGGTCGAGCAGTTCAGCGCCGATCCGGTCAGCCGCGCGCTGGCCAAGGCCGTGGGCGACAACAGCGCCGAGGAAGTGCAGCTGCGCGATCTGATCCGGGCCATTGAAGCGGCCAAGGACGACAAGAAGATTGAACGCGTGGTGCTGGAACTGGACAAGCTGCAACCGTCCGGCTTCGCCTCGCTGCGTGAAGTGGCCGCCGCGCTGCAGGACCTGCGCGCGTCGGGCAAGCAGGTGGTGGCCTTCAGCCAGAGCATGGGGCAGTCGCAGTACCTGCTGGCCGCGCAGGCCGACGAGGTCTACCTGGACCCGATGGGCTCGGTCGTGCTGGAAGGCCTGGGTCGCTACCGCCAGTATTTCCGCACCGGCCTGCAGGACAAGCTGGGCGTGGACGTGCACCTGTTCAAGGTGGGCGAATACAAGTCGGCCGCCGAACCCTACGTGCTGGATGCCGCATCGCCGGCGTCCAAGGAAGCCGATCTGTTCTGGATGAACGATGTCTGGCAGCGCTACCTGGGCGACATCGCCAAGGCACGCCGCCTGGACCCGGCGCAGCTGGCCGCCGGCATCGATACCCTGCCTGAAGGCGTGGCCGCCGCCGGTGGCGACCTGGCCAAGTTCGCCCTGCAGCAGAAGCTGGTGACCGCGCTGAAGACCCGCGAAGAATTCGAGGATCTGATGATCGACCGCGGCGTGGCCGATGAAGATGCCGACGGTGGCTTCCGCAGCATCGACTTCGGCGGTTACCTGACCCAGCTCGATGCACGCCGCAACCCGGTGGACAGCCGTCCGCAGGTGGCCGTGGTGGTGGCCTCGGGCGAGATCAGTGGCGGCGACCTGCCGGCCGGCCGCATCGGTGGCGAATCGACCTCGGCCCTGCTGCGCGCCGCGCGCGACGACGAACACGTGAAGGCCGTGGTGCTGCGCGTGGATTCGCCCGGCGGTGAAGTGTTCGCCTCCGAGCAGATCCGTCGCGAAGTGGTGGCCCTGCAGGCCGCCGGCAAGCCGGTGGTGGTATCGATGGGCGACCTGGCGGCATCGGGTGGTTACTGGATCAGCATGAATGCCGACCGCATCTATGCCGACCCGTCCACCATCACCGGGTCGATCGGCATCTTCGGCATGATCCCGAACTTCAGCCGCGCGCTGGACAAGATCGGCGTGCACACCGACGGCGTGGGCACCACCCGCTTCGCCGGCGCGTTCGATGTCACCCGCGAAATGGACCCGGCCGTGGGCCAGGTCATCCAGTCGGTCATCAACAAGGGCTATGCCGATTTCACCGGCCGTGTGGCCGAAGCGCGCAAGAAGCCGGTGGAAGCCATCGATGAAGTGGCTCGTGGCCGCGTGTGGAGCGGTGCCCAGGCCAAGGAACGCGGTCTGGTCGATGCCTTCGGCGGCCTGAAGGATGCGGTGGCCGATGCCGCCGGCCGCGCCAAGCTTGGCAACGCCGACAAGTATCGCGTGCGCTACATCGAAAAGGCCGCCACGCCGTTCGCGCAGTTCGTCAGCGGTTTCGCTGGCAGCCGCGCTGGCGCCTGGATGCTGTCCGATTCGGGCATGGCGCGCATGATGCTGGCACGCACGATGCCGGAAGTGGACACGCAGCTGCGCTTCGTCGAAAACGCCGCCCGCGAGAAGGGCAACGGCGCCCCGGTGAAGGCACTGGCCTACTGCTTCTGCGGTTTCTGAGCAGACCGGGGTCAGATCCCTTTGCGCAGCAAAGGGCTCTGACCCCACCCATTACCGCGTCGCGTCAGCCTCGGCCTGGCGCTCGCGTTCGGCGCCCTCGTCCACCGTCTGCTGCACGCCCTTGGCGCGGTCCAGGGGTTGGTTGATCGCCTTGGCCAGCGCCTGCGGCTCCGGCGGCTTTTCAGGGTTGGGTGGGGCAGGGCGCTGGCAACCGGCCAGCAGCGCAGCCGACAGGCACAGTGGAATCAGCAGACGCATCGCGGCTCTCCAGGGTAGGCGATGGCGCAGTGTCGCACCGTCGGCAGGCGCGTGCTGTGACGCGTATCCTTTACGCATCGAAATACAGCGGCTGCGGCCCGGAGGACACATGACCCAGCAACGATGGCGCCTGGACGGGCAGACCGCGCTGATCACCGGCGCCAGCGCCGGTATCGGCCTGGCCATCGCCCATGAACTGGCCGGATTCGGCGCCGACCTGATGATCGTGGGCCGCGACATCGACATGCTGGAAACCGCCCGCGACGAACTGCTGGATGTGCACCCGCAGATGCAGGTGCACGCGCTGGCGGCCGATGTGTCCGACGACGAAGACCGCCGGCAGATCCTGGACTGGGTGGAAGACCACAGCGATGGCCTGCACATCCTGGTGAACAACGCCGGCGGCAACATCACCAGGCCGGCCACCGAGTATTCCGAAGACGAGTGGCGCGGCATCTTCGAAACCAACCTGTTTTCCGCCTTCGAGCTTTCGCGCTATGCGCACCCGCTGCTGGCGCGGCATGCAGCATCGTCCATCGTCAACGTCGGCAGTGTTTCCGGCCTGACCCATGTGCGCAGCGGCGTTGTGTATGGCATGACCAAGGCGGCCATGCACCAGATGACCCGCAACCTGGCGGTGGAGTGGGCCGAAGACGGCATCCGGGTGAACGCGGTGGCGCCGTGGTACATCCGCACGCGCCGCACGTCCGGGCCGCTGTCCGACCCCGATTACTACGAAGAAGTGATCGCGCGCACGCCCATGGGCCGCATTGGCGAACCGGAGGAAGTGGCCGCCGCAGTGGGCTTCCTGTGCCTGCCGGCATCGAGCTATGTCACCGGCGAATGCATCGCCGTGGATGGCGGCTTCCTGCGCTACGGGTTCTGATGGGTTCGCCGGGGTCGGATCCCTTTCTAAACGAAAGGGCTCCGACCCCCTCAGCGGCTCACTCGGGCACGGCGCAATCACTTGCGGCCAGCACTGCCTGCAGCCGCTCGCGTTCGCTCCGTGCGGCATCGCGGTTGTCCGGCGTAGCGAAGCGCTCGCGACCGCGTGCGTTGCGGAAGCGCTGCTGCCAACTGCCGCAGCGCTGCGCTTCACTGACTTCGCTGCAGCGGTCGGTCACCACTTCACAGCTGGCCGCATTGGCCGGGGTGACCCCGCCCAGCCCCTGCACCTGCAGCAGTTCGCACCGGCCCGGTGCGGCCTCGTATTCGTGCAGGTAGCCGCCGCCCTGAGCATCGGTGCACTGGAAGATGGGCGGCAGCGGCGGCTTGGGCGGCGCATTGCCGTCGGCCTGCGCCTGCGCGTTTGCCCGGGGCAACTGCGCGCTGTCCAGGATCAGGTTGTCATCGGGGCGCTCGACCATGCGCGCTTCGCTGATGATGCGTTCTTCGCCGGCCTGTGCCGGTTCCGGCGCCGCTGTGGCCGCAGGCTCGGCCACGGGCGGTGCGCTGGGCAGCGTCGGCGAGGGTGGTGGCTCGGCTGGCGGTGTGGGCGCCGCAGGTACGGACCCGGGAAGACGCACGATCTCCTGCCGCAGGCCCTGCGCGCAGGGCACGCGCTGCACGGTCGGAACGTCGCTGCTGCCAGTGCAGCGATAGATCACCTGTGCCTCGGCCGCGGCTGCGGTGGGCAACAGGCACAGGGCCAGCCAGAACAGTTTCTTCATGCGAGCAGCCTACAGCGACTGCCCACCAAGGTGGGCAGCTACCAGAGCAGGGCCCCCGGTAGTGGCCAACCTTGGTTGGCCGCAGGGCAGATCGTTGCCGCAGCAGCGCCCCCGGTGGTGGCCAACCTTGGTTGGCCGCAGGGCAGATCGTTGCCGCAGCAGCGTCCCCGGTAGTGGCCAACCTTGGTTGGCCGCAGGGCAGATCGTTGCCGCAGCAGCGACCCCGGTAGTGGCCAACCTTGGTTGGCCGCAGGGCAGATCGTTGCCGCAGCAGCGTCCCCGGTAGTGGCCAACCTTGGTTGGCCGCAGGGCAGATCGTTGCCGCAGCAGCGTCCCCGGTGGTGACCAACCTTGGTTGGCCGCAGGGCAGATCGTTGCCGCAGCAGCGCCCCCGGTGGTGGCCAACCTTGGTTGGCCGCAGGGCAGATCGTTGCCGCAGCAGCGCCCCCGGTGGTGGCCAACCTTGGTTGGCCGCAGGGCAGATCGTTGCCGCAGCAGCGTCCCCGGTAGTGGCCAACCTTGGTTGGCCGCAGGGCAGATCGTTGCCGCAGCAGCGCCCCCGGTGGCGGCCAACCTTGGTTGGCCGCAGGGCAGATCGTTGCCGCAGCAGCGCCCCCGGTGGTGGCGAACCTTGGTTGGCCGCAGGGCAGATCGTTGCCGCAGCAGCGTCCCCGGTAGTGGCCAACCTTGGTTGGCCGCATGACGCCGGCGCGGGGGGCTTCAGCCGCCGCAGTCGCGGCCCAGGCGCGCGTCAATGCCACGCTGTTCGGTGGTGATGGCCGTGCGTTCGCTCTGCAGCGCGCTGTTGTAGCGGCGGTCCAGCTCCCAGCGCCGATCGCGCAGGCGCGAACAGACTTCCTGCGCCGGCAACGGAGTGCAGGTATCGCGCACCAGCACGTTGCCGGCCGGCAGGCTGAAGCCGACCGGTGGCGGGCGGCGGTCGGGCACGATGCCGCCGATCGGCGGGCCGATGCTGTTGCCGGCGGCCGGGCGCGGGCCGGGGTGCGGGCTGTAGCCAGGGCCGGGCCGGCCACGCGGATACCAGACGTTGCCCCACACCGTCACCCAGCGCGGGTTGCCCTCGTTGCTGTCGCTGGTATAGCGGCTGCCATCCTCGGCCACGCATTCGTACATCGGCTGCGGCGGCTGCACGTACACATGGCGCACTTCGCGTTCACGCAGGGCGGGGGTATCGGTGCGCTCCAGCGGCGCGGCGTCGGTGCTGACCACGCGCGCGGGCGGGTCCCTGGGGCGCTGCATGTCGCGCACTTCCTGGCGGCCGCTGCTGCACGGCTTGTCCTGCAGGGCGACGGCACCGTTGCTGCCCACGCAGCGATAGATGCGCACGTCATCGGCTGCCAGCGCGCTCAGCGGCAGCAGCAGGGCCAGGCACAGGGTGGAACGTAGCAGGTGCATGTGCGCAGCGTGCGCCAAGCCGGGCGCCGCTGCAATCATCGGCTCAGGAGCGCAGCACGTTTCCACTGAGTGCGTCCCGGATCGGGGTGGGCTGGGCCAGCCCGCCGGTCTCGCCGTCCAGCACGCCGTCCAGCAGGCGCAGCAGGCGCGGGTCCAGCTCCTGGCGGGTACGCGCGGGCGGTTCGCCGGCCAGGTTGGCGCTGGTGGACACCAGCGGGCCACCCCAGGCCTGGCACAACGCGGCCACCAGCGGGTGCGCGCTGATGCGCACGGCAATGCCGCTGTGGTCACCGGTGATCCACGGCTGGGCACGCGCCCCGGCCGGCAGGATCCAGGTGTTGGCGCCGGGCCAGCTGGCCAGCACCGCGCGCTGCCGTGCGTCGGGCAGGGCGTCCAGCCGCACCCAACCCTGCAGCTGGGCCAGGTCGGCGGCGACCAGGATCATGCCTTTCTCGATCGGGCGCTGCTTCAGGCGCAGCACCATGTGCACCGCCGCCTCGTGCGAGGGGTCGCAGCCCAGCCCCCACACCGCTTCGGTGGGGTAGGCAATCACGCCGCCGGCACGCAGGGTGGCGACAGCGGAGTCCAGAGTGAGTTCTTTCATGGCGGCAACCGGGCCGGCGTGGGAGTTCATTATCCCCCCACTGCGTGCAGATGGGGTGGAACCTGCCACCCCTCTGCATAATCATCCACGCATGGCGTGGAACTACTTTGCGGCCTTCTTCACTGCTTTCTTGGTGGCCTTCTTGGCCGCTTTCTTGGCCGGGGCCTTTTTCGCCGTTGCCTTCTTCGCAGCGGCCTTCTTCGGCGCGGCTTCCTTCTTCACCGCCGCCTTCTTGGCCGGGGCCTTCTTCGCGGCGGCCTTCTTGGCGCCGAAGCCCTTGCGCACCGGCTTGCCGGTTTCTTCCATCAGCTGCTGCACTTCGGCCAGGGTCAGCGATGCCGGCTCGCGATCCTTGGGGATCTTGCCGTTCATCTTGCCGTCGCTGATGTACGGGCCGAAACGGCCGTTCAGCACCTGGATGTCGCTGCCCTCGAACTCCTTGATGATCCGGTTGCGCGCGATCTCTTCCTTCTCTTCCACCAGGAACACGGCGCGGGCCAGGTCGATGGTGTACGGATCGTCTTCCTTCTTCAGCGAGGCATAGGTGCTGCCACGCTTGGCGAACGGACCGAAGCGGCCGATGCCGACGCTGACCGGTTCGCCCTTGTCCTCACCCAGCGCGCGCGGCATCAGGAACAGTTCCAGCGCGTCTTCCAGAGAAATGGTGTGCATCGACTGGCCGGGGCGCAGCGAGGCGAACTTGGGCTTCTCTTCGGCGTCCTCGGCGGTGCTGCCGATGGCCGCATACGGCCCGAAACGGCCCAGGCGCACGCTCACCGGCTTGCCGGTCTTGGGGTCGGTGCCGAGCTCGCGCGCACCACTGGCCTCGGCGCGGTCGACCGATTCCTTCTTGTCTTCCACCAGTTCCTTGAACGGCTCCCAGAAGCGGGCCATCAGCGGAATCCACTCTTCCTCGCCGCGTGAGACGGCGTCGAGCTCGTCCTCAAGCTTTGCGGTGAAGTCGTAGTCCACGTACTGGGTGAAGTGGCTGGACAGGAACTTGGACACGGCACGGCCGACGTCGGACGGGCGGAAGCTGCGACCTTCCATTTCCACGTACTTGCGGAACAGCAGGGTCTGGATGATCGAGGCGTAGGTCGAGGGACGGCCGATGCCGTACTCTTCCAGCGCCTTCACCAGCGCCGCTTCGGTGTAGCGCGGCGGCGGCTGGGTGAAATGCTGTTCGGCCAGGATGCGTTCCAGCGGGATGCGGTCGCCGGGCTTCATCGCCGGCAGCTTGCGGCCTTCGTCCTCGTCCTCGGCGCTCTTGTTGTCCTTGCCTTCCTCGTACACGGCCAGGAAGCCGGGCACCACCACGGTGGTGCCGCTGGCGCGGAACACGTGCTCGCTGCCGGCGGACAGGTCCACGCTGACGGTGTTGAGCGTGGCCGGAATCATCTGGCAGGCCACCGCACGCTTCCAGATCAGCTCGTAGAGCTTGCGCTCGTCGTCGGTCAGGAAGCGCGACACCTGCGCCGGCGTGCGCAGGGCCGAGGTGGGGCGCACCGCTTCGTGCGCTTCCTGGGCGTTCTTCGACTTGGTCTGGTAGGTGTTGGGCTGGTCGGGCAGCGAGGCGATGCCGTAATCACGGGCGATCACGTCGCGGATCTCGGCCAGCGCATCCTGCGACAGGTTCACCGAGTCGGTACGCATGTAGGAAATCAGGCCGACGGTGCCTTCGTCGCCGATGGCCACGCCTTCATACAGCTTCTGCGCCACCTGCATGGTCTTGCGGGTGGTGAAGCCGAGCTTGCGCGAGGCTTCCTGCTGCAGGGTGGAGGTCGTGAACGGCGGGGCCGGGCGGCGCTTGCGCTCCTTGCTGGCCACGTCGGTCACGTGCAGCGAACCCTGCGCGGCCTGCTGGATACGCAGGCGCGCGGCCTCGGCGGTGTCGCCGTCGGTCACGGTGAACTGTTCGAACTTCTGCCCGTCCAGCTTGATCAGCTTGGCGTTGAAGTGCTGCGACGGGTGCGCGCACTCGGCGCCGATGGACCAGTATTCGCGGGCGATGAAGGCTTCGATCTCTTCCTCGCGCTCGACGATCATGCGCAGCGCCGGGCTCTGCACGCGGCCGGCGGACAGGCCGCGCTGCACCTTGCGCCACAGCACCGGCGACAGGTTGAAACCGACCAGGTAATCCAGCGCGCGGCGCGCCTGCTGCGCATCCACCAGGTCACTGGCGATGGCGCGCGGCTGGTTGATCGCTTCCTTGATGGCGCGCGGGGTGATCTCGGTGAACACCACCCGCTGCATCGGCTTGTCCTTGACCAGCCCGCGTTCCTTCAGGATCTCGGCAATATGCCAGCTGATCGCCTCGCCTTCGCGATCCGGGTCGGTCGCCAGCAGGATGTCATCGGCGCCCTTGGCGGCCTTGGCGATGGCATCGACGTGCTTTTCGTTCTTGTCGATCACGTCGTAGTGCATGGCGAACCCGTTGTCCGGGTCGACCGCGCCTTCCTTCGGAATCAGGTCGCGCACATGCCCATACGAGGCCAGGACGGTGTAGTCCTTGCCGAGGTATTTGTTGATCGTCTTGGCCTTGGCCGGCGATTCGACGATGAGCAGGTGCTTGGGCATGTCGGGAGAGGTCTGTGGGCGGACCGGGGGAAGGGGCCGCTAGGGTGGAGCAAACGGCCGCATTAGTGAAGCGGCCACGGGAAATTCCATAAACTGAACGCCCGGTAGTGTGCCGGGCGTTCAGGTTTCCTTATTAGAGGAATCATGTCCGGGCGGCCGGTGTCAAGCAGCACGGCGTGATGACCGCCGCCTGCAGGCCGCCCGGGCAGGGCCGGTCAGCCGGCCATCTTGGCGATCATGCCGATGGCGAAGATCATCACCGCAAAGCCGGCCAGCATCAGCAGGCCGCCGATCACCAGCACCACCACGGTCACCGTGCCCAGCTCGTGGCGCTGCAGGTGCGGCTGGTCGCTGAAGGCCCAGCGGTCCACCACCACGGTGTCGCAGATCAGGTCATGCAGGGCCTGCTTGCGGTCGGTGAAGGCGGCCATCAGGTAGCCGATCATCAGGGTCAGGCTGCTGAGGATGGTGGCGAAGTAGCGGCCGATACTGCGGCCCAGGGTCAGGCGTTCGCCGTTGCCGCGCACCACCTTGATGCCGATGGCCATCTTGCCCAGGGTAGCGCCGCCACGCGAGGCGTGGAACCAGCCGTAGTAGGCCAGGGAAATGACCAGGCCGGCCAAGCCGCTGACCAGCTGCGCGGTCACTTCCGCCGCCGTGCCGCCGCTGCCGGCCGCGCCCATGCCCGCGCCGATGCCCACGCCCAGGATGGCGCCGACGATCCAGCTGGGGATCAGCAGCACGAAGTAGTCGATCAGGTAGGCGGCAAAGCGCTTCCAGAAGCCGGCATAGACGATCTCGCCGCCCTGTACGGGCTGGCTGTAGTCGCCACCGCCTGCGCCGGGGGCGGCGTAGGGCGAGCTGCTGAGCACGCCGGTGCCGGGCAGCGGCGCGGTGCCGTTGTCGATGGCCGCGTAGTCGCTACGCAGGTCGAAACCGCCGCTGGCGGTGGCCGTGCTGGCATCGGCCAGGGTCTGCAGGCCCAGCTCGTCCACCACCTGGCGCAGGGCGGCCCACTGGCCCATGCCCTCGCGCCAGACCAGGGTGTCCAGGGTCAGCTGGCCGCGCTGGAAGCGCTGGCGGATCTCGGCTACCGGCAGCGGCCCCTGCCGCTGCTGTCCTTCTGCGTAGTACCACTCGGTCATTGCATGTCCCCTGTTGGGTCGTCCTTGGTTGTGGAGGCCTGTGCCGTTCAGCCGCGGCAGGCGACGGGCAGGTACTTGTCGTCGCTCTCGCCGCTGCATTCCCAACGGCCGCTGTCGCGGTCGTATTCCTGCCACAGCAGATCGCCGTCGATGGTCTTGCCCGGCACCGACAACGTGGCTTCGATGCCGCAGTGGCCATTGTTGAAGCGGCCGATATGCACGGCCGACAGGCCCTGCGCGGCGAAATCGCCTGCGCCGGGGAAGCCGGCATCATTGGCACCGGGGCAGCGCCCCTCGTCGTCGGCGAAGTGCTGTACCTGGTCCTTCAGCGGCTGCAGCGCGGTGATCGCACCGGCCACCTTGGCCTTGAGCGTGTAGTCGTTGTAGGCCGGCAGTGCGATCGCGGCCAGGATGGCGCAGATCGGCACCAGGATCAGCAGCAGGCCGCCGCCGATGATGGCGGTGATGGCGCAGCCGGAAAGGCCCTTCTTCGGCGGCGGTGCGGCCATGGCCGGAGCGGCGGCGTAGGGCGTGGCCGGTGGCAGGGTAGGCGGCAGCGGAACTTCCGGCGGTGCCGGCGGGAGCGGCGGTTCGACCGATGCCGGTGCATCCATCGCCGGCACGATCAGGCCCAGCTCATCGACCACGCTGCGCAGCGGCTGCCATTGCGGCAAGCCATCGCGCCACACCAGGGTGTCCAGGTTGATCTGGTTGCTGCGGAACAGCGCGATCAACTGTTCCGCAGGCAACGGGCCTTGCTGGCGATTGCCTTCTGCATGGAACCACTCACTCACGGGGGACGCTCCTGAATGCGCACGGCCCCCAAGTGTACGGTCAGTGCAGCGGTTCTGGCTCGTCCACGAACATCTGGGTTTCCATCCAGGCGTAGGCCGCCTCGGCGCCGGGCTGGTTGAACAGCACCATCAGCACCACCCATTTCAGGTCATCCAGGTCCAGTTCGTCCTGGTCCAGGGCCATGGCACGGTCCAGCACCAGCTCGCGCTGGTCGGCATCGAGGATGCCGTGCTGTTCCAGATAAAGCAGGAAACCGCGGCATTCCACGTCCAGTTTGTCCAGCTCGGGGCCGTGGTAGATGCGCACGGGGCCATCGACCCGGGCCTGCGCCACGCTGGGCCGCTGGGCGGCCAACGCGTCGAGCCAGTCGAACGCCTTGTTGATCTCGGTAGGGCTGAAACCGGCCTGTATCAGGCCATTCTGCAGCGAGTCGCGATCACGGATCAGGTCAGCATCTTCGCTGAAATAGTGTTCAAACAGGTACAGCAGTACGTCCAGGATGCTCTCTTTCATTGCCCCTCGGCCTGCGTCGGGCGACGCTGTGGAGGTGAAGAAACTAGGGAGTTCGACAGTAGCGGCCGTGTACGCACACCACGATTCCCGCCAGTTCCATGGCCAGCAGCATGGAGGACACCTCCGGCGCCGTCAATCCACAGCGCGTGATCAATGAATCCATACTGATTGGGTCGTGGTCCAGCGCGCGCCACAAGGTCTGGTAGTTGCGGTCACCGGCCCAGTGCGCCGGCAAGGCTGTCGAGACTGCCTGTTCAGTGGGGGCCGCCAGCCGGCTTTGCAAGTCCGGCAGCTGCTGGCGCAGGGCCGGGGCCAGCAGCTCCAGCACCTCCTCGGGGCGCTCGACCAGGGCGGCGCCGTCGCGGATCAGCCGGTGGCAGCCGGCCGCGCGCGGGTTCAGCACCGAACCGGGCACCGCGCAGACCTCGCGCCCGGCCTCGGCCGCCAGCCGGGCGGTGATCAGCGCGCCGGAGCGGTGCGCCGCCTCGACCACCACCGTGGCCAGGGCCAGCCCGGCCACCAGCCGGTTGCGCGCCGGGAACTGGCCGGGCCGCGCCGGCATGCCGGGTGGGTACTCGCTCAGGACCACGCCTTCGGCGGCAATGCGGGCCTGCAGCCGGGCGTTGCCGGGCGGATAGGCCAGGTCCGGCCCGGTGGCGATCACCGCCACGGTGCAGCCGCCGGCATCCAGCGCTGCGGTGTGGGCGGCCGCGTCGATGCCGGCGGCCAGGCCGCTGCTGACGGCCAGGCCGGCCTCGGCGAAACAGCTGGCGAACCGCGCGGCCAGTGCGCGTCCGCCGGGCGTGGGCGAGCGGCTGCCGACCACCGCCACCGAGGGCCGCCACGCCAGGCTGGGGTCACCGGCCACGAACAGCGCCAGTGGCGGATTCGGCAGGTCCTGCAGCAACGGCGGTAGAACCGGGTCGGTGCAGGCCAGCAGGCGCTGCGCCGGCGCCTGCAGCCAGTGCTGGGCGGTGGCCAGCGCGCGGGGATCCGGGCCCTGCAGCGCGGCACACTGTGCGGGCGTGCAGCCGTGGGCGCGCCAGCCGGCAACGCCCAGCGCCAGCGCGGCACGGGCCGTTCCGGCGCTGCGCAGCAACGCGCGGCGCGGCGCCAGCGGCCCTTCGGCCAGCACCAGGGTCAACAATGCGAGGGTTTCATCCATCGGCCGACTATCGGCCACATACAGCAACGGCGCCCTAGGGCGCCGTCGCGTGTGCGTGTCAGGGGATGCCGGGCGTGCCCGGCGCGCCCTTACTTCGCGTCCGGGTGCAGCGCGCTGTAGCCGACCTTCACCGGCTTCACGCCCTGCATCACCAGCGCATAGCTGACGTTGTCGAAGGTGCGGAACACCATGGCATGCGCGGCGTACTCGTCCGGCAGCGTGACCCGGCCAGCGCCGGTGCTGCGCGAATCGTCCATGCGCGAGGAGTTCGGGTACTTCATGCGGTGGGCCACATGGCTGCCCTGACGCCACAGCGAGAACACCGTGCCGTTGTCCACGCCCTGTGCCTTGCCGGCGGAAATGGCGATGACATCGCGCGGGCCGCCGGCATCGAACATGTCGGTGACCGCCAGCACGCGCACGTCCACGCCTTCCACGCTGGCCGCCGGCACGTGCGGGAAGAACTGCAGGTCGTACGGCTGCGCTTCCACCGGCACCAGGCGGTCGCCGGCACGCACTTCGCGGCCGTTGGCGTTGCTGTCCAGCACCAGGGTAGAGGCTTCGGTCTTCTCGCCGGCCACCTGGGTGATGGTGCCCAGGCCGACCTGGGCCAGTTCGTAACCCAGCACGCCGCGGCGGTGGTTGGGCGCATTGAAGGCCTTCCACAGGTTGCCGCTGCCCGGGGTCACGTCGCCGTTGGCGGTCAGGTCCTCGGTGGGCTTGGGCTGGGCGTAGCGCACGGTCGGGCGGACCACGGCCCAGCGCTGGCCCGGCTGGGCGTCGGCCAGGCGGACATAGGCGGTCTGGCCGCCGGTGGCACGCAGGCGGTTGTCTTCCAGGCCAACCACGTAGGGCAGGCCTTCAATGCTGTCCACCACGCTGAGCTGCTTCAGGAACGGCTCGACCTGGGCCAGCGGTACGCCGGTCACGGGCGCTTCCTGGCGCGGGCCGGGCTTGGCCGTCACGCGGTCCAGGTAGGCCAGGCTGAGCACGTCACCCGGATAGATCAGGTGCGGATTGGCAATCTGCGGATTGGCTTGCCAGATCTCGGGCCAGAGCCAGGGCTTCTGCAGGAATCTGCCTGCAATGTCCCACAGCGTGTCCCCTTTGCGGACTACATAGGTGTCCGGGTGCCCGCCATTCACTTCAACGGCGGTAGCATAGGCAGCCACGGTCAGCATCGCCGCGGCGACGACCGTACGAAAACGAAGCAACATAGGTGCGAAGCCCTGATTCCCCAACAGGTTGGCGCACTATAGTCCAGAAACCGGGGCGCAAGGCAAGCGTTGCAGATAGAATCTGCGACGTATGCCGGCGTTGCCCCGGCCCCCAACCCGGAAACTGCCATGGCACTGCTCCCCATTCTTGAGTTCCCCGACCCGCGCCTGCGCACCAAGGCGGCCCTGATCGAGGCCACCGAGGTCACCACGCCGGCCTTCCAGGAACTGATCGACAACATGTTCCATACCATGTACGAAGCCCCCGGCATCGGCCTGGCCGCCAGCCAGGTGGACGTGCACAAGCGCTTCATGGTCATTGACGTGAGCGAAGAGAAGAACGAACCGCGGGTGTTCATCAACCCGGAAATCGTCGCCAAGGACGGGGGCCAGGTGTACCAGGAAGGCTGCCTGTCGGTGCCGGGCATCTTCGCCGACGTCACCCGTGCCGACTCCATCACCGTGAAGTTCCTGGACCGCCAGGGCCAGCCGCAGGAGCTGACCACCGACGGCCTGCTGGCGGTCTGCGTGCAGCACGAGATGGACCACCTGGACGGCAAGCTGTTCATCGACTATCTGTCGCCGCTGAAGCGCGAGATGGTGCGCAAGAAGCTGGCCAAACAGCGCAAGCACGTGGCGTGATCGCCACGCCGGGCCGGCCGCTGCGCCGGTCCGTGCCTGCGCACTGCGCGCGGGCCGCACGGCGCCGGATATGGGCGCCGTTCTTTTTTCTGCATGAAATCATCCTGCAAGTGGGGTCGCCATGAGGATTGTCTTTGCCGGTACGCCGGAATTCGCAGTGTCGTCGCTGCGCGCCGCTGCCCGTCACCATGAAGTCGTGGCGGTATACACCCAGCCGGACCGCCCGGCCGGCCGCGGCCGCGGCCTGGCACCGTCGCCGGTGAAGCTGGAAGCGGTGGCCCGCGGCATTCCGGTGTACCAGCCGGAAACCCTGAAGGATGCAGCGGCCCAGCAGCAGTTGCGCGATCTGCAGCCGGACCTGATGGTGGTGGTGGCCTATGGCCTGATCCTGCCCAAGGCGGTGCTGACCATTCCGACGCACGGCTGCTGGAACGTGCATGCCTCGCTGCTGCCCCGCTGGCGCGGTGCCGCGCCGATCCAGCGCGCGATCCAGGCCGGCGATGCCAGCACCGGCGTGTGCCTGATGCAGATGGAAGCCGGCCTGGATACCGGCCCGGTGCTGCTGCACCAGGAACTGCCGATCGCCGCCACCGATACCGGCGGCCAGCTGCACGACAAGCTGGCCGAACTGGGCGCACAGGTGCTGTCCGATGGGCTGGGCCTGCTGCGTGCCGGCATCAAGCCGGTGGCGCGGCCGCAGCCGGAACAGGGCGTGACCTACGCGCACAAGCTGGACAAGGCCGAGGCCAAGCTGGACTGGGCGCAGCCGGCCGACGTGCTGGCGCGTACCGTGCGGGCCTTCAACCCGTGGCCGATTGCCGAGGCCACGCTGGCCGGCGAGCGCGTGCGCATCCACGGCGCGGTGGCGCTGGACCTGGCCCATGGCCAGGCCCCGGGCACGGTGCTGGCGGCGGGCCGGGAAGGCATCGACATCGCCTGCGGCCAGAGCGCGCTGCGCCTGCGCGTGCTGCAGCGCGAGGGCGGCAAGGCGATCACCGCCGCCGATTACCTCAACGCGCGCCGCGATCTGCGCGCAGGGGTGTAATCGGTGGGCAAGCAGAACGATTTTTCGGTAGCCAAGGCCGCCCCGGGCGCGGCCACCCGCATGCTGGCAGCGCGCGTGCTGGCCCAGGTGTTCACCCGCGGCCGTTCGCTGAAGGCCGAGCTGGCCTGGGCGCTGCCCAAGCTGGCCGACACCCGCGACCGCGCCCTGCTGGAAGCCCTGTGCTTTGCCGTGCTGCGCCGTCGCAGCACCTACGATGCCGCCCTGCAGGGCTGGATGCAGAAGCCGCTGTCGGCACGCGATGCCGATCTGCGCACGCTGCTGATGGTGGGCTTTGCCCAGCTGGACGTGCTGGAGCTGCCGGCCCATGCTGCGCTGTCGGCCACGGTGGACGCCGCGCGCGCACTGGGCCGCGAGCGCCAGGCCGGGCTGGTCAACGCCATCCTGCGCCGCGCCCAGCGCGAAGGCTTCCCGCAGCAGCCGGCCCGCGACGCGTTCCCGGACTGGCTGGCACAGGCCATCGAGCGCGACTGGCCGGAACAGGCCGGCGCCATCTTCGACGCCAGCCTGCAGCCGGCGCCGCTGTGGCTGCGCGCCAACCGCCAGCAGGGCGGGCGTGACAAGGCACTGGCCGCGCTGGCCGAGGCCGGCATTGCCGCCGAACCCAGCGCCCTGTGCAGCGACGCCCTGCGCCTGGCCGCGCCGGTGCCGGTGAACCAGCTTCCGGGATTTGCCGACGGCGCGCTGTCGGTGCAGGACCTGTCGGCGCAATGCGCCGCCGACGCGCTGGCGCCGCCGCCGGGTGCGCGGGTGCTCGACGCCTGCGCGGCGCCGGGCGGCAAGTCCGCCCACCTGCTGGAACGCGACCCCAGCCTGCGCCTGCTGGCGCTGGACATCGATGCCCGGCGCCTGGCGCGCGCGCGCGATACCTACGCCCGCACAGGGGTAGGCGAGGGCGCGCAGACCCAGGTGGCCGACGCCAGCGATACCGCCGCCTGGTGGGATGGCACGCTGTTCGACGCCATCCTGCTGGATGCCCCGTGCTCGGCCACCGGTGTGATCCGCCGCCAGCCGGACGTGATGTTCCACCGCCGGGCCGAGGACATCGAGGCGCTGGTGGGGGTGCAGGCCCGCCTGCTGGAGGCCTGCTGGTCGATGCTGCGCCCCGGCGGCGTGCTGCTGTACGCCACCTGCTCGATCCTGCGGGCCGAGAACGTGGACCAGGTTCGTGCCTTCCTGAAGTGGCACCCGGACGCACAGGCCGCGCCGCTGGGTGACGCTTTCGGACTGGATTGTGAGGGCATTGCCCGCCAGCGCCTGCCCGGAAGCGATGACGCTGACGGATTTTTCTACGCGCGTCTGTTAAAAACAGCCTGACTTTTTCAATCGCCGAGTTCCCATGTTGAAAACCCGCGCATCACGCGAGACGTGGCTGTTCGTAGTGATGGCGCTGCTGGTGCTGGGCGCCGGCCTGGGCCTGCGCGATCCGTGGCCCTCGGACGAACCGCGCTTTGCCCTGGTGGCCAAGCAGATGGTGGAAAGCGGCGACTGGCTGTTCCCGCACCGGGGCCTGGAGCTGTATTCGGACAAGCCGCCGATGCTGATGTGGTGGCAGGCCACCCTGTACAGCGTGATCGGCAACTGGCGGGTCGCCTTCCTGCTGCCCTCGCTGATCGCTGCGCTGGGCACGCTGTGGTGCGTGGTCGACCTGGGCCGCCGGCTGTGGACGCGGCGCGTGGGCCTGTACGCGGGCTGGGCGCTGCTGTTCGCGCTGCAGTTCACCTTCCAGTCGAAGAAAGCGCAGATCGACCCGCTGGTGGTGCTGTTCATCACCCTGGCCAACTACGGCCTGCTGCGCCACCTGCTGCTGGGCCCGGCCTGGCGCTGGTGGTGGCTGGGCTGGTTCTTCGCCGGCATCGGGGTGATCACCAAGGGCGTGGGGGTGATCGCCCTGCTGATGATCGTGCCGGCGGCCATCGCCTCGGCGCTGGATTGGCCGCGAGTGCGCCTGCATGTGCGTGATGTGCGGTTCTGGCTGGCGCCGCTGGCGTTCCTGCTGGCCGTGGCGCTGTGGCTGCTGCCGATGGTGCTGACCGCGCTGGCCACAAAGTCGGGCGAGTACCAGGCGTACATGAACGACATCCTCTTCCGGCAGACGGCCAAGCGTTACGCCCAGTCCTGGGACCACCACCAGCCCTGGTGGTACTTCCTGGGCACCATGCCGTCGATGTGGATCCCGGCGTTCCTGCTGGTGCCGTGGGCGATTCCGGCCTGGCGCCGGCGCCTGCAGCGGCGTGATGCGCGGTACCTGCTGCTGCTGGGCTGGTGGGCGCTGATCGTGCTGTTCTTCTCCATTCCCAACGGCAAGCGCGATGTCTACATCCTGCCGTCGCTGCCGATGTTCTGCCTGGCGCTGGCGCCGCTGCTGCCCGGCCTGCTGCGCCGGCGCGATGTGCAGTGGCTGCTGGGCGCCTTCACCCTGCTGCTGGCCGTGGTCACCCTGGGCGGCGGCATCGCCGCGCTGCTGGGCGAGCCCGGCTTCGAAGTGCGCCTGCAGCAGGCGCGTGGCATGGCGCCGGGGGTGATGGACCAGTTGGCCTGGGCCGCATTGGCCATGGGCGGTTGGGCCGTGGCCAGCCTGCTGCTGTTCGGCCGCCGCCGCTGGCACATGGCGCTGGTCTCCACGCTCACCGTGATCTGGGTGCTGTACAGCCTGGTGGGCTACCCGCTGTTGAACGATTCCAGCTCGGCGCGGGGCCTGATGCAGGCCGCCGGCCAGCGCATTGGCCCGCAGGCCGAGCTGGGCCTGGTGGCGTGGAAGGAGCAGAACCTGCTGATGGCCGATCGCCCGGCGGCGACGTTCGGCTTCAAGGTGCATTGGGACGAACAGCTGGGGGCCGGCGTGCGCTGGCAGCAGTTGGCCCCGGAACGACGCTGGCTGCTGGTACTGGAAGACGCCCTGCTGCCCTGTATCGACCGCAGCCAGGCCGAACTGGCCGGTATCGCCAACCGCCGGCGTTGGTGGTTGGTGCCGGCCACGGCAGTGCAGGGGCGCTGTGTGTCCAATGCCGCCGAGCGCGAACGTGAACGGCAGATGCAGGATGATGAGTAGGCGTTCGCAGTCTGCTGTGTCCAGACTGCCCAGCAGGCTGCAAACACAGTAAAAGGTAAGGGCGGGGGTGGCTTGGCCACGCTTCCGGAATTTCCGCAGGAACGCAGTGATCGCTCTGAACGTGGCAGCTTCACCAGACAACAAGGACGCGCGGGCCGGTACCGTGCTGGCAGCTCCCAGCGGGGGGCGCCACGGCGTGGCCCATTGGCTGGCCCAGGTCGGCCTGTTCTGCATGCCGGCGCTGGTGCTCACCCTGCCCAGCAACCTGCTGGGCTACGGCGTGCTGCTGCTGGTCAGTACCCTGCTGGCGCCGGAACTGCTGTGGCGGGCCCGGCGCATCGACCCGACCACCCTGAAGGTGATGACCGCGCTGATGCTGGCGGTGGTGGCACTGGGCGTGTTCTCCATCCTGCTGTTCCAGCAGGGCCTGCGCGATGTCGACAACCGTTCGCGCTTCCTGGTCATTCCCTGGCTGGTGCTGTGGGTGTGTGCACTGCGGCCGGACATGCGCTGGCTGTGGCGCGGCGCCTTGGCCGGGTTGCTGGGCACCTTCGTGCTGGCCCTGGTGCAGGTGCTGCAGGGCGCGCCCCGCGCCGAGCTGTCGACCAATGCGATCGTGCTGGCCGATATCGTGGCCATGCTCATGGTGCTGCTGGTGTTCTGCCGCCCATCACGGCGCTGGTCGCTGGTGATCGTGGGCATGGCGGCCGGCTGCGGTACCATCGTGCTGACCGGCAGCCGCGGGGTGTTTGCCGCGCTGCTGGCGCTGCTGGTGGTGCTGGCACTGAGCCTGCGCTGGCGTACCGGTGTGGCGCGCTTGTCGGTGCTGGGGGTGATGCTGGCGCTGGGCGCCACGCTGATGCTGTCGGTGCCCGAACTGCGCCACCAGCTGCGCCTGACCGAACTGCACAGCGACGTGCAGCGGCTGGAGCAGGGCGATGCCGATTCGTCGGCCGGCGCCCGCGTGGAACGCCTGCAGGTGGCCTGGGAAACCTTCAAGGACCACCCGTTCACCGGGGTGGGCATCGGCCAGTTCGACAACGCCATGCAGCGCCTGCCTGTCTGCCGCACCGACCCGGGCGAGCTGCGCTGCCACCTGGGCCATGCGCACAACGATCTGGCCGAATGGACCGCGACCCAGGGGCTGCCGGGCCTGTTGCTGCTGCTGGCGGTGTACGGGGTGCCGCTGTGGGTGTTCGTGCGCCTGCACCGTCGCAGTGGCCGCGCCACGTTCCGCGGGCCGGCGGCGGCCGGCATCATGATCGGGGTGGCCTATGTGCTGTGCGGCCTGACCCAGTCGATGTTCGCCCACCAGATGACGGCCAGCTTCTACGTGACCATCGTCGGCCTGCTGGCCGGTCTTTCCATGGTGGAAGGCGCGCGGCACCGGGCGGCCATCGGACGGTAGCGCCGGGCCACGCCCGGCGGGTCAATCGGTCGGCGGATCGGCCACGGCCTGGCCGTTGCCCAGCATCCACAGCATGATGGTCTTCTGCCGCACGTAGTTGGCGCGCACGTAGGCGTAGACCAGGCCATGCCAGCCATCGCGGAAGCCGCCACGGAACACGAAGCCACGCCAGAACCGCCAGGCCGGCGCCAGCACCAGCTTGCCCAGGGTGGCCCGCTTGCCGCGCGCGAACTCGTGCTCGGCCATCATCCGCGCGTACTTTTCGGTCTTGGCCAACTGCTGCTGCAGGGACCGGTACGGGTAGTGGATCAGGTCGCCGCGCAGGGTGCCGACGCTGCCGTCCACGCTGGCCGCCTCATGGATCTCGCGCTTGCCGCGCCAGCCACCGTGGCGGCGGTCGAACAGGCGCAGCACGCGGTCCGGATAGGCATTGCCATGGCGCAGGAACTTGCCGAAGTACTCGGACAGGCGGGCGAAGCGGTAGCCGGCGTGGCCGCTGAAGCCACCGTCGCGGGCCGTTTCGATGGCCGTGCGCAGTTCCGGGCTGATGCGCTCGTCGGCGTCCAGGCATAGCACCCAGTCGTGCTGCGCCTGCGCCACGCAGAAGGCCTTCTGGCTGCGGAAGCCATCGAACGGCCGCTGCAGCACGCGGGCGCCGGCGGCCTCGGCGATGGCCACGGTGGCATCGGTCGAATACGAGTCCACCACCACGATCTCATCGCAGAAGGCCAGCGAGGCCAGGCAGTCGCCGATGCGGCCGGCCTCGTTGAACGCGATAATGCAGGCCGAGATGCGAGGCCGTTCGATGGGAGCGGTCGTGGAGGACATGATGGCCGGGTACCTGTTGTTTGCGACGGAGCGCTATGCGCTGCCTATTCTCGCCCCGTTGGCGCAGGCGTTGCACGCCTCGGGCCAGCAGGTCAGTGCCTGGTTCGAGGGTGGCGCCGCTGGCAGCCAGCTTCCCGGGGTGCCCACGGTGGGCCCGAAGCAGGCCCTGGCGCTGCGCCCGCGCGCGGTGTTCAGCGCGGCCAACTGGGTGCCGACCTTCCTGTCCGGGGCCAAGGTGCAGCTGTTCCACGGCTTCAACGTGGAAAAGCGCGACAGTGCGCGCGGCCACTTCCGGGTGCGCGGCATGTTCGATCTGTACTGCACCCAGGGCCCGGCCACCACCGCGCCATTCCGGCAGATTGCCGAACAGCAGGGGCATTTCGCCGTGGCCGAGACTGGCTGGCCGAAGCTGGACCCGCTGTTCCGCGACGATGGCGGCGAGAGTGCCGCGCTGCGTGCACCGGCCGGCAGGCGTCCGGTCATCCTGTTCGGGTCGACATTCACCGAACGCCTGAGCGCAGCCCCGCACCTGCATGCGCAGATCGCAGCCGACATCGCCGCCGGAGAACGCTACTGGCTGCTGACCCTGCACCCCAAGTGCCCGCCGCAGCTGTTCGAGCAGTACCGCGCGCTGGCTGGCGCCAATGCGCGCTTCATCGAGCCGGAGCAGGTGATGGCCGCGCAGCGTGCCGCCGACGTGCTGGTGTCGGACACCTCGTCGATCGTTTCGGAGTTCATCGTGCAGCACAAGCCGGTGGTGACCTTCCGCAACCGGGTGCCGAAGCCGCACATGATCGACTTCGATGCGCCCGAGCAGCTGCCGGCCATGCTGCAGCGCGCGCTGCATCCCGATGCGGCGCTGACGGCGGAGATCGTGCGCTACGCCGATGCCATCCACCCTTATCGCGATGGGCGTTCCAGCGAGCGGGTGATCGCCGCCACCGAGGATTTCCTGGCCGGCGAAATGGGCGCACTGCGGCGCAAGCCGTTCGGCACCTGGCTGCGCGATCTGCAGATCCGCAAGGACCTGGGCTACTGGGGCCCGGCGCAGCGCTGACGGGGGGGGGCGATCAGGGTAGAGTCGACCGTTGGTCGACTGCTCTTCATGAATTGCCCGAAAACCCCGCGCTGCGCGCGATAGTCGACCAACGGTCGACTCTACCGTCGAGTTTCCACGATCCCGCCCAGCCTGGCGTCACCAGCGCAGCTTGCGCCGGGCCAGGGCGTGGGCCAGTTGTTCCATCAGCTGCTGCGCTTGTGCCTGCGGCAGGTAGTTCAGGGTCAGCGCTACATCGCCGTGTGCGCCGGCCGTATCCAGCTGCAGGCTGGCGGTGCCCAGCAGCTTGTCCAGCGGCGTGCGGCGCAGGCGTAGCGCCTGCACCTTGTCCAGTTCGGCCCAGCGCCACCAGCGCTTCCACCAGCCGCCGCGCACGGCCACGAAGTGGTCGTCCAGGTACCAGCCCATGCGCGCCATCTGCCGGTGCGCACCCAGCAGGGCGACCGGCAACCAGGCCAGTACGGTCAGCCCGAATGTGCCCCAGCGCCAGTACGCCGCGGCCGCCAGCAGCGGCACCAGCAGCAGGCTGCCCAGCGCCAGCCGCCACCAGCCGCGCTGGCGCACCGGCTGCCACTGTGGGGGTGGCCACTGCAGCTGCGGCAACAGGTGCTGCACCAGGCCGTCGCAGGTTGCCGCCGGCGCCAGCGGCGCCAGTTCGCGCAGGGCGCGGTCATCGTCGCGCGAGGGCCCACCGGCGGCGCTGTCGATGCGCAGCTGGCGCAGCCCGAACCAGCGGTGCAAGGTGCTTTCGCGCAGGGTCCAGGCCTGGATGCGGCGCCGCGCTACGCTGCTGCGGGTGCGGCTGAGCAGGCCGGTGGCCACGGTCAGGCGGCGCTCGCGCTCGCTCAGGGTGAAGCCGTGGTAACGCAGCAGGGTCAGCGCCACCGACAGCACGCGCAGCGCCAGCCAGCCCAGCAGCAACACGCTGGCGGCCAGCAGCAACGCACCGGTGGTGCCCGGGTGCAGGTGGCTGACGAAGCCGAAGGCCTGGCGGCCACCGCGCTGGATCGCATCGTCCATCACCGGCCGTGGCACGGTCTGGAACAGCAGACCGAAGGCGGCCACCGCCAGCGCCCAGCCGCGGTTGGACAACAACCCCATGCGCAGCACGTCCCAGCTGGACAGGCGCAGCAGCACGTGGTCCTGCGCATCGTCCGGCGCGACCGCCTGCGGTTGATCCTCGGCCACGGCCTGTGGCGCCTGGCCGCGCTGGCGCACCAGTTGTTCCAGCGCCAGCGCCTGGTCCAGCCGCAGCACGCGCATTTCCGCTTCCGGGCGTACGCCGCCGGCCGATTCCAGGCGCAGTTCGGCCACCCCGAACAGACGGTGCAGCGGGTTCTGCCGCACTTCCACGTTGTGGATGCGGGCGAAGGGGATTTCGCGCCGGTTGCGCGCGAGCAGGCCGCTGCGCACGGTGATCGCATCAGCGCCGATCTGGTAGCGGTAGCTGAGGTACTGCAGCACCGACACCAGCACCAGCGCGACGATGGCACCCAGCGGAATCAGCTGCGCCCACATCGGGTCGCGGTCGCCGCGCTGGCCGAACACCAGCAGCGCCACCAGCGGCAGGAAGTAATGGCGCAGCTGCATCAGCAGCACGAACAGCCACGACCAGGGGTGCAGGCGCTGGTCCTGGCCACCCGTGGGCAGCGCGGCAGGCAGGGGCGGTGGCTGGCTCACAGGGCGTCGGCGTCCTGGTCCAGCTGATGGGCCAGGGTGTCGCGCAGGCGTTCTGCATCGGCCTGATCCAGACCGTTCACGGTCACCGCGCTCATGCGCGTACCGGCGGTGTGCACGATCAGCGTGGCCAACCCGGCGCGCCGCTCCAGCGGGCCACGGCGCAGATCCAGGTGCTGCACGCGTGACACCGGCACCCGTGTTTCCAGCTGCCACATCAGGTCGCGGCGCAGGCCCAGGCCCTGTGCGTCCAGGCGCCAGCGCGTGCGCCGGGTGCGGCGGTGGCCGATCCATGCGCCGAACAGCACGCCGGCCAGCAGGGCCGCACCGGCACTCCACAGGCCACCGGGGGCGTCGAAGAACCAGCAGGCCGCGGCCAGCGGGGCGCCGGGAATGAACACGCCGCCAAACGCGCCTTCCAATGCGGCCAGCACTGCCGCACGTGGGGGCAGCGGCTGCCAGTGGTCCAGGGGCGGCGCAGGGTCGGCAATCGGCAGGTCGGTCACGCAGGCATCCGTCGGGCAGCAGGGCGGGCGGTGGCGGCCGCAGCCGCACCGCGCTGACGGTAGCAAATCGGCCGCGTTACTGGGCGGCCTGGATCAACGCATCCACATCCAGCAGGTGGCCGGCGCGGTCGGCCTTGGTGCGCAGGTACTGCTCGTTCTCGGCGGTGATCTCGCCGGTGACCGGAATGCAGTCCAGCACTTCAATGCCGGCATTGCGCAGGCGCTGCGCCTTGGTCGGGTTGTTGCTGAGCAGGGCCACGCGGGTGATGCCCAGGCCGTGCAGCATGGCCACCGCGCTGCCGTAGCGGCGCTCGTCGGCACCGAAGCCCAGCTGCGCATCGGCATCGATGGTGTCCAGGCCGTCGTGCTGATAGCCGTAGGCGCGCATCTTGGCGGCAATGCCGGTGCCGCGGCCTTCCTGGTCCAGGTACAGCAGCACGCCGCCGCCCAGTTCCTTCAGCTTGCGCAGGCCGCGCCGCAGCTGGTCGCCACAGTCGCACTTGAGCGAACCGAACAGATCGCCGGTCAGGCAGGAGGAATGCACGCGCACCGGCACCACGGCCGACAGATCGGGTTCGCCGACGATGATCGCCACCTGGTCGCGCTGGGCCACGCCACCGCGGAACACGGCGAATGTGGTCATGCCCACATCGCGTAGCGGCACCGGCGAACGCGCCACCAGTTCGTAATCGTGGGCGGCATGGGCAGCGCCTTCGGCCAGATCGCACAGGGCCACTTCGGCGGCGCCGTCGAAGGTGCGGTCCTCGGCGGCCAGGCGCACCGCCACCATGGCCGGCAGCAGCAGGCCCAGGCGGGCCAGTTCGACCGCGCCGGCGTCGAAGGCATCGCCCGCGCTCCAGCCGTCGGGCATCGGGCCGGGTTCGCGCAGGTAGCCCAGCGACGGCAGCGCATCGAAGGCGATGCCGGCCAGCGGCAGGCGCGCGCCGTGCGCGGCCTCCACGCCCAGCACGCGGGCACGGGTGGCGGTCAGGAACAGGTAATGGCGTTGCTGGGCGGCGTTGGCGAAGGCGGCAAAGCTGCTGGCGGTGGCGCTGTCCAGCGCGATCACCGCCAGGCGCTGGCCCTGGCCGTCGTGCAGCAGGACCGGGCGACCGGCACGCAGTTCGGCCACCGCGCGTTCGCAGCGGATCGCGGCAGGGTCGCCGAACAGGGAAGAAGCAGGCATGGCAGGACCGGGGGAGGCGGACATCGCAGTCTCTATGGGGGCGCCGGCGTCGTATTCAACATAGCGCGATCACCGGCGTCCGGCCGTCAGTGCGGGTGTTTTTCGGTGGCGTAGGGGTCGTCTTCGCCACTGCCCGGCGGCCGTAGCGTGTAACGCTTGTAGGTCCACTGGTACTGCGAAGGGTCGCGGCGGGCGATGCGTTCAATGCCCGCATTGAGCGCGGCCACGGCCACCTGCGGGTCCGGGTCGGCCACGGCCGGGTCGGTCGGTTCGATGTGCAGGGCGAATTCCATGTCCGGACCGATGCGTTCGCACCAGCCGTACAGCACGGTGGCGCCGGTACGCTCGGCCAGCCGGTTGACCAGGGTCATGGTCAGCGCCTGCACGCCGAAGAACGGCACGAACACGCCATCGCCGGCCTTGGGCTGCTGGTCGGGCAGGATGCCGGTGGCGCCGCCGTCCTTCAGTACCTTGAACAACTGGCGCACCGCCGGGCCTTCGGCGCGCACCTGCTGTACGTTCTGGCCGCCGCGCACCAGCTGCAGGAAGGCATCGCCGGCCTCGTCCTCCGGTGGCTTGTAGACGATGGCGATCTGCCCGCGCGAGGCCAGCCACTGGTTCAACAGCTCCCAGTTGCCGAAGTGCGGGGCGGCCACGATCACGCCCTTGCCGCTGGCCAGGGCGGCGTCGTACAGAGCCTGGCCGTGGCGTTCCTTCAGGTGCAGCCGCAGGTTGTCGGCCGGGCTCTGGCTCCACAGGCGCAGGGTTTCGATGGCCTGCAGCGCGGTCGAGCGCAGCACCTGGCGGTGCAGGGCGGTGCGCGCGGCCGCGTCCAGTTCCGGGTAGGCCAGTTCCAGGTTGCGGCGGGTCACCCGGCTTTCGCGGGCGTCCAGGCGGATCCACGCCCAGGCCAGGGCGTGCGCGAACCCCCGCAGCAGCGGCCAGGGCAGGCGGGCGAACAGGGTGGTGGCGCGGTAGACCAGCCGGGCTTTGCGTTGCGGATTCATCGCCCCCAGTTTAGCCAAGGGCGCTGCTATCGTGGCCGGCCGTGTTCAATGGAAGCTCCCGCATGCTCGTCCTGATCCAGCGCGTCAGCCAGGCCGCCGTCCACGTAGAGGGCGAAGCGATGGGGCAGATCGGCCCGGGCCTGCTGGCCCTGGTGGGCATGGAGCCGGGCGACACCGAGGCGCAGCTGCAGCGGATGGCCGAACGCCTGCTTGGCTACCGTGTATTCGCAGATGAGGCCGGGCGCATGAACCGTTCGCTGCGCGATACCGGCGGCGGCCTGTTGCTGGTCAGCCAGTTCACCCTGGCCGCGGACACCCGTTCGGGCATGCGGCCCAGCTTCACCAGCGCCGCCCCGCCGGACGAGGCTGAACGCGGGTTCAATCGATTTGTCGATATCTGCCGTGAAAATCACGCCCCGGGGGTGGAAACGGGCCGATTTGGTGCCCATATGGTCGTCAGCCTGGTCAATGACGGTCCCGTGACCTTCCTCCTCAGGCCCTAGGCCGCCGGGACCACCGCCCGGCAGGCCGGGCCCCGGGCTGGTATAATGCTACGTTCCCTATTTCTCCCTGCCGGTGGCGCGAGCACTACATGGCCAACGAACGTCCTGCCCAATCCGAAATCAAGCAACTGATCAGCAAGGGCCTGGAACAGGGCTACCTGACCTACGCCGAAGTCAATGACCATCTGCCGGACGACATGGTCGACCCGGAACAGATCGAAGACATCATCGGCATGATCAACGGCATGGGCATTGATGTCCATGAAGTTGCGCCGGATGTGGAAACCCTGCTTCTGAACGACGGCAACACGGGCAACCGTGAGGTCGACGACACCGCGGCCGAAGAAGCCGCCGCAGCGCTGAGCGCGCTGGACACCGAAGGTGGCCGCACCACCGACCCGGTGCGCATGTACATGCGCGAAATGGGCACCGTCGAGCTGCTGACCCGCGAAGGCGAAATCGCCATCGCCAAGCGCATCGAGGAAGGCCTTTCGCAGGTGCAGGCCGCGCTGGGCCAGTTCCCGGTGTCGGTCGAATCGCTGCTGAGCGATTACGAAGCCCACAAGGAAGGCAAGAAGCGCCTGGCCGAGGTGATCGTCGGCTTCAACGACCTGGCCGACGAAGAGCCGGCGCCGCCGGCTGCCGCCGCCACCGATGACAGCGACGACGCTGACGCCGATGGCGACGAGGACGAGGACGATGATGTCGACGGTGGCGATGAAGAAGCCGCACCGACCGGTCCGGACCCGGAAGAAGTCGCTGCGCGCATGCAGGCGCTGAGCGATGCCTTCAACGCCTTCAAGAAGGCCGCCGGCAAGAACGACAAGAAGAACCTGCCGCGCCTGCGCGAAGAAATGTCGGCCGTGTTCGTCACCCTGAAGCTGCCGCTGCCGCTGACCGACGTGCTGACCAAGCAGCTGCGCGACACCATGGCCAGCATCAAGGGCCACGAGCGCCGCGTGCTGAACCTGGCCACCGTCACGGCCCGCATGCCGCGCAAGGACTTCATCCGTTCCTGGGAAGGCAACCAGACCAACCTGGAATGGGTGGAAGATGCACTGAAGCGCAAGCAGAAGTGGTCCTCGGCCCTGCGTGAAGTGAAGGACCAGATCATTGCCGAGCAGCAGGCGACGATCGACATCGAGAAGCTGACCCAGCTGGACCTGGAAGAGCTGAAGGAAATCAGCCGTGCCATGGCCTACGGCGAAGCCAAGGCGCGCAAGGCCAAGAAGGAAATGGTCGAGGCCAACCTGCGCCTGGTCATCTCCATTGCCAAGAAGTACACCAACCGTGGCCTGCAGTTCCTCGACCTGATCCAGGAAGGCAACATCGGCCTGATGAAGGCCGTGGACAAGTTCGAGTACCGCCGCGGTTACAAGTTCTCGACCTACGCCACCTGGTGGATCCGCCAGGCGATCACCCGCTCGATTGCCGACCAGGCACGCACCATCCGTATTCCGGTGCACATGATCGAGACGATCAACAAGTTGAACCGCATTTCCCGCCAGATGCTCCAGCAGTACGGCCGCGAGGCTACGCCGGAAGAGCTGGCCAAGGAAATGGACATGCCGGAAGACAAGATCCGCAAGGTGATGAAGATCGCCAAGGAGCCGATCTCGATGGAAACCCCGATCGGCGACGACGAGGATTCCCATCTGGGCGACTTCATCGAGGACACCAACGTGGAGTCCCCGATCGAGAACACCACCAACATCAACTTGTCTGAAACCGTGCGCGACGTGCTGGCCGGCCTCACCCCGAGGGAAGCCAAGGTGCTGCGCATGCGCTTCGGCATCGACATGAACACCGATCACACGCTGGAAGAAGTCGGCAAGCAGTTCGACGTGACCCGCGAGCGCATCCGCCAGATCGAAGCGAAGGCCCTGCGCAAGCTGCGCCACCCGAGCCGTTCGGAACAGCTGCGCAGCTTCCTGGATATCGACTGATTTCCGGGTTGCGCTGATGTGTTGAAGGAACCCCGCTTCGGCGGGGTTTTTTTTGGGGTAGCGCCGAGTCGCGCCAGGCGAATTCGTAAAGAGATTCGTACTGGTTACGTAACACTATTCGCGTTTATGTCTGCCGCGGCTCTCATCTAATTCCTTGTAAAACAACGGATTGCGAATGGTTGGCTGCTTGCGGAGCCTGAACATTTGCGCTAAATACGTAACACTATTCTATCGACAACCCCCGTCATGGCCCGCCCGCCGCTGCTTCAGCCCCAGGACCTGATCGCCCAGCTCCCCCCCGGCCAGCCACTGTCGGCGGCGGTGCTGGCCGAGCGGCTGGGCGTGAACCGCATGACCCTGAGTCGTTTGGTTGCCGCTAGTGGCGACCAGGTGGTGCGGCTGGGCCAGACCCGCGCGACTGCTTACGCGCTGCGGCAACCCTCGCGCGTGGGCAGCGAATGGCCGCTGTACCGGCTGCGCGAAGACGCCACGCTGGAAGAGCTGGGCCGGCTGGTCGCGCTCAGTGGCGACACCTTCCATGTGGACGCCAGCCGCTCGCGATCGAACCTGCTGCGTGCGCCCGAGGGCGACCTGGCCGGGTTTTTCCCGGGGCTGCCCTGGTACCTGGACGACCTGCGTCCGCAAGGCTTCCTGGGCCGCAGCTTCGCCCATGGGCGCGGCCGCGCGCTTGGCCTGCCGACCGACCTAAACCGATGGCAGCGCGATGACGTGCTGACCGCGCTGGTGCAAGGCGGTGGCACCGAAATCGGCGATCTGCTGCTGGGCGGCGACGCAGTGCAGGCAGCCCTGGCTGCACTGGACGCCCCCCCGGACCGCGTGGACACCGCCGACCGCACGCGCCAGTACCCCGAGCGCGCGCTTGCTGCGTTGGCCGGCGAAGACGTGGGCTCATCACCGGGTGGCGAGCAGCCCAAGTTCACCGCCACCGTGGAAGGCGCGGGCGGCCGACGCGCGGTGATCGTGAAGTTTGCCCAGCCCGATGGCAGCGAGGCCGCGCAGCGCTGGGCCGACCTGCTTGTCTGCGAACACCTGGCCCTGCAGACCCTGCGCGGCGCCGGCATGAATGCCGCCCACAGCGAGCTGCTGCAGACGCCCACGCATACGTTCCTGGAAGTGGAGCGGTTCGACCGCACCGCCGATCTGCTGGGGCGGCGTGGCTTCGTCTCGCTGCTGGCGCTGTCGGCCGCGTTCACCGGCGAAGCAACGCTGGATTGGCCCTCTGCCGGTGCGCAACTGCAGGCGATGGGCTGGCTGTCGGCGCGCACCGTGCAGGCCATGGCGCGGCTGCATGCGTTCGGGCGCTTGATCGGCAACAGCGACATGCACCAGGGCAACGTCGGCTTCCATTTGGTGGACCGCGGCGCGCTGCCCTTGGCCCCGGCGTACGACATGCTGCCGATGTCGTTGGCGCCATCGCGGCTGGGCGTGCTGCGGCAGGATGCGCCGCTGGAAGCCGTGGCACCGCGTGGCAGCGGCGAGCTGGAACACCTGCGCTGGGCAGCGCCGCTGGCGGCGGAGTTCTGGGAGCGCGTGGCGGGGGAGGGGCGCGTGGGCTCGGCCGGGCTGCGTGCGTTGGCTGCGGTGAATGCCGAGCGCGTGCGGGCGATGGGCGCGCGGTTTGGGTGATCCGGTCTGGTAGCGCCGGGGCATGCCCGGCGGATTGGTCTGGTGTCGCGTTTGCGCCGATCGCGCGCTGTGCGGCTTAGCCCAGGCCGCCGATAGCGGCGCGTAATGTCGTGTCTGTCTTGAGGATTGTTTGAAGCTGCGCACGCGGAGCGTGACGCGAGTGGCGCCCGATTGGCCGGATTTCCAGTCCGCTCAATGCATTGGCTGTTTCGGGCGCAGGGCGCGTTGCCCGAGCCTGTCGCAATCAGCAATTGAGCGGCCTACGCTTCATTTCCCACAGTCCTCCGCAGGTGCTCAACACACCTTCGTAGGCGGATGGCAGGCCGAAACAGCAGGCTGTCCAAGGTCAAATCGCATCACTCGCCATCCCGGTGAGCTGGAAGGTTTCTGGCCGGGTGGCGCGCAGCCATAGAAGACCCCGAAAGGGGGAAAGCTGCGGGCGGCCCTACGACCGTGTTGAAGCGCCCGGTCGCCTCTCTCAACAGGAGGCGGAACAGGTTCGACGAATCGTAGGAGAGTGGAGATGGCCAAGAAGGAAACGCCCGTTGAAGGGGCTGGGCTAGGTATCGGTCAGGTGACGTGCGATTTCCCGCCGCTGCTGGACTGGAATGACGTGATGCGGGACGAGCTTGAGGATCGCTGGGGCTTTGCCCGACGAGCGACGTTCGCTTTGCTGACACAGTCTGGCGCGGGATTGGTTGAGGGGTTTGGTGGGGAGAACCGATTGGGGTTGGCGGGGGCGGGAAGCGCTGTGGCCTTGTTTCGTGCGCATCTGCGGCAGATGCAGGTGTGCGCAGAGGCGGCTGAAGATCGGCTGCGGCAGGTGGCGCAGGTGCTGGCGGTTGATGACTGAGTAGCGAGGGAAGGGCGGGCTCCACTACACTGTGGCGCTGCGCAGGGCCTATAGCTCAACGGTTAGAGCAGGGGACTCATAATCCCTTGGTTCCAGGTTCGAATCCTGGTGGGCCCACCAATTGGACGTCTGAGGACGTCCAGATCAGTCCAATGAATCCTCATAAGCGCTGAAGCATAAGGACCTTGATGCCACTGGGGTCTCTCTCGATTCGCTTGCATCCAAGAAGAAAAGGGACTCAGTGTGTGAGTCTTGGCCCTGGCGCATCGGCACTATCGCTACGGCGTTGGAAGGGGTTCTACCCCGTTTTCACGGACACTTACAAGAATGCCGATCCAAGCCTTGAGAAGTGTTCATGTCAAAGCGTAGGAAGTTCACTGCCGAGTTCAATCGTGGCGCGGATAAGTAGGCCAGCCAGCCCGGCTTCAGTTGTGCCCAAGTCTCCCGGGAGCTGGGGATTCGCGACACCTTGCTGACCCGCTGGAAGCGCGAGGCGCAAAGCCCGGAATCCACCGCCTTCTGCGGCACCGCGACACCGATGGATGAAGAGCTGGCTCGCGTCAAGCGCGAACTGGCGCGGGTAAAGAAGGAACGGAATTTTTTGCGAGAAGTGGCGACGTTCTTTGTAAAGGGATCGTCCTGAGGTATCAGGTGATCGAACGTTGCCGCGTTTCCGATTCGTCTGATGTGCCGTTACCTGAAGGTTTCGGCCAGCGATTATTACGATTGGAGCAGGCGTCCTGTCAGCGCCCGACAGCTCGACAATGAGCGCTTGGCATTGCGAACGCGTGACTTTACGAGCATAGCCGGGGCACGCTGGGAGCTGGCCGCATGCGCGAGGACCAGCTGAGGAGGGCGACTGCCAGCTTGAACCGGGTAGCACGCCTGATGGTGGCCGATGGCCTGAAGGGTTGGCCTCGGTGCAAACGCCGAGGGCAGCGTGGCAGTCAGGCCGTGACGCCACCGGGCGTGGTCAACCTGCTCGGACGCGATTTCGTCGCGCTGGAGCCGGAGACCAAGTGGGTGAAATTTTATGCGTCAGAACGATGAGAGGCTTTAGACCATAGGGTGTGGGCCTTCCTTGTGGAAAATCACCAAGGACTTGTCGCTAGAAGTGACAGGAATGAACGAGTAATGTATCCCAGTCACTCTAAAATGCACTCCGTCCCATGAAATACCACTCGTCTTGCCCTGCATGTTCCCAAGGCAAGGAAGACTTTGATATCGCGCCTATCACGGTCGAGTACTTCGATACTCTTGGAGGGACCTACAAGTGCCGCAATGGCCATGAGCGGTATGCCGTAATTCAAGGGCCAAAGTTCCAAGTTCTAATGGCATCGGGCGCCGAGGCGCTCTTTGCGGGATTCACGCTAGAGGCGTGCACCACGTTCAGTGCCGCAACGGAACGCTTTTACGAATGCATGTTGAAGGCGATGCTTTTGAAGGCTGGACTGAAAGAAGAGCTAATCGAGCTTCAGTTCAAGGAGATGTCTCGTCAATCTGAGCGACAGTTAGGGGCATTTATGTCCCAGTACGCAATTCTTACTGGAACCGCGTTCGCACCTTCGAAAAAGTTGACAGAACGGCGAAATGAGTATGTGCACAAGGCCGTAGTGCCCAATCCCGAGGCGGCGATGGGATACTGTTCTGACGTCTACGATCAAATCCTGAAGTGCGTATTGATCCTGAAGCCACTATTGCTCGAGGAGCTGCAGAAAGTGGTGGTTTGGGAAACCCGGCAAAGTCGATCCAAGGCGCCACTAGGATCCGAGATTGAGCTGGTGGCTTCCCCTGGAATCTTCTCGCTGCTGTCGGATTCCTTCCCGTCCTTCAAGGAATCGATGGAGCACTACCAGACCGTGCAAGGCTTCGCGACCTCCTTAGGAGCGATCCCGCAGGAAACCGTTGCCATGATCCGTGAGCAGCGGCTCGCCCAAGAAAGGTGGGATTCCGGTCTGTCGGAAGGGATCTCGCCGAAGTTGTGAAATTGTTCACTACTTCTTGCCTCCCCAGCCCCGACGAGAAGTGAGTCGTTTTGCGAGTCATTACGATGTGTGATTTCTGAATACTTCTCTAAGAACTTTGGCTTGGACAATTCTTGCAGTGGCTGGTGGGCCCACCAACGCCTCCATCGCGAGCCGGCTTTCAACACCGCGCTCACACCCCCAGCGCCACGCTCAGGCCTCTGCAAGGAGGCTCCCCATGGCACCCACCATCCGCATCGCGTCCTCTTCCGACCTTCCGCAGGTCGCTGCGCTCTTCAACGACTACCGGCAGTTCTACGAACAGCCCGCCGACCTTGAACTAGCCACCACCTTCATGCGCGCACGGTTGCAGGCCGGCGATTCACTGGTGCTGGTAATCGAATCCGAAGAACACGGAATCGTAGGCTTTACCCAGCTGTACCCGCTGTTCGATTCAGTAAGCGCGCGGCGCAGCTTTATTTTGTACGACCTGTATATCGCGCAGTCAGCACGTCGCCAGGGCCTGGCCCGTGCGCTGATGATCGCCGCAACCGACGAGGCTCGTCGGCGTGGCGCGGGGCGCCTGGAACTGCAGACCGGCCGCAGCAACCTGCCTGCGCAGCAGCTGTATGAAGGCCTGGGATGGGAGCGTGACGACGCCTTCTTCGTCTACGCCATTCACCCATAGGGCGCGCCGGGCGTCGGGTGTCCTGTAAACCCAGCTTGACACCCACCCCGCCACAGTAGACCTTTCCCCCCCATGACTATCGATATCGAATCGCTCAGCCTGCGCGAGCTGGGCGCCCTGGTGGCGGCCGCTGAACAGCGCAAGGCCCTGATCACCTCCCGTCGCCCGGCTGCCGCCGTGCGCCGTCTGCTGAAGGCCGCTGCCGCCGAAGCCGGTTACACCATCGAAGAGCTGTTCGGTGACGATGCCGAGACCGCGCCCGCACCGGCCCGCAAGACCACTCGCCGCAAGTCCGGCAAGGTGGCGCCCAAGTATCGCGATCCCGAATACAAGCGCCTGACCTGGACCGGCCGCGGGCGCATGCCGCGTTGGCTGGCAGCCAAGGTGTCCAAGGGCCACAAGGCCACCGATTTCCTGATTCCCGGTCTGGCCAAGCCGACCGCGGGCAAGACCAGCACCATCGGCAAGCGCACCGTCATCAAGAAAGCCTGAGGCCTGCGTCCCACTCCCGCGAATGGGGTGGGGCTGCCTTCGCATTCCTTATCTGGATCGATCTAATATGCTCCCATCTATCCAGCACGGGAGCGCACGGCATGGCGTTGGGGAAGTGGATGATGGCCGCCTGCATGGCGGTGGCACTGGCGTCGGGCGCGCAGGCCGCGCCGCCGGCCACGTCGGGTAATCCGATCCTGCAGGGCTGGTACGCCGACCCGGAGGCGGCCGTGTTCGGCAGCCGCTACTGGATCTTCCCGACCACCTCGGCCGTGTACGAAGCGCAGACCACCTTCGATGCGTTCTCGTCGCCCGATCTGCTGCACTGGACCAGGCATGCCGACGTCCTGAACGCCAAGGCGGTGCCCTGGGCCAAGCGCGCCATGTGGGCGCCGTCGGTGGTGGAGAACAAGGGCAAGTACTACTTCTTCTTCGCCGCCAACGACATCAAGAACGATAGCGAGCTGGGTGGCATCGGCGTGGCCGTGGCCGACCGCCCGGAAGGCCCCTACAAGGATCTGCTGGGCAAGCCGCTGGTGGGCGCCTTCCACAATGGCGCCCAGCCCATCGACCAGTTCGTGTTCAAGGATGACGATGGCGCCTGGTACATGATCTACGGCGGCTGGAAGCACGCCAATATCGTGCGCCTGAAGGACGATTTCACCGGCGTGCTGCCGCTGGCCGATGGCACGGTGTTCAAGGAAATCACCCCGGCCCCGGAATACGTGGAGGGCCCGCTGATGTTCAAGCGCGGCGGCCGCTATTACTTCATGTGGTCCGAAGGCGGCTGGGGCAGCCCGGATTATTCGGTGGCCTATGCCATTGCCGATGCACCGACCGGGCCGTTCAAGCGCGTGGGAAAGATCCTGCAGCAGGATGAAGCCATCGCCACCAGCGCCGGCCACAACTCGGTGATCCAGGTGCCGGGCACCGACCGCTGGTACATCGTCTACCACCGTCGCCCCCACGGTGACAGCGCCCGCGACCACCGGGTGACCGCCATCGAGCGCATGCAATTCGATGCGCAGGGCCACATCCTGCCGGTGAAGATCACCCATGAGGGCGTGGCGGCTGATCCGCTGCGCTGAGGCGGGCGGAGCGGCGCGCCATCAGGCGTTCTGGAACACTGCCAGCTGCGCGGCGAACGCGCGCTGGTAGGCCGGCCGTGCCGTCGCGCGCGCCACGTAGGCGGCCAGCAGCGGGAATTCATCGACGATGCCGCTGCTCTTCAGGCGCAGCAGCACCGACACCATCAACAGATCGGCGGCGCTGAAGCCGCCGTCCAGCCACGCGCCATCGCCCAGCCGTGCCGACAGCTCGCCCAGTCGACGCCGCACGCGCTCATCCAGCATCACCAGCCGCTGTGCATACCAGGGTTGTTCGCGTTCCAGCACCGACGCCATAGAGCGTTCGACGATCGGCGGCTCCACCGTGTTCAATGCGGCGAACATCCACATGATCGCGCGCATGCGCGCGTTGCCCTCGGTGGGCAGCAGGCCGGCATGCTGCTCGGCCAAGTGCAGGATGATCGCGCCGGATTCGAACAGCGCCAGGTCGCCGTCTTCATAGGTGGGAATCTGCCCGAACGGGTGGCGCGCGCGGTGCGCCGGTTCCTTCATTTCGGCGAAGCTCAACAAGCGCACGTGATAGGCCAGGCCCAGTTCTTCCAGTGCCCAGCGCACCCGCATATCGCGGGCCAGGCCCTGGCCACGGTCGGGGGAGGTGGCAAAGGCGGTGATGGTCGGTTGCATGCTGCTGCTCCTGCAGGGAAACGGGCTGCGTTATGTGTTCCGACGAACGACGGGGCCGGCAATCGACAGGCCAGCCCCATCGGCTGGACGTGCATCGGCAGCAACTGCTTCCGTGCAGGCAACACGGCGTCCCCGCCGACGGGTCTACTGGCACATCCACGGGTTTCCTACGCTGGTTTCGCACGGCTCCCTGCCGTGTTGCGCGCCAGCTCGCTGCTGTTGCCCGCCAGCCAACCCTTCGTGGAGATCCGCTCATGTTCAGTCTGGAAAATACCGTCGCACCCATCGCCCCCGCACTCGATGAACTGGTGCCCTCCCGCTACGCCCTGAACGTAGGCGACGTTGAAGTGCTGGTGATCAGCGATGGCGTCCTGCCCCTGCCCACGCAGATGCTGGGCCACAACGTGCCTGCAGCGGACCGCGCCGAATGGTTCGACGAGATGTACCTGCCACACGATGCCTTCGATTGGGCGTTGAACGTGATGGTGGTGCACAGCGGTGATCGCACCATCCTGATCGATGCCGGCCTGGGCATGGACCCGGACCTGCAGTTGCCGCGTGCCGGCCAGTTGATCCGCCGCCTGGGTGCCGCCGGCATTGATCTGGGCCGGATCACCGATGTGGTGATCACCCACATGCATATGGACCACATCGGCGGCCTGCTGGTGGACGGAGTGAAAGAACAGCTTCGCCCGGATCTGAAGATCCACATTGCAGCGGCCGAAGTGGAATTCTGGAAGTCGCCGGACTTTGCCCGCACCAACATGCCGCAGGGGTTCCCCGATGCACTGCGGGCCACGGCCAAGCAGTTCTGGGCCGAGTACAGCGGCCAGGTGCACACCTTCCAGGACGAGCAGCAGATCGCGCCGGGTGTGGTGGCGCGCCGCACCGGCGGGCACACGCCGGGGCATTGCGTGGTGCGCGTGGCATCGGCTGGCCAGGCGCTGACCTTTGCCGGCGATGCGGTGTTTGCCGTGGGCTTCGATCAGCCGAACTGGCACAACGGCTTCGAGCACGATCCGGAAGAATCGGCGCGCGTGCGCATTGCCCTGCTGGACCAGTTGGCCGGCAGTGGCGAAATGCTGGTGGCCACCCACCTGCCGTTCCCGTCGGTGGGCCGGGTTTCGCGCGATGGCCAGGCCTACCGCTGGGTGCCGGTGTTCTGGGATTTCTGAGCGGCCACCGCAGCACATCGATCCAATACGGTCGATCAAGTTTTACGGACCATTCGTCACCGATGCGCCCGGTTCCGGGCGCACAGTAGCGCCTGTCCAACCACCCAAGACGAGGTTCCCCCCATGAAATTTGCTACCCGTACCCTGGCCGCCGCCGTGCTGGCCCTGTCCGTGCAGGCCGGCGTGTCCGCCCAGGCGGCCGAGCCGGCCAAGCCGGCCGCGGTTACCAGCATTGCCCGCACCGCCAGCTACATCACCACCGCCGACGGCGTGCAGCTGTACTACAAGGATTGGGGCCCGAAGGACGGCCCGGTCGTCACCTTCAGCCACGGCTGGCCGCTGAACTCGGACAGCTGGGAATCGCAGATGATCTTCCTGGCCAACCACGGTTACCGCGTGATCGCGCACGACCGTCGTGGCCACGGCCGGTCCAGCCAGCCCTGGGATGGCAACGACATGGACCATTACGCCGATGACCTGGCCACGGTGATCAACACCCTGGACCTGCACGAGGTGACCCTGGTGGGCTTCTCCACCGGCGGCGGCGAAGTGGCGCGCTACATCGGCCGCCATGGCACCGGCCGGGTGAAGAAGGCCGTGCTGATCAGCTCGGTGCCGCCGTTCATGCTGAAGACCGCCGACAACCCCAACGGTCTGCCGATCGAAGTGTTCGACGGTATCCGCAAGGCGCAGATGGAAAACCGGGCGCAGCTTTACAAGGACATTCCGTCGGGCCCGTTCTACGGCTTCAACCGCCCGGGCGCGAAGGTTTCCCAGGGCCTGATCGACGCCTGGTGGGCGCAGGGCATGCAGGGTGGTCACAAGAACACATACGATTCGATCGCTGCGTTCTCGGCCACCGACTTCCGCGCCGACCTGAAGAAGTTCGATGTGCCGACCCTGGTCATCCACGGCGATGACGACCAGATCGTGCCGATCGACATCTCTGGTCGCCAGTCGGCCAAGCTGATCAAGGGCGCCAAGCTGATCGTGTACCCGGGTGCGCCGCACGGCCTGACCGACACCCACAAGGACAAGGTCAACCAGGACCTGCTGGCCTTCCTGCAGCAGAAGTAAGTGCGAAGACGAAGGCCCCGGCAATGCCGGGGCCTTCTGCGTTGCGGCTACTGGATGGCCAACTGCCGGTGCAGATGCTGCAGTTTGTGCGGATTGCGCTGCACCAGGATCTGGATGATCTGTTCGCCATCGGTATCGAAGGCCATGGCCGATTCCAGCACGCCGTCGAAGTAGCGCAGCAGGCCCAGCCGACCATTGATCATGGTCGGCACCATGCGCAGCTGGTCCTTGCGGCGCAGGTGCGGCGCATACAGCAGCTGGGCGATGCGCGCGCCACCCACCATCGGCCTGGGGAAACTGGTGACGATGCCGCCGCCGTCTCCGATCAGCTCGGCCGACTCGGCCATCAGTGCCTTCATGCTGGCAAAATCACCGCTGGAAACTGCATCGGCAAAGCGTTGCATCAGCTTCTGGTGGACATGCTGCGGCACGTTGTAGCGGGGCCGCGCCTGGCGCAGCTGCAGCCGTGCACGGTGCACGATCTGCCGGCACGCCGCTTCGGTCTTGTCCAGGGTGCGGGCGACCACGGCGTAGTCCTGCTCGAACACATCGTGCAGCAGGAACGCGGCGCGCGCGTCCGGTGCCAATCGCTCAAGCACGTTCAGGAAGGCCACGGACAGATCGCTGGCGGTTTCCAGCATGTGTTCCGGGGTGGTCGATTCGTTGGTCAGCAGCGGCTCGGGCAGCCACATGCCCACGTAGTGTTCGCGACGGTGCCGGGCCAGGCGCAGGCCATCGATGGCGCGGCGGGTGGTGGTGGCCACCAGCCAGGCCTCGGCATTGCCGATCTGGGCTCTGTCGGCGCCATGCCAGCGCAGCCAGACATCCTGCACCACGTCCTCGGCTTCATGCGCCGAGCCGAGCATGCGGTAGGCCACGCCGAACAGACGCGGGCGAAGTTGGGTGAAAAGGGCGGTCGAGTCGTCCATGCCAGCGCAGACGGGACAGTTCCCCGGATTGTGACACCCGGGGAACTGCGCAGGGGGCTGGTTGGCTGGGCGCGCTCAGTGCGGCGGCAGCACCGCCGGAGTGCCGATGTCCTTCAGCAGGAAGACCACGAACCTGGCCGGCTCGGTCTGGCTGGCGTTGCGGCCCACGGTGTGCAGGTCCTGCGGACCTTCATGGAAGGCCTCGCCGGGGCCGAGGGTGACTTCGCGGCCGCCGGCAACGCCCATCACGATGCGTCCCTGCAGCACGTAAACGAAGCCGTGGGCATCGTGCCGGTGCACCGGGTCGGCGCCGCCGGGCGGGTATTCCACGGTCAGGATCAGCGCTTCCTTGCCGGGGTAGTCAGGCAGGGGCTGGGTCATGACCTCGCGCACGACAGGTTCCGGTGCCGCCGCCTGGGCAGTGGGCGCGGCGGGGGCCGCCTGTGCCGAGGTCATCGACAGCAGGCCGCACAGTGCCAGGGCAATAGGGGTTCGCATGGGGTTTCTCCTGGGAAGGAGGTGGCGCCGTGCCGGAGCGCGGCGCAGACGAATCAGGCCAGTCCGGCCCGGGACAGGCCGAAGGCCTGGTCGAGGACACCCGGCACGGTGCCGAATGCCACGTTGGCGCGGTTCCAGGCGTTGATCGCCATCACCGCGTAGGTCAGGTCCACCAGCTCCTGTTCGGACAGCTGCCCGCGAACCTGGTCGTACAGCGCATCCGCCACGCCCTGGGCAGGCAGATGGGTCAGGGCATCGGTCCATGCCAGGCAGGCGCGCTCGCGCGGGCTGAACAGGTTCGACTCGCGCCATGCCGCAACGTGGTGCAGTCGCAATGGGCGCTCGCCACGGATGGTGGCTTCCTTCACATGCATGTCCAGGCAGAACCCGCAGCCATTGAGCTGCGAGGCGCGGATGTTGACCAGGTCGATGATGGCCGGTTCGATGCTGGCGTGGTGGGCGGCGTGCGAGAACGTGCCGAGTTTCTTGAACAGCTCGGGGGACAGTGCGGCGTAGTCCAGACGATGGGTCATGGCAGGGGGCCTGTAGGCGGGGAAGTTGCTGCGCAGGCTACGAACGCGGCGGCGGTGGCGGTAGGCCGCGCCGGGGATGCATCGCGTTGCACGAAAAACACCAATGGCCTGTCACAGCGGCAGGCGCCCGCACGTCTGCCGGGCATGGACACCCCGAACGCCCATGCCTTGCGCCCTGCCAGCGAACGTGTCTGGCAGTCCTTCCTTGCCGCGCTGGCGCAGCTTCCTGCCGACGCCCGCGCCGTGCTGTTGCTGCACGACGTGCTGGGCGCCGACATGGACGACATCGTGCCGCTGCTGGGCCTGAGCACCGTAGCGTGCCACCAGCGCCTGCTGCAGGCGCGTGCCCACCTGCACCAGCATCCCAACGCTGTGGAGCCCCCGACCCCATGAATGCATCGTCCCCTGCGACCGCCGCCACGGCCGCGCGCGATCCGCTCAATGCCTCGTTTTCCACCAGCTACGCGGGCGTGCTGGCGTTCATCGCTGTGGCCAGCGAGGGCAGCTTCGCCCGCGCCGGTGACCGCTTGGGCATCGGCAGGTCGGCGGTCAGCCGCAGCGTGCAGAAGCTGGAAACCCAGCTGGGTGTGCGCCTGTTCCTGCGCACCACGCGATCCACCTCGCTCACCCGCGAGGGGGAACTGTTCCTTGAAGGCTGCAGCCCTGGCGTGGAGTGCATCCTGCAGGCGCTGGATGAAATGCAGGACCTGCGCGAAGGACCGCCGCGCGGGCATCTGCGCATCAGCGCCACGCATGGTTTCGGCCGCCGCGTGATCGCGCCGTTGCTGGCAGCCTTCCGCAGGGAACATCCGCAGGTGACCGTGGAGCTGCTGCTGGACGAACAGGCGCCGGATCTGGCTGGCGATCGCATCGACATCGCCTTCCGCGAAGGCGTGCTGGAAGACAGCCAGGTCATCGCCAAGCAACTGGTGCCGATGCAACTGGTGGCCTGCGTGTCGCCGGCCTATGTGCAGGCCCATGGTGCGCCGCAGAGTGTGGACGCGCTGGCCACCCATGCCTGTATTGGTCGCCGGCTGCCTGCCGGGCGCATGCAACGCTGGGAGTTCCGGGTGGACGGCCAGGAGATGCACCCGCAGTTCACCGCGGCGCTGGTGTTCAACGATGCCGAGCTGGTGCTGCAGGCCGTGGTCGATGGCCTGGGCATCGCGCAGCTGCCCAGCTACCAGGTCCGCGACGCGTTGCGCGCCGGTACCGTAGTGACCTGCCTGGACCGCTATGCGCCGCACGACCGCGGCCACTACCTGTGCTACCTCAGCCGTCGGCAACTGCCCAAGCGCATCCGCGCGTTCATCGACTTCAGTACCCAGCGTGTGCGCGCGATGGACCTGGACGCCGTTTCGCACTGGGAAGCACGCCACCAGGCCGCCGTGGCGGCGACCGCCGAAACGCCGGCATGGGCCTGAGCGATTGGTGCACGGCAGGCAACAGCGTGGGGCCGCCGCCGGATCTACTGCCCGTCCAGCGATGTTCCTAGCATGGCAGCGAAACGGCTATTCCCCTTCCGCATTCCTGGAGACAACGCATGAAGATTCTCGTCATTGGCGGCACCGGCCGCATCGGCAGCAAGGTTGTGGAGCGCCTGCGGGCAGCCGGACACGAGGCCGTGGTGGCGGCACCGTCCACGGGCATCGATGTGTTGACCGGGGAGGGCCTGGAGGAGGCCATGGCCGGCACCGAGGTGGTGCTGGACCTGGCCAACTCGCCCTCGTTCGAAGACGCCGCCGTGCTGTCGTTCTTCGTTACGGCCGGGCACACGATCCTGGCTGCGGCCGCGCGCGCGGGCGTACGCCACCATGTGGCGCTGTCGGTGGTGGGCACCGATCAGTTGGCCGCCAGCGGCTACTTCCGCGGCAAGATCGCACAGGAGCAGTTGATCCGCGATTCGGGCCTGCCGTTCACCATCATCCATTCCACCCAGTTCTTTGAATTCCTGCCGGGCATCGTGCAGTCGGCCGGGCAGGGCCCGACCCTGCGCCTGCCCAGTGCCGATGTGCAGCCGATTGCCGCTGACGATGTAGCCGATGCGGTGGCCCGCATCGCACTGCAGCCGCCGGTGAACGGCGTGGTGGACATTGCCGGGCCGCAGCGCGAATCGATGGCGGCGTTGGCACAGCGCTTCCTGCAGGCCAACGGGGATACGCGCGAGGTGGTGGCCGACCCGGACGCGCCCTATTTTGGCGCGGTACTGCAGCAGGGCACGCTGGTGCCGCAGGGCGAGGCGTGGACGGGCCGCATCGACTTCGCCCAGTGGCTGCAGCAGTCCACGTCGGCAGCGGGGCCGCGAGCATGACGCTGCTGGACGTCCAGGTCTGCCAATGAGTGGCCTGAAGCCGCCGCCGTCCAGTGTGCTCGATCGCTATCACGGCGATGAGGTGCGCCCGCTCTACACCGGCCGCGTGCGGGTTCATGGCGGCCAGGCCGGGCACGGTCGCGCCTCGGGCGTGGTGCGTTCGGATGATGGTGCGCTGGCCGTCGATCTGCGCCTGCCCCCTGAACTGGGCGGTCCCGGCGGTGGCACCAATCCCGAACAGCTATTGGCGGCCGGCTACGCCGGCTGCTTCCACGGCGCCATGGTGCTGGTTGCCGCGCGGGCCGGCCTGGTGCTGGACCAGCCCAGCGTCGAGGTGGGGGTGACCTTCGCCCGCGACCCGGTGGATGGCCTGTACCTGCTGTCCGCCGAGATCGTGGTGTGCCTGCCGGGAATGGATGCCACGCTGGCGGCGGAACTGGTGCGCAATACCGAACGCGTGTGTCCGTACGCCAAGATGTTCCATCGCGGCATCAGCCACGTGGTGCGGGTCAGCGTGGGATGAACGCTGCGCCCTGTCATGGTTGCCTGGTGATCAGGCTCGCGGCTGCCATAATGGGTCATGCACACTGCGTCCCTCACCGTCACGCTGGAAGCTGCGTTCCTGGGTCTGCGCGCGCTGCCGTGGTTCGCGCTGGCGCACAACAGCCTGAACCCGCGCCTGATCCTGCACGCGGACCGTGTGGAATACCGCGTGCTGCGCCGCCGTGAGCGGCCCTACAGCGCGATTGCCGAAGTGGACTACCGGAACTGGCGCAGTACGCAGAACATCGTGCTGGCATTTGAAGGAAGCGCATTCACCTTCATTGCCAATACCGGGGTGCTGGGCCGCACGCGGGGGGCCATTGCGCGATTGCAGGCGCAGGGATGCGTGTTGTCACCGCGTGCGCAAGAATTGCTTGGAAGCGCGATTCAACGGCCATGAAGTGCCCAGATCTCAGTGGCAATGGAGCTCTGGTCAAAATGGCCGCACACCGACAGTGTTGCGTTTCCTTCGTGGATTCCGGGAGACAGCCCACCGGTAGAGCAGACCACCCCGCGTGAGACCCACAGCCATTTGTTAACGGAAACCGATTCGCCGACATTGCAACCCGGGATGAAACTGGCCAGCCATGACACGACCTGACTGCTGACAGTTTCAAACTCCGCATCGGCGTGAACGGCATATCCGCCAGGATCCCCACGGTACACAGAACCGGGGCCATCCATGACGATGCTGCTTGTTGCCCCACATGAGTTCCGCTTCGCAGACGGTGCTACGGTCTCGGCCTTTGTTTGATCGGGCTTGCCTGGCCGCGGCGAGGTTCCCACGCAGGACAGCAGCGTCTGGGTCTGCGGTGAAAACACGGACACGCTGTCCCTCGAAACGGTTCCGCCTATGCGGGCACAATAGCGATCCAGTGCATCCAGCGTCGAAGGTGACTGCTGGATCGCATCCAGCTCCAGCAGTCCATCGGCCTGTTCGGTATGGACCAGCTCTACCGTTTCACCCGTCCCAAGCCGATAAACGCGTCGCAGCTGCGATGGCGCCGCCCTGGCTGACGATGCGTAGGGTCTGGACTCTTCGATCAAGGTGAAGTCGTCCATCCGCGGAGCATGTGTACTGCCGTCTGCCGCTCGTGCTGGACCGGTCGCACCGAGTAGAAGGAACAGCAGGCATGCCGAAGTGACCAGGGTGTTCATTGTGGAACCGCCTTTTCCAGATGGCTGCACGAGACTGTGCGTAGGCTGAATCTAGGCGTGGGGCAATGCCCATTGAAAGAGGCAAAAGCGTCAGCAATTGCTGCAATCACGTGAAGCAGCTGCAACGCCGCGTGAAGCAGTCAGCGCCGGTTCTACAGCGTGATTCCCGCATCAATCGCTGCTCACCTGCACCGCACACGCGTTCGATCATCGTGGCTGCGCACGGCAACGGTCATGCACCGCTGCCTCTTCCCGCAGATCCGAAAAGGAGCCACGCCATGAGCACCCAGTCCACCATCGAAAGCCGTTTGAACGACCTGATCGAAATCGCTCGCGACGGCAAATCCTTCTATGAAGAAGCGGCCACCAAGGTGAAGGATGCCGAGCTGTCGGCACTGTTCACCCGCATCGCCGGCGTCAAGGCGCGCATCGTGACGTCGCTGAGCAGCGCGGTGGCCGCCACCGGCGGCAAGCCGGCCGAGCACGGCACCATGGTCGGTTCCATGCAGCAGTTCTACGGCAAGGTGCGTGCCGCCTTCGGCGATACCAACTATGGTTACGTGGCCGAGCTGGAAGAATCGGAAGACCGCCTGCTGGGCGCGTTCAAGGACGTGCTGAAGGAAAACGACCTGCCGCCGGCCGTGCGCCAGGAAGTGACCCAGTGGCTGCCGGACGTGCAGGAATGCCACGCCGTGATGCGCACCCGCAAGCACGCAATGAAGGCCGCTTGATCGCCTGATCGTTTCTGGCTGACCCCCACCAGCCAACCCGGGCCCCGCCACATGGCGGGGCCTTTCTGTGCGTGCGCGCACAACTGCGATGCACCACTGTCGCCGCAGTCGCATGGCCTGCCTAGAATCGCTTCATCCCGGTACGTTCCGGGCGCTTTCGAGTGAATGGATTCCATGAAGATTCTGCTGACCGGAAGTTCCGGCCGCATCGGCCGCGCGATCTTTGGTGCGCTGGCGGCGCAGCATGAGGTGATCGGGCTGGACCGCAGTCCGTTCGCCACCACGCGCATCGTGGCCGACGTGACTGACCGCACTGCACTGCTGCGAGCCCTGGATGGCGTGGATGCGGTGATCCATACCGCCGCCCTGCACGCGCCGCATGTGGGTCTGGTGGACGAAACGGTGTTCCAGACGGTGAACGTGGACGCCACCGCGCAGCTGCTGCAGCTGGCGCGGCAGGCGGGTGCGCGGCGGTTCGTATTGACCAGCACGACGGCGCTGTATGGCCACGCGGTGGTTCCTGGCGGCTGCCGCTGGATCGACGAAGACACCCAGCCGCAGCCGCGCACCATCTACCACCGCAGCAAGCTGCAGGCCGAAGCACTGGCCGAGCAGGCCGCATCGGACGGCTTCAGCGTGCGGGTGCTGCGCATGGGCCGTTGTTTCCCCGAGCCCCCCGAGCGCATGGCGCTGTTCCGCCTGCATCGGGGCATCGACGCGCGCGATGTGGCCAGCGCGCATGCGGCGCTGCTGCTGGACGAAGGTGGCGCGTTCCAGCGCTACATCGCCTGCGGTGCCAGCCCGTTCCAGCGCGAGGATTGCCTGCAGCTGGCCGTTGATCCACGCCAGGTGCTGGTGCGCCGCTCGCCGCAGCTGCTGGCTGAATTCGACCGCCGTGGCTGGTCGTTGCCCCCTTCGATCGACCGGGTGTACGACAGCCGCCGGCTGCAGCAGCAGCTGGGCTGGCAGCCGCGCCACGGGCCCGAAGAGGTGTTGCAGCAGTACGCCGCCGGCAGCATTGAAGTGTTGCCCCGCGCGATGGCCCGGCCGTAACCCGTCGCGTCGAGCTTGCTCGACGACCATGAAGGCTGGCGGCACCGCGCCAGTCGAGCAAGTTCGACTCTACCAACCGCGTCCCACGAGGCTGAGTGCGTTCAGCTTCGGCGCCCGGTCCGGCTCAACCTGTGCGGCGCGCGGCCGTTAACCCGGTGCGCGCCTTCTTCTGGAAGGTGGCCCGCGCGAGGGATCGCGCATCTGCGCGGTGCCCCCACCGGTGCCGGTTGTCCTGAATCACCTGCGGATCCTTCCATGTCGCCTTCCCGTTCTACGGCTGCCCGTCGCCCCGGTAGCATTGCCCACAAGCTGATGCTGGGCACCGCGCTGATCGCACTGCTGTGCTTCGGCCTGACCGCCTTCCTGATCTACCGCCAGGCCAGCAGCAGCCTGATCAACGCCTCGCGCCAGACCATGGCCAGCGAAGCCAATGCCGAGGCACGCAAGGTCGCCGCCGACCTGGGTACTGCCTTTGCCAGCAACGACGCCATGGCCGAGGCCGTCCTGGCCCAGCGCGCACGCGGCGATGTGCCCAACCGTGCCAGCCTGGCCGCCATCATCGGCGAACAGCTGCACGCGCACCCGGAATGGCTGGGCAAGAGCACCATGTGGGAAGCCGATGCCTTCGATGGCAAGGACGCCGAATTCGTGAACACCGAGGCGCACGACGCCACCGGTCGCTACATGAGCTACTGGGCCTGGCAGGACGGCAAGCCGACCCAGTCGCCCATGACCGACTACACCGACAGCGCCAGTGGCTCTGCCGACTGGTATGTGGGCCCCAGCCGCGACAAGCTGCCCAAGGTCAGCGAACCCTACGCCTACGACATCGGCGGCCAGCAGGTGCTGATGAGCACGCTGAGCACGCCGATCGTGGAAAACGGCACTTTCCTGGGCGTGTTCACCGTCGACTTCTCGCTGGCCGCCCTGCAGAAGCATCTGGCCACGCTGGCACCGATGGGCGCCGGCCGGGTCGAGCTGCTGTCGCCCAAGGGCGTGGTGCTGGCCGCGGCCAATCCGGCCGAGATCGGCAAGCCGCGCAGCGATGCCGGCACCCGCGCCATGTTGCAGCAGATTGCCGCCGACAAGACCGTGGAAGCCTTCGAACCGGACGATGCCGGCAACGTGCGCCTGTACGTGCCGCTGAAGATCGGCGACGCGCCGCAGCGATTTGCCCTGGGCGTAGTGGTGCCGCATGCGGTGATCGTGGCCGAAGCGCGCCAGCTGCTGTGGCTGACCCTGCTGGTTGGCGTGGTGGCCGCGCTGACTCTGAGTGCCGGTGTGTACGTGCTGCTGCGCCGCCTGGCGATCCGCCCGCTGGCCGAAGCCGTGCGCATCGCTGGCGATGTGGCCGCCGGCAAGCTCGATTCGGCCATGCCCGCACGCAGCAGCGATGAAGTGGGCCGGTTGCTGGAGGCAATGCAGAGCATGCGTGGCCAGCTGCAGGCGGTCATGGCCGCCCAGGCCGAGATGGCGCAGCGCCACGATGCCGGGCAGATCAGCTACCGCATGGATGCCTCGGCATTCCCGGGCGAGTACGGCCGCATGGTCGCCGACAGCAACCAGCTGGTGGCGTCCAGCAATGCGGTCACCCAGCGCCTGGTGGAGGTGATGCAACGCTACGCCGTGGGCGACCTGAGCGTGGACATGGAAGCGCTGCCGGGCGAAAAGGCGGTGTTCACCGCCGCCATGGCCACCACCAAGAACAACCTGGGCGCGATCAACGATCAGATCCAGCAGTTGGCCGCCGCAGCCGCCGCCGGTGATTTCGCCGTGCGCGGCGATACCCAGCGCTTCGAGCATGATTTCCGCCGCATGGTGGAAACCCTGAACACGATGATGCAGGTGAGCGACCACAACCTGGCCGCGCTGTCCACGCTGCTGCGCGCGATCGCCGCCGGCGACCTCAGTACGCGCATGCAGGGTGATTTCCACGGTGTGTTCGCGGTGATGCGTGACGATGCAAACAGCACCGTGCAGCAGCTGACCCAGATCGTCGGCCAGATCCAGCAGTCGGCCGCCAGCATCCGCCTGGCCGCAGGCGAGATTGCATCGGGCAACAACGATCTGTCGCGCCGTACCGAAACGCAGGCGGCCAACCTGGAAGAAACCGCCGCGTCGATGGAAGAACTGACCTCCACCGTGCGCCAGAATGCCGAGCACGCCCAGCAGGCCAACAGCCTGGCGGCGTCGGCGGCCGGCGTGGCCAGCGAAGGCGGGCAGGTGGTCGGCCAGGTGGTGCAGACCATGGAACAGATCGAAAGCTCGTCGCAGCGCATTGCCGAAATCATTTCGGTCATCGATGGCATCGCCTTCCAGACCAACATCCTGGCGCTGAACGCCGCAGTGGAAGCAGCGCGTGCCGGTGAGCAGGGCCGCGGTTTCGCCGTGGTGGCCAGCGAAGTGCGCGCGCTGGCACAGCGCTCGGCGGGCGCGGCCAAGGAGATCAAGGAGCTGATCGATGCCTCGGTGGCCCATGTCGGTGCCGGTGCGCAGCTGGTGCACGCCGCCGGTCGCACCATGCAGGACATCGTCGGCCAGGTGGGCCGGGTGAACGAGATCATGGCCGAGATCTCGGCCGCCTCGCGCGAGCAGTCCGCCGGCATCGAGCAGGTGAACCAGACCGTGGTGCAGATGGACGAAACCACCCAGCAGAACGCCGCGCTGGTGGAAGAAGCCACGGCCGCCGCGCGGGCCATGGAAGAGCAGGCCGAACAGCTGGCGGTGGCGGTGTCGCGCTTCCGCCTGCAGGCCGATGCAACGGCGGCGAAGGTGCTGCGCGCCGCCTGAGGGCTGGAAACGAAGACGCCCGGCGGGGGCCGGGCGTCGTTTGCATCCTTGCCGCGCGTCCGTGCGCAGGTCTGATTCGCTCAGAACATTCCTTCAAACGGGTTCCAGCTGGTGCTGCCCTTCACCTGTTCCAGGTAGTAGGCGTAGTTGGTACTGGAGGCCACCAGGAAGTTGGTGGCGATGAACAGGGCGCGGGCGACGATTTCCGGCAGCACGAAGGCCAGCGCCATCAGCACGATGTTGATGCCGATCACCACGATCGCCTTGCGCCACATGCCCAGGATGAACAGGTAGATGGCGCCGAAGAAGAACGCGAAGAAGTTCAGGTTGATCTTCAGCCGGTCGCCGAAGGACAGGGCCTTCCAGGCCTGCTTGAAGCCGGGCTCCTTGGGGGCACCGTGCTGTTGGTAGAAGGCAAAGCGGAACTGCCACTTCGGACTGAAGCGGGAGAGGTCTACGGCATTCATTGAATAGGGACATCCCTGTAAGAAAACGTTTTCATGATAAATGGCGGCGCATTCAGGTGGTACAGGGTCGCGTCAAAAATGTGACGCCTTGCTCAGGATTTGTCGCGTCGGGCGGTCGCACCGTCACCCACCCGCCTTGTTTTTAGGATAGGGTGCGCAGTTCCGCTGGCGCCCCGGCTTCATCCAGGCGTTGGCGGAATGTCCATGGAGGTTGCATGACCACAGCTGCTACACCGGAAAACGCACCGGGACCGGTGCTTCTGCCGACACCTGAAGTGGTGCAGGCACAACAACTGCTCGCCCGCCAGCAACTGGCGGTGGCGATGGAGCGCGCGCGCGCGGCGGCCAGTGGTGTCGCCCACGCACCGGCACTGGCCGACGAGTGAGATCTGCCGGGGCCGGGATCGCGTTGGCCGACCAGCGCGACCGGCCCACCCCAGCGCCTGTTCATGAGAGTTGTTCTCATTTGTCACGATCCAGCCAAGCGCTCGCCTGCTGATGGCTGAATGGGGACATTTCCCGGCGCAAACCTTCGCACTGGGCTTACATTTGCCCGCCTAGACTGGGCCGCATTTTTTCGATTCCGCCCCGTTGGAGATCGTGTGGGTTCCGGTAGTGACAGACATCGACTGCGCGGCGTGAAGCCCTTGCAGGCTGGACAAGTGCGGGCGCCGGGTAGGCGCGCCGGGAACCTTGGTGCATGCAGCCCCGCCGGGATGGCAGGGCGCGGCGCCTGGGCGGAATAGGCCTGCATGGAAGTTCAAACCCACAACCCGAGCACGGGCAACCCGGATCTGGATGCCGGCTGGGCCCTGCTGCCTGCCGAATCGCCGCTGGTCATGCCCGAGCAGAGCCTGGGCGAGGGCGCGCTGAAGGTGCGCCGCCATCGCACCTCGCCGCGCTTGATCGGCCTGCGCCGCCTATACATCCTGGGTGGCACCGCCGTGATGACCGCCGCCGCCACCCGCATGATGTGGCGGGTGCTGTCGGGCAATGGCATCAGCGTGCTGGAAGCCTGCTTGCTGGTGCTGTTCGTCGGCCTGTTCGCCTGGATCGCGCTGTCCTTTGCCAGCGCGGTGGCCGGCTTCCTGACCGCCGTGTTCGACCGCGGCTACCGCCTGGGCATCGACCCGGACAAGCCGCTGCCGGTAGTGCACAGCCGTACCGCACTGCTGATGCCCACCTACAACGAAGATCCGCGCCGCCTGCTGGCCGGCCTGCGTGCCATCTATGAATCGGTGGCGGCCACCGGCCAGTTGCAGCGCTTCGACTTCTTCGTCCTCAGCGACACCCGCCGCGAGGACATCGCCCGCGCCGAAGAGCAGGTGTTCAACGAACTGCGCGAGCTGGTTCCCGACGGCCGGGTGCGCTTGTTCTACCGCCGCCGCAGCGACAACAGCGGCCGCAAGGCCGGCAACATCGCCGATTGGGTGCGTCGCTTCGGCGGTGCCTACCCGCAGATGCTGATCCTGGATGCCGACAGCCTGATGACCGGCGACAGCATCGTGCGCCTGGTGGCCGGCATGGAACACAACGCCGACGTCGGCCTGATCCAGACCCTGCCGTCGGTGATCGGCGGGCGCACGCTGTTCGCACGCATGCAGCAGTTCGGCGGCCGCGTGTACGGCCCGGTCATCGCCCGCGGCGTGGCCTGGTGGCATGGCGCCGAGAGCAATTACTGGGGCCACAACGCGATCATCCGCACCCGCGCCTTCGCCGACCACGCCGGACTGCCGGCGCTGCCCGGGCGCAAGCCTTTTGGCGGCCACGTGCTCAGCCACGATTTCGTGGAAGCCGCGCTGATGCGCCGCGGTGGCTGGGCCGCGCACATGGTGCCTTACCTGGGTGGCAGTTATGAGGAAGGCCCGCCCACCCTGACCGATCTGCTGGTGCGCGACCGCCGCTGGTGCCAGGGCAACCTGCAGCACGGCAAGGTGGTGGGCAGCCGTGGCCTGCACTGGATCAGCCGGGTGCACATGCTGATCGGCATCGGCCACTACTTCACCGCGCCGATGTGGGGCATGTTGATGCTGATCGGCATTGCCATCCCGCTGTTCCAGGAAGGCATCGATTTCAATGCCGTGCTGCATCTGTCGCCCAGCGTCTACTGGCGTGCGCAGGATGAAGTACAGGTGGTGCGGCTGTTCGGCGCCACCATGGCCGTGCTGCTGATGCCCAAGGTGCTGGGCTACCTGGCCATGCTGCTGGACCCGGTGGACCGCCGCGGCTGCGGGGGCGCTATCCGTGCCTTCGTGTCGATGCTGGTGGAAACCGTGCTGGCGGCGCTGATGGCGCCGGTGGTGATGTACGTGCAGTCGCGCGGCGTGGCCGAAGTGCTGTCCGGGCGCGATTCGGGCTGGGATGCGCAGCAGCGCGACGACGGCGGCATTTCCTGGTGGGCGCTGGTGCGCGGCTATGGTGGGCTTGGCCTGTTCGGCGCGTTCATGGGTCTGCTGGCGTGGGCGGTGTCGCCGTCACTGGCGGCCTGGATGGCGCCGGTGGTGATCGGCATGGTGCTGGCCATTCCGGTGGTGGCGCTGACCTCCTCGCGTGCGCCCGGTGCCTTCCTGCACCGTCTGGGCCTGCTGGATATTCCTGAAGAGAACCTGCCGCCGCCGGTGCTGGTGCGCGCCGCGCAGCTGCGCCGCGAGGCCGCCCAGCAGCCGCCGCTGTACTGATCCACGCGCGGCACCTGCATAATGCGGCTCGAACGTACAGGAGCCACAACATGCTGCAAACGGTGGAACAGGAAACCGGCGCTTCGCCGCAGTGGTCGGTCATCTGGCTGCACGGCCTGGGCGCCGACGGCCATGACTTCGCGCCCATCGTGCCGGAACTGGTACGCCCGCACTGGCCGGCGCTGCGCTTCGTGTTCCCGCACGCGCCGGTGCGGCCGATCACCATCAACAATGGCGTGCCGATGCGCGGCTGGTACGACATCGTCGGCATGGACTTCCGTTCGCGCGCCGACATGGCTGGCGTGCGTGAATCGATGGCGCAGCTGGACGCGCTGATCGCCCGCGAGATCGAGCGCGGCATCGCCGCCGACCACATCTTCCTGGCGGGCTTCTCGCAGGGTGGGGCGGTGATCCTGAGCGCCGCGCTGGCGCGCACCGCGCCACTGGCCGGCCTGATCGCGCTGTCCACCTACCTGCCCGATGCGCAGAGCGCCACCCGTGTTGAAGGCGCCGTGGATGTGCCGGTGTTCATGGCCCACGGCACCGGCGATCCGGTCATACCGCTGCCGGTGGCCGAGCACAGCGCGCAGGTGCTGCGCGACCTGGGGCTGCAGCCGCAGTGGCACAGCTACCCGATGGCCCACCAGGTCTGCGCCGAGGAAATCGACGCGCTGGGCGATTGGCTGCAGCAACGGCTGGGCGTGGCCTGAGCCATGGCCGCTGCCAGCGCCGCGCCGTGGATGCCGGAACTGTGCCGCCTGCCGCGGCTGGCCGCCATGCTGGGCCTGGCCGAGCTGGTCGTGGTGGTGCTGGCGCTGGCGCCCGATGGCAGCCGGCACTGGACGCTGGGCGAGCTCACGTCGGCCAGCGGCTTCGCGCTGTGGCTGGCGCTGGCCGTCAGCATCAGCCTGTGTGCGCTGCGGCGGCCGTTGTCACGCCTGCCCGAAGCGCTGGGCGCTGTCGCCGCCGTGGCCCTGGCGGCGCTGATTGCCGTGGCCTGCGCGGCCATCATCCATGCGCTGTATGCCGTCCTGGATGACAACTTCACCCGCGGCATCAGCTTCCTGCGCTTCACCCTGGGCAGTGCCGCCACCACCGCACTGATCACTGCGCTGGCCCTGCGCTACTTCTATGTGAGTGATCGCTGGGCTGCACAGCTGCAGGCCAACGCACGTGCGCAGGCCGATGCGCTGCAGGCGCGCATCCGCCCGCACTTCCTGTTCAACAGCATGAACCTGATCGCCAGCCTGCTGCACCGTGACCCGGCCGTGGCCGAGCGCGCGGTGCTGGATCTGTCCGATCTGTTCCGTGCGGCGCTGGGCGCGGGCGAGGGCGATGCCACCCTGCGCGAAGAATGTGAACTGGCCGAGCGCTACCTGTCCATTGAGTCGCTGCGCCTGGGCGATCGCCTGCAGGTGCGCTGGCAACGCGACGAACCGCTGCCGTGGGAGCTGCCGCTGCCACGCCTGGTGCTGCAGCCGCTGGTGGAAAACGCGGTGCTGCACGGCATTTCACGGCTGCCGGAAGGTGGCACGATTGAACTGCACTTGGCCCGGCAGGGCGAGGAACTGCAGATCACCGTGCGCAATCCCGCACCTGACCCGCTGGCGCCGGGGCTGGCCCTGGCACGTGGTGCCGGCCATGCCCAGCACAGCATCGGCCATCGCCTGGCCTGGCGCTTCGGCCGCGGCGCGCGGATGACGGCGGGCTGGAGCGAAGGCTACTATGCCTGCCAGGTGACAGTGCCGATCCAATGAAGGAGCGACCGTGAGGGTGGTCATCGCCGATGACGAACCGCTGGCCCGTGAACGCCTGCGCAGCCTGCTGGCCGCGCAGGAGGGCATCGAGGTAGTGGCCGAAGCCGGCAACGGTGAGCAGGCGCTGCACGCCTGTGCGGAACTGCAACCGGACCTGGTGCTGCTGGACATCGCCATGCCGGGGCTGGATGGCCTGGAAGCGGCCCGCCACCTGGCCAGTTTCGAGCCGCGTCCGGCGGTGGTGTTCTGCACCGCCTACGATGCACATGCGCTGTCGGCGTTCGAAGCGGCGGCCATCGACTACCTGATGAAGCCGGTACGCGCCGAGCGGCTGGCCGCGGCGATCGCGCGCGCGCGGACGTTCCTGGCCGGTCGTGATGGCCAGCCGCAGCACAACGGTGGCCAGGCCCGCAGCATGCTGTGCGCGCGGCTGCGCGGCAGCCTGCGGCTGATTCCGCTGGACGATATCCACTACCTGCAGGCCGAAGAGAAGTACGTGGTGGTGCACCACGCACGCGGCGAAGACCTGATCGAGGAATCGCTGAAGTCGCTGGAGGAGGAGTTCGCCAGTCGCTTCGTGCGCATTCACCGCAACTGTCTGGTGGCGCGCCACGAGCTGGTGGAACTGCGGCGCGGCACGGGCGGGCAGGTGCAGGCGGTGCTTCGCCATGGCAAGCAGCCGCTGGAAGTCAGCCGCCGCTGCGTGGCGACGCTGAAGCAGGAAGTACGGCATCTGTAAGGGTGCCGCGCGGCCTGCGGCCGCGACCGCTTACGAGCAAAATCTGAAGCAACAGCAACAGCAACAGCAACAGTGGGTCATGGCTCGTTGTTTCTACGTGCTGGGTCGGGCCGGGGTGGGGGCGCGGGACACGCCGTTAACCCATCCATGGGGGCTCGTAGGCGCCATCCATGGCGCCTGCGGTCCCGCGCCCCCACCCCGGCCCAACCCTCTCCTTTTCCCGGCGTCGGACGGCAAAGGCATTGTTGTTATCGGGTGGGGGAAGAGGGGTCAGATCCCTTTTCCTGCGGAAAAGGGATCTGACCCCGGAAGCCGCCGGCTTTTGATTTTTTCTTCTGATCTTCCGTGGTTGGCGCGCACGGAAACTGTCAGAGGCCGGGCGGGGTGGGTTCGCGGGGGTGTCTGCGGCATGGATGCCGCGGACAAGCCTCCATGGACGGATTCACGGCGTCCCCCGCGAACCCATCCCGCCCGGCCAAGCACGCCTTCCAACCGCAACCCTCGCCAGCCACGAGGGGCTCCGCCGTTGGCCGTATCCGCGCCGGAGGCGCGATAATGCACCGATGGAAACCGTCCGCATCGCCACCCGCAAGAGCCCGCTCGCCCTCTGGCAGAGCGAACACGTCGCCGACCGCCTGCGCCATGCCCACCCTGGCCTGCACGTGGAACTGGTACCGATGAGCACCCGCGGCGATGAGGTGCTGGATCGCTCGCTGGCCGCCATCGGTGGCAAGGGCCTGTTCCTGAAGGAACTGGAGCTGGCCATGCTGCGCGGTGAGGCTGATTGCGCGGTGCATTCGCTGAAGGATGTGCCGATGGAACTGGATGCGCCTTTCGCGCTGCCGGCCATGCTGACCCGGCACGACCCGGCCGATGGCTTCGTCTCCAATCTCTATGCCTCGCTGGATGCGCTGCCCATCGGTGCCCGCGTGGGCACGTCCTCGCTGCGCCGCCAGGCCCAGTTGCGCGCACTGCGCCCCGACCTGCAGCTGCTGGATCTGCGCGGCAACGTGAACACGCGTCTGGCCAAGCTGGACAACGGCGGCTACGACGCCATCGTGCTGGCGGTGGCTGGGCTGGAGCGTTTGGGGCTGGGCAACCGCATCGTTGCCCGCCTGCAGCCGCCGCAGTGGCTGCCGGCGCCGGCGCAGGGCGCGGTGGCGGTGGAGTGCGATGGCGGCAACGCACGCCTGATGGCTTTGTTCGCCGGCCTGGACGATGCGGCCACGCGCGCCTGCGTGGAAGCCGAGCGGGCGATGAACCGCGCGCTGCATGGCAGCTGCCATGTGCCGGTGGCGGCCATCGCGCAATGGCAGGGCGATGATCTGCACCTGCAGGGCCTGGTAGGCAGTGCCAGCGATGGCCGCGCGGTGCGCGCCGAAGCGGTCGGGCCGGGCAGCGATCCGGACACGCTGGGCCAGCAGGTAGCGAAGATGCTGCTCGGTGCCGGCGCCGGCGAACTGCTGAACGTCTGACCGAACCCCATTTCCGTAGAGTCGAGCTTGCTCGACTGCTGTTGGCCAGGCAGTCGAGCAAGCTCGACTCTACGAAAGCAGACCTTATTTGAACTTGTAGACCACGTTCATCGTGGTCAGCGTATCGGTCTTGCGCTTGTCGTCGGCCACGTCGCTGTTGTATCGCGCCTGCCAGCCGGCCTTCAGTGCCAGGTGCTCGTTCATGCTCACCGACACGCCGAAGTCGTTCTGGCCGAAGGTGTTGTACGAGCCCGATTCCACCAGCAGGTTGTTGATCAGGTCGGTGTTGTCGGTCAGCGAATACTTCAGCTCGAACTGGCCCTGGCCGATCAGGCCGGTACGGGTGCGGTCGTCTTCGGTGCTGTGGGTGCGGCTGACACCCGGGCCGATCAGCGCGTCGAAGTAGAAGCGGTCGGTGTTCCACAGGCGGGTGCCGTAGCCCAGACCCAGCGAACTGCGGCGGTCGTAGGTGGCGAAGTCATCGCGCTCGAAACGCACCTTGGCCGACAACTGGCGGTGTTCGCCCAGCTGCAACGCGCTGCCGGCGCTGCCGGTGTAACGGTTGGCCGTGGTGTTGGTGCGGCGCGTGGTGGTGCCGTCGTCGTTGGTTTCGGTCACCTTGGAACTGGAGCGCAGGCCGAACAGATCCATGGTGTGCACCCAGTCATCGTCGGTGTAGCGCAGGCGCAGGCTGCCGTTGAAGCTTTCGGTGCTGCTGTTGCCGCGTGCCGACGCGAAGCCCAGCTCGCCGCCGCTGCCACTCCATGGCGAGGTCATCGCCGCAAGCTCGGATGCGTCCTGCGCGTAGGCCAGCGGCGCGCACAGCAGCAGGGGGACCAGCAGGGACAAACGCAGGGACATCAAGGCTTCTCCGAAGCGGTTAACAACCGGTGATGATACTGGATGGTCGATGACAGGCCGACCCGCCACGGCCCGTGCTTCAGCAGGCGTTGCCGCCGCTCCCCCATTCAGGGCAGATCGACGCGCAGGGCAGGGTCGTTGAAGCGCGAATAGCGCAGCCGCAGCTGGTAGGGCCCATCCTGGGCGGTGCCGCTGCGCATGATCTGCCGCGGCAGGCCCTGGTCGTCCACCCAGTAGTCCAGGTGCTCGCCGGGGCCGCTGCGCAGCCGGTAGTGGCGCGTGGCCACGCCGTCCAGCGATTGGCTGCCCAGGTCTTCCACCTGCAGGGCCGCCGGGTCGGCGTCGGCTGGCAGCGGGCTGCGCCATTGTTCCAGCGCGCCCGCCGGCAGCGGCACCTGGCGTATCGCGCCTTCGGCCTGCAGGAACAGCGTGTCGCCGATGATGATCTGCGCCCCGGCCGGGGTTTCCACCCGGAAGCGGTCCGGTGCCACGAAGTCCATCGCGCTGCGCACCGGGCGCGGGCCGCCGCGCACGTCCAGCTCGGCGTGGAAGCTGCGCAGGGCGGCAAAGCGCTGGCTGGCCGCCAGCACCGCCTGGGCCGCATCGGCAGCGGGAACCGGCGTGGCCGCCGTGGCCGGCGCGGGGGCGCGATCGCAGCTGGCCAGCAGCAGGCAGGCCAGCAGGGGCAGGGCGGGCAACCGGCGCATCGGGCATGTCCATGGGGCAGGGGGCGCCCACGATAGCCCAAAGCCCCCACACAACGCCCGCGACTCGGACATAATCGGGGGTATGGACCGATACGAACGCATCACCGCCCTGCATCGTCTGCTCAAGTCCGCTCGCTACCCGGTGACGGTGGCGACGCTGCAGGACAAGCTTGCCTGTTCCCGCGCCACCGTCTACCGCGACCTGGCCTTCCTGCGCGATGCGCTGATGGCGCCGATCGAGGGCGATGGCGAGGCCGGCTTCCGCTACCAGGCCGATGAAAGCGATCGTTTCGAGCTGCCGGGCCTGTGGCTCAGCTCGGAAGAACTGCATGCCCTGCTCGCCTCGCAGCACCTGCTGGCGCGCACCGGTGGCGGCGTGCTGTCCTCGGTGCTGGCGCCGCTGCAGCAGCGTATCGAGGGCCTGCTGGCGGCCCAGGCCGGCGTCTCCAGTTGGCCGGTGGACCGGGTGCGGGTCATTCCGCACCGCGGCCGCAAGTTCGACGAAGCCAGCTTCCGCACCGTGGCGTCGGCGGTGCTGGAACGCAAGCAGCTGGCATTTGAGTACCGCGCCCGCTCCACCGACGAGCCGACCCGGCGCACGGTGTCACCGCAGCGCCTGACCCACTACCGCGACAACTGGTACCTGGATGCCTGGGACCATGACCGCGAAGCCCTGCGCAGTTTCGCCGTCGATCGCGTGTACAAGGCGCGGGTGGTGGACGAAGGCGCCAGGGACGTGGCCGACACCGAACTGGACGAGCAGCTGGGCGCCAGCTACGGCATCTTCTCCGGCGCGCCCAAGGGCTGGGCGACCATCCTGTTCAGCGCCAAGGCGGCGCGCTGGGTGGCCGATGAGCACTGGCATTCCAAGCAGCAGGGGCGTTTCCTGCCCGATGGCCGCTATGAACTGAAAGTGCCCTACAGTGTCTCGCGCGAACTGCTGATGGACGTGCTGCACTACGGCTCCGACGCCGAGATCGTCGAACCGGTGATGCTGCGCGAGCAGGCCAAGGCGCTGCTTGACCTGGCCCTGAGCAACTACGAAAAATCCTGACCCTCCCCCCCCGAGAGACCCCCTGCACCCATGAAGAAGACCCTGTTGCTGCCCTTGTTCGCCGCTGCGCTGGCCCTGACCGCCTGCGGCAAGTCCGGTGAGCCCTCGCAGAAACTGGTGGTGGCCGCCACGGCGGTGCCGCACGCGGAGATCCTGGAGGTGGTCAAGCCGATCCTGAAGCAGGAAGGCGTGGAACTGGACGTGCGCGTGTTCAATGACTACGTGCAGCCCAACGACCAGCTGGTGCAGAAGCAGGTGGACGCCAATTACTTCCAGACCGAGCCGTACCTGGATGCCTACAACCGCGATCGCAAGACCGATCTGACCAAGGTGATCGGCGTGCACATCGAGCCCTTCGGTGCGTACTCGCGCAAGGTGAAGTCGCTGGCCGAGCTGCGCGAAGGTGCCGACGTGGTCATTCCCAACGATCCCAGCAACAACAGCCGCGCGCTGATCCTGCTGCACAAGGCCGGGGTGATCGAGCTGAAGGATCCGACCAACGCGCTTTCCACCCAGCGCGACATCGTGTCCAACCCGAAGAAGTTGAAGTTCCGCGAGCTGGATTCGGCCATGCTGCCGCGCGTGCTGGACCAGGTGGACCTGGCCCTGATCAACACCAACTACGCGCTGGATGCCGGCCTGAACCCGACCCAGGATGCGCTGGCGATCGAGAGCAAGGATTCGCCGTACGTGAACTTCCTGGTGGCGCGCCCGGACAACAAGGACGATGCGCGCGTGCAGAAGCTGGCCAAGGCGCTGACCAGCCCGCAGGTGAAGACCTTCATCGAAACCAAGTACAAGGGCGCGGTGCTGCCGGCGTTCTGATGTTGGGGCAGCGCCGGGCCATGCCCGGCGTTGCCGCATTCAATCGACGTGGAAGGCCAGCGTTGCGGCCACCGCCTGCTGCCAGCCGGCGTACAGTTTTTCGCGGCGAGCCGCCTCCATCTGCGGCTCGAAGCACCGGTCCAGGCCCCACTGTGCGGCAATCTGCTCGCGGCTTTCCCAGAAGCCCACCGCCAGCCCGGCCAGATAGGCCGCGCCCAGCGCGGTGGTTTCGGTCAACCGCGGCCGCAGCAGCGGCACACCCAGGATGTCGGCCTGGAACCCCGCCAGGAAATCATTGGCAATCGCGCCGCCATCGGCGCGCAGCTCGCTCAGCGCGATGCCGGCGTCGGACTGCATGGCATCCAGCACGTCGCGGGTCTGGTAGGCCATGGCTTCCAGCGCGGCCCGTGCGAAGTGCGCCTTGCTGGTGCCGCGCGACAGGCCGAACATCGCCCCGCGCACGTCGCTGCGCCAGTAAGGCGCGCCCAGGCCCACGAAGGCCGGCACCAGGTACACGCCGCCGCTGTCGGGCACCTGCGCGGCCAGGGCCTGGCTCTGGCTGGCATGGTCGATCATGCGCAGGCCGTCGCGCAGCCACTGCACCACCGAACCGGCCACGAAGATCGAGCCCTCCAGGGCGTATTCCACCTTGCCGTGCAGGCCCCAGGCGATGGTGGTCAGCAGGCCGTTGCGTGAACGCACGGCCTGGTCACCGGTGTGCATCAACATGAAGCAGCCGGTGCCATAGGTGTTCTTCACCCGGCCTGGGCTGAAGCAGGCCTGGCCGAACAGCGCGGCCTGCTGGTCGCCGGCGATGCCGGCAATGGGAATGGGGTGGTCGAAGAAGAACTGCGGCCGCGTATGCGCGTACACCGCACTGGAATCGCGCACCTGCGGCAGCATGGCGCGCGGGATGTCCAGCAGTGCCAGCAGGTCGTTGTCCCAGTCCAGCGTGTGGATGTTGAACAGCAGCGTGCGCGCGGCGTTGCTGTAGTCGGTCACGTGGGCCTGGCCGCCGCTCAGGTTCCATACCAGCCAGCTGTCGATGGTGCCGAACAGCAGTTCGCTGCGCTCAGCGCGCTGCTGCGCACCGGGCACGTGGTCCAGGATCCAGCGCACCTTGGTGGCCGAAAAATAGGCGTCGATCAGCAACCCGGTGCGCTCGCGCACCAGCGCCTCGTGGCCCTCCGCGCGCAGGCGCTCGCAGATGGCCTGGCTTTGCCGCGACTGCCAGACAATGGCGTTGTGGATCGGTTGGCCGGTGGCGCGGTCCCACACCACGGTGGTCTCGCGCTGGTTGGTGATGCCCAGTGCGGCGATCTGGCGTGGATCGATCTGTTCGCGACTGAGCAGTTCGGTCAGCGTGGCATAGACGCTGGTGAGGATCTCGCGCGGGTCATGTTCGACCCAGCCGGGCTGCGGAAAGACCTGCGTGAACTCGCGCTGCGCGCTGCCGACAATATCCCCGGCGTGATCGAACAGGATGGCGCGTGAGCTGGTGGTGCCCTGGTCGATGGCCAGCACGTAGCGGGGCGTCATGGAGCGTCTCCGGTGGCGATGGGGAAATCCTACGGCATCGCGATGGATGGGCGGTGTGCTGGCGGGATGGCGCGGTGTGTGGGAGTGCCGGGGAACCTTCCGGACGCCGTGGCGCGGGATTGCCAGGGAACCGTAGAGTCGAGCAAGCTCGACGCTACCGGTCCTGCATCCAGGTCTGCAGGCGCGCCACCTGCGCTGCATCCAGGCGCAGGCCGAGTTTGCTCCGGCGCCACAGCACATCATCCGCGCTGCGTGCCCATTCGTGCTCGCGCAGGAACGCTACTTCGCGTGCATGCAGGCCGGCGCCGAAGTCTTCGCCCAGCGCAGGCAGGTCACGCGCATTGCCCAGCAGTTCGGCGCTGCGGCTGCCATAGGCGCGGGCCCAGCGCTGTGCCATCGCGGCAGGCAGCCATGGGGCGCGCTGCTGCAGCTGCGAGGTGGCATCTGCGGCGTCACCCCAGTCGCCGCCGGGCAGGGCGGGGCCGTGCGCGGTCCAGGCTGGGCCCATCTGCGGCAGAGCGCTGCGCAGCAGCTCCAACGCCTGTTCGGCCAGCACGCGGTAGGTGGTCAGTTTGCCGCCCAGCACGTGCAGCGCGGGTGCGCCGTCGTCCTGCAACTGCAGCCGGTAGTCGCGGCTCAGTCGTGCTGCGCGCGGGTCCGGGTCGGCCAGCAGGGGGCGCACGCCGGCGAATTGCCAGACCACCTGCGACGGTGTGACCGGATCGCACAGGTAGCGGCTGGCTGCGGCGCACAGGTAGTCGATTTCTTCAGGCAGCACCGTGCAGCGTGCCGGGTCGCCGCGATAATCGGTATCGGTGGTGCCAACCAGCAGATGGTCGCTGGCAAAGGGCAGCAGGAACACCACGCGGCCATCGGGCTGCTGCAGCAGGCAGGCGCTGTGGCTGGGCCAGGGCCGGCGCAGCACGATGTGGCTGCCCTGCACCAGGCGCAGGGCAGGGGCGCCACTGTCCCCCTGCATCTGCTGCAGCAGGCTGCCCGCCCACGGGCCGGCGGCGTTCACCACTGCGCGGGCATGCACGGCGAAGGGAGGTTCGGCGGCAGTCTGCAGCTGCGCCTGCCAATGCGTGCCATGCGGCTGCACCTGCAGGCAGCGGGTGCCGGTCAGGATGCGTGCGCCGCGGCCCGCGGCATCGAGCGCGTTGAGCAGCACCAGGCGCGCATCATCCACCTGTGCGTCGGCGTAGCTGAAGGCGTGGTGCAGATGCGGTTGCAGCAGGGCGCCGATCGGGTCGGCCTGCAGGTCCACTGCGGTGGCGGCGGGAAAGGACTGGCTGCGCTGGCCCAGATGGTCGTACAGCCACAGGCCCAGCCGCAGCATCCAGCGCGGCCGCAGGTACGGTTCCCAGGGCAGTACGAAGCGCAGTGGCTGCACCAGGAAAGGGGCCTGCCGGCGGACGATCTCGCGTTCGCTCAAGGCCTTGCGCACCAGCGCGAATTCGCCCTGTTCCAGGTAGCGCAGGCCACCGTGGATCAACTTGCTGCTGGCGCTGGAGGTGTGCGCGGCCAGATCGTGCTGCTCGCACAGCAGCACGCGCAGGCCACGGCCGCTGGCATCACGGGCGATGCCGGCACCGTTGATGCCGCCGCCGATCACCAGCAGGTCTACCTCGTGCATGGGCGTTTCCGCAGCTGTGTAGAGTCGAGCCATGCTCGACTGCTTCTTGCAATCCAGTCGAGCATGGCTCGACTCTACAAAAAAACAGCGAGCTCGACTCTATAGAATACGGGTGACGGAAACGACGACGGGCCCCGAAGGGCCCGTCGCGTTATTGCAGTGAAGCGGGTACGTGCTTAGAAGCGGGCACCGATACCCACGCCCACGGTCCACGGGTCGATCTTGGCTTCACCGACCTTCACGCCATCGATCTTCACGTCCGGGCGCGAGCGCATGTAGCGCGCGTCGGCACGGGCGAACCAGGTGGAGTTGATGTTCATGTCCACGCCGACGGTGCCAATCACGCCCTTGGCATCCTTCAGGCGGATGTCCGAGGTGCTGCCATCGGACAGCGATTCATTGCTGAAGGCCGACTGGAAGTAGCCCACGCCCACGAACGGACGGAACACGTTGTCGGCCTGGCCGAAGTGGTACTGGCCGCTCAGCGCGACCGGCTGCTGCTCGACGCTGCCCAGGCGGGCATTGCCCGGACCCTTCACGCGGTGGTCGAACTTGTCGGCGGCGCCCCACAGCTCAACGGCCCAGTTGTCGTTGACGTAGTAGCTGAAGCTGACGGTCGGCGCCGGGCCACCATCAACCTTCTTCACGCCTTCGATCGGGTCGTTCTTCGGCTGCAGCAGCGTCACCCCGCCAACCACGGCAAAATGCTTGCCCGAGGCGGTGTCGGTGCTGCTGCTGTCCTGGGCGAAAGCGGCCGGCGCAAAGGCGGCGGAGGTCAGCAGGGCGAGGCTCAGAATACGGATGGAGCGCATGGGGGAATCTCCTGATGTTTCTTGTTTTTGGGCCCCCGGTTGCGGGGCGAGCACACCGTAGTCGCCCCAACATGAATCGAATCCGACGCGCGTTAAAAAATGGTTTTCCTTGTTCAGCGAGCAGCGCGAAAGCGCTGTTTCAAAGGGGTTTTTGATGCGGCGTGATGTTCATTCTGTTGTAGATCATGTGAGTGTCGAACACGTGTGCATCGGCTTTCCTGCGCAGGTGAACGACGACTGTCGCGTGTTGTTGCTGGGTTCGATGCCGGGCGTGGCATCGCTGCAGGAACAGCAGTACTACGCGCATCCGCGCAATCGTTTCTGGCCGCTGCTGGGCGCGCTGTGCGGTTTCGATGCGGACCTGCCCTACGCGCAGCGCCTGCGCGCGCTGGCCGCCGCGCGGGTGGGGCTCTGGGATGTGATCGGCCAGTGCCAGCGGCGCGGCAGCCTGGATGCGGACATCGTGCGTGGCAGCGAAGTGCCCAATGCGCTGCCCGCGTTGATTGCCGGCCTGCCGTCGCTGGTGCTGATCGGCTGCAATGGGGGCGCCGCAGCGCAGGCCTTCCGGCGCTGGGTACTGCCGCAGCTGGTGGCGCCGCCGCCGGTGCTGGCCTTGCCCTCCACCAGCCCGGCCAATGCCGCCTGGTCCTTGCCCCGCCTGCGCCAGGCCTGGCAGCCGGTGGCCGACGCACTGGCGACATGAAGCGGACATCGACGGGACAATACGCTACCCACTGGAAGGCCGCGCAGGCCCGTGGCAACAGCGTGTCCCGGTAGCGTGCGTACTGAAAACACCTGTAACGGTTGGCGCTGGCCCCCGCTGGCCGCACAATAGACGTTTCCCTACACCAGATTGCCGGAGTTATCCCCATGGCCGAAATCAAGGAAGCACTTGTCCCCGATATCGGTGACTACAGCGATATCCCGGTAATCGAGGTGCTTGTCGCCGTCGGCGATACGGTCAAGAAGGACCAGGGCCTGGTCACGCTGGAAAGCGACAAGGCCACGATGGAAGTCCCGTCCTCGGTCGCCGGTGTAGTCAAGGAAATCAAGGTCAAGGTCGGCGACAACCTGTCCGAGGGCAAGGTCGTGGCGCTGATCGAAGTGGCTGAAGGCGAAGCCGCCAAGCCTGCCGCTGCCGCCCCGGCGCCGGCCAAGGCCGCTGCCCCGGCTGCCGCCACCCAGAGCGCCCCGGCCCCGGCGGCTGCTGCTCCGGCCGCGCCGGCCGCCAGCGGCGGTGCCGTTGAAGCCCTGGTGCCGGACATCGGTGATTACACCGACATCCCGGTCATCGAAGTGCTGGTCGCCGTCGGCGATACGGTCAAGAAGGACCAGGGCCTGGTCACGCTGGAAAGCGACAAGGCCACCATGGAAGTGCCGTCCTCGGTGGCTGGCGTGGTCAAGGAACTGAAGGTCAAGGTGGGCGACACCCTGTCGCAGGGTGCCGTGGTTGCCATCATCGAAGCCGAAGGCGCTGCCGCGCCGGCCCCGAGCAAGGCCGCCGCTGCCGCCGCCCCGGCTGCTGCCGAGACTGCCACCAAGGTTGAGCCGGTGGCCGTTCCGGCCCAGCCGGACAAGCTGGCCGCCCGCGAGATCGCCTCGGCCGGTACCCCGTCCAGCCCGCCGGTGCAGTTCAACGCCGATGGCGTGCTGCCGGCCAAGGTGCCCTACGCTACCCCGGCCGTGCGCGTGTTCGCCCGCGAACTGGGCGTGGACCTGCTGCAGATCAGCGGCACCGAAAAGGGCGGCCGCATCACCAAGGGTGACGTGCAGAAGTTCGTCAAGGCCGCGCTCAGCGGTGGCGTGCCGGCTGCCGGCGGTGCCGCCGTTGCCGCCGGTGGTGGCCTGAACCTGCTGCCGTGGCCGAAGGTCGACTTCAGCAAGTTCGGCGAAACCGAAGTGCAGCCGCTGTCGCGCATCAAGAAGATCTCCGGCGCGAACCTGGCCCGCAACTGGGCCATGATTCCGCACGTCACCCAGTTCGAACAGGCCGACATCACCGACCTAGAAGGCCTGCGCGTGGCGCTGAACAAGGAAAACGAGAAGGCCGGCATCAAGCTGACCATGCTCGCCTTCCTGATCAAGGCCAGCGCCGCGGCGCTGAAGAAGTTCCCGGAATTCAACGCCTCGCTCGATGCCAGCGGTGAAAACCTGACCCTGAAGAAGTACTTCCACATCGGCTTCGCCGCCGATACGCCGAACGGCCTGGTCGTGCCGGTCATCCGCGACGTGGACAAGAAGGGCGTGGTGCAGATCGCGCAGGAAACCGGCGAGCTGGCCAAGAAGGCGCGCGACGGCAAGCTGGGCCCGGCCGACATGAGCGGCGGCTGCTTCTCGATCAGCTCGCTGGGCGGCATCGGTGGCACCGCGTTCACCCCGATCGTCAATGCACCGGAAGTGGCCATCCTCGGCGTGTCCAAGTCCTCCATCCAGCCGGTCTGGAATGGCAAGGAATTCGCGCCGAAGCTGATGCTGCCGTTGTCGCTGAGCTACGACCACCGCGTCATCGATGGCGCCCTGGCCGCACGCTTCACCACGTACCTGTCGCAGGTACTGGCCGACATGCGCCGCGTGCTGCTGTAAGGCCGCGCTTCGCCCCCACCGTGCGGCCGCTGCCCCTGGCGCGGCCGCGTGAACAGATGCAGTGACAGCCCGCCGGCCCGCCCGGGCGGGCACGAGGAAAACCACCATGGCCACGATTGAAGTCAAGGTTCCCGACATCGGCGATTACAGCGATGTGCCGGTGATCGAAGTGTTGGTCGCCGTCGGCGACACGGTGAAGAAGGACCAGGGCCTGGTGACCCTGGAATCGGACAAGGCCACCCTGGAAGTGCCGTCGTCGGCCGCCGGCGTGGTCAAGGAAATCAAGGTCAAGCTGGGCGACACGCTGTCCGAAGGCGCCGTGGTCGTGCTGCTGGACGCTGAAGGCGCCGCCGAAGCCCCGGCCAAGGCCGCCGCGCCGGCTGCGGCCGCGCCGGCCAGCAAGCCGCCGGTGACCCCGTCGCACCGCGCCCCGGCCGAGCCGGCGGCACCGAAGCCGGCGCTGTCCAGCGGCAAGCAGGCTGATATCGAATGCGAGATGGTCGTGCTGGGCTCCGGCCCGGGCGGCTACACCGCCGCCTTCCGCGCCGCCGACGTCGGCCTGGACACCGTGCTGGTGGAGCGCTACGCCAGTCTCGGCGGCGTCTGCCTCAACGTGGGCTGCATTCCGTCCAAGGCCCTGCTGCACGCTGCCGCGGTCATCGACGAAGTGGCCCATGCCGGTGATTTCGGCGTCGAATTCGGCAAGCCGACCATCACTCTGGACAAGCTGCGCCAGTACAAGGAAAAGGTCGTCAACCAGCTGACCAAGGGCCTGGCCGGCATGGCCAAGCAGCGCAAGGTCCGCAGCGTGCAGGGCGTGGGCAAGTTCGTTTCCGCCAACGAACTGGAAATCACCGCCGCTGACGGCAGCACCCAGCTGCTGCGCTTCCAGAAGTGCATCATCGCCGCCGGTTCGCAGGCGGTGAAGCTGCCGAACTTCCCGTGGGACGACAAGCGCGTGATGGATTCCACCGACGCGCTGGAGCTGGCCGAAGTGCCGGGCTCGCTGCTGGTCGTCGGCGGCGGCATCATCGGCCTGGAAATGGCCACCGTGTATGGCGCGCTGGGCAGCAAGGTCACCGTGGTCGAGTTCATGGACCAGCTGATGCCGGGCGCCGACAAGGACCTGGTCAAGCCGCTGGCCGACCGACTGAAGAAGCAGGGCATCGAAGTCCACCTGAAGACCAAGGCCTCGGGCGTCACCGCCGATGCCAAGGGCATCACCGTGACCTTCGAAGCCGCCGAGGAAGGCCAGACGCCGGCCCTGGCGCAGGGCACCTTCGACCGCGTGCTGGTGGCCGTGGGCCGCTCGCCGAACGGCAGGAAGATCGATGCCGAGAAGGCGGGCGTGCAGGTTACCGACCGCGGGTTCATCCCGGTCGACCGGCAGATGCGCACCAACGTGCCGCACATCTTTGCCATCGGCGATATCGTCGGCAACCCGATGCTGGCCCACAAGGCCACGCACGAAGGCAAGCTGGCCGCCGAAGTGGCTGCCGGCCACAAGAAGGAGTGGGTGGCCCGGGTGATTCCGTCGGTGGCCTACACCAACCCGGAAATCGCCTGGGTGGGCGTGACCGAAACCGAAGCCAAGGCCAAGGGCCTGAAGGTGGGCGTGGCCAAGTTCCCGTGGGCCGCCAGCGGCCGCGCGATCGGCATCGGCCGTACCGAAGGCTTCACCAAGCTGATCTTCGACGAAGAGACCCACCGCATCATCGGTGGTGCCATCGTCGGCGTGCACGCCGGTGACCTGCTGGCCGAAATCGGCCTGGCCATCGAAATGGGTGCCGAAGCCGAAGACATCGGCCACACCATCCACGCGCACCCCACGCTGAGCGAATCGGTGGCGATGGCCTCGGAAATCTACGACGGCACCATCACCGATCTGTACATGCCGAAGAAGAAGTAACGCGCCCGCGCGCTGTAAACAAAAACCCGGCGAAAGCCGGGTTTTTTGTTGCTTGACGCATGCGTGGGGCTTCGGTTGCTGCTGTGGCGAGGGTCGGGGCCGCGCCGCGGGTGGCAGGCATTCCGGCAAATGTCCCCCGGCTGCCGCCTGGCGGCGCCAGCCTCCTCCTTGAATTTGCCGGAACGCCTGCCACCCGCGACGCGGCTCGGCTTTCGGCGGGCAAAGGCAGTGCTCGTGTTTCTCCCTGCAGCAGAGGAGATGCCAGGCACGCGGGTGTGGAGGGCGCTGCGGGCGAATTAAAGGAGGAGGGGACGGCCGCAGGCCGGCGCCGGGGGACATTCGCACGCAGTGCCCTCCACAGCCAGCGCCCGACACACCATCAGCCACGCGTTCTACACGGGAACACAAAAAAACGCGGCGCCTGGTTGCCCGGGCGCCGCGTTGGAGAGAGAGAGCGGTAACGCTTAGAAGCTGACGCTGATGCCGGCCACCGGGCCCTTGAATTCCTGCTTCAGGCCGATGGTGCCGTCGCTGCCCTTCTGGTCCACGTCCAGCTTGAACCAGTCGTAGCCGGCGAACACGCCGAAGTTGTCGGTGAAGCGGTAATCGACGATGGCGTTGGCGCGGCTCAGGTCGCCCTTGTAGTCATCGAAGCTGCCCCAGCGGGTGTTCAGGTACTGGCCCTGCAGGGTGATCATCCACTTTTCCGACGGGGTGAAGCTCAGGCGCGCACCGACCACGGGGGCCACGCCGTCCGCCTTTTCGTCGAGGAACTGGCCTTCATACACGGTGCCCAGATCGGCGTAGCCCTTGGTGCTGACTTTGGCGTACTCGGCACCCAGCTGCAGGCCCAGGTCGAATTTGTCGGTGTCCACCACCGAGTAGTCGTACACCAGGCTGGCCACCTGGTACTTCAGTTCGGCCTTGACGAAGCTGTCGGCCGGCACGTTGACGTCACCGAAGGTGATGTCCTGGCCCAGCGTCTCGCGGCGGTCCTTGTCGTACTTGAAGTAGTTGAACAGCAGGCGCTGGCGGTCGCTGATGCGGAACATGCCGTCGATGCGCGGTTCCCATTCCTTGCCGCCCAGCTTGAAGTCCTCGGAGAAGCCGATGTCCTGGCCGGCCACGTTGGTCTGGCCACGCAGCGTGTTGTCCGAATCGATGTTCATCGCACCCAGGCGCAGGGCGAAGCGATCGTCACCTTCGGCGGCGTGGGCAGACGAGGCGAAGGAAGCGCCGGCGGCGAGCAGCGAGAGGGCGAGCAGGGTGGGTACGGAGCGCATCAGAGAGTCCTTGCGGTGGTTCATTCGGGATGAAGGCCACTGTGCCGGACGCGCGCGTCCACCCTACGTGAACGTATGGTCCACGTTGCGTGGACGGTTCAGCGCGGTCATGACGTTGCAAAGAAGATGGCCCCGGAGCGCGCTTCGGGGCCATCCTGGGACCTGCAGGGCGGAGCATCGACGAGGAAGTGCAGCGGGCAGGTCGAATGGTCAGACTGCAGGCGTGCGGGAAAGTTCCCTGCCGTGCGACCAAAGTTCAATGCGCTGCGCTGCAGCATGCGGCGGACGCCATTGTCCCCCTGCTGGGCCGTAAAAAACCTGCCGTTCCCGCAACTTGCGGCTTCCGGGATGAACAGGCAGCGGTTGTCTCGCAAATTGTCCCATTGCTATAATTTGGCGGCTCGATGAGGCACCCCCTGTTTCAGCGGCCTCAGCCATTCACTTGTAACCACGTGGGACGTCCTGTGCTGAACTCCGTTGAAGCGGGTCGGCGACTGATGCTGCGCGCCGCGGTCTACCCGCTGGCTGCAGTCGCTGTGCTGGCTCTGGCCTTCCTCCTGGTAGGGCCGAAGTACGCCCTTGGCGCCCTGGCGTCGGGGGTGGCGATCTCGGCCGGTGGCTGGGTAGCGGCACGGATGGCGCTCAGTGGTGGGGCGGTGGCAGCGGGTTCGGCGATGGCGCGGCTGATTGTCGCGATTGTCGCCAAGTGGGTCGTGGTTTTCGGCGTCCTGCTGGTGGGGTTCCTGGTCTTCAAGCTGCCTGCATTGGCGCTGCTGGCCGGTATCGCCGTCGGTTTGATGTTCCAGGTCCTGGCCATGGCCAGGCGTTGACAAAAATTCAATTAACGAAGGTTCCGGACACATGGCGGGCGAGGCTCTAACCCCTACCAGCTACATCCAGCATCACCTGCAGAACCTGACCGCCCCGGTCGGTAACGGCGAAGGGATGTTCTGGCACATCCACGTCGATACGTTCCTCACCGCGGTCCTGATGGGCCTGGTGATCGTGGTCGCGTTCTGGCTGGGCACCCGCAAGGCCACCGCTGGCGTGCCGGGCAAGTGGCAGGCGTTCGTGGAAATCTGCCTGGAGTTCGTCGACCGCCAGGCCAAGGACACCTACCACGGCAAGAGCAAGCTGGTCACGCCGATCGCCATCACCATCTTCTTCTGGATTCTGCTGATGAATCTGCTGAAGATGATCCCGGCCGATTTCATCGCCAAGCCGCTGGAAATGGCCGGTATCCACTACTGGAAGCCGGTGCCGACCGCTGACGTCAACGCCACCCTGGGCATGGCCTTCAGCGTGTTCTTCCTGATGCTGTTCTTCGCCCTGCGTGCGAAGGGCCTGGGCGGTTTCATCAAGGAATTCCTGACGGCCCCGTTCGGCAAGTGGATGATGCCGTTCAACCTGATCCTCAACATCGTCGAGTGGCTGAGCAAGCCGATCTCGCTGGCGATGCGACTGTTCGGCAACATGTTCGGCGGCGAAATCGTGTTCCTGCTGATCTGGGTGCTGGGTGGTGCCGGTTTCTTCGGTGCCATTGCCGGTGGTGCGTTCGGCCTTGGCTGGATGCTGTTCCACCTGCTGGTGATCCCGCTGCAGGCCTTCATCTTCATGATGCTGTCGATCGTGTACCTGAGCCTGTCGGAAGACGCTCACTAAAGTTCCAAGCTTCAACGCGTTTCAACCTTCATCCGTTTCATCACCCTTAGCTACTTAGTTCCTGGAGATAACCATGTACTTCGCCGTCCTGACCAACTTCGCGCAGATTCAGAGCTCCACCGCCCTTGCCGTCGGCATCATGATCGGCCTGGCCGCGCTGGGCGCCGGTCTGGGTCTGGCCATCATGGCTGGTAAGTTCCTGGAGTCGGCCGCCCGCCAGCCGGAACTGATCCCGGTCCTGCAGGTCCGCATGTTCATCACCGCCGGCCTGATCGACGCCGCGTTCATCATCTCGGTCGCCGTCGGCCTGCTGCTGGCCTTCGCCAACCCGCTGTCGGCCGCCTTCGCTGGCGCCGTCACCAAGGCTCTGGCCGGCTGATACAGCGGTTTGAGACGACCGGGTGCTGATGCACCCGGTTTCGGATGAAGGTCCGGGTGCGCCGCTCCGGCGGCGCATCCACCCCGAAACCAGCGATCGAGCTAACCATGAATATCAATTTCACCCTTCTTGCGCAGGCGCTCGCCTTCGCTGGTCTGATCTGGATCATCGCGACCAAGATCTGGCCGCCGCTGATGAACGCGATCGAAGAGCGCCAGCAGAAGATTGCTGAAGGCCTCGCCGCTGCCGACCGCAGCCAGAAAGATCTGGCCCAGGCGCAGGAAAAGGTCAACGAAGCACTGAAGGACGCGCGCACCAAGGCCAACGAGATCATCGACCAGGCCCACGCGCGCGCCAACCAGATCGTCGACGCTGCCCGTACCGAAGCGATCACCGAAGCCACCCGTCAGAAGGAACTGGCCCAGGCTGAAATCGACGCCGCCGCCAACCGTGCCCGTGAAGATCTGCGCAAGCAGGTGTCCGCGCTGGCCGTGACCGGTGCCGAAAAGCTGCTCAAGCGCGAAATCGACGCCAACGCCCACAAGGCGCTGCTCGACGAGCTGGCCTCGGAGATCTAAGGATGAGCCAGGCCCTCACGCTTGCCCGCCCGTACGCCCGCGCCGCCTTCGCGACCGCGCGCGACGAAGGCACGTTCGCGCCGTGGTCGGACGCCCTCGCGTTCTCCGCCCACGTCGCCGCCGACCCGCGCGTGGCGGCCCTGCTCGCCAACCCGGAGCTGGGTCGTGACGACGCCGTCGCCCTGCTGGCGCCGGTGAACCACGGCGAAAGCTACTCGCGTTTCCTGGCCATCCTGGCCGAATCGCATCGTCTGCCGTTGCTGCCGGAAATCGCCGGCATGTACGACGCCCTGCGCGCCGAAGCCGAGCACGTGGTCAAGGCCACCGTGACCTCGGCCGCCGAACTGTCGGCCGGCGAGCTGGACGCGATCAAGGTCGCGCTGCGCAAGCGCTTCAACCGCGAGGTCGATGTGACCACCGCGGTGGATGCCTCGCTGATCGGCGGCGCCGTGATCGATGCCGGCGACGTGGTCATCGATGGTTCGCTGAAGGGCAAGCTGGCCCGTCTGCAGACCGCGCTCGCTAACTGAATTCATTTAACGTCCGGCCCCGCTGCCGGCACTAGGACTTGACGATGGCAACCACGCTCAACCCCTCCGAAATCAGCGAACTGATCAAGAACCGCATCGAGAAGGTCAAGCTGGCCGCGGAATCGCGCAACGAAGGCACCGTGACCAGCGTGTCCGACGGCATCGTGCGCATCTTCGGTCTGGCCGACGTGATGCAGGGCGAAATGATCGAACTGCCGAACAACACCTTCGCCCTGGCCCTGAACCTGGAGCGCGACTCGGTCGGCGCCGTGGTCCTGGGTGACTACGAGCACCTGCGCGAAGGCGACGTCGCCAAGACCACCGGTCGCATCCTGGAAGTGCCGGTCGGTCCGGAACTGCTGGGCCGCGTGGTGAACGCCCTGGGCGAACCGATCGACGGCAAGGGCCCGCTGGGCACCGACGTCACCGCCCCGGTGGAGCGCGTTGCTCCGGGCGTGATCTGGCGCAAGTCGGTCGACCAGCCGGTGCAGACCGGTTACAAGTCGGTCGACTCGATGATCCCGATCGGCCGTGGCCAGCGCGAGCTGATCATCGGCGACCGCCAGACCGGCAAGACCGCCATGGCCATCGATGCGGTGATCAACCAGAAGGGCACCGGCATCAAGTGCGTGTACGTTGCGATCGGCCAGAAGGCTTCGACCATCGCCAACATCGTGCGCAAGCTGGAAGAGAACGGCGCGCTGGCCCACACCATCGTGGTGGCCGCTACCGCTTCCGAATCGGCTGCCATGCAGTACATCAGCGCCTACTCGGGCTGCACCATGGGTGAGTACTTCATGGACCGCGGCGAAGACGCGCTGATCGTGTACGACGATCTGTCCAAGCAGGCCGTGGCCTACCGCCAGATCTCGCTGCTGCTGAAGCGCCCGCCGGGCCGCGAAGCCTACCCGGGCGACGTGTTCTACCTGCACTCGCGCCTGCTGGAACGCGCTGCCCGCGTGTCCGAGGAATACGTCGAGAAGTTCACCGAAGGCAAGGTCACCGGCAAGACCGGTTCGCTGACCGCGCTGCCGATCATCGAAACCCAGGCCGGCGACGTGTCCGCCTTCGTTCCGACCAACGTGATCTCGATCACCGACGGCCAGATCTTCCTGGAAACCGACCTGTTCAACGCCGGCATCCGCCCGGCCGTGAACGCCGGTATCTCGGTGTCGCGCGTCGGTGGCTCGGCCCAGACCAAGATCATCAAGAAGCTGTCGGGCGGCATCCGTATCTCGCTGGCCCAGTACCGTGAACTGGCTGCGTTCGCGCAGTTCGCCTCGGACCTGGACGAAGCGACCCGCAAGCAGCTGGAGCGCGGCCAGCGCGTGACCGAGCTGATGAAGCAGAAGCAGTACGCGCCGATGTCCATCGCCAACCAGGCGCTGTCGATCTACGCCGTCAACGAGGGCTACCTGGACGACGTGCCGGTCAACAAGCTGCTGGCGTTCGAAGAAGGCCTGCACGCCCACTTCGCCAACACCCAGGGCGAACTGGTCAGCAAGGTCAACGCCACCGGCGGCTGGGACAACGACATCGAAGGTGCCTTCAAGAAGGGCATCGCCGAGTTCAAGACCACCGGCAGCTGGTAATCGCGGTCCTGTAGAGCGGAGCCATGCTCCGCTGGACCAGATGACAAACGGTTGAACAACGCGGGGCAGCAGCCCCGCGCCACGGGAAACAAGAGATGGCAAGCGGACGCGAAATCAAAACCAAGATCAAGAGCGTGCAGAACACCCGCAAGGTGACGCGCGCCCTGGAAATGGTCTCGGCCTCCAAGATCCGCAAGGCGCAGGATCGGATGAAGACCTCGCGTCCGTACGCGCAGGCGATGAAGCAGGTGATCGGCCACCTGGCCCAGGCCAGCACCGATTACCAGCATCCCTTCCTGGTCGAGCGTGAGCAGGTCAAGCGGGTCGGTTTCATCGTGATCTCCTCCGATCGCGGCCTGGCTGGCGGCCTGAACAACAACCTGTTCCGCAAGATGCTGGGCGAAGCCAAGGCATGGCAGGACAAGGGTGCTGAAGTGGACCTGGTGACCATCGGCCAGAAGGCATCGACCTTCTTCCGCCGCGTGAAGGTCAACATGGTCGGCAGCGTGACCCACATCGGCGACGTGCCGAAGCTGGAATCGCTGATCGGTGTGATCAAGGTCATGCTCGACGCCTTCACCGAAGGCAAGGTCGACCGCGTGTACCTGGTCTACAACCGCTTCGTGAATACCATGGTGCAGAAGGCCAGCTTCGATCAGCTGCTGCCGCTGCCGCCGGCTGAAAAGCAGGTCGCCCACCATGACTGGGATTACCTGTACGAACCCGATGCCGCGACCGTGCTGGAGCACGTGATGACGCGTTACATCGAATCGCTGGTGTACCAGGCACTGCTGGAAAACGTCGCCTCCGAACATGCCGCACGCATGGTCGCGATGAAGGCGGCGAGCGACAACGCCAACAAGCTGATCGGCACCCTGCAGCTCGTCTACAACAAGGCGCGCCAGGCAGCGATCACCCAGGAAATCTCCGAAATCGTCGGCGGCGCGGCAGCAGTCTGACCGCGTTCGTTCAAAGCACACATTAGAGGATGCAGCAATGAGTCAGGGCAAGATCGTTCAGATCATCGGCGCGGTCGTCGACGTCGAATTCCCGCGTGAGTCGGTGCCGAAGGTGTACGACGCACTGAAGGTGGAAAACACCGAAATCACCCTCGAAGTCCAGCAGCAGCTGGGCGACGGCGTGGTGCGTACCATCGCCCTCGGTTCCACCGACGGCCTGAAGCGCAACCTGGTGGCCATCAACACCGACCGCGGCATCTCCGTGCCGGTCGGCGCTGGCACCCTGGGCCGCATCATGGACGTGCTGGGCCGTCCGATCGACGAAGCCGGCCCGGTGGCCGCCAGCGACAGCTGGGAAATCCACCGTGCGGCCCCGTCGTACGAAGACCAGAGCCCGGCCACCGAGCTGCTGGAAACCGGCATCAAGGTCATCGACCTGATGTGCCCGTTCGCCAAGGGCGGCAAGGTCGGCCTGTTCGGCGGCGCCGGCGTCGGCAAGACCGTCAACATGATGGAACTGATCAACAACATCGCCAAGGCGCACAGCGGTCTGTCCGTGTTCGCCGGCGTGGGTGAGCGTACCCGTGAGGGCAACGACTTCTACCACGAAATGAAGGACTCCAACGTCCTGGACAAGGTGGCGATGGTGTACGGCCAGATGAACGAGCCGCCGGGCAACCGTCTGCGCGTCGCCCTGACCGGTCTGACCATGGCCGAGTACTTCCGCGACGAGAAGGACGAAAACGGCAAGGGTAAGGACGTCCTGCTGTTCGTCGACAACATCTACCGCTACACCCTGGCCGGTACCGAAGTGTCGGCACTGCTGGGTCGTATGCCGTCCGCCGTGGGTTACCAGCCGACCCTGGCCGAGGAAATGGGCGTCCTGCAGGAACGCATCACCTCGACCAAGAACGGTTCGATCACCTCGATCCAGGCCGTCTACGTTCCCGCCGATGACTTGACCGACCCGTCGCCGGCGACCACCTTCGCCCACCTGGACTCGACCGTTACCCTGTCGCGTTCGATCGCTTCGCTGGGTATCTACCCGGCCGTCGATCCGCTGGATTCCACCAGCCGCCAGATGGACCCGCTGGTCATCGGCCACGAGCACTACGACACCGCCCAGCGCGTCCAGCAGACTCTGCAGAAGTACAAGGAACTGAAGGACATCATCGCCATCCTGGGCATGGACGAACTGTCCGAAGAAGACAAGCAGGCCGTGTCGCGCGCCCGCAAGATCGAGCGCTTCTTCAGCCAGCCGTTCCACGTGGCCGAAGTGTTCACCGGTTCGCCGGGCAAGTACGTGCCGCTGAAGGACACCATCCGTGGCTTCAAGGCCATCGTCGATGGCGAGTACGACCACCTGCCGGAGCAGGCGTTCTACATGGTCGGCGGCATTGAAGAAGCGGTCGAAAAGGCCAAGAAGATGGCTGAGAAGGCCTGATCATGAGCACCATTCGTTGCGACATCGTCAGCGCTGAACAGGAAATCTTCCGTGGCGAAGCGACCCTGGTCGTGGCGACCGGTGAGCTGGGCGAGCTGGGCATTGCGCCCAAGCACGCCCCGCTGATCACCCGACTCAAGCCCGGCAAGGTCGTGGTCACCACGCCGAACGGCGAGCAGCTGGATTTCGCCATTTCCGGCGGCATCCTGGAAGTGCAGCCGCAGGTAGTGACCGTGCTGGCCGACACCGCCATCCGCGCCCAGGACATCGACGAAGCCTCGGTCCGCAAGGCCAAGGAAGAAGCCGAGCGCATCCTGGCCAACCGTGGTGAAGCGATGGAAGTGGCCGAAGCCCAGCAGAAGCTGGCCGAAGCCGTGGTCCAGCTGCAGGCCCTGGAACGTCTGCGCAAGAACCTCAAGCACTGAGGTTCACCCGCAGCACCCACGAAAACGCCGGCCCAGTGCCGGCGTTTTTGTTTGTGCGGGTAATGGGCCGAGGCCCGGTAGAGTCGAGCTTGCTCGACTGCTTTTCGAGCAATGGTCGGGGTTTCAACCGTCAGCGGTAGACCACAAACCGCATCAGCAGGAACGACACGCACGCCAGTCCGCCTTCCACCAGCGGCTTGGCCAGCCACGCGTACTGCAGGCCCAGCGCTTGGTCGGCGGCGGCCACCAGCAGGGTACTGGCGATCGTCATCAGTACCCACAGTGCCAGGAAGCGCGCGAACCGGCGCCAGCCCAGCCGCTGGCCGCCCTGCGCATCGGCAAAGGTGTAGCGCCCGTTGAGCCAGAACCCCAGCAGCATGCCCCCCAGTCGCCCCACCACGTTGGCCGGCACCACCGGCATGCCCGCCGCCGTGCAGGCGACGAACAGCAGCCAGTCCAGCAGCAGCTGGGCCAGGCCGATCACGAGGTAGGCAGTGCCTTGGCGGAACAGGCTCATGGGCAAGGGATTGTGCAGGGATGCCCATGTTAACGGCGTGCGTTCTAGAATCGTCGGCAACGACCTACGGATAGCCGCCCATGACCCAACCCCTGCACGTGATCATCCTGGCCGCCGGCGCCGGCAAGCGCATGAAGTCGGTGCTGCCCAAGGTGCTGCAGCCTATCGCCGGGCAGCCGATGCTGGCGCACGTGATCGCCACCGCGCGCGAACTGCAGCCGGCGGCGATCCACGTGGTCTACGGTCATGGTGGCGATGCGGTCCGCCAGCGCTTCGCCGACCAGCCGGACCTGCTGTGGGCCGAGCAGGCGCAGCAGCTGGGCACCGGCCACGCCGTGGCCCAGGCCATGCCCGAGGTACCCGATGCCGCGCAGGTGCTGGTGCTGTACGGCGACGTGCCGCTGATCCGTGCGCAGACCCTGCGTGACCTGCTGGCGCAGCCGGGCCGCTTGGCGGTGCTGGTGGCCGAGATGGACGATCCGACCGGCTACGGCCGCATCCTGCGCGATGCCGAGGGCAAGGTCGGCGCCATCGTCGAACAGAAGGATGCCGATGACGAGCAGCGCCGCATCCGCATCATCAACACCGGCATCATCACCGCCGAATCGACCGCGCTGCGGCGCTGGCTGTCGCAGCTGTCCAACCGCAACGCGCAGGGCGAGTACTACCTGACCGATGTGTTCGCCTTTGCCGCCCATGAGTTCACTCCGGCGGAGATGGCCCTGGTGGCCGACGCCCAGGAAGCCGAAGGCGCGAACGATCCCTGGCAGCTGTCGCAGCTGGAACGCGCTTGGCAGCGCCGCGCCGTGCGTGCCCTGTGCACCCAGGGCGCGCGCGTGCTCGACCCGGCCCGTGTGGATGTACGCGGCCAGGTGACCGTGGGCAGCGACGTGCAGATCGACGTGGACGTGATCCTGGAAGGCACCGTGGTGCTGGCCGATGGCGTAAGCATCGGGCCGTTCACCCGCTTGAAGGACGTGACGCTGGGGCCGGGCACCGAGGTGCGCGCGCACTGCGATCTGGAAGGCGTGGTGAGCGAAGGCGCCGCGCAGATCGGCCCGTTCGCGCGGCTGCGTCCGGGCACGGTGCTGGCCGACGGCGTGCACGTGGGCAACTTCGTGGAAACCAAGAAAGTCACCCTGGGCGTGGGCAGCAAGGCCAACCACCTGACCTACCTGGGCGATGCGGTGATCGGCAGCAAGGTGAACATCGGCGCCGGCACCATCACCTGCAACTACGACGGGGTGAACAAGTCGACCACGACCATCGGCGACAACGCCTTCATCGGTTCCAACAGCGCGCTGGTGGCGCCGGTGCTGATCGGCGAGGGCGCCACCATTGCGGCGGGCTCGGTCATCACCCGCACCGCACCCGATGGCAAGCTGACCCTGGCGCGCGCACGACAGGAAACCATCGATGGCTGGAAGCGCCCGATCAAGAAGTCCTGAGCCACGTGTGCCGCACGCCGATGAGCTCGGCGTGCTGCCAGGCATCGAACAGCGCGCCGGCGAGCTGCTGAAGGGCCATGACGCCTATCCGGTGTTTGCCGGGCATGGCCTGGATCTGCCTGCGCTGCATGAAGGTCTGCGGCGCCGGCAGGTGTGGGTGGTGGATGCGGCCGACGGCGGAATCGCCGGTTACCTGCTGGCCGGTGAACTGGCAGGTCAGTTCCATGTGCTGCAGATGGATGTGGATCCCGCGCACGCGCGCCTGGGCCATGGGCGTGCGCTGTTGCGCCACGCGTTGGCGATGGCCAAGGCAGACGGCTATGCGGCAGCTGTACTGACCACGTTGAGCGATGTGCCGTGGAACGCGGCCTTCTACGCCAGCGAAGGATTCGTCATGGTGCCGGAAGCGGAATGGGGCGCCGGCCTGCAGGCCGTGATGGCCGAAGAGGCCGCGTTGGCGTTTCCGATGCATCTGCGGGTCGCGATGCGTCGGATGCTTTAGCCGCCGACCTTGGTCGGCCCATCCCCCGTTCACCCCACCGGCAACAGGATCGACACGCACAGTCCGCCCTCGCCGCGGTTCTGCAATGACACGCGGCCACCGTGCGCTTCCACGATTTCCCGGGTCAGCGCCAGGCCCAGCCCGGTGCCGTTGCGCTTGGTGGAATAGAACGGCATCAGCGCGTTCTGCAGCACCTGCTCATTCATGCCCTTGCCGCGGTCCAGCACATCCAGCCGCAGCCACTGCGGCAGGCGGGTCAGCTGCACCTGCACATCGTCATTGGGCGGGTCGGCTTCGGCGCAGGCTTCATGCGCGTTCTTCAGCAGGTTCAACAACGCCTGGCCGAACTGGGCGATGTCGATGCGACTGCTCAGGTCTTCGCTGGGCGGGTGGTCCATGGTGAATGGAATCTGCTGGCCCAGGCTGGCCAGGAACGGCGCCCAGTGCACAGTCTGCAGCTGCGGCTGCGGCAGCTTGGCAAAGCGCGCGTAGCCGCGGATGAATCCTTCCAAGTGGCGTGCGCGGTCTTCGATGGTGCTGAAGATCTCGGGCAGTCGGTCGAAGCGCTCGCGCTTCACCAGCTCACCGCCGGAATGGGCCAGCGAGGCGATCGGCGCCAGCGAGTTGTTCAACTCGTGGCTGATCACCCGGATCACCTTCTTCCAGGTCTGCACTTCCTGCCGCCGCAGTTCGGCGGTCAGCAGCCGCACCAGCAGCAGATCGTGTGGGCGGCCGTTCAGATGGAACGCGCGCCGCGACAGGTGGTAGACCTGTTCGTCGTCCTCGTCCACTTCGGTACCGTCGTCCACGTCCGGGCGCACTGCGAACAGGCTGTCGCCGCCGCGCTCGATGGCATCGCGCAGCTCCACCGGCATCTGTTCCAGCACATCCTGCAGCCGCTGGCCCTCCAGCTTCCAGCCGCCGTGCAGCAGCTTGCGTGCAGCCAGGTTGGAAAACACCACGCGCGCAATGCCATCGCCACCGGCGGCGATCAGCAGCATGGCCACCGGCGTGTTCTGCACCATGGTGTCCAGCAGCAGCTCGCGCTGCACCAGCCCCTGGCGCTGTTCGCGCAGCACATCGCCCAGTTCGCGGTGGGCCTGCACCAGGTCGCCCAGCTCGTCGTTGCCCGGCCAATGTACGCTGAAGTTGTATTCGCCGTCGCGGTAGCTGCTGGTGGTGCCGGCCAATGCCCGCATCAGCGATCGCACCGGTGCGGTGGCACGGCGCAATGCCCACCACATCAGCGCCAGCAGCAGCACGGTGGAAACCAGGGTGACCGCCCAGCCGTGGTCCAGCCAGTACGCCAGCAACCACGGCAATGCCGCAGCCAGCGCCAGCACCGGCAGCAGGCGCAGGAACAGGCGGAAGGTGAACGAGCGCCGCTTCATTCGCGCGGAATGCCGTGGCGATCCATGCGGCGATACAACGCCTGCCGGCTCAGCCCCAGTTCGGCGGCCGCCTGCGCAATCACCCCGTGGTTGCGCGCCAGCACATCTTCAATGCGTGCGCGGTCCGGGTCGTTGCCGGCGCTCGGCGCCGGGCGTGCTGCGGCCGGCGCACGCGGCAGGTTCAGGTCGGTCACCTCGATGCGCGGGCCACTGGCCAGCAGTTCGGCGCGCTGGATCACGTTGCGCAGTTCGCGCACGTTGCCCGGCCACGGGTGGCGCTGCAGGGCGGTCGCGGCGGCGCTGGACAGCGGCTTGCCGGCGGCCAGGAAGCGCTCGGCCAGCGGCAGGATGTCACCGGGTCGCTCGGCCAGCGGCGGCAGTGCCAGTTCCACGGTGTTCAAGCGGTAATACAGATCTTCGCGGAAGCTGCCGTCGCGGATCATCGCCGGCAGGTCCGCATTGGTCGCGCTGACCACGCGTACTTTGACCTGCCGCTCGCGGTTGGAGCCCAGGCGCTCGAACCGGCCGGTTTCCAGCACGCGCAGCAGTTTCATCTGCCCGCCCAGGGACAGGTTGCCGATTTCATCGAGGAACAGCGTGCCGCCGTCGGCCGCTTCGAACTTGCCCTCGCGCGCCTTGTTGGCACCGGTATAGGCACCGGCCTCGGCGCCGAACAGTTCGGCTTCGATCAGTTCCGAGGGCAGTGCACCGCAGTTCACCGCCACGAACGGGCCCTTGGCGGCCAGTGAATTGGCCTGGATGATCTGCGCGATTTTTTCCTTGCCGGCGCCGTTGGGGCCGGTGATCAGCACGGGCAGTTCCGAGCGTGCCACCTGGCAGGCCAAGGCGATGATGCGCTCGCTGGCCGGATCGGCGAACACCGCATCACACAGCTCGTACTTCGTTTCCAGGGCCGTGCGCTGGCGCTGTTCGCGCGCGCGGCGCTGGTCCAGTTCGCGACGCGCCTCGGACAGCTCCAGCAGGTTGTTCACCGTGGTCAGCAGCTTGCGGTCATCCCACGGTTTGGCCAGATAGTCGGCGGCACCGGCCTTGACCAGGTCCACCGCACTGCTCAGGTGGGTCCAGGCGGTCAGCAGGATGACCGGCAGATCGGGGTGGCGCGCGCGGATCTGCGCGAACAGTGCTTCGCCTTCCTCACCAGAGGTGGTGTCTTCGGTGAAGTTCATGTCCTGGATCACCAGGTCCACCGGCTGCGATTCCAGCAGGGCCAGCCCTTCGGCCGGGCTCTGCGCCCGCAGGGTGTCGATGTCATGCAGGGAAAACAGCACGTCCAACGCAGTGGCTACGCTCGCGTTGTCGTCGATGATCAGGATCGCAGGCATGGACGCATTCTGGAGAAGGGATGGGTGGCGCCGAGAGAACCGTGACCGGCGCCACCCATCAAGCATAGCCAAACCGGTGGCTGCGCAGGGGGCAGCGAGGTCAGTGCGGCGGTGGCGGGGGCGACGGCGCTGGCGGCGGTACCAGCACCGCCTTCCAGGTCGCCACGCTGACCGCCTGGCTGAGCGTGCGGCCGTCGCGGCGCAGCAGCAGGTACACCTGTGGTTTGCCGGCCGAATCTGCGCGGCGCAGGGCGGCGGCAAGCGCATCGATCTGGCGGACCGGCGTGTCGTCCACGCGCAGGATGCGGTCGCCCCGGCGCACGCCGAAGCGCGCCTCGGGACGCACCGCCTGCACGTCCACCTGTCCTTCGGTGGAGCGCAGCGCCAGCTGTGCGCCATCCTGCTGCCAGTTCATCGTCTGCACCGTGCTGCTGCCGGCAAGCGCCGGCAACGGCAGGGCAAGTACAAGGGCCAGGACCAAGGGGCGCATGTCACGCCCCCCGGGTGGCCACCGCCGGCGGCACCGCGGCGGCGCGGCGGGCCGGGCCGAACACCGCGACCTGGCCCAGCACCCACAGCAGCACCGCGCCCAGCGGCAGGTACAGCAGCGGCATGCGCGGCAGCTCGTACATGTTCATCAGGGCCAGGTTGATGGCGTAGGCCGCCAGCATGCCCAGCACGATGCCCAGCGTGGCCAGCAGGAAGTTCTCGGTCTGGAAGTAGCGCAGGATCTGCCCGCGGGTGGCACCCAGCGCACGGCGGATGCCGATCTGCTTGCTGCGCTGCTGCACCCAGAAGCTGGCCAGGCCGACGATGCCCAGGGCCGTGACCACCAGCAGCGCCACGCACACCGTCACCAGCAGGCCGACCATGGCGCGGTCGTTGCTGAAGTACTTCTGGCGCTGTTCTTCATAGGTCATCTTTTCGCGCATCAGGCGGTTGGGATCGTTGCGTTCCAGCGCAGCCACGGCGGCCTTCAGCACCTCGTCGCGGCGCTCCGGTGCGGTGCGCAGCATGTAGGTGCCGCCTTCGTCGAAACCACGGCGCAGCGGCAGCAGCATCGATTCGGACCAGTTGTTGGCCCAGCCGGTCGGGGTGGTGAGCGTATCCACGATGCCGATCACATGCAGCGGCTGCTTGCCCATGTAATAGGTCTTGCCCAGCGCATTGCCATTGGGCTCCATCTTCGCGGCGGTGGCCTGGGTGAAGATCACCGGGATCGCCTTGTCCTGCGAACCGGCCTTGCTGACCACCTCATAGTCGCGGTATTCGTCGGGCTGGAAGTCACGCCCGGCGATCACGTTGATGCCCATCGTGCGGATGCCATCTTCGGACATGGTGTACATCGAGGCTTCGGTAGTGGGCTGTTCCTGGTCCTGCTGGCGCTGGATGCTGCTGCTTGAAGAACCGCCGCGGAACGGGATCTGGTTGATGATGGTCGCGCTGGTGACGCCGGGAATGGCGCGCAGCGAGGCCAGGTCTTCGCGGGTGCGGGCCAGGCCATTGGTCTGCTTGCCGATGCCGCTCACGCGCACCATCACCAGTTCGTTCTCGGCGATGCCGCTGGGCATGCTGATCTTTTCCACGCGCTGGCTGACCAGGAACAGCGCATTGCAGACGATGGCGCAGGTCAGGGCGACTTCCAGCACGATCAGGGCGGCAGCGGTCTTGTGCCGGCGCAGGGTGCTGAGGATGGGGCGGATGTCCATGGGAGTCCTCGTTCGGGTGCTTACTGCGACTTGAGCTGGATGGCCGGGGTGACCTGCATCGCGCGCCAGGCGGGCAGGAAGCCGGCAGCAAGGCTGGCAAACAGGGTCAGGCCGATGGCCAGCAGCAGCATGCTGCCGTCCAGATGGGCCAGCTTGGCGTAGTCCACCGGCTGCTGGCGCACCGCGAACAGCCCCAGTAGGGCCACGCCGATGCCGAGCACGCCGCCGACCACGCCCACCGCGCCGGCTTCCACCAGGCACTGCAGGAAGATCTGCCCGCGGCTGGCCCCCAGCGCACGGCGTACGCCGATTTCACCGCTGCGGCGCAGGAATTTGGCCAGCAGCAGGCCCACCGTGTTGACCAGGCACACGCCCAGGAAGCCCAGCGCCAGCCACAGCTGCAGGCGCACATCGCTGGGCACCGCGCCGTTGAAGTCCAGCCACTCCATCACGTTGCGCAGGCGCACATTCGGCGGGCGCTCGAAGCGGCCGGCCTCGCGCTGCTGGCTGGAGTAGTTTTCCAGGTAGCGGCGATAGTCATCGGCCTTTTCCGGCGGCACCTCGGCCCAGTACTGCAGCCAAGTGCAGGGCGCGTTCAACGAATAGCTGTTGCCGTCCGGGTTCTCGCCGAAGCAGTTCATGTTGCCGCTGCTGCCCAGCTTCATGTCAAAGGAGGTGGTGACCGGCAGCAGCAGATCCTCATCCTTGCCGTAGCTGCCGGTGGTCAGGTCGAAGAACTGCGGCTCGGGATTCCATTCCTTCATCACGCCCACGATGCGGAAGCTCTGGCCATCCATGCGGATGTCCTTGCCCACGCTGTTGCCGCCCTGGTACAGCTTGTCGTTCAGCGCCTTGGAGATGACCACCACGCGCGCGCGGCCTTCATCGTCCTGGCGGGTCCAGGGGCGGCCGTACTGCATGGGCACGTTGAACATCGGGAAGAAATCGGCCGAGGTCCAGCGCGTATCGATCGTGAACGGCTGCAGGGTGCTGCTGTCCGGTTCGATGGTGCCGCCGCCGGCGCTCATCAGTGCCTGGCGTTCGGCCTTGGCCTCGCGCAGCAGTGCCTCGCCGTCGAAGCGGGTCATCTGCGAATTGGGTTCTTCGCCGGGCACGTAGCCACCGCGCGGGCCCGGGTCCAACTGCACGTAGAACAGACGATCACTCTTGTCCGGAATCGGATCGCCGGACAGCACATGGAAGACGGTCAGAGTGGTCATCGAAGCACCGATGCCCAGCGCGATGGCCACCACCATCAGCGCGGTCAGCACCTTGTTGCGGCGGAAGCTGCGCGCCGCCAGGCGGGCGTAGTAGGCGAACATGGTCAGGCCCTCACTCGTTCACGGCAACGATGCGGCGCGGGGTGGCCAGCACCGGCTCACGCACCAGGTCGGTCACCTGGCCGTCGACGATGTGCACGTTGCGCTGCGCGCGCGCGGCCAGTTCCGGGTCATGGGTGACCATGACGATGGTGGTGCCGGCGGCGTTGATCTCTTCCAGCAGCTCCATCACCCCGCGTGCCATCTGCGTGTCCAGGTTGCCGGTCGGTTCGTCGGCCAGCAGCAGGCGCGGGCTGCCGGCCAGGGCGCGGGCAATGGCCGCGCGCTGCTGCTGGCCGCCGGACAGTTCGTTGGGGTAGTGCTTCATGCGCGAGCCCAGGCCGACCTGGGTCAGCGCCTTCTCGATGCGCTCGCGGCGCTCGTTGGCGCTCATCCTGCGGTAGCGCAGCGGCACGTCCACGTTGTCGAACAGGTTCAGGTCGGGAATCAGATTGAAGCCCTGGAAGATGAAACCGATCTTCTGGTTGCGCAGGCGGCTGCGCGCATCATCGCCCAGCGTGCTCACGTCCTGGCCATCGAGCAGGTAGGTGCCGCTGGTGAAGGTCTCCAGCAGGCCGGCAATGTTCAGGAAGGTGGTCTTGCCGGAGCCGGACGGGCCGGTGACGGCCACGAATTCGCCTTCCTTCACCTGCAGTTCCAGCGAGCGCAGTGCATGGGTTTCCACCTGTTCGGTGCGGAAAACCTTGGCGACCGAACGCATTTCGAGCATGTACATGGGGTGTCCTCTCTCCAGGATGTGTCAGTTGACGGAGACGCGTTCGGCGTCCTTGAACAGGTCGCTGCCGGAGACCACGATGCGGTCGCCCGGCTGCACACCCGACTTGATTTCCACTTCGCCCAGGCTGCTGACGCCCAGTTCCACCGGCCGGCGCACCGCGGTGCGGCCGTCCATTACGTAGGCCACGCCGTTGCCCTGTTCCACGAACGGGCCACGCTCGACCTTCATTACGTTCCTGCGGGTATCCAGCAGCACGCGCACCGACATGCGCTGGCTCTGGCGCAGGCCTTCGGGCTGTGCGGCGGCAAAGCGCACGCGGGCGTTCACTTCACCGTTGACCACTTCCGGCGACACCGCGCTGATCTCACCGGCGAACGGCTTGCCGTTGCCACCGGTCAGCTGTGCCGGCATGCCGATGGCCAGGTCGCGCGCGAAGCTTTCCGGCACCTTGATCTCCACTTCGAACTTGGACAGGTCCACCACGCCCAGTACCGGCGCGTTGGCCGCCAGGTTGGTGGCCTGGGTGGCCTGCACCTGGCCTACCTGGCCATCGAACGGGGCGCGCAGGGTCAGTGCGTCCACCTGGCGCTGCACTTCGGCCACCACGGCCTTCTGGCGGTCGGCCAGCAGGCGCTTGTTGCGCGCATCCAGGTCGGCGCCCTGGCTCTGCAGGCGGGCATCGGTGGTGGCGTTGGCCAGGGTGATGTCGGCCTTCTTCAGGGTGTCCTGGGCCTTGGCCAGGTCGATCTGCGGCACCGCGCCGCCGTCGTAGCCGCGCTGGTAGCGCTGCAGGTCGCGGTCGGCGGCCTGCCGTTCGATGCTGGCCTGGTCGGTTTCCTTGCGCGACTTGGCGCGGGCCAGGGTGGCGTCCAGGGCGGCGCGGCTGGCTTCGGCTTCCAAGCCGGCCAGGGTGGCCTGTTCCTGGGCCAGCTTGCTGCGCAGCTCCGGGCTGTCGATGATCGCCAGCTCCTGGCCCTTCTTCACCACGTCACCGGCCACCACTTTCAGGTCCACGGTGCCGGCCGAGATGGCGTACAGGGTGGGGCTGTTGGCGGCGATCACGCGGCCGTCGGCGGCGATGTCGCGCACCAGGTCGCCGCGCTGCACTTCGGCAATGCGCACCCGGCTGCTGTCGAAGGAGCGGCTGGCATTGGACCAGGCATGCACCGCCCAGCCGATGGCGGCCAGCAGGGCAAGCCCGCCCAGCACCGGCCAGCGGTAACGGCGCAGGGCGGCGCCCGAGCGGGAGGTGCCGGCCGGGGCGGAGGAAACGATCTGGTCCTGGGCAGAGGTGTCGCGGATCATCGGGTACGTGCCTGTCGGTGGTAGCCCATACCAAGCACGTCGCGTGCCAACTTTTTGCTTTTATGAATCAGTGATTTAGCGATCCGTGGTCGGTGTCCGGGTGTCCGCGGACACTGTAGCGGACACTTTCATTAAGCAGACAGGCGGGGGAGGGCGGGCACCCACGCTAGAATGCCGACATCGTCTTCAAGGAAACGCGACATGTGTGGAATCGTAGGTGCGATCGCTGATCGCGATGTGGTGCCGGTACTGATCGAAGGACTGAAACGACTGGAATACCGCGGCTACGATTCTTCCGGTATTGCGGTGATCGACCAGGGCGAGCGCGCGGACGTGCGCCGCGTGCGCCGCACCGGCCGCGTCTCGGAGATGGCCACCGCCGCCGAGGCCGAAGGCTTCCACGCCAGCCTGGGCATCGGCCACACCCGCTGGGCCACCCATGGCGGGGTGACCGAGGCCAATGCGCACCCGCACATCAGCCACGGCGTGGCGCTGGTGCACAACGGCATCATCGAAAACCACGAAGAGCAGCGCGAGAAGCTGCGCGCGCTGGGCTACACCTTCGAGTCGCAGACTGACACCGAAGTGATCGCGCACCTGATGCACCACCACCTGAAGGGCGGCGACAGCCTGCTGGGCGCGCTGCAGCGCACGGTGAAGGAGCTGACCGGCGCCTACGCCCTGGCCGTGGTCAGCCGCGCCGAGCCGGACCACTTCGTCTGCGCGCGCATGGGCTGCCCGCTGCTGGTGGGCCTGGGTGAGGGCGAGAACTTCGTCGCCTCCGATGTCTCGGCCGTGATCTCGGCCACGCGCAAGGTGATCTTCCTGGAAGAGGGCGACACCGCCGACATCCGCCGCGATGGCGTGCAGGTCTTCGACGAGCACGACCAGCCGGTCGAGCGCGACGTGCACCTGTCCGACGTGTCGCTGGCCTCGCTGGAGCTGGGCCCGTACCGCCACTTCATGCAGAAGGAAATCCACGAGCAGCCGCGCGCGCTGGGTGACACCATCGAAGCGGCGATCGACGCCGGTGGTTTCCCGGCCGAGTTGTTCGGCAAGAATGCCGAAGCCGTGCTGGCCGGCATTGAAGGCGTGCAGATCCTGGCCTGCGGTACCAGCTACTACTCCGGCCTGACCGCGCGTTACTGGATCGAATCCATCGCCGGCCTGCCGTGCAGCGTGGAAATTGCCAGCGAGTACCGCTACCGCGCGGCGTATGCCAATCCCAAGCACCTGATCGTGACCATTTCCCAGTCCGGCGAAACGCTGGATACGATGGAAGCGCTGAAGTACGCCAAGTCGCTGGGCCACACCCACACGCTGTCGATCTGCAACGTGCCGGAAAGCGCGATTCCGCGCGCCAGCGAACTGGTCTGCTACACCCGTGCTGGCGCCGAGATCGGCGTGGCGTCCACCAAGGCGTTCACCACCCAGCTGGCCGCGCTGTTCCAGCTGACCGTGGTGCTGGGCAAGCTGCACGGCCGCGTCGACGCCGCACAGGAGGCGGATTATCTGGAGCAGCTGCGCTTCCTGCCGGGCAGCGTGCAGCATGCGCTGAACATGGAGCCGCAGATCGCGGCGTGGGCCGAGCGCTTCGCGCGCAAGAGCAGCGCCCTGTTCCTGGGCCGTGGCCTGCATTACCCGATCGCGCTGGAAGGCGCGCTCAAGCTCAAGGAAATCTCCTACATCCATGCCGAGGCCTATCCGGCCGGTGAGCTCAAGCATGGGCCGCTGGCGCTGGTGGACGAAGACATGCCGGTGGTGGTGATCGCGCCCAACGACAGCCTGCTGGAAAAGGTGAAGTCGAACATGCAGGAAGTGCGCGCCCGCGGTGGCGAGCTGTTCGTGTTCGCCGACCAGGACAGCAACTTCAACGCGTCCGAAGGCGTGCACGTCATCCGCACGCCGCGCCACGCCGGCGTGCTCAGCCCGATCGTGCATACCATTCCGGTGCAGCTGCTGGCGTACCACACCGCGCTGGCACGCGGCACGGACGTGGACAAGCCGCGCAACCTGGCCAAGAGCGTTACGGTGGAATAAGCCGGACGGGCCAAAGGTCGCCGGTGGTAGTTGACAAATGTTCGTTCAATACACCAATTGTTTGTTCAAATTGACTGCCCGATGCTGAGCTAGTCCGAACATTTGTTTGTTCAATACGATCCCTTGGTGGCTATGGCCTTGCGCGATGCAAGGCTTACAGGTGGTCAACAAGCACTCGAATAGTGTTCGGCCGAGAAGGGTGAGAGTGTTCTGCTCTCGCCCTTCGCCGTTTAGGAGGCACTCCCTGTTGCTGCCATCTCTGCATCCAGGTCGCATCACTGGCACTCACGGGCCGGATTCGGCGTAGCATGAGTCATGTGCTGCTATCGCCCGAACTCATGAGCATGCGACTGGACAATCCTGAACTTGTGGGGCCTGCCATCCGATCATTCGCCCAGGTCGCGACGGCTTGGTCCCTGACTGATGCTCAGCAATCGGCGATCCTTGGACGTCCTGTGGATACCGCTTTGGCTGTTTTGTCGACCGATACGGATGGAGATTCTCTGTCGGAGACCATGACACGGATTGGATGCGTTCTTGGCATCTATCGGGCACTGCACACCATCTTTCCTAGTCAGCAGCAAGCAGATCGCTGGGTCCATAGGCCGAGCTCTGGAGTCCTGTTTAACGGCGCCCCAGCGGTGGCATTGATGTGCAGCGGTCGGCTCGAAGACTTAGTGCTACTGCGAGAGTATCTGAATGGACAAGGGCTAGACGAACCGTAATTGGTCGCTTGATCAGTGCGCGCTGATCAGAGGAGTGATGTGATGAAGCCAACGATCTTGGCAATGGATTTGGAGGGAACTCTGATCTCCAACGCAGTCAGTCAGATTCCCCGTCCTGGCCTTTTCCCGTTCCTGCAGTACGCCCACACCCGATTTTCCCAGTTGGTGATCTTTACGACGGTGCCGGAGCCTTTAGCAAGGAGGATCTGCGGCTTGTTGGCTTCGGAGGAAGTGGCTCCGGAATGGTTTGCCCACCTTCCCTACATTGTTTGGGATGGCCCCACCAAAGATCTGCGATTTGTGGTGCCGGAAGTTGGGCAAGCGCTGCTGTTGGATGACCATGCTCCGTACGTGCACCCCGGGCAGGAGAGTTTTTGGGTTGAGATACCGCTGTTCGGTTCTCCCTACGCCGACGAAGATACTGGTCTTGAACTAGCCAAGCTCCGAATCGAAGATCGGCTCTCTCATTCTCACTGACACAATTAGTCATCGGAAGGCGATGAGGGCAGTTTGATGCAGCCCCAGACGTGGGGCCGCATCCCATAGCTACAATTTCTTGAACATGTGGGTCTTGGTGGTGGTGAACTCACACAAGCCTTCGTGTCCGTTTTCAACGCCCATGCCGGACTGCTTGTGGCCGCCAAATGGGATGTCGATACCGTGGATGTGGATCTCGTTGACCCATACGGTGCCGGTATCCAGACGCTTGGCCACGCCGATCGCACGTTCTCGGTCGCGGCCCCAGACCGAGCCGGCCAGGCCGAACGGCGTGGCATTGGCCTTGGCCACCACCTCGTCGATGTCATCGAAGGCGATGATCGGCAGGATCGGGCCGAACGGTTCTTCCTGCACGATGCGGCTGTCTTCAGGCGGATTGTCGACGATGGTGACGGGCACGAAGTTGCCGGCCAGGCTCTCATCGATGGTGCCGCCCAGCGGAACGGTGTAGCCCTTGGTCTTCACGTCGTCGAACAGGCTGCGCAGCTTGTCGTACTGCATGCGGTTCTGGATCGGCCCCAGGTCCGTGCTTTCCAGCATGCCATCGCCCACGGTCTGCTTGGCGGCGTAGGCCACGAAGGCGTCGACGAACTTCGCATGCAGGCTGCGATGCACGTACAGGCGCTTGGTGGCGATGCACCACTGGCCGGCATTGCCGAAGGCGGCCCAGAACAGGGTGGGGATGATCGGTTCCCAGTCCGCGTCGTCCAGCACGATGGCCGCATCGTTGCCGCCCAGTTCCAGGGTGACGCGCTTGAGGTTGCTGGCGCTGCTGGCCATTACGCGCTTGCCGGTCGCGGTGGAGCCGGTGAAGCTGATCTTGGCCAGCGCCGGGTGCTCGGTCATCTGCTGGCCAAGCTCGTTGCCGCCGGAGACGACGTTGAGCACGCCCGGCGGCAGCACCTGCTGCGCGATCTCGCCGAAGAACAGCGAGGTGAGCGGGGTATACGGCGAGGGCTTCAGCACCATGGTGTTGCCGGTGACCAGGCACGGCGCCACTTTCCACAGGCCCAGCAGCACCGGGAAGTTCCACGGGGTGATGGCGCCGACCATGCCCAGCGGTGTGGTGCACTTCCACGGTGTGCTGGTCGGTGTCTTCGATGGTCTCGATCGGCAGCTCGTGCTTGGCGACCTCACGCACCCAGTGGATGGCCGCGTCCACTTTCGAGGTGGCCATGCTGTGGCGCGGCTTGCCCTGTTCGAGGGTCAGCAGGGTGATCAGGCGATCGCGGTTGGCTTCCAGCGCATCAGCGTAGTCCTGAATGTATTTGGAGCGCTCTGCCCACGCGAACGACCGTCCAGGAGCGAGGGTTCAAGCTCAAGTAGGCGGGAGGTCTGATGGCGGCGGTGCACCTGCCCATCTTCGATGTCCGCTTCTGGCCGATAGCGGACATAGCTCTTGAAGCGCTGGTACTGTCCCATCGATGCGGAACCAGGGCTTACAGCTCCGCGCTCCTGACCAACATCGAGAGGGGTATCCCCAAGGCATCGGCGATGCGAACGAGAGTAGAGAGTTGAAAGTCCTTTCTACCCTGCTCAACGTGGCCTAGCTGGGTCCGGTGCATGCCCAGCTGGCGTGCCAGCTCTATCTGCGTGACACCACTCTTTCGACGCGCACGCATGATTGCGCGACCCAAGGCCGACTGAGGGCTGCTGTAGGCATCAGAGCGCAGTGGTAGGGAGCTAGCCATTGTTGGGAATCTCAGTTGGCCGGCAGCTGCTTTGCCGCCTGCAGCTGCGCCCGCGTCCTGGCGACGTCGCTTTCGTCGATCGGCTTGGCTGCGTTGCCCCAACTGTTGCGGATGTAGTCCAGCGTCTCGGCAATCTGGCGATCATCCATTTTCCACGCGAACGAAGGCATACCCGCGCCGGTCGGCTTCTCCTTGGTCGATGCCGCACGCCCACCCACCATCATCACATGCAGAAGGCTGGTGACATCATCAGACTGCAGGGCACGATTGCCTGCAAATGCGGCTGTCATTCCCCCCATGCCTTCGCCGCGCACGCCATGGCATGCGGAACAGTTGACCTCGTAGCGCAGGGCGGCGCGTTGCATAGCAGGCGTGTTGGCTGCCAAAGCAGCAGGTCGGCCACCCGGTGATGCCGGCAGGGTCTTCAAGTAGGTGGCAATGGACTTCAGGTCGTCTTCGGTCAGATGCTGAAAGGAATGCTCCACGGCCTCTGCCATCGGACCACTGGCCACCGACACGCCGTTCGAGCCAGTACGGAGGTACTCCACGATTCCCTCTTCAGGCTCGCTCCCCAGTCCCGAGTGCGGGTTGGGGGTCAGGTCCGGGGCGTACCAGTCGCCCAGGTTGCCGCCTTGCAGGTAGCGGCTGCCGATTTCGGCACCCAGCAGGTTTCGCGGGCTATGGCAGGCGGCGCAGTGCGTCCCGCCGTCCACGAGGTACTGGCCGCGCTTGGCCTGAGGCGAGAGGCCGGGTGTCGGGGTGAAACCGCGGTTGTCGAAGAACAAGAGGTTCCAGCCTGCCATGGCGTAGCGGATGTTGAAGGGGAAGCCGAGACCTGCATTCTCGTGGACTTCATTGCTCACCGGCTTCACCGTGGACAGGTATGCCCACAGATCATGCATGTCCTCATCGCTCAAACGCTGATACGCGGTGTAGGGCATCGCCGGGTACAGCAGGCCCTTGCTGCCCTGGCCGTGTCGCACTGCCTTGAAGAAGTCCCGCTCGGTCATGGCCCCGATGCCCGTCTCCCGGTCGGGGGTGATGTTGGAGGACATGATCTGACCGAAGGGGGTATCGATCGCGTAGCCGCCGGCGAAGTCGCCCTTGTCTGCGGTGTGGCAGGCAAGGCAGTCGCCGGTCCTCATGACATAGGCACCGCGTTCGATAGCGGCGCGGTCACTGCTCCTGGCGTCGGCCAAGGTCACCTTGTCATCGGCCACGTTGGATCGGCTGACATTGAGCCGGCTCCAGCCCAGGCCTGCAACCCCTACCGCCGCGACGGCCAGCACAATGCCTGCAATGCGTTTCCTGCTCGCCATGGCTCAGCCTCCCGCCAACGGGCGCGGGTCGCGCACGTAGTCCTGATGGATCTTCTGTGCGGTGCGGATCGCCAGGGCTCCAAGCGTGCCGGTCGGGTTGTAGCCGGCATTCATCGGGAAAGCCGATGCACCGACCACAAACAGGTTGTGGGCATCCCAGCTCTGCAGCCACGGGTTCACCGCAGAGGTCTCCGGATCGGCACCCATGACCGCGCCACCTACGACGTGGTCGGATGCCACGATGCCGGTGGTGAATGCCTTGTCGGCGAAATTGAAGGGCGTCACGTGCGAGGCGCCCATTTCGCGTGCGATCTCCACGGCACGGTCCATGGTGAACTTGGCCATGTTGCGGTCACTCTGCGCGTAGTCGTAGGTCAGGCGCAGCAGCGGCACGCCGAACCGGTCGGTGTAGTTGGGATCCAGATCCAGTGAGCCCAGGCGCGTGGGCATGGAGCAGCCTTGATTGAACAGCACGCCGTAGTTCTGGTAGTACTTCTTGTAGCCTTTCTTGAAGCCGCTGCCCCAGCGCGGCGTGCCTGCCGGAAGGTTGGCTGCCTTGGCAATGGGCGCGCCATCGCGCGAGAGCGTCAGGATGCCTGCACCGCCAATGAAGTCGAGCTTGGAGTGATCGAAGTTGTCGCCGTTGTAGTCGTCGATCTGCGAGCCGAGGCCGCCGGCACCGATGAACGGGTTGATGGTTTCATCCTCGAACCACAGGTCGGTACCTGAGATCGTCTGGAAGCCGAAGTTGCGTCCAATCGTGCCTTTGCCCGTGTGCGGATCGTAGGTCTGGCCGATCTTCGAGTTCAGCAGGATGCGTACGTTGTCGACCTGGAATGCCGTCAGGCAGACGATGTCCGCAGGCTGCTCCACCTCGTTTCCGTGTTCGTCCACATAGGTCACACCGGTGACCGTCTTGCCATCGGCCGCTTTGTTCACCTCGGTCACGCACGCCTTGGTGATGACCTGGAAGTTGGGCCGTCGCATCAGCACCGGGAAGATGCAGGCCTGCGGGCTGGATTTGGAGAAGTTGCCGCACCCGTAGGCCAGGCAGTAACCACAGTAGGTACATGCGCCCATCGTTACACCCAAGGGGTTCACATAGGGTTGCGAGATATTGGCGACCGGGATGGTGAACGGATGCAGGCCCATGCGCGTGGTCGCGTCGTTGAACAGCTCCATCATCCGCAGCGTCTTAAGCTTGGGCGTGGGGTAGTCACGGCTGCGCGGTCCCTCGAAGACATTGCCCTCGCTGGAGATCTCGCCCTTGATGTTGCCGGCTTTGCCGGAGATGCCGGCAATGCGCTCCCAGCGGTCATAGAACGGTTCGAGTTCGTCGTAGGTGACGCCCCAATCCTGCAGCTGCATCTCACCGTCATCGGCGCGGGCGCGGCCGTAGCGCTCGATGGTCCGGCTGCGGATCTCGAAATCCCACGGACTGAAGCGCCACGCCATGCCGGCCCAATGGAAACCCGCACCACCAACCCCACCGCCCATCTCGAAGATGCCGAAGTCGCGCAGCGGCGCGGCCACTTGGTCCAGGCTGTTGCGGAAGCTGACGGTGTTGTCGCGCGGCGGCGAGAACAGTTCCTTGCGCTGGCTCCAGCGCAGTTCGTCCGGGTCAACGGCGGGCGGCGTGTGGGTAGAGGTATCCATCCAGGGGCCGCGGTCGATGGCGACTACATTCAAGCCGGCACGGGTGAGCTCCTCGGCCATCAACGAGCCGGACCAACCCAAGCCGACGATGACCACGTCAGCCTTGGAGCGTTTGTTTGCCATGATGTCTTCTTCAGCTGGCGAAAGGCTGGCTGCCGCAGCGCGGCGCTCAGTCCTTCGGAATAAGGCTGACCGGCTGCAGGCCCAGTGCCTGGCCGGTGCGGTCGGCGTAGAGCCGGTAGTCGTAACGTGCGCCGGGGAAGCCGATGAGCTTCCAGCCGACCATGTCCTGGTTGCCGCCATACATCGGGTCGGCAAAGTAGCTCTCGCGCACGTTCATCAGCATCAGCTCGAAGAACGCCTTCGTGTTGACGTCGCGGCCCAGCTGGATGCTTCCGTCTTCCATGCCCGCAAGGGTCTGGTCCTGCAGTTCGGCCGGCAGATCGGCAAAGTGCTTGCCATGGGCGCGCGACGCATAGGTGTCCAGTGCCTTGATGCCCGTGGCGTAGCGCTCACGCGGCGTAGCGATGAACTGCGGCTTCTGCATCAGCTGGTCTTCGCCCGGCGACTTGGGGCCCTTGCGGTAGAGCATCGCGCCTTCGCCATACGGGCCGGCCAGCTGCCCGTCCAGGAACACCAAGGCGCCGGCTTGCGTGGCAGAGGGGCCAAGTTCATCGGCCGGGATCAGGCGATCGAACACAGCGCCCAGCGTACGGCGCTCCTCTGCATCGGTCAGGACCTTCCAGCTGCTTCCCTGGCGCACTGGAGAAGGCATGAAGGCCTTGTCCAGTGACATGTCGTGCGGGTAGCCGCGCATCTCTTTTGCAATGGCCCCTGCCACGGGCACGGCGGCTGCGGCACCCAGGGTCAGCAAGGCTTGTCGTCGTTTCATCTTCCGCTCCTGGCGGGGAGCGGCGAGGCGCACGACAGCGCCAGGGCCCTGCCCGCATGCGGCGTATTGTCGCGGCCGCCAAACGGACCGCTCCGGATCCGTTGACGATAAATCGTCAGGCGGCTCCTAGAACGACAATTGAGTCTTCATGCCGATGACCATGGCATCGTGGTTGTCCGAGCGCCCGCCTGGGTGGACGACGTACTGCAGGACAGGCTGCAGCACGACGCCAGGAATCGCCTGCAGGGTGTAGAAAGCCTCCGCGGTGTACTCGGTGTGCGCCGATGGCGTGCCGCTCTCACTCCCGCGTCCATAGCGAGGATTGACCTCCGTGGCTCCCAAGCCGATGCCGACCTGGTCATGTACCCGCGTCGAGCCGACCCCGGTGTAGCGCAGGATCACGTGGGTCGTTCCATCGATGGCTCCCGTACGGCGGTCGGTGCGGGTCAGGTCGAGCATCACCCTGAGCCCGGATTGCGGATCGCCTCCGTTCCCATGGGTCAGCTGCTGGTGCAGGCTGGCATAGCCGCCATAAGCACCGGCGCGCATGAGGGCTGGCAATCCAGAATCACTCCAGGCCGTGCCGGTTTCATCTCGCCAGGCGTCAGCTCGCGGGGCGCTGCTGTACCACCCACCCAAGGCATAGTGGCCAGAGAAGCCGTTGGCCTCGGGATCCCAGCCAAATTCCACCGGCGTCAGCGTTCCGACCGTACCCGAGGGCGCCAAGCGCAGGCCTCCACCGTGTTCGTTGCCGTACGCCGGATTGATCTGGTACGCGCCAACCCGTAGGTACTGGTTCGATCGCGGCTTTACTTCAAGCACTGCGGCCCACTGGCTGGCAGGGCCATTGAACCAGTAGTCGCCTGCGAACATGGCCGGCTGGCTGCCGCAGAAGGTCAGGTCCATCGCCATGCAGTCCAATGAATTGAAGTCGTCGCCCACCGCCATGCGGCCGGCCTTCACTCCAACCCTGCCGTCGGCCCACCTCTTTCCTACCCACAGACTTCCCAGCCGCCAGATCGATCCGCGGCCATAGGTTTCCTGGCTCTGCAAAAGCTGGCCAAGGTTCGCTCGAGCATTAAGGTTGTCGCCGTCGCGCAGCGAAACGGACGCCTGGGCCTGCATGCCCTCCCAGCCCCACAGCCGCTCCAGGTCCATCCGCAGGCCCATGGCCAACTGGCCGGCATGCGTGCCGGTATGACGGTCGCCACCACTGACGTTGCGGGCATCCTCGGAGGTATAACCCAGGTCGACGGCTATTCCCTTTGCTTCCAACGCTGCCCGGCGGCCCTGCGCATCGGGCAGCAGATGGCCGGCCGCACCAGCGCTTGGGGAAAAGACGAGCAGGCCAGCCAGAGGCAGCCACAGCAGACGGGGGGAGTGAGACATGCGATGTGTTCCGGCCGGGAAGGCGCCTACCGCCGGCCAGGCACGGTGATCCCTGGGCATGACGGCGGCGCGGCGCAGCTTATTGCAGCCATCCTTCGGGTCGCTTGAGGCGTTGACGATTTATCGGCAACAGCGAACTACAGGGATGGATTCTCGGGCGTCTCTATCCGGAACCGCGTTGGCCCGGGCAGCGGGCCATCAATCTCGCCACAGGCGTGCATCAGGGACTGCAGTCCGGCCAGGACCTGGGCATCCGGATCCTGGTCCAGCACCAGATCGAGCCATCCTTCCTGCATCAGCCGCTGGTGTTCAGCGGTGGCCTCGTGGGTGATCCACGCAGGCCTGGGCAAGCCCGATCCACTGAGTGCTGACACGATGCCCGCCGAAGCCACACCGGTGTTGTAGATGCCTACGACCGGGCCGTCTGCCCGCAACGCCTGGCGCATGGACGCCCGGCAGCGCGCCTCGTCGTCCAGGTGCTCGATCGGCGGTTCCGGCACCAGATGGGGGTAACGCTGCCGAAGCACAGAGACGAAGCCATCCATGCGCTCCACGTGCGCCAGCCAGGACATGGAAGTGGCCATCAGAACCACTCGCCCGGGGCCGTTGACCATTTTTCCAAGCAGATACGCCGCAGTGCATCCAGCCAGACGGTTGTCGATGCCGGTGTACTGACGGCCTTCAAGACCACTGATATCGCTGGTGACCGTCACTACTGGCACGCCCAGCCGCTGCTGTTCCACCAGTGCCGCACGTATTGCGGGTGTATCCGCAGCCGCGATCAGCAACCCATGCCGCTTGTAGGGGGGGCGCTGGATGAAGGCCAGCATCTCGGCTTCCTGCTCATACGGCCAGTGGTGCCTGTGGACAGCGATGCGGGAACCAAGCAGCTGGGCGTAGCGCTGCACGGCAGCGTCCAGATTCCGGTAGTAATCATTGTCCCGCTCGTATCCCAGCACCACATCGAACCGCAGCACGCCGTGCGCCACCGACGGAAGCACGCGCGGGATGCCCAGCGTACGCGCCGCCTCGATGACCTTGCGGCGCGCGGTGTCCGAAACGCTGCCGCGTTCGTTCAGCACTCGGTCAACGGTGCTTGCACTGACCCCAGCAGCCAATGCGATCTCGGCAAAACGGGCGCTTCGCTTTCGGCGGGGAGCTGGGTCAACCATCGGGAAAGGGACTGGTGGGCTGATCGGCATGATGCCACCAAATTTCGTGGCCGGTCCTGAGGACCCTTTCCTGGGGCGGGGCAATCAGTAAGGCAGCAGACCTGCTCTCTTTTTCTTCCAATGGAGCGCAGTCGTTCGCCCGGATGCGTGCGCATGGGGTTCACCTTCTGGCCGACGGCAGCGACTGAGTTCCCGACACGCAACCCAATGCGCCGTTTGTTCAATCAGGACCATTACTCAGCGCGACATGATGGACTGAGTCCCAATCCTCAATCAATCCAGTGAAGAATCCAGACATTCGCCGTGACCCAGCAGCCTCAAACGAGGTCCGCCGTTGTGTTATTGGTGGCCAGCGACGGGAAAGAGCGGCACCGCTCCAAGTAGAGCCGGATGCGATAACGTTTGCGACGTTGTCTTCATTGGCTGCTGTACTGAGTGACGAGAATCGAAGCCTGCTCAGGCTACTGCACGAGCTTCGGCCAAGCTCACTGACTGAGCTCTCTGAGCACAGTGGGCGAAGAGTGCCGAGCCTGTCTCGCACTCTCCGTATGATGGAAGGTTACGGGCTGGTCGAACTGAAGCGGGTTGGAGCGTCGGTCAGGCCAAACGCCGTGGCTACGCGATTCATCGTAGAGCTCGATTAGGAACATGCAAGGCGATCAGGCCAGCAAAAAGCCGGATGGCGATGCGCCACCCGGCTCTGAACGCCCGCTCAGCCCACAGTGCGGGTCCGACCCGCCAGTGCGCCAAAGACGCCCATCACTGCGGCAAGAGCAATGCCGACTGCGAGAACGGTGTTCCAGCCGCCCGTTGACGTGTGCAGCCAGCCCGCAGCGGCGGGACCACATGCTGCCAGCAGGAAATTCACACACTGGGCCATGCCCGAAAGCGAGGCGGCCTGCTGAGGAGAGCTGGTCCGCAGGCCCATGAACATCAGCGACAGCAGCAAAGCACCGCCGGTGCCCATGCCGAACAGGAAGGCCCATACCGGTGCCCACGCCGGCATGAAGATCAGCCCTGCCAAGGCGACGATCTGGATCGCACCGTGGAAGACGGCAATTCCGCGCTGATTGCTCAGCTTACTCACAACGGCGCCCAGCAGCAGGCCTGGCACGATCGAAGCAAGCTGGAGCAGACCGTGCAGCGAGCCGGCGGCAGAATCGCTGAGCCCGTTGTCGGTAAGAATCGACGGCAACCAGGTAATCATCGCGTAGAACAGGATGGAATTGATCGCCATGTAGATCGAGACCTGCCACGCCAGAGCGGAACCCCACACGTTCACCTTGGCCACCGGTGCTGCAGAAGACGCAGATACAACTGCCTTCGGCTTCAACTGGAACAGCCAGATGAGCAATGCGAGCGCCGGGAAGACAGCCGTGGCGCCCAACGCAACCTGCCAGCCACCTGCATGCTCAAGGGGCACGGCCGAAGCAGACGCCGCAGCAGCGCCCAAACCCATCGCCATACCGCACTTGCTGGTGATGGACGGCACTTTGCCCGGGAACTCCTTCTTCACGATCGCAGGCATCAAGACATTGCCAAATGCGATGCCGAACCCGATCGCGGCCGTGCCGAAATAGAGGGCGACGGCAGTGCCCGCCGAACGTAGTGCCACGCCACCCAGCAGCACCAGCATTGCCACCAGAAGGACGCGATCCAAGCCAAAACGATTGGCAATCCGTCCCGCGAATGGCGACAGCACGCCAAACGCGATGAGCGGTAGTGTGGTGAGCAGGCCTGCCTGCGTCGATGTCAGGTCAAAGGTGGAGCGAAGGGTCTGCAGGACAGGGCCCACACCAGTGATGGGTGAGCGGAGGCTGGCGCCAACCAGTATCAGCCCAAGCAGGAGCAGGCCGGTACCTGCGGCCGCGCGGTCTGCGCGAGTGTTCATGTTCACGGGAAACACCTGATCAATTCTGAGGATGCGAAAGATAGGCGTTGCGGCGGTGGCGCGATATAGATACAGTGCCTGATGATACCTAAAATACGTCAACAGAATGAGCGCTGCCGAAGAGCCGTTCGACTGGACTTTCGATGACAGTGAGGCCAGAGGTCCCGTCATTGGCATGCATGCTGAGATCTCCAGCGAGCAGGCGGAAATCCCCACTCATCACCACGCGCAAGGGCAGCTGGTGATGGCTCTTGAGGGCGCTGTCACCTGCGAGGTGCCCAACGCTGTCTGGATGGTGCCACCACGCTGCGGAGTATGGGTCCCATGGGACATGCCGCACAGCATCAATGTGACTGCCAACGCGCGCGTCTGCTACCTCTTCATTCAACCTGGTCGGACAAGTCTTCCTCTGGAGTGCTGCACACTTGCGCTCTCGCCTTTGGTGCAGGCGCTGATACTTGATCTGGCAGACCAGGACTCGCGCTATGCCATGAACAGCCCCACTGGCAGGAAGGCAGCCGTTCTACTCGAAGAACTGATCAAAATGCCCGTGGAGCAACTCTATCTGCCTACCTCCAACGATCCCAGGATTCGGCAGCTGACCCAGCTGCTGTCAGAAGATCCCGCAGACAGGAGCACACTCACCCAATGGGCCAAGCGGCTAGCAACGAGCGAAAGAACCCTTGGCAGGCTGATGGAACGTGAGACGGGACTGAGCTTCCGGCGCTGGCGTCAGCAGCTCCATCTTCTTGTCGCATTGCGCCAGTTGGCTGGCGGCGAGAACGTGCAACAAGTAGCTGCTCGCCTTGGCTACGACTCGGTGAATGCCTTCATTACCATGTTCAAAAAGCTGACGGGGCAAACGCCAGGACGATACTTCTCCGGCGTACAGGCTTCATCCACGTTGGGGTCACGGGTCAGCGTCGTTGCCATAGAAGACGCACAGCCTTGAACTCCTTATCTGATGGACACTGATCGGGATCTCGTAGATTTCCTTAAGTACTGTGGATTTCATCACTGCTGAGGGCGATCCTTGAACAACGATCGTGCCGGACTTCATTGCAACAATGTGATCAGCGTAGGTCGAAGCGAAATTGATGTCATGCAGTACGACAACGATGGTCTTGCCAAGCTCGTCCACCGCCCTGCGAAGAACGCCCATCATCGTGACTGCCTGCTTCATATCGAGCGAGTTCAGGGGCTCATCCAGCAGAAGGTAATGTGTGTCCTGAGCTAGAGCCATAGCGATGAAGGCGCGTTGACGTTCTCCGCCGGAGATCTCATCAAGGTATCGGTCCGCGAGGGCGTTGAGGTGCAAGTAGGAGATCGCCTGCTCGATCTTCCGCCTATCCTCTTCGGTGATGCTGCCCTGGCTATGGGGATATCGCCCGAATCGCACCAGATCGCGTACGGTCAAGCGGAGCGAAACCTGATTCGCCTGACGGAGAATCGCCAAGCGGCGTGCCACCACGTCGCCAGGCAGTGCTGAAATCTCCTTTCCATCCAGAAGAACTACGCCGCCAGTCGGGCTGGTCAATCGTGCCAGCATTGAGAGCAGCGTTGATTTTCCGGCACCGTTCGGGCCGATCAGTGCGGTGAGCTTTCCCTCAGGAACAGCAAGGCTCACATCTTTTACGACGGCTGTCTGGTCGTAGTTCTTGGTAACCACCATGGCGTTCAGCACAATCTGCTCCGCTTTAAGACGAGTGCAAGGAAAACAAGTCCGCCCGCGAGGTCGATCACTACCGTCACGACGGTGCCGAGTGACAGAACTCGCTCGAGGATCAGCTGGCCACCGAGGATAGCGATCAGCGCGATGAGGAAGGCAGCAGGAAGGGTGACTGCATGGCGCCTTGTGCCGGTGACCCGATAGGCCATGTTGCTTGCAAGCAAACCCAGGAAGAGAATCGGCCCTACGAGTGCTGTGGACACTGCGACAAGGACGGATACGGCCACGAACGTGAAGCGAGCCAGGCCGCCATGATCCAAGCCAAGCCCCGTGCACGCGTCCTTGCCCAGCAGCGCGACGTCGTACTGGAATCGTCTGCGCCACACCATCACTATCACTGCCACAGCCAACGTGGCCGCATAGGGAAGAAGGGAAAGCTCCACCGAATTGAAGTTGGCGAACAGTGCGTCCTGCAGCAACATGAAATCGTTTGGATCTATCAGGCGCATCAGCAGGCCGGATACGCTACGCACTAGAAGGCTGAAAACCACTCCGGTGAGGAGGAGCAGGTGCAAGGATCGCGCACCTGATCTTCTGATGAATGTCCACATCAGCATTCCCGCGCCCACCATCAAAAGAACATTGATCGCGAATGCAAGAAGTGGTGTATTAACTGCCGCGTTCGACGATCTGAAAAGGAAAATCGACAGCGTCTGCATCAATACGTACACCGCATCAAAGCCCATGATGGAGGGTGTAAGTATGTTGTTCTGGGTGATGGTCTGAAAAAGCACTGAGGAGACTGCTATGCAGCCCGCAACCAGAACCACCACGGCAAGCCGCCCACCGCGAAATGGGATGACGAAGGCCCAGTTGCCCTTTGACTGCACGGTCATGAATGCCAGTGCCGAGGCGATGGCGATCATCACGAGGAGGGACTGTCTCAAGGAAGGACTAATCTGCATGGACATGCTTCGAACGAAGAAGTAGCACTACTGCTATGGCGCCAATGACCCCGGCAATGGTGGAGGCTGGGAGTTCGTAAGGAGCTACAAGGTGCCGACCCAGGATGTCGCAGATCAAGGTCAGCCCAGCCCCCATTAGTGCTACCCGAGGCAGCGCTGCACGAACGTTGTCGCCGTGGCGCAGCCGTACAAGATTGGGTACGACCAGGCCAAGGAAGGGGAAGCTGCCCACACATACGACAACGATCGCCGATGCGGCACAGACAAGAGCAAGGCCAAGCGTCAGTGTCCGGCGGTAATTGACCCCGAGGCTACGTGCGACTGCGCTTCCCAGACCCATCAGTGTGAGGCGATCAGCGATCGCGTATGCCGCGACTATCAACGGCACCAGCATCCACATAGGTTCATAGCGGCCTTTCAGCACCGAGGAGAAGTCGCCCAAGTCCCATCCGTGTAATGCCTGAGTGAGGTGGTACCGCAAGGCAATCAGTGTGGCCACGGAGTGAAGGATCGCGCCGAAGATGAGTCCGACTAGTGGGACGACGAAGCCGGAGCGCGGTGGTAGAGATCGAATCAACTGGAGGAAGACACCGCTGAGAAGGAGAGCCACAGCGGTGGCGCCGAGGATTTTCTCCAGAACGGTTGCGGCGGGGGCAAACAGCGCAACGAGCAATGCCCCGAGTGCAGCTGCCTCAACCGTTCCCGTTGTCGAAGGCTCGGCAAAGCGGTTTCTGGCCAACATCTGCATGACCAGTCCGGCAACGGAAAGCCCTGCACCCGCAAGTGCGACTGCCGCTGTCCGCGGCCATCGGCTTTCGGTCAGAACGATCCAGTCGATACCATCTGGCCAGTGGCTAAGGACCAGACGCCATTCAATGTCAGCAACGCCGGAGCACAGGCTGACGATGAGTAGCAGAAACACGGAACCTGCCACCAGGACGGTGCGGGCTGACTTCTTCATCTCTGTGCTCGTCCGCGGCTTATGGCGCCCGCGGCGCAATTGTTGCCATCAGCCACGTTCCAGGAACTATTCCCATCGGCTGCGCACGCAAAACGATCGATGAGTGCATCGACGCTGCGCTGCATCGAGCCAATGCCAATCAGGCCCGACATGTACCAATCCCAGCTATCGAGGTACACGATCTGACCACGCTTCCACGCCGTCGTTGTCCGGACCAACGGGTTGTCCAACAGTCGCGCTGCTGCTTGGCCCTCTTGACCTATAGCGGTGTCACGGTCGATGACGAACAGCCACTCCGGGTTCGTCTTGGCAAGGTACTCGTAGGAGATCGCTTGCCCATGCACAGAGATGTCAATGGAGCTGTCTGCGGATGGAATGCCAAAGTCGTCGTGGATGACTCCGAACCTCGACCCTGAGCCATAAACGCTCATTCGTCCACCGGAGGTCAGCAGCACAAGGCCCCGCCCGCGGTTTCGGGTCAGGTTTCGAAGCACCTCCAGTGAGTGGTCGAGTCGCTGAACGAGTTCGGTAGCTGTGCCTTCACGACCGTAGATCCTGCCCAGCAGTAGCGCGTTGTGTCGAACACCCGCCACCAGATGCTTGGTATCTACAGTAAGATCCAGCGTTGGACCGATCGTGGCAAGGCTCCGCATCTTCGCGGCTGACCGGTCGGCGACCAGGATCAGGTCCGGGTGCATGTCGAAGACGGCTTCGTAGTCCGGCTCGAATAGTGAGCCGATGCGGCGGTAGGTGCCGCTGGCATACTTTGCTTGCGCACCGGACCACGCGGACGACGGCACGCCTTGCACATCGACTTGCAACTCGTCGAGCGTGTCCAACACGCCGGGATCGTAGACGAGCGTTTCCGGCATCCGGCTCGGTGATGCCTCGCTCAAGCCATGGCGCGTACCTTCGTGCCCTCCTGTCATTGTCCCGAAGACAACAACTGCACACGCACAGAGAATCAGACCGCTCAGCGTCAGGATGGCGATACGTGCAACAGTCGGTGATGAGGATCCATACATCGAGAGAGCTTTCCGGCTTCAGAGCTTCACGTGGACGGTGATGCTTGCGTTGCGGGGGGCGCCGAAGTTCTCCTGACCGTAGAATCCGATCATCTGCGAATAGCGCTTGTCGAGAACGTTGTTGATTCCGATGTTTACAGTGGATCGCTCGCTTATCTTGTAGGCAGCCATCAACGACACCACCGCGTACGCACCCTGCTCAACGTTCATTGTGCCCATCGGGCTCGAGGTCGCCTGGTAGAAGCGGCTCTGCCAGTTCACGCCGGCACCCACTTTCAAGCGGTCGGCAGCCGTAGGAAGGCGGTAGACAGCAAACAGCTTTGCTGTTCCGCGAGGGATGGTGGTGCTGAGGCGACCACCGACCGGGTTTACGGCACGGAAGTAGGAGCCGCCGGTGTAAAGGCTGAACCGCGGGGTGATGTCACCTTGGAGGTCGAATTCGACTCCGCGACTTCTGGTGCCGTCGACCGCATAGTAGGCGGTGCTTCCATCGGGCGTGCGTAGGAGAGGGTCACGCTGGGCAACATGATCCTGGTCGGCTTGGAACAGCGCCAGCGACGTAATCAACCGCCCGCTGAAGTAATTCGCCTTGAGCCCGACTTCGATCGTGTCGCCCTCGGCAGGGGCAAGCAGACTGCCAGTCGCGTCCTTGTTCAGCTGCGGGCTGAATATGCTCGTGTAGCTCGCATACACCGAGTAGATGCTGTCCAGGTCATAGACCAACCCGGCATAGGGCGTGAACTTGCGGCTAACAGTCAGTCGATTGTTAGCACTCACGCTCCGATAGTCATATCGCGTAAGGCGGCCGCCGAGAACCAGGGAGAGGCGATCGCCCACTGACATGCGGGCAGCGCTATATACAGAGCTCTGACGTATGCTGGCATCGGTTAGTGTCGCGTAGCCGGTCGAGGCGAAGTCAGGCTCTGGATAACCTCCACGATAGGAGGCCACATCGAGCAGCGGCATTCCCCGATTGATCATGTAGCCAGTGCTGTCGCCGACCTCTGTCCTACGAGAGGACATCGCACCTGCAACAATGTCATGCGTCCGCGAGAAGAGCTCGACCGACCCGCTGAGCATTACATCGACGTTCGTCTGTCGAATCTTGTTGTGATGGGCCAACGCGTCCATCGCGAGAAGGCTGGTCTGCGCGTCAATGAAGCCCGATGGACTGAGCAGTTTTCCGAATTCCTTGGACCGGCTCTGAGTGACGGCAACGGAGAGCTTCCATCGTTCAGTAAAGCTGTGATCAACGCGCGCAAACCCTGTAGAGAATCTGGTGCTCCAATGTGTCCAGTCGGACGAAAGCGAGTCGTGCACGGACCACTGGGCTCGACTCCCGTCAGTCATGAACAGCGGCAGGCCGCCCCACATCATGCCGTCGGTCTCGTAGTCCATGTATTCATAGCCCACGGTAAGCAGCGTATCCGTCCCCAGATCAGCATCCGCCGTGGCATACATCGAGCGGCGGCCAGACGTCTGGCGATCTGTGAATGAGCCAGTGTCCTGGTAGTTGCCGATGATCCTCCCACGGACTGATTGGTCTGCAGTCAGCGGACCTGCAACATCGATCATTGCTCCATAGGTGTCCCACGACCCTATCGTGAGCGCACCCTTGACCTGCAGCGCAGCGGTAGGTCGCTTTCTTACGAGATTGACCGAGGCGGAAGGATTGCCCGGTCCAGACAGCAGCCCGGTAGAGCCGCGGACAAGCTCCACTCGATCGTAGAAGGCAGCATCGAGATAGCCGGCGCCATTTACGAAGGTGGTGGGCACTCCATCGTACTGGAAGCTATCGATCAGGAAGCCCCGAGCGTAGTACTGAGATCGGTAGTCATAGCTACTGGAAGAAATCCCGGCGGCTTGTGAAAGGATCTCTCCCACGGCCTCAAGCTGTTGATCATCGATGCGCTGGCGGGTGATGACGGTTACAGACTGGGGGATCTCCTGAATGGTCATTGGCAGCCCCAACGCCGAGGAGACCTCGCCCGGCAAGTAAGAGTCCTGCCCCTCAGTAGATCCTGAGATCCTGGCAGTCCGCACGTTGACGGTATCCAAGGTTGTTGGATCCAGAACGTGTGCCCACGTCGTGGCGCTCGCACACGCGCATCCTGCAATCGCGGCAACAGCCAACGAGCCTTTGTTGATACTGCGAATGCGTCGCATTACTACTCTCGGGCGGCAACTGGGAGGGCAGACATTCTCCTCGCGCCGCACACGAGCCGTTGTAGCAATATCGCCAAGAGATGTTGAAATGACGCCAAGATGATCTGCGCGTCGAGGTGTCTAGCGGAAATAGGTGCCTGGCGTACAGCCGAAGAGGGCGCGGAACGCGGCGATGAAGCTGGAGGATGATCCGTATCCCACCTCGTCCGCTATCACGCCTACCGGCGCACCTTCCGCAAGCAGTTCCAGCGCGTGCAGTAGTCGAAGTCGCGTGCGCCACTCCCCGAAGGACATCCCTGTTTCCTGCTGGAACAGTCGCTCGATGGTTCTTGGACTGGCCGCAGAAAGGATTGCGAAATCGTCCAAGGTGGAGGCATCGGTCAAGTCCTGGCGAAGGGCCGCCGCGATTCTCTTCAGACGAACGTCCTTCGGTTCGGGCAGGTTCACCGGTGCTCGCTGCATATCGATCAGGTGATCCAGAAGCACCTGGGCCAGACGGGAATCCCGGGAAGGCGAGATGTAATTCCACGGAAGCTCAGTGGCGGCTGCGATGAGCTCGCGGACCAGGCCGTCGACGTTAAGCACTGCGCAATCAGCCCAAGGGAGGAGCCCTACGGCGTCGGGATCAATGTAGAGCACACGAAGCTCTAGAGGCCGTTTTGCAACGAACGCATGCGCGGTTCCTGCATTGATCCAGATGGCGCGGGACGTAGGCAGCATCCAGTGCCCGCTGTCGGTGCTTACATGCATCACGCCCTGAACTGCATACATCAACTGGTGCCGGCGATGGCTGTGAAGCGGAAGGCCACCCACGGGCCAGCGTTCTGCGGCACCCACCACTGGTGCGGGTGCTGTGTCAGGGTCACCGCGCAGCATGGGCGGCTGCGCAATGGTGCGGAGCGTTCAGAGCGGCTCGGGCCATGGTCCTACCTCGTTCTCCAGCTTGCCGATGCCTGCAATCTCGATGGCGATCCGGTCCCCGCGCTTAAGGTATCTGGGCGGAGTGAATCCGAGGCCTACACCGTCCGGGGTACCGGTTGCGATGATGTCGCCGGGCTGGAGCGTGATGCCTTGTGAAATGGTGGCGATCAGTGTCGGGACATCAAAGATGAGGTCGGCCGTTGTCGCTCGCTGCCTCAGCTCGCCGTTTACCCAGCAACGTAGTTCCAAGCCGCGCCAATGCAGCTCGTCCACGGTAACGATGACTGGGCCCATGGGCGCGAACGTGTCGAATGACTTGCCCAAGTGCCATTGCTGGTGGCGCTTTTGCCAATCACGGGCTGTCACATCGTTGAGCGCGGTATAGCCCCATACGTGTTCCATGGCGTTCTCCGGAGAAATTGCCCGGCCTGGCTTCCCAATGACCACGGCCAGCTCGGCCTCGTAGTCCAGCGCATCACTGACCCCCGCTGCGTCCCAGATGGTCGCGCCGGGGCCGATAACGGTTTGCGGCGTCTTGGAAAAGACTATTGGGTGCTCAGGGATGCCATGCGTACTCGAACTGGAGTCAAATCCGCTTAGCGAGAACTCACGGGCATGTTCAGCATAGTTTTTCCCTACGCAGAAGAGATTCCGCTCTGGTCTGGGGATCGGAGCCAACCAGCGCAAGGTTGAGCCATGAAGCGCGTCGTCTATCCGATGGGCGTCAGACAGTCGTCCCTTTATCAGGTCAATCATGCATCGAACCGGGCGGCCGCAACGCCATGACAGGGGCACCACGTGCCCGCCATCGCCCAATGCTCCAACGCGTTGAGATCCTTCTGGTTCCAGATACGTCAGCAGCTTCAATGGCTTCTCCTGTAATGGGTTCAACGCCCCATGAACGAGGCTCAGATTCAGATAGACATCCTAACATCCTACCTTTATCCTGCGGCGATGCAACTGGTTCTCATTTGGGTGAAATGATGTCTACTTCTGCGAACGAGGCGGCCCAGCGAAGCCGCATTACCCACATGCTCGATGTGCAGAGCGTGGATCGCTCCAATCCTGCGTTTGTCAGCGTGACGCTCCGAGGCGCGCTGGCTGCTGGCGTGATACCTGATGGCCCCACAAGCTGGGTGAAGGTCTTTCCGCCCCACCTGGATTCTCGTACGGGAAGGGCTTACACGATTCGGCGCTTTGATGCAGCTCGAGATGAACTTGTGGTCGATATCATCAGCCGCCGCCAAGGGGGACTGCTGTCGGATTGGATTGCCCGCGACCTTCAAGCGGGAGCGCAGCTGGGCATCGCTGGCCCGAGGGAGTGCAAGGCCTTCAAGGGCAACGCGGACTGGTACCTGCTGCTGGGTGATGAAACCGCCTTGCCGGCGATCGCTTCAATGCTTGAGGCCGCACAGGGCCGGGACGTTGAGGCCATCGTGGAAGTCCCGTTCCCTGATTACACCTATGTCCGCTCTCCGCGACTGCGGTATCTGTTCCGTGGCAGGGAGGACAACGATAAGGAGTCCTACCTGATCCATGCCGTGGATACGATCGGCAATCGTCCTGGCAAAGGCGAGATCTGGATCGCAGGTGAGGCGGGGATGGTTAAGGCACTGCGTAATCATTGCCGACACATCTGGATCGGCCGAGGACACTCGATCACGGCAACCGGCTACTGGAAGATGGGCGAGCAGGACTACCGCGACGACGAAGCCTTCGGCTAAGGCCAGCCCTCAGGCCGGGGTCAACTCCTGGTTCATCCACGCGATGGACGAGGCGGTGATCGCGCGGGCTGCAGCGACGGCTCTTGCCTCATCACCCGCCTCGATCGCCGCCATCAGTTCGTGATGGTGGTCGAAGCCCGGATCGAGGCCTTCGGCGGCAGTGAACTGAAATTCCCCCTTCAGTCGCTCCTCGGTACTGAAGAAGAAGAACCGGAACAACTCTTCAAGCGCAGCATTGTGCGACGCTTTGGCGATGGCCAGATGGAACTTGGCGTCCGCATCGAAGAACTTCTCTTCACTGGCATGATCAGCGCGTTCACCGCGTTGCTTGAGGCACCGCTTGATCTCGCGTAGATCCTGGGACGTACGGCGGTTGGCCGCAAAGCGAGCGACCTCCGATTCCAGCAGCGCCCGCAGCTCCAAGTGATCACGCCAATCTGCGGATTGCAGCACGCGCAGCGTATAGTCTTGGTCGCGCCGGCTGCGCACATAGGTTCCATCGCCCTGACGGACCTCAAGCATGCCCTTGTGGGCCAGCACTCTGATCGCCTCACGTACGGTGTTCCGGCCGACGCCCAGTTGTTCGGAAAGCTCGGTTTCCCGGGGCAATCGGCTGCCGACACCCCAGCGCCCGTCCTCAATCGCCTTGGTCAGCTCGGCCAAAGTCGAATCGACCAGCGAAACACGTGCAACGGGGGCGGGCATGACCGGGGATAGCTCTGTGATGGAGTTAAGTCATCCTATCATGGGACGTCCGTGCCTCTTGGGCTACCCGCCTGGCTACGGGGTACGGAAGTAGCGTGCCGGCGTGACACCAAACATCGCCCGGAAGGCCGCCACGAAGCTGGACGCGGACTCATAGCCGACATCCATCGCGACCGTTTTTACGCTCTCGCCGTAAGCCAATGCTTCGACGGCCATGATCAAACGCTGGCGTTGGCGCCACGCGCCGAAGGTCATGTTCGCCTCAGTCGCGAAGAGTCGCTCAATCGTGCGCTTGCTCGAGCCGGCGCGTTGGGCGAGCACGTCCAGGGGCTCTCTGTTCGACGGATCATCGGAGAGCATCTGCACCACCTTCAGGGCTCGCTTGTCCGACGGTAGCGGCAGGTCCGAGGGAGCCTGGTCCAGCAGTTCCAACTGATCCATCAACACTGCTGCCAAACGCGACTCGGTCGACCCTTCCTGATAGTCCCACGCGCTCCGGGTGCACGCCAGGAACAGCTCTCGCACCAACGGAGACATACCAACAACCCGCACTTTGGACTCCAATGCCATCGGATAGGCATCGGCCCGCGCATAGAGAACGCCTACCTCAGCCGGACGTTTCACCATCAAGGAGTGCTCCGTCCCTGCCTCGATGAGAACCGCGCGTGCCGGCGGCACGACCCATTGCCCTACAGCAGTGGAGAGGTGCAGCACGCCTGTGAATGAGCTGATCAGCTGATGCCGTCGATGCTGGTGCGGCTCGGTGCTGCCGGGCTGCCATTTATCAAGGCGACCCACCAAGGGAGCGACTGCATCGTCGGGATCTTCCTCTCGTTGGCACGAAATCAACATAAATGGCCATACTATCGACACACGCGTCGTCGGCACCTTTTTACCATGGAAGCCTGCCACTCGTAGTGAGTGGCCCCCTGACAACGCGAGACACCATCATGACCTCCAATACTCTGACCCAGCGTCAGGGCGGTGGTGCCTTCGTCGCTGCGGACGCTCGTGTCCCCGGCGGCAAGCGCGCCACTCGCCTCGCCTTCTTCATCGCCGGTCTTGCCCTTTCTTCCTGGGCTCCGCTGGTTCCCTACGCAGCCAAGCGGCTGAACGCAGATTCGGCCACGCTCGGCAGCATCCTGCTGTGCCTGGGGCTGGGTGCCGTCATCGGCATGCCGGCAGCAAGTGCCTTTGCAACCCGTGTGGGTACCCGGGCCGTGATCATCTTCGGCGCCATCAGCCTGATCATCACCTTGCCGCTGTTGGCCTTCGTGTCCACCCCGGTCCTTCTGGGTGCCACCCTGCTGTGGTTCGGGTGCGCCATCGGCGCTACCGACGTTGCAGCCAATATGCATGGCACCGAGGTTGAACACGCGGCCAAAGCGCCGCTGATGTCCGGCTTCCACGGCATGTACAGCGTGGGCGGACTGGTCGGCGCCTCCGGCGTGACGGCACTGATCGCTGCCGGCATGAACGTGGTCGGTGCAGCTGCCGTTGCCTCGCTGGTGATTGCGGTCAGCATCGCAGCAGCGGTCTCCGGTTTCTTCAAGAACAAGCCGGTCGAAGATCATCCGCTGTTCGTCGTTCCGCGTGGCATGGTGCTCGTCATCGGCCTGCTGGCCGCCCTGACGTTCCTGGCCGAGGGCGCGATGCTCGACTGGGGTGCCTTGCTGCTGACCCAGGTCAAGCACGTCCAGGTTGCCATCTCCGGTGCGGGCTACTCGGTGTTCGCCACGGCCATGCTGCTGTCGCGTTTGATCGGTGATCTGCTGGTTCGTCGCTACGGCGAACGTCCCATGCTGGTTGGCGGTACCGTGCTGACCGGTGTGGGCCTGATGATCGTCGCGCTGGCGCCGTCGGTGCCGGTCGTGTTTGCAGGCATCACTCTGGCCGGCCTGTCAGTAGGTAATCTGGTGCCGGTTCTGTTCTCACTCGCCGGCCGCCAGAAGATCATGGCGCCGTCCCACGCCATTGCTGCTGCCAGCATCCTGGGGTACCTGGGCGTACTGCTCGGTCCGGCCTTGATCGGCTACGCCGCGCACTTCATCGGTCTGCAGAACTCGTTCACCACCTTGGCAGTTGTGGTTCTGGTGGCGACGCTGGTAATGCCGTTCGTCGCTCCCAAGCGCGCTGCACGGTAAGCAATTTTTGGGGAGCCCGGTCAGGGACGATCGGGCAGCCGACCTGCCCGCCGGCGCTCCAGGTCTACGCGGTCTGCGCCTCCTCGTGCAGCCATGCTCGGAAGCTGACGACCTTCGGCAGCGAAGCGGACTCTGGGCGGTACACGATGTAATACGCCAGCGCTGCGGCGACGGTCAGTTGCGGGAAAAGGCGCACCAGTCGCCCGCTTGCCACATCCTCCCGAGCCATCACGCTGCGCGCCAAGGCGATTCCATGCCCCTCGGTCGCCGATTGCAGAACTGCTGCCGAGTTATTGACCTGCATCCCCCGGGCGGCATCCACGTTGTCCGCGCCGACCCGGTGCAGCCACTCTGCCCACGTCATGAAGCCGGTATGACTGTCGACCGACAAGTCATGGATCAACGGTTGGCCTTGCAACTCATCGGGACGTTCCAGTGGACCGTGAGCCTGCAGCCAGTTCGGCGAGCAGACGGGAAAAATCTCCTCATCCATCAGCTTCTCCGCGGCCAGCCCTGGCCACCGGCCACGCCCATAGCGCACGCCGATATCGATCCCATCCTGCTCGAAATCCACGAGATTCAGTCCCGTGTGCAGGCGTACGTCCGTGTCTACGCACTCGCACTGGAAGCGCTCCAGTCTGGGCAGGAGCCATTTGGAAGCAAACGCGGGACTGGTAGTGACCGTCAGCAGGCCGCCACGTGCGCTTTGCTGCAAGCGCGACAACCCCAGGGTCAACCTGTCCAATCCAGCCCGGATGTCAGGCAAAGCGCGCTCGGTGGCATCCGTTGGGGTCAACCGGCGCGCGCCTGTTTTCTCGCGCAGGAACAATGGGACTCCCAAACTCTCCTCCAGAGATCGGACAAGCTGCCCTATCGCGGCCGGGGTGACGTGCAGTTCTTCAGCTGCGGCGCTGAAGCTTTGGTGTCTGGCCGTGGCCTCCACAGCGCGCATGGCCGTGTAGTTGAGATGGGCTTTCATTGTCGGGATAGTTTTTCTTTGCGTGTACCGAAGAATAAAGCATTTGTCCGGGTCTGCCAGTGAGCGGAGGATGCGCCTCAACGGGCCACGCGCCCCTGGCTCAGGAAGTCAGATGAATTCCCCTCGAGTTACCCCATGGCAGGACGGCGACAGCGCTCCACCCTCCTTGCTCGGCAATATGCGGGCGCGCCGCCCCCGCGGCGAGCTGATCGGCATCGACCGCGTGTTGCTGCGCAGTGTTTCGCTGGCTGAAGGCTGGAACGAGCTGCTCGGCCGGGTCCGTGCGGAGTTCAGTCTGGCGTTGGAGTACCGGGAACTGATCATGCTGCGAGTGGCGGTTCTCAATGGCGCGACCTTCGAATGGGACGTGCACTTTCCGGCCTACCTGCAGGCAGGCGGCACCCGGGAAAAAGCCGACGCTCTTCTTCAGCCTCATCCCCCTGGGCTCTCGTCGTTGGAGCAACTACTGATCGAACTGACCGACCAGTCCACTCAGCGGGTCGACGTCGATGGGCATTTGATCGACGCCCTGAAACTTGGTCTGGGCGAGGAGCAGACCGTTGAAGCCGTCGCAACCGTGGCTGCCTACAACATGGTGTCCCGTTTCCTGGTGGCACTTGGCATCCGCTGACTCTACATAGCGATTCGCGTAGCGAGCTGGGCCTGCAGGGATGTCAGGCAGCAATCCCCCTTTTTTTCACCGCGAAAGCGGCACTAAACGAGACCACTCAAATGAATGACATCTTCAAGGGCAACAAGGTTCTGGTTGTCGGCGGCACCAGCGGCATGGGCCTGGCCTCGGCACGCAAAGTGCTCGAGGGCGGCGGTCGTGCCGTCATCGTTGGCCACAATGCCGAAAAAACCGAGGCAGCACGGGCGGAACTGGCAGAGCTCGGGCCGGTCAGCGCGTTGACCGCCGACCTGACCACATCCACTGGCCTGCATGACCTTGTCGCCGATATCGCCAACTCCCATTCGGACGTGGATCTGCTGGTCAATGCGGCTGGCGTCTTCTTTCCCAAGCCCTTCCTCGAGCACAGCGAGGCCGACTACGACCAGTACATGCAGCTGAACAAGGCACTGTTCTTCATCAGCCAGAAGGTGGCGGCTAACATGATCGCAGGCCAGCGCCACGGCTCGATCGTCAACATCGGCTCGATGTGGGCCCACCAGGCTGTGGCAGCCACCCCGTCGTCGGCCTATTCGATGGCCAAGGCCGCGTTGCATTCGCTCACGCAGAACATGGCGATGGAACTCGCCTCGAACGGTATCCGCGTCAATGCCGTTGCACCGGCAGTTGTGCAGACCCCGATCTATGAAGGCTTCATTCCCAAGGATCAGGTCCACGGCGCACTGCAGGGCTTCAACAGCTTCCACCCGATCGGTCGGGTTGGTACGCCGGAAGATGTCGCCGAGACGGTCGCTTTCCTGCTCTCCGAGAAGGCAGCTTGGGTAACTGGCGCGATCTGGGACGTCGATGGCGGCGTGATGGCCGGCCGCAACTGACCCTGCACAAAATTACTGCCCTGCGCGATTGTCGCAGGGCAGTGGCACGTGAAGACTTGAGGTAAAGAACATGATGAACGATTGGAACGGTTACCGCGAGGCACTGCTTGAAAAAGTGGGTGCATTTGGCAAGAGCAGCCCGGATGTACTGCGAGGTCTGAGCACCATCGACAACGCGGCGATGAAGACCGGGCACTTGGAGCCGAAGATCCATGAGCTGATTGCGCTGGCAGTGGCGGTCACTACGCGCTGCGACGGCTGCATTTCCGTGCACACCAAGAAGGCCGTGGAGAACGGTGCCTCCCTTGAAGAGATTAGTGAAGCGCTTGGCGTGGCCATTGCCCTGAATGCAGGAGCTGCGCTGACCTATTCTGCGCGTGTGCTGGAAGCACGCGAGCAGCTGCTGGCCGGTTGATTCGACCATGACCGTGGCCGTGCCAACGCGAATCAACGCCGACTTCAGCCGCCCGACCTGGGTGCTACCCGAGGATCAGGAGTGGGTGGCATCGCCCCAGGCCGGGGTGCAAAGGGTGCTCCTGGATCGTGTCGGTCGCGAAAAGGCACGGGCGACCAGCTTGGTGCGTTATGCGCCTGGCTCATCCTTCCCCGAGCACCGGCATCCAGGTGGCGAGGAGATACTTGTCCTGTCCGGAACTTTCACTGCCGAGGGTCGGGATCACGGGCAATGGAGCTATCTGCGCAATCCGCCCGGATCCAGGCACGCGCCCTCCAGTGAAACGGGGTGCACCCTCTTCGTGAAGCTGTGGCAGATGCCTTCCGATGAGAGTGCGACGGTAGCGTTCAATGCGGCCCACTCTTCGCTATGGGAAGGGGATGCAAGACGCAGAATTTGCCCCCTGTTCGAGTGTGTAGGTGAGCGCGTGCGCCTGCTGCGGCTATCACCCGGCGAGTTAATCTTCGACAGAGTTCCGGCAAACGCAGAGGTGCTGGTTCTGGAAGGGAGCCTTGTCGGCATCGCGTCCCGCAAGGTCTATCACTTCGGGGCTCGGGCCTGGATACGCTGCACCGGTGAGGGTAGCCGCAACCTGCTCGGGTCGCTCTACGCGGAACAGCACGGTGCACTTGTCTATCTGAAGACCGGGTATGCAGTGGGAGCAGGACTTGAATCCGAGGATCCCTCATGGACGCAGTAAGGACGCTCATCATCGGCGGCGGCCTCGCTGGTCTCTATACCGCACGTCTCTTGGAACATGAGGGAGACAGCGACTATGTTCTTCTAGAAGCAAGGGCAACATTCGGTGGCCGCATTCTGTCGGCAACACCTGACCCGGAGCAACCGCTGCGCCGATTGGACTTGGGCGCCACGTGGTACTGGCCAAGCTTGCAGCCTGAGCTGGATCTATTGATCAGAGAACTGGGCCTCCCCAGCTTTGAGCAGGGCAGCGAGGGCGATGCCGTGTTTGAGCGCAGCCCACTGTTGCAACCCTCGCGTATGCCGGGTTGGGGGGCAGCGCCTCCAGCGCGTCGTTTGCTAGGTGGAATGGCGACCTTGGTGGACCGGCTTCACGCCCAGCTCGACGCGACCCGGCTTCTTTCCGCTACGGCGGTTACATCGCTGCGTAGTGAGACCGGCGGCGTTGTGGTAGAAGCCGAGACCGCTGATGGAGGGCCTCTAAGTTTTCTGGCGCAACGCGTCGTCTTGGCGCTGCCCCCACGGCTGGCGGTCAGCGCCATGGCCTTTGATCCGCCACTGCCAGACAGCCTTGCTCAGACGTGGGCATCCATGGCCACGCATATGGCGCCGCACGCCAAGTACATTGCCGCCTATCCATCAGCGTTCTGGAAAGAGCAGGGGTTGTCCGGTAGTGCTCATAGCGCTAGCGGCCCCTTGGGCGAGATCCACGATGCGAGCCAGCCCGGATTGCCCGCGCTATTCGGATTTTTACTCACCCAAGCCGGTCAGCGCCGGATGATTCCCAAGGAAAGCCTGCTCGCCCAATGCCGAGCGCAGATGGGGCGCCTGTTTGGGCGCAATGCATTGAAACCAACCTTTGAGGACATCTTGGACTGGGCTGATCAGCCCTACACGGCAACGAGTGAATGCGGGAGCGGGCAAATGTCCAACGTCGTGGCACTCGTACCTGGGGTCAGAACGGGAGCTTGGGGCGGCAGGATTGCGGGGGCGGGAAGTGAGTGGTCACCCAGCCACCCAGGTTATGTCGCCGGCGCACTTGCGGCGCCAGCAAAAGCACTGCGCTGGCTGGAGCGCAATGCGGCTGTTGGCCACTCACTGCTCTAGACAGTAAGACTCACTCAAACAGAGTGACCGTAAGCTGGGACCTGAACCTGGCGAACGCCGGGTTATTGGAGGCGGCCTGCTACTGGTAGCACCCTCGACTTTGGCAAGGATGTCCGCTTCTGGCCGATAGCGGACATTGGAAATACCTAACTGGCTGGGCAGGTGCTGAAGTCCGCTTCAGGCCCATGGCAGAAAGATGCGCCAATGCCGTAAAGAAATTGCACGGGTCTCCAAGCCCGGCGCCGGACCCGTTATACGCCGGCCTGTTACCGTGCCTCACTTTCCTTAAGACTGAGCGGTATCACGTAGAAAGCTGCTACTTGTTGCTGTCGGGGTAATTCACTGTCATTCGCCTACGGTGCTGCTGCGGAGCCCATAGCTACATCAATGCGCACCCGCGCCCCTTGGGGCGTCGAACCTGCGGCTGCGTGCGCCGTATGCGGAGAAGCTTGGATATCTGGATGAGGCGCTGGGGAATGCCTTGAAGCGCTGACCGCGGCAGATCGGCGGCGCGAAGCTTGTCTGTACACACCGGGCTGTCCTTGCCTTGACAGGCCCTTGGCGCACGCCGTGGATACTTCGGCCGTCGCCACCCTGCAGGAGCTTCCAGCCATGAGTGCCCGGTTACATGCAGCGCCAAAAGTCGTCCGTCTGGAGGCTCTGCCGCTGGCTTGCGGCGAGTCTGCGGTGGTGGTTGAACTGGACAGCGTGCCGGGGCGCGGCTGGGCCAAGGCGCTGAAGCGGGTACTGGCGGATACGGAAGGTCTCGAGTCCACGCAGCTCCGTTGTGATGGCCGCTTCGCATACTTCATCGGTGTGGAGCTGGACGAGCGTGGCACGGCGCACCGCATCAACCAAGCCCTGGCGGCCGCCAGCGAGCGGACAGGGCCCGGCACGCCTACGACCACGCCTGCCGCTGCCATGCCCGCTGCGGCCTTGGCCGCTCCGCAGGCCTGAGTTGGCGTCCGTTAGCGTATGCCCAGCAATCTTGGCCCGATGCACTGAGGTAGGGAGAAGCCTGACGCTTAGTGGTCGCCGTAGCGCGTCGCCCACGGGATCTCGCCGCTGTGCAGGCAGAGGTGACCGGTGCGCATCAAGCAGTGCAGGCGGGCATTTGGATCCGCGCTCGTGGCTATGTAGTCCAGCGCGTCCGCCAGCATGCAGGTGAACTGATGCTCAGGATAAGACGCGGCCCAGGCAGGCAGCATCTCTTCCAGCTGTGCAATCATCATGTCGACCTCAAGACGCGTGCTCATCACCTTCCTCCTTCTGGCAAGGTAAAGACGGCGATGCAATGGAGGGGTCGCAGGCCGCGCAGGCAATGCATGCATGGCGCCTATGCGACTTTCACAAAGAGTTGACTGTGATTTTTGGGAGGCGCCCTGTGCGCGTCTCGTGCACGTGCGGGTGACCCCAAGTTCACTTCTGTGGGGGTATCACGAGGTTCCCCAGCGGCGCCTGAAAGGACCTTGACCATGACCGACCCCTCACCACGTGCCAGCCTGTGGTCGCGTGATGCCCCGGCCGGCAGCTTCCGTCCCCTCGCCGACGCGGCTCGGGCTGACGTGCTGGTGATTGGCGGCGGGATGACCGGACTTCTGACCGCGGCCCGCTTGGCCGATTCCGGCTTGGACGTGGTGGTGGTCGACGCAGGCCCGATAGGCGGACGCAACACAGCAATGTCCACAGGTAATCTGTACGCGCCTGTCTCCCGCATGGCCGATCTCGTCGCACGCTGGGGTGGTGATACCGCCAGCCGTATTGTGCAGTGGCGGCAGCAGGCGCTGCGTTCCATCGAAACGCTCGTGCACCGTTATGATCTGCGGTGCGGGTTTGAGCGCGTCGCAATGCAGTACGGCATGCAGGAACGGACACGCGAAGTAACGCATCAATTCGAGCAGGAGCTGCAGGCCTACCAGAGGGCTGGACTGCGCTGCGACCATCGGCAGTCAGGGTTGCCATTCGCACTCGGCCACGCATTCCGCATTGCTGATCAGGCCCAGCTGGACCCAGCTGCCTTCTGCAGGGAACTTGCTCAGCATCTGGTGGGCCGCGTACGCATTCACGACCGTACACAGGTGATCGATCTCGACGCATCGTCCGGCATCGCCATGACCCTTGATGGTGCCATCCATGCCAAACACTTCGTCCTGGCCACCCATTCGCCTCCCGGTTTCAACCTGGTGCAGGCCGAGATGGAGGTGTACCGCGAGTACGGTGTAGCGGTGCCGGTCTCCAACCCTCCGGAGGCCGGCATCCATTGGGTCGCCGATCGGCGCCGTTCTCTTCGAGGGGTACACAGCACTGACGGCAGCGGTTGGCTGGTGCTGGTAGGCGAGAAGCACCGCACCGGCGAAACGCCTGCTACGGACCCGGCTGAGCGTCTGATCGCCGACGCGCGCCGCAACTTTTCGGTCGTGGGCGAGCCGCTGTGTTGGTCTGCCCAGCAATTCCGGGCAGCCGATCAGCTGCCCTACATCGGCAGCAGCGCCCACGACAACGTGTGGGTTGCTACGGGCTACGGAGCGGACGGGTTGACGTGGGCGGGCGTTGCCGCGCGTGCCATTGCCCAAGGCATCACTGGCACGACCAGTGAGATCGAGCAGCTGCTCAGTCCCATGCGATTCACGCCGATGCGATCTGCTGCGGGCTGGGCCCGCACCAATGCCACGGTTGTACGGCACATGGTCGGCGATCGGCTGGGGTCTGCGCCGCCGAATCCTGCAAGCGAGCTGGGCCGCGGCTGCGGAGCGCTGCTTGACATAGACGGCAAGAGAACCGCGGTCTACCGCGATGAAAGCGGGCTACTACACGCGATGTCACCTGTGTGTCCCCACCTCAAATGCATCGTGCAGTGGAACGGCCATGAGCGCAGCTGGGACTGCCCTTGTCATGGCAGCCGCTTTTCTGCCACGGGCGCGCTGCTCGAAGGACCAGCCAGGCAGGGCCTCAAGCGAGAACAACTGTGAAAGCATGAAGCCGCGCTGACGCGCACCCGCTTTGCGCAAAGAACGTTGAGTGGTTCGACAGAAACGAAACGGGCGGGCCTTGGCCCACCCGCTCGTCTATCCGATTGGCATGATCGACTCAGCGCTGCTGACCGCCGCGGTTGCCGCCGCCTCGCTGCTGTTGCTGCTGCCCGCCCTGGTTGCCGCCCTGGCTACCGCTGCGCGACTGGTTTCCTTCGCGCCCGATGTCAGCCATGTGCTGGCGATCCTGACTCACGGACTCGCCGCCCTTGCGGCCGGCCTCGCGTGCCTCTTCGGAACTGAACTCATGCGCGTTGCCCGACTCATGGGCTGCACGACCGCCCTTTGCGGCGATCTCACGCTGCTTGTCCTCATCCATTGAAGCGAAACCGCGGTTGCTGCTGCCCTGGTTCTGGTTGTTGGCCATGGGATGTCTCCGTGGGTTACGCCGCCGGATTGGCGACGGGGACATACTGCAGACCTGCCTGTAGACTCGTGTTGCTCGCTCCGCCAACGCCACGTCGGCATTGATGAGTTTTTCCGTCATGGCTCCTGCACACCGCCCGTGCCGGAGGCCGTACTGTTGATCAGTGCGGGGGCTCGTATCGGCGCAGCTCCGTGGTCAGGTAGCCAACTTCCTCCACGGCGCGCTTGAGCTGATCTTCGCGCAGACCCAGTTCGCGCGCCCAATAGCGCAACTCCCATTCCTCATTGATATTGATGCGGTCGGGGTCTTTGGGCTTGCCACCCGGCGTGGTTTTGCGGATCTGCGTCATGACGGTTCCTCTCGGCGTTTCGTACAGCCTATTCCCTTTAGAAGGATGGCTGGGCGGATGAGCCGCGATGGCGGCGTGCACAAGGTCAGCCGCCGCCGTCACGACTGTCATACGCACGTCAGACGCGGACAACCGCAGCCTGGGTGCATCGTGCATCCACCCCGCAGGAATTGCTCCGGTGGGCCTAACGAGGATGCAGACATGAGCCAGAACAACCGTAACGAGCAGAACGAGCGTAACAACGAGAACAACCGCAACAATGAGAATGAGCGGAACAACCAGAACGAGCGAAACGAGAACGAGCGCAACCAGGAAGACAACCGCCAGGCCCAGCGTGACGAGCGCAACGAGCGCTGAGGCGACAGCACGGCCGGTGCCCCGGGGCGGGCGGGGCACCCGGTTTCTGAATTCGTGAAGGAGTACACCATGTCAGCGCTTTCTCTCTCCGACCTGTACAAGCACACGAAGATTCTTGCGCTTGATGGCGTGCCGACCACGGATCTCCTGACCTTCTGCACGTCGCAGCCAGACCGCGCAAGTGACGGCTATGCTTCCGCGCTGTGGACGCTGCGGTCCGACGCCCAGCACTGCCAAGTGCGCCGGCTCACCCATGAGGGGAGTGTTTCGTCACCCCGGGTCTCGCCGGACGGCAGCCTGATCGCGTTTCTGTCGCAGCGCCAGGGCGCAAAGCGGCCTGTTCCGTACCTCATCAATCCGGCAGGAGGGGAGGCTTGGCCTGTGCCTAATCTGGACAGCCTTCAGGTGGCGCAGTTGCTGCAATGGTCCGCTGACGGGCGGCGACTGCTGGCGCTGGTGTCGCTGCCCTACGCTGAGGACCCACGCGACAACGTCGACCACCCAGCCCGCCCTCACGTCATCCGGCATGCGCCTTTCAAGCTGGATGGGAGTGGCTACACCGTCGGCCATCGGCGCCATCTTTTCGAACTGTGTATTGATGGCAGCACGCCTCCCGTGCCACTCACCAGCGGAGACTACGACGTCAGCTCGGGAGCTTGGTCGCCCGATGGCAGCCGGCTGGCCTATGTTGCCCGCGGAAAGGGTGCGCAGCGCCATCGCAGCAACTTGTGGGTGGTCGACGACGGGAGATCGCCGCGTGCAGTGACCGAGGACATGGCCACCGTGATTGGGCCGGTATGGTCCAATGCAGGTTCACGGCTCGCCTTCGCCGGAAATAAGGTCGAGGGCGATTCGGCAAGCTACCTGCATGTGTGGGATGGCGACCGGACCATCGCGGGTCCGCTGGGGCCGCACCCGCTGGAAACGGGCCAGATCATCTGGGCGCCGGACGATGAGCGCCTAGCGGCTGTCGCCAGCCATCAGGGGCTCTTTCCGTTGCTGGACATCAACGCTGACGGCTCAGATCCGGTGCTACGCGACCTCGGCGAAGCGCAGTTGAGCCTGCTCGCCGCCAGCGGCGCTGGCCCGGCGTGTGTGTTAAGCACGTGGTGCAGCTTGGACGAGCTGCATCTGCTTTCCTGGCAGCCCGCGCGTCCGTCGTGCTGCAGCACGGTGCTCAACGCGGGACTCACTCAACAGCTGCGCATGCACTGCGCGCGCGAGCGGTTCGACGTACCGGACGGGGAGGGCGGTAGTGAGGCGGTGGACGTCTGGGTGTTCAGCCCTTGGGACAGGCAGGGCGATGAGCTCCCGTTGCTGGTGGATATGCATGGCGGACCCCACAGTGTCGCATTGATGGACTTTGCCAGCCATGTGTACCTCTATGCCATGGTTGCGCGCGGTTGGCGGGTGATCGCCCCCAACACCGTTGGTTCGTCCGGATATGGTGACTCGTTCGCCAAGCGGCTCTGCGGTCGTTGGGGCACGCTGGACTTTCCGCAGGTGCAGGCGATCGTGGGCGCACTGCGGAAGAGCGGTCGCGTGGGGGCATTCGTGGCTTGCGCTGGCAAGTCGTACGGCGGCTTTCTCAGTGCGTGGGCAATTGCCAATGATCCCAGCTTCGGCGCCGCTGTCATCAGTGCTCCGGTTGCCAACATGGCATCGCATGCCGGCACGTCAGACAGTGGCTACTATGTCGCCCCCTATGCCATGGGAGGGGAAATCGACGAGGTGCGCGAACGCTATGATGCGTTGTCGCCGGTTGAGTACTTTGGCAAGGTCACCCGGCCAATTCTGCTACTCAACGGTGACCAGGACCAGCGTTGCCCGGTAGGACAAGTGGAAGAACTGTTCACCCGCATGCTGCGCTTGGGTTGCCCAAGCGCGGCAATGGTCATCTATCCGGGCGGAAGCCATGGAATGGCCGCGTCCGGTCGGCCCTCCCATCGGTTGGACTACCACGAGCGAATCGTCGAGTTTCTGGTGGAAAGCGAGCGGCAGGCGCGCGCAGTCAGCGCACATTGAAATGGCAGATGAGTGCCTCCCCGTGAGGGCTGAGTCGCATGTCGAAGAGCTGTATGCAGAAAGATCCAGGGAGAATAGTCATGCCACTGAGTGCAATCGTTTATGCCAGCCAGGCTGTTTCTGCGCTTACGCCAGACCGCCTCGCTGCACTTGTCCGGGATGCTGCTGCGTTCAATGACGAGCGGGGCATCACCGGGGTTCTCCTTCACGATGGTCTGCGTTTCCTGCAGTACATCGAAGGGCCAGAGGCCGACCTCCGGCACGCATACGCGCGCATCTGCGCGGCCACATCCCACCACGAAATGATGGAGCTGGCACGAGGCCAGATTGATGCGCGGCGCTTCCCCAACTGGGCGATGCGACTGGCGCCGACCACACCTCCCGCACTGCGCGAGCTGGTGCTCTCCGACTGGAGCGCGCTGGTGCGTACCCGCCAAGGCGTAGGGCGCAGCGGCACGGCCATTGACAGGCTCCTCGGACTGATCGGCAGCGAAGGCGGCGTCCTGCCACTCCAGCAGATCGCCTAGCTGGCTGCGCCGCCCTCACCTGGTCCCTGCTCAGGTCACTCCCCGCCGCTCCACGTGCTCGATCTCATCCATGAGAATCAGATGAACGCCACCGTCGCCGACGTCGAGCCTCACGATGCCGTTGGTTCCTTCCTGGCCACTGTGGTCCATGAACTGCATGATCGCAGGTCTTTCAGGCACCACGCCACGTAAGACCCGGCCATCGAACAGGTGTAGCTCGACGTCAATCTCGCCTTCCAGCTCTCGCTGAAGCGCCTTCAGGCGCTCGATGGTGGGCTGGTCGGTGTGCACGCGCTGGATGGGCCTGGTCATCGCTATCGCACCTCAGCCTTGCCATCGATCTCCGCAAGCAGCTGCTGCGCCTGCTGCAGGTGATCCTGCACATGGGAACGCGTGGTTTTCAGGAAAGCGATAACTGCGGGATCCCGGGTCGCCGGCAGCAGCGTGCTGTCCAGAATCTGCAGTGCCGATTGGTGGTCGCGCACCATCGTCTTCAGATAGGCGCCGTCAAATGTTGGGCCCTTGGCCTGCTTCAACACTACCAGCGTACGCTCGGCTTCAGCGGTCTTTGCCTGGGCGGGCGCGGATCGCGCATCCACAGGCCAAACCCCCAGCTTGCTGTTGTTCTTTGTGTGTTCGTCGATCATGTGCTGGGCATAGCGCTTGGTTCGTGCGTCGGTGGCCTGTGACAAAGCCAGCTGGCCGGTATTGATTTCACCGTTGTTTACTGCTGAGAGCAGACCAAGTGCGGAAGCCTGTGTTTCGGGGGTGGTTGCGGACTGTTCTGAATCGGTGGGGGCGGGTGCTGACTCGGCCTGGACGGTCATGCCAGGCAGGATGAGCGCTGCGGCCAGGAATGCAAAGAGCGGTCGGGCGGATGCTGTGCGCATGGCGGTGTCTCCTCGGGAAGAGCCCGCAGCGTGACGCAGGACAGGCGATGGCTATGAGACGCCGACATCACGGGCTGCGGCCACTTACGGCGGGAAGAACGACCATGCGATAACAAAGTGCTCGGCCTGGCCCCGCTCTGGGACGCAGGCTGACCTTCACCTGCAGTGGCCAACCCTGACGCGGGCTTAGCAGGCTCGACATAGGGGTTTGCTGTTGCTTCACATAGGCGTCGCGCGACCCTTCACGCCCGCATCGCCCCAGCACCATGTGACCGCCGATACGGTGGGTCTCCCCCAAACGGAAGCGAGTAATCCATGGCAGAGCTCAAAGAAAACCTCTTGGACTGGCTGCGCGATGCGCACGCAATGGAACAGCAGGCCGAAACCATGCTCAAGGGACAGGCCTCGCGCATCGAGCACTACCCGGTGCTGAAGGCACGCATCGAAGAACACATCGAAGAAACCATCGGCCAGCGGGAGCTGCTGGAGGGCTGCATCACGCGCCTGGGTGGTTCGCCCTCGACCCTCAAGGACGTGATCGGAAAGATGGCTGCCTTCGGTCAGGCCGTCGGCGGCATGACGGCATCGGATGAGATCGTCAAAGGCGCGATGGCCGGCTATGTCTTTGAACACTTCGAGATTGCTTCGTACACGGCGCTGATTGCCGCAGCGAAGACTGCAGGCGACGCGGAAACCGCGCGCGTCTGCGAGCAGATCCTTGTGCAGGAAGAAGCCATGGCCGACTGGCTGGCAGCCCACCTTCCTGAGATCACCGAGGAGTTCATGGTTCGTGACGCCACGCCGGGCGTCGAGGCAAAGAAGTAGACGCGCGTCCGCGCATTGCACCTCCCAGCCATCGCCAGAGGACCACATCATGTTCCTGCACCATAAAAAGCTCATGTATACCGTCAGGGTTGAACGCTCTGATCCCGCGCTTGCCACGCTCATGCTGGAGCAGTTCGGCGGGCCACAGGGCGAACTTGCCGCCGCCATGCGCTATTTCACCCAGGCCCTCGGCGAGACGGATCCGGGTCGGAAAGATCTTCTGTTCGACATTGCTACCGAAGAGATCAGCCACCTGGAGATCATTGGCACCATCATCTCGATGCTGAATCAAGGCCCGAAGGCGGTTCAGTCCGAAGGCATGGCCGAAGCCGAAGACATGCGTAACCTGGGTGGCAATAGCACCAGCCACACCCAGCAGATTCTCTACGGCGGCGGCCCCGCGCTGGTGAATTCCAGCGGGGTGCCCTGGAATGCGGCCTACGTCGACTCCATCGGCGAGCCGACGGCGGACCTTCGATCCAATATCGCTGCCGAAGCACGGGCGAAGATCGTCTACGAACGCCTCATCAACGTGACGGATGATCCAGGTATCAAGGACGCGCTGCGCTTCCTGATGACGCGCGAGATCGCCCATCAGAAATCGTTTGAGAAAGCTCTCTACAGCATTCGCCCCAATTTCCCGCCTGGGAAAATGCCCGGCGATCCCGCGTTCACCGATCTCTACATGGATATGTCCCAAGGCGAGGGCGACGTTGAAGGCAGCTGGAACAGCGGGGACCTGTGGGAGCGCGTGAGCGATCGTGATGCCCAGGCAGCCTTGGACGGTGGAGACGGCAGCTGTGGGGTCGGCCTCTCCGAGCGTGAGACGCTGGCTCTGGAAGCAGTGAGCCTGCGCACTCTTTCAGACCCTGAAGAAGAACCGCTGACGGGCGCAGAGCTTTCCACCGGCGAGGGTGCAGGTGCGACGAGGAGCCCGGCTCGCGAGCCGTGAAACCTCTGATATGTGGGCGCACAACAGCCAAGGCCTGGCATACGTCATCTACCTCGTGTGGCTGGTCTTTGGCTGTATGGATTTTGCCATTCATCGCCGCACGGCTCTGGCCCTGACATCGGGCCTGAGAGAGAGCGCATTGCACGGCCTTCAAATGCTGCTTGTCGGCGCGGGCGTGTTGCTGTGGGCGGCGTTGGACAGTTCCCGGGCCGTTGCAGCCCTGCTAGGGTGCATTGCCGCCGCGCACGCGGCCGCCGCCTACGCCGACACGGTGGTGGCAGTCCAGGAACGACGTGTCACTCCACTGGAGCAGCATGTGCACAGCGTCCTCGATATTGCTCCTTGGACTTTCGTCGGTTACGCCGCGTGGACCGCGGAGCCGACGTGGACACTGACGTGGCAACCCCAGCCCCTATGGGTCTGGGTAGCCCTCGTTCTGCCCACGTTGCCGACGGTCCTCCTTCCGTGGATGGCTGAATTCCGCGCTGCGTGGCCGGCAAGGCACAGTGACTGACAAGCCTCTGGCGAAGCAGGGGCGCATTCCCTACCTGACACAACGAAGATGTGAGGATTCGACAATGGCAGATGACAAGACCAAAACCGGCGCAGCCGACCGCGACCGCATCAACGTCAACGAAGATTACGAACTGCAGTATTGGACCAAGGCGTTGGGCGTATCCGCCGATGAGCTTCGAGCGGCGGTGAAAGAGGTGGGCCCCACGGCGGCAGCGGTTCGCGAGCACTTGGGTAAGTAAGGAGGATTCACCGTGTCCTTGGTCGAATACCGCCGCAAACGCCGTTTTGACCAGACCAGGGAGCCGGAGCCTGGCAAAGCGCTGCCCAAGGGGCAGCGCGCCATATTCGTCGTCCAGCTCCATCACGCCAGCCGGAGGCATTACGACTTCCGTCTTCAGGTGGGCGATGCCCTGAAGAGCTGGGCGGTTCCAAAAGGTCCCAGCTACGACCCCAAGGTCAAACGCATGGCGGTCGAGGTCGAGGACCACCCCGTCGACTACGCGCGCTTTGAAGGCGAAATCCCCAAGGGGCAATACGGTGGCGGCCACGTGGCCCAGTTCGATCAAGGCGTCTGGGCGACCCAGGGCGACCCGGAGGCTCAGCTTGCCAAGGGCCACCTGCGCTTCGAGCTGTTTGGTAGCAAGCTGAAAGGCGGCTGGCATCTGGTTCGATCCGGCAAGCCAGCGCGTCAGCCGCAGTGGCTGCTGTTCAAGGACGACGATGCGTTCGCCAGCGATCTCGAAGCGGACGATCTGCTGGCCGACGTGTCTGCTCCACCTGCAGAGGACCGGAAGCGGGCGGGTGGAGGAAAGGCGGACAAGAAGAAGCTCAAAGCCGTGCCCGCCAAGAGGGCGCGCCGAAAGAACTGGGCCAGAAAGGCCATGTCCCTGTCCAACGCGAAGAAGGCTGCCGCTCCCTCGGGTCCCTTCGAGCCCCAGTTGGCCAAGCTGGGGGAGGCGCCACCCCAAGGCGATCAATGGGTCCATGAGATCAAATGGGACGGGTATCGAATCCTGGCCACGGTGGCCGATGGCGCCGTCCGGCTGTGGTCCCGCAACGCCTTGGAATGGACCGACAAGGTCCCCGAGATACGCGATGCCATCGCAGCGCTGGGGCTCACCTCCGCTGCGCTGGATGGCGAACTCATCGCCGGGTCAGGCACCAAGGAGGACTTCAATCTGCTGCAGGCGACGCTGTCCGGAGAGCGCCAAGGGGCGCTGGCTTACGCGTTGTTCGACCTGGTGCACATCGATGGCGTGGACGTGGCCGCCGCGCCCTTGGTGGAGCGCAAAGCGCTGCTGCAGGAACTGCTGGAGGGCCAGACCGGCCACCTGGCCTTCAGTTCTCACGTCCAAGGCGACGGCGACCAAGCCTATCGGATGGCCGGCGAGCATCACTTCGAGGGCATCATTTCCAAGCGGGCGGACCGCGGTTATCACAGTGGCCGAAGCGACCACTGGCGCAAGACCAAACAGTTGGCCAGCGATGAGTTTGCGGTGGTCGGCTACACGGCGCCCAAAGGCAGCCGCAGCGGTTTCGGTTCGCTCCTGCTGGCCAAGCCCGACGCCAAGCGTGGCTGGCTTTACGTGGGGCGGGTGGGCTCTGGTTTTTCCGACCTGCTGATCAAGGAAATCAGCGAAAAGATCCAAGGCGGTGGGAAAAAGCCCACGGCCTACGTTACTACCGAGGACACGGATCTGCGGGCCGCGAAGTGGTTTGAGCCGCGGTTCGTGGTGGAGGTCTTCTACCGGGGAATAGGCGGGCAGCAGCTGTTGCGGCAGGCATCGCTGAAAGCCGTACGCGCCGACAAGGAGGTGGCCGATCTGCTGGACTCGGACCATGCCGTACAAGGGACACCTGTCCGGGTTAAGCGAGCATCGACGGCACCCTCCACCCGCAAGGCCGCCGCAAAGCCCCCGGCCGATCGTGCGCCGCCCAAGCTTTCCTCCCCCGGCAAAGTGCTCTTCCCCGGCGATGGCTATACCAAGCAGCACGTCTGGGACTATTACTCCGCGGTGATGGATCACCTCCTGCCAGAGGTAATCAACCGGCCGCTGTCGATCATTCGCTGTCCCGCCGGCACTGGTAAGCCCTGCTTCTTCCAGAAGCACCACACTGCCGGGCTGGAGTTGGTGGATGCGGTCAAGCTGAAGGAGGACAGCGGCATCAACGCTCATTATCTGGTGGTGCGCGACGCCGCCAGCCTGCTGGAGCTGGTCCAGTTCAATGCCTTGGAGTTCCACCCGTGGGGCAGCCATGCCGAAGCGCCCGACCGGGCCGACCGGGTGGTGTTTGACCTCGATCCAGGCCCGGACGTGCCCTTCGCAGAAGTCAAAAAGGCTGCCACCGATATCCGGAAGCTTCTGGCCCAACTGGAACTGGAGTCCTTCCTGCGGGTATCCGGAGGCAAGGGCCTGCATGTCGTGGTGCCGCTCAACCCAGGGTGCGACTGGGATCTGACCAAGCGCTTCGCCAAAGGGTTCGCCGACGCGTTGGCGCAATCGGAACCTCAGCGGTTCCTGGCCACCGCCACCAAGGCCTTGCGAAACAAACGGATCTTTGTCGATTACCTGCGCAACGGTCGAGGCGCCACCGCAGTGGCGTCCTACTCCCTGCGGGGCAGACCGGGCGCGCCGGTGGCCATGCCTTTGGCATGGACCGAGTTGGCAAAGCTGAAGCGTGCCGATGCGTTCACGATCAGGGACGTCCCGGCCAAGCTGAGACGCCGGCGGAAGGATCCATGGGAAGGTATTGATTCGCTGCGCCAGAACCTGGCCCGCTGGGCTCGAGAAGAGTAATTGCGTGTGACCACGCCGATCAGGTGAAGCCCAAGCTTGGAAGAAGCGAACCCGCGGAGACCACGCGGGCTGCACCGGATTGGCCCAGCACATCCAGGGAAGGGCTTCTGCGCTCGGGCAGGCAGGCCACCGCCTGTTCCACCACCAGGCATTCGTACTCTCTTGAATTCGCATCGATGGCCGTTGCGAGCACACACGAGTCCAGCGCCATCCCTGTCAGCACCAAGGGGCCCGCTTCCAGTTTCTGAAGCAGGATCTGCAGGGGCGTAGACAGAAATGCCGAGTGCTTGGGTTTCAGTATCGAGTAGTGGTTTGGCTTGGGCAGCAGTGTGCGGGCAATTTCCTGGGGCATTCCCGGCGTCTGCAGGCATTGGTCGGCCAGCTCGTGGAAACCACATTTCCAGTTCCCGAAATTGTCATTGGCGTAGATGACAGGCCAGTCCCTTTCATCAAAGTCCTGCCGAATCGAATAAATGGCGTGCGCGGCCTCCACGGCGACGGGAGCCAGGCGCTCTCCATCGGGGAAGTCGAAGCGGCTGAACATGTCAACGATCACAAGGGCTGGGGTGGACATGTCAATCCCCGGTCTGCGAATGAGGCGCCTCTACGGGCTTGGATTGGGGCGAATCCTTCTGCCTCAGGAAGATGGTAAGAACCACAAGTGCCAGCACGGCCAGAAACTCGCTTTGCCAGTTCTGCATCGATTCGAACCAGAAGTCGCTGCTGAAGAGGTGGTCCAGGAACGAGGGTGGCAGCATCCCCTGCAGACGCTCCTCGTCGCATTTTTCGCGCCAACTTCCCAGCGCATGCAGCGCAAAGGACATTGCAAACAGGGCGAAGAAGGCGATCGCAAGCGAATGCTCATAGAGGCGCTTCCAGACACGGCCTCGTCGGACAGGCCAGGGTATTCCGCCCTTTTCAACCCGAGGTTGCTCCTGCGAGGGATCCAGAGGACGGGACTCCGCCGAGCCCTGTTGCCGCAGGCGTACGGTCAGCAGCACGTACATGCCCATTTGCAGGAACTCACTTTCCCAGTTCTCAAACGTGGCGCTGCTGAAGTGGCCGGTGGCCAGGTAAGGAAGCAACCCAAGCGTGTGAGCCCCGTGCTGGGACAGCTCTTCGTTGTGGACCTGCCATCCGGTCAGCGCCTGGGCGACCAGAAAAACAGCCATCAATGCCAGCAGTACCAGAGACAAGCCGTTGCGACGCCACATCTCTCCGCTCCTGAGAGGCGGGCCCGGAGGCCCGCTCCAACTACGGGTCCTGTCAGGCAGCCTCTGCCGCATCCTGGTTGCCACCCTGTTCCGCCAGTAGTGTCAGCTTCTCGTCGGTGGATTTTTCTTCTTCCAGGGTTTCCAGCAGATACGGCAACGCATCCTTGTAGCCGAGCTGCTTGGCCAAGGCCGCGATGGTGCCGTATGACGCGATTTCGTAATGCTCCACTTTTTGCGCACCGCCGATCAGTGCGGCGTCCCGGACGGGGCCCTTTTCAATGGAATCGATGACTTCCTTTCCTTCTTCCACCAGGCCCTCCATGGCCGCGCACTTGATCCGCTTCAGACGGATACCCAGCACTTCCACCACTTGGTCGATGCGTTCGATCTGACCTTGGGTCTCTTCCAGATGGGTTTCGAAAGCAGCTGCGAGATCCGGGTTGGCTGCCGCGCGGGCAAGACGGGGGAGCGCCTTGGTCAACTGCTTCTCGGCGCTGTAGATGTCCGAGAGCTCGTGGACGAACAGTTCTTCTGCGGTCTTGATGGCCATCTTTCACTCCTTTCGGATACTGGTCAGGGAAAGCCCACCATGCATCCAGATCCGTCAATGGAAGCGTCAAGGTCTCGCCGAGGCAATGTGATCCCCCGTGATGGTTCCGTTTGAGACTGGCCGGTTAAGGGAAACGAGGGGCTTGGCTCAAAGGATGAAACAGGCGCAGGTGCCCCGCGGAAGTACCGAGCTGGGAAATCCGTCACCCCGCGCTTCTCAGGGGTGCCCTATGGTGCTGGTTCCTTGAGGAGAACAGTGTGCCCTTTCGAGCAGTCGGCTACATGAGCCAGGCGAGGCAGCCTTGGAACCGCGAAGAACTGGACTCGCTGGTTCAGCGTGCGGCCGCCTTCAACCTGGAGGCTGGGGTGACCGGCGTGCTGCTCTTTGATGGCGTCAGTTTCCTGCAATATATCGAGGGGCCGGAGGAGGGCGTGGGGCTGGCCTACAGACGTATTCTTTCGTCGGCTTTCCACTCCGAGATCGTGGAACTGGGGCGTGGGACCGTTGGCAGCAGGCTTCTGCCTTACTGGTCCATGCATTGGCTCCTGGCCGATCCCAGTCAGCTGCGCTCGGTTGCCTGTGCTGACTGGACGGGGTTCGTCAGATCAACCCACCCGTCCCCGCGACGGTCCACTGCAATGGACCGTCTTCATGTTTATCTGCATCCCTACCTCGCACGGCCTCAGTAGCACGTCCCCGTTGGCACGCGCTGAATGCCGCTGATCGGACCGAACGTGATCTACCCGGCGAATGCACGCGATCGGAACACGCCTTCCTCGCATCAGGCTTATCCTTGGGGGGATTCCGGGGGGATTCGCAAAAACAGAGCAGCCGATGCCTATCAGGGCCGTTGCATACATCAGCGAAGCGGGCCCAGCCGTTGCGGGTGACACGTTGGGCCTGGGCAGTGGAAAGCTGGACGAACTGGTTGACGACGCCGCACGGTTCAATCGTGATGCTGGCGTCACCGGAGTACTGCTGTTCGATGGCCTCCGATTCCTCCAGTACATGGAGGGACCCGAAGACGGCTTGAGCGTGGCGTACTCGCGGGTACAAGGTGCCTCCAGCCACACAGGGCTCATCGAACTGCACCGCGGCAGGGTGGGAAGCCGGCGCCTGCCGTTCTGGCCGATGCGCTGGCTCCCGATGCAGCCCGATGAGCTGGAGCGGCTGGCGCGTGCTGACTGGACCGGTTTCGCGCAGCGCAGCGGAGATGCGGAGGCGGCCGAAGCGGCAATGGACATTCTGACGTCGTGGGTTCAACCGTATACATCGGCCGCGTAAATCGACGTGCTCTTCAGGGGCGGACAACCGGGCCGCCTTCGCAGGGCATGCAGCGCTCCTTCTTCGACTTGATATCCGCCGCCGTCTTCGCCAGCGCCTCGTAGCGCTGGCGGATCTCCTCAAGGTGAGCCGGCTCCATCGACTCCAGATTCAACAGCTCCTGGTTGGCATCCTTGCTGACCCGGATCAGCTCGTCCAGCTTGATATGCAACGCAGCGGTATCGGCGTTCTGCGTATGCTGGATCAAGAACACCATCAGGAAGGTGACGATGGTGGTACCGGTATTCACCACCAGCTGCCACGTGTCGTTGAAGTGGAATGCCGGCCCGCTGGCGGCCCAGATGATGATCACGCCCAGCGCGGCGACAAACGCTCCCAGGCTGCCGGACAATCGTGCGGTCGCGGACGCGACGCGCGCAAATCGCGGCCGGATCATTGGTCACCTCCCGCGGCCCCCTCATCCGTGCGCCGGTCTGGCAACTTCACCCGCTCATCGAGGCGCTTCTGCTGCTCTTCCGGCGTTGGCGCGGCGACGAACGGAGAGATGGGGTCGCTGGCGGGGAAGGTTTCCTTCAGTGCTTCATCATGATTGCGGTGGTTATGCAGTTTCGCCCGCAGCGGGCTAACGGGATCTGTAGCCCGTGCTTCCGGATCTGGGTGGGGAAGGTCTTTCTTATCGCGTTGCATGGTGCGTCTCCAGGTTATGCGCCAGTGTTCAGGTGGCATGACCAGCATAGAAACAGCGACGTGATCGGCTGCATCAAAGAGAAGGCAACGTGGCGTCAAGCCTTCAGGCAGCAATCGTTAACACTTGGCCTCTCGATGGTACCCGGGTCTAGATGGACACACTGCGCCCGCGCTCGGCAGGACTGAATTGATCAGCGCAAGATCGGTGCTGACCAGTGACGCTGGCATTAGCAGTGCGACCCGATGAGTCCATGGTTTCCAGTGGCGTGGGGCCAGCACTCGCGTTATAGCGGATAGCGCGGATGTCCCCTTCTGGCCGATAGCGGACATTGGGCCAAAGGCTAGTGCAGAGGAGCTGCTATCCAATTCTAGGGTTAGGAATGTTCGCCGACACCATCAAAGATCCAACTCACCTTCAGCCAACGGAAACTCCTCGCGCCTGACGCCCCAATCACCTGAAGGTCCCTTAGCGCGGAATCGCTCAATCACAAATGGCACCCCTTCGCTGCTCATGATGCCCGGCCCCGTAGTTACCTGGAAATGCAGGTGTGGCCACCTAGCGTCACCTGAGTTGCCGATGCTCCCCAGCGGCTCGCCGCGCCGCACACGCTGCCCCACCTTGACGACAACACTGCCGGGTTGCAAATGCGCATAGTGCGCAAACTGACCGCCTCCCAGATCCAATACCACGGTGTTGCCCGCCAACGAATCCATGCTCAGCGGCACGGCGGGGGTGAACCCGGCTGGCGTCTTGGGAATGTTGTCCGGGAACCCGTCTCTTGCTTGGACCACCATGGCATCGGCCACGGCGTAAACCGGCTGCCCGTAGGCGTGATAACTGCGAACGTTCAATGGGTCGCCACTCAGCTGCTCGCCATCGATCCTGCGTTTCCAGTCCATGGAATACCGGCGGGAAATCTGTGCCCTCCCGCCGGCTACCATCAGCCCCGGTCGGTGGTGGCGATCCAGCGCCAAGCCGTTGTCCGGTAGCCAGCCCTTGCCAAGCACCGGGCTCGCCAACACCCTCACCACATCATGCCGGGTGCCGATCAACGGTCCCTCGGCCACTGCGCCGTCCAGTACGATCCGGTGCAGCAGTTCGTCGGGCACCCGCATCCCTTCGTTGAACGCAACGCAGAGAAAGGCGGTGAGGGAACGGCCCGTTTCCAGCGTATGCGCTGAATCGATCGAGCCGCTACCTGTCAGTTTCATCTGGTCCAGCAGCGTCTGCCCCGAAAGTCTCAGCAACAGGTCCCCCCCGTCAGGGCTGGGGGCCAGGATGTTCAGCGCGTTGATGTGCAACGCGCTTTCGGAGTGATTCTGCAACTGCAACTCGTATACAAGGTAGTGGTAGCCGCCGGCACTGAAGGCACTGGGCTCGAACAGCGTGCGGATGTCGAGCTGCACCGGCGGAAACGCCGCGTCGGCAGCCTCCTGCGCTGGGCTCGCCTCCATAATGCGCTGGGCGACCTGGCAGCCGGCGGGGAGGGGGAGCTGCTCAATGGGCGCTGCGAGCAACGGCAGGGCGGCGCTGAGACCGGCAATGAAACTGAGGCGAAGCAGGGCGGGGCTGATCACTAGGTTTCCTGAGGCGGAGGACGCAATCAGGCGTCCAAGATGTGAGGGCGATAACGTAGCCGAGTCCTCAGGGCGGATGCGGACATCGACCCGGCGTATCAGGACACGTCAAAGGGTGCCAAACCGGGCCCGGTATTCGCCTGGGGTCAGGCTCAGTTGGCGGGCAAAGGCGCGCCGAAGTGCATCCACCGACCGGAACCCGCACTCACCCGCAACCCACTGAATATCCTTGCGTGTGCTCTCCAGCAGTGGTTTCGCAGCTTCAATCCGCAATTGCTCCACATACTTCTGTGGGGTGAGCCGGAACGCGGTTACGAATCGCCGGCTGAACTGCCTGGGGCTCATATGTACCCGCTGCGAGAGCTCGTCCACACTCAAGCGCAGTTGCAGGTTCTCGCGCATCCACTGCGCCAGCTTCTGGAACTGGTCAGGCAGATCCAGCAACTGCAGCTGCCGGCTGAACTGGCTCTGCCCGCCAGAGCGCTTGCTGGACATGACCATCCGTTTGGCCACTTTCAGTGCGAGCGACGTCCCGTGGTCCTCGGCGACCATGGCGAGGGCCATGTCCATCCCAGCCGTGATGCCAGCCGACGACCACACGTGGCCATCGTGGGCATAGATGGCATCGGCCTGCACACGCACGTTCGGATAGCGTTCGCGCAGTTCGCGCACATCGCTCCAGTGCGTTGTTGCCTCACGGCCATCAAGCACCCCTGCTTCGGCCAGCAGGAGCGCGCCGCTGCACACCGAGGCCACCCGCCGCACCTGCAATGCGGCCTTGCCCAGCCACGCGACCAGCACATGATCTGCCCGGGCAATATCCAGCGCGTCACCCATACCGCCGCACACCAGCAGGGTGTCAGTGCCGGGAGGCATATCGGCGCACGCCAGATCGGGGAGCAGGCGCATGCCGGATGAGGTCACTACGGGCGCTGTGTTCAGTGCGAGCAGCGTTACCGCATACAGCGGTCTGGTAACGGTGCTGTCTTCCTCGGCCTGACGGCTGGCCAGTGCGAACACCTCCACCGGGCCACTAATGTCCAGCGATTGGGCACCAGCGTAGATGAGCATGCAGATAGTGCGCGTAGGTGTCTGGACCATGACTGGCCGAGCTTCGAGAGCGGCATTCCGGCACTCATTCTATGCGCATGCGGCCAATCACGTTCAATGGGCTCTTGTGAGCGAGAAATGTCCGCTGATGGCCGTTAGCAGACGCTGGTGAGCCAATCGGTGGCTAAGGCGACTCACGAGCTCTGAGCGGTCAGGGCGGTGTGATCAAGGCTCTCTGGCCACCATAAGGTGCGTTCTGGATGGTATAAGCGGACCCAGGGATCCCGCTATTAAATGGTCAGGATTAATAGAACTATGCGTCGGCTCATTCTTGCGCCTGCTCTCCTTCTGTCACTGGTTGGCTGTAATCAAGCTCGGGTCGACGATCTTGAGAGTCAAGTTGCAGACCTTCAAGCGGAGCTTTCTGACTCCCACGGTAGAGTGGCGCGGTTGGAGGATGAGCTACAGGACGCCCGGGACACAATTGAGGCAAGCCAATCAGCATTCGCGGATGTAGCTCTACAGTCTCGCGAGGTCCAATCAGCATCGTCCGAGCTATTGTCGATCACTAGCCGCTTCGGCTTCGATGACTGGCAGGATGTTGTGCCGGACATCCAGGCTGCAGCCTACAGAGTCGACTCAGCGGCAAGTGATCTGGATTCAAGAGTGAGCAACGCAGAGATCGCGCTGCAATAGCCCCATGACGGCTAATTCGAGCCGAACCCGCTTTCCGGGTCAGTTTGAATAAGGCGTTGGTTGATGTCCTCTTCTGGCCGCTCCTCGACCTTCGATGGACAAGGAGCGACCCTTGTGGACTCAGACATCAGTCTGCTCGGCAATCTCTAGGGCATCATCGACCTCGATGCCTAGGTAACGCACGGTGCTCTCGAGCTTCGTGTGCCCAAGCAATAGCTGGACAGCCCTGAGGTTTCGCGTCCTGCGGTAGATCAACGAAGCTTTTGTCCTGCGCATCGTGTGCGTGCCATAGGAACCCGACTCGAGACCAGCTTCCTCAACCCAGCGGTGGACAATCCTGGCGTACTGTCTCGTCGAAAGGTGGGGCGAGTCCGACCCGCGGGTCGCGAACAGGAAGTCCGAGGCCTTCAGGTCAGCATGAGTGATCCAAGCCTGTACAGCCTCGCGAGTCGATTGGGTAATTTCGAACTGGACAGGGCGACCGGTCTTCTGTTGCATCACCATAGCTCGCGAAGCCATCTGCCTGCCGTGAGATACATCGGACACTCGGAGTTTCACCAAGTCGCAGGCGCGGAGCTTGGAGTCAATTGCCAGATTGAATAGGGCTAGATCTCGAACCTTGTGGCCAAGCTGAAGTCTGATCCGGATGGCCCAGATATCTTTCAGCTTGAGCGGCACCTTCTGGCCGATCAGCTTTCCCTTGTTCCAGGGCTCGTGGGGCTGGTGTGTGTGAATAATTGCCATGACCTACTCCTGTTGAAGGGGTTGGTCAGGCTTCGCCCGAGCCTAGAAGCAAGGCGTGATGCGACCGGAAGCGGAGGCCTTTCCCGGCGGCTTCCGGGAGGCATCTGTCTTAGAGAAACGCTGTCTTTAGCAGTCCATCGGAGAGATAGATGCTCGACACTGCCTCGAAATCTCTGGACGCCACGGCTGACTTCGCGATCTATGATTTCTCGCTCTTGGCGGAGAAAAGCTCTGTAGCCCAAGCTATGAATGCTTGGACGATGGGCGATCCATAACGGTGGTGCGGGTACAGGATCGAGACCGGCACCGACGGCGGACGCCACCGCTGAAGCACCTCAACCAGAGTGCCATCCTGCAACTGCTTCTCGACCAGTACGCCTTGCAACTGTGCCAGGCCGTATCCTTTCATGCACAGCTTGATATAGAGCTCGGTCTCATTGACGGCGACCGAGCCCTCCACAGGTAATACTTGTGTCTTCCCATCAGCTGAGAAGAGCAGGCTGCCACCGCCCCTCGAACTAGAGGAAAAGTGGTGCACCGCGCGGTGTCCGGCGAGGTCTTCAAGTGATCGCGGGACGCCATACGCCTCCAGATAGCTTGGCGCGGCGCAGGTGATCCAGCGGAAGTTCCCCAGCGGCCGGGCTACGAGGCTGGAGTCTTCCAGCGGCCCGGTCCGGATCACGCAGTCCACACCCTCCTGGACGAGGTCGACCGGCCGGTCACCTACGCCGATCATCAGATGGACCCCGGGATACTGACGGCGAAAGCTGTCCAGGTTAGGGAGGAGTATCGAGTGCGCGAGGCCGCCTGGCATATCGATCCTCAACCGCCCCCGCAGGTCCTGTGGAGACGACTTCAGGCCGGTTTCCGCCTGTTCGATCTGGTTGAGGATCTCCTGGCACTGCAGGTAGTAGCGCTCGCCTTCCGAAGTGGGGCTGACGCTCCGCGTGGTCCGATTGAGCAGGCGGACGCGCAGGTGCTTCTCCAAGCGCTTGATCAAGCCCGAGACGGTGGAGGGGGGGATGGAGAGGGCCTCGGCGGCACGCACAAAGCTCTTCGCTTCTACCACCCGCACGTACGCCTGCATCGCCAGAATCCGATCCATTTCGCTTCCACCCTATGGTTGACGGTCAGCTCGATCTTGATTATGCGCGTTTTACGAATAATAAAAACGAAGAGCATGACTTTTTCGCAGGGTCTGCGCGGGGCATAAAGTTCACGCCATTCCTGAAATCGAGCTTGCCCCAATGAGCACCCTCCCGCGAGACATTCTTCAGCAACCGACAACCGAAGCGGCCGAAAAGACGCTCATCCGCGGCGCAACCATCATCAGCATGAACCAGGCTGTGGGCAACCTCGTGAAGGGCGACATCCTTGTCACGGGTCGCACCATCACTGCCGTTGGCGAGAACCTGAGCGCCGAGGACGCGCTCGTCATCGATGCCAAGGACATGATCGCCATCCCGGGCATGGTGGACTCCCACCGCCACGCCTGGGAGGGTCAGCTGCGTCGGATCAACTCAAACGCCGAGACGCTGGAGCACTACTCCAACGCCACGCATTTCTCGTTTGCCAAGCATTATCGGCCGCAGGACATGTATGTCGGGACCTTGCTGTCCGCGCTAGGCGCAATTGATGCAGGCATCACTACGGTCATCGACAACTCCCACAACAGCCGCACGGCCGCGCACTCCGATGCGGCGGTTGAGGCTCTGCTGGACGCGGGAATCCGCGCACTGCATGCATCGGGCGCCCCGGTTTCCGGCACTTGGGACCGCGACCACTGGCCGGGCAACCTTGCGCGCCTGCAGGAAAAGTACTTCAAGGACCCGGCCAACCATCTGGTCACGCTGGCCACCATGGCCAGTATCGAGCCGGACCTGTGGGCTGAGGCGCGCCGCTTGGGGATTCCGATCGTCACCGAATTCTTTGGTGAACAGATGGGCTCCCAGCTGCCGTGGCTGCATGCTCAGGGCCTGCTCGGCCCGGACAATATCTTCAACCACTGCACCTGTTTGAAGGATGAGGGTTGGGGAATTCTCAGCGAGGCGGGTGTGCGCATCAATGTCTGCCCGCGCTCGGACGCCCACTATGGGATCGAGGACGGCATGTTTGCCTGGGATGCGGCGATCCGGCACGGGATCCGCCCCGGTTTCAGCGTCGACAACGAGACGTCCTACAGCGGTGACATGTTCATGGAAATGCGCGTGGCCTATTACCTGGAGCGCGTACTGCGCGTCAATGCACGTCCCCCGCGTAGTGCCGGCTCCCCACAGGATCCGCTCAATTCCCACCGCCTGCTTGAGGCCGCCACGCTTGATGGCGCGGCCTGCGCAGGGCTGCAGGACAAGATCGGCAGCCTGACGCCGGGCAAGCAGGCCGACATCGTGCTGTTCCGCACCAGCGACATCAACCTGTATCCGTCCAACAATGCGTTCGGAACGGTGGTGCATGCGGCGGAGCGCAGCAATATCGACACCGTGATGGTCGGCGGCCGGGTGCTGAAGCGGGGTGGCGAAATGTGCGGTCTGGATATGGGCAAGTTGCGCGCTGCAGTGGACGAGTCCTGCGAGCACCTCTTCTCGGCAGCCGGCTACGCGCCGGACGTGTTCGGCACGTCCTTCCCCGTGCTGGCCAATCACTGAGAGTAAACATGAATAGCTTCGGTGCCTGGGCCTTTCCGTTGGCAATGGTTGCGGGAATGGCCGTCACGTTGCAGACCACGTTCAATGGTCAGTTGGCAAAGGGCCTGGGCGGCGATCCTGTTGCAGCTGCCATCTTCTCCTTCATGGTCGGGCTGTTGTCGCTCACCATCATTGGTCTCGTGCGGGGTAACACCTTGAACCTGCTCGCGGGCATCCCCGCGCAGCCCGCATGGATGCTGCTGGGGGGCGTGATGGGCGCATTCGCGCTGCTCAGCAACGTAGTACTGGTACCCCGCATTGGCATTTCCGCTCTGGTTGGATTGGTTATCGCCGGGCAACTGCTGTCCTCGCTCGTTATCGACCATTTTGGACTGCTGGGTTCTCCCCACCGCACGATTTCCTTTATCAAACTGGCAGGCACACTTGTCATGATGGCTGGGCTTGTAGTCGCCCTGTTCGGGGACCGTTAGTCCAGACTGATGGCGTGATGCAGCAAGTGATACGCGCCATTCATAGTCAGCATTGCTGCCGCATTGATATCGTGGTGTGGTGCCAAGAATCGGCTTCTGGGGTATAGCGGACGGGCAGCACGCGTGACCTCCAGAAGTAGCTTGTCAACGCATGTCGTGAGCTGAGCTCAAGGCCGCTGGCGGCGAGAGCCGCCAGCCCACGTGCGCTGCGGTTTGTGAACCGATACCCAAATGGTCACAATTTGCCGACGTATCATCTCGGCGCTACTCTCTTCCCCATGTCTACTTCAACTTCCGCAGTGCTTGATGCCGGCCGCGGTCCGGCTGAGCACGACGTACGCACCCAGATCATTGATGCGGCCACGGCGCATTTCAGCCATTACGGCTACGACAAGACCACGGTCTCCGACCTAGCCAAGGCCATCGGATTCTCCAAAGCCTACATCTACAAGTTTTTTGCGTCGAAGCAGGCAATCGGCGAGGTTATTTGCGCCAATTGCCTCGCCCAGATCGAAAGCGACGTCCATGCCGCGCTCAAGGGGGCTGAGGCTGCTCCGGAGCGACTGCGCGTGCTCTTTACCGCCATTGTCGACGCCAGCCTTCGCTTATTTGTCCAAGATCGCCGGTTGTACGAAATTGCTGTCGCTGCCGCGACTGATCAATGGCCGTCGACTCAGGCCTACCAAAGCCGCATTCGGCACCTTGTCGAAGAAATCCTGAAAGAAGGCCGCGCCTCCGGGGCTTTTGAGAGCAAGACGCCCCTTGATCAGATCAGTCGCTCGGTCTACCAGGTGCTGGTTCCTTACCTCAACCCGGTGACCCTGCCGCACTTGTCGGACCTGCACAAGGAGGATCCAAGGGCGACACAGGACCTGGTCCTGAGGAGTCTTGCCCCCAGACAGTGACTATTGACTACATCGGTCACTAGGAACAAAATGCTTCCGGATATCCCACCCGGAAGGCCGTATGCGTCGCCGATTTGTAGTCCTAGCCAGCGCCTTTGTAGCTCCGCTTTTTCTTGTCGCCTGCGGTAAGGCCGACCACATCGATCCCCGTAACGCGCCCCCCGTTGTCCGAGTCGCGACGGTCGACCCAGCTGCCGGAAACGCACGCACGTTTACCGGCACCATCGCCGCGCGTGTGCAGAGCGACTTGGCTTTTCGAGTGGGAGGCAAAGTCACAGAACGCCTTGTCGAGGCGGGACAGACGGTCAGGCGTGGCGATGTGCTCTATCGGATTGATCCGATAGATCTCAACCTGACAGCGGCATCCCAGCAGCAAGCGGTGGTCGCGGCCCGTGCGCAGAGCGTCCAAGCAACTGCTGACGAGGCGCGATACCGCGATCTGGCGGCAAAGGGCGTCGTGTCCCGATCAGCCTACGATCAGATCAAAGCGGCGGCAGACACCGCGTCGGCACAGGTCAAATCGGCCGAGGCACAGGCTCGGGTTGCACGCAACGCCAGCCAATACGCGGCACTCGCTGCGGATGCGGATGGAGTGGTCATGACGATCTCAGCGGAACCGGGCCAGGTTGTGGCGGCAGGGCAGGTCGTTGCCAGGCTTGCCCGTGCAGGCAGCCGGGAGGCGGTGGTCCAGCTTCCTGAGACGCTGCGCCCTCAGATCGGCTCTGTGGCCTTTGCGTCCGCTTTTGGAGCAAGTGGCAGGATGCCCGCGCGATTGCGAGTGCTTTCTGAATCGGCAGACCCCGCGACTCGAACTTTTGAAGCCCGCTACACGCTGGAAGCGGACGGCACGTCGCTACCGCTGGGTTCAACGGTGGCGGTCGAGCTCGCGGGCGCGCCGTCTGCCGGACTCTCGGCCGGATATGAGGTTCCGCTAGGAGCACTGTTTGATCCCGGCACCGGAACCGGTGTCTGGGTGGTCAGTGGTGAGCCACTCAAAGCCAGCTGGAAGCCGGTGGTCGTCAAGCAGCTGGGCGATGACAAAGCCGTGGTCGAGGGCGCCCTTAAAGCCTCTGATCGCGTTGCCGCCCTGGGCGCCCATCTCCTCCGCGAGGGACAGGTGGTTCGCCTGGCTGAGGCGAGCAAGAACAAGGCTGCTGACGGAGTCCGTCCGTGAGCGAGTTCAATCTGTCGGCGCTTGCGGTGCGCGAGCGCGCCATCACCGTCTTTCTGATTTTCCTGGTCTCGGTTGCCGGCATTGTTTCCTTTTTCCAGCTCGGCCGTGCTGAGGACCCCGCGTTCACCGTCAAGGTCATGACGATCGTGACGGCTTGGCCTGGGGCTACGCCGACGGAGATGCAGGACCAGGTTGCCGAGAAGCTCGAAAAGCGCCTGCAGGAGCTTCGCTGGTATGACCGCAGCGAAACCTATACGCGTCCTGGCCTATCATTCACCACGCTGACATTGCAGGACGGCACGCCGCCGTCGCAGGTGCAGGAAGAGTTCTATCAGGCCCGCAAGAAGATGGATGACGAAGCGGCGAACCTGCCCGCAGGGGTGATCGGCCCGCTGGTTAACGACGAATACGCAGACGTCACGTTCGCCCTCTACGCTCTGAAAGCGAAGGGCGAACCGCTCCGCGTGCTTGCGCGCGATGCCGAAACTTTGCGTCAGCGCTTGCTGCACGTGCCCGGCGTGAAGAAGGTCAACATCATTGGGGAGCAGTCCGAGCGCATCTATGTCGAGCTGTCCCACGAACGTTTGGCGAACCTCGGTGTCACGCCACAGGAGGTATTCGGGGCGTTGAATGGACAGAACGCGCTGACGCCGGCAGGTTCGGTCGAGGCCAAGGGTCCGCAGATATTTATTCGCCTCGATGGCGCCCTGGATCAGTTGGACAAAATCCGGGATACACCCGTCATTGCACAGGGCAAGACGCTCAAATTGCGTGACATCGCCACCGTCAAACGCGGCTATGAGGATCCGTCTACCTTCATGATCCGCAACGGCGGGGAGCCCGCCATGCTGATCGGCATCGTCATGCGCGACGGCTGGAACGGCCTGGACCTTGGTGCCTCACTCGACGCTGAGGTCAAGAAGATCAATGAAGGGCTTCCGGTTGGGATGGCGCTGGATAAGGTGACCGATCAAGCGGTGAACATCAGCGCATCGGTCGACGAGTTCATGCTGAAATTCTTCGCCGCGCTGCTGGTGGTGATGCTGGTGTGCTTTGTAAGCATGGGCTGGCGTGTCGGCATCGTGGTAGCGGCTGCTGTACCGCTGACGCTGGCGGCCGTATTCATGGTAATGGCTGCAACCGGAAAGAACTTTGACCGCATCACTCTCGGGTCGCTGATCCTGGCGCTCGGGCTGTTGGTGGATGACGCCATCATCGCCATCGAAATGATGGTCGTGAAGATGGAAGAGGGCTATAGCCGGGTCAAGGCATCGGCGTACGCGTGGAGTCACACGGCCGCACCTATGCTGGCTGGAACCCTGGTCACGGCCGTGGGCTTCATGCCCAATGGATTTGCCAGGTCCACTGCCGGCGAATACACCAGTAACATGTTCTGGATTGTGGGGATCGCGCTGATCGTATCTTGGGTGGTTGCGGTGTTCTTCACGCCCTACCTTGGCGTGAAGCTACTGCCTGAGTTCAAGGCCGTGGAGGGCGGGCACAGCAGCCTCTACGACACGCCGCGCTACAACCGCTTTCGATCGATCCTGGCGCGCGTGATTGCTCGCAAGTGGTTGGCCGCAGGTTCGGTGATTGCATTGTTCGTGCTTTCGATTGTTGGTATGGGAGTTGTCAAGAAGCAGTTCTTCCCAATCTCTGATCGTCCCGAAGTATTGGTTGAAGTGCAGATGCCTTATGGCACCGCCATCGAGCAGACCAGTTTGGCGGCGGAGAAGGTGGAGAAATGGCTCTCGCAGCAGGAGGAAGCCAAGATCGTCACGGCTTACATCGGTCAGGGAGCGCCACGGTTCTATCTGGCCATCTCACCGGAGCTGCCGGATCCGGCGTTCGCGAAAATCGTGGTGCGTACCGACAGCCAAGAGCAGCGCGATGCCCTGAAGGCAAAGCTTCGCCAGGCAGTGGCTGATGGCTTGGCGCCAGAGGCGCGAGTGCGCGTAACCCAGTTGGTGTTCGGGCCTTACTCGCCCTACCCAGTAGCTTACCGCGTCAGCGGCCCGGATCCGACGGTCATCCGTGGAATTGCGGCCAAGGTCGAGCAGACGATGCAGGCCAGCCCGATGATGCGCACGGTGAACACGGACTGGGGAATGCGCACGCCAACCCTCCACTTCACATTGGATCAGGATCGCTTGCAGTCGATGGGAATGACGTCGGCGTCCGTGGCTGAGCAGTTGCAGTTCTTCCTCAGGGGCGTTCCCGTCACTGCTGTTCGCGAAGACATCCGGACTGTTGAGGTTGTCGCTCGCTCAGGAGGAGAAACACGTCTAGACCCCGCTCGGATTTCGGATTTTACCCTTGTTGGTTCTGCCGGGCAGCGCGTTCCTCTGTCCCAGGTCGGCTCGGTGGAGGTTCGGATGGAAGAGCCGGTGCTGCGCCGTCGTGATCGGGTGCCCACCATCACGGTGCGAGGTGACATTGATGATGCATTGCAGCCGCCAGATGTATCGGCAGCGATCAGCAAACAGCTTGAACCACTCGTTGCCTCACTGCCTGAGGGCTACGCCATTGCACAGGCTGGGTCCATCGAGGAATCGGGCAAGGCCATGGGCGCGATGTTGCCCCTGTTCCCGATCATGCTGGCGGTGACCCTGCTGATCATCATCCTACAGGTGCGGTCCATCTCGGCAATGATCATGGTGTTCATGACCAGTCCGTTGGGGCTGATTGGCGTGGTGCCAACGCTGCTGCTGTTCCAGCAGCCGTTCGGTATCAATGCGCTGGTGGGGTTGATTGCGTTGTCGGGCATCCTGATGCGCAACACGCTCATCCTTATCGGTCAGATCCATGAGAACGAAGAAGCAGGCATGGAGCCCTTCCACGCCATCATCGAGGCGACGGTGCATCGAGCGCGTCCGGTGATCCTGACCTCGCTGGCAGCGGTGCTTGCGTTCATACCGCTGACGCATTCGGTGTTCTGGGGAACGCTTGCCTACACGCTGATCGGCGGCACTATCGCCGGCACCGTGATGACGCTGGTCTTTCTTCCGGCGATGTATGCCATTTGGTTTAAGGTCCGAGCGGAATATACACCCGTTGCCTGACATCGGCCCGGACCTCCTTTATACGGGAAGTGATTCATGAGCATTGCTGACAGAGACCGCATCGTGGTGACCGGAATGGGCGTGGTCAGCCCACTTGGCTGCGGTGTGGAAATCGTCTGGTCCCGCCTCCTGGCCGGGCGCTCCGGCGTTGGGTCGCTGGGAGCAGATCTTGCGGCTGGAACCGGCTGCGAGGTTGGCGGACGCGTGCCTGATCGCACGCAGGATCCGGAGGCTGGCTTTGATTCCACCGGAATCATCGCGCCGAAAGATCTCAAGAAGATGGACCGGTTCGTTGAGTTTGCGCTGGTCGCTGCGCATGAAGCGCTTGAGCAGGCCGGTTGGCGGGAAGCCGATGAACGCGGGCTGCTGCGAACGGCGACCGTGATTGCCACGGGCATCGGTGGGTTCGGGTCGATCGTCAATGCGGTACACACCACCGAACGCCGCGGGCCTGGACGGCTGTCGCCCTTCACCGCGCCGACCTTCCTGGCCAACATGGCGGCAGGGCAGGCCTCGATCCGTTACGGGTTCATGGGCCCGCAGGGTGCGCCCGTCACGGCCTGCGCAGCGGGTGTCCAAGCCATTGGCGATGCCGCGCGTCTCATCCGGTCCGGCGAGGCGGACATCGCACTGTGCGGTGGGGCGGAGGCGGCGATGAACCGGGTCAGCTTGGGCGGCTTCGCGGCGGCCAAGGCGCTGAGCACCTCTTTCAATGACACCCCCCAAGCGGCGTCTCGCCCCTTCGATGAACAGCGTGACGGGTTTGTCATGTCTGAAGGGGCAGGGTTGCTCGTGATCGAGCGGTTGGACCACGCCTTGGCTCGTGGCGCCAAACCGCTGGCCGAACTGGTCGGTTACGGAACGACCTCCGATGCCTACCATCTGACAGCAGGGCCCGACGACGGCAGTGGCGCGCGGCGAGCAATGGAGATTGCCCTGGCACAGGCGGGTATCACGCCTGCGCAGGTTGATCACATCAATGCGCATGCGACGTCGACTCAGGTAGGTGATCGGGCAGAGCTTGCTGCGATGCGCTCCCTGTTCGGTTCTCGTCCCGATCTGCTGATATCTGCCACCAAATCCAGCACTGGGCACCTGTTGGGGGCAGCTGGCGGCATTGAGGCGATCTTTACTGTTCTCGCACTGCGCGATCAGCTCGCACCGGCCACGCTCAATCTTCAGCAACCTGACCCGCTGTCGGAAGGTCTTCTGATTGTGTCCGAGCGGCCTCGAAAGGCCAACATAGAATTTGCCTTGAGCAACGGATTTGGATTCGGTGGCGTGAACGCCAGCGCAGTTTTCCGGCGCCTGTGAACGCACCTCGGCCTCCCGCACGCGCAAGTCGAACGGCTCTCCGCTGGGAGAGCGCCAGGGCGGAGAGCCGGCAAAGAATCTTGCATGCTGCTGGCGAAGTGTTCGCGGAGGACGGTTTTGAGAGTGGGACGATGAAGCGAATCGCAGAGGTTTGTGGCATCACCAAAGTCACCATCTACGCACACTACCGCGACAAGGAACGCCTCTATCGGGCGGTCATGGATGGACACTTGGGTTCAATGCCAAAGCCCACGCTGGAAATGCGGCGTGAAGTCGGGCTTCGAGATGCTTTGACTTGCATCGTTCAGGGCATCCGGATGCTGGCCGGGGATCCATCCTGTCAAGCATTTTGCCAAATCTTGCTACGCTCGGATATGCACAAAAGTGTCTACATGGATCGTTGGAATGAAGTGCTGCAGCCTTATCGACAGGCCGCTGTGCGAGCACTTTCCGACGTGTCACCCAAACTGAACAACGGCGAGGATGGGGAAAAGTTCCTTCGGCTGATCCTGGCGGAGCAGGGCTTGCCCAAAGGTACAGCGCCAGTTTCCGGTTGTAATGCAACGATTGAACTATTCACTCGATCCTATGGCTATGGCTCATTGGGATGACCGGGGCGACTGTGTTCAATACTGCCCGGGCTTCGCGCACTGTGCTCGTCCCGGAAATTGCTGTCTTCTGTGGCTGGTTTTGCGGTGGCGGGGTAATGCCGTTAGGTCGGTCAGGCGCGGTCTGGCGGCGCGAGCTAACGACCGCTCCTGGCCGGAGGCGGACATCGCGATCTATGGCCGCTTTTGGCCGTAAGCGGACCAGGTGGGCAGGGCGATTAGGAAGATTTATCGGGGGTAGGGAAAGGCGCCCTCAGCCCCAAAGCGAACGTTCAGTATTCCGCTTATGAATCCCTTCGTCATCCATGGCACTGAAAATTTAATCTACCGCTGAACCGCATAATCAACTTGACGCCATCTGGTGTCCATGAGACTACGGAAATGCAACCAGCGCGTCCTGTGTGAACACCGCACTCCGGGGCAGGATCCCGCTTGCCACGACGTTCTCCAAGAAGTTCGCCGGATCGGCGACAAAGAATGTCAACACCAGACCACGCTGGGCGCGAGTACAGCAGACGTAAAGCAGGCGCAGCGTTCGGCTCCAGGTGTTTTCATCACCACCCTGCACTCGTGCGCGATCTGCTGCACGGGCCTCAGCGCTGGCGAAGATACGCTCGTAGTTGTAGGTCCGGTAGTCACTCTCCTCCTCGTCCATCACTACGATGACGCGCTCGAACTGGGCTCCCTTCACACCGTGCTGCGTGGCATAGGGGGAGCCTTCTGAGACATATCGTTCGTAGGGCCGAAGCTCGTGCGCACAGCACCTGAAGAACTTGACCATCGCTGCGTCGGCGGATCGTCCCTCGGCGGGAGTTGCGTCAGATGCATCAACCTCTTGAGCTGGTTCTGAAACATCTCCGACGAACCCAAGCACGCGCGCATAGCGCTCATCGAACTCGAAAAGGCCCGCGTCGCGGAGATGAAGAGCAATATCGCCAACGGTGGTGACTGCCTCATCCAGCATGGCGACAAGTCTCAATACGGCTGCGTGCAGCTCTCGCAGCACATCTGCGGCACGGCGGCCGACCAGTGCGTTAGGCGCCAGGCGCGGGCTGAACTCTCGGAGCAGGTTCATTGCTGCGAACTCGTTGCCGGCTTTCACGGCTGCAACGATCGGCAGGGCGAAACTGAGGAAGGGTCGAACGGGCCAACCGGTGCCGTCCTGCAGCCCCTGCTTCATGGCCTCCGACGTCTTATCGTTCAGTGCCGAGTAGATACCGCCAAATCCGAGCCGGTTGGCGGCCATGCGGTGCACGATGACAAGAATCTTGACCCCGTCGTCTGGGGTCGTCCAACCCTCGTCGTTGTTCGTCGCCGCGCTCCACGCTCGGACTCTTGTCAGGGCTTCCGTTCGATTGAGTGCATTCGGAAGGACGAACATGCAGGCCGAGCCTTCCACCGGCCTGAGGTCCCCACCGACCCTCTCGTGCAGCCCGCGAACTTGCTCCATGCCGTCGCCCTGCGCGCGCACGGCGTTGGCGACGTCAAGAATCTGCTTGGCGCAGCGAAAGTTCTCCGGTTTCGTAATGGCCCGCCAATGGTCTTCGAGCGGGATGTCCCCTGCGCCTCTCATGAAAATCGACTGCATAGGGTCGCCAAAAAACCCGAGGCAGAACTTACCTCGCATCTGAGCCTCCACTTCCTTGAAGGACTTCACAACCCCTGGGAACGCGTCCTGACTCTCGTCGATGAACACGAATGGATAGTTTAGCGCTACAACCCGTCGGAACAGCGGGCGGTTCTGCAACAGGAAATCGGTGAGCTGAAGGATGTCCTCGTGACCGAGGATGCCCTTCGCGTAGTCACTGCCCACGCCGTAGTTGAAAGTCTTGACGTTAGCCACCGCCTCCAGGTTTTGGGCATAGCGCTCCTGGTCGGCCCTGTTTCTGTCGCGCGTGGTCTGCCGAACACGCGAGCCGTAGTTCTCGAGCTCTTCTTCAAGCGTGGAGATCCGCCTGCGGATGTCGCTCTGCAGCCAAACCTTGATGTCGACCTGAAACGTCTTTGCAATGGACCAGTAGAAGCTATGGATGGTCGAGACATGGACCAGTGGGTCTTCGTTGACGTCCGCCAGAATTTCGTTGGCGGCGAGCTCGGTATACGTGATGCACGCGACCTTCTGCTTCTTCGCCCGCATGCTGGCGCCATGCTCCGACATCACCCAGTCCAGCGCCTTGATAAGGGAGGTGGTCTTGCCCGAACCTGCGCCGGCACGCACCACGAAGGGGCGCGATGGCGTCGCGGCAATGCACGCGTGGATCTCGCGGTCGGCGTCAGTGTCCGGACTATCGACTCGCCTGCTCATGCCGTCTGTCCCTCGCCAGCAATGACAGTAACAACACCTGATGCAGTCGGCTTAATCGTGGTGACCTCTGTGGCGATGGCCGCGTCCGCCTCAAGCTCGTGGGCCACTTTGGCTTCGAGCCAGATCAAGCCCTCGGTAATGTACGCGGGAACCTTCCAGCCATTGACCGGCCCGCTCGCGAGGACCTCCAGCGCAAAGCGGGTCTTGTCGAAGTTCTTGCCGACTACCCTGTCGTGTAGCTTCTCAGCCAGCTCCTCGGGGCTGCTCGGCGCGCGCTTGAGCTTGAGGCCGACCGCCCGGTTGGCCTCAGCCTGGCACCAGTCGGCGTTCTCAAGACCAAAGGCCTCCTCAAGCGTGCGCCCGCAGAGCTGCGAGGTCGCCGCACCCACCGTTACTGAAACCTTCGTCTGATAGGCTACCCGAATCTCAGCACTGGAGCCCTCGGACAGCGACAGCGTTTTTTGCTCCGCAGTGACCTCCCATAGTTCCGCCACCGACCGCTTCTTCGGGATCCAGCTGATGAGGGTTTGATTAGACGTGACGGCACCTTCTACATGCGCATGGCAGGTGCTGCCACGCTTCCTGGACTTCTTCTTTCGGCCAGGTTCCGCCGCGTCGTCGTCTTCGAGCTCGAAGGGTTTCAGGTCGTCGTCCTCGTCATCTCCGTCGACGGCGCTCTCAACACCTGCGCCTTGCGCGGCAGCTTTCTCGGCGTCCGTCTCGACTGTCACGCTGTCTAGATCTGTGATGACCAGTGTCGTGATTCCAACAAAGGCGATCAGCTCCCGGAACCGATGCGCGAAGGCGCCACCGACTTCAAGGATGGTCAGGGCGGAAGAACGCAGGCGCTTGGCCGCCGACTCGATCATGGCAGGCAAGAGTAAGCGCTCGACGTTGCCTTCCACCAAGATGACCGCGTCGGAAAAGAAGAGATCGCAATGCGTCAGCTTGAGATATCGCTGCAGGAACTCGCGCGTTGGAGCGTCGGCCACGCCCGTCTTGAATTGCGACAGATTGCGCACTTCCGTGTGGTGGTCCAACTGGTCGCTGACGCGGCGGAAGTACCGGATGGGGGAGAACCCCCGCTCATAGAGGATGTGTGGGGAGTGCGTGGTGATGACGAGCTGCGTGTGGAAAAAATCCGCGTGATCGTTAGCATCCTCGAGGAGCCGCAAAACGTTCCTGATGAAGACCTGCTGGATCTGCGCATGCAGATGCGCCTCGGGTTCCTCGATGAAGATCAAATGAAGCGCAGCTCGCTTGTCCTCCTCGGCTTTCCACTGCTCCTGCAAGTCGAGCAGCTCAACCACCATGTAGACCAAATTCTTGAACCCCAGGCCGTTGTAGCTGTCAGGCAGTTGGGCGGAAGCCACGCCCGGGATCACGTAGTGAACCTTAGCGTCTTGCCCCAGGACAGTGGTCGGATCCAAGGCTGCCCGAATCACTATCTCGGGATTGTTGACTCCCGGATAGCCGAGCTTGGCCAGGCGTTTGAGGGTGTCACTGAAGACTTCCTTCAAATGGAAGTTCAGCTCCTTCTCCGAAGAATCGAGCGCCTTGAGAGCCGCATGGTCGTCGCCACGCTTCTCCAAGTTGCGGTGATAGAACTTGCTCAGTCGCCGCGACAAACTCTCGGCGCGATCAGAGCTGCCGGAATCCGGGTCATCGAGGTGCCGCTGCGCGCGCAAGAAGTCGACCCTCACCAGCGACTTGAGAATGGCCGCACCGCCCGGCTCATTGCCTAGAGGTAGCGGCTCGTAGTCGACCTCCTTTGCCTGATATCCGGCAAAAGCCCGCTCATCGAGCACGTAGTAGCGGAAGGTGTATTCCTTGCTCAGCTCCTTGGTGAGGTACTTCGTCAGGCTTTCTGGCCAAGGCTTGTACTCGCCGGCATCGGCCACCACCACAGCCGCATCTTCCGCGCCCGCCTCCACTGCGTGTTCCCCGGCGGACTTGCGCTTGACGGCAAGCGCGACAGCTGCGTTGTTGGCCTTCTCACGTAGTTCATGGAACTTTCGGACGAGCTCGTGGGCATCCCGAGGCTCGAACGCCACCCGGATCCCGACGCACTTGCCGTCCCACTCAGTGCTCGGCAGCAGCGACATTGCAATGGCAAGGTCGTCTTCACCGACGCGGAACCAGAGATCCAAGAGGATGGACGGTAACCTTTTGGGCGCATCCTCATCGCCAGGCGTCCTGCCGACCGCATCGATCTCGGCCCACAGCGCTGCACTGAAGTCGAAGAGTTCAAACTTCTTCGCTTCGCCGCGGAGCATCGAGTACAGGCCTTGTGCAGCAGACGTCTTGCCGCTGTTGTTGGCACCGACAAAAATCGAAATGTCGTCATCTAGTTCGATGACGACGTCCCGCAGTCTACGGTAGTTCTGCAGCCGGTATGCCTGTAGCTTCATGGTTACCTATCTCGGGCGGAGGCTGGGATTCGGGGTGTTCAGTTCCTTGGCTGGCAACAATCTATCAAGAGTTCGCATTCGTCTCATCTCTGCCCTTCAATCCCTCGGATTCTAATGGGCTCTACCAAGGAATCACGGGTGGCTGTAAATGGCCCTTGAACTTGCTGTCTTGCTTGGCGCCCCCTCGGCGCATCCCCGAGCTGTGCCTTCGCTCGATATATTCGAACACATCGGCTCTTGCAGTTTCTAGAGTGGACTATCTCGATCGGCAGATGGAAGAACGGCAGGTTTACTTCTTTCTTAGCCAGATATTCCTGACGCGGGCCGGTAGAACTTCATCATCGGGGACAAAGGAGGACCGCTTCTGGCCGGAAGCGGACACGCCGACGTCATGCGATAGCTGAAATCACACTTGAACACATCACTTCAAGCTTCCTGCATGCAAGAAGAGTATTTGTCGCACGCAAGTGCGAGGAGATTATGCGCCTCGTTGAACGGCCCAACGAAGTCGTCGGTCTCCCGCAGCATGAGTGCTGCAAGGTGGAACAGTGCAGTCCGTGCATACGGGAAGCGTGTGCAGACTGCCTTCCCAGATGTTTCGAGCGCTCTATCCTCTATCGACATGCTCGGCCTAGCAGAGCAGGCTGCCTCGACCCGCGGCAAGGCCTTGTCCAAGGCATTGGAGCTTTCCGAGGCTTGCGACAACGCAGGTGTTGACTCGGTCTTTGGCATCTTGATGCGCAGCGCCAGCAGTTCTCTATTCAGTCGCAGCTGATCACTCTGTATGCCCAACGTCAGATAGTCGCTTCACCGCTCTTCAAGGCCATGCGTGGTGGCCAGGGTAGCTAGCAATTCCTGGGGGGGGGCCGCGCACGTCAGCTTGGAGGGGTAGGCGCGCAGTCACCTGGGATCTGCAGAGAGGCAAGTTTGTGAAGGGCGCTGAAAACAAGCAGGGAGCGGCTACCTTCTGAACAGCATCGCGCATATCAGATCAACTGATATGAAATCAGATCAACTGATAACATATCAGTTAATTTCTGTTCCACGGTTGATGGTGGTATTTGTTTCACATTGAGCGTGATCGTTTCGGAGTTTGGTTGGTAAAAAAATCTCCGAAATTTCGCAAATTCAGCGAAATCCAGTTGATTGGTTCATTTCATTGAGCGATGCTCAAGTAGTGCAAACATCCATCAAAATACTGGCGATTCGAGCAAGTACCCCCAGCGAGCTCCATGAGCACGTCGCTGAGAAATTTGGTGTGTACGTTCAAATCGCCGATGTCTGGACACTTCTCGGCTTCCAGACCTTGGGGGCTGCAAAGCGTGCAGCAATGCAGGGGCGACTGGGTGTCGCGACGGTTACTCTCCCTGGTCGGAAGAACAGGGTCATCAAGTCGTGCGACTTGGCCCAGTGGCTGTTTGACGCCGCACGACCAACTTGTCTCGACACGGGTGAGAACAGGCCCGGATACCTTTTGCGGAGGGACATCTAAGTGAGCTAGGACCCTTGCTCTGGGGCTAGAAAAAACGAACCCGGCCTGGCAGCCGGGGGCGTTTTGAAGCTTAGCGTTAGTCTCCGCTGAGCCCAATCTACCCCCTCTTTCCCCTTTCAATCAAGCCCTAGGCATCGCGGGAGGCTGGCTCACGCCCGGCTCACCCCGCGCCTGTACGGATTGAGGTGTGAAGATGGTGGACACCATGTGCGTCGCCGCTGCGCGCGCGGGCAGCTGTACCTTGCTGAATAGGCCCCGAGTGCTGTGGATCCGAGATCTGCTGCCGCGAGCCGGTGGGAGCGAGACTTTCGCGAAAGTGGCTGAGGTCCTCTTGCCCAGAACACGGCTCCGAACCCCGCAGCCTGAGAGGCAGCTGGCGGTATGAGCCGTAAATTCTCACTGCCGCAGCTCGAACTTGCCTTCAAGCAGGGGCGAGGCATTGGCGTTGGCGAAGACTATCGGCCCTGGATCCAAATCACCCGCAACCGTTCGTCTCCCCTGTCGAATCTGAGGGTGACGCAGATTCCTTACATGAGGCGAAGCCTGCACTGCCTGTCCAGAGGCGAAGCCCACATGGTCCACTATCTGAGATGGCTGGGCGCTAGTGACATACGGGAGCAGTACCCGATGTGGAACTGGCCCCACGCCCATCCCCTGGCCCAGCTGAGGGAGGACTTGGGATGTGGGGAGATGCACCCGGGGATGGCGGCGGTCGCCGAGAAGGCGCAATTCGTTCTACGGACCTACCCGGGTACAGACATCCGAACTGTCTTGACGATGGACCTCATGGTTACTGTGCCGGCCGAGATAAATAAGGCGCGACTTGTAGCCATCAGCTGCAAGCCTCTCCAGCGTGTGCTTGAGGGTCGTGAGGACGATCGGGAGATTCAGCGCCTGGAGCTCGATCGTCTCTACTGCGAAGCGGGGAAAATCCCTTTTGTACTAGCACACCCCGAGCAGCTGCCGCGCACGCTGATAGTTCAACTGGAGGCGTACGGGCCTGTGGGAGATCCCGATCGATACAGGGTTCTGGCCTCCTCGTCTGAATACGCTGACTTCGTGGATCGCCTTGATAGTTTGGTCTATACGCGTCCTGCCATGCAGGCTGCACGGCGCGCCGCCAAAGGGCTGCCCTGGGATCACGACACAATGGTGTCCGCCCTTCGCACGTCGATCTGGCACCAGCACATAGACGTCGATCTCGCGACGCAGATCTCCCTGGCAAGGCCTCTTCGGCCTGGCGGCAAGGCCTTCCGAGCGGCACAGGCAGCGAAATGGCTTGGGGGACGTCATGAAGCTTGAGGAAGGGATGGTCTTGGGGCCAGGGGTTGGTGACAGCCCGCTGGTAGAGAGCTGCAGGCTGCTGGCGATAGACAAAGACAGCGACTCAGCGATCTTGATCCCACTCCCAGGAACCGTGAACGGGCGGAAAGCTAATGGGTATGTCCTCGGTCCCTTCGTTCTGTCGCTGGAGGTTCTGGAGCAGGGATTTGAGTCGGCCGCAGTCGCCGAGGTGCATTGGAAAAATCCGCCCCATTGGGCGCTCTCTGATACCGACCTTCTCGGGGTGCCGGTCAATGAGAAGGACAGAAACAAGACGGTCAGTCAGATTTCACGGCGGAACGATGCGTGGGCGAGCATTGAAGGACTGATAGGAAAGCTGCCCCTTAGGAAGATCGCCCTTGGCATGAAATCCCTCAGCGCGCTGATCGCTGGTCACGCGCTAGAGCACGGTGTCGATGTGGCGACGATCTATCGCCGGCTGCACCTCTATCTTGCCAGTGGCGGCTACATCAACAGCTTGCTGCCAAGGACTGAAATGCAAGGGGGGAGGGGTCAAGTACGGAACCAAAGAAAGAAAATCGGCCGCACGTCTCGGCTTGAGAAGGCAAAAGATAGGCGAGGCGAGCCGCTCTCTGAGCTCGATAAGACTCGATTAGCCGCGGGCTACCTCTTGATCGGTCCCCGCAAGACAGAGAGGGATGCGTACCTCCTCTGCTGCAGTCGCTTCTGGGCGGACGTGGAATCTGATGGAAAGCCGAAGCTGTGGCCGTCAGAGCTTCGGCCCACGCAGAAGCAGTTTAGATATTGGGGGATAAAGCTAAATTCCGTCGGGGCACGGCAGCAGCGCTTGGGTATCCCCGCATCGCGCATGTCTCCGATACCAGGAACCTCGCAAGACCAGGTGCACGAGTTCGGGCATCTGGCAGAGGTGGACTCCACATCTACGGACGTCTATCTGGTCTCCATGATGTCCCGTACTCACGTGCTCCCTCCAATGACGCGAACGCTCATCAAGGAAGTCCGAACTGGGCTGATCCTTGGCTTCTACGTCGGTTGGGAGTCTCCGAGCAGCTTCACTGCGCTGAATGCTTTGCTGTGCTCGGTCGAGAGTAAGCAGGAAATATGCGATCGCTTCGGTATCGAATATGACGCCGCCTGCTGGCCGGCCATCATGTGCCGAGTCTACTTGGTGGACAACGGTGAGATGAAAACCAAGATGACCATCGACGGTACGGAGCACTTCAACTACTCAGTTGAGTATGCGAGTGCGTATAGCGGGGTTAGCAAGCCGAACGTCGAGACCCAGCACCATCGTGATCACAAGGCGATTGACCACAAACTTCCCGGAACCACGTTTGGCAAGAGACGAGGGCGAGGCGACAAGCACCCAGGAGCAGAAGCGCTATACAACTATGAAGAGTACATGCATGAGCTGATCCTGATGATCATCGAGTGGAACAATCAAGAAGTGCGACACCTCGCACCTACGGCAATGATTCAGCAGGGCATCAGGCCGACGCGAATCAATGTTGCTAATTGGCTGATGGAGCATGGCATGCGCGCCGACGTTCCGCCGAAGCTTGATAGCTTGCGGGCGCAGCTGTTGCCCCGCCGTCAGGCGGTGATCACGGAACGTGGCATCTACCTGTTACGCAACGATACCGGCAAAAAGATTCGGTGGTTCCGGTACATCTCAAAGGACGTTGTCGAGTCTGAGGGCTACAGGGCCGCAGTGAAGACCGGGCGGGAACAGAGAATCGAAGTCCGCTGCAATGATGAGGATCTCACGCGGATCTGGTTCGCGACCCGTATGGGTCTGAACCCGGTGCCTGAAGTGGATGCGATCGATCAGGAGCTGCGGCTGGGCATGACCTATTTCGATCTCCAGCATTACGACGAGCGTGAGGCAACTCAAAGAGTGTTGGCGTCGCATGATCGGGATCAGCAGGCGCTGGATACGGCTGAACGCCGCAGCCGTGTGGAGAAAGCAGCGAAGAAGGAGCGCGGCGATGAGCTAGAGAAGAAGGGGATTCGGAGGTCAAAGAAGCCTAACCCAGAGCACCTCAGAGCCAACAGAAGAGCAGAGATGTCGGCAACCAGAGGCGGGCATGGCCAGCATTTCTCAAGTGAATCCCAGCGGCAGCTCGAACTGACCGCGGCACCAATGGATGGCGCATTCTCCGACGCGATTCAACGACTCTTTGAGGACTGACATGAACAAAGGTAGGTCACCCACAAAGCAACGCGCCAACGTTGCGAATCCGCTAACAGAGCATCTGGTGCCCTACATGGATCCTGCTCAGTTAGCTGCTTCGATGAGATACGAGCCTCTCAGGCAGCCTGGCTTCGTGCTAGGAAGTGGGTTTGAAAGAAAGATTGAGCTTGAACTGAGAGATCAGCACTACTGGCCTACTTCGGTACACCAAGAGCTTGCTGACTCAATCCAGATCATGCTCAGGCACGGTCTAGATAAGCGTAATCCACTTAATCAAGCTGAGAGGGTGCGCATCAACACGATTGCAGGTGCTGGCAACCTCGATCCTGAGTCAAATCAAAGTCTTCGGTGCGAGGTGTCGGGGTGTGTGGTAAGCGGAATAACTGGGGTCGGAAAGAGTGCGACCATCAAACGGATGCTGTCGGTGATGGGTCCCCAAATTGTTATGCATACGCGCAGCGAAGTTGCCGGATGGTCGAGGCTATTGCAGGTAACGTACCTGTTCATTGACTTTCCCGCGCAGCCCACTCGCGGAGGACTGTACGCAGCCATCCTTGGCGAACTGGATAGAGTGCTCGGAACATCCTACGTCAACGAATTGAGACGCCAGCGAGATCTGGAGGCAAAGTCAGCCTTGGTGACTCGGCTGCTGTCGATGCACCGTGTGGGGCTGCTTGTCGTTGATGAGAATCAACAGTCAACACTGGACGCTGCGACTTGGGGTGACGTCTTCGTCAACTACTTCATTCGGCTTATGAACATTGGAATACCTGTTCTCCTGTCAGGTAACCCCTTGGCGTTTACTAACCTTGCGGCAAGCGCTCAGCTTGCTAGGCGATTTGCCAAGGCAGGATGGTACGAGCTTGTCCCGGCTGCAAGCGCGAATGTGTCGTGGTGGTGCTCGGAGTACGTTCCTGGCGCAATGAGATTCTCAGTCTTCAAGGATGTACCCAAAGTGGCTGAAGTTGTTGATGCTACTTTTGGTGGTTGCGCCGGCGTGCCTGCATTCTTTATGGAGTGGTGGGCAGAGGCTCAATCGAGGGCTCTCAAGAGAAGCCCCAATGGCAACCGACTGACAGTCGCGGACATCGTCGATGCCTCAAAGTCCCCTAGGATCAAGCCGCTTCTGAAGATCGCGCAGGCGATCAGTTCGGGCAACTTCGCCGCAGAATATGGGGACTTGCCGCGTGCCCCCAGCCCTGGACGGGGCGATCCAGGGTCGGGTGCGAAGCGGGGACGTCTACATGGGCGATCTGCCGAGTACGAGAAGGAGGCTATGAAGCATAGCAAGCAAGAGTCGCGCGCGAGCCGGGTGAGTGAGCGGTCTGTGCAAAGGATGGTCGAAGAGGCTACGCGCGAAAAGATCATCTCCCGGCCATAAGCGCTAACTCAAGCCTCGATGCCTCCCTCAGCCTCATCCGCCTCCTCGTGAGCATTGCTGGCGAGCGCCCTGAGGAGGCTGCGTTGGGATGTGTACACTCTCCTACGAACAAGCTCTCGTCTCACGCAGGAAGTTCTGGGTGGCGGGAAGTGACGAAGCAGTTGCATGAGTGTTTGGTCAGGCAGCTCATTGATAAATCGCGATACATGATGGCGCGGAATTTTGCATGCATTTCCAATTGCTTGTGCTGTCCCTTGCTGGAGCAATAGTGGAACAAGTAGGCCCGGAAGTCCTCTGCTATAGGCCATTTCCGTAAGAGCATCGACGAACTCACTCTTGGCGTCGTCGCGCTTGTGAAATCTAAAAATCTGCTGGGGTTCTGACGTGCGCATCGCGCCGAGTTCTTCTAGTGCGCCCAGCAGGGCAATTCGCTCCGGCGTGACGAAGTAGCTGGACTGAAGCTGCAGCTGTCTGGAGACAAAGTCTGGGGTGATGTTTGGCGAAATAAGTCGGCCAAAATTCTTTGGGTGGACTCCCCATAGGTCTTTCAATGTGTTGGTAACAGTGGAAATGGCCGCCTTGCTTGAGCCCATTCTCTGAGTGAAGCTTGTTACAAGCCTCGTCCACTCAGCTTCTCTAATCTGAGGGCATTCATTTCTCATCGCAGATGACCAATGGTCTAGATATGTCTTGTACCCAGTGCTGTCCTGGCCCGCGCGACTCTCGCAGCTTGTTCCTTTGCCGGTTGGAAGTCTGTTCGCACGGACTACTCGCAACTGTTCTCTAACGAGCTTGGAGCCATGGTATGGGCAGTGGTCGAAGTAGGGCAGGTAGTGAAGTACCCACCATGAAGGAAACCCCTGATCGGCTATGTCTAGCTCCATGCATGTGGGGCAAGATCTCCGGTGATTTCTTGTGACGCGAGTTCCAGCGTTCTGAATGACAACAATTCTTGGTGTGGATCGGCTCTCGGGTGCAGATCGGAGGTTGTCTGCAAGAACCTTTGTTCGCGATACTTCCAGGTGTCGGGTGTAAATTCCAAAAAGCGTATGGTGCTCAAGCACCTCTTCGGCTCTTGATGGATCGCCAAATACTGTAGAGGCAACTGCGTCGCTTCCTGCTCCGAAGAGGATCGACTGAAACGCTCGACTTGTCCCTCGTAGATCAAGCGTTATCCCGAATCCCCCATCTTTGACCGCGCCTGTGTCCCGACGCTGGATGTTCCATCCACTGATGGTGTCGATATGTGCGCCGTGCTTGAGTAGAGGTAGGTAGCCGATCAATCTAGTGCTTCCTTTGGCTGTAGGTAGTAATGTTTGAACGGCTCGCTATGATTTTTGTTAGCCAGTTTCGATCATTTCTATAAAGCCATGTGTACGGGGAGTTTGGCTTAGAGCGAAATTCTCTGACGGGAGCTGATGGGCTCTTGCGAAGTGAATCAACAAAATCGCGTCTGCAGTCGCTACGCTTTTTCGAGAAGATCGCGACCTTCCTCGCGAGTTTGGTTTCCTTGTTCGCTGCAAGAATTCGACTAATGCTTGCCCGCGATGCGCCGGTCAGAGCACCTATGTCATGAACGGTGTCCCCCCGGCCGAGGCGATCTTCGATGACCCGCCTGGTCGAGGCGCCCAGCCACTTGGGCCTGGTATTGAAAGCAACGCATTGCTGGCGAGCCCATTGAGTGACAGTTGTAGTGGATACGCCCAGGTGAATTGCCGCAGCCGTAAGAGACATGCCCTTCTCCAAAAGCTCTTTGACTGATGGGGTGGGTGGCAGCGAGGCTTCTACTTGCAGTGGAGCCGCTGGTTCAGGCCCGATTGATAGGTCCGAGGTAGAGCACATCGGGCCCTGGAGTAGGCGGCTGAAGTCCTCCCATCGATCCGTCAGGCACTCTACAAGGAGGAGGAACTTGAGAGGGTGCACTCCAATCGAGCACCACCTGCCCAGGTTGACCATGCTCTCGACCATTGCTTGATCCAATCTTGGCCAGAGCAATGGTGCTGAGATCGATTCGATCGGCTTCAGGCGAGCTGCAACGAGGTTAAAGGCTGATCTTTGCCGAACATGACCGCCCAGGCTAAGTAGTCCGTTGCTCTTCAGTGTGCTTCGAAGAGCGGCTACGCAAACGTCTCGCCTCAGACTTCCCATCGGCAAGTTCATGAGGCGTATCGTGTCATCTGCCACTCTTGTCAGAAAAGGCATTGCTTCGGAAGTTCTCGCGCACACGATCCGACAGTCACTCTTTGATGGCTCAAGCCAGTAGTGCAGGGCGGTAGGTGAGCGCGTATTGCTGCAGACATCCAGCAATAAGTGGTGGCGAGGGCAGATCAAAACGCTCGGCAGCTGGTGCTCCCAGTGCCAGTACGATCGACCATAGTCTGATTGGTCAGACTTTCGACACTCGGCGCACGATTTAAGCGGATGGAATGCGCTGATCTTGCTCGCAGGCAGGCCAAATTCCAGCTTCAGGTGGGGGCGTACGTCAGATCGTACAGAGTGGACAATGGCGTCGACTTCGCTCTTCTCGGCCGTTCTAAGAAAGAATCCAAGCAGGGTGCGCCTATCGATGATTTCAGCTGCCGTTCCTAGCCCACCTGCGGTGCGCTCAGTCAGAGTGTCGAGATATGCTGGGAAGTCATGGCGAAACCCGGCTCGGGGCTTCCCGAACAGGTTGCTCGAGGTCAGGGTGCAGCCCAAACCAGAGCTGCGTTGCACCGCATGACACCAACTGTAGAGCGTCTCGTCTGGTAAGGGCAGGGGGAGGTTCGGAAGCATCCGTTGTCCCAGCTTCAACTGGCGTGCTGTCCATTCTTACGGGATTGCTTGTTCTGTTCCACTAGAACGGATTTAGTAAACAATTGTCGGTTTCAATTACATATACGCCTCTCATGGCATACCGTTTTGAGCAAACTTATGTATGCTCGTGACCGGCTGGCTAAGTTGAATCGCTGGCTGCGTGCGGGTGTCAATTGGCCGAACAATTGTCAACAACCAGCCGGGCATGGCCCGGCGCTACCAAGGGCCGGGCATGGCCCGGCGCTACCAAGGGCCGGGCAACACCGGCGCCGCGGGGCACGGCTCGGCCACCACCGGTAGCGCCGGGCCATGCCCGGCGGCGAGCCTCAAGCCGCGTGCACCTGCACATCCACATACTCAGCCAGGCCACGGCAGGCCAGCAGCAGGCCTTCGCGCACATCGTTGCCGACCTGCTGCGCTTCGTCGCCATCCACGCGCACGCGCTCGCTGGCGTGCAGCAGTTCCAGCAGCAGCGTCAGACCTGCGTTGGCGCGGTTGATGCGCGCCAGCGCCATGCACTGGCCGGTGCTGCGCCCCTTGCGCTGCAGCGGCTGGCCATCGGCCGCATCTACGTTACGAATGCGCTGCAGGCTGCCCAGCAGGGTGATGCCCGCATCGGTCTGCTGGGCGGCAAGCGTGGTTTCCAGCGGTTGGGCAAGTTCATCGGGCAGCGTGTTGGCGGCCTCGCCCAGGGTGGCGAACAGGTAGGGGTATCGCGAGGTGCTCATGGCGGCATCCTTCTGCATGCGGCAAAGAAGCCACCCCGCTTAACAGCAAGGGTGGCGGACGGTGCGTGGTTGCAATACCGGTGGCAATCGTGCAAAACGCCGGCGGGCACAGGGCCCCCACGTACCGCCCGCCATAGGTGCGCGGACAGAGTGCCTGCCGACGCCACCCACAGGGAATGAGCGACGCCGACAGGCAAGCGTAACCAACACGACTACCAAACGGGATTGCAAGCCCGTGCCACCCGTTTTCGGTGGCCACATATGTTTCGCATGGGTGGCCTTGGCCGCCAATGAGGAAAGTTGGAAAGATCGAAAAGGTTGCAATACGCCGATACGCTGCAGGCGCGCCATGCGGCGCGCCGATTGCGACACCGATTGCCGACGGTTCGTCGAGCATGGCTCGACGCTACAAATCCGCCGGGTGCGGCTCAGGTCCCCACGTGGAAGCGGTTGCTGTCTTCGGCCAGCCCCAGGTGTTCCAGCGCGATCTCCAGCCCCAACGCATAGCTCTGCGCACCGTAGCCACTGGCCACCGCCAGCCGGCGCCCCGCACCGGCGGGAATGCAGGTCTCGCGCTGTGCGCCATCGTCGTGCACTTCCACATAGGCGTTATGCAGATGCGGCAGCAGGCGCTGCAGGCGGGCGCTGTCGGCGCACGCACCGGGGTCAAGCAGGGTGATCTCGCCGCGGCTGTGGTCGGCCACGCGCAGTGCGTCCAGCAGTTCCTGTTCGGAACCGCACGCGCGGATGGCGATGGTGGTGCCGGCATCGATGGCGCGTTCCACCAGCGCCTTCAATACTGGGCTGGGCAGCGGTGCGGCCGTGCGGATAAGACGGCCACTGGCTTCCGGGCCGCGAATGATGAAGATCGACATGGCTCAGGCCTCCATGGCCAGACGGTGGCGGATGATGCCCAGCGAGAGCGGATAGCCGCCCTGCGCGTTGCGATGGTCGACCACCACGGCGGCCGGCGCGTGCTGCAGGCGCAGCCGCGATTGCAGGTCCAGTTCGCAGGTAGCCTGGACTTCGATGTACTGCGCCGGCAGCTGGTCCAGCGCATGGCCCAGCGCGGCGGCCTGTTCGCACCATTGCTGCTCGTCCACGGCACCCAGTTCCAGCACCACCCAGTCGCGGGGCTGGGCGTCGATCTGGCACAGACACTGGCGAATCTCTTCCACGCCACTGCAGTCTCTGCAGACCACGGGATGGTTGCCCAAGTGCGCAGGCAGGCTCGGCGGCGCACTGCTGGGGGTTGCGTGGCGAATCACGATCACGGTCATGGCGGTTCTGGTTTCACACCCTGCGGTGCGGTAATGCCATGGTCGCGGTGGGCTGCGTAAAATCGCCAGCCGTGTTCTGCCTGCCCGGCATAAAATCAACGTAACGGCGGGCGCGGTGCGCTGCATCGTCGCCAGCGGGGCGTGAAATTTTATGAAGATTTTACGCGGCGTATCAACGCGGGAATGGGCTTTTTACAGGTATCGATTCGACAATTTTCGCATCGGCTGAACAGCCATCCTGTGAGTTGTCATTCCATGTCTCTGCACCTCTTCCCGGGCCAGCGCGTCAGCGCCCAGGTCATTGCCATCCGTAGCCTGGCCGGCCTTGTCCTGTTCGCCGGCGCCGCGCTCAGCAGCCATGCGGCCACCGTGTCCGGCTCGGCCGCCATTGCCAATGATTATGTGTGGCGCGGTTCCAGCCAGACCCAGGGCGATGCGGCCGTGCAGGCCGGCTTCAAGGCCGGCGCCGAATCGGGCTGGTATGCGTCGGTCTGGGGATCCAATGTCGAGTTTGCGCCGGGTACCCATGCCAGCAGCGAGCTGGATTTCATCGCCGGCTGGTCCGGCGGCCTGTCCGATGATTGGGCGCTGGACGTCAACCTGACCCATTACCGGTACCCGTCCACTACGGTGGATCTGAACTGGACCGAGTTGAACAGCACCGTGACCTGGAAGCAGAACTACTGGCTGCAGGTGGCGTATTCGCCCGATGCCCTGGCCACCGATGAGCGCGGCGTGTACGCGCAGCTGGGCGCACGACTGCCGGTCAGCGACAGCGTCCGCTTCGAGGCTGCCGTGGGCCATTACTGGCTGGAAGATGCCTACAACGACAGCTACACGCACGGTCAACTGAGCGGCATCTGGGCCTTCAAGGCGCCGTTCGAACTGCGCGTGACCGCGCACGCCACCGATTCGGCGGCCAAGCGCATCTTCCCCGATCTGGCGGGTTCGCGCGTCGAAGCCGCGCTGCAGGCGTCGTTCTGAACTGAGTCCGGCATCGCTGGCAGGCGCGCCCGCGCGCACGGCGATCCAACCACAACAAGGTGGGACATCCCATGTTCGAGTTCCTTTCCGTAATTGCGCTGGCCCTGTTGCTGGGCTGGCCCATTGGCCGTTATCTGGCGGCGGTGATGCGTGGCCAACCCATGTGGGGTGACCGCGTGTTTGGCCTGATCGAACGGCCGCTGTATCGCATCCTGGGCGTTGCGCCTGGCCAGGGTATGGGCTGGAAGCAGTACGTCAAAGCGTTCCTGGTCAGCAACCTGGTGCTGGCCGTGCTGACCCTGGCCATCTTCATGACCCAGGCCTGGTTGCCGCTGAACCCCAACAATGCGCCGAACATGCGCTGGGACCTGGCGCTGCACACCATGGTCTCGTTCCTGACCAACACCAACCAGCAGCATTATTCCGGCCAGGCGCAGTTGTCCTACTTCGCGCAGATGACCGGCATCGTTGGCCTGCAGGTGATCACCCCGATGATGGGCCTGGCCCTGGTGGTGGCGACGCTGCGCGGCCTGTTCGGCGGGCGCAGGCGCGATGTGCTGGCCGCTACGGGCAACGATCGCGCGCCGTCGGTCGTTGCAACCGATGGCGAACCCGACCTGGGCAACTACTGGGCCGATGTCATCCGCCCGGCCGTGCGCCTGATGCTGCCGCTGTGCCTGCTGTGGTCGCTGCTGCTGACCTGGCAGGGCGTGCCGTCCACGTTCGATGGCGGCCCGGTGGCCACGCCCATCGACGCGTCTGCGGGCATGGCCGAGCAGAAGATTCCGTTGGGGCCGGTGGCCTCGATGGTGGCGGCCAAGCAGCTGGGTACCAATGGCGGTGGCTGGTATGGCCCCAACAGTGCCGTGCCGCTGGAAAACCCGACCGCGCTTTCCAACCTGCTGGAAACCCTGGCCCTGATCCTGATTCCGGTCAGCATCGCCTTCATGGTCAGCGCCTTCACCGGGCGCCGCCGATTCACCGCGCTGGTGGTCGGCACCATGCTGGCCATGTCGCTGGTTTCCACCGGTGTGGCCCTGTGGTCTGAATCGCTGTCGTCCACCAGTACGGACATTGCACTGATGGAGGGCAAGGAAGTGCGCTTCGGCGCCGACGCTTCCGCGCTGTGGGCGGCGTTGACCACGCAGACCTCCAACGGCTCGGTCAACGCGATGCACGATTCGCTGGCGCCGCTTACCGGCCTGGTCACGATCAGCAACATGCTGGTCAATTCCATCTGGGGTGGCATCGGTTGCGGCCTGCAGCAGTTCCTGGTCTACCTGTTGCTGAGCGTGTTCCTGGCCGGCCTGATGACCGGCCGCACCCCGGAACTGTTCGGCCGCAAGATCGAAGCGCCGGAAGTGAAACTGCTGGCCGTGCTGGTGCTGCTGCAGCCGCTGGTGCTGCTGTCCCTTACCGCCATCACCCTGGCCGTGCCCAGCCTGACCGGCAATTCCAATCCGTCCTTCCACGGCATCAGCCAGGTGTTCTATGAATTCACTTCGGCCTTTGCCAACAACGGCTCCGGCTTCGAAGGTCTGGGCGATGCCACCTACTGGTGGAATCTGACCTGTGCGGTGGTGCTGGCGCTGGGTCGCTACCCGGCACTGATCATCCCGCTGGTCATTTCGGCGATGTTGGCGCGCAAGCGTGCCGTTCCGGAAAGCCCGGGCACGCTGCACGTGGAAACGCCCACCTTCGCACTCACCCTGATCGCGGTGGTCGTCATCCTGACCCTGCTTCAGTTCATGCCGGTTCTGGTGCTGGGCCCCATCGCCGATCACCTGGCGCTCAAGGCCTTCTGAGGATTTCCCAATGACTGATACTTCCATGCACACCGGGCATCGCCCCGGTCGCCCGGCGCTGCTGGATGCCGCCGGGTTCAAGGCCGCTGTCATTGCGTCCTTCGCCAAGCTGTCGCCTGGCCATGCCTTCCGCAACCCGGTGATGGCCGTGGTGTGGCTGGGTACCCTGCTCACGGCGGGCCTGACCATCGCCGGCAAGGCCGCCACTGGCCCTGGCTGGGCGGTTACCGCATTGCTGCTGGTCACGGTGCTGTTCGCCAACTTCGCCGAGGCCGTGGCCGAAGCGCGCGGTCGCGGCCAGGCCGCCTCGCTGCGCCGCGCGCGCAAGGACCTGGTGGCGCGCAGGATCAGTGATGCGGCCACGCTGGCCAACGCGGTATCGGTGCCGGCCGCCGAACTGCGCCCGGGCGATCTGGTGGTGGTGTCGGCGGGCGAGATCGTGCCCGCCGACGGCGAGATCATCCGTGGCCTGGCCACCATCAACGAATCGGCGGTGACCGGCGAATCGGCACCGGTGCTGCGTGAGGCCGGCACCGACCGCTCCGGCGTGATCGGTGGCACCAAGGTGCTGTCCGACGAGATCGTGGTGCGGGTGACCGCCGAACCTGGCAACAGTTTCCTGGACCGCATGATCTCGCTGGTGGAAGGTGCCAACCGGCAGAAGACGCCCAACGAGATCGCGCTGGGCCTGCTGCTGGTCACCATGACGCTGACCTTCCTGATCGTGGTGCTGACCCTGCCGTCCATCGCCGGTTTCGTGGGCATTTCGCTGGACCCGCTGCTGCTGGTCGCGTTGCTGGTCTGCCTGATCCCGACCACCATCGGTGGCCTGCTGCCGGCCATCGGCATCGCCGGGATGAACCGCGCGCTGTCGTCCAACGTGCTGGCCAAATCGGGCAAGGCGGTGGAAGTGGCCGGTGACGTGGACGTGCTGTTGCTGGACAAGACCGGCACCATCACCCACGGCGATCGCCAGGCCACGGCGTTCCATCCGCTGGCGGGCGTGGATATGGAGCGCCTGCGCGAAGCGGCCCTGCTGTCCTCGCTGGCAGACCCGACCCCGGAAGGCAAGTCGATCGTCAAGCTGGCCCGCCAGCCGAACACGCCCATCGAGGAACCGGCCAACGCGCACTTCGTGCCGTTCAGTGCGCACACCCGCATGTCCGGAGTCGACCTGAACCTGGCCGATGGCCAGGTGCGTGCCATCCGCAAGGGCGCCATCGACGCCATGGTGAAGTACGCGCAGTCGCTGGGCTCGGAGCCGTCGCCGGAACTGTCGGCGCGCGTGGAGCAGGTGGCCCGTAATGGTGCGACGCCGCTGGTGGTGGCCGATGGTCGCCACCTGCTGGGCGTGATCGAACTGTCCGACGTGGTCAAGCACGGCATCAAGGAGAAGTTCGCGCAGCTGCGTGCGATGGGCATCAAGACGGTGATGATCACCGGCGATAATCCGCTGACCGCCGCGGCCATCGCCGCCGAAGCCGGCGTGGACGACTACATCGCCGAGGCGCGCCCGGAAGACAAGCTGGCCCGCATCCGCCAGGAACAGGCCGCGGGGCGACTGGTGGCGATGGTCGGCGATGGTACCAACGATGCACCGGCGCTGGCGCAGGCCGACGTTGGCCTGGCGATGAATTCGGGTACGCAGGCTGCCAAGGAGGCCGGCAACATGGTCGACCTGGATTCGGACCCGGCCAAGCTGCTGCAGGTGGTGGAAGTGGGCAAGCAGCAGTTGATCACCCGCGGCGCGCTGACCACGTTCTCGCTGGCCAACGACGTGTCCAAGTACTTCGCCATCCTGCCGGCGATGTTCGCCGCTGTTCCCTCGATGGCCGCGCTGAACGTGATGCACCTGTCCAGCCCGACCCATGCGGTGGTGGCCGCGCTGATCTTCAACGCGATCATCATTCCGATCCTGATTCCGCTGGCCCTGCGCGGTGTGCGCTTCCGTGCTGCCAGCGCCACCGCGCTGCTGCGCCGCAATGTGCTGGTGTACGGCCTGGGCGGCGTGCTGCTGCCGTTCCCGGCCATCAAATTGATCGACACGGCGCTGGCCGCCGTGTTCGGTGCCTGAGGACCTGCCATGAACAACATCATTGAACACGCTTCGTCGCACTCCGCTCCCCGTCGCAGCGGCGTCTGGCGCGCTTCCATCGGCCTGGCGATCACCTCGCTGCTGGGCTTTGGTTTCGTCTACTCGTTGGCCGCCACAAACCTGGGAAAACTGATGTTCCCCGCCGCCGCCAGTGGCAGCCTGATCGAGCGCGACGGCAAGGTGGTCGGCTCGTCGCTGGTGGCACAGCCGTTTGCCGATGACCGCTACTTCCAGTCGCGCCCGTCGGCGGCGTCCTACGACGTGATGGCGCTGGCCGGCAGCAACCAGGCCCGCACCAACCCGGAACTGCGCAAGCGGGTGGACGAGGCCCGCGCGGCCGTGGCGGCGCGCGACGGCGTGGCGCCGGAAGCGGTGCCCAGCGATCTGGTCACCCAGTCCGGTGGCGGCATCGATCCGCATATCTCGCCGCAGGCCGCGCAGATCCAGGTGCAGCGGGTGGCCAAAGCGCGCGGCATGCAGGCTGCCGATGTGCAGGCCTTGCTGGCCAGGCACACCGAAGGGATGCGCTTCGGCCTCTATGGTGCGCCGCACGTGAACGTGCTGGAGCTCAACCTGGCGCTGGACCAGGTGGCACCGGCCCCGACCCGGAACTGAGCGCGGCACGCTCGGATCGAGCCGCCCCTGTGCACGCACAGGGGCCTGCGCAGCCTGATGGAACCTGCTCATGAACGATGACCGCAACGCCAAGGCCGATGCGCTGGCGGGCGAACTGCGCCGGCAGAACAGCGGCCACCTGACTGTCTTCCTGGGCGCCGCGCCCGGCGTGGGCAAGACCTACGCCATGCTGTCGCGCGCACGCGAGTTGCGCCGCCAGGGCATCGACCTGGTGGTGGGGATCGTCGAAACCCACGGCCGGTCCGAGACGGCCGCGCTGGTGGACGGGCTGGAGCTGATTCCGCGCAGGCGCATCGAATACCAGAGCCGCAAGCTGCAGGAACTGGATGTCGATGCGATCCTGGCGCGCCGTCCGCAGGTGGCGTTGATCGATGAACTGGCCCATCGCAACGTTCCGGGCAGCCGCCATGAACGGCGCTGGCAGGATGTGATCGATCTGCTGGACGCGGGCATCGATGTCTACACCACGATCAACATCCAGCACCTGGAAAGCCTGAACGACGTCGTCCATCGCATCACCGGCATCCGCGTCAGCGAAACCGTGCCCGATGCGGTGTTCGACCGCCTGCGCGACATCCGCCTGGTCGATCTTCCCGCCCGCGAACTGATCGAACGCCTGAACCAGGGCAAGGTCTATCTGCCCGAGCAGGCGACCCACGCATTGCAGGCGTTCTTTTCGCCGTCCAACCTGGCCGCGCTGCGCGAACTGGCCATGCAGACCGCGGCCGACCACGTGGAAGAAGACCTGCGCGAATCGCAGATCGCACGCGGCCTGCCCGGCATTGCGCTGCGCAACCGGGTGCTGATCGCCATCGATGGCATGGGTGCATCGGAATACATGGTGCGCGCCGGGCGCAGGATCGCCCAGCGCCGTGACGCGCCCTGGACGGTGGTGACCGTGCAGTCCGGCAAGCCGGTGGAGGCCGTGCGGCAGGCCGAGCTGGACCGCGCCTTTGCGCTGGCACGCAGCCTGGGGGCGGACGCCGAGGTGGTGCACGGCACCCACGTGGCCGATGCGTTGCTGGACCACGCCGAACGCTGTGGTGCATCCACGCTGATCGTGGGCCGCACCCGCGAGCGGCCACTGGCCCGCATGATCAACCGCACGCTGACCCAGCAACTGCTGCAGCGCGGAGCGCATTACGAACTGGTCATCATCAGCTCGCCCGAAGCACGTGCGCGCGCGCGCCGCCGCCTGCGCATCCCCGACCGCTCCCTGCTGCGGCACGATCTGACCGCCGCCGTGCTGGCCACGCTGGGCGCGATCGTCGCTTCGTGGATGGCACAGCGATGGCTCGGTATCGACGACATGTCGATGGTCTTCATCGTGGCGGTGATCCTGGTGGCCACCCGCACCAGCATGCTGGGCGTGGTCGGCACTGCGGCGCTGTGCTTCTTCAGCTACAACTTCTTCTTCATCGAACCCACCTTCACCTTCAGCATCGGCGCCAACCGCGGCGTGGCCACGGTGGTGATCTTCCTGGTGGCGGCACTGGTGTGTGGCAGCCTGGCCACGCGGCTGCGCGCGCAGATCCTGGCGCTGCGCGCGGTCAATGCACAGGCCACGATGATGGAACGGCTGGGGCGCGGCCTGAGCAGCGCCGCCGATCTGGGCCAGGTGCTGCATGTGGGGCGCATTGCCATGGAACGCAGCCTGGGGGTGTCGGTATGGATCCAGTCCGCCGATCGCACCGAGCAGTCGCCCGGCACGCTGCTGCACGGCACCGATCGGGCGGCGGCGGACTGGTCATTGGCGCACCGCCAGCAGGCCGGGCGCTTCACCGATACGCTGGCCGCTTCGCCGTGGTGGTTCGTTCCGCTGCTGGCCAACCGCACCGTGGTGGGCGTGATGGGATTGCGCTGGGGCGAGGACACCGCGCGCCTGGCGCCCGAGCAGCGCCGCCTTGCCGAGGCGATGATCGATGATGTGACCCAGGCCATCATGCGCACCCGGCTGGTGGCCGATCTGGAGGGCGCGCGGGTCAGCAATGAAACCGAGCGCCTGCGTTCGGCGCTGCTGTCGTCTGTGTCGCACGACCTGCGCTCGCCGCTGGCGTCGATGATTGGTTCGGCCAGCAGCCTGGTCAGCTATCCCGATGCACTGTCGGCCGAGGACAAGGCCAACCTGCTCGACACCATTCTGGAGGAAGGCGATCGGCTGGACCGTTACATACAGAATCTTCTGGACATGACCCGGCTGGGCCACGACGGGCTGACCCTGAACCGCGATTGGGTAGGCGTGGATGAGTTGATCGGGTCGGCGTCGGGGCGTCTGCGCCGGTACCAGCCGGGGGTCAAGCTCGACGTGGCCATCGCTGCGGACGTGCCGCCGATCTGGGTGCATCCCGCGCTGGTCGAACAGGGGCTGTTCAACGTGCTGGAAAACGCCGCCAGGTTCTCACCGCCGGGCGCGGCGGTGGATGTGTCCGCTCGCCTGCTCGGCGGCAACCTGCAGATCGACGTGCGCGATCGTGGCCCCGGCATTCCCGAGGACGAGCGCAAGCGCATCTTCGACATGTTCTACAGCGTCGAGCGTGGCGACCGGAACCGCAAGGGCACCGGGCTGGGCCTGACCATCGCGCAGGGCATGATCGGCGCGCACGGCGGATCGGTTGAAGCGTTTGCCGGGCCGGATGGCGTGGGCACCGTCATCCGCATCACCCTGCCGATGCTGCGGCCCACGGCGGCGTGAGGAACCGGATGTGACGCAGATTGCCGCCGTGGAATCGGGCATCAACGTGCTGGTCATCGATGATGAGCCGCATATCCGTCGCTTCCTGCAGATCAGCCTGCGTGCGCAGGGCTATACGGTGTTGCTGGCCGAGAACGGGCAGGGCGGGCTGGACGTGGCGCGCAGCTGCCGCGTGGATATCGTGGTGCTGGATGTCGGCCTGCCCGACATGGACGGGCACGCGGTGCTGGCCCAGCTGCGGGCGTTTTCGCCGGCGCCGGTGATCATGCTGACGGCCCGCGCCGGTGAGCGCGAGAAAGTGGCCGCGCTCGATGGCGGTGCACACGACTACGTCATCAAGCCGTTCGGCATCGATGAGCTGATGGCGCGCATCCGGGTGCTGCTGCGCTCGGCCAGCCGCAGCGGCGATGAGCCGTTCCGCTTCGATGACGGCTGCCTGTGCATCGACGAACAGACCCACGCGGTCAGCTTCGAGGGCGCCCCCCTGGCACTGTCGCGCAAGGAGTACGCCCTGCTTCTGCTGCTGGCGCGCAACGCGGGGCGACTGGTGACCCAGCCGGTCATCCTGACCGAGATATGGGGCCCCACCCACAACCGCGATGCGCACTACATCCGCATCCTGCTGGCGCGCCTTCGGCCCAAGATCGGTGACAGTGCCGCGGCACCGCGTTACATCCAGACGCTGCCCGGGGTGGGGCTGCAGTTTCACGGCAGCGGCTGACAACCGCGCCGGTGCTGCGCTGTTACTGCGCGGCGCCCTTGCCGGGGCCGCGGTAGCGCGACAGCCAGTACGCGTAAGGCGGCGGCAGCACGCCGGCCGGGTTCTGTTCGCCCAGTGCCAGCGCCAGCTGGTAGGGGTAGTGCGGGTTGGCCAGGTGCGCACGGGCGATCAACACCAGATCCATGCTGCCCTCGGCTACCGCCTTTTCGGCCATGTGCGGATCGTCGATGCACCAGCTCGCGGCCACCGGCATCTGCACATCGCGCTTCAGGCGTGCGGCCACCGGAACGAAGAAGCCCGGGCCCCACGGCGCGCGACTGGTGGCGGTGGAAAAGCCGATGCTGGCGTCGATCAGGTCCAGCCCGCCATCGCGCATATCCCGCACCAGCTGCGCGGCTTCGTCGTAGAAGCTTTCGTCGTTGCCGTCGTATTCCACGACGCCGAAGCGCGCGGTCAGCGGCAGGTGTTCGGGCCACACGCGGCGCACGGCGGCCAGGGTTTCGCGCAGGAAGCGGCCGCGGTTTTCAGCGCTGCCGCCGTAGGCATCGGTCCGCTGGTTGGCCACAGGTGAGAAGAAGCTCTGCGCCAGGTAGCCATGGGCGAAGTGCAGTTCCAGCCACTGGAAGCCGGCGGCAAGCGCGCGTTGGGCGGCGGCCACGAAATCGGCCTGCACGCGCGCGATGTCGTCCAGCGTCATCGCCTGCGGCACCTTGCCCAGCCCGCCACCGAAGGCCAGCGCGGACGGCGCCAGCGTCGGCCAGCCACGGCGGTCGCCCTCGGCAATGTGGTCGTCGCCTTCCCACGGCAGGTTGGCGCTGGCCTTGCGCCCGGCGTGGCCGATCTGGATGCCCGGCACGGCGCCGGCGGCCTTGATCGCCGCGGCAACCTGCGCCATGCCTTCGATCTGGCCGCCTTCCCACAGCCCGGCACAGCCGGGGGTGATGCGGCCTTCAGCGGAAACGGCGGTGGCTTCGACGATGACCAGACCGGCGCCACCCCGCGCCATGCCGGCGTAATGGGTGGTGTGCCACGGGCTGAGGTAGCCCTCGTGCGCCGAGTACTGGCACATGGGCGGAATGGCGATGCGGTTGCGGAGCGTGATGTCCTTCAGGGTGAAGGGACTGAACAGAGCGGTCATGAAGATCTCGGTAGCGGGGGTGCAGCGAACGGGCGGGCAGGGATGGGATCAGCGCGGCGGAAGGGCGCGGGCAGCGCCGACCAGGCCGTCCAGCCAGTCCTGGTGGCCGTTGATCATCGGGTTGGGCTTGGCCGCCTGCAGCGCCTTGGCCGGTGCGCCGTTCTGGGTTTCCTGGGTGAGGATGCGCACGCGGCCAGCGTCCAGGTCTTCCACCAGCCAGGCATGGTGGACATCCAGACGATCGGCGGCGCCTTCCTCGCCGGCCCAGCCGTGCCACGCCACCCGGCCCGGCGTGTGGGCGGTCGGCGCAACGTATTCGGTGCAGCGGGCTTCGACCGGGAAGCCGAAGGTTTCGAACTGGAAGCGGTCGCCGGCTGCCAGCACCGGGCCACGGCCATCGTGGAAGCGCACGTTGGCCGAGTTGGCGTAGTAGGTCGGCCAGTGCGCCGGGGTGGCCAGCAGCGGCCAGAGGTCGGCAGCGGTCAGGCCGGCGACGATCACTTCATTGGAGACAAAGTTGTCGGTCAGGCCCGGCAGGTAGCCGTCGGGCCAGTGGATGGCGTTCATTTTCATGGGGGAGTCGCGCAGGGGAGGGGGAAAGAGGGCCTTACCAGCGTAGGTCGCCCGTGCCTATAGGTGGTCTAATGGCGACTTATCCCATGGATAAAATCTGGTTATGCATAACCCGCAGTGGCTGCGCTCGTTCGCCGCCATCGTTGCCCAAGGCAGCTTCACCCGTGCGGCCCAGCAGCTCGGCCTGACCCAGGCTGCGGTGAGCCAGCACGTGCGCCACCTGGAAGACGAACTGGGGCCGCTGTTGATCCGCCGGCCGCGGCAGATCGAACTGACCCCGGCGGGCACCGCCTTGCTGGCCTTCATCCAGGACATGGAGCGCGCGCAGGGGCGCTTGCGGGCGAGCCTGTCGCAGACGGTTTCAGACCAGGGTGAGGTCAGCCTGATCAGCCCCGGCAGCGTGGGTCTGGCGCTGTATCCCATCCTGCTGGACTACCAGCGCAATCACCCGGCGCTGGTGATCCGCCACCGTTTCGCGCCCGACCCGGAAGCGCTGCAGGCGGTGGTGAACAAACAGTACGAACTGGGTCTGGTGACGCTGAAACCCGACGACCCACGCGTGGCCGCCTCGGCCTTCACCGAGGAAGTGCTGGAACTGGTGGTGCCTGCCGGCGCGCAGGCCGAAGACTGGGCAGATCTGCAGCGGCTGGGCTTCATCGACCACCCCGATGGGCGGGCAATGGCTACCCGCCTGCTGTCGCGGCGCTTCCCGGGCAACCCCGGGGTGGGCACGCTGCCGGTGCACGGCTTCACCAACCAGGTCGCGCTGATCCTGGAGCCAGTGTCACGCGGCCTGGGCTTCACCGTCATTCCGCGCCATGCACGCGAATCGTTCGCGCAGCCGGCGTTGATCGACACGGTGGAATGTGGCGATCCGGTACGCGATACGCTGTGGCTGATCCATCGCGCGGAGTGGCCGTTGTCGGGCGCGGCGCAGTGGCTGGTGGAGCGCCTGCGCGGGCTGCCACGCTTCCGCCGCGACCGCGCCACGTAGCGCCTGAACAGGGCTCTATTGCGGCGCAACATCGAAGGCGTACAATCCGCTTCGGCCAGTCGGCTGCTGTAACCCGCCTCCCGCCGTATCCCCCTGCAACGCACAGTGCCGGGGCATTCCGGGGACGTCGCTACGGACCAGCGTACTTCCCAGGACTCACCTGTCCCTCTGTTCTGCCTGTCCCGTTGTCGGGGCCGGGCGCAGGCGGGCGCGTGCCTTTCAACCGAACTGCCCTTGTTGTCGTCGCCCCCATGTACGGCTTCCGCGCGCTGCGCGCTTCTGCGTCCCCCCATCTTCCTACCCTGATCGGCGCCAGTGCCGTGCTGCTGTGGAGCCCCACGCTGGGCATGCTGCGCACGATCAGCGAGATCTTCGGTGCCACCGGTGGCGCCGCACTGATCTTTACCGCTGCCGCGTTCTTTTCCGCGTTGATGCTGGGCATGCCGCGGCCTTCGCAGCTGCCGCGCCGCTACCTGCTGCTGGGCGGTGCGTTGTTCATCGGTACCGAGGTGTCGCTGTCGCTGTCCATCGGCCTGGCCCACCACCGTGGGCAGGCGCTGGAACTGGTGATGATCAATTACCTGTGGCCGTGCCTGACCGTGCTGCTGACGGTGCTGACCCGCATGCAGCGCGGCAACTGGCTGCTGCTGCCGGCCACGGTGCTGTGCCTGCTGGGCGTGGTGATGGTGGTGACCGGCGAGGGCGCCTGGTCGCCGGCGGTGCTGTGGGGCAACCTGCGCAGCAACCCGTTGGCCTATGCGCTGGCGCTGGGCGCGGCCTGCATGTGGGCCACCTATTCGCTGGTGACCAAGCGCATCGGCGGCACCCGCAATGCGGTGCCGCTGTTCATGGCCGCCACCGCCGTGGTGCTGTGGCTGAAGTACCTGCTGGGCGATGCGCCGCCGCTGCACCTGCACTGGGGTGGGCTGGCCCAGGTGGCGGTGTTCGGCCTGCTGACCGCCACCGCCTATGGCTGCTGGAACCACGGCCTGCAGCACGGCAACGTCACGTCGATGGCGATCTTTTCCTACTTCGCGCCGGTGCTGTCGGTGCTGTGGAGCAGCCTGTGGCTGTCGCTGCAGCCGGGCATGGGCTTCGTGCGCGGTGTGGCCTGCGTGACCGCCGGTTCCCTGCTGTGCTGGTGGGCCACGCGCCCAGCGCGCGCGTTGCCACCGCCAGCGCCGCCGGCTACCCATACCGCCTGATATCCCCCGGCTGGGTGCGGCGCCGTGCTGCGCCGCACGATGTTTCAGCCGGATGACACTGTTACGTTGCCTGTCCCCCGGTGTCATCGACTGATGCGCACCTACGACCGCCAGTAGCAGTGATTGCAAGGGATTTTCATGACGCACAGGCTGAATTGCAAAAAGACACCGGTTACCTTCGTTGCCAGCGCGCTGGCCAGCGCCGTGCTGCTGGCCCTGGCTGGCCCGGCCGCCGCGCAGGACAGCGGCGCCAACCCCACCGACCTGGATGCGGTGACCGTGACCGGCTATCGGGCCAGCGTGGAAAAAGCGCTGGACATCAAGCGCTCTGAAAAGGGCATGGTCGACGCGATCGTGGCCGAGGACATCGCCAACTTCCCCGACCTGAACCTGGCCGAATCGCTGCAGCGCATTCCTGGGGTGACCATCACCCGAGACGCCGGCGAGGGCCGCAACATTTCCGTGCGCGGCCTGGGCCCGGATTTCACCCGCGTGCGCATCAACGGCCTGGAAGCACTGACCACCGTCGGTGGCTCGGACCAGTCCGGCGGCACCAACCGCAGCCGTGGCTTCGACTTCAACGTGTTCGCCTCGGACCTGTTCTCGCAGCTGATCGTGCGCAAGACCGCCTCGGCCGACGTGGAAGAGGGTTCGCTGGGCGCCACGGTGGACCTGCGCACCGCGCGCCCGTTCGACTACGACGGCTTTACCTTTGCCGCCAGCGGGCAGGGCAGCTTCAACGATCTGTCGAACAAGGCCAGCCCGCGCGCGGCCGCGCTGATTGCCGATACCTGGGCCGATGGCCGCTTCGGTGGCCTGCTGTCGGTGGCCTATTCCGAGCGCCAGGTGCGCGAGGAAGGCAGCAACACCGGGCGCTGGTACAGCGCCAGCAGCAACGGTGGCTTCAATCCGGCGTCGCCGTTCACTGCCGGCCTGGCCGATGGCGTGTGGCACCCGTACTTCCCGCGCTACACCCTGCTGGAGCACGACCAGAAGCGCCTGGGCGTGACCGCCGCGCTGCAGTGGAAGCCGACCGACAACACCGAATTCGCGCTGGATGCGCTGTATTCGAAGATCGATACCGTGCGCAGCGAGAAGTACATCGAGGCCATCTCGTTCGCCTATTCGGCGCAGAAGCAGAACATGCTGCTGCGCGATGGCTACATTGATCCGACCTCCGGCGCGCTGCTGTACGGCGTGTTCGATGGCGCCGGCGTGCGTTCCGAACAGCGCCGCGACGAATGGAGCACCGAGTTCAAGCAGGTCTCGCTCAGTGGAGAACACCGCTTCAGCGATGCGTTCAAGATCAACCTGCTGGCCGGACATTCCAGCTCGAAGCACGCCAACCCGGTGCAGACCACGCTGATCATGGACAAGGCCAACGTGGCCGGCTACAGCTACGATTTCCGCGACAGCGTCACCCACCCGACCTTCAACTACGGCATCGATCCCACCGACGCCACGGGCTGGACCCTGGCCGAAGTGCGCCTGCGCCCGCAGTACGCCACCAATACGTTCGACACCGCCGCGCTGGATTTCAGCTGGAACTTCGGGCCGTCGTTCACCCTGAAGGGCGGTCTGCTGGCCAAGGACTACCAGTTCGACACCAGCGAATACCGCCGGCAGAGCGAGACGGTGGTGCCGACCTTCGCCGATGGCAGCTACACCGTGCCGGCGGCGATGGTGGACATCGCGCGCCTGGGTGGCGTGGCCGGTGCGCCCGACGCCTGGGCCGTGCCGGACCTTGCGGCGCTGTCGCAGCTGCTGGGCATCTACAGCGGGCAGGGCATCTACCAGCTGTACGAACGCAACGCCACGCGGCGCAGCGTGGAAGAGCGCGACCGCGGTGCCTGGCTGATGGGTGAGTTCGGCTTCGATATCGGCAGCGTGCCGGTGTCGGGCAACGTGGGCGTGCGCCGGGTGAAGACCACCCAGTCGTCCACCGGCTATTCCACCGTGGACGGTGCGATGGTGCTGACCCATGTCTCGCGCGACTACACCGACACGCTGCCCTCGCTGAACCTGGTGGCCGAGCTGGGCCCCGACGTGATGCTGCGCTTCGGTGCGGCCAAGGTGATGGCGCGGCCGGGGCTGTCATCGCTCACGCCGGGCACCACGCTGAGCCTGTCCAGCGGCCACCGCTACGTGAACGGTGGCAACCCCAATCTGGACCCGATCCGTGCCCGCACGCTGGACCTGGGCGTGGAGTGGTACTTCCAGGAAGGCGGCCTGCTGGGGCTGGCGCTGTTCCACAAGGACATCGAAAGCTTCGTGCAGGGCACCAGCACGGTGATGCCGTTCACCGCCAGCGGCCTGCCGTCCAGTCTGCTTGATGGCACCGGCGTGTCGCCCAACGAGGACTTCACCTTCACCCGCCCGCTGAACACGCCCGGCGGTGACCTGAAGGGCGCCGAGTTCAACTACGTGCAGCCCTTCAGCTTCCTGCCCGGGCGCTGGAGCAACCTGGGCCTGCAGTTGAACTACACCTGGGTGGATTCGCAGATCCAGTACCTCACCTCCACCGGTGCGGCATCGCTGAAGACCGACCTGACCGGGCTGTCGAAGAATTCGTACAACAGCACGCTGTTCTACGAAGGCGAGAAGCTGGGCGCGCGCGTGTCCTATACCCATCGCGATGGCTACTACACGCAGGTGCCGGCCAGCGTGCAGGGCTTCAGCTTCCACGGCATGGATGCGGTGGACACGGTGGATGCCTCGATCAGCTGGAAGATCGATGACCAGCTGGAAATCAGCCTGGAAGCGATCAACCTGACCAACGAAACCAGCAACGAATGGGTGGGTACGACGGCCTGGAAGCTGCCGCTGACCTACACCCAGACCGGGCGCGAATACCTGGTCGGCCTGCGCTACAAGTTCTGACCGTTGCCACGTCCAGCAGGAGCCAACATGCGTAAACCACGCCGTCGTTTCCTTCCCCTGGCGGTACTGCTGCTGTGTGCCAGCCTGCCGGCCACTGCCCGTGACTGGGTGGTGGCCGCCGATGGCAGCGGCGACTACCGCAGCGTGCAGGCCGCCATTGATGCGGTGCCCGATGGCAACCGCACGCGCCAGGTGATCGTACTGCGCGAAGGCCTGTATCGCGGCGTAGTGAAGGTGCCCAAGGAAAAAAGCCGGGTAACGCTGCGCGGCGCGGGGGCCGGCGCCTCGATCATCAGCTGGAACAACTACGCCGATCTGGTTGACCCGGCCACCGGCAAGGCGATGCGCACCAGTGGCTCGGCCACGGTCTATGTATACGGCGATGAGTTCATCGCCGAAGACCTGACCATCGAGAATACGGCCGGCAACGTCGGCCAAGCCTTGGCACTTTATGCGGCGCCGCCGCGCGGTGGCTTCCGCAACGTGCGCCTGCTCGGCAACCAGGACACGTTGTACACCCACGAAGGCAGCGTGCTGCATTTCAAGGACTGCTATATCGAAGGCACGGTGGACTTCATCTTCGGCGCGGCCACCGCGTTGTTCGATGACTGCACGATCGTGTCCAAGGGCCGGCTGGGCTGGGTGACTGCCGCGTCCACGCCGGAAGGCCAGCGCTTCGGTTACGTGTTCCGGCGTGCGCTGCTGCGTGGCGAAGGTGCCGGCACCACCTACCTGGGCCGGCCGTGGCGGCCGTTCGCGCGCACGGTGTTCCTGCAGTCCAACCTGGGCCCGCACATCGTGCAGGCCGGCTGGCATAACTGGGACAAGCCCGATGCCGAACGTACCACTTACTACGGCGAGTTCGGCAGCACCGGGCCCGGTGCCTCGCCGGAGGAACGTGTGCCGTGGTCGCACCATCTGTCAGGCGATGAAGCGGCGCAGTACAGCACCGAGGCGGTGCTGGGCAGCTGGCGCCCGTTCCCCTGACTTTGCAGGGTCGGGCGGCTGTGCGTGCGTCGGCCGGCGCGGCGGCAACTTTAGCGTTGGCTGGCGTTTGTATTCAGCGCCGGTTTCAGCGCGGGTGCGATTCTCGGAATCGTCGACAGGTTCCACGACGAACTGTCCCACCGGTGCCGGTAGTGGCCGCACAGGGCAGTCGTAGAATCGAATCGACCGGGCCCTTCGCTGCTTCTGCAGCATTCGGTTTCGATCGCGTTGCAGCACGCCCCCTGCCCGTTGATTCCACCGGCAGGGGGCATGCGCCAGACGTGCGCTGAAAGGTCTGTTCCCGGGGAGGGGGCGATTCGGAAGAGCACACTTTTTTGACTTCAGTGACCTGCACCAGGAAACAAGAATGAACGTCCGCGAACTCCTGCAATCGAAGAAAGAAGCTGTCATCACCATCGACGCCGAAGACACGATCGGTGCCGCCGCGCACAAGATGAGCGCGAACCGTATCGCCGCGTTGGTCGTGGTCAAGGACGGTGCCCCGGTGGGCATCATTTCCGAAAAGGACATCGTGCGCGTGCTGGCCGACGACGGCCCGCAGGCCGGCCGCCGGGTCATTTCCACGCTGCCGTCCACCGGCCTGGAAGGCATTGCGCCGGACGCCACGCTGAAGCAGGCCATGTCGCTGATGACGTACTCGCGTCGCCGCCACCTGATGGTGACCGAGGGCAATACGCTGGTCGGCATCCTCAGCCTGGGCGATATCGTGAAGAACCTGCTGGGCGAGCTGGAGCTGGAAAAGGCCGTGCTGCAGGACATCTACATGGCGGCACACTGAGTGCCGCGTGCGCGCCGGGCAGGCCCCGGCGCGCACGGTTGCATTACGGGTGCGCGTCGAACCAGGCCAGCACGCGCGCCGGTGAACTGGCGAACCATTCATGCCCGCCCAGCGGTTCGGTGTACAGCGCCGTTTCCAGGCCCTGGTCCTGCAGGCGGCTGAAGTAGCGGTTGGTGGTCCACCACGGCACCACCGTGTCGACGAAGCCCTGCAGGAACAAGGTGGGCGGATGGTCGGACGGCAGCACCGCCGGCACATCGCACAGCGGCCCGCTGCAGGTGGCGTACGAGCCGGACTGGATGGCCAGCGCACGGAATTCACCCGGGAACGAAACCGCCATGCGGCTGGTGTTGTAGCCGCCACTGGAAATGCCGGTGGCATAGCGCCGCAGCGGGTCGAGCGGGCCGAACTGGCCGGCGGCAATCGCATCGAAGACGTTGCTGAGGAAATCGTAATCGGTGCCCAGCTCGTAGGCCGCACTCAGGCCCGGCACATTGGTCTGCCAGAACAGATCGGCCGGCGCGGCCGGTGCCACCACCGCATAGCCGTGGTCGAGCAGGGTCTGGATCAGCTTGCCTTCGTAATACCCGCCAAACGGCTGGTTGCTGCGGTAGTCGAAACTCTGCAGCGGGAAGAACGAGCCCTGGTAGACCAGCACCACCGGCCAGCCGTGTGCCGGCGGTGTGCCCAGTGGCAGCTGGTAGGTCACCCGGCGCTGGCCGACCACGCCCGAATCGATCCACGCAGTCTGGTGCGTGCAGGTCACCCGCGCGGGGGTCAGCAGAGCGCGTGGTGTATCGGTGCAGCGCGATTGCGCAGCGGCGTTCTGGCCCAGCAGGGCCCACAGCAACAGGCAGGACAACCACATCCTCATTGCACGCTCCTTGCAGACAGGGACGGCGGGGATCCGCTCGCTTCCGTCCCACTGAGGTAGAGCGACGCGATCCCCTTCGTCGCTGGGTTCAGAAGGTGACTTTCACCGAGTCGGCGCTGTAGCGGGCAGGGCCGTGGTAGACCACTTCGATGTTGTTGCCATCGGGGTCGAGCACGAAGGCGCCGTAGTAGCCGGGGTGGTAGGGGCGCTCGCCGGGGGCGCCGTTGTCGGTGCCGCCTGCGGCCAGGGCGGCGCGGTGGAACGCATCGACGGTGGCCGCATCACGGGCCTGGAACGCCAGATGGTGGCGGCCGGTCAGCTGGCCGGCGGCGGCACTGCTGCTGGCGGTGGAAATGAACAGTTCGTCGGCCCAGAAATAGTCCGGGCCTTCGCCGGCCACCGGAATGCCGATCGTATCGAACACCGCCTGGTAGAAGCGGCGGCTGGCGGCCAGGTCGCGTACCACCAGTTGCAGGTGGTCGATCAGGCGGCCGCGGTGCAGCTCCATCGTTTCCATACGCACCTCATCACGGGGGAACGGAGGGGATCAAGACGCTTGCGGCCCGATAGTGCCAGACCGTCCCCTCCGCTTCCGTGATCGGGTTGTGGATCAGGTATTGGCGATGATCTCGACCCAGTAGCCGTCCGGGTCCTTGATGAATGCGATGTTCTTCATGCGGCCGTCGGTCAGGCGCTTCTGGAACGGCACGCCCAGGTCCTCGAAGCGCTGGCAGGCCGCTTCCAGGGCCGGCACCGACACGCACAGGTGGCCGAAGCCGCGCGGGTCGCTGTTGCCGTCGTGGTAGACCGGGCCGTCCTGGGTTTCAGTGCCGTGGTTGTGGGTCAGTTCCAGCACGCCCGGCAGGCCGGCCATCCACACCCGGCGGGTGGCATCGTCTTCGGGCACGGTCACGCCGGCCGGCACGTAGGCCAGGAAGTACAGGCTGAACTGGGCTTCGGCGAAATCGCGCTTGTCGATCAGCTGGTAGCCCAGCACGCGGGTGTAGAAGTCCAGCGAGGCGGTGATGTCCTTCACCCGCAGCATGGTGTGGTTGAACACGAAGCCGTGGGTTTCGGCCGGGGCCTGGGCAGCCACGCCGGGAACGTCGCGCAGGGCGGGAAGGGTCATGGGGGAAGTCCTTCAGACAGGGCCGGGAACGGCCGGATGGACCATTCTAACGGGCGCCCACCGTGCTGATTGCGACATACAATGCACGGATCGCACCGTTCCGTCCTGACAACGACTCTCCGCCATGTCGCAGCGTGAATGGGTGGCCGCCGCCATCCGCAAGATCGAAGCCGATTTCAATCGCTCCGCCGATACCCATCTGATCCCGCTGGCGCTGCCCGGGTTTGCCGGGATCGATGTCTATCTGAAGGACGAGTCGAGCCATCCCACCGGCAGCCTGAAGCACCGGCTGGCGCGCTCGCTGTTCCTGTATGCGCTGGCCAACGGCTGGTTGCGTGAAGGGCGGCCGGTGATCGAGGCCTCCAGCGGCTCCACCGCGGTGTCCGAAGCGTATTTCGCACGCCTGCTGGGGCTGCCGTTCGTGGCGGTCATTCCGGCCAGCACCTCGCCGGAAAAGATCGCGGCCATCGAATTCCATGGCGGGCGCTGTCACCTGGTGGAGCGTGCGTGCGACCTGAACTGCGAATCCGAACGCCTGGCCCGCGAAACCGGCGGCCACTTCATGGACCAGTTCACCTACGCCGAGCGCGCCACCGATTGGCGTGCGAACAACAACATCGCTGAATCCATCTTCAAGCAGATGGCCGAAGAGCCCAGCCCGGTGCCGGACTGGATCGTGTGCAGCCCGGGTACCGGCGGCACCGCCGCCACCCTGGGCCGTTATGTCAGCTACCGCCGCCACGACACGCGCATCCTGTGCGCCGATCCGGAAGTGTCGGTGTTCTACGCCGGCTACCAGGCGGCGGTGGCCGGTGAACAGGACTGGCGCGGGCTGACCTGCAGCGGTGGTTCGCGGGTGGAAGGCATTGGCCGGCCGCGGGTGGAACCGAGCTTCATTCCCACCAGCGTGGATGCCATGGTGAAGGTGCCCGACGCGCTGAGCCTGGCCGCCATGCGCCATGTCAGCCGCCAGCTGGGGCGTCGCGTGGGCGGTTCCACCGGCACCAATTTCATCGGCGTGCTGCAGGCCGCGCAGTGGATGCGCGCAGCCGGGCGCAGCGGCAGCATCGTCAGCATCCTGTGCGATGCCGGCGAGCGCTACGCGCACAGCTATTACAACCCCGAGTGGTACCAGAAGCAGGGCATCGACGTGGACGGCGCCGATGCACAGCTGGCCGCCGCCGTGGCGGGGCAGGGGTTGCCCGAGCTGGCGTGCTGCAGCCTGGAAGCGCTGTAACGCAGCGACCTCATCCGCCGGGCCATGCCTGGCGAGCGAAGCGGTGGTCAAGATAGCGCCCGGCCATGCCCGGCGGTCGCGATGGCGTATCAATACCCCGCCGCCATGAACGCATCCAGCACCGCATCCCGCAGTGCATCGGGCAGCGCCTCGATATCCATCGCGCGGTCCTCCAGGTGCAGGTGCGGGTCCAAGCTGCTGGCCCGGCCCTGGGCCAGTGCCTGCAGCCACAGCAGCACGCAGATCACGAACTCGCGCTCGTGCCCGGGATGCAGGTGGCTGGCGCCGCGTTCGATCACCTCGAACGGGTACCACTCCTGGGTCTCGTTCAGTCGTCCGCCCTGCTGTTGCACGGCCTGCAACTGGGCAAGATGGCGCGGCGCATCGTCGCCGGCGTCGCACAACGCGGCGATCCAGGCCAGTTCGTTTGCGCTGGCCGTCAGGGCCATCGACCGGCCCGGTGCTGCGGTTGGGGCTGTAGCCAGACCTTCCATGTGGGGCCTCGTCGGTACGTACCGCTGCGGTTTCCCCCGCGCGGCCAGCTTCGGCGCGGTGCCGTAAGGCCGGTGTGAATGCCCGGTGCGCCGCCCCCTTGTCTGCCGGCCCTGCCAGCGCCATATCGGGGCTGATGCCCGCGCGCCGGGCCTGTTCCCTTGGAGATCTGCCGTGACCGATGCCAACCCCCTGCTCGATTTTTCCGGCCTGCCACGCTTCGAGGCGATCCGCCCCGAGCACGTGGCACCGGCGCTGGATGTGCTGCTGGCCCAGGCCGAGGCGGCGGTCAGCGCGGCCGAGCAGGTGCAGCCGGTCACCTGGCAGACCTTCGTAACCCCGTTGGACGATGCCACCGAGCGCCTGTGGCGCGCCTGGGGCCTGGTCAGCCATCTGCAGGGCGTGGTGAACACCCCCGAGCTGCGCGAGGCCTACAACAGCAACCTGCCGCGTGTGACCCGCTTCGCCAGCGCGCTGGGCCAGAACCTGGCGCTGTTCCGCCAGTACCAGGCCCTGGCCGCCAGCGCCGAAGCGGCGCACTTCGATGCGGCCCAGCGCAAGGTGCTGGACAACACCCTGCGTGATTTCCGCCTGGGCGGTGCCGAACTGGAGCCGGCCGCGCAGCAGCGCTTCGCCGCCATCAAGGAGGAGCTGTCGGCCCTGTCGGCGAAGTTCTCGCAGAACGTGCTCGATGCCACCGACGCCTGGTCGCTGGTGGTGGACGACGAAGCGCGCCTGGCCGGTGTGCCCGACGACGTGAAGGCCGCTGCGCGTGCGGCCGCGCAGAAGGACGGCCACGATGGCTGGAAGCTGACCCTGCAGATGCCGTGCTACCTGCCGGTGCAGACCTGGGGCGAAGACCGCGACCTGCGCGAGATCCTGTACCGCGCCAGCGCGCAGCGCGCCTCGGAATTCGGCGACGACGCGCTGGACAACAGCGGCAACATCGACCGCATCCTGGCCCTGCGTGGCGAGCTGGCGGCGCTGCTGGGCTTCGCCTCATACGGCGACTATTCGGTGGCCACCAAGATGGCGCAGGACCCGGCCGAAGTGCTGGGCTTCCTGCGTGACCTGGCCGTGCGTGCCAAGCCGTTCGCCGCGCAGGACCGCGCAGAGCTGGAACAGTTCGCCAGCGAACAGCTGGGCATTGCACCGCTGCAGGCCTGGGACCTGGCGTTCGCCGCCGACCGCCTGAAGCAGGCGCGCTACAGCTATTCGGAGCAGCAGGTGAAGCAGTACTTCACCGAACCGAAGGTACTGGCCGGCCTGTTCGCGGTGATCGAGCAGCTGTACGGCCTGCGTGTGCAGGAAGACAGCGCGCCGGTGTGGCACGAGGACGTGCGCTTCTTCCGCCTGGTCGATGCGCAGGGTGCGTTGGTCGGCCAGTTCTACCTGGACCTGTATGCGCGCGAGGGCAAGCGCGGTGGCGCGTGGATGGATGATTGCCGCAACCGTCGCGTGCGCGCCGATGGCAGCGTGCAGACGCCGCTGGTCTACCTGGTGTGCAACTTCGGCCGTGGTGCAGACGGCAAGCCGGCCACCTTCAGCCACAACGAAGTGACCACGCTGTTCCATGAAATGGGCCACGGCCTGCACCAGCTGCTGACCCGCATCGGCGAACTGGGCGTGGCAGGTATCAACGGTGTGGAATGGGACGCGGTGGAGCTGCCCAGCCAGTTCATGGAGAACTTCTGCTGGGAATGGGACCACCTGCAGGCGATGACCGCGCACGTGGACAGTGGCGAGCCGCTGCCGCGCGCGCTGTACGAGCGCATGCTGGCCGCGCGTAACTTCCATAGCGGCATGGCGACCGTGCGCCAGCTTGAATTCGGCCTGTTCGACATGCTGCTGCACAGCCAGTTCGAACCGGCGCAGGACAGTGTGCTGGCGTTGCTGGATCGCGTGCGCGCGGAAGTGGCGGTGAACCATCCCCCGGTGTGGAATCGCTTCCCGCACCAGTTCAGCCATATCTTCGCCGGTGGCTATGCGGCCGGTTACTACAGCTACAAGTGGGCTGAAGTACTGAGTGCCGATGCGTATGCGGCTTTCGAAGAAGCGCCCCAGGCACTGGCCGAAACCGGTGCGCGTTTCCGCGACGAGATTCTGTCGCGGGGCGGCAGCCGTGCCGCAGCGGAAAACTTCAAGGCCTTCCGCGGCCGCGCACCGCAGATTGACGCGCTGCTGCGGCATTCGGGCATGGCGTAACGCGGTGGTGTTGTGGTGGGTGCCAACCTTGGTTGGCACTGTCTGGCATTTGTGCGGACCAAGGTCCGCACCTACCGAGCCGCGGTGCCGCCTGGCATTTGTGCGGACCAAGGTCCGCACCTACCGGGCAGCGGTACTCTACTCGGCGTAGATCATCTTTCGGGTCATGCCGCCGTCGACGATGAAATCCTGGCCGGTGCTGAAGCCGGACAGCGAGGAGAGCAGGTACACCGCCAGGGCACCGATATCTTCGGGCTCGCCGACGCGGCCGACCGGGTGTTGGGCGTGGTCGCTGGGCGAATAGTCTGGCGCGTGGCGGCGCGAAGGCGCCTGCCAGGCACTGGTGCCGATCCAGCCCGGGCTGATGCTGTTGACCCGCACCGCCGGGCCGGCACTGATGGCCAGCGCGTGGGTGAAGGCCACCAGCCCGCCCTTGGCCGCGGCATAGGCCTCGCTGTTGGCTTCCGACTGCCACGCGCGGGTGGAGGCGACGTTGATGATCGAACCGGCCGCGCTGGCCTTCAGCGCCGGCAGCGCATGCTTGCTGCACAGGAACGCGCCATGCAGCGAGGACAGCCGCCGCTGCCACTCGTCCCATTCCATGTTTTCCAGCGTGGTGCCATGCGGGCCGGCAATGCCGGCGTTGTTGACCAGGCCATCGATGCGGCCGAAGCGCTGCTGCGCCACGGCCATGAACTCGCGCACGCTGCCTTCGTCGGCAATGTCCAGGCGCTGGAACGCGGCATCATCGCCGCGCTGCCATTCGTCCAGGCAGGCCTGGCCTGCCTCGCGATCCAGATCGCCGATCAGCACGCGGCCACCGGCGCCCAGCACGGCCTGCGCTACGCCGCGGCCAATGCCGTTTGCCCCGCCGGTCACCAGCACCACCTTGCCCTGCAGCGGTGCTGCCGGCCACGCGGCGATGGGCGGAACCGCGCTCACGACAGGTCTTCCCCGCGCAGGCGGCGGTGCCAGCCGGCCACGCCGATGCGGTCCAGGGTCTGGATGTTGCGCTCGACGATCACGTCCGGGTCCGGGAAGGCGTCCACCGCGCGTTCCACGCTTTCCTCGCGCAGCAGGTGCAGGGTGGGGAAGGGCGCGCGGTTGGTGTAGTTGCTGGCATCGTCGGCGGCCACGCCATCGAACTGGTAATCCGGGTGGAAGCTGGCCACCTGCAGGATGCCCTGCAGGTCCAGTGCCTCGATGGCGGCGTCGGCGTTGTCGAGGAAATCGTTGTAGTCGAGGAAATCGGTCAGCACCTGCGGGTGCACGATCAGGGTGGTGTCGATCTGCTCGGCCGGGGTGTCGCGCAGCAGCACCAGCTCTTCGGCCAGCTGTTCCACCAGCGCTTCGGGCGTGGTGGCATCGCTCAGCACGAAACGCACCTGGTCCTTCACGTACACGGCCTTGGCGAACGGGCACAGGTTCAGACCGATCACGATGCGCTCCAGCCACAGGCGGGTGGCGGCGATCGGGTCGTCGGTGGGCAGGGCGGTATCGGTCATGGCGGGCACATCGGCTGGCGGGGCCGCCATTGTAGGCGCGCGGTCACCGCCGCGCTGTTCACTGTCCACGAACTGGACAGCGGCGATGCTGGAAAGCCGTGTGCATTCAATCACCTGGCCACGAACAGCCAATGGCCGATTGCCGCCCCGGCAGTGAAAGGCGTGCAATGGCCCCACGTAACTGGAGGACCCAACATGACTGCATCTTCCCCGTGGCTGCCGGCCGATCTCTGGTCCGGTGCTTTCTTCGATGGCCAGTGGCGCGCCGCCGCGCAGCAGCAGCCGGTGCTCGAACCGGCCACCGGCCAGACGCTGGGCCAGGTGGGCCTGGCCGATGCCGCGCAGGTGGCACGTTCGGCAGCGGCCGCCGCGCAGGCGCAGCGCGACTGGGCCGCCGCGCCCTACGAACAGCGTGCGCAGGTGCTGCGCCAGGCCGCACGCCTGGCCGAAGACAACATCGACACCCTGGTGGACTGGCTGGTGCGCGAAAGCGGCTCGACCCGCCTGAAGGCCGGCTTCGAGGCCAAGGTGACCATCAAGACGCTGCACGAAGCGGCCGCGCTGCCCTCGCGCAGCACCGGCGAAATCCTGCCGTCTGAACCGGGTCGTCTGAGCCTGGCGCGGCGCCGCCCGCTGGGCGTGGTCGGGGTCATTTCGCCGTTCAATTTCCCGCTGTACCTGGCCATGCGCGCGGTGGCGCCGGCCATCGCGCTGGGCAACGCGGTGGTGCTCAAGCCCGATCCGCGCACGGCAGTCTGCGGTGGCGCGGTCATCGCACGCCTGTTCGAACAGGCCGGGCTGCCCGCCGGCGTGCTGCACATGCTGCCCGGTGATGGTGCCGCCGGTGCCGCGCTGACCAGCGACCCGCACGTGGCGATGATCCAGTTCACCGGTTCCACCGCGGCCGGCCGCAAGGTGGGCGAAGCCGCCGGCAAGCACCTGAAGAAGGTCTCGCTGGAACTGGGTGGCAAGAATTCGCTGATCATCCTCGACGATGCCGATCTGGATCTGGCCGTGGCCAACACCGCCTGGGGCGTCTACCTGCACCAGGGGCAGATCTGCATGGCCACCGGCCGCGTGCTGGTGCATCGGAAGATCCACGCTGCCTTCCTGGAAAAGCTGGTGGCCAAGGCGGAGTCGCTGAAGGTAGGCGACCCGGCACGCGAAGACGTGGCCATCGGGCCGCTGATCAACGCCACCCAGCGCGACCATGCCGCGCGCGTGGTGGCCGATGCGGTGCAGGCCGGTGCCACGCTGGAAGCCGGTGGCACCCATCGGGACCTGTTCTTCGCTCCCACCGTGCTGGGCAACGTGGCCGCCGACAACCCGGCGTTCAATGAAGAAATCTTCGCGCCGGTGGCGGTGGTGGTGCCGTTCGACGATGACGACCATGCAGTGCAGCTGGCCAACGACAGCGAATACGGTCTGTCGATGGCCATCGTGTCCAGCAACGTCGGCCGCGCGCTGAAGCTGGGCGAGCGCCTGCGCACCGGCCTGCTGCACATCAACGACCAGACGGTGAATGACGAAGTCATCAATCCCTTCGGCGGCGTGGGTGCGTCCGGCAACGGCACCAGCATCGGCGGCCCGGCGAACTGGGAAGAGTTCACCCAGTGGCAGTGGATGACCGTCAAGGGCGAAGCGCCCGCCTACCCGATCTGATCCAGGAGGAACATCGCGATGAGCAACACTACTGCAGGCCGTGACATCACCGCGGCCGTCGTGCGCGGCAAGGAACAACCCTTCGTGATCGAGCAGGCGCGCCTGCGCGGTCCGCAGGACGACGAAGTGCTGGTGAAGGTGGTGGCTACCGGCCTGTGCCACACCGACCTGATCGTGCGCGACCAGTACTACCCTGTGCCGTTGCCGGCGGTGCTGGGCCATGAAGGCGCGGGCATCGTCGAAGCCGTGGGCCCGAACGTGCGTGACCTGAAGGTGGGCGACCACGTGGTGCTGACCTACGGTGCCTGCGGCCACTGCAACCCGTGCCGCGGCGGCCATGGCGCCTACTGCAAGGATTTCTTCGGGCTCAACTTCGGTGGCGACGATGGCCACGGCCATACCGCCATCACCGATGCGCAGGGGCAGCCACTGCACGATCACTTCTTCGCGCAGTCCTCGTTCGCCACCTTCGCCATCGCGCGCGAGATCAATGCGATCAAGGTGCCCGACGATGCGCCGCTGGAACTGCTGGGCCCGCTGGGCTGCGGTATCCAGACCGGTGCCGGTGCGGTGCTCAATTCGCTGCAGGTGCGTTCGGGCAGCAGCTTCGCCAGCTATGGTGCCGGCGCGGTCGGCCTGAGTGCGGTGATGGCGGCCAAGGTGGCCGGCGCCACCACCATCATCGCCATCGATGTGGTGCCGTCGCGGTTGGAACTGGCACTGGAACTGGGCGCCACCCACGTGGTGAACAGCCGCGAGACCGATGTGATCGAGGCGGTGCGTGCGATCACCGGCGGCGGTGCGGATTACGCGCTGGAATCCACCGGTCGCCCGGACGTGCTGTCGGCCGGCATCGAGGCGCTGGGTGGGCTGGGCATGATGGGGGTGGTGGGCGCGCCGAAGCTGGGTACCACGGCCAGCTTCGATGTGAACAACCTGCTGCTGGGCGGGCGCAGCATCCGCGGCATCGTGGAAGGTGACAGCGTGCCGCAGGTATTCATTCCGCAACTGGTGACGCTGTACCAGCAGGGCCGGTTCCCATTCGACAAGCTGGTGAAGTTCTATCCGCTTGAGCAGATCAACCAGGCGGCCGAGGACAGCACCAAGGGCATTACGTTGAAGCCGATCCTGCGCATCGCAGCGTAGGGGTGGGGTGGGTTGCAGGGCTGCGCCCTGCACCTGCTGTAGAGTCGAGCCATGCTCGACTGAAGCAACGTCAAAAGCTGGCTACCTGAAGGTTGGCGGGGTAGGTCCGGTTGCGGGGGACGGCGCAAGTACGTCCATGTAGCCTCGGTCGCGCCATCCATGGCGCTCACGCCCCCGCAACCGGACCCACCCCACCTCCGACAGGTTCGTGTGGTCTGTTGGAACACCATGGGGAGGAGCGTGGGGTCGGATCCGTTTTCCAGAGGAAAACGGCTCTGACCCCGCAAACGACCACATAACGCGGGCATGGCACGGGTGGGTGTACCCTGCTTCGATGATGGCCACGACAGTCGGGCAACAACAGTTGGTGGCGGCGCGCGATGCGTTCGTCGAGGGTGATTTGGCGTCGCTGGCCGGGCTGCCGTTGCCCCTGCAGCAGTCGTGGCAGCGTTCGCGGGCGGCCGGGGTGCTGCCCGGGCAGGAGCCGTATTACCCGCCGCTGCAGGGCGATGGCCGGCGCCTGCGCGATGCCGGCGATCGTCGCCTGGCGCGCTGCGTGCAGCCGGAACTGGAACAGCTGTGGGCGGCTTTCGGTGGGCGTGGCTGGACGATGTTCTGTGCCAACCGCCACGGCATGGTGATCGCGCAGCAGGCCCATGGCCTGGAAGATGCTGCCCTGCTGCGGCCGATCCAGGTCGGGCGGCAACTGGGCGAAGCCGAGATCGGCACCACGGCGCCAGCGGTCAGCCTGGCCGATGACGTGCCCGCGCTGGTGCGTGGCAACGAACACTACCTGCAGCGTTTCGCACCGGTGTTCTGCCTGAGCGAGCCGTTGCACGATCTGCAGGGTCAGGTCTGCGGGGCGATCGACATCACCGGGCTGGGCGAGCGTGATCCGGCGCTGCTGCAGGGCTATTTCCGGCAGGCCGCGCTGGCCAGTGAGAACCGCCTGTTCCAGACCCTGGCCGATGTGCATCTGCTGGTCGTGCAGCATGATCCGCGCTGGCTGGCCACGCCGCTGCAGGGGCTGCTGGCGGTGCAGGAGGACGGACAATTGCGTGCGGCCAACCGCGTGGCGCGGCGCCTGCTGGGCCTGCCGCGGCGCGGGGCTTTGCCGCTGCTGTCGATGGAAACCGTGTTTGCTGGCGCCAGCGCGGCGCAGCGTCGCCATCTGCTGCAGCCTGGCCCCGCGCACCGGGTGCGGCTGGGCGAGGGCAGTGCGGTCTATCTGCAGCACCTGCGGGCACCGCGGGCACCGCGCACACGTGCGCCGGCGCCTGCATCGGTGGCTGCCGCGCCACTGCGCGAGCAGCAGCGCGAAGCGGCGCGTCGTGCGGCACACGCCGCCGATGGCAACCTGAGCCTGGCCGCACGCCAGTTGGGCGTCTCGCGCACCACGCTGTACAAGCTGCTGCGCGAGTGACGCCGCCGGGGCATGCCCGGCGAAAGTATCAATCGCGGAAGTTGTTGAACTGCAGCGGCAGTTCGAACTTGCCGGCCTTCAGCACCGCGATCGCATCCTGCAGGTCGTCGCGCTTCTTGCCCTGCACGCGCAGCTTGTCGCCGTTGATCTGGCTTTCCACCTTCAGCTTGGCTTCCTTCAGCGCCGCGGCGATCTTCTTGGCGATCTTCTGCTCGATGCCCTGCTTGACGGTGATCTTCTGCCGGGCCTGGGCCAGGTTGGTTTCGATATCGCCAAATTCCAGGCTCAGCACGTCGATGCCGCGCGCGGCCAGGCGCGCGCGCAGGATGTCGTTCATCTGCTTGAGCTGGAATTCGGTCGGTGCGGTCTGGTTGATCACATCGCCATCGCGCTCGAACTTCGCGTCCACGCCCTTGAAATCGAAGCGGGTGGCGAGTTCGCGGTTGGCCTGGTCGATGGCGTTGGTCAGTTCGTGGGTGTCGACTTCAGACACGACGTCGAAGGAAGGCATGGGCGTGGCTCCGCGGAATTCAGTAGCGGCCATTCTATCGCGTGGGCCGCAGGGTGTTTGTAGAGTGAAAGCCAGTCGAGCATGGCTCGACTCTACCGGGGATGCCAGTCGAGCATGGCTCGACTCTACCGGGGATGCCAGTCGAGCAAGCCCGACTCTACAGACGGCGGTTGCCGGGCGATAATGGGCCATGAACCTGCAACGCTCCCCTTCGCGCGCGGTGGCCTGGATGGTCGCGGCGGTGGCCTGTTTCTCGCTGATGGACGCCGGCATGAAGCAGCTGTCGGCCAGTTACCCCTCGCTGGAAGTCACTTTCCTGCGCGGTGCGGCCTCGCTGCCGTTCGTGCTGGTCTGGGTGCTGGCCAGCGCCGGTCCGCGCTCGCTCATTCCGCGCCGCTGGGGCCTGCATCTGCTGCGTGGCGGCCTGGGCATGGCGATGATCGGCTGCTTCGTGTTCGCCCTGCGCGACCTGCCGCTGTCCACCGCCTACAGCATCTACTTCGTCGCCCCGCTGCTGATTGCCGCGCTGTCGGTGCCGTTGCTGGGCGAGCGGGTGGGCCCGCGCCGCTGGGTGGCCATCGGCGTCGGCCTGCTGGGGGTGATCGTGGTGCTGCGGCCGGGCGTGGACGGCTTCATTTCCATCCCCGGCCTGATGGTGCTGGCTGCGGCCACGGCCTACGCAATCGCCGCCATCACCGTCAGCCTGCTCACCCGCACCGACACATCGCAGTCGATGGTGGTCTGGTTCCTGGTCATCATGGCCATCGGCGCGGGCCTGCTGGCGCTGCCCGACTGGGTGCCGCTGCAGCTGGCCCACGCGCCGTTGATCGCCGGCATGGGCCTGGCCGGCGCACTGGGCCAGATTGCCCTGACCCGCGCCTTCCAGCTGGGCGAGGCGTCGATGATCGCGCCGCTGGAGTACAGCGGCCTGGTCTGGGTGATCGGCTGGGACCTGGCGTTCTGGGGCCAGCTGCCGGACGCCTACACGTGGGTGGGCGCGGCGATCATCGTGGCCTCGGGCCTGTACCTGCTGCACCGGGAACGCCTGAACCGGGTGCAGCCGCCGAAGCCGCTGGACCACCCGTGATCGTGGCGGGTCGGGGGTCGGAGCCCCTTCGGGGATCCGACCCCGGGGTCAGACCCCCGCAGGGGCTCTGACCCCCACCATCATCCCCGGTACACGCGACTTAGAACCAAAAGGAATAACATTCTGGCCCAAGGCGCAGGCGCGGAACCGCCGGCGCTGGTAGGCTGCACGCCCCTTCTTCCGCCCCGCCGGTGAGCCACGCCCGTGATCGAGTTCCAGCGCCTGCACAAATCCTATGCCGTTGCCGGCCGCCAAGTGAGCGCGCTGCAACCGCTGGACCTGACCATCGAGGCCGGCGAAGTGTTCGGCATCATCGGCCATTCCGGCGCGGGCAAGTCGACCCTGATCCGCATGATCAACCGCCTGGAAGAACCCAGCGGTGGCAAGCTGCTGATCGGTGGTGAAGACATCACGGCGCTGGATGCCGACGGCCTGCGCGCGCTGCGCCGTCGCATCGGCATGATCTTCCAGCACTTCAACCTGCTGTCTTCGCGCACGGTGGCCGGCAACGTGGCGTTCCCGCTGGAACTGGCCGGTACCCCGAAGGCCGAGATCGACGCGCGCGTGGCCGAGCTGTTGCTGACCGTTGGCCTGCAGGACCACGCGACGAAGTACCCGGCGCAGCTGTCCGGCGGCCAGAAACAGCGCGTGGGCATTGCGCGCGCACTGGCTACCCGCCCGCAGATCCTGCTGTGCGACGAAGCCACCAGCGCGCTGGATCCGCAGACCACTGCGTCGGTGCTGGCGCTGCTGTCGAAGATCAACCGCGAGCTGGGCCTGACCATCGTGCTGATCACCCACGAAATGGATGTGATCCGCCGCGTCTGCGATCGCGTGGCCGTGCTCGATGGCGGCCACCTGGTGGAAACCGGTCCGGTCACCCAGGTCTTCCTGCACCCGCAGCATGCCACCACGCGGCGCTTCGTCAGCGAATCCGAGCACGTGGACGAAGGCGTGCTGCATCGCGATTTCGACGTGGTGGGCGGGCGCATCGTGCGCCTGACCTTCCTCGGCGGTGACACCTATGAGCCGTTGCTGGGCCGCGTGGCCCGCGAGACCGGCATCGACTACAACATCCTGTCCGGCCGCATCGACCGGATCAAGGACACCCCGTATGGCCAGCTGGTGGTCGCCCTGGTGGGCGGCGACCAGTCCGCCGCGCAGGCCGCGTTCGTGGCTGCCGGCGTGCACGTTGAGGAACTGCGCCGATGATCGTCGCCACTGCTGAAGGTTTCTTCCGCCACCTGGATGCCAACAAATGGGTGGATATCGGCAAGGCCACCATCGAGACGCTGCTGATGATGGCCGGCTCGCTGCCGCTCACCCTGGCCATTGGCCTGCCGATGGGCGTGCTGCTGTATGTGTTCGGTGCGCCGCAGATGAAGCGCCGACCGCTGGCTTACGGCGTGCTGGCGATCGTGGTGAACCTGCTGCGCTCGGTGCCCTTCATCATCCTGATGGTGGTGCTGATTCCGGTGTCGCTGTGGCTGATGGGCCAGTCGATCGGTGTGCTCGGCACGCTGCCGGCGCTGGTGATCGGCGCGGCGCCGTTCTATGCGCGCCTGGTCGAAACCGCCCTGCGTGAAGTGGACCGTGGCGTGGTCGAGGCGGCGCAGTCGATGGGCGCCACCACCTGGCAGCTGGTCACCCGGGTGCTGCTGCCTGAAGCCCGGCCGGGCCTGATCGCGGCCGCCACGGTCACTACGGTCGCCCTGGTCGGCTTCACCGCCATGGGCGGTGCGATCGGCTCCGGTGGCCTGGGCGACCTGGCGCTGCGCGAAGGCTACCAGCGCAACCGCACCGACGTGGCCCTGGTCACCGTAGTGGTGCTGCTGATCCTGGTACAGCTGCTGCAGATGCTGGGCGACCGCCTGGTCGCGCACTACACCCGCAAGTAACTGATGTATCCGCCGGGCCATGCCCGGCGAACGCTCTCTCAGCGCACGTTCGGCACTTCGTAACCCAGCTTGCCCACCTGTTCGGGGTGCTGCGGCACGCGCTTGAGCTTGTCGGTGTTCACGCCATACTCGTCACGCAGGCGCTCGGCCAGCTCCTTGTACAGCGCCTTGTCCATGTCCGGCTGGCGGGCAAAGATCCAGGCCATTTCGCGGCCGGGATAGCCGATCAGCGCCCACGAATAGTCCGGCGCCACTTCCAGCACGCGCGAATGGGTCGGTACCACCCGGTAGAACCAGGTGCGCCACGCGTGGTTGCCACTGTCCGCATCGACGCTGGCGCGCGCCCGCACTTCCTGCAGCGGCTGGCCGAAGCCATCGCGGTAACGGTAGGTGATGGCGACCTTGTGGTCGTCGCGCAGCTCGTACTGGTTGACGCTGGCCACGTGGCCACGTTCGATGAAATTCGGCACGCGGCCGATCACATACCAGGTGCCCATGAAGCGCTGCAGGTCGACCGGGGCATCCGGATCGATGGCCGCACGGTCAGGCAGCGCGCTGCGCGATGCCGGCGGATCTTCGGCAGCCAGCGCGGCGCCTCCCAGTGACAGGGCCAACACCATGGCGCACAACGGGCGGATCGGGGACATGCGGGAGCGGGCTCCAAAAGGCTTGCCCGCGCATGGTCACTGGGTGCAGCCGATCCGTCAATGGTGTCGCAGCCAGTGAGAAGCGTTGCCGCCACGCTGTGCACCATCGACCACGGGAGAACGACCATGAACGCACGCACTACACATCGCCCCTCAGCTGAACGCCTCAGGCAACGCCCGGATCCGCGCGTGCTGCGTCTGGTGCAGCAGTTGGCCCTGGCGGGCATGGCGCTGGTGCTGGTGTGGCCGGCCGCGCGTGGCCACCACGCCTGGCTGGGCTGGTTGCCGCTGTGGCTGGTGGGCATGCCGCTGGCGGCGTGGTGGGCCCTGCTGGGCTGCCCGTTGCCCGTACAGGCCGCCCTGCGGCGGCTGCGCGGCCCGCAGCAGCAGGCACGGCGGCGTCCGCCGCGCAGGCAGCGGCGCGCACGTGGACAGGCGGCCACAGCCTGACCTTCGACACGGGGGCGGCCCGTCCGAACCGTGCTAGCGTTCCACGGCTAATGACTGCCTGGAGCTGCAATGTCGCGATTCGCTTCCGCCTGCCTGTTGGCCGGCATGATGACCGGCGCCTCGGTGGGGACCGCCGTGGCCGCTGAAGACACCGACCGTCACGCCTGGCTGGAGGACGTGACCGGCGACAAGCCGCTGTCCTGGGTGAAGGAGCAGAACGCCAAGTCCGAGGCGCGCCTGGCGCAGACGCCGGCGTTCAAGCAGATGGAAACGAGCATCCGCGAGGTGCTCGATTCGGACGCCAAGATTCCCGGCGTGCAGAAAATCGGCGAGTACTACTACAACTTCTGGAAGGACAAGCAGCACGAGCGCGGCCTGTGGCGCCGCACCACGCTGGCCGAGTACCGCAAGGCCTCGCCGCAGTGGGAAACCGTGCTCGATCTGGACGCGCTGAACAAGGCCGAGGGTGAGAACTGGGTCTGGCACGGCGCCGACTGCCTGCGCCCGGACTACAGCCGCTGCCTGATCGCGCTGTCACGCGGCGGCGCCGACGCCGATGTCACCCGCGAATTCGACCTGGCCAGCAAGACCTGGATCAAGGACGGCTTCTTCCGCCCCGAATCGAAGGGCGGGCTGAACTGGATCGACCGCGACACGGTGTTCGTCTACACCGATTTCGGTGCCGGTTCGATGACCACCTCCGGCTACCCGCGCATTGCCAAGCTGTGGAAGCGTGGCACCCCGATGGCCTCGGCCAGCGTGGTCTACGAAGGCAAGCCGGAAGACATGTACATCGCGGCCATGCACGATGACACCCCCGGTTTCGAGCGCAACCTGGTCAGCCGCACGCTGGCCTTCTACAACAACGAACTGTACCTGCGCGCCGACGATGGCACGCTGAGCAAGATCGATGCGCCGAATTCGGCAGAGAAGGGCCTGCACAAGCAGTGGCTGACCCTGGAACTGCGCGATGCCTGGACCGTGGGTGGCAAGACCTACGCCTCCGGTTCACTGCTGGCGACCAAGCTGGATGATTTCCAGGCCGGTAAGCGCGATTTCGACGTGCTGTTCACGCCCACCGCCACCACCTCGCTGGCCGGCACCGCCTGGACCCGCAACCATCTGGTGCTGAATGTACTGGATGATGTGAAGAATCGTCTGTCGGTGCTGACCCCGGGCGCCAAGGGCTGGCAGAAGAGCGAGTTCGTCGGCGCGCCGTCGTTCGGCACGCTGGCCGTGGGCGCGGTCGACAGCAATGACAGCGACGCGGTCTGGCTGACCGCCACCGATTACCTGACTCCGACCACCCTGGCCCTGGCCGAGATCGGCAAGGCACCGGAAACGCTGAAGACCATGCCGGCCTTCTTCGATGCCGACGGCAAGGTGATCGAACAGCACTTCGCCACCAGCAAGGACGGCACCCGCGTGCCGTACTTCGTGGTGCACGACAAGGCGATGAAGCTGGATGGCTCCAACCCGACCCTGCTGTACGGCTACGGCGGTTTCGAGATCTCGCTCACCCCGAACTATTCCGGCGGCATGGGCCGCGCGTGGCTGGAAAAGGGCGGCGTGTACGTGGTCGCCAACATCCGTGGCGGTGGCGAGTACGGCCCGCGCTGGCACCAGGCGGCGCTGAAGCAGAACCGTCACAAGGCCTATGAAGACATGGCCGCGGTCGCCCAGGATCTGGTCACCCGCAAGATCACCAGTGCCAAGCACCTGGGCGTGCAGGGCGGCAGCAACGGTGGCCTGCTGACCGGCAACATGCTCACCCAGTACCCGGAGCTGTTCGGTGCGGTGGTGGTGCAGGTGCCGCTGCTGGACATGAAGCGCTACAGCCACCTGCTGGCCGGTGCGTCGTGGATGGCCGAGTACGGCAACCCGGACACCAGCGACTGGGAGTTCATCAAGACCTTCTCGCCGTACCACCTGTTCGACGCGAAGAAGAACTACCCGCCGGTGCTGTTCACCACCTCCACCCGCGATGATCGCGTGCACCCGGGCCACGCCCGCAAGATGGCGGCCAAGATGATCGATGCCGGCAAGGACGTGACCTACTACGAGAACATCGAAGGCGGTCACGGCGGTGCAGCCAACAACGCGCAGGCCGCGCATATGTCCGCGCTGGCCTACAGCTTCCTGTGGGAGCGCTTGGGCGGAAAGTGATGGAATGAAAAACGCCGCCTTCGGGCGGCGTTTTTCGTTGGGTATCCGGTTCCTGTAGCGCCGGGCATGGCCCGGCGCTACCGGAACCGCTGCAACCCGCGCGCGATGCGCGCGACCGCTTCCTGCAGCCGCGGCACTTCCTGCGTGTACGCCAACCGCACGTGCTGGTTGGCGCGGTGGAAGCCGAAGTCCAGGCCAGGCGTAAACGCCACGTGCTCGGTTTCCAGGAAGTGCGCGCAGAACGCCTGCGCATCGTCGGTGAACGCGCTGACATCGGCGTACAGATAGAACGCGCCCTGCGGTTCCACCTCGATGCGGAAGCCCAGTTCGCGCAGCGCGGGCAGCAGGAAGTCACGGCGCTGGCGGAACGCCTCGCGGCGCTGCTCGAAGATCGCCATCGATTCCTCGCTGAAACAGGCCAGCGCGGCATGCTGGGCAATGCTCGAGGCGCTGATGTACAGGTTCTGGGCCAGCTTCTCCAGCTCGGGCACCGCGGCCGGCGGTGCCACCAGCCAGCCCAGCCGCCAGCCGGTCATGCCGAAGTACTTGGAGAAGCTGTTCAGCACGAACGCGCTGTCATCCACCTGCAGCACGCTGGGCGCATCCAGGCCGTAGGTGAGGCCGTGGTAGATCTCATCCACCACCAGGTGGCCGCCGCGCGCATGCAGCGATGTCGACAGGGCGGCCAGTTCATCGGCCGACAGCACCGTGCCGGTCGGGTTGGCCGGCGAGGCCACCAGCGCACCGACGCTGTCGCTGTTCCAGTGCTGTTCCACCAGTGCAGGGGTCAACTGGTAGGCGGTGTCCGGGCCGACTGGCACCAGCTGCGCGCCGCCTTCCACCAGGCGCAGGAAGTGGCGGTTGCACGGATAGCCCGGATCGGCCAGCAGCCAGTGCCGGCCCGGATCGACCAGCAGGCTGCTGGCCAGCAACAGCGCGCCCGAACCGCCAGGGGTGACCAGGATGCGCTCGGGATCGATGTCCAGCCCGTAGTGGCGGGCATAGAAACCGCTGATCGCCTGGCGCAGCGCCGGCAGCCCGCGCGCGGCGGTATAGCGGGTATGACCGGCGGCCAGCGCAGCCTGGCCTGCGCGCACGATGGGGTCGGCGGTGGTGAAGTCCGGCTCGCCGATCTCCAGGTGGATCACATCGTGGCCGGCCTGTTCCAGCGCCTGCGCGCGGGCCAGCAGGGACATCACGTGGAACGGGGCGATTTCATGGCTGCGCCGGCTGTAGCCCGGCGTGTGGGGCAGGGTGCTCATGCGCCCATGGTACGCCGCACGCCGCACGCTGGGGTCGGATCCCTTTTGCCCGCAAAAGGGCTCCGACCCCGGCAATGGTAGAGTCGGGCCTGCTCGACTGCTGTTGCGGTCAGCCGAGCAAGCCCGACCCGACCTACGCCACGGACGCCATTGCGTAACCGCACCAGGACCCTTATTTCATGAAACCCACCCTTTGCCTGTTGCTTGCCAGCCTGATGACCAGCACCGCTACCGCCGCCACCCCGCCCGTTCCGCCGGATGCCCAGAAGCGTCCGCACGAGGTCAAGGCGCCGTTCGGCGCGACCCGCAGCGATGACTATTACTGGCTGCGCGACGACACGCGCGAGAACAAGGACATGCTGGCCTACCTGCAGGCCGAGAATGCCTACGCCGACCAGCTGCTGGCGCCGCTGAAGCCGCTGGAAGACACCCTCTACAAGGAAATCGTCGGCCGCATCAAGCAGGACGACGCCAGCGTGCCGGCGCGCGAGCGCGGCTACTGGTACTACAGCCGCTTCGAGACCGGCCAGGACTATCCCATCCATGCGCGCCGCAAGGGCAGCATGGAAGCACCGGAAGAAGTGCTGCTGGATGTGAACACGATGGCCGCCGGCAAGGGCTACTTCAACGTCGGCTCGATGGAAGTGAGCCAGGACAACCAACTGCTGGCCTGGGCCGACGACGATGTGGGCCGCCGCCAGTACACCATCCGCTTCAAGGACCTGCGCACCGGCAAGGTGCTGCCCGATGTGATCACCGGCAGTTCCGGCGACCTGGTCTGGGCCGATGACAACCGCACCGTGCTGTATGTGGAAAACGACCCGGAAACCCTGCTGACCGTGCGGGTGAAGAAGCACGTGCTGGGCACCCCGGCCAGCGCCGATACCGTGGTCTACGAAGAAGAGGACGACAGCTTCTACATGGGCATCGGCCGCACCCGCGACGATCGCTTCATCACCATCGGCGTGCACAGCACGGTGTCGTCGGAAGAGCGCTACGCCCCGGCCAGCGACCCGACGACCTTCACCGTGTTGGCCCCTCGCCAGCGCGACGTGGAATACGACGCCGACCATTACGATGGCCGCTGGGTGATCCGCACCAACGACGGTGCGAAGAACTTCAAGCTGGTCACCGCGCCCACCGATGCCACCTCGCGCGCGCAGTGGAAGGACTGGGTCGCCCACGACGATGCAGTGTTCATCGAAGGCTTCGAGCTGTTCGACAGCTACACCGCCATTGCCGAGCGTTCCGAGGGCCTGGAGCGCGTGCGCCTGCTGTTCAAGGACGGCCGCACCGATTACGTGAAGGCCGACGAGCCGGCGTACTCGATGGGCCTGGGCGACAACACCGAGGCCGACACGCCGTGGCTGCGCTACGTCTATACCTCGATGACCACCCCGACCACGGTGTTCGAACTGAATACCGCCACCGGTGAGCGCCGCCAGCTGAAGGTACAGCCGGTGATCGGCTACGACGCCAGCAAGTATGAAACCGACCGTGTGTGGGTGACCGCGCGCGACGGGGTGAAGGTGCCGGTGTCGCTGGTCTACCGCAAGGGCTACCAGAAAGATGGCAAGGGCGCGCTGTTCCAGTACGCCTACGGCAGCTATGGCATGTCGATGGACCCGTACTTCAACCAGACCGCGGTCAGCCTGCTCGACCGGGGCGTGGTGTATGCCATCGCGCACATCCGCGGTGGCCAGGAAATGGGCCGCGACTGGTACGAGAACGGCAAGCTGCTGCACAAGCAGAACACCTTCAACGACTTCATCGACGTGACCCGCGCGCTGGTGGCGCAGGGCTGGGCGGCCAAGGACCGGGTGGCCGCCTCCGGCGGCAGCGCCGGTGGCCTGCTGATGGGCGCGGTGGCCAACCAGGCGCCGCAGGATTACCGGGTGATGGTGGCGCAGGTGCCGTTCGTGGACGTGGTCACCACCATGCTCGACCCGACCATTCCGCTGACCACCAACGAGTACGACGAGTGGGGCAACCCGGAACAGAAGCCGTACTACGACTACATGCTGTCCTACTCGCCCTACGACAACGTGAAGCGCCAGGCCTACCCGGCGCTGTTCGTGGGTACCGGCCTGTGGGATTCGCAGGTGCAGTACTGGGAGCCGGCCAAGTGGGTGGCCAAGCTGCGCGATGACAACACCGGATCGTTGCCGATCCTGTTCCGCACCAACATGGAAGCCGGCCACGGCGGCAAGTCCGGGCGTTTCCAGCGCTACCGCGAACTGTCCGAGTCGTATGCGTTCGTGCTGCAGCAGCTGGGTATCGCCCAGCCGTAAGCGGGGTGGGGTGCCGGGCACTGCCTGGCACCCTGAACCGGTATTCTTGCTGCCATGACCCTGCCCGAACCGCCCCCGGCCCGCGATCCCGCTCCGCCCCCGCGCGTGGTGCGTTTCCGCTGGGCCTGGTGGCTGCTGGCGTACGTCAGCCTGGGCACCGGCATCGTCGGCATCTTCGTGCCGGGCCTGCCCACCACCGTATTCATCCTGATTTCGGCCTGGGCGGCCTCGCGTGGTTCCGAGCGCCTGCACACCTGGCTGCTGCAGCACCCGCGCTTCGGCCCGGCCATCGCCAACTGGCAGGCCCACGGCGCGGTCAGCCGCTATGGCAAGTGGATGGCCACGATCACCATGGCCGCGTGCGCCGGCATCATGCTCTGGTGCGTGCCCATTGCCTGGGTGAAGTGGTTCTCGATCGGCAGCATGACCGTGGTGGCGATCTGGCTGTGGACGCGGCCGCTGCCGCCGGACGCTTGACGGGCGCCGGTGAAAACCCGCGCTGCGCGCGATGGTCGACCAACGGTCGACTCTACCTACCGCTCAGCCACCAATGGCTATACTCGGGGCCATGAAGATCCCCCATCGCAATGCCATTCTGATTCCGTTGGCAGCGGCCTCGCTGCTGTTCCTGTCCGCCTGCGGCAACAAGGGCCCGCTGGTACTGCCGCAGAAGCCGGTGCCGGTGGAAGAAGTGGTTGAGCCGGCCGCCGATGCCGAGGCCACGCCGCCGGCCACCCAGCCGACCAGCGACGGCAGTCCGTCCACCACCCCCGACCCGATCAAGCCGGTGGACGACGGGAATGAGTAAGGCCGGCAACAACGCGCTGCGCTTCAGCAAGATGCACGGCGCAGGCAACGATTTCGTGGTGATCGACCTGCGCGACGGCACCCCGCCGCCGTCGCCGGAACTGGCCGCGCGCCTGGCCGACCGCCATACCGGCGTAGGCTGCGACCAGATCCTGACCATCGAGCCGCCGCGTGCGGAAGGCTCGGTGGCCTCATACCGCATCTGGAACGCCGACGGTTCCAATTCCGAACAGTGTGGCAATGGCGCGCGCTGCATCGCCGCTTGGCTGGTGCGCGAGGGCAGTGCGCAGGGCGCGCAGTTCGTCATCGACAGCCCGCTGGCCAGCCATGCCGTGCAGGTACTGGGCGATGGCCGTTTCTCGGTGGCCATGGGCGTGCCGGCGTTCGAACCGGCGCAGGTGCCGCTGGTGGGCTTTGCCCACCCGCGTGAGGAATACCTGCTGCCGCTGCAGGGGGAGAGCGTGCGTTTCGCCGCCGTGTCGATGGGCAACCCGCACGCGGTGATCGAAGTGGGCCTGGTCGATGCCGCGCCGGTGGAACGCGTGGGCGGCCTGCTGCAGCAGCACGCCTCGTTCCCCAATTCGGTGAACGTGGGCTTTGCCCAGGTGATGGCGCCGGACCATGCGCGCCTGCGCGTGTTCGAACGCGGCGTGGGCGAAACCCTGGCCTGCGGCAGCGGTGCCTGTGCCGCGGCGGTCACCCTGATGCAGCGCGGCCGCCTGCAGCGCGATGCCCGCATCAGCCTGCCCGGCGGTGAACTGCGTATCCAGTGGCCCGGTGAAGGCCAGCCGGTGGTGATGGCCGGCCCGACCGCATTCGTCTTCGAAGGGGAGTGGAGTGCATGACTGAGACCGCCGACAAGCTCGGGGCCCACGAAGTCGCCAGCTGGCTGCGGCGGCATCCGGGCTTCCTCAAGCAGTTTCCCGACCTGGCCCTGTCCCTGGTGGTGCCGCGCGACGACGGCCCCACCGCGTCGCTGGCCAGCTACCAGCTGGAAGTGCTGCGCGAGAAGAACCGCGAGCTGGCGCGGCGGCTGGCCGACCTGGGCGCCACCGCCCAGGTGAACGAGCGCTTGGCGGTGCGTACCCACCAGCTGACGCTGGCCCTGATGAAGCAGGACAACGCCGCCGATACCCTGCGCGCGATGGCCGCCTCCCTGCAGGAAGACTTCGCCGGCGATCTGGTGCGGTTGGTGGTGCATGCGCCGGTGGCCGGGCTGGAGCAGGCCGACTGGCTGCAGGTGATCGCCGCCGATGACCCGCAGCTGGGCCCGTTCCGCGACTGCCTGAAGGATGGCGAGCCGATCTGCGGCCGCCTGCAGGCCGACAAGAACGCCGTGCTGTACGGCGTGCGCAGCGAGGAAGTGCAGACCACCGCCCTGCTGCCGCTGCCGGGCGTCGGCCTGATTGCCGTGGGCAGCCACGACCCGAATCGTTTCTACCCGGGCATGGGCACGCTGTTCCTGCGCATGATGGGCGATGCCCTTGCCACCGGCCTGAAGCGATTCCACGACTGAACGGAGCGCTGCCTCGATGAGCGCGGTACAGCAGTTCCTGCAGCACCTGCAGGTGGAACGGCGGATGTCTGCGCACACGCTCGACGCCTACCGCCGCGACCTGGATGCGCTGTCGGTCTGGGCCGAACCGCGCGGTGTGGCGGTGGAGGCGCTGGACGTGGATGCCGTGCGCCAGTTCGTGGCCGACGAACACCGACGCGGGCTGTCAGCCAAGAGCCTGCAGCGCCGCCTGTCAGCCTGCCGCAGTTTCTATGCCTGGCTGCTGCGCCATGGCCGCATCGAGGCCAGCCCGGCGGCCACCTTGAGGGCACCGCGTGCACCACGGCGGCTGCCGCAGGTGCTCGACGCCGATGAAGCGGTGCAGCTGGTCGAGCTGGAGCCGGAAGGCGAGCTGGGCCGCCGTGACCGCGCGCTGCTGGAACTGTTCTATTCGTCGGGCCTGCGCCTGAGCGAAGTCTGCGCGCTGACCTGGCGCGACCTGGATTTCGCCAGCGGCCTGGTGAACGTGATGGGCAAGGGCAACCGCCAGCGCCGGGTACCGTTCGGACGGCCGGCGCGCGAGGCGTTGCTGGCCTGGCGCAGTGAAAGTGGCGGACTGCCGGCCCAGCCGGTGTTTCCCGGCCGTAACGGGCCGATCAGCCAGCGCGCGGTGCAGGTGCGCATCCGCCAGCTGGCGCAGCGCCAGGGGCTGTTCAAGCACGTGCATCCGCACATGCTGCGGCACAGTTTCGCCAGCCACATCCTGGAATCGTCGGGCGATCTGCGCGGCGTGCAGGAGCTGCTGGGCCACGCCGACATCGCCACCACTCAGATCTACACCCATCTGGATTTCCAGCACCTGGCCAAGGTCTACGACGCGTCCCACCCGCGCGCCAAGCGGCGCCGCTGAACGGCAGCCATCCACGCAGGCTTGATCACCCCCGCCGCTGTCCCCATGTCCGGTGAACAGCTATCGGAGGCCGCATGGACCCCAGTCAGAATCCCAACGTTTTCCACGCCACCACCATCGTCTGCGTCCGCCGCGGCGAGCACGTGGCCATTGCCGGTGATGGCCAGGTCACGCTGGGCCACACGGTAATGAAGGGCAATGCACGCAAGGTCCGCCGGCTCGGCCGCGACGGCCAGGTGCTGGCCGGTTTCGCCGGCGCCGCCGCCGATGCCTTCACCCTGTTCGAACTGTTCGAAGCCAAGCTGGAAAAGCACGGTCAGTTGCAGCGTGCGGCCGTCGAGCTGGCCAAGGATTGGCGCACCGAGCGCCGCCTGGGCAAGCTGGAAGCCCTGCTGGCCGTGGCCGACAAGGAAACCTCGCTGATCATCAGCGGCACCGGCGATGTGATCGAGCCGGAGGACGGCATCATCGCCATCGGTTCCGGCGGTTCCTACGCCCTGTCGGCCGCACGCGCGCTGATGGCGCACACCGAACTGGATGCACGCACGATTGCCAGCGAAGCCATCGGCATTGCCGGCGACATCTGCATCTACACCAACCGCAACGTGGTGGTCGAGGAGCTGTAAGGCTCCCCGATCCGCCGGGCAGGGCCCGGCGCTACCGGCCGGAGCCGTTCGGTTCCGGCGTCATCGACAACGCATTCGTGAGCACATCCATGTCGAAGATCGAAGTTTCCTCTGCCACCATGACACCGCGCGAAATCGTGCAGGAACTGGACCGGCACATCGTGGGCCAGCACGACGCCAAGCGCGCGGTGGCCATCGCCCTGCGCAACCGCTGGCGCCGCATGCAGCTGCCTGCCGAGCTGCGCAATGAAGTGATGCCGAAGAACATCCTGATGATCGGCCCAACCGGTGTCGGCAAGACCGAGATCGCGCGCCGCCTGGCCACCCTGGCCAACGCGCCGTTCGTGAAGGTCGAAGCGACCCGCTTCACCGAAGTGGGCTACGTCGGCAAGGACGTGGAGCAGATCATCCGCGACCTGGCCGATACCGCGGTCAAGCTTTATCGCGAGCAGGCCAAGGTGCGCGTGCGTACCCAGGCCGAAGAGCGCGCCGAAGACCGCATCCTCGACGCACTGCTGCCGCGCCGCAGCGGCGGCATCGGTTTCGATCCGGAAGCCGCACGCAACGAACCGTCGGCGCAGGACAACGAAACCCGCATCAAGTTCCGCAAGATGCTGCGCAGCGGCGAGCTGGACGAGCGCGAGATCGAACTGGACCTGGCCGCCAACGTCAGCATGGACATCATGACCCCGCCGGGCATGGAGGAAATGGGCCAGCAGCTGAAGTCGATGTTCGCCAACCTGGGCGGTGGCGCCAAGGCACACAAGCGCACGCTGACCATCAAGGCCGCGCGCCCGCTGCTGGTGGAAGAAGAGGCCGGCAAGCTGGTCAACGAAGACGATATCCGCACCGCGGCGATCGAAGCCTGCGAACAGCACGGCATCGTTTTCATCGACGAGATCGACAAGGTCGCCAAGCGCGGAGACAACGTGGGCGGCGGCGATGTGTCGCGCGAGGGCGTGCAGCGCGACCTGCTGCCGCTGGTGGAAGGTTCCAACGTGTCCACCAAGTACGGCACGATCAAGACCGACCACATCCTGTTCATTGCCTCCGGCGCGTTCCACCTGGCCAAGCCCAGCGATCTGATTCCGGAACTGCAGGGTCGTTTCCCGATCCGCGTGGAACTGGGCGCGCTCAGCAAGAACGATTTCGTGCGCATCCTGACCGAGCCCAAGGCCGCGCTGACCAAGCAGTACGAAGCGCTGCTGGCCACCGAAGGCGTCAAGGTCAGTTTCACCGCCGATGCCATCGACCGCCTGGCCGAGATCGCCTTCCAGGTGAACGAGCGCCAGGAGAACATCGGTGCCCGTCGCCTGCACACCGTGCTGGAGCGCCTGCTGGATTCGCTCAGCTACGAAGCGCCGGACCGTGATGGCGAAACCCTGGCCATCGACAGTGCCTACGTCGATGCACATCTGGGTGAGCTGGTGCAGGACCCGGACCTGAGCCGCTACATCCTGTAACGCCAGGCGGGGTCGGATCCCTCGCGCCGCGTGGGCTCCGACCCCGACCCCCGTAACGCATGAGGCCGCCGAAAGGCGGCCTTTTCCATGGGGTCGGATCCCATGCGCGTGCCCATCCACGCATGGCGTGGATCTACCAGGTAGCGCCGACCCTACGGCAGCGGCTCGGGAATCGACCCCGGCACGAACACGCCGTCCTTCACGTAAGCGGCCAAGGTCATGTCCAGCGCCAGCATGCCGTCGCGCTTGAGGTCCATCAGCTCCGGTTCCACCATCGCCCCGTGCAGCACGCCCAGCACGGTGGCGTGCAGCATGCGCGCGGCAATCTTCGGGTCGGCACCGTCGCGCAGCTGGCCCAGGTCCTGCGCCCGGCGCAGCGCACGTTCCATCCGGTCCAGCGCATCGCGGAAACCGGACTGCTGCAGTTCGGCCAGCGCCCGGCTTTCCGACGAGGCATCGCTGCGCAGCATGATCTCCATGGTCTTGCGCAGGCGCTCGTCCTCAGACAGTTCGATGAACGAATAGATCATCACCGCACGCAGGTCGTGGATCGGCGTCTGCCGCTCGTCGCTGGACGTGCGCTCAAGTTCCTGCATGAAGGGCAGGTGCACCCGCTGGATGATCGCGGCCAGCACCTCGGTCTTGTTCTTGAAGTGCCAGTACACCGCGCCGCGGGTATAGCCGGCGCGCGCGCCGATCATCTCCAGCGTGGTCCGGGCCACCCCGTGTTCATGGAAACAGGCCTCGGCCGCATCAAGGATGCCTTCGCGGGTGGCCTGGGTGTCCTCTTTGGTCTTGCGCGCCATGGGTCGGTGAGTGGGTACGAATGCCGGTGAAACCTGGCTGAATTGTACCGCTTTACAAACAAACAAGCATGTATGTATATTTCGCACCCATGCTCCCCGCCATGTATGCGCGCCTGCCCATGCCCCGGGGAGGGCAGCCCCCTCGCGACCACCCAGCCCGTTTCTGGCGCCCGGCAGTCGTATCAGGGCGCCCTGAGAATTTCCTCTACCCGCGAGCCCCCAGCCCCATGCACCTGAACCGAATCCGTCCCTTCCTGCTGTCGCTGGCCATCGCCGCGACCGTGGCCGCCTGCGGTGGCCAACCCGAACAGCCCCAGCAAGGCCCCGGCCAGGTGACCGTGGTGACCCTGAAGTCGGAAAGCGTGGGCCTGACCCGCGAACTACCCGGCCGCACCAACGCCTTCCTGGTCGCCGAAGTACGCCCGCAGGTCAGCGGCATCGTCGCCAAGCGCCTGTTCACCGAAGGCGGCCTGGTGAAGGAAGGGCAGCCGCTGTACCAGATTGAAGACGCCAGCTACCGCGCCCAGGCCAACAGCGCCCGCGCCCAGCTGGCCCGCGCCGAAGCCACCGCCAACGCCGCACGCCTGAGCGCCAAGCGCATTACCGAACTGGCCAAGGTCGATGCGGTCAGCCAGCAGGACCTGGAAAACGCCGTGGCCGCGCAGAAGCAGGCCGAGGCCGATGTCGGTGCCGCCAAGGCTGCGCTGGATGCGGCCAATGTCACCTTGGGCTACGCGCGCATCACCGCGCCGATCAGCGGCCGCATCGGCAAGTCCAGCGTCACCCAGGGCGCGCTGGTCAGCGCCGGCCAGGCCGACGCGCTGGCCACCGTGCAGCAGCTCAGCCCGATCTACGTCGACCTGACCCAGTCCTCGGCCGAACTGCTGCAGCTGCGCCGCGAACTGGCCGCCGGGCGCCTGCAGGACAACCAGACCCTGCCGGTCACCATCCTGCTGGAAGACGGCAGCGAGTTCCCGCACAAGGGCGCGCTGGAGTTCTCCGAAGTCAGCGTGGACCCGACCACCGGCAGCTACGCGCTGCGGGTAAAGGTGGACAACCCCGACGGCCTGCTGATGCCGGGCATGTACGTGCGCGCGGTGATCGGCGGCGGCGTGCGCGCCGATGCTGTGCTGGTGCCGATGCAGGGCATCGCCCGCGACGCCAAGGGCGATACCAGCGCCATGGTGGTGGGCAAGGACAACAAGGTGGAAGTGCGTCCGGTGAAGGTCAGCCGCGCGATCGCCGACAAGTGGCTGGTCGAGGACGGCCTGCAGCCGGGTGACAAGGTCATCGTCGAAGGCCTGCAGAAGATCGGCCCCGGCATGCCCGTGCAGGCCACCGAGAAGGGCGCTGCCCCGGCACAGCCGGACGCCGCCCCGCAGCCTGCCGCGCAGCCGGCCGGCGACGCGAAGTAAGCGGAGAATTCCATGGCACGTTTCTTTATTGATCGACCCATCTTTGCGTGGGTGATCGCGATCATCATCATGCTGGCCGGTGCGCTGGCCGTGCTGAAGCTGCCGGTGTCGATGTACCCCGAAGTGGCCCCGCCGGCCGTCGAGATCAGCGCCACCTACCCGGGTGCATCGGCCAAGGTGGTCGAGGACTCGGTCACGCAGATCATCGAGCAGAACATGAAGGGCCTGGATGGCCTGATCTACTTCTCGTCCAACAGCTCGGCCAACGGCCAGGCCACCATCACCCTCACCTTCGAAGCCGGCACCAACCCGGACATTGCCCAGGTGCAGGTGCAGAACAAGCTGCAGCTGGCCATGCCGCTGCTGCCGCAGGAAGTACAGCGGCAGGGCATCAACGTGGCCAAGTCCAGCAGCGGCTTCCTGCAGGTGCTGGGCTTTGTGTCCAACGATGGCAGCATGGATGCCAACGACATCGCCGACTACGTGGGTTCGAATGTCGTCGACACCCTCAGCCGCGTGCCGGGCGTGGGCAACATCCAGGTGTTCGGCGGCAAGTACGCCATGCGCATCTGGCTGGACCCGAACAAGCTGCACACCTACAAGCTGTCGGTCGATGAAGTGACCGCGGCGATCACCGCGCAGAACGCACAGGTGGCCATCGGCCAGCTGGGCGGTGCGCCGTCGGTGAAGGGGCAGCAGCTCAACGCCACCATCAACGCGCAGGACCGACTGCAGACCCCGGAACAGTTCCGCAACATCCTGGTGCGCGGTGGCACCGATGGCAGCGAACTGCGCCTGGGCGACGTCGCCCGCGTGGAACTGGGCGCGGAAAGCTACGACTTCGTCACCCGCTACAACGGCAAGCCGTCCACCGGTATCGCCATCACCCTGGCCACCGGCGCCAACGCACTGGATACCGCCGAAGGCGTGCGCGCCGCACTGGATGACATGAAGGCCAGCTTCCCGGCCGGCCTGGAAACGGTCATTCCGTACGACACCACCCCGTTCGTGAAGGTGTCGATCAAGGGCGTCATCAAGACCCTGATCGAAGCGATCGTGCTGGTGTTCGTGGTGATGTACCTGTTCCTGCAGAACTTCCGCGCCACCCTCATTCCCACCATCGCGGTGCCGGTGGTGCTGCTGGGTACCTTCGGCGTGCTGGCCGCGCTGGGCTTCTCGGTGAACATGCTGACCATGTTCGCCATGGTGCTGGCCATCGGCCTGCTGGTGGACGATGCCATCGTGGTGGTGGAGAACGTCGAACGCATCATGTCCGAAGAGGGCCTGTCGCCGCTGGAAGCCACCCGCAAGTCGATGAGCCAGATCACCGGCGCGCTGGTGGGCATCGGCCTGGTGCTGTCGGCGGTGTTCGTGCCGATGGCCTTCATGAGCGGCTCCACCGGCATCATCTATCGCCAGTTCTCGGCCACCATTGTTTCGGCCATGGCGCTGTCGGTGCTGGTGGCGATCGTGCTGACCCCGGCGCTGTGCGCCACCATGCTCAAGCCGCTGAAGAAGGGCGAGCACCATGTGGCCCACCGTGGTCTGGTCGGCAGGTTCTTCAACGGCTTCAACCGCGGCTTCGACCGTTCCAGCGAGACCTACCAGCGCGGCGTGAAGGGCATCATCCATCGCCCGTGGCGCTTCATGGGCATCTTCCTGGCGCTGGCCGTGGTGATGGGCGTGCTGTTCGCGCGCCTGCCCAGCTCGTTCCTGCCCAACGAAGACCAGGGCATCATGATGGCGCTGGTGCAGACCCCGGTCGGTGCCACCCAGGAACGTACCCTGGAAGCGATGGCCAAGCTGGAAGACCACTTCCTGAAGAACGAAGCCGACGCCGTCGAGTCGATCTTCGCGGTGCAGGGCTTCAGCTTCGCCGGCATGGGCCAGAACGCGGGCATGGCGTTCGTGAAGCTGAAGGACTGGAGCGAACGTGATGCCGACCAGAGCGTGGGTGCGATCACCGGGCGTGCGATGGGCGCGCTGGGCCAGATCAAGGACGCCTTCATCTTCGCCTTCCCGCCGCCGGCCATGCCGGAGCTGGGCATCGGTTCGGGCTATACGTTCTTCCTGAAGGACACCAGCGGCAAGGGCCATGATGCCCTGCTGGCCGCGCGCAACCAGCTGCTGGGTGCGGCCGGGCAGAGCAAGCTGCTGGCCAACGTGCGCCCCAACGGCCAGGAAGATACGCCGCAGCTGCGCATCGACGTGGACGTGGAAAAGGCCAACGCGCTGGGCCTGTCGATCAGCTCGATCAACAACACCCTGGCCGCGGCCTGGGGCAGCAGCTACATCGATGACTTCATCGACCGTGGCCGCGTCAAGCGCGTGTACGTGATGGCCGATGCACCGTTCCGCATGAACCCGGACGACTTCAACGTCTGGTCGGTGAAGAACGGGCAGGGCGAGATGGTGCCGTTCAGTGCCTTTGCCACCAAGCGCTGGGATTACGGTTCGCCGCGCCTGGAACGCTACAACGGCGTGTCGGCGATGGAAATCCAGGGTGAACCGGCCACCGGCGTTGCCTCGGGTGATGCCATGGCCGAGATCGAGCGCATCGCCAAGGATCTGCCGGCGGGCTTCGAGATCGAATGGACCGCGCTGTCCTACCAGGAACGCCAGGCCGGTTCGCAGACCCCCCTGCTGTACACGCTGTCGCTGCTGATCGTGTTCCTGTGCCTGGCCGCGCTGTATGAAAGCTGGAGCGTGCCGACCTCGGTGCTGCTGGTGGCGCCGCTGGGCATCCTGGGTGCCGTGCTGGCCAACACCTTCCGTGGCATGGAACGCGACATCTACTTCCAGGTGGCGATGCTGACCACGGTGGGCCTGACCAGCAAGAACGCGATCCTGATCGTGGAGTTCGCCAAGGAAAACCTGGAGAAGGGCGTTGGCCTGATCGAAGCGACGATGCACGCCGTGCGTGACCGTCTGCGCCCGATCATCATGACCTCGCTGGCCTTCGGCCTGGGCGTGCTGCCGCTGGCCATCGCCTCCGGCGCAGGCTCCGGTGCGCAGCGTGCCATCGGCACCGGCGTGCTGGGCGGCATGCTGGTCGGCACCGTGCTGGGCGTGTTCTTCATTCCGTTGTTCTTCGTGGTCGTGCAGCGCGTGTTCAAGCGCAAGACCGCGGCGTAACCCTGCCGGCGGCGCCGGGCCCTGTCCGGCGCCGCCATCGTGACCCCAAGGTGTCGCCATGAAATTCCATACCCTTGTTCTTTCTGCCGCCGTGGCCCTTGTGCTGGGCGGCTGTTCCACCCTGGTGCCGAAGAACACCGCCGTCGCCCCGGGCATTCCCGCGCAGTGGCCGGCGGAAGCCACCGAAGGTGAAGTGGCCGATGCGGCCACCGTCGGCTGGCGCGATTTCTTCACCGATGTGCGCCTGCAGGAAGTGATCGGCCAGGCCCTGGCCAACAACCGCGACCTGCGCGTGGCCGTGCTGAACGTGGAAAAGGCGCGCGGCCAGTACCGCGTGCAGCGCGCCGACCGCGTGCCCGCGCTGGCCGCGCAGGGGCAGATGCAGCGCAGCGGCGGTGATGTGCCGGTCAGCGAGCAGTTCAGCGCCAACCTGGGCGTGGCCGAGTTCGAGCTGGATCTGTTCGGCCGCGTGCGCAACCTGAGCGAAGCAGCGCTGCAGCAGTACTTCGCCGTGGCAGCCAACCGCCGCAACGCGCAGCTGAGCCTGGTGGCCGAGACCGCCACCGCATGGCTGACCTACGGCGCCGACCAGCAGCAGCTGAAGATTGCCGAAGCGACCCTGAAGACCTACGAGGATTCGCTGCGCCTGGCCGAAGCACGCCACGAGCGCGGTGGCAGTTCGGGCCTGGAACTGAGCCAGACCCGCACGCTGGTGGAAACCGCGCGCACTGACGCGGCGCGTCTGCGCGGCCAGCTGGCGCAGGACCGCAATGCACTGGCGCTGCTGGCTGGCGGCCAGATCGATCCGGCGCTGCTGCCCGACAGCATCGCACCGCAGGTACTGGCGCTGGCGCCGCCGCCGGCGGGCCTGCCCAGCGACGTGCTGCTGCAGCGCCCGGACATCATGGCCGCCGAACACCAGCTGCTGGCCGCCAATGCCAACATCGGAGCCGCGCGCGCCGCGTTCTTCCCCAGCATCCAGCTGACCGGCAGCGTAGGCAGCAGCTCGGGCGAACTGTCCGGGCTGTTCGACAGTGGCACGCGGGTGTGGAGCTTCCTGCCGACCATCACCCTGCCGATCTTCCAGGGCGGCAAGCTGCGCGCGAACCTGGCCGTGGCCAATGCCGAGCGCGATATCGCACTGGCCGAGTATGAAAAGTCGATCCAGACCGGCTTCCGCGAAACCGCCGACGCGCTGGCGCTGAACGTCAGCCTGGACGAGCAGGTCGCCTCGCAGCAGCGTCTGGTGGAAGCGGCCGAGCTGGCCAATCGCCTGTCGCAGGCACGCTATGACGCCGGCCTGGATAGCTTCGTCACGCTGCTCGACGCGCGCCGTACTGCATACAGCGCACAGCAGACCCAGCTGCAGGCGCAGCTGGCCCAGCAGGCCAACCGCATCACCCTGTACAAAGTGCTGGGCGGCGGCTGGCGCGAGCGCAGCTGAGCCGCGCCCCCGGCACGGCTCAGCGCTCTGGTAGGTGCCAACCTTGGTTGGCACAACGGCGGCACGCGCGGGATGGCCTTGGCTCTGGTAGGTGCCAACCTTGGTTGGCACAACGTTGGCGCGTGCGCTGAAGAGCATGCCAACCAAGGTTGGCATCTACCGAAGCGGGGTTCCAGGCGCGTGCGCTGAAGAGCATGCCAACCAAGGTTGGCATCTACCGAAGCGGGGTTCCAGGCGCGTGCGCTGAAGAGCATGGCGACCAAGGTTGGCATCTACCGAAGCGGGGTTCCAGGCGCGTGCGCTGAAGAGCATGCCGACCAAGGTTGGCATCTACCGAAGCGGGGTTCCAGGCGCGTGCGCTGAAGAGCATGCCGACCAAGGTTGGCATCTACCGAAGCGGGGTTCCAGGCGCGTGCGCTGAAGAGCATGCCAACCAAGGTTGGCATCTACCAAAGCGGGATTGCAGGCGTGGGCATTACACCGCTTCATCATCGCGCGGGGGAACGCGGCATGCGCGTACCCGCGCCAATGCGTCACCCGCCTCGCGGGCCATGCGCTCGTACTCGGCGCGGATTTCCTCCAGGCGCTCCTCGTCCATCTCTTCCAGATCCAGCAATTCGTTGTTGGCATCGGCCGTGGCGCGGATCAGCTCGTCCAGCTTGATCTGCATCGCCGCGGTATCAGCGTTCTGCGTGTGCTGGATCAGGAACACCATCAGGAAGGTGATGATGGTGGTGCCGGTGTTGATGACCAGCTGCCAGGTGTCGTTGAAGCCGAACACCGGGCCGCTGATGCCCCACAGCACCACAATGCTGATCGCCGCCAGGAAGGTCCACGGCGAACCGGCCGCGGCGGAGGCCTTCTTGGCCAGGGTGTTGAACAGGTTGCGTGCGCTCATCGGGGTCGTTCCAGGGGAATGACGCGGATGATCGGCGGCGGCCCGTGCACGGGCCGTGCAGCAGCGCCTGTCAGGCGCGCAGGCGCGGCGCCTGCTGGCTGCGCACCGGGCTGCTCTGGTAGACGTGCTGCCAGCAGCGTTCGACGAACTCGCGGGCCTGCGCCTCGGTCAGGCGCGGCATGATCTGCAGGGCGTACTGGGTCTGGAACATCTCGTCGCGCTGCGCATCGCTGGCACGCGGCTGGGTGATCAGCGAATCGCAGGCGAACTTGACCCACGGCACGTACGAACCGAACGAGTTGTGCGCAAGCGCGCCATCGGCATGCTGGCGGCGCCAGTGGTCCAGTTCGGCGTCGACATTGATGACCGGGGGGATGGTGGGGACTTCAGCGTGCATGACGATCCAATGGGCAGAAGGTGAAAGGGAGTGGGGGGTGATGCCGAGTGTCGTCGGTTGCCGGTGCATGCAGTGTCAGTGCGGCGTGCATCCGGTGTGCGCATCCAGCAATTGCGCATGCTCCACCGCGCCCAGTGCTTCGGCCATGTCGGCCATGGCATTGCACAGCTGCACCTGGTCGCGCGGGTGCGCGTGCATCACTTCCAGCTGCAGTCCCTGGTAGGCAGACCAGAACGGCGCGCCACGGCGGTGCAGCGCGAACTGCTGGCGCAAGCGTTCGCGGATGCCGGCAAGGGCCGGGTGGTCGGGCAGGGAAGGTGCGGCGTGCGCGCTCATCGGCTGGCTCCGCCGGAGCAACGGGCCCCGGTGCATTCCACCGTAGGCCCCTTGCGTGCACGCGATGTTAGTGGCGTGTGTGCGACTGACGTGGCTGACTGTGCGCCAGTGCGCACGCAACGCCGCAGACGCAACCGGCACAAGGCTGCGCCGGCGCTGAAGAATTCATAAAGCGTGCAGCGTCTTCACGGTGCTTCGGCTTATTCGCCGATGTCTTCGTTCCAGATGTCCGGGTGCTGCGCAATGAAACCGCCCAGCAGGTCCACGCACTCCTGGCTGTCCAGATCGATCACGTTCACGCCGTTCTCGCGCAGCCAGTCGATGCCGCCCTGGAAGGTGCGCGACTCGCCCACCACCACGGTGCCGATGTTGAACTGGCGCACCAGCCCGGAGCAGTACCAGCACGGTGCCAGGGTGGTCACCATGATGGTGTCCTGGTAACGGCGCTGGCGGCCGGCCTTGCGGAAGGCATCGGTTTCGCCGTGCACCGACGGGTCGCCTTCCTGCACGCGGCGGTTATGGCCGCAGCCCAGCAGGCGGCCATCGTTGTGGTACAGCGCCGCGCCGATCGGCACGCCGCCTTCGGCCAGGCCCTGGCGGGCTTCGGCAATGGCGGTCTGCAGCAGGGCCTGGTAGTCGGGCGTGGTGATCATGCGGGGCTCCGGTGGGTCATGGCCGGCCATGATACGGCGCCGTTGCCCCGCAGCGGCCCCAGCGGTGCGATAATCGGGGTCATGAGCGAATCCCCCTACAAATCCGGTACCACCCACTTCGGGTTCCGCGACGTCGACGCCAAGGACAAGCAGAAGCTGGTCGGGCAGGTGTTCACTTCGGTTGCGCGCAACTACGACCTGATGAACGACCTGATGAGCCTGGGCGTTCACCGGGCGTGGAAGCGCTACTACGTAGCCACCGCGCAGGTGAAGCCGGGTGACCGCGTGCTCGACCTGGCCGGTGGCACTGGCGATATCGCCGCCCTGCTGAAGGAGCGCGTCGGCGCCGAGGGCTCGGTGGTGCTGGGCGACATCAACGCCGGCATGCTGTCGGTCGGCCGTGACCGCCTGACCAACCGCGGCCTGGTGCTGGGCCTGGACTACGTGCAGTGCAACGCCGAAGCCCTGCCGTTCCCGGACAACAGCTTCGATCTGGTCACCATCGCCTTCGGTCTGCGCAACGTGACCGACAAGGATGCCGGCCTGCGCGAGATGTACCGCGTGCTGAAGGTGGGCGGCCAGGCCCGGGTGCTGGAGTTCTCCGAAGTCACCGCCGACTGGTTCAAGCCGATCTACGACTTCCATTCGTTCAGGATCCTGCCGAAGCTGGGCAAGCTGTTCGCCAACGATTCGGACAGCTACCAGTACCTGGCCGAGAGCATCCGCAAGCACCCGCCGCAGGAAGAGCTGAAGGCGATGATGGGGCAGGCCGGTTTCGAGCGCTGCCACTACAAGAACCTGACCGGCGGCATCGTGTCGATCCATTCCGGTTACAAGCTGTAATTCCTGCTCTGGTAGGTGCCGACCTTGGTCGGCACGGGGCCCGCAGCGGTCATCCGCTCTGGTAGGTGCCGACCTTGGTCGGCACGGGCCCCGCAGCGGCCATCCGCTCTGGTAGGTGCCGACCTTGGTCGGCACGGGCCTGCCGCACGCGTGGATGGATTCGTGCCAACCAAGGTTGGCACCTACCGGGCGCGGGTGGCACCCTCCGGGCCGGGGGAGAGGTACCATTGGGGTTTGATCCCCGTAACGGTCCCGATTCATGCGTAATCCGCTGATGCTCCTTCCGCTGGCCGTGGCCCTGGCCGCCGGCTGCTCCCAGGAGGCGGCCGCGCCCGCCGCCGCCCCGACTGCCGAAAAGGCCCCCGCCGCCCCCGTGAACGCCGAAAACCGCAGCCACGACGAAAGCTCCTATGCCGAGCCGGACAAGGTCGTCATCAAGGACATCGCGCTGGATCTGAAGCTGGATTTCGACCAGAAGCAGATCGGCGGCACCGCCACCTACACCCTGGAATGGAAGCAGAAGGACGCCCAGCAGCTGGTGCTGGACACCCGCGAGCTGAGCGTTTCCAAGGTCGAGGCCATCGCCGCCGACGGCGCGCGCAGCCCGCTGAAGTTCGAACTGGCCCCGGTCGACAAGGTGTTCGGCAGCAAGCTGACCATCGAAGCCCCGGCCCAGCCGGCCAAGGTGGAAGTGAGCTACCACACCGCCCCGACCGCCTCGGGCCTGCAGTGGCTGGAGCCGTCGATGACCGAGGGCAAGAAGCTGCCCTTCATGTTCAGCCAGTCGCAGGCCATCCACGCCCGATCCTGGGTGCCGCTGCAGGACACCCCCAGCGTGCGCTTCACCTACAGCGCGCACGTGGTCTCGCGCCCGGACGTGATGGTGCTGATGAGCGCCGACAACGATCCCAAGGCCGCGCGTGACGGTGACTACACCTTCAAGATGCCGCAGCCGATTCCGTCCTACCTGCTGGCCATCGCCGCCGGTGACCTGGTGTTCGAGCCGATTTCCGGCCGCTCCGGCGTCTGGGCCGAGCCGACCATGGTGAACAAGGCCGCCAAGGAATTCGAAGACACCGAGAAGATGATCGGTGCCGCCGAGAAGCTGTACGGCGAATACCGCTGGGGCCGCTACGACATGCTGGTGCTGCCGCCGTCGTTCCCGTTCGGCGGCATGGAAAACCCGCGCCTGACCTTCGCCACCCCGACCGTGATCGTCGGCGACAAGTCGCTGGTTTCGCTGGTCGCCCACGAACTGGCGCACAGCTGGTCGGGCAACCTGGTCACCAACGCCAGCTGGAAGGACATCTGGTTGAACGAAGGCTTCACCACCTACGTGCAGGGGCGCATTACCGAAGCCCTGTACGGCAAGGAAATGGCCGAAATGGAAAAGCAGATCGACCAGACCGATCTGCTGGCCGAAGTGAAGGACATGAGCCCGGCCGACCAGGCCCTGGCGCTGCCGCCGCTGAACGAGCGTGACCCCGACGAAGCCCTGAGCCAGGTTGCCTACGTGAAGGGTTCCTGGTTCCTGGAGTTCCTGGAACAGCGCTTCGGCCGCGAAACCTTCGATCCGTTCCTGCGTGGCTGGTTCGATGACCATGCCTTCCAGAGCGCCAACACCGACCAGTTCGTCGAGTACCTGAAGAAGAACCTGCTGCCGAAGAACCCGACGGCGGTGAGCGAAGCCGAACTGAAGGCATGGCTGGACGAGCCGGGCATCCCGGCGTTCGCGGCCAAGGCGCAGTCGCGCAACTTCAGCAGCGTCGATGCCGCGCGCATCGCCTTCTCCGGCGCCGGCAGCCTGCCGGGCAGCCAGGTCACCGCTGAATGGGGTACCCAGGAATGGGTGCGCTTCATTGACGGCCTGGGCACCACCCTGCCGCTGGACAAGCTGGCGGCGCTGGACAAGGCCTATCACTTCACCGGTACCCCGAACGGTGAAATCGCCATGCGCTGGTACCCGCTGACCATCCGCAGCGGCTACACCCAGGCCAACGAAGCGGCCGGTGCGTTCATCGAGCGCGTGGGCCGTCGCAAGCTGATCATGCCGATCTACGCCGAACTTGTGAAGACGCCGGAAGGACTGGCGTTCGCCAAGCAGGCCTTCGAGAAGGCCAAGCCGGGTTACCACCCGATCACCACCGCCTCGGTGCAGGACATGCTGGCCAAGGCCGAAGCCAAGTAAGAAAAACGCGCCGGGCATCCCCCGGCGCTTTTTTTGTAGAGTCGAGCCATGCTCGACTGCTGTTGGACGGTCAGTCGAGCATGGCTCGACTCTACAGAAAGGCACCCGCAAAGGATTTCCGCATGAAACGACTGATCCTGCTCACCGCCTGCACCTTGGCGCTGGCCGCCTGCAGCAACCCTGAAGAAGAACGCAAGGCGCAGGAAGCGGCGGCCGCGGCCGCCCAGGCGCAGAAGGAAGCGAAGGCCGACGACGTGGCCAAGCAGTACGACACCGCCGTGGCCGCGCAGGACTGGGAACGCGCGCGCATCCACGGCGGCTCGCTGCTGGACCAGTACAAGGACACCGCCGCCGCCGAGCGCATTGCCGCCGGCTTCGATGAGGTGAAGGCCAAGGCCGATGCCGCGCGCAACCTGCGCCGCATGCAGGCGCTGTGGCAATACAACGAGATTCCGGTCGGCAGCAAGGGCGTGCAGCGTTCGGCGTCGATCTACAGCAAGGAACGCGTGGACGTGGATGGCAGCGGCGCCAAGCCGGTGCAGCTGGTGTTCCGCGACCACCCCGAATGGAAGCGGCACGCCTACCTGGTGCTGCAGGCCGGCGATTTCCGCTGCCCGCAGTGCACGGTGAAGGTGACCGTGGACGACGGCAAGCCGGTATCGATGGCTGCGTGGCGGCCGAAGACCGACGAGGCCATCGCGATGTTCATCACCGACCAGAAGGCACTGTGGAAGCTGGCGCAGAAGGGCCAGTCGATCAGCATCGAGTTCCCGGTGAAGGCCGGCGGCACCCGCACCGCGGTGTTCGAGACCGGCGGCGTGGACAGCAGCCGCATGCCGTCGTGGTGGAAGTAACGCCCCGCGCGACGGCGGCACCGCCCCTGTCGGCCGTGCGCCACTGGGTGTTCGACATGGATGGCACGCTGACCGTGGCCATGCATGATTTCGGCGGCATCAAGCGCGCGCTGGGCATCCCGCCCAGTGCGGACATCCTGGCGCACCTGGCCGGTCTGCCGGCGGCGGAGGCGGCGCAGAAGCACGCCTGGCTGCTGGACCATGAGCGGGCGCTGGCCGCAGACGCACTGCCGGCGCCGGGGGCGGTAGCGCTGCTGCGTGCGCTGGCCGCGGCCGGCTGCCAGGTCGGCATCCTGACCCGCAACGACCATGCACTGGCCAAGCTGACGCTGGATTCGATCAGGGTAGGGGATCTGTTTGACGATGGCGCCATCATCGGCCGCGATGAAGCGGTGCCCAAGCCCTCGCCCGATGGCGTGCAGCAGCATCTGCGGCGCTGGGGTGCCAGTGCCGGCGGGGCGGTGATGGTGGGCGACCACGCCTACGATCTGGACTGTGGCCGCGCCGCCGGTGCGCGCACCGTGCTGGTCAACCTGCCGGACAATCCGTGGCCGGGCCGCGCGGATTGGCATTTCGCCGATTGCCGCGCGTTGCACGCGGCGTGGCAGGGCTGAAACCGGCGTGTCGACCAAGGTCGACACCTACCAAGCGCGTGTCGACCAAGGTCGACACCTACCAAGCGCGTGTCGACCAAGGTCGACACCTACCCAGGGCATTGCCCTTCGGTTACGCGTTCAGCGCGTAGCCGAACTGCTGTTTGAACTGCTCATTGAACTCGTCGAAGGTGAAGCGCTGGTTCTGGGTGCCCGGGTGCTCGACCTTCAGCGCGCCCATCAGGTTGCCCATGCGGCCGATGGTCAGCCAGTCGTAGCCCTTCTGGATGCCGTAGATCAGGCCGGCGCGGAAGGCGTCGCCGCAGCCGGTCGGGTCGACCACGCGGCGCTCGTGCGCCGGCGGAATGTCGTAGCTCTTTTCCGGGGTGTGGATCACCGCGCCCTTCGGGCCGCGGGTAGTGATGTAGGCCTTCACCCGGCTCACGATCTCCTTCTCGTCCCAGCCGGTGCGCTCCTGCAGCAGGTTCGACTCATAGTCGTTCACCACCACGTAGTCGGCCTGCTCGATGAACGCGCGCAGTTCCGGGCCGTTGAACAGCGGCATGGCCTGGCCCGGATCGAAGATGAACGGAATGCCGTCTTCATGGAATTCCTGCGCGTTCTGGATCATGCCCTCGCGGCCGTCCGGGCCGACCAGGCCCAGGGTCACGCCCGGCACGCCGCGCACGTGGTTTTCGTACGAACGCATCATCGCGCCCGGGTGGAAGGCGGTGATCTGGTTGTTGTCGTGGTCGGTGGTGATGAACGCCTGCGGGGTGAACAGCTCATCGATCACGCGCACGCGCGACAGGTCGATGCCCAGGCCTTCGAAGTATTCGCGGTAGGGGCCGAAATCCGAACCCACGGTGCCCATCGGGATCGGCTCGCCGCCCAGCAGGTGCAGGTTGTAGGCGATGTTGCCGGCGCAGCCGCCGAACTCGCGGCGCATGCGCGGCACCAGGAAGGACACGTTCAGGATGTGCACCTTGTCCGGCAGGATGTGATTCTTGAACTGGTCCGGGAACACCATGATGGTGTCGAAGGCAAGAGAACCACAGATCAGAGCGGACATCGATGTAAGCCTATGCGGTGAATTTTGGGGTGGGCCGGCCCGCTTCGGCGGGCAAGCAAACGGCGCCCATGGGCGCCCGACGGCGCAAAGGTTACCCGCTGGTGCCGCTCAGGGCCAGAACCGGGTGATGCCCGATCAGGCCGAAAGCCTGTGAAGACGCGGGTTCAGCTAGTTTTTTCCTTGCTCGGCGGCAGGCGGGTTGCTAGGCTTGTCGGCCTCGATTTCTGCCCATTTTTTCGCCATCCCGCGGCGGGCACGACACCCCTCAGGACTCCTTCCTCAGATGTTCAAGAAACTCCGTGGCATGTTCTCCAACGACCTGTCCATCGACCTGGGCACGGCCAACACCCTCATCTACGTGCGCGGGCAGGGGATCGTGCTGAACGAGCCGTCGGTCGTGGCCGTGCGCCAGGACCGTGCCATTGGTGGCACCCGCTCGGTGGCAGCCGTAGGCGCCGAAGCCAAGCAGATGCTGGGCCGTACCCCGGGCCACATCACCACCATCCGCCCGATGAAGGACGGCGTCATCGCCGACTTCACCTACACCGAGGCGATGCTCAAGCACTTCATCAAGAAAGTGCACAAGTCCCGCGTGCTGCGCCCCAGCCCGCGCGTGCTGGTCTGCGTGCCGGCCGGTTCCACCCAGGTCGAGCGCCGCGCCATCAAGGAATCGGCCGAGGAAGCCGGTGCCCGTGATGTGTTCCTGATCGAAGAGCCGATGGCCGCCGCGATCGGCGCCGGCATGCCGGTCACCGAAGCCCGCGGTTCGATGGTCATCGACATCGGCGGCGGCACCACCGAAGTGGCGGTGATCTCGCTGAACGGCATCGTCTATTCGGCCTCGGTGCGCATCGGTGGCGACCGCTTCGACGAGTCGATCACCAACTACGTGCGCCGCAACCACGGCATGCTGATCGGTGAAGCCACCGCCGAACGCATCAAGGTGGAGCTGGGCTGCGCCTATCCGCAGGCGGAAGTGATCGAGATGGAAATTTCCGGTCGCAACCTGGCCGAGGGCGTGCCGAAGATGATCAAAATCAGCTCCAACGAGGTGCTGGAAGCCCTGCACGAGCCGCTGTCGGGCATCGTCAGCGCGGTCAAGCTGGCGCTGGAACAGACCCCGCCGGAACTGTGCGCCGACGTGGCCGAGCGCGGCATCGTGTTGACCGGTGGTGGTGCCCTGCTGCGCGACCTGGACCGCCTGATTTCCGAGGAAACCGGCCTGCACGTACAGGTGGCCGACGATCCGCTGACCTGCGTGGCCCGCGGTGGCGGTCGTGCGCTGGAGCTGGTGGACATGCACGGCAACGAGTTCTTTGCGCCGGAATAAGCCGACCCGGCTGCTCCCGCCCGCAGCGCCCCTCCGGGGTGCGGTCTGCCCGCATGGGCCGACCCGCACCGGCGGGGCGCCCGCATGTTTCCCTTCCGCCTTCTGCCAGTTGAATCGTTGACGTGCCGCCCTACGCCGGACCCCCCGTCGCTTCCCGTTCCGGTGATGCCGCCAGCCCGCTGCGGCTGCTGGCCTACCTGGCGCTGGCCATCACCCTGATCGTGCTGGATGACCAGGCCGGTTGGCTGGCGCGCCTGCGCGAACAGGCCAACAGCCTGGTGCAGCCGGTGTGGTCGCTGGCCGGCCTGCCCGGCAAGCTGGGCAGCCAGGTGAAGGACAGCGCGGCCAGCCATGGCCAGCTGGTGGCCGACAACCGCGAACTGCGCAACCAGCTGCTGCTGGCCAACGCGCGCCTGACCCGCCTGCAGACCGCCGCGCTGGACAATGCCCAGCTGCGCGAACTGCTGAACGTGGCCGAGCGCAGCGGGCTGGACGTGCAGCTGGCGCCGATCCTGGATATCGACCTGGACCCAGTGAAGCAGCGCCTGGTGCTTGATGCCGGCAGCCGCGAAGGCGTGCACGTGGGCCAGGCGGTGATCGACGCCGGTGGCCTGATGGGGCAGGTGATCAGCACCACCGGTGGCACCTCCACCGTGCTGCTGCTGACCGACCCCGACCATGCCGTGCCGGTCACCGTGGCCCGCAACGGCGTGCGGCTGATCGTCTATGGCCGTGGCGATACCCTGGAACTGCGTGACATTCCGCTCAGCGCGGGCGTGGAAGTGGGCGATGAGATCGTCACCTCCGGCCTGGGCGGGCGTTTCCCGGCCGGCTTCCCGGTCGGCACCATCACCGGCCTGCGCCCGGACGATACCCACGCCTTCCTGGTGGGCGAACTGAAGCCGGCAGCGCAGCTGGATCGCGGTCGCGACGTACTGCTCCTGCGCCCGGGTGCGGCGATCCGGATTCCGCAGGCGCTGCGGCAGAGCCTTCAGATGGGGGCTGCCGACGCTCCCGCCGGCAGCGAACCGCAGCCGGCAGGCAGCGCGCCGGCCGCGGCCACATCGGCCGCCCCGGGCGCCTCCGCTCCGGCACCTGCTCCGTCTTCGGCATCGTCTGCACCGCCGCCGACGGCTTCGCCTGCAGCAACGCCCACCGCGCCCACCACGCAGGAGCCCGCACGATGAGCCGCCTGCGCGACAACCCGTGGGTGCTGCCGGCCAGCCTGGTGGTGGCACTGCTGCTGGGCCTGCTGCCGTTGCCGGCGCTGCTGCAGCCGCTGCGCCCGTACTGGCTGGCGCTGGTGCTGGCGTACTGGGTGATCGAAGCCCCCGAACGCGTGGGCCTGGGCATCGCCTTCGCCAGCGGCGTGGTGGCCGACCTGCTGTACGGCGGGGTGCTGGGCGAACAGGCCCTGCGCCTGGTCATGCTGGCCTTCATCCTGCAGCGCTTCCGCGCCCGCATCCGCTTCTTCCCGATGTCGCAGCAGATGCTGGCCATCGGCGGCCTGCTGTTCAACGACCGCATCGTCAGCGCGCTGGTGCACATCGTGGTGGACGAGCCGACCCTGCCGTGGTCGTACTGGTGGGCACCGCTGCTGGGCATGGGCCTGTGGCCGCTGGTGTTCGTGCTGCTGGATGCGGTGCGCTTCGGCAAGCGTGGGCGCTGAGCCATGATTCCGCGCCGGCAGGTGAAGAACCCGCACGCTGAAGCCGAACAGTTCCGCCGCCGCGCGGCGCTGGGCTTCCTGGGCGTGCTGGTCTGTCTGCTCGGACTGGGCGGCTGGTACTTCAAGCTGCAGGTGCTGGACCACGACATCTACGCCACGCGTTCGGAAGCCAACCGCATCAAACCGCGGCCGGTGGTGCCCGGGCGCGGCATGATCTACGACCGCAATGGCCGCCTGCTGGCCGAGAACGTGCCGGCCTTCCGCCTGGACGTGACCCCGGACAAGGTGAAGGACATGGACGCCACTCTGGAAGGGCTGGCAAAGATCATCAGCATCAGCCCGGAAGAGCTGGAAGCGTTCAACAAATCGCGCAAGGCGCGCCGCAAGTTCCTGCCGGTCACCCTGAAGCTGCGCATGACCGACGAGGAAATGGCCCGGTTCGCAGTGGACCGCTGGCGCTTCCCCGGCGTGGAGCTGGAACCCTACCTGACCCGCCGCTACCCCTATGGCGACCTGTTCGCACACATCATCGGCTACGTCGGCCGGGTGGACGACAAGGATCTGGAAATGCTGGGCGAGGGCAATGCGGCCCTGACCCACATCGGCAAGTCCGGCCTGGAGCGCTATTACGAGCACGAGCTGCGCGGCAAGGTCGGCTACGAGCAGGTGGAAACCAACGTGCAGGGGCGGGCCATCCGCACCATCGGTCGGGTGGCCGCGCAGTCCGGTGCCGATCTGCGCCTGTCCATCGATGCCGACCTGCAGCGCGCCATGGTCGCCGCCTTCGGCGAGCAGGAAGGCTCGGCCGTGGCGATGGACCCGCGTACCGGCGAAGTGCTGGCGATGGTCAGCCTGCCGTCCTACGACCCGAACCTGTTCGTCAACGGCATTTCCCATGCCGACTTCAAGGCGCTGAACGAGAACCCGTCGCGGCCGCAGTTCAACCGCCTGGTGCTGGGCGGCGTGGCCCCCGGTTCCACCCTGAAGCCGTTGATCGGCCTGGCCGGCCTGGATTCGGGCGTGCGCCGTCCTGAAGACAAGGTGCTGTCCACCGGCATGTTCTACCTGCCTGGCACCAGCCGCGGCTGGGGCGATTCGCATCGCGGCGGACATGGCTGGACCGACCTGCGCAAGTCGATCGCGCAGTCGGTGAACACCTACTACTACAAGCTGGCGCTGGACCTGGGCATCGAGCGCTTCGACCATTACATGGAGTACTACGGCTTCGGCGCGCCGACCGGCATCGACCTGACCGGCGAGATCGGCGGCATCCTGCCGTCGCCGGCCTACAAGGCCAAGAGCCGCAAGGAGCGCTGGTACCCCGGCGATACGGTGAACATTAGCATCGGCCAGGGCGACTGGAAGGTCACCCCGCTGCAGCTGGCGCGCGGCGTCAGCGCGTTGGCCGACGGCCAGCTGCGCACCCCGCACCTGGTCATGCAGCAGCGCGCCGGCTTCGATCACGACTGGGTGACCACCGAAGCCGGGCCGAGCAAGCCGGTCAGCCCCAACCCGAACAACGTGCAGGCCGTGCGCGAAGGCATGATGGCCACCATGCAGCCCGGCGGCAGCGCCGCGCGCATGGCCGTCGGCGCGCCGTACAGCATGGCCGGCAAGACCGGTACCGCGCAGGTGATCAGCCGCAAGGGCACCGCGGCGGTGAACCCCAAGAGCCTGCCCATGCACCTGCGCCACCGCGCGCTGTTCGTGGGTTTCGCGCCGGCCGAACAGCCGGTGATCGCCTTGGCCATTGCTGTGGAAGGCGGCGGCTACGGTGGTTCGGCCGCGGCGCCGATCGCGCGCAAGATCTTCGATGCCTGGCTGCTGGGCAAGATGCCCGAAGGCATGCAGCCGCTGGACAGCGAGCGTGGCACCACCGCCATCGGCACCACCGCCTTCGACAACGAAGACGTGAACGCGCGCCCGGCCGGCGATGCTGCCGCCGCGCTGCTGGCCGAACGGCCGGTGCTGGTGGGCGTGCCTGCTCCCGCGCCTGCACCCGAGCCTGCGCCTGCGCCTGCACCGCTGCCACCTGCAGCGGCGGCCGCCGCCCCCAGCGCGCCGCGCCCCCCTGCCGCCGAGGCTTCGCGATGAGAGTGTTCCTGCGCTGGGCCGGCGACATGCTGCGCCGCTTCTTCAGCACCCTGGACTGGGTGCTGTGCCTGGCCCTGGGCGCCTTGATGGCCATTGGCCTGGCCACGTTGAAGAGCGCCGGTGGCGACACCCTGGTGATGGCGCAGGGCGCGCGCTTCGTGGTCGGCCTGGCCGCCCTGTGGGGAATTTCGCGCGTGCCGATCCTGCGCATCCGCTCGGCCACGCCGATGATCTATGCCATCTCGATGATTCCGCTGCTGGCGGTGTTCGTGCTGGGCACCGGCAAGTACGGGCGGCAGTGGCTGGACCTGAAGTTCTTCTACTTGCAGCCGGCCGAACTGCTGAAGGTCAGCCTGCCGATGATGGTGGCCTGGTACCTGCACAAGATGCCGTTGCCGCCGCGCTTCAACACGGTGTTGATGGCGCTGGTGATCATCGGCGTGCCTACCGGCCTGGTGATGCTGCAGCCCGACTTCGGCACCGGCGTGCTGATCGCGGCCAGTGGCGTGTTCGTGCTGCTGCTGGCCGGCCTGCCGTGGTGGTGGGTGGGGCTGGGCGTGGGCGGCGTGGCCGCGGTGGCGCCGGTGGCCTGGTTCTGGCTGCTGCGGCCGTACCAGAAGGACCGCATCATGATGTTTCTGGACCCGGAAATGGACGCCCTGGGCGCCGGCTGGAACATCATCCAGTCGAAGATCGCGATCGGTTCCGGCGGCTTCGATGGCAAGGGCTGGGGCGAAGGCTCGCAGTCGCACCTGAACTTCATTCCCGAGCAGACCACCGACTTCGCGTTCTCGGTACTGAGCGAGGAATTCGGCTGGATCGGCGTGGCCACCGTGCTGGCGCTGTACCTGGTGGTGATCGGGCGCTGCCTGTGGATCGCCAGCCAGTCGCGCGATTCCTATTCGCGCCTGCTGGCCGGGGCTACTGGCCTGGCGTTCTTCGTGTACGTGCTGGTGAACGGCGGCATGATCTCCGGCCTGCTGCCGGTGGTGGGCGTACCGATGCCGCTGATCAGCTACGGCGGCACCTCCGCCGTATCGCTGCTGGCCGGCTTCGGCCTGGTCATGGCCGTGCGCAGCCACAACCCCGTGCACGGCGGCTACGGCTGACAACCCTGGGGTCGGATCCCTCTCCCCGGGAAATGGGATCTGACGCTGATGCATGATGCCGGCGCTCGACTGCGCTTTTGCCCTTGTAGAGTCGGGCTTGCTCGACTCTACGAACAGCCAAACGCGTTGGTCTTACGGGATTGCAAGCCCGTGCCCCCCGTTGTCGGTGGCCCCCGCATGTTTGGCACGCCGCGTCCGCCGCACCAATGAGGAAAGATTGAAGTCGAGTTCGTCAGACGTTCGTAGAGCGATCCGTCCGGAGAGGCAATAGCGACGCGGCGCGCCGCCCGAAACCGCCGCCATTCCCCGGCGTTCGCCACCTGAATCTGCGCAAACCCATTTCTGTAAGCGTTTGCGTAACCCCACGTGAACGCTCAGTCACTGACCAAGTGCCAATAAAAGTGCGGGGAAAGTCACACTTTGACGCGATGTTGATCTTGATCAATAGACTTGTCGCATTCGGCCTGCACAATGGCGGCCCGTTCGGCACGGCGCGCCATCACTGACGCAGCGCGAGGGGCGCCGGGCGGGAAAGCAGTACTGGTCCAACGGGTACAGGGAGCGCGGAGCACTGCCACTGGGGAGCGGCAGCCGCGCAGGTACCGACCGGATCCGGTCGCCGGTTGCGTCTGCGGGGATGGGGACGCAACCGGCCACCTCTGTTTCTGAATGCGGCAGGTCACTCACATCATTTTCACAAAAGCGTCTGCCTGCAGGCAAATCGTTGTGATTCATGGTGTTAGGGGTTTTAATTCATCCATGACCTGCTAACCTGCGGTGATGATTCGACGCACTCTGGCCTGCATGCTCACCCTCGGCCTGGTCGCCTGCGCGACCCAGCCGACGTCCCCACCGTCGTCTCCGCAGGCCAGCAGTTCGCCGCGCCACCCGGCCAGCAAGCCGCAGGGCCCGGCCGAAGCCGCGCCGGAAGTTGCCGCCAGCACCGCGCCGCCGGTGGATCTGACCCCAGTGCCGTTCGAAACCGCGCGCGCCAACTTCATTGCCGATACCGCCAAGCGTTACGGTTTGGCACCGCAGCAGATCAGCGCCGTGCTGGACCAGGCGCAGGTGCGCCAGCCCATCATTGCCGCCATGGCCCGCCCGGCCGAACGGGTGAAGCCGTGGAACGAATACCGGCCGATGTTCATCAGCAAGGCGCGCATCGACGGCGGCCGTGCGTTCCTGGCCGAACACCGAGCCGAACTGGACCGCGTGCAGCAGCGCACCGGCGTGCCGGCCGAAGTGATCGTGGCGATCATCGGCGTGGAAACCAGCTACGGCAAGAACGCCGGCAACCATCGCGTGCTGGATGCGCTGTACACCCTGGCCTTCTATTACCCGCGCAGCGGCGACCCGGCCAAGCTGGAACGCGAAGTGCGCCGCGAACTGTTCTTCCGCGACGAACTGGCCAAGCTGTTCGAGCTGGGCCGCGAAGAAAAGCTGGACATCACCACGCTCAAGGGCAGCTACGCCGGGGCGATGGGCATGGGCCAGTTCATGCCGTCCAGCTATCTGGACTACGCGGTGGACGGCAACGGCGATGGCCGCCGTGATCTGTTCACCAGCTACGACGATGTGTTCTCGTCCATCGCCAATTACTTCGTGAAGAAGGGCGGCTGGGTGCGCGGCGGCCCCGTCGTGGTGCCGGCCACGCTGGCGCCGGGCCGCGAGGAGTTCAATCCCACCGAGTGGATGCCCACCTGGTCGCTGGCCGACCTGGCGCAGCGTGGCTACCAGCCCAGCGCGCCGGTCCCGGCGGGCGCCACCGCAACGCCCATCACTCTGGAAGGCAGCACCGGCAAGCAGTACTGGCTGGGCTTCCAGAACTACTACGCCATTACCCGCTACAACCTTTCGAAGATGTACGCGATGGCCGTGCACCAGTTGTCGCAGGCCATTGCCGGACAGGAGCTGCCCCCGGCATGAACATCAGATGGCTGGTTCCCGCACTGGCAGTACTCGCACTTGCCGCGTGCAGCAGCGCGCCGAACAAGCCCAGCGCCGGCCACGGCGGCAAGGTGCCGGGCACGGTGGTGCAGGGCAAGGGCGGGCGTCCGGCGCACTGCCCGGACGGTTCGCCCTATGCGGCGGCCACCGAAGACCTGAGCACGCGCGGCAACTACACCGCCGGCGGCTTGTACAAGCCCGGTGTGAAAGACAGCACGCCCAGCTACGTGCCCAACGTGGCCTGCATTCCCGAGCCGGAAGTGACCGCGGTCGAACGCTCGACCATCGGCAACAAATCGCCGTATGTGGTGCTGGGCAAGTCGTACAAGGTGCTGGACGACACCCATGACTACGTCGAGCGCGGTACCGCGTCGTACTACGGCGCCAAGTTCCATGGCCGCCTGACCTCCAACCGCGAGGTCTACGACATGTACCAGTTCACCGCCGCACACAAGACGCTGCCGCTGCCCAGCTTCGCCCGCGTGACCAACCTGGACAACGGCGAATCGGTGATCGTGCGCGTCAACGATCGTGGCCCGTTCCATGATGGTCGCGTGGTGGACCTGAGCTATGCCGCCGCCGTGCGCCTGGGCATCACCCAGCGTGGCACCGGCAATGTGGAAGTGCGTGCGCTGCAGCCCGGCGAAGGCAACCTGTTGGCGCAGAAGCCGTCGCGCCGTGAGCGCCGTGCCGCCGAAGCCGCTGCCGCCACGGCGGTGGCCTCGGCACGCCCTACAGCCGTGGCGCGCAGCACGCCGGCCAGCGATATCGACCGCCTGGTGCAGCGCCTGCCTGCCGATGCCATGCCCGCACGTGGCCAGCCGGCCACCACCCAGGCCGCCAGCAGCACCCTGCCGGACGTGGCAGTGAGCGCGCTGCCGCCCAGCGCCCCGGCGCCGCGTGCGCCGGTGGCCGTGGCTGCCGTCGCCCCGCGCGCAGCTGCCGCCCCGGCACGCAGCACGCCGGCCCCCACGCCCACGCTGTCGCAGCAGGTGGTGGGTGCGGTGATGGTGCAGGTGGCCAGCTTTTCCAGCCGCGACAACGCCACCCGTGCCATGGGCCAGCTGAACGCGGCCGGCATCGTCGGCGCCACCATCAGCGACATCGCCGCCGGCGGCCGCACCCTGTTCCGCCTGCGCGTACCCGCCACCGACCATGCCAGCGCCGCGGAACTTGTCGGCCGCATCGCCGGTCTGGGCCTGGGCGCACCGCAGATCGTCAAAGACTGATTCGACCGGGGCCGGTGCTGCCGGCCTCCGCCCCGTCGGCCTTACAATGGCCGCTTCGTACCACCCTCCATCCTGGCCGTCCCTGGAGCCTGCTGTCCCATGAATTTCCGTTCCGCCGCCACTGCCCTGGCCGCCACCCTGGTGGTCGGTCTGGCTTCCGCCCAGACCCCCCTGCCGACCCCGGCCGCCCCGGCACCTGCCGCCGCCGCTGCGCCGGCCACCGTGGCCACGCCGCCGGCCCCGGTGCCGACTGTTTCCAAGGCGTGGGTCCTGATGGATTACGCCACCGGCCAGGTGCTGGCCGGCGAGAACGTGCACGAAGAACTGGCCCCGGCCAGCATCACCAAGGTCATGACCTCCTATGTCATCGCCGCCGAGGTCAAGAACGGCAAGGTGCGTGCGGATGACCAGGTGATGATGAGCGAGCGCGCCTGGCGCGAAGGCGGCGCGGGCACCGACGGCAGCTACAGCGGCTTCCCGGTGAACCAGACCGCGCGCCTGGAAGACATGGAAAAGGGCATGGCGATCCAGTCGGGCAACGACGCCGCCATCGCCCTGGCCGAACACGTGGCCGGCAGCGAGGAAGCCTTTGCTTCGCTGATGAACAGCTACGCCGCCAAGATCGGCATGAAGAACTCGCACTTCGTGAACGCCCACGGCCTGACCGCCGAAGGCCACCACAGCACCGCCTACGACCTGGCCCTGCTGGGCCGGGCGATGGTGCGCGACTACCCGGAAACCTACGCTTACAACAAGATCAAGGAATTCCAGGTCGGCAACATCAAGCAGCCCAACCGCAACCTGCTGTTGTGGCGCGATGGCAGCGTGGACGGCATCAAGACCGGCCACACCTCCGAAGCCGGCTACTGCCTGATGAGCTCGGCGCAGCGCGGCGACCAGCGCCTGATCGCGGTGGTGCTGGGTGGTTCGTCGGAAAAGCAGCGCGCCGATGACAGCCTGGCCCTGCTGAACTGGGGCTTCCGCTTCTTCGAAACCCACCGCCTGTACGAGCCGGGCAAGGCCGTGGCCGAGCACAAGGTCTGGAAGGGCACCACCGACAAGGTGCAGCTGGGCGTGGCCCAGCCGATGCTGGTGAGCGTGCCGCGCGGCCGCTACAACGACCTGAAGCCGAGCATCGACGTGCCCAAGACCCTGGAAGCACCGTTCACCGCTGGCCAGCAGATCGGCACCGTGAAGGTCACCCTGGACGGCAAGGTGGTGGCGGAAGCCCCGCTGGTGGCCGTGGCGGCTGTTGAACAGGCCGGCTTCTTCAAGCGCCTGTGGGACAGCTTCTGGATGTGGTGGGAATCGGAGTGATCCACGCACCTGCGTGGTGAATGAAAAGGCCGGCGAAAGCCGGCCTTTTCATTCTGTAGAGTCGAGCCATGCTCGACTGATGGTGAAGGCAGTCGAGCATGGCTCGACTCTACAACCGCAGTTACAGCGAGCGGCTGATGGTGAAGCTGCCGAACACCGGCGCTTCGCGCTGGCCGTCGAACTCGCGGGTGCTGTGGTAACGGGCCAGGGCGAACTTCCAGCGCCCCTTCATCACCGCCAGGCCGTAGCCGCCCAGCGCCACGAAGTTGCGCTTGTCTACGCTGTGGCTGTTGCGGAAGGTGTTGCCGTCCAGGGTGATATCGCGGATCACCCATGAGGCATCGGTGGTGGCGAACAGGTGCCACGACCAGCCGGCCGGGCGGCCGCCGCGGGTCGGTGCGGTGTTTTCGCCGGCCGGGCGCAGCGGGGTGCTGCCGAAGTCGTCGGGCAGCTTCCAACCAAAGCGCACTTCGGCGCCGGCATTGGCGTGGGTGGCCAGGTTGCCGATCGCACCGCCGTAGTGGGTGATCGCATCCCAGCCCCAGCCGCCGGCATTTTCAGTGGCATCGCCCGGCCAGCGGCGCATGCGCTCGTGGGTCAGCATGAACACCGGTTCGTTGTGCAGCTGGTTGTCCCAGCCCTGGAATTTCTCGTCTCCCAGCAGCTCGTGCACGGCGTTCTGCACCTGCTTGCCCTGTGCCCACGGGCCGACCACGCCCAGCGCCAGCTGGGTGGTCTGCAGACGGTCGCCGCGGCGCGCGTTGTAGCCGAAGCTGGCGATCAGCACGCCGGCATAGGGGCGATCGTCCTCGATCAGGTCCTTCCGGGTGAAATCGGTGGGGGTGAAGATGCCCTGGGCCAGGCTGAAGATCATGTTCTGCTGCTCGAACTCACCGGGGTGCAGCCGTTCCAGGTGCCGGTTTACCCAGCGCGCCAGCTTCGGCAGGCAGGGGTCGTCGGTGTAGTCCACCAGGTTGGGCGAGACCAGGGTGAGCTGGGCGCCGTTGGTGTAGCCCTGGTCCTGGTCCTTGCCACCGAACAGGTCGTTGTCCACGCGGAAGTTCACCTGCGGCGGGTGATCGCGCATGGCATCCGGGCCGCACTGTTCAGCGGCCTGGGCGGCAAGGGGGAGGGTGGCAGCGAGCAGACCCGACAGCCCGAGGGCTGCGAGGCGGTGTTGGGAAGGGGAGCTCATCGGGTGCGGGTTCTTTTGTCGTTTTATGCCGCGACACGGTACATCCAGGCAGCGGCCAACACGACCACATGACGCTCACATGTCTGTTCCGAAAACAACGTTGTCCCACTGGCACAGCCAGGCGTGGCGGGGGCGCGGCGCCGGCGGCGTGCTGGCAGGGGGCGTGGGCCACGTGTGTCGTCATCGGCATTGGCAGTCAGCTGCGGTTGTGGCGTGCGGCGGAGGCATGCCATACCTCCTGCGCCGGCGCCTGAGGGGGGCGTCGCAACGGATCGGGGTCCTGGACCCTTTCTCAACCCATGGAGTGTGCTTCGCCCTCGGCGAGGTGCTGGATGACTCAAATGAAAAAATCGAATTCGCTCCCCCCGGCGTTGGCCTGCGCGCTGCTGGGCGCTGTGCTGGTGGCGGTCAGTGCTCCGGCGTCGGCCGGCCTGCGCGACAGTTTCAAGAACAGCCGTACCTCTGCCCAGCAGCAGAGCAAGAAGGGCCAGGCCGAGATTCCGGTCTGCACCAAGCCGCTCGGTTCCATCTCGGTGATCGAATCGGAATACGCGGTGAACTGGTGGACCGGCCAGCAGCTGCCGGCGCCTTCGAAGCTGATCAAGGTGTTCGTCAACAAGTCCAAGTGCTTCACCCTGGTCGACCGTGGCGCCGGCATGGCCGCGGCCCAGGCCGAGCGCGCGCTGGCCAGCCAAGGCCAGCTGCGCGGGCGCTCCAACATCGGCAAAGGCCAGATCCGTGCCGCCGACTACGTTCTGGTGCCGGACCTGATCTCGCAGAACAGCAACGCTGGCGGCAGTGCCATCGGTGGCCTGGTGGGCGGCCTGATCGGCGGCAAGGCCGGCTCGGTCGTCAGTGGCCTGAACTTCCGCAGGAAGACCGCCGATGTGACCCTGACCCTGACCGATGTGCGTTCCTCCGAGCAGGTCGCCGTCGTTGAAGGGAACTCCAGGAAAACCGACCTGGGCTGGGGCGCCGGTGGCGGCCTGTTCGGCGGTGGCGGCATCGGCGCGATGGGCGTCGGCGGCTATGCCAACACCGAAATCGGCCAGGTGATCACCCTGGCCTACCTGCAGGCCTACAGCGCCATGGTGACCGAGCTGGGCGGGGTGCCGGCCAATGCCTCGGCTGCCAATGCCGGCCAGGCCGTGACCATGCTGAAGCCTGGCCGCCTGCTGGCCAACGCCAGGGGCACCGGTGCGGCGGTGCGCGCGCTGGAGCCGGGCATGCTGCTGTATCCCACCGGTGTGAAGGAAGGCACCATGTGGGAAGTGGAAGACGAAATGGGCAACAGGGGCTGGGTCAATTCCACCCTGATGGAAACCGCCAAATAAGCCACCGGCGTGCCGGCGTCGTGCCGGCACGCGTCGCCTGACGGGGCAGGCCAGGCAGGCTGGCCCCGGCAGGCATATGCGCCCCCTGCAACGCAGCGGCTCGCCGGTGCCGCTTTCGACTTTGATGAATACTCTTGGGTTTGTTGCCTTCCGGCCCGATAATGGGCCCATGGAAATCAAGTCCGACAACCCCGACCACGGCTTCCAGTTCCCCGGTCAGTTCGAGCTCAGTGCCATGGGCGCCGCCAACCGCGGCCTCGAGCACGAGCTTCCGCGCCTGTTGCAGGCCGCGGGCATCACCGTGGTGAACGAGCGCATCAGCTGGAAGCATTCGACCAACGGCAAGTATGTTTCGGTCCGCCTGGTGTTCCAGGCCGAGAACCGCGAACAGTACGACGTGGCCCATGAGGCGCTGCGTGGCCACCCGGAAGTGAAGTGGACGGTGTAGCCGCCAGCTGCCCGGCCGACGCCGCCCCCGAAAACCGCCCGGCGCGCCCGGCGGTGGTCCGTGACCTGGGCCGCCAGGCCTATGAACCGGTCTGGCGCGCCATGCAGCGCTTCACCGACCAGCGTACGGACGACGACGCCGACGAACTGTGGGTGGTCGAACACGATCCGGTGTTCACCCTGGGCCAGGCCGGCAAGGACGAACACGTGCTGGCCCCGGGCGATATTCCGGTGCTGCACGTGGACCGTGGCGGCCAGGTGACCTACCACGGCCCCGGCCAGATCGTGGTCTACCCGCTGCTGCGCCTGCCGCGGCTGGGCATCGGCGTGCGCGACTACGTGTGCCGTATCGAACAGGCCATCATCGACACCCTGGCCGACTGGAACATCGGCGCCGAGCGCCGTGAAGGTGCCCCCGGCGTGTACGTGGGTGCGGCCAAGATCGCCGCGCTGGGCATCCGCGTGCGCCGCGGCTGTACCTTCCACGGCCTGGCCTTCAACGTCTCCATGGATCTGGAACCCTTCCACCGCATCAACCCCTGCGGTTACCAGGGGCTGCAGGTGACCTCGGTGGTAGACTTGGGCGGCCCGTCCGGGATGGACGCCGTCAAGCCGGTGCTGCTGGACCATCTGGCCCGCCAGTTTGGCCTGCTGCTGCAGCCCACGCCCGAACTGCCCGATCTTTCTGCGGCCGCCTGACCGCCCCCCGGAACTGCCATGACTGAGACCACCGCCCGCACCATTCCCCTGCAGATCGTGCAGGCCGACCTGCCGACCGCCGCACCGTTGCAGGTGGGCGTGAAGCAGATGGGCGGGGACAAGATCAACCGTTCGCCGGTGCAGTTCGCCGATGCCCCGGTGCTGCGCAAGCCGTCGTGGATCCGCGTGCGCATTCCTTCGGGCAATGCCGTGCAGAACCTGAAGGCCAAGCTGCGCGAGAACCGTCTGGTGACGGTGTGCGAAGAAGCCAGCTGCCCGAACATCCATGAATGTTTCGGCCACGGCACCGCCACCTTCATGATCCTGGGCGAAGTCTGCACCCGCCGCTGCTCGTTCTGCGACGTGGCCCATGGCCGCCCCAAGCCGCCCGATGCCAACGAACCGGCCAGCCTGGGCCAGACCGTGGCCGACATGGGCCTGAAGTACGTGGTGGTGACCAGCGTCGACCGCGATGACCTGCGCGACGGCGGTGCCCAGCACTTCGTCGACTGCATCACCGCCATCCGCGAGAAGTCGCCGGGCACCCGCATCGAGGTGCTGACCCCGGACTTCCGCGGCAAGGGCCGCATGGAGCGCGCGCTGGAGATCCTGGCGCAGAACCCGCCGGACGTGTTCAACCACAACATCGAAACCGTGCCGGACCTGTACCGCAACGTGCGCCCCGGTGCCGATTACCAGTGGTCGCTGAACCTGCTGAAGAACTTCAAGGCGCAGCACCCGTCGGTGCCGACCAAGAGCGGCATCATGCTGGGCCTGGGCGAGGAATTCGAGCAGATCAAGGCCACCATGCGTGACCTGCGTGCCCACGACGTGGACATGATCACCATCGGCCAGTACCTGCAGCCGACCGCGCACCACCACCCGGTGCTGAAGTACTGGACCCCGGAAGACTACAAGGCGCTGGAAGACTACGGCTACGAACTGGGCTTCAGCCACGTGGCCTCCGGCCCGATGGTGCGCTCGTCGTACCACGCCGACGTGCAGGCCAAGGGCGCCGGCATTTCCTGAGGGTAGGTGCGAACCTTGGTTCGCACGCCTTTGACCCATCTGTCTTCTGCTGCACTCGCCGGGCCCGGCCCGGCGCAACCCCCTGCATTCACAATTTGCTACACCGGCCCGGCTAGGCTGGTTTTCCACCGATCGTGGGCGGATGACAAATCCGGCAACTTTCGGCACTGTCGTGGTGTCTGAACACCGCGCAGTCTCCCCCTTGGCAAGCCGCCCTTGAGCACGTTCATGAAATTCAAAGCCCCTGCATTCCTGATGGCCCTGGCGCTGGTAGCGCCGCTGGCGCTGGCGGCCAAGACCGATTCGCCGGCCTTGCCGGCTGCGGCCACCGCCGACCAGGTGACCACCTCCAAGCTGGTCTACGGCCTGCTGTCCGACAGCCGCTACGCCTACCGCCCGCGCGCGCTGGACGAAGCCACCGCCAAGGACGTGTTCAAGCGGTATCTGGACACCCTGGACGGCGGCAAGCAGTACTTCACCCAGGCCGACGTGACCCGCTTCGCGCCGTTCGAGGCCAATATCGCCAATGCCATCCGTGGCGGCGAGATGGAACCGGCGTTCCAGGTGTTTGCCGTCTACAAGCAGCGCGTGGGCGAGCGCGTGGCCTACGCGCGCAAGCTGCTGAAGCAGGAACCGGATTTCACCACTGACGAGCGCTTCGAGTACGACCGCAAGGACGTGCCGTGGGCCGCCAGCAGCGCTGAACTGGACGAGCTGTGGCGCAAGTCGGTGAAGAATGACTGGCTGCGCCTGAAGCTGGCCGGCAAGAAGTCCGACGACATCCGCAAGACGCTGGACAAGCGCTACGCCACGATGGAAAAGTCGGTGAACGAGCTGAAGGGCGAAGACGTCTTCCAGTTCTTCATGAACGCCTATACCAGCGCGGTCGATCCGCACACCGATTACTTCACCCCACGCACGGCCGAGAACTTCAACCAGGCCATGTCGCTGTCGCTGGAAGGCATTGGCGCGCAGCTGCAGCGCCAGGATGACGTGGTGGTGATCCGCGAGATCATCGCCGGCGGCCCGGCCGCCGTGGACGGCACCCTGAAGCCGGGCGACCGCATCGTGGGCGTGGGCCAGGGCAAGTCGGGCACCATCGAAGATGTGATCGGCTGGCGCATCGACGACGTGGTGGCCAAGATCCGTGGCGCCAAGGACACCCAGGTCAAGCTGGAATTCATTCCGGCCGAAGAGGGCGCCGACGGCAAGCACCACACCCTGGTGCTGACCCGGCAGAAGGTGCGCCTGGCCGAACAGGCCGCCAAGGGCGAAACCATGACCATTCCGGGCAAGGACGGCGAGCCCGATCGCAAGGTGGGCGTGATCAAGCTGCCGACCTTCTACCAGGACTTCGAAGGCCGCCGCCGCAACGCGACCGATTACGCCTCGGCCACCCGCGACGTGGCCAAGCTGCTGGCCGGTTTCAAGAACGACAAGCTGGACGGCGTGGTGCTGGACCTGCGCAACAACGGTGGCGGTTCGCTGGACGAAGCCATTGAACTGACCGGCCTGTTCATCGAACAGGGCCCTGTGGTGCAGGTGCGCGAATCCGGCGGCCGGGTGACCGTGAACAACGACCGCAACCAGGGCGTGGCCTGGGACGGCCCGCTGGCCGTGCTGATCAACCGCGGTTCGGCCTCGGCCTCGGAAATCTTCGCCGGCGCCATCCAGGATTACGGCCGGGGTCTGGTCATTGGTGAAACCACCTTTGGCAAGGGCACGGTGCAGAACATCGTCGACCTGGACCGTTGGCCGAGCGGCGAAACCCAGCGCTTCGGCCAGGTGAAGCTGACCATCGCCCAGTTCTTCCGCATCAGCGGCAGCAGCACCCAGCACAAGGGCGTGGTGCCCGACCTGGCCTTCCCGGCCAGCGTGGATGCCACTGAATTCGGCGAAAGCACCTACGACAATGCCTTGCCGTGGACCCGCATCGCCGCCGTGCCGCACACCCAGTACGGCAATTTCGCGCCGCTGCTGCCGAAGCTGGAAACCCGCCACGACACCCGTATCGCCACCGACAAGGAATTCCAGTGGTGGAACGAGGACGTGCAGCAGTTCCGCACCGAGGCAGAGAAGAAGTATGTGTCGCTGAACGAGGCTACCCGCCGTGCCGAGCGCGAGCGCCAGGACACCCAGCGCAAGGAGCGCCAGGTGATCCGCAAGGAACTGGGTCTGGCCCTGGACCCGCTGGCCGACGACAGCAGCGACGACGGCCTGACCGGCAACGAGCGCGACATCGTTAAGGATGCCGCCCGCGAAAAGGCCGCCGAGAAGCGCCCGGACCCGCTGCTGCGTGAATCGGCCGCGATCCTGGCCGATGCGGTGAACCTGCTGGAAACCGACCGCCCGCTGTCGGCGCAGGTGCTGCCGCAGTCCACCGGCGTGGGCCGCTGGGCCGACTGATCGCACCGCAACGTGATACCCGACGGGGCCGGCAATGCCGGCCCCGTTCTGTTTGGCGGCTGCACCGGGCCACGCCCGGCGGACGTCGATGAACCGGCAGCAACGGGCCGCCCGCCCTCGACCCGCCGCACACGGCCCCGGGTCTACCCTTGGGACTTCCGTTCTCGCAGGAGCACCCATGCGGGCCCCGCGCTTCCGTTTCCCCCTGCTGGCCATGGCTGGCACTCTGGCTCTGGCCGGCTGTGGCGGCCGCGCCGCCGACAATGCGCTGCTGCGCGAATCCTTCGATTCGGGCGATACCTTCTCGCGCACCGTCGATGGTCGCCCCGCCGAGGCCTGTGAAGCCGCCCGCCGAACCCTGCTCAGCCAGGGCTACGCGATTGCCCGCGCCGACGACGGCCAGGTGGAGGGCAACAAGAACTTCCAGCCGCGCGAAGACGACCACGAGCAACTGGTGCTGCGCATTTCCTGTGCCCCGCGTGGTGCCGACCAGGCGCTGGTGTTTGTCAGTGCCGTGCAGGACCGCTATGCGCTGAAGAAGAGCCCGACCTCGGCCAGCGTGGGCGTGGGCGCGCTGGGTTCGGTGTCGCTGCCGTTCGGCAGCAACGACGATTCCCTGGTGAAGGTCGCCAGCAGCACCATAACCGATGCCGATTTCTACCGGCGCTTCTTCCAGCGCCTGCAGCAGTACCTGCCGGCGGCTGCCGCCAAGCCCGCGCCCCCGGCGGCCAGCGCGCCGCAGCCGGCACCCTTGCCAGCCCCGCCGCTGCCCACCGAGCCTGCGCCCCCCGAACCCACTCCGGCCGACGTGCCGGCGCCGGCGGCGGCGCAGGGCTGAACGTGCGAGGGCGGGCGCTGGTGCTGGGCCTGCTGCTGGCCGGTCCGTTGGGCAGCCACGCGGCGCCCGCGGTGGACTGCACGCAGGGGCTGCTGCAACGACTGGGCTGGCGCTTTGAAACCAGTGCACTGCCGGCGCCCGACATCCACCGTGGCCCGGTGTGCCAGCGAGCCTCGCTGGCCGATGCGCAGGCCGCCGGTGATCTGCGCGTGCGCTGGCCGGCGGATCTGCCCGACAGCGCGCGGCAGGCGCTGCTGCAGCAGCTGCTGGACGACCCCACCACGGTCTGCGCGTACAGCTTCCTGCTGGGCGCGGCCACGCGCAGCGCCACCCAGGCGCTGCAGGACAACCCCGGCTTCCGGTTTTCCGGCCTGCAACTGGGCTGGATCGGCTTCGGCGCACGCGGGGCCGCGGCCCAGGGCTGGGTGCGCACGCGCAGCTTCGGTCGCGGATACGTGCCTCAGGGCAGTAACAGTGCGGCGCTGCAGGCGTTCCAGAGCGGCCGCGTGCGCGCCGAATGCGGGGTCGGCCGGCAGGTGGCGCAGCTGGCCAGCCAGCGCGCGCTGTATGGCGATGCGGCCTTCGATGCGGAGTTCAGCCCGGCCGAGCTGTCCATCGGCACCTTCCTCGGCCTGCACGCCACCGACAGCATCCTGCTGGGCGCACACGCCGGCGACTTCGTGGCCGACGGCAAGGCGGTGCGCGCGCCGGCACTGGGGCGGCAGGCGTTCGTCGGCCTGCCTGGCTTCATTGAACACGTGGGCGACAAGGCGCTGCTGGACGATCTGAACAACCAGGCCGAGAACTTCGTGGTGGTGGATGTGGGCGCCGACGCCGCGCAGGCGTTGGCCGCGCACGCCGGGTTTGCCTGGTACGACCAGCGCAACGCGCAGCTGTGGCAGTTGGCGCAGGGCATTCCGCGGGTCGGCCGACGCTACTTCGAGCGGCTGCTGTACGAACGCGATCCCGAGCTGCGGGCGCAGCTGGCGCCACGCTACCGTGCCACCCTGGAACGCATGGACCAGTTGCTGGACGATCCGTTCTACCAGCAGTTCGTGATCTATGTGCACCCACGCGGTATACGTCCCATCGGCTACCACATCGTGCGCCTGCTCGACCGGAACCCGCGTACCGCGTTTTCCATCGACCTGGCGTTGCACAATCTGCATACCACGCTCTACCGGCGTTGGCGCCAGGCGCAACTGCGTGCCTGCGCGACGACCGGCCGGCCAGGCAGCCTGACTTCCGACAACAACTGAAGGTGAAACAATGGATATTGCAATGATCGGCCTGGGCCGCATGGGCGCCAACATGGCCCAGCGCCTGCATCGCGGCGGCCACCGCGTGGTGGGTTACGACCCCGGCGAAGGTGCGCGCCAGCGTGCGGCCGAGGCCGGCCTGCAGGTGGTTGATTCGCTGGCCGCCGCGGTGGCTGCACTGCCGGTGCCACGCGTGGTGTGGCTGATGGTGCCGGCCGGTGAGACCGTGGACCAGACGCTGGGCCAGCTGACCCCGCACCTGGCCGAAGGGGACATCGTGATCGACGGTGGCAATTCCAACTACCAGGACTCGATGCGCCGCGCCAAGGCGCTGGCCGAAGATGACCTGGGCTACGTGGACTGCGGCACCAGCGGTGGCGTGTGGGGCCTGCAGGAAGGCTACAGCCTGATGGTCGGTGGCGAAGAAGCGGTGGTCGAGCAGATCGCGCCGCTGCTGCGCACGCTGGCGCCGGCCGAAGACCGTGGCTGGGGCCGTGTCGGTCCGTCCGGTGCCGGCCACTTCACCAAGATGGTCCACAACGGCATCGAATACGGAATGATGCAGGCCTATGCCGAAGGCTTCGCGCTGATGGAGCGCAAGGACGAGCTGCAGCTGGACCTGGCCCAGGTGGCCGAAGTGTGGCGCCACGGCAGCGTGGTGCGTTCGTGGCTGCTGGACCTGAGCACCGAAGCGCTGAAGCGCAACCCGTCGCTGGATGGCATCGCCCCGTACGTGGAAGATTCCGGCGAAGGCCGCTGGACGGTCGCCGAAGCCATTGCCCTGGATGTGCCGGCGCCGGTAATCACCCTGTCGCTGCTGGAACGCCTGCGCTCGCGCGAATCCAACTCGTTCACCGACCGCCTGCTGTCGGCCATGCGCAACGAGTTCGGCGGCCACGCCATCAAGAAGTCGTAAGCAATCGGGGTGGGATCCCTTTCCGCAGGAAAGGGCTCCGACCCCGCCGATTCCGATTGTTTCCACGTCATCCACGCATGGCGTGGATCTACTGGCAGATCGCGGGAAAGTGTCGAAGGCGGGGTGGGTCCGGTTGAGGGGGTGTCCGCGGCATGGGCCCGAGGCATGCCTCGGGCGGGTTGGGCAGGACGCCCAACCCCGGTCTTGCCGTGTGCGCAGGAAAGCGCACACGAGCAAGCCGCGGCCAAGCCCCCATGGACGGGTTAACGGCGTCCCCCTCAACCGGACCCACCCCGCCATACCACGGATAGCAGGCTTTTGAAGTTGCCGTTGCATTAAGCAGGTGCAGGGCGCAGCCCTGCCGGTCACCCCAGTTCGATCCGCCGCCCTTGCTGGGCGCTGTCCATGCCTGCCTGCAGCAACTGCATCACCTGCAGCGCCTGCGCCAGGCTGACCGTCGGCTCGCCGTCGCCATGCAGCGCGGCGGCGAACTGCGCGTACAGCTGCCGATAGTCGCCTGGCACGTTGTCCACCGTGCTGCGCTGCACGCTGTCGTCGGCATCGCAGCGCAGCAGTTCGCCATGCCGTGGGTCGATGCCCCAGCCCGGCGCGCCCGGCGCCACGCCACGGCGCAACTGCGCTTCCTGCACGTCCAGGCCGTACTTCACCCAGCTCGCCAATTCACCGTGCACGGCGAAACGCGGCGTCGGTGCGGCCACCAGCGAACCGGCATGCACGATGGCGCGATGGCGCGGGTAGTGCAGCACCGCGTGGAAATAATCCACGCCGCTGCCGCCGCTGCGTTGTACGGCCAGATCGGCATCGATCGCCTGCGGCCAGCCGAACAGCACCAGCATCTGGTCCAGCAGGTGTGGCCCCAGGTCGTACCACAGGCCGCTGCCGGGCCCGTCCTGCTCGCGCCAGCGATCGCGTACCTGCGGCCGGTAGCGGTCGAAGTGCGCATGGCATTCGGCCACATCGCCCAGCACGCCTTGCGCCAGCAGTGCCTGCAGAGTGAGGAAGTCAGCATCGAAGCGCCGGTTCTGGAACACGCTGACGATGCGCCCGGCATCGCGGGCCGCGGCTGCCACGGCGTTGGCTTCGGCCATGTCCAGCGCGAAGGGCTTGTCCACCAGCACGTGCTTGCCTGCGGCCAGCGCGGCCAGCGCCAGCGGCGCATGCTGCGCATTCGGGGTAGCGATCACCACCGCATCCACCGCGGGGTCATCGAACACCTGTTGCGGCGTCTCGCGCACATGCACATCGCTGAAGCTGCGCAGCAGCGTGTCGCGCTGTGAACTGACGATGCTGTGCAGGGCCAGGCCGGGTGTGTGCTGGATCAGCGGTGCATGGAACACACGTCCGGCCAGGCCGTAGCCGATCAGGGCCATTTGCAGATCGGGGCGCATGGCAGGTCTCCGGGGGGCGGGAAGGGCAGGGTAAACGAGCACGCGCGCTGCGCAAAACTGAACGGTTTGCCGTGCAATGGCGCTGATTCACGGCGGCATGACCGTGGCGCCACGCCTGCCACACATGCCGGTGCGCACACTGGCGGCACACACAGAAGGAGCACCGCACGATGAGCACCCTGACCCGCACGATGATTGCTTCGGCCCTCACCCTGGGCCTGGCCCTGTCCTCCTCTGCTGCATTCGCCAAGGACCCGGCCGCCAAGAGCCCGCCGAAGGCCGACCATTCGGCCATGACCCATGCCGATCGCCACGATTCCAACGAGCCGGTGACCGACAGCTGGATCACCACCAAGGTGAAGGCCGACCTGCTGGCCAGCAGCAATGTGCCGGGCACCGAAGTGAAGGTGGAAACGGTGAACGGCGTGGTCAGCCTGAGCGGCACGGTGGCCACCCAGGCCGAGCATGACAAGGCAGTGACCACGGCAAAGGGCATCAAGGGCGTGACCCGAGTCGACGCGGCCGCGCTGAAGGTGAACGCCGCCGCCAAGCGCTGAGGCCAGCGCCACACGCGGCAACACGACGGGGGCGTCCAACGGGCGCCCCCGTTTTTTGCAGCGCGCGGAAAACCCGGTGACCGTCTGCGCTATATTGCCGATTCCGCTGCGGTGCTGACGAGGGACTATGGCGCTGGTGTTCAGTGATGATGTCTGGGACCGCTGGCGATTGCCGGCCCTGGCCCTGGCGGCGGCTGCGATCATCGTGGTGCCGTGGCTGACCCTGCGCAAACTGCAGCAGGACAACGAGGCGGCGATGGCCTGGGTGACCCATACCCAGGCCGTAGGCGTGGCCCTGCAGCAGCTGCAGGCCGATGTGCGCGACGTGGAATCGGCCGCGCTGACCCTGTCCAAGGGCGTGGACGCGCCCGGCCTGCGCGAGCGCATGGCCAAGGCGCAGGACATTCCCGGCCGGCTGGCCGAACTGGGGCGCCTGACCCGCGACAACCCCGAACAGCTGATCCGCATCGGTCGCATCGAATCGATGCTGGATGGGCGCATGGCGCTGGCCCGCGAACTGGCCCGTGCCGAACCCAACACCGACCAGCGCGAGCTGGTGCAGGACCTGAGCACCCGCTATCCGATCCGTGGCTTGGTGGAGGAACTGCAGGCCAGCGAGCAGAAGCTGCTGGCCCAACGTGCCGAGCAGGCCAGCCGCCAGCGCCGCCAGACCGAGTTCATTTCGTGGAGTTCGCTGGCCGTGCAGTTGGCTCTGCTGGGCGTGGTGCTGTGGCTGCTGCAACGGCAGATCGGCCGCCGCCTGCAGGCCGAGCGGCAGTCGCTGCGCGCAGCCGGTCGCGCCGCGTCAGTGCTGCAGACCGTGCGCGAACCCATCGTGCTGCTGGACCGTGAACTGCGCGTGCAGCTGCACAACCCGGCATTTTCCGAGCTGTACGACCTGCAGGATGAGCGTGCCGACGGCATGCTGCTGGGCGATGTCGGCGACGGTGCGTGGAAGGATCCGGTGGTGCGCCAACGCCTGGCCGACGTGCTGCTGCGCGGCCGAGAACTGTGGGATTTCGAACACGAACAGCGCACCGCCGATGGCATGGTGCGCTACATGTTGTTGAACGCACGGCGCATGCCGCTGCCCGACAGTGACGATGAAGTGGTGCTGCTGACCATCAGTGACGTGACCGTGCAGCGGGCGGTGCAGTGGCGCGTGGAAGAACTGAACCGCCAGCTGGAAGGCAAAGTCGCGCAGGTGTCCGAGGTCAACCGCGAACTGGAAGCCTTCAGCTATTCGGTGTCGCACGATCTGCGCGCACCGCTGCGCCACGTGGCTGGCTTCTCCGACAAACTCACGCGCCACCTGGGCGACGACGCGGACGAGAAGAGCCGCCACTACCTGGACGTCATTTCCAGTTCGGCGCGGCGCATGGCCGCACTGATCGATGACCTGCTGGTCTATTCGCGGCTGGGCCGCGCGGCCATGCGCCAGCAGGCCGTGGACATGCAGTCGCTGGTGGCCGACACCCGCGCCATGCTCGATGCCAACCTGAAGACCGATGCCGAAGCCGGCGCGCCCGCGCACAGCGTCGAATGGTCCATCGCTCCGCTGCCGATCGTGGTGGCCGATGAAAACATGATGCGCCAGGTGTGGCTGAACCTGCTGGGCAACGCGGTGAAGTATTCAGGCAACCGAAACCCAGCGAAGATCCGCGTGGACTACCAGACCCAGCCCGATGGCGGTCATCAGTTCACAGTCAGCGACAATGGTGCAGGCTTCGACATGGCCTACGCGGCCAAGCTGTTCGGGGTGTTCCAGCGCCTGCACAAGGCCAGCGACTACCCCGGTACCGGTATCGGCCTGGCCAGCGTGCGCCGCGTGCTGACCCGCCACGGTGGCCGCATCTGGGCCGAAGCCGAGCCCGATGCCGGCGCCACCTTCCACTTCTACCTGCCTCCCGCGCTGGACGCGGTCAACCAAGGTCCTTCCGCATGACGACTCTGCGTACCATCCTGCTGGCCGAAGACAGCCCGGCCGACGCTGAAATGGCCATCGACGCGCTGCAGGAAGCACGCCTGGCCAACCCCATCGTTCACGTGGAAGATGGCGTGGAAGTGATGGATTACCTGCTGCGCCGCGGCGCCTTCGCCGACCGCGAGGAAGGCCTGCCGGCGGTGCTGCTGCTGGACATCAAAATGCCGCGCATGGATGGCCTGGAGGTACTGCGGCAGATCCGCGAACACGAAGAACTCAAGCGCCTGCCGGTGGTCATCCTGTCCTCCTCGCGCGAGGAAAGCGATCTGGCGCGCAGCTGGGACATGGGCGTGAATGCCTACGTGGTCAAGCCTGTGGACGTGGACCAGTTCTTCGGTGCGGTGCAGACCCTGGGCAAGTTCTGGGCGCTGATCAACCAGGCGCCGGAGCGCGAGTAAGCCCATGGTCCTGACCGCCCACGCGCTCGGCCCGCTGCGCATCCTGCTGGTGGAAGATTCGCCGGAAGATGCCGAGCTGATGTCCGAGCAGATTCTGGACGCAGGCCTGGAGGCCCGTTTCGAACGCGTGGAAAGCGCGGGCGAGCTGCGCCAGGCGCTGGCCGGATTCCTGCCCGACATCGTGCTGTCAGACCTGAGCATGCCAGGCTTTTCCGGCGATGAAGCGCTGCGCATCGTGCGCGAGAGCGCGCCGGATGTTCCCTTCATCTTCGTCTCCGGCACGATGGGCGAGGAAAATGCGGTGGAGGCGCTGCAGAAGGGCGCCAACGATTACATCATCAAGCACCAGCCGGCGCGCCTGCCGTCAGCGGTGGCGCGCGCGGTGCGCGAAGCACGCAGCGCGGTGGAACGCATGCGCGTGGAAACCGAGCTGATGCGCGCGCAGCGTCTGGAAAGCCTGTCGCTGCTGGCGGCCGGTCTGAGCCATGACCTGCGCAACATCCTGCAGCCGCTGCTGATCATGCCGGACCTGTTGAAGGCGCGTACCCAGGACCCGCAGCTGCACCACCTGGCCGATGTGATTGCCGAATGCGGACGCCGCGGCCATGAGATGGCCGAATCGATGCTGTCGTTCGTGCGCGGCTCGCGCAAACCCAGCGAACACATCCGCATCGATGATCTGTTCCAGGCGGTGGCGCTGCTGTTGCGCAGCAGCGTGCCCGACGCGGTCACCCTGGATGTCCAGGTGCTGGACGAAGGCCTGGCCGTGGACGCCAACTCCACCGAGCTGCAGCAGGTGCTGTTGAACCTGGCGTTGAATGCGATCCAGGCGATGCCCGACGGCGGCCGCCTGAGCCTGGTCGCGCGCCATGATGGCCAGCGCGAGGGCGTGGACTGGATGCGCATTGCCGTGGCCGACGAAGGCATCGGCATGGACGCAGATACGCTGTCGCATCTGTTCAATCCCTTCTTCACCACCAAGGCCGAGGGCACCGGGCTGGGCCTGATGTCGTGCAAGCGCATCGTCGAAGGCGCCGGCGGCAGCATCCAGGTCAGCAGCCAGTCGGGGCAGGGCAGCTGTTTCGAGCTGCACCTGCCCATGCACGATCGTGCCGACCGCAGCGAACCGGTGGAACAGCTGGTGGCGCTGGGCAGTGGCCAATCGATCCTGGTGGTGGATGGCGAAGCCACGCGGCTGTCGCTGCTGGGCAATGCGCTGTCCAGCCAGGGCTACCAGTTGCAGCTGGCCTCGGACGGCCCGGCGGCATTGCGCTGGATGCAGCAGGAGGCGATGCCGGCGCTGGTGATTGCCGATGCGGGATCGCGGTTGTTGCCGGCCAGCCAGTTGCTGGGCGAAATGGCGGCCTTGGGCTATCGCGGCCCGGCGCTGGTGCTGGAAGAGGCGCAGGTGGAAATACCCGCCGACGACATTCCGGAAGGCATCCAGGTGCACGTGCTGCGCAAGCCGCTGCAGATGCAGCAGGTGTTCCGCGCCGTGGCCGAAGCACTGGCCTGAGCGCAGATTGCCGGGCGTGGCCCGGCGCTACCCTCCATCGCGCTGCGACGTTTCCCACGGGAACCTGGGCAGGCTTTCCACCGCCTGTTCCAGCCGCCGCGACCAGTTCTGGTGGATGTCGGTGTACAGCGCTGAATCGGCCCCCAGCCGCAACTGCTGGCCGACGCGCAGCTCGCCATCGCGGATCAGTGCAAGGTCGATCGGCAGGCCTACCGACAGGTTCGAACGGATGGTGGAATCGAGCGACACGATGGCCGTGCGCGCCGCATCGCCCAGGCGCGTGGCCGGGCTGAGGATGCGGTCCAGGATCGGCTTGCCGTACTTGGATTCGCCGATCTGCAGGTACGGCGTTTCCGGTGAAGCGGCAATGGCGTTGCCCAGCGGATACACCATGTACAGGCCCGGCCTTTCGCCGGCCACCTGGCCGCCGAAGATCAGCGTGGCCTGGGTGTTGACCCCGTCATGGCCGTGTTCGCTGTGCTGGCACTTCACTTGGCTGTCCACCAGCAGCTGGCCCACGTAGGCCGCGGCCTCGAACAGGTGGGGCATGTCGCGCAGGTTCGGCGTGCGCCGTTCGGCGGCATCGCGGGCCAGGCGCGAGACCAGCAGCTGGGTGGTGGCCAGGTTGCCGGCGGCCATCAGCACGAACGCGGCCTGGCCGGGGTAGTCGAACACGTGCAGCTTGCGGTGCACGCGCACGTCGTCCAGCGAGGCATTGGTGCGGGTGTCGGCGGCGAAGACCAGGCCTTCATCCACCTCGATTCCAACGCAATAGGTCATGTCGGTGCCCTATCATGTGCGTCCCGGAGTGTAGGCAGGCCGCCGTGATGACGGCATGCCCACGTCCCCCCAGAACGCCGCCACCGGAATCGCATGACCACCGTGCTCCTGAGCCTGGGCAGCAACGTCCAGCCCCGCCGCTACCTCCACGCCGCGGTGGCGGCCCTGCGCGAGCGTTTCGGCGCCGTGCGGGTGTCGCCGGCCTACCAGACCGCCGCCGTCGGCTTCGAAGGCCCGGCCTTCCTCAACAACGCCGTGGCGATCGAGACCGAGCTGCCGCTGCAGGAACTGGACGACTGGCTGCACGCGCTGGAAGACGCGCATGGGCGCGATCGCAGCGGGCCGCGCTTTTCCGACCGTACGCTGGACATCGACGTGGTGTTCTACGGCGATCTGATCGTGGAAGGACCCGGCCACCTGCGCATTCCGCGCCCGGAACTGAAACATGCCTTCGTGCTGAAGCCGTTGGCCGACATCGCCCCGGATTTCATCGACCCGGTCACTGGCCAGGACCTGGCCACGCTGTGGCGGGCGCACCGGCAGCATGGCGAGGCGTTCGAGGTGGTGGAGTTGGTTCCCGGCGCGGTGGATTGACCCGACACAGCCACCCCATGGGTGGCTGAACGATCAACTCACGGTGCGCCCGCCATCCACCCGCAGGGTGTGGCCGGTCACGAACTGCGCATCGGCCGCCAGCCAGTAGACCGCCTCGGCAATCTCTTCCACGGTGCCGATCCGCGCCAGCGGCGTGCGCGCCAGCAACGCTTCGCGGGCGAAATCGTCCTTGCCCTGTTCCGGCCACAGGATCGCGCCGGGGGCGACCGCGTTCACCCGAACCTTCGGCGCCAGCTCCAGCGCCAGCGAACGGGTGGCCATTTCCAGCGCGGCTTTGGCCATCGTGTAGGCCACGTGGTCGCGCATCGGGTCGGTGCCGTGCAGATCGGTCAGGTTCACGATGCTGCCGTGCTGGCGGCGCAGGTGCGGGGCGGCGGCCTGGGCCAGCAGCAGCGGGGCACGCGCGTTAACCGCATACAGTTCGTCCATCGCCTCGGCGGTGACCTGGCCCAGCGGGGTGGCGAAGAAGTTGGAGGCGTTGTTGACCAGCGCATCCAGGCGGCCGAAGTGGGCCACCGCCTGGTCCACCAGGTCGGGCAGGGCGGCGGCGTCACGCAGGTCGGCCTGCAGGGCCAGCACGCTGCCGGGGCGGACGTTTTCCAGATCGAAGGCGGCCTGCTGCAGCTCGGCGCTGGATGTATGCGCGTGCAGCACCACCGACCAGCCACAGGCGTGGAACTGGCGGGCAATGGCCGCGCCGATCCGGCGTGCGCTGCCGGTGATCAGGGCCACGGGGGCGGTGTCGCTCATGAGGGTCCTCCAAGGCTCGGCTATCCTGTGCACCATTGTCACCGCATTCGAAGACGCCATGCAGCCCACCTTCCCCCTGCCCGAAGCCGATGCCCTGGCCCACAGCGACCAGCTGGCCGCCGCCCTGCGTGCTGAAATCCTTGCGCAGGGTGGGGCGATGCCGTTCTCCCGCTTCATGGAACTGTGCCTGTATGCGCCGGGCTGGGGCTATTACAGCGCCGGTGCCAGCAAGTTCGGCGGCAGTGGCGATTTCACCACCGCGCCGGAAATGGGCGCGCTGTTCGCCGGCAGCGTGGCCAACGCGCTGGCGCCGGTGTTCGGCCAGTTGGGCGCGCACGCCCGCCTGCTGGAACTGGGCGGTGGCACCGGTGCGTTCGCCGAAGCCGTGCTGCTGCGCCTGGCCGAGCTGGACGCGCTGCCGGCGCGCTACGCGATCCTGGAACCCAGTGCCGACCTGCGCCAGCGCCAGCAGCAGCGCCTGCAGCAGAACCTGCCGGCCGAGCTGGCCGCCCGCGTGGAGTGGGTGGACCGCCCGTTCGACGATGACTGGGAAGGCGTGGTGTTCGCCAACGAAGTGATCGACGCGCTGCCCACGCCGCGCTTCCTGGTGAAGGACGGTGAAGTCTACGAAGAAACCGTGGAACTGGATGGCCAGGGTAACTTCATGCGCGGCGCGCAGCCGGCCGATGTGCTGCTGAACGGCGCGGTGCGCCATATCGAGCGCTATCTGGAAAAGCCGTTCGCCGAGGGCTATCGCTCCGAAGTGCTGCCGCAGCTGCCGTACTGGCTGCAGGCGGTGGCCGGTGGCCTGCAGCGCGGTGCGATGCTGTTCGTCGATTACGGCTACAGCCGCGCCGAGTTCTACCAGCACGACCGCGACGACGGCACGGTACGCGCGTTCTATCGGCATCACGTGCACAACGAGGTGTACCGCTGGCCGGGCCTGCAGGACATCACCGCGTCGGTGGATTTCACCGCGATGGCCGAGGCCGGCCTGCACGCGGGATTCGATCTGGCCGGTTACTGCAGCCAGGCCAGCTTCCTGCTGGGCAATGGCCTGGACCAGGTGCTGGTGCTGGCCGAAGAGCGCACCGATGAGGTGGGCCGCATCCAGCTGCGTGACCAGGTGAAGAAGCTGACCCTGCCGACCGAGATGGGCGAGCGCTTCCAGGTGATCGGCCTGCAGCGCGAGGTGGATTTCGAGCCGGCCTTCGAACTGGGTGACCTGAGCTGGCGCCTGTGAGTGCGGCGCTGCCGCTGATCAAGCCGCTGCGCCGGCCGTGGCTGTGGGCGGCGCTGTGGGCGCTGGCGGTGCTGGTGGTGATCGTGGTCTGCCTGATCCCACCGCCGCCGATGGACCTGCCGAAGAACAGCGACAAGGTCGAACACTTCCTGGCCTATTTCATCCTGGCCGGCAGCGCCGTGCAGTTGTTCCGGCGGGGCCGCCCACTGCTGTGGGCGGGCGTGGGCCTGGTGCTGATGGGCGTGTGCATCGAGTTCGCACAGGGCGCGCTGACCAGCAACCGCAGTGCCGACGCGATGGATGCCATGGCCAACACGATCGGCGTGCTGGCGGGCATGGCCACCGCCTTTACGCCGCTGCGCGACCTGCTGCTGCGCTGGCGGGGGTGAGGGATCCTGGCTCGGGGTCAGAGCCCTTTCCTGCGGAAAGGGATCCGACCCCAGGACCGGGGGCGCTTACCGCAGCGTGGCCTCGTCCAGCACCCACATCGCCGGGCGCGTATCGCCGGTGAAGTTGATGCACAGATCGTCGGTACCGGTGATGCCGGCCGGCAGCGCGGCGTGCAGGGTCACGAAGCCATCGGCATCGGGCTTTTCCGGCAGCGGCACTTCGGCCAGCACCGGGCCGCTGCAGTCGCCGCGGCGGATGCGCATCTCACCGTTCGCGCGCGTGGCCTTTTCGAACTTGCGCGCCGGTTCGTCGTGGGCCAGCTGGAAGTAGTACGGAATGCGCCCGGCACGCACGTCGAAGCCGCTGATACCGGCCAGCTGTGCATCGGCCCAGCGCCAGCACGGCTGGAAGATATCCACGTTGAACACGGCACGCTCGCCTTCGCGCGGGCCGTCGTCTTCCAGGCGCAGCACCAGGCCCTTTTCGCCCACGCAGCTCAGCAGCTGCTGGCTGCGGCGGCTGAGCAGCGACTGCGCGCTGTAGTCCACCACGGTGGGGGCGGCGGCCAGCATCTGGCCCTGGTAGAACGCCGCCGCCTGCACGGTGGCCGGCAGCGTTTCGGTCAGCGGCGTGGTGTACAGCGGCGACTGCGCGGTCACCGGCTTGCCATCGGTGCGATAACGCACCTCGTAGCCCAGCGGGTTGGACAGCGACACCGTTACCGTGTTGGCGGCGCGGTTGTCGGTCTGGCCCACGGCTACCTGGAACGGCGTCTGTGCGTAGGCCAGGCCCCAGGCGCGGTAGCGCTGCAGCTGTGCCGGCAGGCGGGCCAGGAAGTCGCGGAAATCGCGCTGCGCGACCGGGCTCCAGCCGGTTTCGGCCACCGCTGCCAGGCGCGGGAACAGGTTGTGCTGCAGGCGCGCGTAGCTGCGCGTGTGCTCGGTGAACATGTTCGCCTGCAGGCCCAGGATATGCCCGCGCTTGTCGGCGGCCAGTTCGGCCGGCACCGGCTCGAAGGCGTACAGCTTGGCCAGGTTCACCTGCGCCGGGCGACCCGGCGGTTCGTTCGGCGAGGCAGTCTGCAGGTAATCCAGGTACAGGTGGGTGACCGGCGACATGATCACGTCGTGGCCGGCGCTGGCCGCGGCCAGGCCGCCTTCGGTACCGCGCCAGGACATCACCGTGGCCTGCGGCGGCAGCCCGCCTTCCAGGATCTCGTCCCAGCCGATCAGGCGGCGGTCGTGTTCTTCCAGGAAGGTTTCCAGGCGCTTGATGATGTGGCTCTGCATGGCCATCTCATCCTTGATGCCCAGTTGGCGCATGCGCTGCTGCACGCGCGCCGAGGCGATCCACTGGTCCTTCACCGCTTCGTCGCCACCCACGTGCACGTAGCGCGCGGGGAACAGCGCGATCACTTCTTCCAGCACGTTTTCCAGGAACTGCACCGTGCTGTCTTCGGTGTTGAACAGGTTGGGGAACACACCCCATTCGCTGATCGGCTGCAGCGGCGTGCTGATCGAGCCCAGCTCGGGATAGGCCGCAATGGCGGCGGTGGCGTGGCCGGGCACGTCGATTTCCGGAATCACCTGTATATGCAGCTTGGCCGCATAGGCAATCACCTCGCGGATCTGGTCCTGGGTGTAGTAGCCGCAGTACGGGTACTGCTTGCCGCTGACCGGATCGATGCCGCCATCGCCGGCGGGCAGGCGGCAGCTGCCGACGCTGGTCAGCTTCGGGTAGCGCTTGATCTCCATGCGCCAGCCCTGATCGTCGGTCAGGTGCCAATGGAAGGTGTTGAGCTTGTGCGCGGCCATCGCATCGAGCACGCGCTTGATCTCGTCCAGGCTCTGGAAATGACGCGCCGAATCGAGCATGAAACCGCGCCAACTGAAGCGCGGTTCGTCGGAAATCTGCACGGCCGGCAGTACGCCGTTGCTGCCGCCGGTGGCCAGCTGGGCCAGGGTGGTGGCGCCGTAGAACAGGCCGGTTTCGTTGCCGGCCTGCACCCGCACGCCCTGTGCGTCGCTTTCCAGCGTGTAGCTTTCGCCGCTGTCGCGGAAGGTTGGCACGATCTGGAAGTGGATGCTGCCCTTGTTCGCCGCGGCGCCCTCACGCGCTGCGGCCAGGCGCGGGCCACCGCTGCGCGCCAGCAGGTCGGCAAACTGCGCAGCCACGCGCTGTGCGGCTTCGCCGTCGGCCAGCAGCGGGGTGTCGGCACGCACGGTGATGCCCGCACCGGTGCCACGCTGTACCCGCGCCGGCGCGGGTACCAGCATCAGGCTGCCATCGCGCAGCTGCGGGCCGGGGCCCGAATCCAGGGCCGGCGCATCGGCGGCCAGCGCCGGCAGGGCCGCGAACAGGGTGCCCAGCAGCAGCGGGGCAAGCGGGGAAAATCGCATCGTGTCACTCCTGTGGTGGGCGGCCTGCAGTGGCCGCCGCGCAGGCGCCTGTGCGGGCGCCCACCGGTATCCCATCGTACGACGGGCCCGGAAGACCGGGCCCGTCGCGCGTGTTGCACTGCGCTGGCTTAGAACTTGAAGTGCACGGTGGCCATGTAGCGGCGGCCACTCTTGTACTTGCCGGCCAGGTGTTCCTTATCGCCCAGGTACTGGAAGTAGGTCTCGTCCAGCAGGTTCTGCGCGTCGATGTTCAACGACCAGTTGTCGTTGAAGGTGTAGCCGAAGCTGGCACCCAGTTCAGCGTAGTCATCCACGCTGGCCGGGGCCGCACCGGCCACGTAGCCACCGGCCAGGTAGCTGTCGCGCCAGTTGTAGGTCAGGCGGGCATTCACCGGGCCCTTTTCGAAGTACGGGCTGAGCGCGATGGCGTTGCGCGACTGGTAGGGCAGCGGATCGCCGGTGTTGTTCTCACCGTTGGCATAGGTGTAGTTGGCGGTCAGGCCGAAGCCGCTTTCACCGAAGGGCTGCTGCAGGCTGATGTTGAAGCCCTTCACGTGGCCACTGCCGGCATTGCGCGGGCGCTGGATGCTGTAGTCGCAGTAACCGTCGGCGGTGCAGCCGTTGGTGCCGACGATGTTCGCCCAGGTGGCCGGCGAGGTATCGCGGATCGAGTTGTACTGGCGCTCGATGGTGGCCGAGGTGTCGATGTAGTTGTCGATCTTCTTGTAGAACACCGACCAGGCCACCACCGACTGCGGTGCGTAGTAGTACTCGGCCGATGCGTTGAAGTTCCACGACTCGTACGGCGACAGATCGGCGTTGCCGCCCGAGCCGGTCAGGGTGGTGTCGTTCAGGAAGGTGTTGTTGACCATCTGGTTGTACGGCGCCCAGGCGATCACCTTCGCCGCGGCGAAGCGGAACACCCAGTCATTGTCGGTGTCCCAGGCCAGGCTGAGCGAGGGCAGCACGAAGTCTTCCTTCTTGGTGCGGGTCTGCCACTTGCTGTCCAGGTCGGTCAGGGTGGGGGTGCCACCGTAGACGAAGCCGCTGCCTTCGGTCTTGGAATCGACGTAGCGCACGCCCAGGTTGCCGCGCAGCGGACCGTTGGAGAAGTTCAACTGCGCGTAGGCGGCGTTGTTGGTCTGGGTGAGCGCCCAGCTGTTGTTGAGGTAGCTGGCCGGATCGGGGTTGCTGTAGTCGATCGGGCTGTTGCGCACCCAGTTCAGCACGTTGTCACGGCCGGCCTGCACGTGGCGGCCCTGGTCAACGGTGAAGCCCTGGATGTCGGTCAGGCCGATGGTGCCCACGTCGGCCAGGGTGCCCGGGGTCACGCCGCCGTACACGTTCAGGGTAAAGGCTTCTTCGTGCTTGCCGTGGCGCACGCCGAACTGCAGCTGGTTGAAGATGCTGTCGAACTGCACGTTGAAGTCGAGCTGGGCGTAGGTGTCCTTGCTCTCGGTGGAGAACACGCCGTTGTTGCCGAACCAGCCACCGGCCGAACCCCAGTTGGCCGGATCGCGGGCACCGGCCGGGTCATCGAAGGTGATGCCCTTGTCCATGTTCCAGCTGTAGCCACCGTTGTAGAACGGCTCGATGAAGTACTGCGCCAGGTCCTTGTTTTCCGACTTGCTCTGGCCGACCTGGCCGCTGACGCCCCACGATTCGCTCTTCCACGCGCCGCGCAGGTCCACGCCCTTGGTGGTCACCTCGGACAGGCGCACGTTGTTGTCATAGATCAGCGTGCCGCTGTTGGCGGTGGCGCTGGCATCGGAATGGCCGCTGGTGGCCACGCCGTTGCGCACGGTGCCCAGCTGGTCCACCGCGTTCACCGTGCCCGGGTTCCAGGTCAGGAAGGAATAGAGCGACTGGTTGTAGTTGTCGAACTTTTCCTTGATGTACAGGCCGCTCAGGTTGAACTCGAGTTCGTCGGTTGGCTTGAACTGCAGGTTGACCACGGCGCTGTCGCGCTTGCGTTCCTGCTGGAACCAGGCAGCGTTGAACGAGTTCGGCACGTCCACGTCGGCGGCCACGCCGGTGGCGTTGGCGAAAGTGCTGGCCTTCACGTAGCCGAACACTTCCTTGCCCTGGCGGTCCACGGCTTCTTCATAGTGCTGGGCCGACACGGCCACGCCGAAGGTCTCGGCATCGTTCTTCCAGCTGTACAGCACGGCCGCGTTCGGCTTGCCTTCGCTGGCCTGCTGGCTGTAGCTGTAGCCCACCGAGGCGGCCACTTCGTTCTGCTTCATGTCCAGCGGCTGGCGGGTGTGCATCAGCACGGTGCCGCCCAAGCTGCCTTCGGTCAGGCGCGCTTCGGAGGACTTGATGATTTCAGCGCGGCCCAGGATCTGCGGCGCCAGCAGGGTGTAGTCGAAGCCGCGGTTGGGCTGTTCGCCGTACAGCCAGATGGCCTGCGCCACCGGGTGGTTGTCCAGGAAAGACAGGTTGAGGCTGGGATCGGTGCCGTCGATGCTGACACGCTCGCCCTGGCCGAAGCGGCGGTCCAGGGTGACGCCCGGAATCTGCGACAGCGCTTCGGCCACGTTGGTGCTGGGGAACTTGCCGATGTCTTCGGCGGTGATCGCTTCAGACACACCCACGTTGTTGCGCTTGGTGTCCAGCGACTTTTCAAGGCTGGCGCGGATACCCACCACCTGCACGGTGTCCAGGTCCTGCGGGGTCGTTTGCTGTGCATGCGCCGAGAAGGCGAGGCAGCCGACGATGGCTGCCGAAAGCAGAGTCTTGCGGGTGTTCATGATGTCTCTCCTCATCACTGGGTTGCGGTGTCGGCGGCGTGCGGTAGGTAGGAACGCGCACGGCTGCCTCTGCAGCAACCTGCGCGGTGGTGCGGATACAGCGCGTACAGCGTGTTGCGTACTGCGTATTGCCGATCAGGCGGGGTGGTGCAGCAGGAACCAGCTGGCGGCGCCGATCACGCCCAGCTGCCCATGCTCGACCACCTTCACCGGGATGCGTGCCAGCGCTTCGCCCATCGGCCCCTTCTGCAGGTAGCGTTCGACGAAGGTGCTGGCGCGCAGGTATTCGCGGATCTGCGGCAGGATGCCGCCGGCCAGGTAGACGCCACCGTGGGCGCCGTAGAACAGCGCCATGTCACCGATGGTGCTGCCCAGCAGGCCACAGAACACATCCAGCGCCTGCCGTGCGTGCGCATCGCTGCCGGACATGGCCGCCGCAGTGACTGCATCAGGGCTGCCCAGCTGCGGGGCATCGCCCTGCAGGGCGCAGACGGCGCGGTACAGGTTCATCAGGCCGGGGCCGGACAGGGCGTGTTCGATCGACACATGCGCACGCTCGCGCTGCATGTGGCGCACGATGTCCATTTCCAGCGCGGTGCTGGCCGCCAGCGTGGGCTGGCCAGCTTCGGTGGCCAGGACCACCGGACCATTCGCGGTGGGAATCCACAGCGCCGCGCCCAGGCCGGTGCCGGGGCCGACCACCAGGGTCGGGCCGCGCGCTGCGCTTTCGGGCCCGCACAGGTGCAGCACGCCGCTGGCGTCCACCTGCGCGGCGGCATAGGCCACCGCTTCGAAGTCGTTGACGATGTGCACGCGCTGCACGCCCACCTCGGCTTCGATCTGCCGCGCCGACAACGGCCAAGGAACGTTGGCGGTGATTACCGTGCCGTCTTCGCGGGCGTAGCCAGCGGCGGCCACCACGCAGTGCGCGGGGCGGGCGTCGTCGCCCAGGAAGTCGGAAAGGATGGCGGCCAGGCCGGCATGGTCGGCGTTGCGGTACTTGCGGTAGTCCAGCACCTGCACCGGATGGGCGGCATCGCCGCTGGCCTGCACCCGGGCCACGCGCACATGGGTGCCACCGACGTCAGCGGCCAGGAACGAGGGCGCGTGACGGGAAAGCACATGGGCCGGGGCGGGATGGCTGGCGGTCACGCGGGCTCCTGCTGCAGGTGGGTGCCGGGCCCACGAAAGACCCGGCGATGGGGCGGAGTCTGTAACTGCGCTGACAACGATGTCAACGAGTTCGTGACACTTTCGTTGCTGCGACGCAACGAATCAAGTACGGCGAAAACGTTTACATCGCGTGATGATCCGTTCACCCCGCGCGCCCTTGCGCCACAAGCGTCAAGGCCTGCCGCCCATTCAGCGGTATCGCCCCGCTTGTCCTTGCGCAGTGCAGCACCCGCGCGAACCGGTGCAGATTGGAAGTTGACAAACCGCCGCTGTCCATCGAAAGAATGTGACAACGTTGTTCCCAGCCACTCTCCGACGCCGCGTTCTGCGGCCGTCGCCGCAGGAGCCCTCCTGATGTCCGCCGTCCCCGCTGCAAGCGCGCGCCCGAACGTGGCCACCTCCATCGCCATCGTCGGCGTGTTGTTCTTCCTGATCGGCTTCTTCACCTGGCTCAACGGCCCGTTGATCACCTTCGTCAAGCTCGCCTTCGAGCTCAGCGAGGTCGGCGCCTTCCTGGTGCTGATGGTGTTCTACCTGTCCTACTTCTTCCTGGCGCTGCCCTCGTCGTGGATCCTGCGCCGCACCGGCATGAAGAAGGGCCTGAGCCTGAGCCTGCTGGTGATGGCCGGTGGCGCGGCACTGTTCGGCGAATTCGCCACCCAGCGCTGGTACCCCGGCGCACTGGGCGGCCTGTTCGTGATCGGCAGCGGACTGGCGTTGCTGCAGACGGCCATCAACCCGTACATCTCCATCCTGGGGCCGATTGAAACGGCGGCGCGGCGCATCGCGTTGATGGGCATCTGCAACAAGATCGCCGGCATCCTGGCGCCGATCCTGATCGGCACGGTGGTGCTGCATGGCATTGGCGATCTGGATGCGCAGGTGCAGGCGGCCGATGCCGCGACCAAGGCCGTGCTGCTGAACCAGTTCGCCGCCAAGATCCACGCCCCGTACCTGGCCATGGCCGGTTTGCTGGTGGTGCTGGCGGTAGCGGTGCTGTTCTCGCCGCTGCCGGAAATCAAATCCTCCGAGGCCAATGCCACGCCGGTGGCGGCCGGTGCGGTCGAGCGCCGCAGCATCTTCCAGTTCCCGCACCTGTGGCTGGGCGTGCTGTGCCTGTTCGTGTACGTGGGCGTGGAAGTGATGGCCGGTGATGCCATCGGCACCTACGGCCATGGCTTCAACCTGCCGCTGGACGAGACCAAGATGTTCACCGCCTTCACCCTGGGCGCGATGCTGGTCGGTTACGTGGTCGGCCTGCTGGTGATTCCGCGGGTGGTGTCGCAGTCGCGCTACCTGACCCTGTCGGCGGTGCTGGGGGTGGTGTTCTGCCTGGGCGCCTGGGCAACGCACGGCTACGTGTCGGTGGCCTTCGTGGCCCTGCTTGGCTTTGCCAACGCGATGATGTGGCCGGCCATCTTCCCGCTGGCCATCCGCGGCCTGGGGCGCTTCACCGAAACCGGTTCGGCGCTGCTGGTGATGGGTATTGCCGGTGGCGCGATCATTCCGCAGCTGTTCGCCCTGCTCAAGCAGCACATCGATTTCCAGCTTACCTTCGTGCTGCTGATGGTGCCCTGCTACCTGTACATCCTGTTCTATTCGGTGGTGGGCCACCGCGTGGGCCTGCCGCAGGACCGGGGCTGATCGGCGATGATGGACGGCAGCCAACCCCAGGAAAAACCGATGCGCAGAGCGACCATCAAGGACGTTGCCGAAAAGGCCAAGGTCTCGCTGAAGACGGTGTCGCGGGTGATCAACAACGAGCCCTCGGTGATGCAGGCCACCCGCGCGCGGGTGCTGCGTGCCATCGCCGAACTGGACTACGAACCCGATCCGTCCGCGCGCAACCTGCGCAGCGGCACCACCTTCGTGATCGGGCTGGTGTATGACAACCCCAACCCGTACCACATCATCGGCGTGCAGAACGGCGTGCTGGCGGCCTGCCGAGAAACCGGCTTCGGCCTGCAGATCCATCCCTGCGATTCCAGCTCGCCACTGCTGGCCGACGAGCTGGCCGACTGGGTGCAGCGCTCGCGCCTGGCCGGGCTGGTGCTCACCGCGCCGATGTCCGAGCGCCGGGACCTGATCCAGGCATTGACCGCGCGCGGCATCAAGCTGGTGCGCATCATTGCCGCTACCGAAGATCCGGCCGATGGCGCCTGCGTGTTCGTGGACGACCGCGAGGCCGCCTACGAGATCACTGAACACCTGATCCAGCTCGGCCACCAGCGCATCGGCTTCCTCTGGGGCGGCACCTCGCACCGTTCCTCCGGCGAACGTTACGCCGGTTACGAGGCGGCGCTGAAGGACTACGGCATGACCGTGGACAAGCATCTGGTGGTGCAGGGCGATTACACCTTCGACGACGGCTTCCGCGGCGCGCGCCGCCTGCTGGCGCTGCGCGAACCGCCCACCGCCATCTTCGGTTCCAACGATGAAATCGCCGCCGGCGTGCTGGCCGCGGCCAAGTCGGCCGGCATGAGCGTGCCCTACGACCTGTCCATCGCCGGCTTCGAGGACAGCCCGTTCTCGCGCCAGTCGTGGCCGCCGCTGACCACCGCCAAGCAGGCCACCGAAGATATCGCCCGCCACGCCGCGCGCCTGCTGATCGGCCAGCTGCGCAGCGATGCCTACGATGAGGCGCCCGCGTCGCTGCACAACCAGGGCTTCGTGCCGCAGCTGGTGGTGCGCGGTTCCACTGCGCCGATGCGCCCGACCGGCGCCCGTTCCCTTCCTTCCGAACCTGCCTGAGCCCGCCATGTCGCTGTCAGACCCCACCGCCACCCTGATGTTTGCCGAAGCCGCCGAAGCGGCCGATGTGGTCGCACGCCAGTTCGCCCGCAACCACGCCACCATGGAAACCCTGGCCGCCAGCCTGCGCGCGGCGCCGCCGCCGTTCGTGGTGACCTGCGCGCGTGGCAGTTCCGATCATGCCGCCACCTACGGCAAATACCTGCTGGAAACCCAGCTGGGCCTGGTGGTGGCGTCGGCCTCGCCGTCGGTGGGTTCGGTCTATGCCGCGCCGCTGCAGTTGCGCGGCGCGCTGTTCATCGTCATTTCGCAGTCGGGCAAGAGCCCGGACCTGCTGCGCAATGCCGAGGCTGCCAAGGCCGCCGGCGCACGCGTGGTGGCGCTGGTGAACGTGGAAGATTCGCCGCTCGCGCAGTTGGCCGACACGGTCATTCCGCTGCACGCCGGTGCTGAAAAGAGCGTAGCCGCGACCAAGAGCTACCTGGCCTCGCTGGCCGCCCTGCTGCAGTTGGCCGCGTACTGGAAGCAGGACAGCGCCCTGCGCAATGCCCTGGACCTGCTGCCCGATGCACTGCGCGAAGCGTGGCAGTGTGACTGGACGGTGCTGACCGAGGGTCTGGTCGATGCGCGCAACCTGTTCGTGCTGGGCCGTGGCCTGGGCTTGGGCGCAGCACAGGAAGCGGCGCTGAAGTTCAAGGAAACCTGCAGCCTGCACGCCGAAGCCTACAGTTCGGCCGAAGTGAAACATGGCCCGATGGCGCTGGTGGATCGCGGCTTCCCGGTGCTGGCCTTCGCCCAGCCCGATGAAACCGGCGCCGGTACCCGTGCGGTGGTGGATGAGTTCAGTGCACGCGGCGCCCAGGTGTGGCTGGCAGGTGCTGGCGGCAACCTGCCGGTGGCGGCAGCACCGCACCCGCTGTGCGCGCCGCTGCTGACCGTGCAGAGCTTCTACCGCGCGATCAATGCGCTGGCCCTGCGCCGCGGCTTCAACCCGGATCTGCCGCCGCATCTGAACAAGGTTACGGAGACGGTGTGATGGCCGCTGCCCCGCGCAAACAGGTGCTGCGCAACGCGCGCATCCTGACCGGCGATGATTTCCGCGACGATCTGGCGGTCGTGGTCGAAGACGGTCGCATCGCTGCGCTGCTGCCCGATGCCGCCCCGCAGCTGGGCGCAGCCGGTGAGCAGGTGGACCTGGGCGGTGGCTGGCTGCTGCCCGGCTTCATCGACGTGCAGGTGAATGGTGGCGGCGGTGCGCTGTTCAACAACACGCCCGACGTGGCCGCGCTGCGCACCATCGCGCAGGCGCATCGGCGCTTCGGTACCACCGCGATGCTGCCGACGCTGATCAGTGACGACGTGGGCGTGATGCGCGAGGCCATCGCGGCAATGCGCGATGCCATCGCGCAGGGCGTGCCGGGCGTGATCGGCATCCATCTGGAAGGCCCGTACATCGCCCCGGCGCGCAAGGGCACCCACGATGCCAGCAAGTTCCGCGTGCCCGATGCCGACGAGATCGCGCTGGCCGCGTCGCTGGACAACGGCGTGACCCTGCTGACCCTGGCACCGGAACGCGTGCCGCTGGAGACGATCCGCGCGCTGGTCGAGCGCGGGGTGATCGTGGCTGCCGGGCATACCGCCGGCACCTATGAAGAGATCCGCGACGGCCTGGATGCGGGCGTGCGCGGCTTCACCCATCTGTACAACGCGATGTCGCCGCTGCAGGGGCGCGAGCCTGGTGCGGTCGGCGCCGCGCTGGAAGACCGTGACAGCTGGATCGGCATCATCGTCGATGGCGTGCACGTGCACCCGGCCAGCCTGCGCGTGGCGCTGGCAGCCAAGCCGCGCGGGCGCCTGCTGCTGGTGACCGACGCCATGCCGCCGGTCGGTGCCGATGACCCCAGCTACGTGCTGTACGGCGAGACCATCACCGCCGTGGAGGGCGTGGTGCGCAACGCGGCCGGTGCGCTGGCCGGTTCGGCGCTGGACATGGCCACGGCCGTGCGCAACACCGTGCAGTTGCTCGGCCAGCCGCTGGCCGAGGCCGCGCGCATGGCCTCGACCTATCCGGCGCAGTTCCTCAACGTGGATGACCGCCTGGGCCACATCGCGGAGGGCTACCAGGCCGACCTGGTGCTGCTGGATGATGCATTGCAGGTGCGCGGCACCTGGATTGCCGGACAATACGAGGCGGCCTGATGGATGCAGCGCCGCCACGCCGGCTGGGCTCGATCGACGCCCTGCGCGGCCTCACCGTGGCGGCGATGCTGCTGGTCAACAATCCCGGTGACTGGAGCGCGGTGTTCGCGCCGCTGCGCCATGCGGACTGGCATGGCTGCACGCCCACCGACCTGGTGTTTCCCTTCTTCCTGTTCCTGGTCGGCGTGTCGATGGCCTTCAGCGTAGCGCCGCGCGCGCACGACGCCGCCGCGCGCCCGGCACTGGCCCGTAGCGTGCTGCAACGTGCGCTGCGCATCGCCCTCGCCGGTGTGCTGCTGCACCTGCTGGTGTGGTGGGCGCTGCACACGCATCACTTCCGCATCTGGGGGGTGCTGCAGCGCATCGCCCTGTGTGCGGCGCTGGTGGGCGTGGTGGCGGTGTACCTGCGGCCACGCACCCAGCTGGCGCTGCTGGTTGCACTGCTGGTGGGCTACACGGTGCTGCTGCTGGGCATCGGCGATCTGGCGCAGTGGACCAATCCGGCCAGCCGCCTGGATACCAGCCTGTTCGCGCCCTTCATCTACCAGTGGCAGGCCGACACCGGCCTCGGCCACGATCCGGAAGGCCTGTTGAGCAGCCTCGGCGCGCTCGCCAGCACCGTGCTGGGCCTGCTGGCCGGTGGCCTGCTGCGCAACGGGCGCGCGTCCGCGCTGGCCGGTCTGGGCGTGGCGACCGCCGTGCTGGGTCTGCTGCTGGCCACTGTGCTGCCGCTCAACAAGCAGCTGTGGACGCCGAGCTACGTGCTGTGGACCGGCGGCCTGGCGGCGCTGGCGCTGTGGCTCGGGCACCTGCTGATCGACCGCAGGGGCTGGCCCGCGCTGGGCCGTCGCTTCGGCGTCAATGCCATCACCGCCTACCTGGGCGCTTCGGTGATGTCGGTGGTGCTGCTGGCCACCGGTGCATGGGGTTGGGTGTGGCAGCAGCTGGCCACGGCGATGCCGGGCGCACTGGAACTGGCCTCGATGCTGCAGGCGATCGCCTTCGTTGCGCTGTGGTGGGGCGTGGTCTGGTGGCTGGACCGGCGTCGCATCTACCTGAAGATCTGACCCGGGCCGGAGCCCTTTGTGCCAACCAAGGTTGGCACCTACCTTGGGTTGGCCTGAACACATTCATGCACATGCACGCCACGTGATGCATGCGTTACTTCACACCCCACGGTTGATGCATCCGGCATAACGTCACACCTGAATGCTTCACGGCGCCCCTGCGGCGCCAGCAGTGTCCATATCCGCAATTCCTGACTTCCCGATCCAGGAGTGCCGTATGTCCGTTGCCGCACCGCGTCCGCGCCGCTTGACCCGCTGCCTGCTGCAGGCCCTCGCCATCCCCGCTGCACTGGCTGCCACCGTGCCCATCGCGTGGGCGGGCTGTGACAACGTCACCCCGCTGGCCGGGCAGACCGTCACCTGCAGTGCCGCAGCGCCCAACCCGCAGACCGTGCCGGTCAGCGCCAACGGCGAGGCCGGCATCACCCTCAACGTCGCCAGCGGCGCACAGCTGCAGCAGAGTGGTGGCGGCAGCGCCATCAGCCTGGTCGGCGCCGGAGGCCACCAGCTCGGCAACCAGGGGGCGATCAGTTCGGTCGGTGGCATTGCCGTGCAGCTGGGTGGCGGCAGCCGCGTCGACAACCTCGGCAGCATCAGCACCGGCAACAACACCGCACTGCAGTTCGTCGGTGCCGGCGACAGCGTGCTGGTCAACCGCGGCACCATCAGCGGGCGCACCGGCGTGCAGTTCGGTGCCGGCAACGACCGCCTGGAGATGCTGGACGGCAGCATCAGCGGCGGCGTGCTGCAGGGCGATGGCAACGACGTGCTGCTGCTCAGCGATGGCACCCTGGACAGCGTTGACCAGGGCAACGGCAATGACCAGATGACCGTGCGCGGCGGCAGCATCAGCGGGCTGGTCACGCAGGGCAGTGGCGCCGACGATTTCGTCATGAGCGGCGGCAGCATCGGCGCCCTGCAGCAGGGCGACAACATCGATACCTTCCGCATGAGCGGTGGCCGCATCGTCGGTGCATTCGAAGATGGCGACCAGGCCTGGATGACCGGCGGTCGCATCGGCCGGGTCAACATGAAGCTGGACAAGAACCTCTGGGACCAGTCCGGCGGTACGGTGGATGGCAACGTGGTGACCGGTTTCGATACCGATACCATCATCATTTCCGGCACCGCCTATATCGGCGGCAACATCAGCGTGAGCGGTGGCGCCGACAGCGTGACCATCACCGATGGCACCGTGCGCGGGCAGATACTGCTCAGTACCGGCAACGACACCTTCAACTGGAACGGCGGTGGCATCGTCTATGGCGCCATCGATGCCGGTCCCGACGATGATGTGGCCACGTTGGCCAACCTCAACCAGGCCAACCTGGGCGCGGTGCCGCTGTTCGACGGCGGCAGTGGCAACGACCGGCTTGCGCTCAGCAACGTCAAGATGACCGGCGTGGGCCGCCTGCAGAACTGGGAAACCATCAGCCTGGCCAGCAGCACTGAACTGACCTTCGATGGCGATCTGCGGCTGGGCGACAGTGCAACCGGCACCGGCACGCTTACTTTGGATGACACCAGCACGTTGTACGCGGGCAGCGGTTCCAATGGGGTGCGTCCGCTCAGCGACAGCGCACTGGTGAACGTGGTCAACGCCGGGCGCATCGACCTGACCGGCGTGGGTGCCGGCGATGTATTCACGATCCGCGGCAACTACCGTGGTGACGGCGGTGGTCTGTACCTGCGTACCGTGCTGGGCGCGGACGATTCCGTTACGGACCGCCTGGTGATCGATGGCGGAGCGGCAACCGGGAGCACCGGTATCGGCATCCTCAATGCCGGCGGTGGCGGCGCGGCCACGCTGGCCGACGGCATCCTGGTAGTGCAGGCGCTGAACGGTGCGACCACCGCAGCCGGTGCGTTCTCGCTGTTCGCCCCGGTGTCGGCCGGTGCCTACGAGTACTTCCTGTTCAAGGGCGGGGTAAGCGCGGGCAGTGGAGAGAACTGGTACCTGCGCTCGACCCTGGTGTCCGGCCCGACCCCGGCGCCCAGTGGAACCGGCAGCACCGCCGAGCCACCGCCGCCCACGCCGCCGGTGGCGCCGCCGCCCGCGATCGCCCCGGCCCCGCCGCCGCCGCCCGAAGGGGCGCTGGACCCGGACCTGACCGCTGCCGAGACCGCGCCCCCGGCGCCACCGCCGCAGCCGGCCGACGTTGCCCCACCCAGCGACCCGCCGGTGCCCGACGTGCCGTTGGCCGGTGGCGCACTACCGGGCCTGGGCCCAGCGCCCAGTGCCGGCGCGCGACCCGCGCAGGGTGACGTGGTGCCGTTGTACCGCCTGGAAACCGCTACCTATGCGGTGGTGCCGCCGCTGCTGCGCGAGGCGTCGCTGGCCAGCCTGGGCGCCTTCCACGAACGCCAGGGCGAGCAGCGCCTGCTGTACAACACCGGCGCCCTGCGCACCGCTTGGGGCCGGCTGGTAGGGCAGAGCAGTGAGATCCATTGGAAGGGCGACGCCCAGCCGGGCTTCGACGGCGATCTGACGGGCGTGCAGGCCGGTGTGGACGTCTGGGCCGCCGCCGCCGATGCACACCGCAACCAGATCGGTGTGTTCGTCGGCCGCACCCGCGCCGATGGCCGGGTGACCGGCCTGGCCCTGGGCTGGGAGAACGTGCAGGTCGGCCAGAGCCGCCTGGACGACAAACACGTGGGCCTGTACTGGACGCTGACCGGAAGCGAAGGCGGCTACTTGGACGCGGTGGCGATGCAGAGCCGCTATGACGGCCGTGTGCGTTCCTCGCGCGGGCTCGGCATCGACGTGCAGGGAGATGGCACCACGCTGTCGCTGGAGGCGGGCAAGCCGCTGCTGCAGTTCGGGCAATCCTCATGGTGGCTGGAACCGCAGGTGCAGGTGATCTGGCAGCGCAGTTCGCTGGATGACCGGCGCGATGACGTGTCTGCGGTGCGCTTCGACAGTGACAACGCCTGGACCGGCCGCGTCGGCCTGCGCCTGGCCGGTGATTACCAGCTGGCCGACAACGGCTGGCAGCCGTACTTCAAGCTGAACTACTGGCACGGCCGCTCCGGCGAGGACCGCGTGCAGTTCGACACCGACGTGATAACCAGCGCGCAACGCTCGCGGGCGCTGGAAGCCGGCGTAGGGGTGGTCGGTCGCTTCAACCGCACCATCAGCGCGTATGCCGTGGCCGACTATACTCGCGAAGTGGGCGGCAGCCGCACAGAAGAACGGCGCGTGATCGAAGGCAACATCGGCCTGCGCGCAGACTGGTAGCGCCGGGCCACGCCCGGCGGGCAACTCCCTTGGTAGGTGTCGACCATGGTCGACACGCCAGGACCCGCTCGAAAACCCGCCCGACGTTGTGATCCGCTCTGGTAGGTGTCGGCCCTGGTCCACACGCCATGACCCGCCGGAAATCCGCCCGACGTCATGACCCGCTCTGGTAGGTGTCGACCTTGGTCGACACGCCATGACCCGCCGGAAATCCGCCCGACGTCAGGACCCGCTCTGGTAGGTGTCGACCTTGGTCGACACGCCATGACCCGCAGGAAATCCGCCCGACGTCATGACCCGCTCTGGTAGGTGTCGACCTTGGTCGACACGCCATGACCCGCTGGAAAATCCACCCGACGTCGTGACCCGCTCTGGTAGGTGTCGACCTTGGTCGACACACCATGACCCCGTAGCGTCGAGCAAGCTCGACGCTACCGGCGGCTGCCGACAACGTCATGAACCAGCGCGCCGGCATGCTCGGCCAGCACCACCACTGCCTGCAGCAAGCCTTCTTCCACCTGCGCCGGGCACTGCGCGGTCACATCATCCAGCTCCCGCGCCGACTGCGCCGCCAGCAGCACACCACCGCAGGCCGAAAGCGCCGCCAGGCAGCGCGCAGCGTCGGCCAGACCGCGCCCGCGTGCATCGCCAACCGCCTGCGTCATGCCGCGTAGCCGGGCGAAGAACGCCGATGGCGGCACAGCCTCTGCGGCTTCCATCAACGCATCTTCCAGGGCCTCGGCCACGGCATTGGGCACCGCCAGGCCGGGCAGGGCATCGCCCAGCAGGGCATGCAGACGGGGATAGGTGGGGTAGAGCGTGGTCATGGCGGCAACCTCACATGGCAAGGCCACCTGCGTCGTGCAAGGTGGCGGGCGGTGCGGGTTGGCGTGCCGGTCAAAATCCAAGCGAAAAAGCCGACGGATCGCGAGGATCCCCACGCACCGCCCACCATGGGCGAGCCGATGCATTGTCGTAATTGCCGCTGAGTCGGCAAGTCGATCGCTTGAATGTTTGATTCAGGACGCCAATCCCGGCCAGCGCAGCGTGCGTTGGCAAAGCCACCTTCGCGGTTTCACTGCAGCGCAGCCATGAGCAAAGTTGCAAATCCTGCCGCGGCCCAGGAGTGCGAAACACGACACGTCGCGCGACGTCCAACGGCGTATCCTCGTTCCTCCACCTTCCGGCGAAGGAACGTCGAATGCCCATGGGTATCCGCACCACGATTCTGGCACTGACCGCCGCAATGGCGGCACCTGCCCACGCCATCGAACTGCCCACGCGGCAGGCCCAGATCGAACTGGTGGACCTGCTGGAGCGCGAGGCGCTCTACCGTGATCGCGTGGACTGGCCAGAGATCCGTGCACGCATGAGTGCAGCGCAGGGCAACCCGGAAAAAATACGCGACGTACTGAAGGAAGCCATTGGCCGCAGCTCGGGCGGGCACGGCGCGTGGCTCAGCCCGAAGCGGATGCGCGCGGAAGCGCAGCGGCCAGGACGGGCCAACACCGCCGGCGCCGCCAACGCCACCGGTACAGGCATGGCGGCCACGTCGACCGATACACCGCCTGTTGACCCACGCATCGGCTGGGTCGAGATCGGCGCGTTCTCCATCGTTCCCGGCCCGGAGCTGCAGCAGAAGATGCAGCAACGCGCCGCGCGCTGGCAGGCGACCATCGGTGAGCAGGACAACGGCGCCCGCTGCGGCTGGATCGTGGATCTGCGCGGCAACACCGGCGGCAACATGTGGCCCATGCTGCTGGGCGTCGCCCCGTTGCTGCGCATGACCGCCGGCGATGACGAGACCGTGGGCGCGTTTGTCACCGCCGACGGCCCTTCCGCTTGGCACTCCACGCCGTCTGGCCTGCGTCTGGGCGCGCGCGCCATTGTTGACCAGGGTAAGCCGGGTTATCAGCTGAAGCATGCCGCCGCACCCGTGGCCGTGTTGACCGGGCCGCACACCGCCAGTGCCGGCGAAGCGACGGCGCTGGCGTTCCGTGGCCGTCCGCAGACGCGCAGTTTCGGCGAACCCACCCGCGGTGTGTCCACCGCCAACGTGGTGCGGCCGCTGGTCGATGGCAGTTCCCTGGTGTTGACCACCAGCGTCATGCAGGACCGCCACGGCCGCGGCGATGGGCGGAAGATCATGCCCGACGAGCACACACGCGGCGCTGCAGCCACCGTCGCCGCCGCCCAAGCGTGGCTGCTGGCGCAGCCTGCCTGCAGGGGTGGCTGAAGGATGCTGCTGATCGGCCAGCAGGAACGGGTGGTGGTGGTCGGCCCGACCGAGGCACACCACTGCCTGCGCTGCCAGACAGAAACCGACTTCGCCCCACAGCTGCGTTACCGCATGGCGCGCATCGACCTGCTGTTCGGCTTCGTCTACCAGCGCCGCTACGAACTGGCCTGCACCGGCTGCGGCCATGGCTGGGTGCTGGACACCGAGACCCTGGACCAGCAGCTGGGCGGGGTGCCGATTCCGTTCCGGCACCGCTTTGGCCTGCCGCTGATGCTGGTGGTGGTTGCTGGGCTGGCGGTGGCGGGGTGGATGTGGCGGCAAGGCTATCTGGCCTGAGCTCCCGGCCTGCTAAAGTGGTGCCCAGCAATCACGTACCGGAAGCGACCATGGACCACGACACGCCGTTTGAACCCACCAACGACCTGGAGGTCCGCCTGCTGCAGGCACAGGACGGCACGCTGACCGCCGCGCAGTTTCTGGACGGCCTGCTGACAGCGCCGGTGTTCGTGCTGCTGGACAAGGCCATTGGCGAAGATGGCGCCTGGGACGAGAGCATTTCACCGCTGGTGCTGACCAGCGAAAGCGGCGAGCCGATGTTTGCGGTGTTCACCGCGCCGGAACGTGCCGAGCTGTGGCACGAACAGCTGCCGCAGTTCGCCCATGCCATGCCGATTGCCGTGCACGCGCTGCTGTCGGGCATTGGCGAGGGCGTTGGCCTGGTCCTGAACCCCGGCCTGGACGTGGGCATGGAGATGATTCCCGATGCCGTGGCCCAGCTGAAGGAGCGCGCCGCGGCGATTACCCGCGGCATGGCGCACTGACCGCGCTCAGCGCGCCGCCGCGATCGCCTTCACCCGCGCCTTGGCCAGCGCTTCGCCAATGGCCGGGCCTTTCAGGTGGGTGGTATCCAGATCTCGTGCCTGCACTGAAAGCGCGGCCTGGTGCAGGCGCTTGAGCGTTTCGCCCTGCGGGTAGTCGCTGTCTTCGAAACCCAGCCGGCCGCGCTTGTCGGCCTCGCAGCACAGCGCGATGCGGGCCACGCGCTCGGGCCGGCGCAGGGCATCGCAGCGGCCCAGCAGTTCCAGCACGGTGGCATCGCGCAGTTCGTCGATGCGGTGCACGTTCAAGTGTTCGCGGCAGACCGCCTCCGCCAGCTGCTGGTGCTCGGTGGGAATCTTCAGGCGCGCACACAGCTCCTTGAGCGGCTCCAGGCCACGCTGCTCGTGCATGATGTGGCGCGGCCATTCGTCCTGCGGGGTCAGGCCCTTGCCGAGGTCGTGGGTGAGGGCGGCGAAGCCCACAAGATCGTCGCCCGGCGCCAGGCGTGCGGCCATGTCGCTGACCATTTCCTGGTGGATGCCAGTGTCGACTTCCGGATGGAATTCGGCACGCTGCGGCACGCCGTACAGTGCTTCCAGTTCCGGCAGGATCGGCCCCAGCGCGTGCGCGTCATGCAGCGTGCGCAGGAAGGCGGACGGGCGTTCGCAGACCAGCGCCTTGCGCAGTTCCTGCCAGACGCGTTCGGGCACCAGCGCGTCCAGTTCGCCACTGGCGGCGACCTCGCGCATCAGCGCCATGGTTTCGTCGGCGACGGTAAAGCCCAGCGGCGCGAAGCGCGCCATGAAGCGTGCCGCGCGCAGCACGCGCAGCGGGTCTTCCACGAATGCCGGGCCGACGTGGCGCAGCACGCGCTGCTGCAGATCGCGCGCACCGCCGCAGGGGTCGACCAGTGTGCCGGTGTCTTCGTCGCAGGCAATGGCGTTGATGGTGAAATCGCGGCGCTGCAGATCCTCTTCCAGGGTGACCGCCGGATCGGCATCGACCACGAAGCCGCGATAGCCGCGGCCGGATTTGCGCTCGGTGCGCGCCAGTGCGTATTCCTCACCCGTTTTGGGATGCAGGAACACCGGGAAATCGCGGCCCACGGCGGTGTAGCCCTGCGCTTCCATCTGCGCGGGCGTGGCACCGACCACCACCCAGTCACGGTCACCGGCGGGGCGCTGCAGCAGGCGGTCGCGCACGGCGCCGCCGACAAGATAGATCTTCATGACCGGGATGATCGCACGGGCGTGTGTCGCCGCGCTGCGCGATCGCCGGGCCACGCCCGGCGGCACTGCCCGCGTCGATCAATCCCCGCCCTGCTCGGCATTGGTGGCGCAGGTGAAGGCCTTGCGCTTGTCCACCAGGCGACCCATCAGGCGGTCGCTGAGCGGCAGGGCATTGCCGTTGAGGCGCCAGTCGTAGATCACGCTGAAGGCCAGCACGCGGGCCACGTATTCGCGCGTTTCCTTGTAGCTGATGGTCTCGATCCACAGGTCCGGGTCGAAGCCCGGGCGCTGGGTCTGCCAGCGTGCGGTCGGGGTCGGCCCGGCGTTGTAGGCGGCGATGGTCACGTACGGCAGGCCGTCGTACTTGTTCATCAGCTGGCGCAGGTACGCGGTGCCAATGGCGATGTTGGTATCCGGGTCGTACAGGCTGTCCGCGCCGCCGTACCCGGTCAGGCCGATCGACTTGGCCACGCTGGCACCGGTGGTGGGGAGCACCTGCATCAGGCCCATGGCGTTGGCAGGCGAGCGCGCGCGCGGGGTGAAGGTGCTCTCGGCGCGGATCTCGGCGGCCACCCAGGCCGGGTCGATGGCATTGCGCGCCGATTCGCGGCGGATGGTGCTGTCGTGGTGCAGCGGGAAGCGCAGGTCGTACAGGCGCTGTTCTTGCGGTTGCTTGCCCAGCGCGAACACGGCGCGGTCGAACCAGCCGTTGTCCTGCGCCACGCGTACGGCCAGGCGGCGCTGGGTATCATCGAAGCGCGACAGCGCGCTGTTCCATTCGGCCACGGCCCAGCCGGTGCGGTCGATCTGGTACAGCGCCATGGCGCGCTGGATGGCCGGGTCACGCGCTACCGCGGCCTGCGCCTGGGCACTGTCGTTGGGCTTCCACGGGCACAGCGTGTACGCCTGCTGCAGCTTGTCGGCGGCCAGGAAGCCGTGGAAGGTGGGCGCGCGCGCGGCATCGCGGAACAGCGGCTGCGCCTGCTGCACCTGCCCAGTCTTTTCCAGCATGCGCCCTTCGAAATACGCCCAGCGCGAATCGCTGCGCTGCTTGCTGCCCATCTTGCGGATCGCGGCCAGCGCGGCCGGCCAATCGCCGCGCGACATCGCCTCACGCACGCGCCATTCGTGCAGGCGCTCGTCGTAGGCCGATTCGGGCACGGCATTGAGGCGGCGCGCCGAATCGGGCAGGTACGAGGCCACGGTCCACAGCGCGATCTGGTAGCGCACCTGGCCTTGCTGCTCGGCGCTCAGGCCCAGCGCCTGCGCGTACTGCGGCAGTTGCTGTTCGGTGGCGCCAGGGTCGGCCTTGGCCAGTTTTTCCAGGCCGTCGGTGGCGATGCGCCGGCTGCGCTCGGTGCGCGGCCAGTTCAGGGCGCTGGCATTGGGGCGGTCGACGAAGGCGGCGTAGCTGTTGGCCTGGGCCAGCTCGGCGGCCGGCAGGCCACGCGCGGCGCTGCGCATCACCGCCGGCTGCTGGGCATCGGCGGCCGCATCGATGCGTTCCCAGCGCAGGGCATCGCTCATGCCGCCCTGGGCCTGCAGCACGGCGAACACCGCGTCGCAGGCATCGGGCAGCGACTTGCCATTCTTGCGCCACAGGTCCTGCGCGTCGCTGGTCCACTGCGCGTCCACCTTGCCGGTGGCCTGGCGGGCGGTCAGCTGCGCGCAACGCAGGCCCAGGTTCTCGGTCGGCGCCCAGTTGGCCAGCAGGGTGGGCCAATCCTGGCGGCGGGCCACCGAGGGCAGCCACACGCTGCGGAAGCTGTTGGCCACGGCCTGGCCGTCATAGCGTTTCAGGAAGGCCTGGGCCTGGCCGTTGTCCACGCTGTCGATGTTGCGCCGCAGTTGGGCGAACTCGACCCAGCCATAGGCCGGGTGGCGGCTGAGCGCGGCGGCCTGGGCGGGCGCCAGCTGGCCACGCTCGGCGGCGTCCAGCGCGGCCTTCAACTGGCCGCTCTGGGCATCAAGGGACTGGGCACTGGCGCAGCCGATCAGCAGCGTGGTGGCCAGCGGGAACAGGGACAGGGCGGTCGAAGAGCGTCGGGTCATGGCCCCAGCATAGCGGGCCGTGGCTGAATTCAGTTTCGCGCAGCGTGCACGTTTGGTGCTGGCAAACGGCGGCTGAACGACTGCGTGCGCAGCACTGCCAGTGTGGGCAATGGGCCGGGTAAGTTCGGCCACAGGGCAAGCGGCCCTGCTGCAGGGAGCGGCACATGGCATTCAGTAGCGCAGGACGAAGCGGACCACTGGCTGAGATCAACGTGACGCCACTGGTGGATGTGATGCTGGTGTTGTTGATCATCTTCATCGTGACTGCACCGATCGTGGCGCGGCCGATCACGGTGGATCTGCCGCAGGCCACCGACCGGGTGGTACAGCGGCCGGACCCGCCGCCGCCCATCGAGCTGCGCCTGGATGCGGCCAGCCAGTTGAGCTGGAACGGGCAGCCGATGGCCATCGGTGATCTGCAGCAGCGCCTGCGTGCGCAGGCGGGCGAGCACGCCGGCAACCTACCGGAGCTGCGCATCAGCAGCGACCCTTCGGCCGAGTACGAAGGCATGGCGCGCATCCTGGCCGCGGCCGAGGCTACGGGCATGCAGCGGATCGCGTTCGTGCGTTGACACGGTGCAACCGGCGTTGAGTGGCTCTGCCTACTCAACGCCGGTCTGGCGCTCAGTACTGGCGGCAGTACACCGTCCGGCCGTCCCAGCTACAGGACATGCGGCTGCTGTCGCCACGCTGCACGGTCAGCCCCTTGATCCAGAGTTGTGGAAGTGCCGTCGACGATGCGCAGGAACGCCATCTGGATCTGATTGGGCACCGGGGTGGGAAGGGCCCGCCATTTTCTGAACTCGCGATCGTATTCGACGTGGAATGCAGTAAGTCGTGCTCGCTCGAAGTCCATGACCACCGTCAGGCCAGCGCCCGATGGCAGCGCTGCATCCCGGGGGACGCACAGTTGTTGCATTCGACCAGCCCGCCCGCGCGGGCGTTGGTGGGCAATGACAGCAGGGCAATTGCAAGGAGCGCTGCGGGCAGCAGCACGGCACTGAGTGCTTTCACGATGAGACCTCGCGTTTAGCGTCGGAAGCCTCAGTCTGTGATGAAGCTGCACGCAAGTTCGCTGGGACACTTGAATTTCAAACAATTCCTAATCGTTCGCCACCGCTGCGGATACGGTTGGTTCATTCGTCAAAAACGCGTGAAAGAGTGTTCTTCATCACGTCGTCATTTTTACAGGTTGTTTACAAAGGAGACGCTGCCGCCATGCAGGAGGGAGCGCGGCAGTCACTGTCCCGACATTCCTTTGGAGAGAGAGCGAATGAAGTACCTGCATCACCGCCCCTTGGCGGTTGCCGTCGCCCTGTGCGTGACGGCTCTGGCACCGATGAGTGCCGCCGCCCAATCCACCACCGATCTGGACCGCGTTGAAGTAACCGGCACGCGCATCAAGCGCGCCGAAGTGGAAGGCCAGGTGCCGATCCAGACTCTGACCCGCAGCGAGATTGAACGCACCGGCCTGAACTCCATCGGCGAGGTGCTGCAGCAGTTGACCGGTTCCGGTTCGGCGCTCAATGCCAAGTTCAATTCTTCCGGCAACTTCGGCTTCCCACCCGACGGCAGCGGCGTGGGCGCCGGTTCGGCGCAGGTCGATCTGCGCCACCTGGGCGCCAAGCGCGTGCTGGTGCTGGTCGATGGCATCCGCTGGGTGAATGAATCGTCCGCGTCCGGCGTGGGCGCGGCGACCGATCTGAACACCATTCCGCTGGCGATTGTTGAACGCATCGAAGTGCTGGAAGACGGTGCCTCGTCGCTGTACGGCTCCGATGCGATTGCCGGCGTGGTCAACATCATCACCCGTCGCGATTTCGATGGTGGCCAGGTCACCCTGAACTACGGCGAGTACAGCAAGGGCGATGGTACGCAGAAGGGCGTGGACCTGGCCTGGGGCACGCGCGGTGACCGCTACAGCCTGTTCGTGGGCGGCAGCTGGACCAAGCAGGACGCGGTGTATGCGCGCGACCGCGAGCAGTCGCGTTTCCCGGTACCGGGCACCGGCCTGGCGCTGGGCAGTTCGGCCACGCCCGACGGCCGCTTCATCTTCACCGACCCCAACACCGGCACCACCCACGACCTGACCCCGAACGCCGGCGCGCGGCCCACCTACAACGGTGGCGATGGCTGCGACCGTACCGATGGCTACCACTGCTTCGGCACGGCCGATCGCTTCAACTTCGCCGAGTACAACATGGTGCTGACGCCGTCGGAGCGCAAAGGCATCTTCGGCCAGTTCCGTTTCGACCTCAGCGACAACGTGCAGTGGTACGTGAAGGCACTGGGCAACCGCCGCGAATCGACCAACCAGGCCGCGCCGGAGCCGCTGTTCTTCGGCCCCGAAGCCGGCACCGGCAATCCGCTGGCCGACAACATCGTCATTTCCGCGCTGAACCCCTACAACCCGTTCGGCTTCACCCTGGATTCGTCGGACAACCTGATCATGATCGGCCGGCGCCCGCTGGAAGGCGGCGCGCGCGTGTTCGAGCAGAAGGTGGATACGCAGTACTTCGCCACCGGTCTGGAAGGCAATTTCCAGGCCGCCGACCGCCAGTGGTACTGGGACGTGAACGGCATGTACAGCAAGAACAAGGCCACCCAGACCAACTACGGCAGCTACAACATCTACAACATCAACCTGGCGCTGGGTGATCCGGCCATCTGCGCGGCCACGCCGGGCTGCGTGCCGCTGGATATCTTCGGCGGTCTGGGGTCGATCACCCCGGAGATGCTGCAGTGGATCCAGCCGGTGGTGCGCGACCGCAGCCAGAACGAACTGACCCTGTTCACCGCCAACCTGTCCAGCGAACTGTTCAATCTGCCGGCTGGTGCGGTTTCCTTCGCTACTGGCCTGGAACACCGCAAGTACGAAGGCTGGTACCAGCCTGATCCGCTGACGGTGATCGGCCATTACAACGGCGTGCCGTCGCAGCCGACGTCCGGTTCGTATGATGTGAATGAAGCGTACCTGGAATTGAACGTGCCGCTGTTCGCCGCGCCGTCCTATGGCGGCAAGCTGGACCTGAGCGTGGCCGGCCGCTATTCGGACTACTCCACCTTTGGCGGCGAGTTCACGCCCAAGTACGGCCTGCGCTGGCAGGTGACCAACGACTTCGTGCTGCGCACCACCTATGCCGAAGGCTTCCGTGCGCCGTCGATCGGTGAACTGTACGGTTCGGCCGCGCGTGCCGACCTGCAGATCTTCGACCCGTGCTCGATCGGCCTGGGTGGCACCGCGCCGCGTGGTAGCGCGGCCAACTGCGCCGCGCTGGGCGTGCCGACCGGTTTCCAGCAGGCCAATTCGCAGATCTCGGTAACCACCGGCGGCAACCGCGAGCTGGACCCGGAACGTTCGCGCAGCTTCAGCGCCGGCTTCGTGTGGAGCCCGTGGTTCGGCAACAACACCAGCTGGTCGGAGCGTTTCGACGTGGACGTGACCTTCTACCGGCACACCATCGACGGCGCGATCCAGGCCATCAACGCACAGACCCAGCTGGACCTGTGCGTGGATACCCTGGACCCGCTGTACTGCGATGGCATCACCCGCGCCAGCACCGGCGGCATCAACGGCTTCAACAACCGCCTGACCAACCTGGGCTCGATCAAGACCGATGGCTGGGACGTGGACCTGCACTGGACGCTGCCGCAGAGCGCGGCCGGCCAGTTCAAGATCGGCTGGCAGAACACCTTCGTGGGCCGTTACGAGGCCACCGGCGCGGCCGGTCAGAAGCAGCCGCAGGGGCCGGGCATCGAAGTGGCCGACAGCTCCATTCCCGAATGGACCAGCAACCTGTCGCTGGGCTGGACGCTGGGCAACTGGAGCGCGAACTGGACGGTGCGCCACATCTCCGAACTGACCGAAGACTGCGGCGACGCGGTGGCATTCGCGGTGTGCAGCGACCAGGCGGCGGGCACCAACAAGCTGGCGGCCACCACCTTCCATGATGCGCAGGTGGGCTACCGGATTGAATGGATGAAGGGGCTGCAGTTGACCGCGGGTCTGAACAACGTGTTCGACAAGGATCCGCCGATCTGCCTGTCATGCTCGTTGAACGGCTACGACGCCTCGACGTATGACATTCCGCGTGGTCGCTACTGGTACCTGCGCGCGGATCTGCGGTTCTAAGGCCTGGATGCCGCGCCGGGATCATCCCGGCGCGGCGCGTGCTGCGCTGGGATCGGGCGGGGTGCTTGCCGTGCTTGGGTAGAGTCGAGCCATGCTCGACTGCTTTTTGCGGTTCAGTCGAGCATGGCTCGACTCTACAAGAGCAAGGCGGTCGAGCATGGCCCGACGCTACGCAATGGCGGCGCCGGGGTTGCCCCGGCGCCGCGTCTGCATCAGAACGACCAGGTGAAGGTGATCGAGCCGTTGCGGCCGTCGCCGTACGCACCGTAGCCGTTGATCTGCGAGTAGTACTTCTTGTCCAGCAGGTTGTTGAGGTTGGCCTGCACGCTGAACTCCGGCGAGATGCGGTAGCGCACGAAGGCGCTGACGAGCGCGTAGCCGTCCTGTTCGATGCGACCGTAGGCCGGCACCGCGTAGTAGATGCGGTTCTGCCAGTTGGCACCACCGCCGACGGTCAGTTCCTGCAGCGACTGCGGGGTGTAGCTGGTGAACAGCTTCAGCGCGGTCTGCGGCAGGTTGGTGTTGATGTCGGCGTCGTTGATGTCCTTGGCCACGTAGCGCGAGGCACCGAAGGTGGCATTCCAGCCCGGGGCCAGTTCGCCGTTCAGTTCGAACTCGAAGCCACGGCTGACGGTGCCGCGTGCAGCCACGTAGGCCGTTTCGCCGCCGGTGCCGCCGATCACCGGCTCACCGGTGGACTGGCCGACGTTGTCCTGCTCGATGCGGAACACGGCCACCGAAGCATTCAGTCGGTTGTCGAACCAGGCACCCTTCACGCCCACTTCGTAGCTCTTGCCGTCCACCGGGTCCAGGTAGCTGCCGTTGCGGTCCTTCAGCATCTGCGGCTGGAAGATCTCGGTGTACGAGGCATAGGTGGAGTAGGTGTCGTTGATGTCGAACACCAGGCCGGCATACGGGGTGGTGACCTTGTGCGAACGGTCGGCGCCTTCGCCTTCGCTCTTCCAGTCGGTGTAGCGCGCACCGATGATCAGCTTCAGCGGATCGGCCAGCGACAGGCGCGTGGCGGCATAGGCGGCCTTCTGGGTGATGGTGCCTTCGCTGGCCAGCGCCAGCGGATTCCAGTTCGGTTCGCTGATGTTGCCGTTCCAGTTCAGGTAGCTGGAGAAGGGATCCCAGGCGAGGCCGGCACCGCCGACCTGGTAGTCGCCGTAGTTGGCGTACTCGCGCTTGTTGTAGCTCAGGCCCCCCATCACTTCGTGCTTCAGGCCAAACAGCTCGAACGCGCCACTGAAGTAGCCGTCCACCGCATTGACCTTGCGTTCGGTGTTGTAGAAGCCGGCCGACGGCGAGATGCCGGCACCGGTGTTCTTGTCGAAGTACGAAGCGCCGGTGACCCAGTCGTTGTAGGCCGGGTAGAACAGCTTGTCGTCGGCCTTGGTCTCGTCATGGGTCGCGCCGATGCGGACTTTCCAGTCGTCGTTGAAGGCGTGCTCCAACGTGGCGAAGGCGCGCTTGCTGGTGGTGTCCCAGTAGGTCCAGTTCGGGCTGGCGTTGAATGATTCGTCGTAGCCGGTGCTGGTGCCATCGGAGAACAGCATCGGGAAACCACCCCAGGTGGCGCCGTTGGCGCGCTTCTGCTGGTAGTCGTAGCCCACGCTCAGCTGGGTGTCCGGGGTCAGGTCGGCGTCGATGACGGCGTAGCCTAGCGTCTTGTGCTGGTTGTAGCGGTCCATCTGCGCGTCGGTGTCCAGGTAGCTGCCGATCACGCGGGCGCGCACCGAACCGCTCTTGTTCAGCGGAGTGGTCACGTCGACGGTGCTGCGGGTGCGGCCCCAGCTGCCCACGTTCACCGACACGCTGCCGGTCAGTTCGGCGCTGTCGGCGTGCTTGCGCACCAGGTTCACCGACGCCGACGGGTTGCCGGCACCGGTCAGCAGGCCGGTGGCGCCGCGCACCACTTCCACGCGGTCGTACAGGGCCAGGTCCAGGCCGGAATCGCCGTAGCTCCAGTTCTGCACCATCTGCGTGGGCAGGCCGTCGAACTGGTAGCTGTCGATGTAGAAGCCGCGCGAGTAGAACTCGGTGCGCTCGGTATCGGACTGGGTGCTGCTGACGCCGGTGGTGTTGGCCAGCACGTCGATGATGTCATCCAGGTTCTGATCTTCGATGCGCTGGTGGCTGATGATGCTGACCGACTGCGGAATCTCGCGCGGCGCCAGGTCGAAGCGGGTACCGGCCGAGGTGCGGCGCACGGAATAGCCTTCGGCGCGCTCGCCCTTCACCACGATCTTGTCCAGCGTGGTGGGGTCGGCAGCGGCGGTCTGGGCGAAGGCGGCCGGGGCGGCGGCCAGGCACAGGGCGGAAAGCACGGCGGCCGACAGCCGGCGCGGCTGCGGAAGGCGGAGGGTATGACGGGACATGGGGGTTCCTGGACGAGCACGTGCGTTCGGCCGGCCGGCATCCGCGCGGGCGTGGCGCAACGATAGAGTGAGGATGGCCGGCCGTCCTGGCCCAACCGTAAACGGCCGGAATAATAATGCGAACTATTCCTGTTTACAAATCCTGAACATTCATACCCGGCGGGCCGCCCGCTCAGCGCAGCAGGGGCAGCGGGTCGCGTGCGCCGTCGGCGCCGTAGATGCCCCAGTGCAGGTGGGGCGGGGTACCCTGGGCGTTGCCGCTGTCGCCCACGTGGCCCAGCAGGTCGCCAGCGTGCACGATCTGTCCCTGCGCCAGGCCCTCGGCCCAACTGTCCAGGTGGGCGTAGTAGTAGCGCTCGCGGGCCGGGCCGATCACCCAGACCTGGCGCCCGCCCAGCCCCCCTTCGCGCACGTCGGCGATCACCCCGGCGGTGACGCTGCGCACCGGTGTGCCGCGCTTGGCGAAGATGTCGATGCCGGCGTGGGTACGGTCGCGCCCGCGCGGGGCGCCGAAGGTATCGGCAATCTGCCGGGGGCGTACGCCGTCCACGGGCACGGGCAGCTCGGTGGCCGGTGGCATGCGTCCCAGCGCCCACAGCATCTTGGGTGCCGCCGCCCACGGGCTGTTCCACAGCGAGAGCACGGCGATGCCGGCGGCCAGCAGCAGGGCGCCGGACAGCAGCCAGCGGCGCAGGCGTCGGGCGGGGGAGGGCGGTGTAGTCATGGCTTCCAGATGTAGAGTCGAGCCATGCTCGGCTGGCCGTAATGTAGCGTCGAGCCATGCTTGACTGAATGAAAAACCAGTCGAGCATGGCTCGACTCTACAAACAGCCGCAGTCGAGCATGGCTCGACTCTACAAACAGCCGCAGTCGAGCATGGCTCGACTCTACAACGGCAGAGGCAGCCGCAGTCGAGCATGGCCCGACTCTACACAACCGGCTGCAGCGGCACCGACAAGCTGCGCTTCAACGTGCCCAGCGCCACCGAGGTGCGGAAGCGCTCGATGTTGTCATCGCCGCCGAACAGGCGCTCGGTGATCGCTTCGTATTCTTCCATCGAGGCCGCTGAGAGCAGCAGCAGGAAATCGCCGTCGCCGGTGATCGAATAGCACTGCTGCACGGCCGGATCGTCCCGCACGCGGCGGCGGAACGGAGCGACCTTCTCGCGCTGCTCGCTGACCACCCGCACCTCGACGATGATGGTCAGCGGACGCCCGACCTTGGCCGCGTCGAGCACGGCCACGTTGGCGGCGATAACGCCGCTGTCCTGCAGGCGCTTGATGCGCCGCTGCACGGCAGGCGTGGACAGGTGCACGGCCTCGGCAATCTGCCGCTGCGGCAGGGCGTTGTCCTGCTGCAGCAGGTCGAGGATGGCGTGGTCGAAGCTGTCCAGCACGGGGGAGGTGGCCATGGCGAGCAGAAATTTCGCGGACGGGCTGTCAATTGAGCCAAGTGCTCGCTGCCAGCGCAATAGACTGTGCGCATGCAGATTTCCCGATTCGCGCCGATGTTGCCGGCGCTGGCGGTGCTCGGCTCGGTTACCGCGCTGGCCATCGGCACCTCCTACGCAAAACACCTGTTTCCGCTGGTCGGCGCGCAGGGCACCAGTGCCCTGCGCGTGGGCTTCTCGGCGCTGTTGCTGCTGCTGTTCTGGCGGCCGTGGCGCTGGAAGACCAGCCGCGTGGATGCGATGACCATCCTGCGCTACGGGCTGACCCTGGGCCTGATGAACCTGCTGTTCTACATGGCCATCCGCACCATTCCCTTCGGCATCGCCGTGGCCATCGAGTTCACCGGCCCGCTGACGGTGGCGATGCTGTCCTCGCGGCGGCCGATCGACTTCCTCTGGGTGGGCTGCGCGCTGCTTGGCCTGTTGCTGCTGCTGCCGCTGGGCGGCGGCCCGGCGCTGGACCCGGCCGGCGTGCTCTATGCGATGGGGGCGGCCGCGTGCTGGGGCCTGTACATCGTGTTCGGCAAGCGCGCCGGCCACCTGCATGCCGGCCACACGGTTTCACTGGGTCTGCTGGCGGCGTCGCTGGTGGTGGTGCCGGTGGGCGTGGCCCATGCCGGCATGGCGCTGCTGCAGCCGAAGATCCTGCTGGCCGGCCTGCTGGTGGCGCTGGTGTCCAGTGCGATCCCGATGTCACTGGAGATGATGGCGCTCAAGCGCCTGCCGAAAGAGACCTTCGGCATCCTGATCAGCATGGAACCGGCAGTGGCCGCACTGTGGGCGATGCTGCTGCTGCACGAGCACCTGGAGGGCGTGCAGTGGCTGGCGATCGGCTGCACGGTGGTGGCCTCGGTAGGCAGCACGATGACCGCACGGCGGCTGAGGACCCCGGTGGTGCAGGCAGAGTAGCGCCGGGCCCTGCCCGGCGCTGCCGGTCAGCGCAGGGCGTTGGCCGGCACGTCGATCGCCATGGCCAGGGCCAGGTGATCGGAAAACGCGGCGGGCACGGCTTCCACGCTGCGGGTCTGCAGGTTGCTGCTGACCAGAATGTGGTCGATCGCCCGGTCCGGGCGCCAGCTGGGGAAGGTGGGCACCGCACAGCCGGGCGGTTGCAGCTGGGTCTTCTGGTACAGCACCTGCATTTCCGGGCGTTCGGCCAGGCAGTTGAAGTCGCCCATCAGCACCGCGTTGGGGTGGTCGGACAGCAGTTCGGCGATGAAGCCCAGCTGCGACATGCGTGAGCCGGCGCCCAGCGACAGATGGGCCACCGCCACGGCCAGGCCGTCGGCGCCATCGCCGAACTTGGCCAGCAGCACGCCGCGCCCGCCGATGCGGCCGGGCAGGGCGTGGTCCTGTACTTCCACCGGTTCCAGCTTGCTCAGCAGGCCGTTGGCGCTGGAGGCCACACCGCCCATGCGCCGGTTCGGCTGGTGGCTCCAGTAATTGAAGCCGGCGCGCTGGGCCAGGTAGTGGGTCTGGTTGGTGAAGCCCGAGCGCAGGCTGCCCGGGTCAGCCTCCTGCAGGCCGACGATGTCATGGTTGCGGGCCAGGGTGGCGATCGCATCCAGGCTGCTGCGCTTGCGCCCCGCCGGCAGCGCATGTGACCAGCTGCGGGTCACATAGTCGCTGTAGCGGCGGGTGCTTGAGCCGGCCTGGATATTGGCCGTCAGCAAGCGCAGGGTCCGTGTGTGGGGGGAAGTCACGGCCGGGGAAACGTCTCTGGAATCAATGCGCCTGGGCGGCCGCGCGCTCGCGGGCGATCAGGTGGTCGGCAATACGCAGCATGTCCGGGAAGCCCTTGCCCTTCACCAGGTACTTGCCGTTGACGATGATCGACGGGGTGCCGGAGATCTGGCTGCGCTGAGCGAACTGCTTGGCCGAATTGGTCTTGGCGTTCACTGCGAAGCTGCCCATGGTGGCGGCGAACTGCTTGGGGTCCACGCCGTAGGCGCCGTAGAACTTGGCGATGTCGTCCACCGAGTCGGCACCGCGCTCGCCCTTCAGGGTCTTCTGCACGTGGATGGCCTGGTACAGCGCTTCGTGCGACTTTTCCTGCACGCCCAGGGTCTGCGCGGCGTAGAAGGCGCGGCCGTAGTTATCCCAGGTGCCGCCGAACATGGCCGGTACATAGACGAAGTTCACGTCGCTGGGCAGGCCAGCCTTCCACGGGCCCACCAGCGGCTGGAAGGCGGCACAGGCCGGGCAGACGTAGCCGAAGATTTCCACCACTTCCACCTTGCCGGCGGCCGGCTGGAACGGCTGGCCGTTCGGGATCAGCTGGTAGTCGGCGCCTTCCACCGGAGCCGGGCCGGTCAGCGCGGTGGTGGTCGGGGTGGGGGCGGCCGCCGGTGCGGCGTCGGCCGGGGCGGTGCTGCCTTCGGCGGCGGGGGCGGCGCCTTCGCTGCCTGCGGCCGGCTCGGCGGCCGGGGCCGGGGTCTCGGTGGCGGCCGGGGTCGCTGCCGGTTCAGCCGGCGCGGTGGTGTTGGCGGTGCCGTCGTCGGCCTTGCAGGCGGCCAGGATCGGCAGCAGCGCTGCAAGTGCGAGGGCGGCGTAACGGGTCTTCATGGAAACGTCTCCAGCATCTGGAATGGGGGGGCCGGCGGGTGAGCGCCGGCCAGGGGGAAATGATGACACGCGGCGGCGGATGCGCCGTGTGCAGGGTCGGGATTGGTTCAGCGGCCGCGGCTGGCGCGGGCCTGGGCGATCAGCGCCGAGGCAATGCGCAGCTGGTCGTCGAAGCTGTTGCCGCGCACCAGATACTGGCCATTGATGATGATGGCCGGGGTGCCCGGCACCTGGGTGCGCTTGGCGAAGGCGCGGGCGGCGGCGACCTTCTGTTGCACAGCTTCACCGCGCAGGGCCTGCTTGTAACGGTCCGGGGCCACGCCGTAGGCCTTGTAGAAGGTGGCCAGTTCATCGGCCGACACGTTCTGCATGGGCAGCGTGCCGTCCTCGTGCAGGGCCTTGAACACCGCTGCATGGCTGCGTTTGGCGACGCCTACTTCATCGGCGGCGTAATAAGCCAGGGCCCAGGCGTCCCACGGACCCCCAAAGGCGGCCGGGACCGGGGTGAAGCGCACGTCGGCCGGCAGCTTGGCGGCCCACGCGGCCAGCTGCGGCTCGAAGTGGGCGCAGTGCGGGCAGGTGTAGCCGAACACTTCCACCACTTCGATCTTGCCAGCCAGCGGCTGGAACGGGCCGGGCTGGGCGATGCGCTCGTAATCTTTGCCTTCCACCAGCGGGGCGTTGGCAGGGGTGGCGGCGCAGGCCGCCAGCGGCAGCAGCACCAGCAGGGACAGCAACAGGCGGGACATCAACCTCATCGACGTGCATCTCCATTGAAAATAACAACGCCGGCGCAGCCGCCGGCGTGAAGGAAACATACCGCAGCAGCGGGCCGCCGTGGCGACCCGCGCCGACCAATGGCCGTCAGGGGGCGGCGGCCGGTGGCATGGCGGTGGTCTGCGCGGCCACGTCGTCGGCGCGGTTGTGCAGGCCCTGCAGGTAGCTGGACAAGGCCTGGACTTCCTGTTCTGTCAGCTTCTGGGCGATGGCCGCCATGATCTGGAAGTGCGCCTTGTCGGTTTCGTGGGTCTGCCCGGCCTGGTATTCCTGCAGGCGACGAGCGACATAGCTGGCGTGCTGCCCCCCGATATGCGGGTAGGCCGGGCCCGGGTTGCCGGCGCCGCTGGGGCCGTGGCAGGCCATGCAGGCCGGCAGGCCGCGCTGGGCATCGCCGCCGCGGTAGAGCTGCTGGCCGATCTCGTAGAACTTCATGCCCTTGTAGGGGCCGTCGGCCACCGGCGTGTCGTCGGCAATGCCGGCGGTGGCCTTCTGGGTGGCGAAGAACGCGCCGATGTCGCGCATGTCCTGCGGGCTGAGGTTCTGCACGAACGGCACCATGGCCACGGCAGCGCCGGAACTGCGCTGGCCGTTGGCGATCAGTGCCATCTGCTGGGCCACGTAGCGTTCGCTCTGGCCGGCGATGGACGGGTACATCTCGACCGTGGAATTGCCATCGGCGCCATGGCAGGCCGCGCAGGCGGCCGCCTTGCCCTGGCCTTCCTTGGCGTTGCCCCAGGTGGTCTTGCTGAAATCCACCTCGAGCGAGGCGGTCTGGATCGGGCCATTGTCGGGCAGCGGGACCAGGGTGGTCTGCGCAAAGGCAGCGGCGGCAACCACCACGGCCATGGCAAGGGCGGATACGGCAAGAACGCGAGCGTGGCGCATGCTGAAGCTCCGTTTGGACCGGGCCGGGCGGCAGCGACCGGCATCGCCCGGATTATCAACGCCGTTTCCGCGCACGGTCAACGAAGCAGCGCAGCATTTTCCGGACCCACGGTGCCCCGGGCGGGCGCGCGGCGCCGCAACATGCGATCCTACGCACATGTCATTGCTCATCGAACGCGCCCGCTACCACCTCTCGGCCCACAACGCGCGGCAGCTGCCGCCCGATGAAGGGGCCGAAGTGGCCTTCGCCGGCCGCTCCAACGCTGGCAAGTCCAGTGCCCTCAACGCGCTGACCCGGCAGAACGCGCTGGCCCGCGTGTCCAAGACGCCGGGCCGCACCCAGCAGCTGGTGTTCTTCCAGATCACCCCGGAAGCCAGCCTGGTCGATCTGCCCGGTTACGGCTATGCCAAGGTGCCGCTGGAACTGCAGGCACACTGGCAGGCCTTCATCGACAAGTACTTCCGCACCCGCGAAGCACTGCGTGGCCTGGTGGTGGTGATGGATATCCGCCACCCGCTGAAGGACTACGATCGGCAGATGCTGGCCTATGCCGTGCAGCGTGGCCTGCCGGCGCATGCGCTGCTGACCAAGGCCGACAAGCTCAGCCGCAGCCAGCAGATGCAGACCCTGCAGAAGGTGCGCAAGGAACTGCATTCGGCCTATGGCGATACGGTGAGCGTGCAGGTGTTTTCCGGCGAAGACCGTACCGGCGTGGAAGAAGCGCGCGGGGTGATCGGCGGCTGGCTGGGGCTGGAATAAGCGGCTGTCGCTGCGTTCGCCGGGCATGGCCCGGCGCTACCCGTTCGGGTCTGATGGGTGCCGACCTTCGTCGGCACATCCCTTACAGCGGCGAATATTCCGCCGGCACCCAGGCATAGGCCTGGCCTTCGCTGCGCACGTGGCCCAGGCCGGGGAACGGCAGGTGCGCGCCGGCCACCCACCAGCCCTTGGCGGTGGCCTGCTGCAGCACGTTGCGCCGGCTGGCGGTGGCCGCCGGGCGATCGGCATCGGCTTCGAACGCTGCTTCCGGGTGCGCGAACTGCACCGCGTGGAAGTGCAGCACATCGCCCCACACCAGCAGTGACTGGCCCTGGCTGTCGAACCGGTAGGAGACATGGCCGGGGGTATGGCCGTGGGTGTCCATGGCCACCGCGCCACCGGGCAGCGCGTCGCCGGGCTGGAAGGTGCGCAGGCGCCCAGCGGCCTGGTACGGCGCCACGGCGTTGCGGGCCAGCGGGAAGGCGAAGCGCACGCCTTCGGGTGCGCTGGCCGCGCTGGCCGGGTCCAGCCAGTAATCGGCATCGGCCTGGGTGAGCCACACGGTGGCATTGGGGTAGGCCGGCTGGCCCTGCGCATCGAGCACGCCGCACATGTGGTCGGGGTGGGCGTGGGTGAGCAGGATGTCATCCACCTGCGCCGGGTCGACGCCGGCGGCGCGCAGGTTGGCCAACACCTGGCCCAGGCCGGGGCCGAAGCACTGCGCGGTGCCGGTATCGACCAGGATGAGGTGGTTGCCCTGGCGTACCAGATAGGCGTTCACCGCGGTCTGCAGGCCTTTGCTGTCTTCGGGCACGTAGCGGCCTTCCAGCAGGCGGCTGACCAGGGTGGGCGGCACGTCCACCACTTCCTGCCGGCCCAGCGCCACCACGCCGTCGAACAACGCGGTGACCTGCAGGTTGCCGATGCGCTGGTGGTAGACGCCGGGCACCTGCTGGGTGGGGGCGGGGGTGGTGGCTTCGGCATGTGCGGCGGAGGGCAGGCCGGCAATGGCCAGCAGCAGGGCGCCGCACAGCGGCAGGTGACGCGGGGTCATGGGGTGTCCTGGGTGAGGCGGAGGATTCCGTCGCTGTGCAGCGTGCCGTGCGGGCGGCGCGCGATGCGCTCAAAGCAGTGCGCGCAATGCTCACGGTGGGGGGAGTGTGTTTGCAGGGCTTGCAGCCCTGCACCTGCTCAATACAGCGGCAACGGCAAAAGCGTGCATTCCGTGGGATGGCGGGGTGGGTCCGGTTGCGGGGGACGGCGCAAGTACGTCCATGTAGCCTCGGTCGCGCCATCCATGGCGCTCACGCCCCCGCAACCGGACCCACCCCGCCTTCGACAGTTGGCCGGTGGCCAGTAGGTCCACGCCATGCGTGAGTGAATCTCAATCGGAATCGAAATGAATCCGGGGTCAGAGCCCGTTGCTGCGCAACGGGATCCGACCCCGTGCCGGTCCAGCAGGTCGCGTGAAACTGTCGAAGACGGGGCGGTGTCGGATTGCGGGGTGTCAGCCGCATGGATGCGCTGCCAAGCCTACAAGGACGTACTTGCGGCGTCCCCGCAATCCGACACCGCCCCGCCATCCCACGCCATGCAGCTGTTGCTGTTGCTTTGGCCGTTGCCGTTGCTCCGGGTAGGTGCAGGGCGCAGCCCTGCCGATACCCCCCCCTAGATCGCGCTGGGGGACAGACCGTACTGCTCGGCGAAGCGTTTGCTGAAGCTGGCGGCGGAGCGATAGCCCGCGCGGGCGGCCACGGTCTTCAGCGGCAGGTCGGTGGTGTACAGCAGGTTCATGCCATGGGCCAGGCGCGCTTCGGTCAGCAGTTGGCGCAGGCTGGTCTGTTCGGCCGCCAGGCGGCGGCGCAGGGTGGCGCCGCTCAGCGCGAACTGCGCTTCCACATCGCGTGACTGCCAGTCGCGCGCGGGGTCCGTGGCGATGCGGTCGCGGATCTGCTCGCCCAGCGAAGGCGCCTGCGGCAGCAGCAGGTTGCCGTGGCCCTTGCGGCACCACGCCAGCACCAGGCTGGCCAGGGCCAGTCGTGCTTCGCTGTAGTGGCCGTCCTGCAGGTGCTGGCGCCACTGCCGCAGCAGCGCGCCGTGGTCGTGCAGTGCGAGCCGCGCCACGGCGGCACCCGGTGCCGGCAGCGGTTCGTTCCACAGCGTGCGGGCTGCAGCCAGGGCTTCGGTACACAACGGCACGATGGCGCTCAGGTAGCGCCCGGTGCGTGGGTCGGGTGTGTTCACCACATCGATGCGGCAGCGCTGGGTGACCAGCAGGATGTCGCCCGGTGTGTACTCCAGCGATTGGTGCGCAGTGCGTACCTGCTTGCGGCCTTCCAGCAGGATGGCGAACTGTGGCTGCGGTATTTCCACCGAACTGGCCCCGTGTTCGCGTCGCGCGGTGATGCAGGCGTAGCCTTCGGCGCGCCCGCAATGGGCCAGGCTGGCCAGTTCGGCCAGCAGCGCGGTGGCGGGGGGCGGTTGGCCGGTCATATCGCGTGTGCGCCCAGTGCGTCGGTCATGCACACACCCCGCACGGCCGCCCGCAACCAGCCGACGCGGTCGGTCCGGTGCAGCTCGGGGTGTCGTGAATGGCGACTCATGCGCGCCAGTGTACGGGGGTCAAGGGGCCGTCGGTAGGATGCTGAAACCCGTCACAGTGGCATGACGCGGTGAACCGCCACGCTATAGTGCGCCCTTGCGATGGAAGGCCCTTGGCCCCACATCCCCAGCCCCCTGCACAGCGAGCCACCCCCTTGTCGAGCCCCAGCCACGTCGCCGATACGCCCATTACCGACCGCACGCAGCTGGTCGAGGTGCTTGCCTCCGGTGAAAAGCCCCGCGCGCAGTGGCGCATCGGTACCGAGCACGAGAAGTTCGGCTTCCGCCTGGACGATCTGCGCCCGCCCACCTACGACGGTGATCGCGGCATCGAGGCGCTGCTCAACGGCCTGGTGCGTTTCGGCTGGGAACCGGTGCAGGAAAACGGCAACACCATCGCCCTGCTGCGCGACGGCGCCTCGGTGACGCTGGAGCCGGCCGGGCAGCTGGAACTGTCGGGTGCGGCGCTGGAAACCATCCACCAGACCTGCGTGGAAACCGGTACGCATCTGAATGAAGTGGCACAGGTGGCCGGCGAACTGCAGCTGGGCTTCCTGGGCATGGGCTTCCAGCCCAAGTGGACGCGCGATGAGATGCCGTGGATGCCGAAGGGCCGCTACAAGATCATGCGCAACTACATGCCCAAGGTCGGTTCGCTGGGCCTGGACATGATGACCCGCACCTGCACCGTGCAGGTGAACCTGGACTACGCCACCGAAGCGGACATGGTGAAGAAGTTCCGTGTGTCGCTGGCGCTGCAGCCGATCGCCACCGCGCTGTTTGCCGATTCGCCGTTCACCGAAGGCAAGCCGAACGGCTACCTGAGCTACCGCTCGCACATCTGGACCGACACCGACGCCGACCGCACTGGCATGCTCGACTTCGTGTTCGAGGATGGCTTCGGCTACGAGCGCTACGTCGACTACCTGCTGGACGTGCCGATGTACTTCTCTTACCGCGATGGCATCTACCACGATGCCAGCGGGCAGAGCTTCCGCGATTTCATGCAGGGCAAACTGCCGGTGCTGCCGGGTGCGCTGCCGACCCTGCGCGACTGGTCGGACCACATGACCACCGCGTTCCCGGAAGTGCGACTCAAGAAGTACCTGGAAATGCGCGGCGCCGACGGTGGCCCGTGGAGCCGCCTGTGCGCGCTGCCGGCGTTCTGGGTGGGCCTGCTGTACGACGATGCCTCGCTGGATGCCGCTTGGGACCTGGTGCGTGACTTCACCCTGGCCGAGCGCCACGCGCTGCGCGATGGCGTGCCGAAGTACGCGATGGGCCTGCCGTTCCGCAACGGCACCGTGCGCGACCTGGCCCGCGAAGCGGTGAAGATTTCCGTGGAAGGGCTGAAGCGCCGTGCCGCGCGCAACGCCGATGGCCAGGACGAAAGCAAGTTCCTGGACGTGCTGCAGGAAATCGTCGAATCGGGCCTGACCCCGGCCGAACGCAAGCTGGCGCTGTTCCATGGCCGCTGGCACGGCGACGTCGATCCGGTGTTCCGCGAGTTTGCGTATTGATCGCGTTGCGGTAGCGCCGGGCCATGCCCGGCGGTTCGGACCATGAAAAAACCCCGGCAGTGCCGGGGTTTTTTCGTTCCATCACCGTGGCGATCAGGCCTTGATGGTGGCCATGTCGATCACGAAGCGGTAGCGCACATCGTTCTTCGCCATGCGCTCCCAGGCGTCATTGACGTTCTTGATGTCGATCACTTCGACGTCGGCCACGATGCCGTGCTCGGCGCAGAAGTCCATCATTTCCTGGGTTTCGGCCATGCCGCCGATGGCCGAGCCGGTCACGTGCTTGCGGCCGAAGATCACGCTGGCACCCATCAGCGCCGGGTCCAGTTCGGTGATTACGCCGACCAGGCACATGGTGCTGTCGCGCTTGAGCAGGCTCATGTACGGGTTGGTGTCATGGCTGACCGGCACCGTGTTGAGCAGGAAGTCGAAGCTGTTGGCGTGTGCCTTCATCTGCGCCGGATCGCGCGAGACCAGCACTTCGTCGGCGCCCAGGCGCTTGGCGTCGGCACCCTTTTCCGGGGTGGTGGTGATCATCACCACGTGCGCGCCCAGCGCCTTGGCGAACTTCACGCCCATGTGGCCCAGGCCACCCAGACCGATCACGCCGACCTTCTGGCCGGGGCCGACCTTCCAGTGGCGCAGCGGCGACCAGGTGGTGATGCCGGCGCACAGCAGCGGCGCGGCGGCCTTCAGGTCCAGCTTTTCAGAGACCTTCACCACGAAGCGCTGTTCCACCACGATGTGGTCGGAGTAGCCGCCCTGGGTCAGTTCGCCGGTCACGCGGTCGCGGCTGTTGTAGGTGTAGGTCGGGCCCTTTTCGCAGTACTGCTCCAGGTCGTGGTCGCAGGCATCGCAGTGGCGGCAGGAATCGACCATGCAGCCAACGCCCGCGAAGTCACCGACCTTCAGGGTCGTGACGGACGGGCCGACTTCGACCACGCGGCCGATGATCTCGTGGCCCGGCACCATCGGGTATTCGGCGCCGCCCCAATCGTCGCGGGCCTGGTGCAGGTCGGAATGGCAGATGCCGCTGTACAGCACTTCGATGCGCACATCGTTGGCGCCGACCGCGCGGCGTTCAAAGCTGATGGGTGCGAGCGGGGCGGTGTTGCTGCGCACCGCATAGCCGAGGGCGAGGGACATGGGGAATCCTTGGCGGGGTTTGTCGAAAGGCGTTTTACAATACGCCCCTCGCGCGGGGCTAAGAACCCCGGATATCGGCATGATTCATCAAGTGGGACTGCACAATCATGGCCACTGACAACCTGACCCACCTGGCCGCGTTCGCCGCCGTGGCCCGCCACCGCAGCTTCCGCCGCGCCGGGGCCGAGCTGGCCCTGTCCACCTCGGCGGTGAGCTACGCGATCCGCGCGCTGGAAGAACGGCTGGGCGTGGGCCTGTTCCACCGCACCACCCGCAGCGTGGCCCTGACCGAGGCCGGCCAGCGGCTGTTGCAGCGGCTGCAGCCGGCGCTGGGCCAGGTGCACGAGGCGCTGGAGGAAATGAACCAGTTCCGGGCCAGCCCCACCGGCCTGCTGCGCATCAACGCCGCGCGCGCGGCCGTGCCGACCCAGCTCGGCCCGCGCCTGACCCGCTTCCTGCATGCGCACCCCGATGTGCGCCTGGAGCTGACCGAGAACGACGGCCTGGTGGATATCGTCGGCGAAGGCTACGACGCCGGCGTGCGCCTGCACGAGTTCGTGCCCGAGGACATGGTGGCGGTGCCTCTGGGGCCTGCGCTGCGCGGCATGATCGTCGCCTCGCCGGACTACCTGCGGCGGCACCCGGCACCGCAACACCCGCGTGACCTGCTGGAGCACGAGTGCATCCGCTTCCGCTTCGCCAGCGGGCATCTGTACAAGTGGCAGTTCGACCGCGGCGGTGAATCGCTGGAAATCGACGTGCGCGGGCGGCTGACGCTGAGCGAGCAGACCACCATCATCCGCGCGGTGATCGATGGCTTTGGTCTGGCGTACGTGCTGGAAGATGCCGCCCGCCCGCATATCGAGGCCGGGCGCATGGTGGCGGTGCTGCAGGACTGGAGCGAGCCGTTCGCAGGCTTCGTGCTGTATTACCCCAAACAGCGGCAGATGGCCTCGGCGCTGCGCGCGTTCGTGGATATGTTGCGGGAGTGATGGAAAGGCATCCACGCAGGGCGTGGATCGACAGGAGCAAGGTAGTGCTGATGCGCTGGTGATTCGCTACCGGGGAGCCGGGATGCTGCGAAGCTGGTCCGCGACTGACCGATAGAGAATGGTGAGCTGCATTGCTGTCCGCCGACTGACCTCCGTCTCCAGGCCGGTCATGTGATAGTCCGTCCAGCGAGCATCCAGCAGCAGTGAGAACCGTTCGAACAGTGACCATTGGTCCTGTGTGCCGAGCCCACCGTGATCAGACAGGAAGATCACGACTGCATCCAGATCATCATCCGGGTGGCAGCGGTCGGCTCTGCCGAGGCGAGGGTGTGCGGAATTCCGGTGACATAGAGCCTTGAAGTAGTCGAAGGCAAAGTCGCGTACTTTTTCGTCAACATCCCAGCTCCACAGCTCGCCGGCGAAGCAGGTCGCGTAGGCATAGTCCATGATCGACATTCGGCGATGGCGCAGGTCATCGAGCAGCGATCGCTGGTGGTCGTGGTGACGTGCTCCCACCAGGTTACGGAAGATGCACCACGCAAGGAAAAAGCCGGAGGCCAGGTCGGCCCGTTCTACAGGCCGCTTGGCGTCATAGTGCCACCCAGGTCGGCTGTTTCCCGTGCTGTCGCGGCTCAGTGTTGCGTAGCGCTGCATCTGTATCAGTTCTAGGCGCCACGGGCCAGGCGCGCGTGGGACCGTGAGGGTCAGCTGGGGCTGATCCATCAGTCGGGCAGTACAGTATTTCGGCGTGTCCTCATCGATGCGTTCCGGAACCGCGCTGAGAAGATCTTCGGGGCTGGCCGACGGACGCAGATTGAACGGCAGCCCATCAACGAAGGCGGGATCAAACCAGACTGCGTATACCCAGCAGATGAAATGGCGGCCTGATTTTCTCGGGGGGTAGTGCTGCGGCGCGAGGATTTCGTGTGTCCAGCCGATCTCAAGGCCCGTCGCATCATGCGACATGCAACCCTCGGAGTTCGAGAACGAAAATGAAGTGGGTCGGGGGGCTTCTGCGCCGATGCGCTCTGACAGGGCGAGCACCGGGGCACTGTCGATTCGCTGCCCAAGAAGATTGCAGAGATCGGAGAAGAGGAATCGCATATGACCGCGCCGTGGTGACCAACCACGAATAGTCTTTCCGCATCGTAGGGCAAGCCATACAAGAAGTTGCAAATTTCCTGAGCAAGCCATCTCTCAGAAAGGCAAAGCGCGCATGAGGGTCATGGGCTGAGGGAGATGCAGTAGATCCACGCCATGCGTGGATGGCAGGGCCCGATCACTCCACCAACGCGTCATACCCCTTGCCGACGAACTGCAACAGGCAGAAGCCATGCCCGAACGGGTCGGCCAGCACGGCCAAGCGGCCCCACGCGCGCTCGCTGACCGGGCGTTCGATCAGCGCACCGGCGGCGACGGCGCGTGACAGTGCGGCGTTGATATCGTCCACCACCCAGTCCAGGTGGATGGGCGTCCAATGGCGCTCGTAGTCGCGCACATCGCCATCGTCGGCGGCGGCACTGCCGTCGGCGTTCTGCAGCAGGTACAGGGGCGTGGGTCCGCCCAGCAGTTCGGTGGCGCCCGTGCCGAGGCGGCGGCCGATGCGCAGACCGAAGGCCTGTGTGTAGAACGCCTCGGCCGTGGCCAGGTCGGGCACGTCCAGGTTGACGATGAAGGAGGGGGCGGGGGAGTCCATGGCGGGGCAACGTACGGCGGGGCAGTGCAGTCTAGGGCCGTGGCGTGACGGTGCCGGTTCATCTTGCTGGCCGCGCGCGCAGGGTTCAGGCAAGGTAGTCGGCTGGGTTCCAACAAGGATACGTATGAACACGCTTGCCGACGTCGAACAGGCCACCGGCCAGGTCTTTCCGCCGCTGTACCACCAGTTGTCCGCCAGCGGGCAGCTGCAGTGGGGCGCGCTGGGCTGGGAGGGCTTCCAGCAGCAATCCGCGCAACTGCGCGCGCAGCCGCCGCTGCTGCTGTTTGCCGATGAGTTCGAGCCGATCGGCCGCGACGAACTGCAGGAGGCGTGGGAAGACCTGACCGCCGAGGACCACTACAACCCGCTGCGCGACGACCTGCAGCTGCTGCCGTTCGCGCGCAGCGGCGCGGGCGACGTGTACTGCTTCTGGACCAATGCGCCGGGCTTCAGCGAGCCGCCGGTCGTGTTGGTGTGGCACGACGATGATCGCGCCGACATCCTGGCTGCCAACCTTCAGGACTTCGTGTTCCGCAAGATGGTGGAGGCGGTGGTGGAACTGGAGACGCAGTACTCAATGCTGGGCAAGGACTCGCTGGCCGATGATCTGCAGGCGTGGCTGGGCACACACCGTGCGTGGCTGCGGGACGACCAGGTCGCGGTGCTGGAACGCCTGTACGCGCGCACCGATGAGATCGTTGCAGGGCGGATCAGCGAGGGCGAGGGACAGGCGCTGCTGACGCAGGTGATTGGATTCGCGCGGCTGGATGAATCGTTCGCGTACGTGCGCGAAGGTGCGTGAGTGATGGGGTCGGATCCGCGCGCAGCGCGGCTCTGACCCCGTCTTCGCCGAACCGGGGTCAGAGCCCTTTCCGCTGGAAAGGGATCCGACCCCATGCCAGATCGCCGAACCGGGGTCAGCTGGCGACCGGGTAATCCAGATAGCCCTCGCGGCCACCACCGTAGTAGGTGGCGCGATCCGGCGTGGCCAGCGCCACGTCGGCCTGCAGGCGCTCGACCAGATCCGGGTTGGCGATGAACGGCTGGCCGAAGGCGGCGATGTCGATCGTGCCTTCGTCGACCAGGCGCAGGGCGTACTCACGGGTCATGCCGCCGGCCAGCAGCACGGTGCCGCCGTACGCCTGCTTGAAGGCCATCAGGAAGTCTTCGCCGATGGCGCGCTCGCCGCGCAGGTAGTTGTCATTCAGATGCACGTAGGCCAGCCCGCGCTTGCCCAGTTCTTCGGCCAGATACAGGTAGCTGGCTTCGTTCTCGTCATACGCCGGCATGTCGAAGACCTGGCTGTTCGGTGCCAGGCGCACGCCGACGCGGTGCGCGCCGATGCTCGCGGCCAGCGCATCCACGGTGTCCAGGATCAGTCGTGCGCGGTTGCGCAGCGAACCGCCGTAGAGGTCCTGCCGATCGTTGGTGTGCGGGTTGAGGAACTGCTCGAACAGGTAGCCGTTGGCGGCGTGCAGTTCGATGCCATCGAAGCCGGCGGCGATGGCATTTTCTGCGCCACGCACGAAGTCGCTGACGATGCCCGGTACTTCCTCGGTGCGCAGGGCGCGCGGCGGGGTCGGATCGACGCGGCCGCGGCTGCCGTCATCCAGGTACACGAAGGCGAAGTTGCGCGGGTCGCTGCCCACCGCACGCGTACCGGCGCTGACCGGCTGCCCGCCGTCGGGCTGCAGCGAGCTGTGCGACATGCGTCCGACGTGCCACAGCTGGGCGAAGATCGTGCCCTGTTCGGCGTGCACGGCATCGGTCACAAGCTTCCAGCCCGTCACCTGTTCGGCCGACCAGATGCCCGGCACGTCGATGTAGCCCTGGCCCTGCGGCGACACCGGGGTGCCCTCGCTGACGATCAGGCCGGCGCTGGCGCGTTGGCGGTAGTACTGTGCGGTCAGTTCATTGGCCACGCAGCCGGGGTTGCGGGCACGGGTCATCGGCGCCATGGCGATGCGGTTGCGCAGCGGGGTGCCCGCCAGGTCGAAGGGGCGGAACAGCAGGTCGGTCATCTCGGTCATCTCGGTGTGGGGGAGGGCGCCCGTGGCGCCATGCACACAGGATGGAGTTGACATCGAGGCACATAAAGAGCTTCGATTTCCCTCTTGGTGGGACATCGTGTCCCTAATGGAGGCTGCAGATGCTGCCCGTGGAATCCTTGAATGGCCTGGTGACCTTCGTCACCACGGCGCGCGCCGGCACCTTCACCGAGGCCGCCGAAGCGCTGGGCATCTCGCGCTCGGCGGTGGGCAAGGCGATCGCCCGGCTGGAGGCGCGGCTGGGTGTGCGCCTGTTCCACCGCACCACCCGGCGCATCTCGCTGACTACCGACGGCGAGGCCTACTACGCCTCGTGCGCGGCCGCGCTGGATGAGATCTCCGCCGCCGAGGCCTGCCTGGGCTCGGCGGCGCACCTGCCCAGCGGACGCCTGCGCATCGACATGCCCTCGTCTTTCGGCCGCCTGGTGGTGATGCCGGTGCTGCTGAAGCTCTGCCAGCAGTACCCCGACCTGCAGCTGACGGTGACCTTCACCGACCACTTCGTCGACCCGATCGAGGAAGGCATCGATCTGCTGATCCGCTTCGGTGGCCTGCAGCAGGCCGAGCATCTGGTGGCGCGCCGGCTGGGCAGCCAGCGCCTGGTCACCTGCGCCGCGCCGTCCTACCTGCAGGCGCACGGCGTGCCGCGCAGCGTGGACGAGCTGCGCCAGCACCGCAGCATCGTCGGCTACCGCCACGGCCAGCCGATGGCATGGCGGATCGGCCCGGATGGCGAGGGTGGCACCTTCATTCCACAGGCTACCCACCAGCTCAACGACGGCGATGCGGTGATTGACGGGGCCATCGCCGGGCTCGGCATCTGCCAGATGCCGGTCTCGCTGGTCCGTCGGCACCTGCAGTCCGGTGCCCTGCAGTCGGTGCTGGACGAGTGCATGCAGCGGCACATCGAGATCCACGCACTGTGGCCGCCGACCCGCCACCTGCGGCCGAAAGTGCGCTTCGTGGTGGATGAACTGACCCGGCTGGCCGCGGCGGGCGCGTTCGACTGAACCACGTTGCGGTGCAGGCTAGTAGCTGACGATCCTCGCGCAGCCTTCGCCCCCGCCAGCCAGTTCCTCGAGGACCTCAATCAGAAGCATGATGAGATCCCGACCGTGCGCAGTGACAAAGTAATCCGCAAGATTGTTGATGTCGGTCGAGATGTTGCTTGACCACGGCGGTTGCAGAGTCCGGTTTTCAAGCGACCAGATGACCCTGTCGGGAGGCAGATGGGCGAGCTCGTTCCGGATGATCCGGATCTCGGCAAGTGCGCCAGCTCCATCCTTCTGCGGCAGCGTTCCACCGTAGAGAGTATGCATGATGATCGGGAAGCGGGTTCCCCAGCCGGCAGGCTCCAGGTTGCCGGTTATCGTCGAGAAAAAGGCATACAGGAACGCGTCGCTGCCGATCTCATCAGTGATGCTTCCCAGTTCAATCCCGACGCCCATTCGATGCTCCGAGTTGTATGGAGGGTGAGAGATTGGCAGCTGCGTCAGCAGTGCATTCGGGATTTCTCATAAGTCATTGATATTTAAAGGTGCGCGAACGGGTCCCCACAGGCGAGCAGTCAGCCAATAGCGTCAGGTGCGCGCGCTCTGTATACTATCCCCCAGTATAGTTCCGCAGGGGGCCGTCCATGCCGCATTCACCCGAAGAGAAAAAGAAGGTCCTGGCCCGCGTGCGCCGCATCCGCGGCCAGTGCGATGCGCTGGACCGCGCGCTGGAGGCAGGCGCCGACTGCGGGCCGGTACTGCAGCAGATCGCGGCCATCCGTGGCGCGGTCAATGGGCTGATGTCCGAAGTGATGGAAGCCCACCTGCGCGAGGAATTCGACCAGCCGGCCACCTCCGATGAACAACGCGCCGAACGCGTGCGCGAGATGAGCGGGCTGATCCGCTCGTACCTGAAATAAACAACGGCGCAACATAGCGCCGCCCATCCTGTTACTGCCTGTCTTTTGGAGAGTCCGCCATGAAATCCCGTGCCGCCGTCGCCTTTGGTCCCGGCCAGCCGCTGCAGATCGTCGAGATCGACGTCGCCCCGCCGAAGGCCGGCGAAGTGCTGGTGAAGATCACCCACACCGGTGTCTGCCACACCGATGCGTTCACCCTGTCCGGCGATGACCCGGAAGGCCTGTTCCCGGTGGTGCTGGGCCATGAAGGCGCCGGCATCGTGGTGGAAGTGGGCGAGGGCGTGACCAGCGTGAAGCCGGGCGACCACGTGATTCCGCTGTACACCGCCGAGTGCGGCGAATGCCTGTTCTGCAAGAGCGGCAAGACCAACCTGTGCGTGTCGGTGCGCGCCACCCAGGGCAAGGGCGTGATGCCCGACGGCACCAGCCGCTTCAGCTACAACGGCGAACCGATCTACCACTACATGGGCTGCTCGACCTTCAGCGAGTACACCGTGGTGGCCGAAGTGTCGCTGGCCAAGATCAACCCGGAAGCGAACCCGGAACATGTCTGCCTGCTGGGCTGCGGCGTGACCACCGGCATCGGCGCGGTGCACAACACCGCCAAGGTGCAGGAAGGTGACAGCGTGGCCGTGTTCGGCCTGGGCGGCATCGGTCTGGCGGTCATCCAGGGCGCGCGCCAGGCCAAGGCCGGCCGCATCATCGCGGTGGATACCAACCCGTCCAAGTTCGAGCTGGCCCGCGAATTCGGTGCCACCGACTGCATCAACCCGAAGGACTTCGACAAGCCGATCCAGCAGGTCATCGTGGACATGACCACCTGGGGCGTGGACCACAGCTTCGAGTGCATCGGCAACACCAGCGTGATGCGTGCGGCGCTGGAATGCGCGCACCGTGGCTGGGGCCAGAGCGTGGTGATCGGCGTGGCCGGTGCGGGCCAGGAAATCTCCACCCGTCCGTTCCAGCTGGTGACCGGCCGCAAGTGGATGGGCACCGCCTTCGGCGGCGTGAAGGGCCGCAGCCAGCTGCCGGGCATGGTGGAAGACGCGATGAAGGGCGATATCGAACTGGCCCCGTTCGTCACCCACACCATGGACCTGGACAAGATCAATGAAGCCTTCGATCTGATGCATGAAGGCAAGTCGATCCGCTCGGTCGTCCACTTCTGAATCACGCCAGGCGGCAGGCCGCGTGCCTGCCGCCGCTGGGAGCACTCCATGGAACGCATCGAACAGCGCGCCTGTTTCGGCGGCTGGCAGGACGTTTACCGCCATCACTCCACCACGCTGGGCTGCGACATGCAGTTCGCCGTGTACCTGCCGCCGCAGGCGGCCACGCAGAGGCTGCCGGTGCTGTACTGGCTGAGCGGCCTGACCTGCACCGAGCAGAACGTCATCACCAAGGCCGGCGCGCAGCGCTACGCCGCCGAGCATGGCGTGATCCTGGTGGCGCCGGACACCAGCCCGCGCGGCGATGACGTGGCCGATGCCGAAGGCTACGACTTGGGCAAGGGCGCAGGCTTCTACCTCAATGCCACCGAACAGCCGTGGGCGAAGCACTACCGCATGCACGACTACGTGGTGCACGAACTGCCGACGCTGATCGAAGCGAACTTCCCGGCCAGCGATGCGCGGGCGATCAGTGGCCATTCGATGGGTGGGCACGGCGCGCTGGTGCTGGCGCTGCGCAACCCGGGCCGCTACCGCAGCGTGTCGGCGTTCTCGCCGATCGTGGCACCCAGCCAGGTGCCGTGGGGCGAAAAGGCCTTCACCGCGTACCTGGGCGATGACCGTGCGGCCTGGGCGCAGTGGGATGCCACCGCGCTGATCGCCGGTGCCGGCGAGCGCCTGCCGTTGCTGGTGGACCAGGGCGAAGCCGATGAATTCCTGCAGACCCAGTTGCAGCCGCAGCGCCTGCAGCAGGCGTGCGAAGCGGTGGGCCACCCGCTGACCCTGCGCCTGCAGCCGGGCTACGACCACAGCTATTACTTCATCGCCAGCTTCATTGGCGAACACATCGCGCACCACGCCACGGCGCTGCGGGGCTGAGGCGTAGCGTCGAGCTTGCTCGACTCCACGCATTTCTGCATTCGATCACGCCCCGCTGGCGGGGCAACGCGCTATGGTTGGCACAGACGGCTTGCCGATGGGGGATCCATGCCGGTAGTGCTCGCGCTGTTGTTCGTGCTCAGCCACGGGGTGATCGTGGCGTTCTGGCCGGGGGCGGCCGGTGAAGGATCGTTCGTGTTCCTGACCGCCGCGCCGGTGCTGGCGGCGATGGCGTGCCTGTGGCGCGCGCGGCGTGACCGTGCTGCCTTGGGCTGGCGGGCCACCGCGCTGGCCCTGCTGCTGTGGGCCGGCGGCATGGCGGTGAACATGGCCGATGCGATCGGCGCCGGGCGCGCCGATCTGACCCCACGGGTCAGCCTGCTGCTGTATGTGCTCTATGGCGTGCCGCTGGTGTTCATCCTGGCCCGCGCCCGCCGTGAGCGCTGGACCATCAGCACCATTGACGGCCTGATGGCGGCGCTGCTGGGCGTGCTGTTCTTCGTGCATACGCTGTCCTTCGCCGACCGCATCGACATTGACGACACCGCGATGGCCAACATGCGCCGCATGTTCGACATCCAGAACCTGTGCATTGCCGCGTTCGCCTGCGTGCGCTGGCTGGCCGGCGACGTGCCCGAGCGGCGCAGCTTCTTCCGCGCGCTGGCGCTGTATGCGCTGCTCTATCTGGGCGTGGCGTACTACATCAACCATTTCACGGCCGAACAGTCCTTTGGTGCCTTCAACGATCTGCTGATCGACGTGCCGTTCCTGCTGCTGGCGGTGCTGGCCCTGCGCCAGTCGCCGGCCCCCGGCGGCGTGCTGCACGCGCGCTTGTCGCGGCTGGTCCAGGCCGGTGGACCGATGATCCTGCCGCTGCTGCTGCTGGTGGTCGGGGCGTTGGTGGTGGACCACGCGCGCCCGCTGGCGCTGGCCGGCTTCGTGGTCGCTACGCTGGGTTTCAGCCTGCGCAGCACCCTGCTGCAGATCGATCTGCTGGAAGCGCAGGCACGGCTGGACCAGCTGGCGCGGCAGGATGGCCTGACCGGTGTGGCCAACCGCCGCCAGTTCGATGCGGCGCTGGCCAGCGAGTGGAACCGGGCCCGTCGCAGCGGCACCGAAGTAGGCCTGCTGCTGGTGGACATCGACCACTTCAAAACCTTCAACGACCAGCACGGGCACCCGGCCGGCGACCGCTGTCTGCAGGCCGTGGCCGCGGTACTGCAGGCCACCGCCAACCGTGCGGCCGACACCGTGGCGCGCTATGGCGGCGAGGAATTCGCGGTGATCGTGCCCGGCACCAGCGTGGAGGGCGTGCTGGCGCTGGCCGAGCGCCTGCGCGTGGCAGTGCAGGCGCTGCAGCTGCCGGAAGGGCGGGTCAGCATCAGCGTGGGGGTGGGGTTCGCCCATCCGCCGGTGATGGCCACGGCCGAACAACTGCTGGCCCATGCCGATGCGGGCCTGTACGCGGCCAAGCGCGGTGGCCGCAACCAAGTGGCGGCGCTGCCGTCCGGGCCGATGGGCTTCAGCTTCGCCCGGTAGTGGCCAACCCTGGTTGGCGCCCACCAGAGCGGGGCATGAACCCGGTAGTGGCCAACCTTGGTTGGCCGCCTTTCCCATGAGTGCCAACCAAGGTTGGCACCTGCCAGAGCGACACGCCTTACCGCACGTCGCGCAGTTCCCAATGGTGGCCAGCCAGCAGGCGCAGGCGCTGCTTGAACACATCGCTGTCGATACGGGTGGTGGCCACCAGGTTGATGCGCAGGTCCTTCTGTTCGCCGCTCACCGTGGCGTCCGGGTCGGTCACGCCCCACTGCGGTTCCACCGCATCGGGATCCGGCTGCTTGGCCTTCCAGCGTTCGAACAGGGCGCCCGTGCGCAGCGCGTCCTGCAGTTCTTCGGCGAAACCGCCGGCACTCTGCGAATGGAAGGACAGGTCGGGGTCGTTGCCGCGGGCCTTGGACGGGTCGGGCAAGCTGATGTGGTACTGCGCAGGCATGAGGGTTCTCCTTCAGAGGTGGCAAGGCTGGCACAGCGGCGGTGCAATGCGCGTGTAGGCGCGCGCCGTCAATCGAAGGCGTGCGGGCCGTCGGCGAAACCCACCGTCACCGCGCCCTTGCCCACGTTCACCATGCCGGTCAGGCTCATCACCGCTTCGTACACGGCCACGCCGTGCGCGGCACAGGTTTCCTTCAGCGCCGCATAGCCGGGCAGGGCGCGTAGTTCGTCCAGCTCACCGCCGTAGCTCACGCACACCGTGGGGGTCATCAGGCCGGCACGCACGCGCTTGCCGACCACGCCGAACAGCTTCTGCACCGCGTTGTCGAAGCCCTTGATCTTGGCCACCGGGCCGGTTTCGCCGCGGTACCCGTGCAGCACCGGCTTGATGTCCAGTGCGCTGCCCAGTGCGGCGCTGATCAGGCCCACGCTGCGGTCGCCCTTGTGCCGGGCACGCGCGCGCATGTAGTACAGATCGCGGGTGACCATGTAGCCATGCACGTTGCCGGCCAGCGCCTCCAGCCGTTCGCGGATCTGCTGCACGCTGGCGCCGCTGTCGCGCAGGCGCACCGCTTCGATGGCGGTGACCGCCTGCGCGGCGAACAGGTTCTGGGTGTCCAGCACGCGCAGCGCGAAGGGCGAATTGAAGCCCGCCGCCTGCCGCACCGGTTTGTAGTCGTTGAGGATGGCGAAGCTGGCCTGCAGCGCGTTGTCGTGGATCGGGCTGCGGGTCTTGGTGATGGTCATGCAGAACACGTGGTCGTAATCGATCACCAGCTGCTGCAGGAACAGATCGCGGATCTGGTTCACGCTGAAGGGAATGGTTTCCGCTTCGGCACCGTGCTCGGCCACGTGCGCGTGCAGGAAGCTGAGCGTGGCCTGCTCATCACGGTGGTCGGCCAGCACCGCTTCGCCAATGCGCACGGTGATCGGCAGCAGCACGATGTTGTGCGCGGCAATGAAGTCCTGCGGCAGATCGCAGGCCGAATCGACGACGATTCCGATGCGCATCCGGCTCCCCCTCCAGGGCGGTTGTAGGTTCGGAAAGTGTGAAAACTATCTCAAAACCAAGCCGGGCGCGCGAGGGAATTACGCCATGCCTGTTCAGCGATTGCGCTGTACCGCCACTGGAAGCGTTATCACGTGCTGCCATTCCGGTTGCTGCAGCAGGCCGGGGTCGGCCAGCACCGCGGCCATCATCGGGTGGGCGTCGTTGCCCCAGAACAGTTCGCCGTCGATGGACAGGGTGGGTACGCCGAACACGCCGGCGTCGATGGCCGCGTCGGTGTTGCGGCGCAGCTGTTCCTTGATGGCCGGGTCGGCCAGGGCGGCTTCCACGTCATCCACGCCCAGCCGCAGCGCCGGTTCGCGCAGGGCCTGTGCACTGTCGGCGCTGTTGCCGTCGCGCCAGATCCAGTCGAACAGCACATCCACTGCCTGCGCGCTGCCGCCAGCTGCCAGGCACAGGCGCAGCACGGCCAACGGGTTGAACGGATGCCCCGGCGGAAAGCGCAGGACCGTGCCTTCGGCCTGCGCGGTCCACAGCAGCTGGCGGTAGATGAAACGGCGCTTGGCCGGAATCTCGGCCGGCCCCAGGTTGCCCAGGTGGTGCAGGATCGCACCGAAGGCGATCGGCACCGGCTGGATGCGGGTGAACTGCGGCAACTGCTTCAGCTTCTGCCAATGCAGGTAGGAATAGGGCGAAACGAAGTCGAAGTACCAGCGCAGGGTGGCCATCGGCGTTATCTCGGTCGGTCAGGGCGGGGTGGTGCGCTGCAGGTAGCGGTCACGCAGTTCGGTCTGGCGCGAGCGCATGGGCATGGTGCGGCCGCCCAGCCAGACCTGTTCGGCATAGTGGCCCACATCCAGCGGGTCGCCTTCCCACAGCACCAGATCGGCGCGCTTGCCCGGTTCGATGCCGCCGATCTGGTCGGCCACGCCCAGTGCCTGCGCCGGTACCCGGGTCAGGCCGGCCAGGCCATCGGCCCAGGGCAGGCCGTTGGCCACCGCATTGCCGGCCAGCTGGCGCATCTTGCGCGCGTTGTGCGAAGCGTCTTCGCGCTGGGCGAAGGCCACCGGCACGCCGGCACGCTGCAGGCGCGCGGCGTTTTCCAGGCTGGCGCCGATCTGGTCGAAGGTGCTGGGCAGGTTGCCCAGCGCATCCACGAACACCGGCACCTGCGCAGCGGCCAGGTCCGGCGCCAGCTGCCAGGCTTCGGCGCCGCCAGCAATGGCGACCTTCACCTTCTCGCGCGCGGCCCAGCGCAGCAGCTGGCGGATGTCGGCGGCGCGGTCCACCTCCACCACGATGCGGCCCTGGCCACCCAGGTAGCGGGCCAGCGTGCGACGCCCGGCCGGGGTCAGCAGCGCATGCGGTGAATCGGCCGGAACCTGGCCACGGGCCTCGTCCACCATCTGCTGCAGCAGCATCCACTGCGCGGCACGCGACTGCCCGGTCAGTTCCGCAGCCGCCGCCCCCAGGCGCAGGTACAAGGCACGTGGGCCGATCGGATCGGCACTGCCGTCCAGCCGCACCACGCCGCCCTGGCCGGCCACGAAGCCACCGCCGGTATGCGCGCCCAGCGCGGTGAAGCCGATGCCATCCAGGCGTGCCACCGGCACCAGCACCGAGGCCGGGTTGTAGGCCAGGGTGACGTCGAATTCCGGGCGCAGCGGCTGCTCGCCGATCTTCAGCGTGCTGTCCACCGTGCTCGATTCACCGGACACTTCTTCAATGCCGATCTCGGTGATGCCACCGAACAGGGCCGGGGTCAGCGGGCGGCCATTGGCCTCCACCACCGTTACCCCGGCCGGTGCAACCAGACCCGGCCCGACTGCGCGGATCAGCCCGCCCTGCACCAGCACGTCGCTGTTCTGCAGGCTGCCGCGCGCGCCGGCGGTATGCACCGTGGCATTGCGCACCAGCAGGTCCTGCGCCGATGCCGTACCGGCCAGCAGCACCAGCAGCACCAGCAGCGCGGCGGTAGCGCCGGGCCATGCCCGGCGGCGCGTGTTCAACATGCCCATCAGCGCACCTCCTGGCCAAGCTGGAAATCGGAGCGTGGCGTGGCCTCGGGCGCGCTGCGGTCATACAAGCGCCGCCCGTCGATGAACACCTGCTCTGCCAGGGCATAGGAACTGAACGGGTTGCCGTTCCACACCACCACGTCGGCCATCTTGCCGGCCTCCAGGGTACCGGTCTGGCCCTCGATGCCCAGTGCCTTGGCCGCATTGGCGGTCATCCAGGTGATCGCCCGTTCGGGTGCGATCGCCGGCATCCGCGCGCGCCGCGCGGCGGCGATGACTTTGGCTGCTTCCTGGTTCAAGCGCTGGATGCCTTCGGGGGAATCGGAATGGACGATCGCGCAGCTGTTCTGCGGCCGGTCCACCAGTGCGATGTTCTCGGCAATGCCATCGAAGGCTTCCATCTTGAAGCCCCACCAGTCGGCCCACAGGGCGCCGCAGACGCCGTCGGCGGCCAGGCGGTCGGCCAGCTTGTAGGCTTCCACGCCGTGGTGGAAGGCCGCGACCTTGAAACCGAATTCCTTGGCCAGGTCGAGCATGGTGGCCATTTCGTCGGCGCGGTAGCAGTGGATGTGCACGCGGATATCGCCCTGGATCGCCCCGGCCAGGGTGTCCAGTTTCAGGTCGCGCTTGCCGCCGGCATCACCGGCGCTGTCGCCCTTGTCGCTGCCGAACCAGCCCTTGCGCTTGGCCGGCTTCGGGCTGTTCCTGGCGATGTAGTCGGCCGCATCGATGAAGGCGGCGCGGTAGCCGGCCACGTTGCCCATGCGGGTGCCCGGGGCAACGCCCTTGCCGCCGCCATAGACGCGCTTGGGGTTTTCGCCGCAGGCCATCTTCAGGCCCCACGGCGCACCGGGGAATTTCATCGCCTGGTAGGTAGTGGCGGGCACGTTCTTCAGCACCACGCCGCGCCCGCCCACCAGATTGGCCGAGCCGGGCAGCACCTGCATGCTGGTCACGCCACCGGCCAGCGCGGCCTGGAAGCCGGGATCCTGCGGCCACACCGAATGCTCGGCCCAGACGTTGGCGGTGACCGGTGCGGTCATCTCGTTGCCATCGCTGTGCGCGCCCACGCCGGGACTGGGATACACGCCCAGGTGCGAATGCACGTCGATCAGGCCGGGGGTGACCCACTTGCCCTGCGCATCGATGCGGGTGACACCCGCATCGGCCTGCAGCTGCGGGCCAACCGCCACGATGCGGCCATCGCGCAGCAGCACGTCGGCATTGTCCAGGCGCTGGCCGGTGCCGGTCAGCACGGTGGCGTTGTGGATCAGCACCGGCGTGCCCGGCTGGGCCTGGTAGGTGCTGGGGTAGGGGTCGGCCACGAAGCGCGACGCGCCCACGGCCGGCGCCGCACTCAACGAAACCAGCGCCAGCCCAAGCGCGGCGCGCAACACCCTCGATGCCATGCAGATTCCCCAAACCCCCATCTGAATCCAGCGACGCTATCTGCCGCCGGTGCTACTTGCCAAGTGACGTTGGACAGGGGCCAAAAAGAGCGGGGTAGGAATTTCCCTATACAGAAATTGTGAATCAAGCATTAATTTTTTGTGATACCTGCCGCTACCACCCGGTGGGTTAGCGCGCGCTGATCCGCCGCGAGGGTGTTCTTTCCACTGCTCCATGACGGAGCCGCACCTGAAACATTCCATGGAATCAAGGACGTAACTGCAGATGACTGTCTCCCCGTCGTACCGCTCCACCGCTTCCCGCCGCTCCATCCTGCCCTCACCCCTGGCCTCGGCCATTATTGGCTCGCTGTTGATGGCCGCCGCCCTGCCGGCCCTGGCCCAGGACAGCAGCGCAGACGCGCTGTCGCGTTATCAGGCCCAGCGCAGCCTGCAGGCCGCGTTCGCCGCGCCGGTCCTCACCGCTTCGCCGTCGCTGAAAATCACTGCCGCCGATGTGGAAGTCGATCCGGAACCCATCATGGGCAAGCCGGGTGATGCCGCCAGCTGGCGCACCACCGAATTCAACAGCGACTGGGGCCTGCAGGCGATCAACGCTGACGTGGCCTACGCACGCGGCCTGACCGGCGCCGGCATCCGCTTGGGCGTGTTCGACAGCGGCACCGGCCTGGACCACGACGAGTTCGCCGGCAAGGACCACCGCAGCATCCACCTGGCCGACGTGCTGGCCGATGGCAGCCTGTGCGCACGCGAAGTGCTGGACGGTCCGGATGCCTGCTTCGCCAGCGACGGTGACCAGGTGGCCGTGTCCTACCGGGTGCTGGATCCGGACTACGCCGATCTGCTGGAATTCAACGGCCTCTACGAAGGTCTGAGCTACAACGTGCACGGTACCCACGTGTCGGGCACCATCGCCGCCAACCGCGATGGCAACGGCACCCACGGTGTTGCCTTCGGCGCCGACCTGAGCGTGGCCCGCCTGTTCTCCAACAGCGCCACCTATCTGTCGGTGGTGAACATCGGCGGTGACCTGTACCTGGACGAACAGACCGTCGCCGCCATCCAGGCCGACGATTCGATCTACCCGCAGCTGTACGCGCAGATGAACGAACAGGGCGTGCGCGCGATCAACCACAGCTGGGGCCTGGCCAACGAGCCGACCACCGCTGAAGATCTGGACCTGTACCAGTCGCACCCGGTGTTCGCCGCCAGTCTGGCCGCGATGGCCGAAGGTTCGCGCAGCAGCGGCCTGATCCAGGTCTGGGCCGCCGGCAACACCGATGCGCCCAACACCTCGCCGGAAGAAGCGCCGATCGCCGGCATGTATGCCTCGCTGCCGCGCGCCATCGCCGACATCGAGCCGTACTGGCTGGCCGTGGTCAACGTCAATGAAGACCTGGAGCTGAGCAACCGCTCGATGCGCTGCGGTCTGGCGGCGAACTGGTGCCTTGCCGCACCGGGTTCGAACATCAACTCGACCGTGTACGGTCCGGATTCGGTGATCGAAGGTGACTTCTACGACGACAACGGCAACCTGGTGGTGGACATCATCAGCCAGACCCCGTCGTCCGATTACCAGGAACTGAGCGGCACCTCCATGGCCGCCCCGCACGTCACCGGCGCGCTGGGCCTGCTGTTCGAGCGCTTCCCGTACCTGGACAGCGCGCAGGTGCGCGACGTGCTGCTGACCACCGCCACCGACCTGGGCGCCGAAGGCGTGGACGATGTCTACGGCTGGGGCCTGATGAACCTGGCCGCGGCCGTCGAAGGCTACGGCTCGCTGCGCGTGGACACCAACGTGGTGATGAACCAGAAGGCCGGCGGCCTGAAGGTGTGGGAAGGCGATGCATGGGACGACTGGACCAATGACATCGGCGGCCCGGGCAAGCTGACCAAGAGCGGCATCGGCTGGCTGCGCCTGAGCGGCGACAACAGCTTCAATGGCGCGGTGGTGCGCGAAGGCGTGCTGGAACTGGATGGCGTGAACGCGCTGACCAGCGCCGTGGACGTGATCGGCGGCACCTTCCTGCTCAACGGCACCCTGCAGAACACCGCGCTGAACAGCCTGGGCGGCAGCAGCCGCATCACCACCACCGGCGTGCTGGACGGCTCGGACCTGACCGTCACCGGCGGCGTGGTGTCGTTCAACGGCGTACAGACCGGCGGCAGCACCTTCGTGGGTGAAAAGGGCACGCTGAAGGGCGTGGGCCAGCTGGGTGACACCACCGTGGCCGGCATCATCGCCCCGGGCAACTCCATCGGTACGCTCACCATCAACGGTGACTACGTGCAGACCGCCACCGGCGTGTACCAGGCCGAAGTGGCCCCGGGCAGCCGCAGCGACCAGCTGCACGTGACCGGTACCGCCACCCTGGGCGGCACCCTGGTGGCGCTGCCGGAACCGGGCATCTACTACCTGGGCGAGCAGTTCAACTTCATCCAGGCCGACGGCGGCGTGAACGGTCAGTTCGCCACCACCGATTTCAGCGCCTTCTCGCCCTTCATGCAGTTCAGCCTGGCCTACACCGCCGCCGGCGCGCGCATTGAAGTGACCCGCGGCAACGCGCTGGCCACCTCGGCCACCACCGCCAACCAGCTGGCCGTGGCCACCGTGGCCGACGGCCTGGCGGTCAGCCAGGGCCTGCCGCGCCCGCTGACCATGCTGTTCCCGGAACAGGTGGGCAGCGCACTGGACAGCCTGAGCGGCGAACTGCACGCCGCCACCAGCGTGGCCCTGCTGGAAAGCAGCCGCTACGTGCGTGATGCCGCGCTGGCCCGCCGTGCCGGTGCTGCTGCACCGGGTGCCGAAGGCGGCGACGCCACCGGCGTGTGGGTGCAGGCCCTGGCCGGCAGCACCACCCTGGATGGCAACACCAACACCGCCCGCACCGAAGCCAACAGCAACGGCCTGCTGGTCGGTGCCGACCGCGAGTTCGGCGGCTGGCAGGTGGGCGTGCTGGCCGGTACCGGCCGCACCGACGTGAAGCAGGGCGAAGGCCGCCGTGCCAAGTCGAAGGTGGACAACACCCACTTCGGCGCCTACGCCAGCCACAACTGGGGCGGTTTCGGCCTGCGTGGCGGCCTGGCTTGGAGCGAACACGAGGTGGACAGCACCCGTGAGCTGGCGTTCGCCGGTTACAGCGACACCCTGAGCGCCCGTTACGACGCGCGTACCCGCCAGGCCTTCATCGAAGCGGCCTACCGCTTCGGCGGCCGCGAGGCCGGCCTGGAGCCGTACCTGCAGGTGGCCCGCGTGGAAGTGGACACCAAGCACGTGAACGAGCGTGGCGGTGCCGCGGCCCTGCAGGGTTCGGTGGATGACGTGCGCACCACCCTGGCCACGGCCGGCGTGCGCTTCGACAAGGGCCTGAAGGCCTCGTTCCAGCAGGACAGCTGGCTGCACGTGCGCGGCGCGGTGGCCTACCGCCACGCCAGCGGCGACCGCAACCCGGCGGCCCGCCTGGGCTTTGCCAGCGGCGGCGACAGCTTCGTGGTCAACGGTGCGCCCATCGCCGACAGCGCAGTGGTGGCCGAACTGGGCCTGTCGGCCTGGCTGACCGCCAAGCAGCAGCTGGAACTGGGCTACAGCGGCCAGTTCGGCGACGAAAGCCGCGACCACGGTGCCAACCTGCGCTGGTCGGTGCGCTTCTAAGCCACCGGTTCCCGCAGGGAAACCAGAGGAGGGCGGCCGCAGGGCCGCCCTCTTTCTTTGTGTGGCAGGGCAGGTGCAGCGTTGCCTACAATGGCCCCCCCTGCAGCACCGGACCGGGCATGAAGAGCAAACAGGAAATCGTCGACAACTGGCTGCCACGCTACACCGGCGTGCCGCTGGACCAGTTTGGCGAGCACATCCTGCTGACCAACTTCGGTGGCTACCTGCACACCTTTTCCGAACTGACCGGCGCGCCCATCGTCGGCCTGGACCGGCCCATGGCCAGTGCCACCATCGATGGCATCACCCTGATCAACTTCGGCATGGGCAGCCCCAACGCGGCCATCATCATGGACCTGCTGTCGGCGGTGATGCCCAAGGCGGTGCTGTTCCTGGGCAAGTGCGGCGGCCTGAAGCGCAAGAATGCGCTGGGCGACCTGGTGCTGCCGATCGCCGCCATCCGTGGCGAAGGCACCTCGGGCGACTACCTGCCGCCGGAAGTGCCGGCATTGCCGGCCTTTGCCCTGCAGCGTGCGGTGTCCACCATGATCCGCGACCGGGGCCACGATTACTGGACCGGCACGGTGTACACCACCAACCGCCGGGTGTGGGAACACGACGAGGCCTTCAAGGAACGGCTGCGGGCCATGCGCTGCATGGCCATCGACATGGAAACGGCCACCGTGTTCGCCGCCGGCTTTGCCAACCACATTCCCAGCGGCGCCCTGCTGCTGGTGTCCGACCAGCCGATGATCCCGGACGGGGTGAAGACCGAGGCCTCCGATGCCAAGGTCAGCTCCCAGTTCGTGGAAAACCATATCCAGATCGGTATCGAGGCGCTTAAGCTTATCCGGCGCAACGGCAAGTCGGTCCGCCACCTGCGCTTTGACGAATGATTGATGACGGCCTGGCGCGGCGCGCGGGGCCCTGGGAGTAGGTGATGGACGTTGCCGCGCAAGTGGTGGAATTCTGGAGCGAGGCCGGCCCGGCCAAGTGGTTCGCGCGCGACGATGCGTTCGACGCGCGTTTCCGCGAACGCTTCCTGGACGAGCATTACGCTGCCGCGGCGCGTGGCCGCGAACACTGGCTGGGCAGTGCCGAAGGTGCGCTGGCGCTGATGCTGCTGCTGGACCAGTTCCCGCGCAACTGCTTCCGCGGTACCGCCCATTCCTACGCCACCGATGGCCTGGCCCGGCACTACGCCATGCGTGCCATCGAAGAAGGCCTGGATTTGCAGCTGGTGCCCAAGCTGCGCGCCTTCATCTACCTGCCGTTCGAGCATTCCGAAGATCCGTTCGACCAGGATCGTTCGGTGGCCATGTTCGATGTGCTGGGCGACAAGGAATACCTGCAGTACGCCGAACTGCACCGCGACATCATCCGCCGCTTCGGCCGGTTTCCGCACCGCAACGCCGTACTGGGGCGCATTCCCAGCCCGGAAGAGCTGGATTACCTGGCCGAAGGTGGGTTTGCAGGGTAGATCCACGCCATGCGTGGATGCAGAAAAAACGCCGGCGTTCGCCGGCGTTTTTCGTAGGCTCCAACCGCAGCCGATCAGTACTTCGGCACGCCGTTGTCCACTTCGTCCGACCAGGCATCGATGCCGCCGGTCACGTTGAACACCTTGGTGAAGCCCAGGGTGCGGAACTGTTCGGCGGCCTGCGCGCTGCGGCCACCGTGGTGGCACAGGAAGGCCAGCGCGGTGTCCTTGGGCAGGGCTTCCAGCTCGGCACGGCCGTTGCCGTCGAAGCTCTTGAACGGCACGCCCACCGCGGCGATCGCGCGTTCCTCAGCCGGGCGCACGTCGACCAGGGTCACGTTGCCGGCGCGCACCAGATCGTCGGCATCGCGCACGCTGATTTCCTGCACCGGCTTGGGCGCGTTCGGGTTGTCGATGGCCAGGCCCTTGCCGCGGATGTCATCGACCCAGTCGATGGTGATGCCGTCGGCGCGGCGCGCGCTGGACAGGTCGAACTGCACGCGCAGGCCGTTGGATTCGGCGGCGATGGCGCTCTCGTCATGCGGGGCCAGCTGGAAGTTCGGCTGGAAGCGCGCATCGATGGTCAGCTGCAGCGAAGCGCCCGGGGCATCGGCCAGCGCGCCCTTCAGCATTTCCACGGCGGCCGGAGTGACAGTGATGCGCGGCGGCGTGCGGTCCGGTGCGGCCAGGCCGAGCACGGTGCTCAATTCGCCGCTGGCGGCCATCTGCAGCACGATGTCGCTGCCGCCGACCAGTTCGCCGTCGATGTACAGCTGGGGGATGGTCGGCCAGTCGCCGTAGGCCTTGATGCCTTCACGGATCTCCTGGTCGGCCAGCACGTTCACGTGGGCGAAATCCACGCCCAGATCCTGCAGGGCGCCCACGGCCTTGGCCGAGAAACCGCACTGCGGCATGGACGGCTGGCCCTTCATGAACAGCACGACGCGGTTGGCGTTGAGGAGGGATTCGATGCGCGAACGCAGGGCGGGATCGAGGGACATGGCAGTCGTGGTCCGGGAAATTCGAATCGCTCATTCTACGCCCCATGGCATCATGGGGCATGACCAACGCAGGAACATTGCATCGCATCCCGTCCCGGCCCTGGCGCTGGCTGCCCTGGCTGGTGGCGTCGCAGCTGGCCGTGATCCTGCTCTGGTGGTGGGCCGGCTGGGTGTGGGGGTTGCCGTTGATGGTGGCCAGCCACGCGCTGTTCCTGGTGCCGGTGTTCCTTCCCAACAGCCGCTTCTACGCGCCGGTGCTCGACCGCCTGCCGGCCACCGGCAACAGCGTCTGGTTGACCATCGATGACGGCCCCAGCGCCGAGACCCCGGCCGTGCTGGACCTGCTGGATCGCCACCAGGCCAAGGCCACGTTTTTCCTGGTGGGCGAACGCGCATTGGCGCATCCGGCCCTGGTGGCCGAGATCCTGCGCCGCGGCCATGACCTGGGCAATCACAGCCACACCCATCCGCAGACCCGTTTCTGGCGGCTGGGCCCGGCGGCGATGCGGGCCGAGATCGAGGCCTGTCACCATGCCCTGCAGGCGGTCGCCGGCCGACCCGTGCGCTGGTACCGCTCGGTGGTCGGCATGACCAACCCCTTCGTCGCCCCCGCGCTGAAGGCGCTGGGCCTGATGCGGGTGGGCTGGAGCGCGCGCGGCTTCGACGGCGTGGGCTGCACCCCCGACGGTGTGCTGGCGCGCCTGCTGCCTGATCTGCAGCCCGGTGCCATCGTGCTGCTGCATGAAGGCGCGGCACACGGGCACAACCTGGCCATCATCGAACGGGTGCTGCAGGTGTTGGACGCGCGTGGCCTGAAGGCTGAACTGCCGGCCGGGTAACCGGTAGCGCCCGGCCATGCCCGGCGAGCGCAGCGGCCGGCAGGAAATCCGCCAGGTAGGGCCCGGCGCTAGCGCTGGGCCACCAGCAGCCAGCTGTTGAACGGTGTGCGCCCATGCAGCGGGCGCACTTGGCCGACCTGCAGGCCGCAGTCGGCCAGGGTGGCGCGCAACTGCGCCGGGTCCGGGTAGTGGCGCGGGCGCGTGCCCATCCAGCCCACCAGCCAGGCCAGCCGGTCGGCCACCCGGGTGGTGCGGTCGCGGCGGTCGCCGGTAGCCAGTGGCGTGCGCAGCAGCAATCGCGCACCGGGGGCCACGCGCGCGCTGGCGGCCTTCAGCAGCTCCAACTGCGGCTGCGCATCCAGATACTGCAGCACGTCCAGCAGCAGCACGTGGCCCTGTTGTGCCGGCAAGGGCGCCTGCACATCCAGGCAATCGAACTGCGCGTCGGTCAGGCCGGCGCCGGCGCGCTGCGCCCGGGCGATCTTGGCGGCGTCTACGTCTACGCCCAGATACGGTGCGCGGCGGCCGCGCTGGCGCAGCACATGGGCGAACAGGCCCAGCCCGCAGCCCAGGTCCAGCAGCGGCTGGCCATCATCGGGCAGGTGCTGCAGCACGCCGTCATACAGCGGATCGCTGCCCAGCTTGCCGCGGGTGTAGTAGTAATCGCGGCGGTTGCCCAAGGCCTGCGCAGGCCGGAAGGCCTCCGCAATCGCCCGCGCCTGCGCGGCATCGAGCGGTGAACAGTGCAGCGGTGTGCCGTTCCGTGGCGTGCCGTCCATGCGCTCAGCCGGCTCCGGCCAGCAGGCGCGTGACCACCGGCAGCGCCCGCGCGCTCCACAGCGCATACATCGCCGCCGAAGGGTGCAGCCCGTCATCGGCAATCATCGCCGGGTCGTGGCCCTGCGTGCGGCTGATGTCGGTGATATCAACGAACGCCACGCCGTGGGCTTCGCAGATCGCCGCAGCGGCCGCATTGAAGGCATCGGTCTGCTCGGCAACCTGCACCAGATCACGACCACTGCCGGCGCCGAACGGGGTCACGCCCCAATCCGGGAAGGACAGCACCAGCACGCGCTCGGCGTGCCCGCCGGCAAAGCCGATCGCGCGCTGCAGAAGGGCCTGGAACTGCGCGCGGTACTCGTCCAGCGCACGGCCCCGGTACTGGTTGTTCACGCCGATCAGCAGGCTGACGAAATCAAACGGGCCCTGCGGCGCGGCCGCATCGATGCCCGCATCCAGTTCGTCCGTGGTCCAGCCCGTGGTCGCGATGGTCTGCGGTTCGGCCAGCGCCACGCCCTGTGCACGCAGCGCGGCGGCCAGCTGGTGGGGCCAGCGGCCGTCAACGTCTACCGCTTCGCCGATCGTGTACGAATCGCCCAGCGCCAGGTAAGCCAACGCCACGGCTCAGGCCACCGAACGGCGCGGCTTCAGCGGCACCACCTTTGTGGCGTCCTCGGCGCGACGCGCCAGCACCCGGTCGATGCGTGCGAACACATCGCGCATCACCGAAGCTTCCGGCAGCAGGGTCACGCGGAAGTGGTGGCGGTAGGGCACGTTGAAGCTGGAGCCCGGTACCACCAGCACGCCTTCGTTGTTCATCAGGTCCAGGGCGAAGGTGTGGTCGTCAAAGCCCTTGGCGGCGGCACCGACCACCGCCGGGAACGCATACAGTGCGCCGGCCGGGGCAACCAGCGACAGGTGTTCGCTGGCGTCGCAGGCCTCGATCACCGCACGCCGGGTTTCATACAGACGACCGCCGGGGGCGCACAGCCCGGAAATGGTGTCCGGGCCGTTCACCGCCGCGTCGATGGCGTACTGGCCCGGCACGTTGGCACACAGGCGCAGCGCGCTGAGCAGGTCCAGCGCGGCGCGGAATTCGCCCAGGCGCGCATCGTCGCCACTCAGGTGCGCCCAGCCCACGCGCCAGCCGCAGGCGCGGTGCACCTTGCTCAGGCCGCTGAAGGTCAGGCACGGGTGGTCGCCGGCCAGCGGCGCGACCGGCTGGAACACCGCATCGTCGTAGAGGATCTGGTCGTAGATTTCATCGACCAGCAGCAGCAGGTTGTGGCGGCGCGCGATCTCGACCACGCGCTCCAGCAGTTCGCGCGGGTAGCTGGCGCCGCTGGGGTTGTTCGGGTTGATCAGCACGATGGCGCGGGTACGCGAAGACACCAGCGTCTCGATTTCGGTCGGGTCGGGCTGGAAGCCGTTTTCCGGTGCGCAGCGGTAGTACACCGGGCGGCCGTCGTTGAGGATGGCCGCGGCCGACCACAGCGGGTAGTCCGGCGAGGGAACCAGCACTTCATCGCCCGGGTTCAACAGTGCCCGCAGCGACAGGTCGATCAGTTCGCTCACGCCGTTGCCGACGAACACGCGGTCCGGATGCGCGTCGGGCGCACCGCGGCGTGCATAGGCGGCGGCAATGGCTTCGCGTGCGACCGGCAGACCCTGCTGGTGGGTGTAAGGGTCGGTACGGCCCATGTCATCGGCAATCGCGCGCTGCAGGTGCTCGGGCGCACGGAAACCAAAGTTGCCGGGGTTGCCGATGTTCAGCTTGATCAGCTTGCGGCCCTGCGCTTCCAGCTCCCGCGCTCGCCGGGCCAGTTCTCCGCGGATTTCGTAGCGCACTTCGGAAAGGCGCTCGCGGATGGCCAGGGGCTTGGGCGAGGGGGTGGACATGGGGGCTGGGCCGTCGTAAGGCATGGGGCTTCCATCCTACCGGAATTGGTGCAGCGCATGGCAAGGGTGCAGGCCCCGCCGTTGCTGGGCTGGCCGGGTAGAATGGCGGCGATGACCCAGACCCCCGATTTCACCGCACTGCAGACCATCGGCTGGCCTTGGCCGGGCCCGCCGCAGCAGGCCGACTGGCAGGCCGCCATGGCCGCGCACCCGCAGGCCCGCCCGGCGCGGGTGATCGAACAGCACCGCACCCACTATGTGGTGGCCGATGGCCCGGACGCGTCGATCAAGGCCGAATCGCTGCCGGAATGGCAGCGCCCGCGATTCCCCAGCCATGAACGACCGGCGGTCGGTGACTGGGTGCTGCTGGACGGCATCCGCATCGTCGCCTTGCTGCCGCGGCGTACCGCGATCAAGCGTGGTGCCGCCGGTGAGCATTACCACCAGCAGGTGATCGCGGCCAACATCGATACGGTGTTCATCGTCTGTGGGCTGGATGCCGACTTCAATCCGCGCCGTATCGAGCGTTACCTGCTGCTGGTCGGGGGCGGTGGTGCCGAACCGGTGGTGGTGCTGACCAAGGCCGACCAGACCGAATACAGCGAAGACGCGCTGGCGGTGCTGGAAGAACTGGAAATGCAGGGCATTGCCCTGCATGCGATCAATGGTCTGGATGCCGACAGCGTGGCCGTGCTGCAGCCGTGGCTGGGGCCGGGCCGCACCGTGGTGCTGGTCGGTTCGTCGGGGGCGGGCAAGTCCACCCTGACCAACACCCTGCTGGGCGAGCAGCGCATGAAGACCAATGCGGTGCGCGCCAACGATTCGCGCGGCCGCCATACCACCACCCATCGCGCGCTGATGCCGCTGCCGACCGGCGCCTGCCTGATCGATACGCCCGGCATGCGCGAACTGAAGCCGACCGGCGAAGAGACGCTGTCCGAGGGGGGCTTTGCCGATATCGAAGCGCTGGCCGAACAGTGCCGCTTCAACGACTGCAAGCACCAGCAGGAACCTGGCTGTGCAGTGCGCGCGGCGATCGATGCCGGCGAAATTGAAGAAAGCCGCCTGCTGAACTATTTCAAGCTGAAGGAAGAAGTCGCCGCGGCCGCTGCGAAGCTCGCCGTACGCCAGGCCGAGACCGCGCAGGAACGCGGCGGCAGGAAGGGCAAGGGCCAGCAGTTCCGCCCGGCCAGCAAACCGCGCCGGCGCTGATCGCTGTCGCGGGGCCGGATTCCATTGCGCCGCAATGGGCTCTGACCCCTGCAATGACCCCGCCGCTGCCTGCTTCGCGTGGGTGCCAATGGCCTGCTCCTGGTGGATGCTAACGGACCGCTGTTGGTAGGTGCCAACCTTGGTTGGCACGATTCTGTCCGAAGCCCACCGTCGGCGCGTGCCAACCAAGGTTGGCACCTACCGGGCTTCGGCTGGCACCTGCCGGGGCGGTTGGCACCTACCAAAGCAAGGGCAGGGCGCTATAGTCCGCCCATGGAACACACCACAACGCTGGACCCCGATGTGGCCCACCATGCCGCGCTCGATGCGCGCCTGGTCGAGGCTGTCGGCGGCATCCGCCTGCTGGGCCTCACCAGTTGGCCGGCCACCGCGCAGGCGCCGTTCCTGGCCAGCGTGGCACGCGGCCAACCGGTGCTGCCGCAGGTCGATTACCCACGGCTGGATTTCAGCGAAGAACGCCGCGCCCTGGAAGCCATCGCCAGTGCATGCGACGAAAGCCACCCGTTGGGGCATTACGTGCGCCAGTCCGCGCAGAGCTGGGACCTGGCCGCGCAGCTGCTGGAAGGATTGGGCACCGCCACCGTTGACCGCTGTTCGGTGCAGTTGTTCGGCGCACCCGAGCAGCCGTTGCCGGGCAACGGCCCCAGCACGCGCGATGCAGCGCGGCACTTCATCCAGATCGCCGCGGAACTGGACCACGAACTGCTGGCCCCGGAAGAACAGGTGCCCGTGTCGGCCATCGCGCTGCAGCTGCAGTTGCAGAACGATCTGGACGCCTTCTTCGAATCACGCATCATCCAGGTGCAGCTGGACCCGGATCTGGTGTCGAAGGCCGCGGCTGGTCCGACCCGCATCCGCCTGCGCACCACCGCGCGCTTCAGTGCCTACGACCGCGCGCAGCTGTTCCACCACGAAGCGCTGGTGCATTCGCTCACCGCCTTGAACGGGCGCGAGCAGCCGGTGCTGCCCAGCCTGGGCCTATCGTCGCCACGGGTGACCGCCACCCAGGAAGGCCTGGCCACGTTCGCCGAACAGATCACCGGCAGCATCGATATCGAGCGGTTGAAGCGCATCAGTCTTCGCACCGAGGCCATTGCGATGGCGCGCGAGGGCGCCGATTTCATCGAGGTCTACCGCTACTTCTGCGATGCCGGGCAGAACCCGGAAGAAAGTTTCGCCTCGGCCCAGCGCGTGTTCCGCGGCGTACCGCCCAGCGGCGGTCTGGCCTTCACCAAGGACACCGTGTATCTGCGCGGCCTGGTGTCCGTGCACACCTTCTTCCGCCACATGCTGGCTCAGGATCGCCTGCAGGTCTGCCGCTGGTTGTTCGCCGGCAAGATGAGCCTGACCGACGCCATCGCCTTCGCACCACTGTTTGAAGCCGGCGTACTGAAGCCCCCGCGCTGGCTGCCGCACTGGGTCAGCCGCGCCAACGGCCTGGCCGGCATGCTGGCGTTCTCGCTGTTCGCCAACCGCATCCGCATGGACCAGCTGGCCCCAGAGTAATAGCGTTCAGAACCGGGATCGGATCCCCGCGAAATGTATCCACGCCATGCGTGGATGAAACCTGTCAGATATCGATAAACAACATGGGGTCGGAGCCCGTTGCCACGCAACGGGATCCGACCCCGTGCCCTCCCGGCAGATCGCGGAAATCTGTCGAAGGCGGGGTGGGTCCGGTTGCGGGGGCGTGAGCCGCATGGATGCGGCGACCGAGCCTACATGGGTGAGGGCGCTTTGCTTGCGAAGCACCGCTTCGCAAGCGCCCGAACGCACAGCCGCCAGCGGCTGGGCCGGGCCCCGAAGGGGTACTTGCGGCGTCCCCCGCAACCGGACCCACCCCGCCTCCCACGGAATGCACGCTTTTGACGTTGCAGTGAGCAGGTGCAGGGCGGCAGCCCTGCCGACACACCCACACCCACACCCACAAACGAGACGCTCGTCACCGCCCGCAGCACGCGCGCCGCTTCGTAAACAACCTTTCATCTTCCATTCGCATAGTGGCGGCGCGCCGCGCGCAGACGCGCCGGTCTTCCCCCATGCAATGGACTCACATGCAGACCCGACACCTGACGATTGCCGTGGCGATCGCCCTTTCCGCCGCCGCCAGCACCCATGCCGCCGAAACCACCGACGCCAGCACCGATGCCGCGCTGAGCGCGCAGACGCTGGACACGGTCTCCGTGATCGGCCAGGGCGAAACCCGCCAGGTGCAGCGCATCACCGCCGTCGACAAGCAGGTGCTGCCGCCGGGCACCAGCGGCCAGAAGATCCTCGACCGCCTGCCCGGCGTGTCGGTGCAGTCCAACGATGCGTTCGGCGCCAACGAAGAATCGCAGACCATCAGCCTGCGCGGGTTCGACAAGAGCCGCCTGGGCTACACGCTCGACGGCATCCCGCTGGGCGACAACAGCTACGGCAACTACAACGGCCTGAGCATCGCCCGCGCGCTGATCGCCGAGAACCTCGCCGGCGCCGAGCTGTCGCAGGGCATCGGTTCGCTGGGCGTGGCCTCCACCAGCAACCTCGGCGGCACCATCCAGTACTTCTCGATGGACCCGTCCACCGAATTCGGTGGGCGCGCCAGCATCACCGTGGGTGATGACAACCAGCGCCGCGGCTACCTGCGCGTGGATACCGGCGATATCAACGGCTTCTCGGCCTACGTCTCCGGCGTGCACCAGGACCAGGACATGTGGGCCGCGCCGTACCAGAACCAGACCACCCGCCAGTTCAATGCCAAGGCCGTGTGGAACGTGGGCGACCACCGCTTCGGTGCGTTCGTGGCGACCTCGCGCGCCAGCCAGGCCAACTATGCCTACCTGTCCAAGGACATGCTGGCGCGTGGACTGGGCTGGGACTGGAACATCTACGCACCGGACTGGGACCGCGCGGTCGCCGCGGCCTACTGCGCGCCGGGCACCCGTGATCCGGCCAAGTGTGCCTTCAGTGGCGGCGTCAACAGCATCGACGATGCCTACTACCAGAGCCGCGCGCTGCGCGATGACAATCTGTACTCGGTCGATGCCGACCTGCGCCTGGGCGAGCAGGGCCGCCTGAAGCTGATGGCCTACCACCACGACAACCGTGGCCAGGGCCACTGGTGGGCGCCGGGCCAGCCGTCGTACCCGGGCACCGACCGCATGCTGCCGATCTCGATCCGCAGCACCAACTACACCATCAACCGCGACGGCCTGACCGCCGCGCTGTCGTGGACGGTAGGCATCCACGAGCTGGAAGCCGGCCTGTGGTACGAGCAGAACGACCATAACGTGTCGCGCAATTTCTACTACATCAGCGGGCCGTTCCTGGACGATCTGTACCTGCAGAACCCCGACCGCCTTCTGTTCAACCAGGACTTCGATATCCGCACGCAGCAGTTCTACGTGCAGGACCGCATGCGCTTCCTCGACCAACGCCTGACCGTGGACGTGGGCCTGAAGAGCCCGAACACCCGCATGCGCGCCACCGCGAAGGGTGGCGTGGAAACCAGCATCGCCTCGGGTACGCTCACCGCCAAGGAATCGGTGCTGCCGCAGCTGGGCGTGGGCTTCAAGCTCAACGCCAACAACGAGCTGTTCGCTTCGTACGCGGAAAACATCGCCGCGTTCGTGGGCGGTGGCAGCGGCGGCCCGCTGCAGGTGTCGCCGGAATCGTTCGCGGCCAGTGCTGGCCTGGAGCCGGAAAAGTCCAAGAGTCTGGAAGCCGGCTTCCGTACGTTCGGTGAGAAGTACCAGGCCTCCATCGCCGCCTACAACGTGAAGTTCGACAACCGCCTGCTGTCGCTGAACCCGTGCTCGAGCATCGAAGTCGGCACGCGCCCCGAGTGCGTGACGCGCTTCATCAACGTCGGTTCGGTGAAGAGCCATGGTGCCGAGCTGACCTTCATCCTCAAGCCCATCGACGGCCTGCAGTGGTACAACGCGCTGTCCTGGAACAAGACCACCTACGAGGATGACTACACCTCCGGCGGTGCGATCGTGCCGGTGGCCGGCAAGATCACCGTGGACACGCCGCAGCGCATGGCGTCCAGCGAGATCAGCTGGAGCCGTGATGGCTTCTTCGCCAGCCTGCGCGCCAAGTACACCGGCAAGCGCTACTACACCTACACCAACGACCAGTCGGTGCCGGGCGTGACCACCTTCGATGCCGGCGCCGGCTATGACTTCGGCCCGGGGCTGGGCCTGCGCAACGTGCGTGTTTCCTTGAACGCTACCAACCTGACCAACAAGCGCTACGCCGGCCAGTTGAGTTCGTTCGCACCCACCGACCCGAACGGCACGCGCTACGCGATCCACGCCAGCGCACCGCGCCAGGTGTTCATGACCGTCGCCGCCGAGTTCTGATGCGATGGGGTCAGCGCCCTTTCGCGCGCGAAAGGGATCTGACCCCGATTCGGCGCATGGCCGGGGTCGGATCCCTTTCGCATGCGAAAGGCTCTGACCCCGGTGCAAGGCGCCGCTAGACTGCACGGGCACTGAGCAACGGACACCCGACGTGACCCCCGACGAGTACCGCACGGCCTGCAGCCGCCTGCTGCAGGACTACCTGCACACCGCTTCGCCCGAACAACGCCACATCTACGTTGCACGGCGCAACTACGACGACAGCCCCGACGTGCTGGCCTGGCTGGCAGAGCACCGCGATCTGGACCGCGCCACGGCACTGCTGATGCACGCATCGCTGGGCGCCGGCCGGTTCACCCTGTACGCGGACGCCAGCGAGGTGCCTGGCCACGAGCAGGAGACGTACGCGCTGGTCCGTCGCATCGAGCAGCGATGTCTCGATGGCTTCTACGCCGACCATGGGCTGGACTTCGATCCGTTTGCCGAGGCGGTCGATGATGCGTACGACGATGGCCTGCCGTTCGCGGTCGCGCAGCAGCTGCACGATCTGGCTGCGGCGTTTGAACCCGAACGCGGCCCGGCATTCGGTGATGCCACCGCAGGTGATGTCGATATCTGGGCGGAGGTCGTGCCTCCAACATTGTCACCCGTAGCAACCGGGTCGGATCCGGGCTGGCCGTTGCTCGCATCGTTCCTGCAGCAGGCCACGCCGCAGCAGCGCCACCAGCTGATGCTGTTCGCCGACACCCACACGCTGTCCGATGCGCTGCAATGGTTGCTTGAACAGCCGTCGTTGGCCGCATCCAGCGCACTGGCGCTGTACTGGAACCTGGGGGCGTCCTGGTACGTGCCGTTCGCCACGGTCGACGATGTGCCTGCATCGCACCGGCACACCGCTGCGGTGCTGCGCTGCATCGAACAACGGCTGGCCGAGGGCGGCTACGCCGACCAGGGGCTGGGATTCGACCTGGCGCAGAACCGACCGCGTTTCCCGGCACGTTGGCCCGGCCGGCCGGTGCTGCGCGCGGTTCCCGAGGCGATGTGGTTGCCGCGCGACGGCCAGACCGTGCAGGAGTCGGACGAGGTGGATTTCATCTCCGGCCTGCCGGAGGAGGTGGCTGGCGCACTCGCGCAGGCGCGCGGGTAGACCGCAGAACGCATCGGGGTCAGATCCCTTTCGCGCGCGAAAGGGCTCTGACCCCAGGGGCGGCCGAGCATCCACGCATGGCGTGGATCTACTGCAACGCGTGGGGGTCACCCCATGTACAACCCACCATTGACCGCGTAATCGGCGCCGGTCACGTACGAAGCCTCGTCCGATGCCAGCCAGCCCACCAGCCCGGCCACTTCCTCCGGCCGGCCCAGGCGGCGTACCGGTACCGAGGCGGCCAGCCGGTCCAGCACATCCGGCGGGAAGCTGCTGATCGCCTGACTGGCGATGTAGCCGGGCGACAAGGTGTTCACGGTCACCCCGCGCGATGCCACTTCGGCAGCCAACGCCCGGCTGAAACCGTGCATGGCGGCCTTGGCCGTGGCGTAGTTCACCTGGCCGATCTGCCCCTTGTGGGCGCTGACCGAACCGATGTTGATGATGCGGCCCCAGCCGCGCGTGGCCATGCCATCGACCACCTGCTTGGTCAGGTTGAACAGTGCGTTGAGGTTGGAGGCGATCACTGCATTCCAATCCTCCACCGTCATCTGCCGGAACAGCAGGTCACGGCTGCCGCCGGAGTTGTTGACCAGCACGTCCACCTCGCCCACCTCGGCACGCACCTTGGCGAACGCCGCGGAGGTCGAGGCCCAGTCCGTGGCGTTGCCTTCGGAGGCGATGAAGTCGAAGCCCTGTTCGCGCTGTTCGCGCAGCCAGTTGGCCTTGCGTGGCGAGTTCGGTGCGCAGCCGGCGACCACGGTGTGGCCGGAACGGGCCAGGCTCTGGCAGATGGCAGTGCCGACACTGCCCATGCCGCTGGTGACGTAAGCGATTCGAAGCGTCATTGCAGAAGGCTCCTTGGTGTCCGGATCAGGATGCGAAGGGATACAGGCCGAACAGCAGGCCACCGGCCATCAACAGCAGCGAGATGGCGATCGCCCACTTCAGCGTGAACTTCTGGTGGTCGGCGAATTCGACCTTGGCCAGGCCCACCAGCAGGTAGGTGGACGGCACCAGCGGGCTGAGCAGGTGCACCGGCTGCCCGGCCAGCGATGCGCGGGCCATTTCCACCGGGGTGATGCCGTAGTTGCCGGCGGCTTCGGACAGGATCGGCAGCACGCCGAAGTAGAAGGCGTCGTTGGACATGAAGAAGGTGAACGGCATCGACGCGATGGCGGTGATGACGGCCAGGTACGGGCCCCACGATTCCGGGATGATCGCCAGGAAGCTGTGCGACATCGCCTCGACCATGCCCGTGTTGTTGAGGATGCCGGTGAAAATGCCCGCGGCGAAGATCAACGCGACCACCGACAGCACGTTGCCGGCGTGGTTGACCACGCGGCGGCGCTGCTCGGCCAGGTTCGGGTAGTTGATGACCAGGGCGATGGCGAAGCCGACCATGAACAGCACCGGCATCGGCAGCACGCCGGCGATCAGTGCACCCATCAGGGCCAGGGTCAGTGCCAGGTTCACCCACAGCAGCTTCGGCCGCTTGATGTCCTCCGCGTCTTCCACCGACGGCAGCGCGTTGTTGTCATCGGACACGCTGTTGTCCATCCAGCTGCCACCCTGCGGCAGGGTGACCACGCCCAGGCGACGGCGTTCCTTCAGGCCCAGGTACCAGGCCAGCAGCAGCACGCCGGCACAGGCGATCACCATCGACGGGATCAGCGGCACGAACACATCGGCCGGGTCCACGTGCAGCGCGGTGGCTGCGCGTGCAGTCGGGCCGCCCCACGGGGTCAGGTTCATCACGCCGCCGGCGAGGATGGTCACGCAGGTCATGTTCAGCGCGTTCATGCCCAGGCGCTGGTACAGCGGCAGCATCGCCGAGACGGTGATCATGTAGGTGGTCGAACCATCGCCATCGAGGGAGATCAGCATGGCCAGCACCGCGGTGCCGAGCACGATCTTCATCGGATCGCCCTTCACGAAGCGCAGGATCACCCGCACCAGCGGATCGAACAGGCCCGCATCGATCATCACCCCGAAGTAGAGGATGGCGAACATCAGCATCACGCCGGTCGGCGCGATCTTCTTGATGCCTTCCAGCATCATTTCGTCGATGTTGGCGCCGAAGCCACCCAGCAGGGCGAAGATGATCGGAATGGTGATCAGGGCGACCAGCGGCGACAGTCGTTTGCTCATGATCAAGTACATGAACGTAATGACCATGCCAAAGCCGAGGATGCTCAGCATCATCTGCGGACTCCTTGCGTATTGCGGTTGACGAGGGGGGAGGGGGGAAGGAGTGCGTGGTTCAGAAGTCGAACTGCAGGCGCCCGGTGACCGCGCGCGTGCGGTCCACCGTGATGCCGGCCAGGCGGTCGCGGTTGCGGCTCTCGATCACGTTCAACATCAAGCGCAGGTTGTCGCGCAGGTACCAGTTACCGCCCAGCGTCCAGGCTTCGGTGCTGCCGCGGCGCAGGTCTGGCGCGCCATCCAGGTGCTGTGCGCCCCACATCTGGTCGTAACGCAGCGCCACTTCGAAGGCGCCGGCCTTGTGGCGGATGTCCTTGACCCGGGCGAAGCGGCCGGTCTTGCGGTCGTAGGCGCGGCTCTCGCCGGTCACGAACCAGCTCAGCATGCCGTAGGCCGCCATCACATCGCCGCGCTGCGCACCATCATCGAACGTGGCGCCACTGAATTCGCCCTGCCAGGACAGCGGGCCGCGCACCTGCGCGTATTCCAGCGACCACTTGTTGACGTCGGTATCGCGGCCGGCGGAGAAATCGACCAGGGTCAGGCGGCTTTCATCGGACAGGTGGCCGGCCGGGCGCGGGCGGATCTTCAGCCCCGGTGCACCGCTTGCGCCAGGGTTGTCGTAGGCCTCGCGGGCCAGCGACAGGCCCAGGTGCAGCACGTCACCATCGCGGGGCGCAGGGGCCCAGGTCACGCGGCCACCGGCGGCGCGCCCCTTCACCTGCCAGGCGTCGATGCTTTCCAGGCTGTAGACGCTGGCCGCCCAGGTGAAATCGCCCGGATTGGCCTGCCAGGACGCGCCCAGGCGATACAGCGGCGCCAGCGTGGTGCCGGCGTTGCCGCGCTCCAGGAAGCTGCCGTAGTTGGAACCGGTGCGGTCATCCAGCGAGAAATACTGCTTGAACTGGCCCACCGTCAGGCGCCCGGCGCTGCCGAAGCCGCGGCTCAGGTAGACGTCCTTGGCCTCCACGCGGTCGCCGGAAAAGTCGGCTTCCATCTTGTAATCGACCACGAAGAACTTGCCCGATACATCCAGCCAGGCGCGGCGGACTTCGGTGTCGTCCTTGTTCGGGGTGCCACGGTCGTCGTTGTCGAACGTAGCGAAATCCAGGTGCAGGCGGCCGCCGACGGTGGCGGTGACCGGCCGGTCGTCTTCAGCAAAGGCCGGCGCGGCCAGCGCAGCCAAGGCCATCATGGCGGCGGGGCGCTGCCAGGCAAACTTCAGTTCCACAAACCCTCCCAGGTACGCGCCAGGCGCGCGGCAATCGTGGGCACCGGATGGTGCGCGGCCGCAGTCTGGGTTGCGGTAGCTGTCATCGTCCTGTCAGCGGTTTGTGCGGTGCAGCGTAAACGCGGCCGCCGCGCCCCCGGTAGCGCCGGGCCATGCCCGGCGGAATGCATCCGCCACACGCCATCGCGCCGCACGCGGTAGCATTCGCTTCCCCCCGCGTCCCTCTGTTCCCGCCGATGCGTCTGCTGCTGGTCGAAGACAACCCGGACCTGGCCGATGCCATCATCCGCCGCATGCGCCGCAGCGGGCATGCCGTGGACTGGCAGGCCGACGGCCTGGCCGCCGCCAGCGTGCTGCGCTACCAGAGCTTCGATCTGGTGGTGCTGGATATCGGCCTGCCCAAGCTGGATGGCCTGCGCGTGCTGGCTGGCATGCGCGAACGCGGCGACAGCACCCCGGTGCTGATGCTGACCGCGCGCGATGGCATCGAAGACCGCGTACAGGCGCTCGACGTGGGCGCCGACGACTACCTGGGCAAACCGTTCGATTTCCGCGAATTCGAAGCGCGTTGCCGCGTGCTGCTGCGCCGTGCGCGCGGCCAGGCAAGCGAAGTGGTGCAGGTGGGCGGCTTCCAGTTCGACAACGCCGCCCATCGCGTCACCCTGGACGGCGAACCGATCGAACTGCCCAATCGCGAGTACCGCCTGCTGGAAATCCTGGTGGGCCGCATGGGCCAGGTAGTGGGCAAGGACGAAATCGGCAACGGCCTGTTCGGCTTCGACGATGAGGCCGGCCCGAACGCCATCGAACTCTACGTGGGGCGCCTGCGCAGGAAGCTGGCCGACGCACCGGTGCGCATCACCACCGTGCGCGGCGTGGGCTATCTGCTGGAACCCACCGATGGCGGCAATGACGGCGATGGCTGAGCGGCGCGCCACGGCGCCAGGTTCACTGCGGCGTACGCTGCTGCTGTATCTGGGCGGATTGCTGGCGGTGTTCGCGGTGGCGCTGTTGTTCGCCGCGCGTGATTACGGCCAGCGCGCCGCCAACCGGTCCTACGACCACCTGCTGGTGTCATCGGCGCTGTCGATTGCCGATTCGGTGGCGCTGGTCGATGGCCAATGGCAGGTGGACCTGCCCTATGCCGCACTGGACCTGCTGTCGATGGCGGCAGAAGACCGGGTGTTCTACCGGCTGACCGACAGCCGCGGCAACCTGATCACCGGCTACGGTGACCTGCCCGTGCCGCCGCGCCGCCCGGGGCTGCAGCCGCAGTTGTTCGATGCCGCATACAGCGGCGAAACCGTGCGCTTCGTGGTGGTCAGCCGCAGTTTCGCGGCGGCGTCTGCGCAGGGCGACGTGCAGGTGCAGGTGGGCCAGACCCGGCGTGCGCGCGAAGCGCTGGCGCAGGACATGGTCAACCGCGCCCTGCTGGCTATTGGCGTGTTGTCCGGGCTGCTGCTGGCCTTGGTGGCGTTCGGCGTGCATCGTGCGTTCCGTCCGCTGGTACGTGTGGAACGTGAGTTGTCGCGGCGCGAGCCGTCCGACCTGAAACCGCTCGATGCGCGCGTACCGCGCGAAATGGACCAGATGGTCGCGGCCTTGAACCGTTTCATGGAGCGCCTGTCCAGCAGCAACGAGACACTGCGCGCGTTCATGGCCGAGGCCGCACACCAGATGCGCACTCCGCTGGCGGCGCTGCGCGCGCAGGCGCAGTTGGCGCTGGACGATGATGATCCGCAGGACATGCGCCGCAGCCTGCTTGCGATCGAGCGCAATGCTACGCACATGAGCCGCCTGCTGAACCAGTTGCTGAGCGATGCCAGCGTGATCCATCGCTCGCACTTGCAGCGTTTCGCCGCAGTGGACCTGGCCGAGACCGTGCACCAGGCCTTGCATGAAGCGCTGCCGCAGGCGGGGCCGGCGCCACGCGTGCAGTTGGCCATGACGGCCGAACCGGTGCAGGTGCAAGGCGATGCGCTGCTGCTGCGCGAGGCCATCAAGAACCTGGTCGACAACGCCTTGAAGTACGGTGGCGACGGCGCGCTGCAGATCGCCCTGACCGTGGAAGGCGGACAGGCGGTATTGACCATTGCCGACCACGGCGCCGGCATTGCCGCGGCCGATGCCGGCCGCGTGTTCGAGCGCTTCGCCCGTGGCGAGGGCGCCCCTGCCGGTGGCGCCGGCCTGGGCCTGGCCATCGTCAAGCGCGTGGTCGACAGCCACGGCGGCCACATCGACCTGAGCAACCGTCCGCAGGGCGGCCTGGTCGCCACCATCCGCCTGCCCCGGAGCAGTCCATGATCCGCCTGTTCGCCACCGCCTTCGCCCTGCTGCTGGCGCTGCCGGTGCTGGCCGCGCCCGGCGATGTGCGCCGCTTCGCCGCGCAGGGCCCGGCCACCGCGCAACTGCGCATCCACGGCAGCACCGACATCGAGGTGTTCGCGGTGGTCATCGCCGATTACCAGCGCCTGCATCCCGGCACCGAAGTGGTGTACGAGGACATCATCACCCAGGATCTGTACGCGCGGTACCTGCACGACCGCAGTGGCCCGGATTCGCCCGACCTGCTGATTTCCAGCGGCATGGACCTGCAGACCAAGCTGGTGAACGATGGCCACGCGGTGCCGCACCGTTCGGCGCAGACGGCCGCGCTGCCGGCGTGGGCGCAGTGGCGCAGCGAGGCTTTCGGCATCAGCTACGAGCCGGTGGTGATGGTCTACAACACGCGGTCGCTGCCGGCGGCCAAGGCGCCGCGCACGCGCAGGCAACTGCTGGACCTGCTGCGTGCCGAGGGCCTGCCGCTGCGTGGCAAGGTTGGCACCTATGACATTGAGCGCAGCAGCGTGGGTTACCTGCTGGCCACCCAGGATGCGCAGCGTGGCAGCATCGCCGGCGCGCTGCTGGGTGCGCTCGGCGACAACGCGGTGGTGCGTGAAGAACGCACCGGCGTGCTGCTGGACCAGGTGGCCAGTGGCCAGTTGTCGCTGGTCTACAACGTGCTGGGCTCGTATGCGCAGGCGCGCATCGATGCCGGCGCGCCGCTGGCCATCGTCGAGCCCGAGGACTACACCCTGGTGGTGCTGCGCACGGCGGTGATTCCGCGCACCGGCGCGCACCCGGAAGAGGCCGGGCGCTTCCTCGATTACCTGCTCTCGCCGCGTGGCCAGCAGGTGCTGTCACGCGAGGCGCCGCTGATGCCGATCGTCACCGGCAACGCGCGCAGCGACGATGCGCCGGGCCGCAGCCGCCGCCCGATCCAGCTCGGCCCCGGGCTGCTGGTCTACCTGGATGCGCTGAAACGCCGCCAGTTCCTGGATGCCTGGCGCAGCAGCGTGGAACCGGCCGGGCGCTGAGCCTACGGGCGCGCCGGGACACGCCCGGCGGATGCGCGGCAGTGCCCGTACAATGGGCCCATGAGCGAATACACCATCCTGATCGCCGATGACCATCCGCTGCTGCGTTCGGCGGTGGTGCAGTCGTTGCGGCAGAGCCTGCCGCTGGCCCAGGTGCGCGAAGTGGCCAGTGCCGATGCGCTGGCACAGGCACTGGACGCCCAGCCGGATGTGGACCTGGTGCTGCTGGACCTGACCATGCCCGGCGCGCATGGCTTTTCCGCGCTGCTGCACGTGCGCGGCTCGCACCCGGACATTCCGGTGGTCATCCTGTCTTCCAACGACCACCCGCGGGTGATCCGCCGCGCCCAGCAGTTCGGCGCCGCCGGTTTCATTCCCAAGTCCGCCCCGGCCGAAACCATCGGCGAAGCGGTGCAGTCGGTACTGGACGGCAGCCTGTGGTTCCCGGCGATGGCGCCGGAGCGCAGCGAATCCGACGCACTGCTGGCCGCGCGCCTGGCCCAGCTCACCCCGCAGCAGTTCCGCGTGCTGCTGTGCCTGGCCGATGGCCTGCTCAACAAGCAGATCGCCTACGAACTGGGCCTGGCCGAGAACACGGTGAAGGTGCACGTGACCGCCATCCTGAAGAAGCTCGAATGCCACAGCCGCACCCAGGCGGCGGTGCTGGTGAAGGCGCTGGAACCGGAAGGCGACGCGGGCGGCATCTGACCCTTCCCGGTTGGCAAAGATGATTGAACAGCTGCTTTTGTAGAGTCGAGCTTGCTCGACTGGCTCTTGCATCGTACGCACAGCAGTCGAGCAAGCTCGACTCTACGCCCGTCAGGCGCTGAGCGAACGCAGATCGATGCAAGGACGCATGCGCTCGGTGCCATCCCATTCGGCAGGCAGGCCGACGCTGGCGAAGGCATCGACGATGGCCTGGCCGATGCGTTCCATCGCCGCGCTGTCGGGCGGGCCCCAGAAACCAATGGCCAGATCACTGGTGCGCTTGGCGCGCTTCATGTCATCGCCGGAGTAGAAGCAGAACCCTTTGAGGCCTGCATCTGTGCCGCCGCGCTGCCAGAAAAGTTCATTGGTGTCATCGGCAGCGTCGTCTGGCGTATCGCCGCACCCAGCAGTGGCGACGATGCCTGCGGCTTCCAGTACTGCAAATGCCGCATCGATCCTGGCCCGTGCCAGTTTCCACGCCGCAGCGGACATCTTCCGGTCCGGCTTGCGCACGACCACCGGGGGAATGGCGTGGCCGGTCAGGGCGGACAGCAGGGATTTCACCTGCGGCGACCAGGCGTTCTCCACGATGTGGTTGCCATGCGCGTCGCAGACATCCGGCTGTGCACCGGCGTCCACCAGCAGTTGTACCGCTTCGGGGCCGTCCGGCGAAAACTCTGCCGCCAGGAACAACGCGGTGCGTCCACCCGCGCCGACATGCTCCAGCGGACTGCCGGCATCGATCAGCAGGCGCAGCGTGGCGAGCGTGTGTTCCATCGGCGCGCGATCCTGGCTGGATGCGGCCCGCTCCAGCGCGGTAAAGCCAAAGGCATCCACCGCGTGTACATCCGCGCCTGCGGCGAGAAAGGCCGCCGTGGCCTGCGCATCGGCAGCCCATGCGGCGGCAAACAGATCCGCGGGGCGCTCCGCCTTGGGGGATTTCGGCACGATCCAGTCTTCCTGCGTTGGAATGACCGCCGATTGTAGGCAATACAGTCGAGCACGCTCGACGCTACCCCCGATGCCGCAACAACACCTGCGTCATCAGCGCGCGCAGCGCGGGTGGGCGTACCGGCTTGGGCAGGAAGCCCCAGCCCTGTTCGGCGGCATGTGCCTTCAGGGCTTCATCGCGTTCGGCGGTCACCAGAATCACCGGTGGCCGCGCCTGCCACAGCGTGCACAGCGCTTCGTACAGGTCCGGGCCGTGCCACTGGCCCATGCGCACGTCCAGCAACAGCAGCTGCGGCACGTTCAGCGCGCTGGCGATTTCCAGCGCACCCTGCGGGCCGTCGGCCAGTTCCACGTTGCAGCCCCAGCGTTCCAGCAGGGCGCGGGTGGCGGCGCATACGCGCGGGTCGTCGTCGATGCTCCACACCCGGCACTGCCGTAGCGGGCTGTCGTCGGTCAGCTCGGCGGCCACCACCGGCGCGGGGGCCGGCACCGCCACGTCTTCGGCCTGCCCCAGCGGCACGCTTACCGCGAACACGCTGCCCTTGCCCAGGGTGGAGCGCAGGCTGATGCGGTGGCCCAGCAGGCGGCCGATGCGTTCAACGATGGCCAGGCCCAGGCCGGCGCCGCGTTCCTGTTCCACGCCGTCGTTCAAGCGGCGGAATTCCTCGAAGATCTCACCCTGCAGGCTTTCCGGAATGCCCGGCCCCTGGTCGTGCACTTCGATGCGCAGATGGTCGCCCACGCGCCGGCAGCCGATCAGCACGCGCCCGCGCGGGGTGTAGCGCAGCGCGTTGGACAGGAAGTTCTGCAGGATGCGGCGCAGCAGTGCTTCATCGCTCACCACGATGGCGCGCGTATCCACCCAGTCCAGGTGCAGGCCACGGCTCTGCGCGGCCATGCCGAATTCACGGGCCAGGGTTTCCAGCAGCGGCGACAGCGCGAACGCGCGTACCCGCGTCTGCAGCGCACGCGACTCCAGCCGCGAAATGTCCAGCAGGCTGTTGAGGATGGCGTCCTGTGCGGCCAGGGCCGCATCCACATGTTCGCTCAGTTCGCGCGCATCACCGCTCAAGCGGCCGCGCAGCACCGACACGAACATGCGCGCGGCATTCAACGGCTGCAGCAGGTCATGCACGGCCGAAGCAACGAACCGGGTCTTGTAGCGGTTGGCCTGCTCGGCCTCGCGGCGCGCTTCGTCCAGGTCGTGGGTGCGTTCGGCCACGCGGTGTTCCAGCGCGTCGGCCAGCGAGCGCAGCTCGCGCGCAGCGTTCTTGTAGCTGGTGATGTCCGCGTAGCTGGTGACGAAGCCGCCGTCGGGCAGGGGATTGCCGCGGATTTCAAGCACGGTGCCGTCGTCCTTCTCGCTTTCGCGCATGTGCGGGCGGCCACTGCGCAGGTGGTTCAGGCGGCGCTCGATGGCTTCGTCGATCGGCCCCGGGCCGAGCAGGCCGCGGCGCGCATTGAAGCGGAACAGTTCTTCGATCGGCCGGCCCACCCGCACCAGCCCCGCCGGGAAGCGGAACAGTTCGACGTAGCGCGAATTCCAGGCCACCAGGCGCTGGTCGCGGTCGATCACCACCACGCCCTGCGGCAGGTGTTCCAGGCTGCGGCTGAGCCCGCTGTCGGCATCGGTGGCGGCCTGCAGCAGGCCATCCTGGGCGGTGCGCAGCTCCTGCGCGTGCTGCTTCAGCAGCGTTTCCAGTTCGCGGCGGCTGCGCTGGCGGTGCTTGGACAAACGCCGGCGCTGCTGCACGAACAGCACCAGGAAGCCCAGCGCCAGCCAGGCGGCGGCACCGGCGATGGCGGCACCGCGTCCGGCGCTGCCGGCGGCACTGGCATCGTGCAGCAGGTGCAGGCTCCAGTCTTCGTCCTCCAGTGCCAGGCTCTGCCACAGCATGGGCGTGGCCAGCGCCGGGTCCAGCAGGCGCACCATGCGCCCGCCGTCAGCCAGCACGTCTTCGGTACGCACCCGCAGCGGCTGCAGGGAACGGTCGGCGTACTGGCGCGCGGCCAGCATTTCGCGGCGCTCGCTGGCACCCAGCGGGCGCAGCAGGCGGTAGCGCCAGGCATCGCGGTTGGCCAGGAACACCACATCATGGTTGTCGCTGGCCAGCACCACGTCGGGGCTGCTCAGCCATTCCTGTTCCAGCGCCGACAGCTCGATCTTGATCACGATCACGCCGATGCGCTGGCCCTGGGCATCCACGATCGCTTCGGACATGAAATAGCCCGGCACGTTGGTGGTCATGCCGATGCCGTAGAAGCGGCCGCGGCCGTGGGCCATGGCCTGTTGGTAGTAGGGCCGGTAGCTGTAGTCCTCGCCCACGTTGCTGGCCGGTTCGCTCCAGTTGCTGGCGGCCACGGCCACGCCATCGCGGCCGACCAGGGTCAGCGTGGAAGTACGGGTGACCTGGTTGGCGCGCTGCAGCTTCAGGTTCAAGCGCTGCCGCTCGGCGGCCGACAGCGGCGACTGCAGGGCCTGCAGCAGGTCCGGGTCCAGCGCCATCACCTGCGGCAATGTGCCGAAGCGGTCGATGCGCTGTTGCAGGCCCTGCCCATACAACTGCAGCTGGCGCTGCACCTGGGCGCTTTCGGTGGCCAGCGCGCGGCGCCAGGCGTAGTGGCCGGCCGCGACCGCGCACAGCACGGTACCGCCGATCATCACCAGCAGGGTCAGCAACAGCAGGCGGTGGCGGCTGAGCCAGTACATGGCGGCAGTCTACGCAGGGGCGGCGGGCGTGGGGAGCACGCCCGCCGCAGGCACTGTGGAAGGACGTGCCGGGGAACGGATCAGAAATGCATCTGCGCGCGCAGTTCGAAGATTTCCGGGGTGCTGTGCACGCCGCGACGGCTGGCGTCGACCTTCACGTAGTTGGCCTGGAACTTGAAGTGGCTGGTCAGGTACCAGTTCGCACCAATGGTCAGGTCGTGCTGGCGACCGCCCAGGATGCTGCCATCGTCCAGGTCCAGACGGCTGTAGCGGGCCAGCAGTTCCACCGCGCCGTAGTCGTGGGCGGGCTTGATGTTGGCCACCGCACCCGCGTTGTACGGGCGCGATTCGCCGGTCAGCACCCAGCTGGCCATCGCGTACTGGCCATTGCCGGTGTAGTCGGGCAGGCCCTTGCGGGTCACCGTGGCCTGCAGGGCTTCGGCCTGCAGCGAGAACGGACCACGGATCCAGATGCCTTCCAGGCCGGTGCGGCGGATCTGGTCGGCAGTGACCAGCGCACCCGAATCGACCAGGCGGATATCGGTCAGGCCGGCTTCCGGGCGGGCACGCAGGCGCGCGCTGGCTTCGTGGTGCACGTCGCGGCCGTCGTGGTAGCCGCGCGGGTTTTCCTGCGAATAGGCCAAGCCCAGGTGGACCACGTCGCCCGGTGCCTTCACCGGGGTCCACACGGCGCGCACGGCCTGGGTGGTGCCCGGGTTGTCACCCTGCAGGTCCTTGCCGCCGTAGGCGCCGGCCTGCAGCAGGTACTGCGGGCGCTCCAGCACCCATTCCACACCGGTGCGGCGGCCGGCGTAGAACGCCTGCACCGGCAACGCGGTTTCCAGGAAGCTGCCGGCGCGCGAGGAGGTGTTGGCATCCAGGCCGACCGGGGTCTTCATGTAGCCGAAGCGGAAACGACCCACGTCGCGGCCTAAGAACGCCTTGCTTTCAAAGCGCACGAACACGTCCAGCCAGGTGTCGGCCTGGAAGTCGTAGTAGACCATCGCGTCGTACACGCCCTTCTTCTTCAGGGTCGCGCCGAACTCCTTGCGGCGCACCGCATCGTCATCCTCGATGCCGCTGGCCGAGGAAAAATCGTTGTAGTCGTAGGCGATGTTGGCCGTGGCGGCCAGTTCGGTGCCGTCGCCGAAGGCGTACTTGGTCGGCCAGTTGTCGAAATCGGCGGCGGAGGCGAAGGCGGGCAGTGCGGCCAGCGACAGGGCCAGCAAGGTGGGAATCGGGCGCATGGGTGGTGCGGCTCTCTCAGATTGCGTGTGGACAGGACAACAACGGCCGCGATGGCCGGAACTTGCGCGGGAACGTGCCCGGCCGTTCAGCTCGGGCCACCGGCGTCCCCGGGGGCGTCGGTACGGCGCCAGTGTAGGCACCGCAGCCACCTGAACCGGGGGGCTAGTACCAATAGGTTATCTGCGCCGGCGTGCCCGGCGCGTACAAAGGCGTCCATTGGTCGCGCCGGCGCTCGCAGCCGGGTCGCGCCCAGATCCACGGAGACGGTCCCGCCACGGCGGGAACCGTATGCGCCAGAACCGCCCCTTCCGGAGTCCGCCATGCACATCCCCACCACCGTACCGGTGCCCAGCAAGCCGTTGCCGCTCTACCGCCAGCTGTATTTCCAGGTGATCGTGGCGATCGTCCTGGGCGCCGTCCTGGGCCATTACGAGCCGCTGATCGGCGAGAAAATGAAGCCGCTGGGCGATGCCTTCATCAATCTGGTGAAGATGATCATCGCGCCGGTCATCTTCCTGACCATCGTCACCGGCATCGCCGGCATGACCCACCTGCGCACGGTGGGCCGCGTGTTCGCCAAGGCGATGGCGTATTTCCTGTTCTTCTCCACCCTGGCCCTGATCGTCGGCATGATCGTGGCGCACGTGGTGCAGCCCGGCGCGGGCATGAACATCAACCCGGCCGAGCTGGACCAGACCGCGGTGCACAGCTACGTCGAGAAGTCGCATGACCTGACCCTGGTCGGCTTCCTGATGGACATCATTCCGAAGACGCTGATCAGCGCCTTCGTCGATGGCAACATCCTGCAGGTGCTGTTCGTGGCCGTGCTGTTCGGCATCGCGCTGGCCTCGGTGGGCGAGAAGGGCAAGCCGATCGTGAACTTCCTGGAAGCGCTGGTCGCCCCGGTGTTCAAGCTGGTGCACATCCTGATGAAGGCCGCCCCGATCGGTGCCTTCGGTGCCATCGCCTTCACCATCGGCAAGTACGGCGTCGGTTCGCTGGTCAACCTGGCCTGGCTGGTGGGTTCGTTCTATCTCACCGCCTTCCTGTTCGTGGCCGTCATCCTGGGCGTGGTCTGCCGCCTGTGCGGGTTCTCGGTGTTCAAGCTGGCCCGCTACCTGAAGGCCGAGCTGCTGCTGGTGCTGGGCACGTCCTCGTCCGAATCGGCGCTGCCGTCGCTGATGGAAAAGATGGAACGCGCCGGCTGCAGCAAGTCGGTGGTCGGCCTGGTGGTGCCCACCGGCTATTCGTTCAACCTGGACGGCACCAACATCTACATGACCCTGGCCGCGCTGTTCATCGCCCAGGCCACCAACACCGAACTGACCCTGGGCCACCAGATCGCCCTGCTGCTGGTCGCCATGCTCAGCTCCAAGGGCGCGGCCGGCGTCACCGGTGCCGGCTTCATCACCCTGGCCGCCACCCTGGCCGTGGTGCCGGAAGTGCCGGTGGCCGGCATGGCACTGATCCTGGGCGTGGACCGCTTCATGAGCGAATGCCGCTCGCTGACCAACTTCATCGGCAATGCGGTGGCCACCGTGGTGGTGTCGCGCTGGGAAGGCGCGCTGGACCGTGATCGCCTGAAGCTGGCGCTGGACGGTCGCGAAAGCGAGCTGCCGCCGCCGGTCGATGCGGTGGCCCCGGTGCTGACCGAGGCCCTGCCGGCCAAGGGCTGACGCCAAGTGTGTGGTACTGCGGGGCCGGTCACGACAGTGGCACGGCCCCGCAGCGTTTCAGGGCGTCGCTTGGCTGTCATCAAGGGCGCCCACGCTGGACCCGGATCGTTGCATACGGCACGGAATTGTGCGGTCGCAGCATGGTTGCGACAGGATAGCGACAGGTCCAGCCACTCCAACGGGGGTATCATCCCCTGTCCCTCTTGCCCATTCATGTAACCCACATCGATGTCCAACGAAGATTTCAAACAGGCCGCCCTCGATTACCACCGCATGTCGCCGCCGGGCAAGATCCGCGTCGCTGCGACCAAGCCGATGCTGACCCAGCGTGATCTGTCGTTGGCCTATTCCCCGGGCGTGGCCTATGCCTGCGAAGCCATCAAGGCCGACCCGCAGCAGGCCAGCGAACTCACCGCCCGCGGCAACCTGGTCGCGGTCATTTCCAACGGCACCGCCGTGCTGGGCCTGGGCAACATCGGCCCGCTGGCCGGCAAGCCGGTGATGGAAGGCAAGGGCGTGCTGTTCCAGAAGTTCGCCGGCATCGATGTGTTCGACATCGAAGTGGACGAAACCGATCCGGACAAGCTGGTCGACATCATTGCCTCGCTGGAACCGACCTTCGGCGGCATCAACCTGGAAGACATCAAGGCGCCGGAATGCTTCGTGGTCGAGCGCAAGCTGCGCGAGCGCATGAAGATTCCGGTGTTCCATGACGACCAGCACGGCACCGCGATCATCGTCGGCGCCGCTGTGCTCAACGCCATGGCCATCACCGGCAAGAAGATCGAGGAAGTGAAGCTGGCGACCACGGGCATGGGCGCGGCCGGCATTTCCTGCGTGAACATGCTGGTGCAGCTGGGCCTGAAGCCGGAAAACATCCTGGCCTTCGACCGCGAGGGCGTGATCCACACCGGCCGTACCGATCTGGACCCGGAAAAGCAGCGCTATGCGCGCGACACCGACAAGCGCACCCTGGCCGAGATCGTCAACGGCGCCGATATCTTCCTGGGCCTGTCGGCCCCGGGCATCCTGACCGCCGAGATGGTCAAGACCATGGCGCCGGACCCGGTCATCTTCGCGCTGGCCAACCCGACCCCGGAAATCATGCCGGAAGAAGCGCGTGCCGCCCGCCCGGACGCGATCATCGGCACCGGCCGTTCGGACTATCCGAACCAGGTCAACAACGTGCTGTGCTTCCCGTACCTGTTCCGCGGCGCGCTGGACGTGGGTGCTACCGCGATCAACGAAGAAATGAAGATCGCCTGCGTGCGCGCCATTGCCGCGCTGGCCCGCCGTGCCGCCACCGACATGGGTTCGGCCTACGGCGGCGATGCACCGAGCTTCGGCCGTGAATACCTGATCCCGCGCCCCTTCGACCGCCGCCTGCTGGTGGAACTGTCCGCCGCCGTGGCCCAGGCCGCGATGGATTCGGGCGTGGCCGCTCGCCCGATCGCCGACATGGATGCCTACCGGCAGAAGCTGTCGCAGTTCGTCTACCGCACCAGCCTGATGATGAAGCCGGTCTATGACCGCGCCCGCGCCGACAAGCAGCGCGTGGTGTACGCCGAAGGCGAAGAGGAAGTGGTGCTGCAGGCGGTGCAGAACGTGGTCGACGAAGGCCTGGCGCACCCGATCCTGATCGGCCGGCCGGACGTGATCGAAGCGCGCATCGAACGCCTGGGCCTGCGCCTGAAGGTGGGCGAGAACATCGAGATCACCAACATCAACGATGATCCGCGCTTCAACGAATACTGGCAGTACTACCACGGCCTGACCGGCCGTCGCGGCGTGACCGTGGCCGCGGCGAAGAACCTGATGCGTTCGCGCCCGACCCTGATCGCCGCGGTGATGGTTGCCCGTGGTGAAGCCGATGCCATGCTGACCGGCATCGTCGGCCGCTTCCACAAGAAGCTGGGTTACGTGCGCAGCGTGCTGCCGCTGGAATCGAAGGTCACCTCGACCTCGGCCATGACCGGCGTGATCAACCAGCAGGGCGTGTTCTTCTTCGTGGACACCCACGTGCAGGAAGACCCGACCGCCGAGCAGATCACCGAAGCCACGCTGCAGGCGGCCTACCGCATGAAGCTGTTCGGCATCGAGCCGAAGGTGGCGCTGCTGTCGCACTCCAACTTCGGCAGCCACGATTCCAAGGACGCACTGAAGATGCGCCAGGTCCGCGAGATGCTGCTCAAGCGCAACCCGCGCCTGAACGTGGACGGCGAAATGCAGGGCGACACCGCGTGGGACGAAGCGCTGCGCCAGAAGCTGCTGCCGGGCTCGACCCTGCAGGGCCGTGCCAACCTGTTCGTGCTGCCGAACCTGGAAGCGGCCAACATCGCCTACAACCTGGTGCGCGTGTTCACCGATGGCGTGGCGATCGGTCCGATCCTGATGGGCGTGAACAAGCCGGTGCACATCCTGACCACCAGCGCGACCTCGCGCCGGATCCTGAACATGTCCGCCATCGCCGCGGTCGATGCGCAGATCCGCAAGCAGCTGGAAGCGGAAAAGAAGGCGTAAGCCTTCCTTTCAGCGGCAGCTGCAGAAACGCGCCCCACGGGGCGCGTTTCTGTTTGCGCGAAGCGCAGACCCGGATCGGGTAGCGCCGGGCCATGCCCGGCGAGCGCGCAGCGCGGTGTGCCGTGTATTCCGCCAGGCATGGCCTGGCGCTACCGCCCTCAGCGTCGGCCGCGGCGCGCCGGGGCCGGTGGCGGGGCGTCGCTGCGTGGCTTGGCGTACTGCGCCCAAAGCACCGGCAGGGTCTTGCCGGTTTCCTTCTGCCACAGAGTGGGCACGTAGCGTCCGTCGCGCAGCGCCTTGTCCAGCGCCAGCACCAGGCCGGGGTGCTCGCCCTCGGCCCATTTCAGGAACGCACCGGTCACCCGGTAGCCGCTTTCCACGGTCTGGCCCTTTTCCACCTTCACCGGCAGTGCCCAGCCGGCGGCGGTGTTGTTCATGCCGTAGCGGTCGCGCGCGTAATCGGCAATGCCTTCCACCAGCCAGCCCGGCACGCGCTTGTCGCCGTAGCTGGGGTAGCCCTGCACGATGTGCATCGCCTCGTGGGTCACCAGGTCGATGTCATCGGGGTGCTTCAGCAGCCAGCCCGGATTGATGGTGATCGTGCTGGCCTTGTCCTTGTCACCCACGTAGGCCACGCCGTTGTAGGCCGGATCGATCACGATGCGCACTTCGTTCGGCGCCGCCGGGCGGAAGTCCGCCCGCTCGCGCAGGTAAGCAAAGTAGAACGTGTCGATGATGCGCTTGCGCACCGGTGCCGCCAGGGCACCGCTGGCATCCTGGTAATACAGGGTCACGCCATCGCGGCTGACCTGGCCATCGAAGGCCTGGGTCTGGGCCTGGCCGACACCGGGGAAGGCCAGGGCAAGAAAGAGCAGGGGAATCAGGCGAAGGCGCATGGCGTCATTGTACGGTGGCCGGTGCCAGCAGTTCGATCTCGGCCAGCTGCAGTCGGCCCGGACCGATCACGCGCAGACGGTACTCGCTGTAGCGTGCCGGCGTGGCAATGCGGAAGGGACGGGTCTGCCGCGGTGAGGTGAAGTCTTCGCCGTCGCGCTGGTCCAGCGTGCGCCAGCTTCCGTTGCCGCTGCGCGCTTCCAGCACCCACTGGCCGCCACGGATCGCGCCACCGCCACTGGTCAGCGTGTACAGGGTCGGCACGCCATCGGCGCCGCCGCTCAGGCTGATGGTCGCACCCGCGCCAAGCGCCACTGCGGTGTCCGCATCGTCATCGGTCAGGGCGGGCAGGGCGCGGCCATCGGCCAGTGCCGCGCGCGCGCTGCTGCCCAGCAGATCGTGCAGCAGCTGCGGGCGCTTGCCGACCGCGGTCAGCGAAGGCGGTACATCGTCGGCACCGCTGCCCCAGCGCGACGGCTGCGGGCCCATGGTGAAGTCCAGGGTGGCGCCCTGGGCGATCAGCGTGTGCGGCACCCAGGTCTTCGTCCACGGCTTGCCGTTGATCTTCAGCGACTGCACGTACACGTTTTCCGGCGAATTGTTCTCGGCGTTGACGGTCAGCACCGCGCCGCCCTGCAGTTCCACCCGTGCATGGGCGAACGCCGGCGAACCGATCACGTACTCCGGCGCACCCATGCGCAGCGGGTACAGGCCCAGCGAGGCGAACAGGTACCAGGCCGAGGTCTCGCCGTTGTCCTCGTCACCGGGGTAGCCCTGGCCGATCTCGCTGCCCACGTACAGCCGCGACAGGATCTCGCGCACGTGCTGCTGGGTCTTCCACGGCTGCCCGGCGTACAGGTACATCCACGGAATGTGGTGCGCCGGCTGGTTGCTGTGTGCATACATGCCCATGCGCACGTCGCGCGCTTCGGTCATCTCGTGGATGATGCCGCCGTAGGAACCGGCGAATTCCTTCGCGGCGGTTTCCGGGGTGGCGAAGAAGGTGTCCAGCTTGGCCGCCAGCTTTTCGCGGCCGCCGTACAGCGCGGCCAGGCCTTCGCCGTCGTGGGCAGCGGTGAAGGCGAAGGTCCAGCCATTGGATTCGGTGTAGTCGTGGCCCCACACGCGCGGGTCATAGTCCTTGGCGTCCACGCGCCAGCTGCCATCGGCCTGGCGGCCCTGGAAGAAGCCCACTGCCGGGTCGAACACGGTGGCGTAGCCCGCGGCGCGGTAGCGGAAGTACTCGGCCTCGGTGCGGTAGCGCTCGCGCGCGGCCGGCGTGGTTGCCTTCGTCGCCAGTGCCTGCGCCATGTTGGCAAGACCGAAGTCATTCAACGCGCCTTCCATCGTCCACGACATGCCTTCGTGCACGTCGGCGCTGGCGTAGCCGCGGAAGGTGGAACGGTCCATGCCCTTGCGGCCGACGTGGCGGTCCGGCGGTACCACGGTCGCGTTCTTCAACGCGGCCGCATAGGCTTCGGCCGGATCGAAACCACCAATGCCCTTCAGCCAGGCATCGGCGAACGCCACGTCGGAACTGGTGCCGACCATCAGGTCCGCATAGCCCGGCGACGACCAGCGCGCGATCCAGCCGCCGGCGCGGTACTGCTCGATGAAGCCCTGCACCAGCTGCCCGGCATCCTGTGGGGTGAACAGCGCATAGGCCGGCCAGGTGGTGCGGAAGGTGTCCCAGAAGCCGTTGTTCACGTACACCTTGCCGTCGCGTACCGGCGCGAAGCTGCGGCTGGCGCTGCCATCGGTGTTGTTGTCTTCCGCACTGGCCTGGCTGGCATAGCGCCAGTCCGGTGCGGCGGCGGTGCCGGCATTCTCGTGGCCCGAATTGGGGTACAGGTACAGGCGGTACAGGTTCGAATACAGCGTGGTCTTGGCGTCGTCGCTGGCCTGGCCGATATCGAAGCGCGACAGGCGCGCATCCCAGGCGTCCTGCGCGCGTCCGGCCACGCTGGCCAGGGTGTCGGCGTCGGCGATTTCCAGCGCCAGGTTGTGCCGTGCCTGTTCCAGCGAGATCAGCGAGGTGGCGATGCGCATCGTCACCGTGCGGCCCTGCGCGGTATCGAACTTGATGTAGCCGGTGGGGCGGCCGGTATCGATGCGGCCGCTGCTGCGCCACGGCCGGTCGAAGCGGGCCACCACGTACATGCGGGTGGCGCCGTTGGACAGGCCGCTGCGCGTGTCTGTGTAGCCGCTCAGGGTCTGCGTGGCCGCATCCAGGGTCAGCCCGCCGCGCGCATCCACGTTGTCGAACAGCAGGTTGGCATCGCTGCCCTGCGGGAATTCAAACTGGAACAGCGCGGCATGGTCGGTGGGTGCGATCGACGCTGCGATGCCGTTGTCGAAGCGCACGTCGTAGCGGTACGGGCGCGCCGATTCCTGGCGGCGGTCGAAGGACAGGGCGCGCTTGCTGCGGTCGGCCTCGGGCACGCCGCGGCTGGCCGAGGGCATCACCTGGAAGGTCTGGCGGTCGCCCATCCACGGGCTGGGCTGGTGGCTGAGCGCCAGCGCCTGCAGCTGCGGCCGGTTCTTCGCATCGTTCTGCTCGCTCCAGCGGTACAGCCAGTTCAGCGCGCCGGCGTCGGTCACCGGGGTCCAGAAGTTGAAGCCGTGCGGCAACGCGGTGGCCGGAACGTTGTTGCCGCGCGAGAAAGTGCCGTTGGCCTGCGTGCCGCGGGTGGTCAGCACCCAGTCCGAGACGCGCTGCGGCACGTTGCGGGGCTGCGCATCCAGGCGCACATCGTCGATCCAGCCCGACACCGGCGCGCCATCGGCGCTGGCCACGGCCAGTTCAATGGCCACGACCCGGCGCCCCAGCAGGCCCGGGACATCGCCCAGGCGCACCGCCTTGCGCGCCCACTGCTGCGGGTACAGCGTCTTCGAATCGCCCTGCGCGCTCGCGCCCAGCGCGATCCCATGCTGGTCGCGCGCGGCGCTGGCCGACACCCGGCTGCCATCGTCCAGGCGCAGGTCCAGCGACACATAGGTCGAGGCCACGGTATCGCTGCCGACGATCTCCGGCAGCACCAGCCACGACAGCGTGGTGTCGGCGGCAATGGTCAGATCGGTGGTGAACAGTTCGCGTGATGCAGGGCCGCCATCACCGCGGTAGTGCAGGGCATGCAGGCCGGTGTAGCCGGCATTGCGCTTGGCGGCATACGGGGCGGCCGGGCCGTTGCCGATCTGCACCTGCAGCGCGCCAGCAGCCTTCAACGGTGCCGGTTCACCCGGCTCGAACGAGGTCTGCAGGCCCTGCGCCAGTGCCGGCGTCGCAGTGGTCGCGCAGGCCAGGGCCAGGGCGAGGGGAAGCAGGGCGCGGCGCGGATCGGTCAGGGTCATGCAGGGTCTCCCGGGTAAGGCAGGCGGCTGGCAGGACCCGCATCGGCGAACACCCAGGACAGCACCGCCCGCGCCGCCCAGGGGCAGCGCGGAAGCGATGCAGGTCCGGTGGGGGGCGGGCCGTGCGATCGGGTCGGGTTGTGAGGGTCCCGATGCTGCAACAGGCAGCTGCACCCTGACAAGTGCCATTTAGTTCGATCCAAATGCGGCAAATCCTCACCAGCGCGAGGCGATGCCCGGAACTGCTTGGATCGATTGAAGAAATCCGCCCGGGTGGGTGTCTGTGCGTCGGGATGGAAGGTGTGCAGACGCCAACCCGCCTGTTGCGGCGCAATGCTGGCCCGGCCCAGATGCTAGAATCCGAGCCCTCGCAATCCGTTCATCGACACCCGCCATGAGCCATACCGCCACTGCGCCCGCCAACGCCGAAAAGCGCTACACCGTGCACCGCGCCGACCTGCCGCTGAGCTGCCCGACCCCGGAAATGGCGCTGTGGAACTCGCACCCGCGCGTGTACCTGCCGATCGAAGACGAGCCCAATGGTGAAGCGCAGTGCCCGTACTGCGGCTCCACCTTCGTGCTGGCCGACTGATCGGGCGGCCGTTCGATGCGCCGATTGACCGTGGTGCAGTTGCTGCCGGCGCTGCACTCCGGCGGCGTCGAGCGTTCCACCCTTGAAATCGCCGCCGCCCTGGTGGCGGCCGGCCACCGTGCTTTGGTGGTGTCCGCCGGCGGTCGCCTGGTGCAGCCGCTGCTGGACAGCGGTGCCGAGCATCTCACGCTGGATATCGGCCGCAAATCGCTGCTGACTCTGCGCCACATGCCGACCTTGCGCCGCCTGTTTGCCGAAGTGGGCGCGGACATCGTGCATGCGCGCTCGCGCCTGCCGGCGTGGCTGGGCCTGTACGCGATCCGTGCATTGCCGGCCGCGCAGCGCCCGCGCTGGGTCACCACCGTGCATGGCCTGAATTCGCCCAGCCGCTACAGCGCGGTGATGACCAGCGGCGAACGCGTGATCTGCGTGTCCAATACCGTGCGCGAGTATGTGCATACCCATTACCCGACGGTTCCCGACGCGCGCCTGCAGGTGATTCCGCGTGGCGTGGACGTGGGCCAGTTCCCGCGCGTGGCACGCGCCGATCGTCGCCCGCGTCTGGCCCTGGCGGCTGATTACCCGTGGCTGGCGCAGGTGGACGGCCCGCTGCTGCTGCTGCCCGGGCGCGGTACGCGGCTGAAGGGCCATGCGCACGCGCTGCAGTTGCTGGCCGACCTGCGTGCGGCCGGCGTGCCGGCGCAGCTGTGGATGCTGGGCACCGATGAGCCCGGCCGGGAAACCTATGTCGCCGGCCTGCGCGCGCAGGCGGCCGCACTGGGCATTGCCGAGGCGGTGCATATCAGCGTGCCTACCGCGCGCATCGCCCAGGCCTACGCCGCCAGCGACCTGGTGCTGCAGTTGTCGGACAAGCCCGAAGCCTTCGGCCGCACCGTGGTCGAGGCGCTGTCGGTCGGCCGCCCGGTACTGGGCTGGAACCACGGTGGCGTGGGCGAACTGCTGCAGCAGCTGCAGCCGTCGGGCGCGGTGCCTCTGGGCGATGCGCAGGCCCTGCGTGAACGCGCGCTGGACCTGCTGGCACAGCCGCCGTCGTTGCCGGGGCGGATCCCGTTTACCCTGCAGGCCATGCAGCGTGACACCCTTCGCATCTATGCCGACCTTGCCGGCTGACCCCATCCCGGCCCTGCGCGATGATCGCGCCGGGCGCTGGGCGCCGTGGTGGGTGCTGGCCTACGTGGCGCTGTGGCCGCTGCCGGGCATCGCCGAAACCGTGCTCGGCCTGGGCGCGCTGTACGCCGCCGCGCGCATGGTGCTGCGCCGGCTGCAGCACCGGCCGCATCTGCTCAGCCCCGCCGCGTGGGCACTGACTTCCATCCTGTTCCTGGGCTACTGGCTGCCGCAGGCGTTCTCGGCGCTGGATGCCATCGATCCGTCGGCGGCCTGGACCAAGACCGCCGCTGGACTGCGCTATCTGCCCTTCATGTGGCTGGTGGCCATTGCCGTGGCCACACCGCAGCGGCGCCGGCTGACGCTGGGCGGGCTGGCGCTCATCACCGGGCTGTGGACCGTGGACGCGCTGGTGCAGGCGCTGGCCGGCAGCAGTCCGTGGTTCTGGTCGTTGGACCAGTTGAAGCATGTGGTCAGCGGGCACGGCCTGTGTCCGGCCGATGAGGTCGTGCTGGCCGACCGTCTCAGCGGTGCGCTGGGGCCGTGCAACCTGAAGTTCGGCCAGGTACTGGCCAGCCTGTCACCGTTCCTGCTGCTGCCACTGGCCCGTCGTTTCGGCCATGCCGGCTGGCTGCTGGGCGCGGCCGCGCTGGGCATCGTGCTGCTGCTGGCGGGCTCGCGCGCGTCCTGGGTCACCTTTGGCCTGGTGCTGGTGTACAGCGGCCTGCGCCAGTTCGGCTGGAAGCGCCTGCTGCTGTTGTCGCTGGCCGGCCTGCTGGGCGCGGCTGTGTTGACCTCCAGCGTGCCGCAGCTGCGCGAGCGCGTGGCGCGCACCGCCATGGCCTGGGACGGCGCCGACGATGGCGTGGACCAGGCGCTGTCTGGCCGCGCGCGTATCTGGTCGGCGGCAGCGTGCATGATCGAAGAACACCCGATCAACGGCGTGGGTGCGCGCGGTTTCCGCGATGCCTATCCCGCGTGCGTGCGCGAGCAGGCACCCGCCGTATGGGGCGCCGAGCCGGCCCTGCACGCCCATCAGATCGTGCTGGAAATCCTCGCCGAAACCGGGGTGCTGGGCCTGCTGCTGTGGCTGGCGGCCGTGGCCCAGGCGTGGCGCGCCTGGCGCTTCGCCCCGGCCGCCGCGCGTGAGCGCGCACGCCCGGCCATGCTGGCGCTGGCCGTCACCGTGTTTCCCTTGAACACCCACCTGGCGTTCTATTCCACCTTCTGGGGCGGGGTTACCGTGCTGCTGGCGGCGCTGTTCGTCGGCACGCTGCTGGCGCGTGAGCCCGACGATCCGCCCAACGCGATGTAATCGCCCACCCACGCCCTGCGTGGATGGCGCATTCCCCGGTTATCTATAAAAATCGCTGCGGCCGCCGGGCTGGCGCTTGAACCGGCGGTGGATCCACAGGTACTGGTCGGGGGCTTCGCGCACCATCTGTTCGATGGCCTGGTTCACCCGCGTGGTATCGGCTTCCACGTCTTCACTGGGGAAGTTCTCCAGCGGCGCACCGATCTTCAGGAAGTACTTTCCGCCTTCGCGACGGTGGAAGTAGGGGATGACCGCGCAGCCGGTCATGCGCGCAAACTGGTGGGTGGCGGTGATGGTGGCCGCGGTATGGCCGAAGAACGGCACGAACACGGTGTCCTTGCCGCGCATGTCCTGGTCGGGGGCATACCACAGGAAACCGCCCTTCTTCAGATGACGCACGGTGGCACGGATGTCCTCGTTGGCATACATCGCCTTGGCATAGCGCAGGCGGCCGAACTTCACCGCCCATTCGTACACCGGGTTCTTGTGCTTGCGGTACATGCCCGACAGGTCCACGTGGTCGCACAGCAGGCGCCCACACATTTCCAGGGTCATGAAGTGGCCCGACACCAGCAGCACGCCGCGACCTTCGGCCTGCATCTGCTTCAGGTGTTCCAGGCCTTCGATCTGCACCTGCGGGCGGATGCTGTCGATGCTGCCCCACCAGGAGCGCGCACATTCGAAGATGCCCACGCCCAGCGCGTCGAAGCTGTCGCGTACCAGGCGGTTGCGCCAGGCTTCGTCCTTTTCCGGGAAGCACAGCTTCAGGTTCACCTCGGCGGCACGGCGGCGGCTGCCGAGCAGGCGCCAGGTGATCCAGCCCACCCCGCGCCCCAGCGCGCGCTGCAGGAACCACGGCAGGCGGGCGATGCCGAACGCAGCGAACATCGCCGCGAACATCGGCCAGTTGCGGGGATCGGCCAGGGACGGGCGGACGGCGGTAGAGGCATCGGACATGCCGCCATTCTACCAACCCCGCCGCGTGTCTTTACCGGGGGCGTCCCGTATCCTTGCCGCATGCGCAAAGACCCTGTCGAATGGATCCTGCGCGGCCTGTATTCGGCCGTGCTCTACATCCTGCTGCCGATCACCGTGTACCACCTGGTGTGGCGGGGCTTCCGGGTCCGCGAGTATTTTCGGCGCTGGGATGAACGCTACGCCTCCTACCCGCAGCCGACCGGCCAGCCCCGGGTCTGGTTGCACGCGGTATCGGTGGGCGAGGTCAACGCCGCCGCGCCGCTGGTGAACACGCTGCGCAAGCAGCGCCCGGACATCCGCTGGGTCATCACCACGATCACGCCTACGGGCTCCGAGCGCGTGCGCGCGCTGTGGGGCGACGCGCTGGATCACGTCTACCTGCCGTATGACGTGCCCGGCAGCGTCAACCGCTTCCTCGGCCACTTCCAGCCCAGCCTGGCGCTGATCCTGGAAACCGAGCTGTGGCCGAACATGCTGTTCGGTTGCCGTGACCGCCGCATTCCCGTGTACATCCTCAACGCACGCCTGTCGGCGCGCTCGCTGCGTGGCTACCGCGTGCTGGCCGCGCTGATCCGCCGTGCCCTGCGTACCGTGACCTGCGTGGCCGCGCAGTCGCAGGATGATGCCGCGCGCTTCGTGCAGCTGGGCGCCGCGCCGGAACAGGTGCAGGCACTGGGCAACCTGAAGTTCGACATCGCCACCCCGGAAGTACAGCCCTTCATCGCCCAGTTCCACCAGCAGGTTCCGGCCCAGCGGCCGGTGTGGATCGCGGCCAGCACCCATGAGGGCGAGGAACAGGCGGTGGTCGACCTGCACCGGCGGCTGCGCCAGCAGCATCCGGATCTGCTGTTGCTGTGGGCGCCGCGCCACCCCGAGCGCTTCCCGAAGGTGGAGGCGCTGGCACGCGAGCAGGGCTGGCGCGTGGCCACCCGGCGCGCGCAGCAGTGGCCGCAGGCCGATACGGATGTGTTCGTGATCGACACCCTGGGTGAGCTGATGCCGTTCTACGGCTGCGCCCAGGTGGCCTTCGTGGGCGGCAGCCTGCAGGCCATCGGCGGCCACAATCTGCTGGAGCCGGCGGCACTGGGCACGGCCGCCGTTACCGGCCCGCACCTGCACAACTTCGCGGAAATCTCGCGGCGCATGCGCGAGGCCGGCGCACTGCTGATCGGCGACGACGTGCAGGCCGTGGGCGATCACCTGCAGCACCTGCTGCAGGATCCGCAGGCCCGCGAGGACATGGCCCACGCCGGCTGCACGCTGGTCAGCAACGGTCGCGGCGCGCTGCAGCGCACCGTGGCGCTGGTGGAACCGCACCTGCCGCCGCCGCGCGACTGACCCCGCACCGCGGCGTGCTGACGCAAACAGCCGCATAAAGTCTGCTTGATGGCCGAGGCGGTGTCGTAGCTGGCCTGCCAGTGCGGCCGTGCGCGTGCCTTCCATCACAGCGCGGTGCTTGCGCGCCGTTTCCCGATACCGTTGCGTCGTCGCCGCTGCCAGCCTGCTGTCGACCACGCTTGGTCGGCATCAAGGAAGCTTTCAATGAACGTCGATGGCGGCAGCACCGCGCGGGGCGGGGTGCGAACCGGCGGTGTACTGGGCACGGATCATGTACTGGTGCTTGCGCTGGCGCTTCTGGCGGGCGGCAGCGTGGTGGCGCTGGTGGGCCAGCACACCGCAGCGCAGGCCGGCCCGGCAATCGTGCTCAGCCTGCTGCTGGCAGCGCTGGGCGCGTGGCTGGTGCTGTGCAGCCTGCGTGATGCGCTGCGTGCGCAACCCGAAGGCAGCGGCCTGCACGATCTGCTGCGGGCGGCCTGGGGCCAGCGCGTGGCCGATCTACTGCTGTTGGCCCTGGTGCTGGAATTGACCGTCACCGTGGCCGGTGCTGCGCAGTCCGGTGCGCGCCATCTCTACGCGGTCGCCGCCACGCTGGGCGTGGAGCCGCGACAGTGGCTGCCCTTGCAGGTGGTCGCGGCCGTGCTGGTGCTGGCCACCGCGGCGATGGCGCTGCTGCGGCCGCGCCGCGCGGTGCTGCTGGCCTGTGCGTTGTTGACCCTCAAGTTCGGTATTGGCGCGCTGCTGCTGGTGCTGGCCGCGCGCCATGTGCATTACGCCCACTGGATTCCGTGGCTGCCCAGTGCAGTGGCGCCGTACCGCTTCGGTGTGGGTGGGGTGGTCGCCGCCAGTGTGCCGCTGCTGGCGGTCTTTGCCAGCACGGGTCTGCTGCTGGTTCTGGCTCCGCTGGTCGCCCGGCCGCGGCGGCAACTGGTCCTGGCGGTTGGCGTGGCGGTGCCGGCGGGCATGCTGTGGCTGATGGTGCTGGCGGCGCTGCAGTCGGGGCTGGTGGCGTTCCCGGCATTGGCCAGCACGCGGCCGCTGTCGGTGGCCCTGCAGGGGGTCACGCAGCTGCAATGGATGCTGCCGCTGCTGCCGGCCGCCGGTGCAGCCGGCCTGGCCGCGCTGCAGGTGGTACTGGTGCTGCTGGCCACGACGCTGTACCTGCAGCGCTGGCCGGGCGGCGGTGACCGCCAGCGGGTGCAGCGCGCCGCGGTCATCGCGTGGCTGGGGACAGGGGCGGCGCTGCTGGCGGTGTGGTTGCCCGAAGGGCGGCTACCCAGCCTGCCGGGACCGATGGCGCTGATCGCGCTGGCGGCGGTCTGTGCGGGCCAGGTGAAGCAGTCCGGCGCGACCCGGGTGCGTGCGCCGCTGGCCACCGCGCTGTGCATGCTGCCGCTTCTGCAGCGGCTGCTCTAAGGATGAGCAGCGTCGCGCGGGCACAAAAAAACCACCCCTGCGGGTGGTTCTTCTGTGCGGCCAGCAACGCCTGCAATCAGCGCGTGGTGGTCGACGGATTGCCCGCGTCCTGGGTCAGCAGGCGGTTGATGTCCTGCAGCTCGGCCACGTCCAGCGAACCCAGCGACTGGCTCAGCAGCAGGCGGTTCTGCAGGAAGGTGTAGCGGGCCTGGGCGTAATCCAGCTGCGCCGAGAACAGGATGCGCTGGTTCTGGATCACGTCCAGCACCGTGCGGGTACCCACTTCCAGGCCAACCTGCGAAGCGTCGTATGCGCTCTGTGCCGAAACCACGGCCAGGCGGCGCGCTTCCACTTCGCTGATGCCCTGCACCAGGGTCTGGTAGGCATTGCGGGTGTTGCGGTCCAGCGCACGCTTCTGCTGTTCGTAGGTGTCCTGGGCGATATCACGCTGGGCCAGGGCCTGGCGCACGCCCGACTGGGTGGCACCGCCGGAGAAGATCGGCACGCTCAGGGTCAGGCCGATGCTGTTGGTGCGGGCATCGGGGGACAGCGAGCCGGCGCCGGTGCTGTCGCCCCAGGTCGCGCTCTTGCCCCAGCTGCCGCCCAGCGACAGCGTCGGGTAGTGACCGCCGCGGGCCGCCTGCACGCCGGCTTCGGCGGCACTGACCTTCAGCTCCTGTGCCTTCAGCGCCGGGTTCTGGCTGCTGGCCTGGGTCACCAGTTCATCGATGTTGCCGCGGTTGGCCGGCACTTCCGGGCGGAAGTCGGCCGGCAGGCCGCGCAGGTTCACCACCGGCTGGCCGGTCAGTTCGGTCAGCGCCTGGTAGTTATCGGCCAGGGTGTTCTGCGCAACGATGGTGTTGGCGCGCGCCTGGTCGTACTGGGCGCGCGCTTCGTGCACGTCGGTGATCGGCGCCAGGCCCACTTCCAGGCGCTTGTCGGCGAAGTCGAACTGCTTCTTCGCGGCTGCTTCATTGGTCTGTGCGGCGGTCAGCGATTCGATCGCCACCAGCACGTTGAAGTAGGCCGCCGAGGTGCGCACGATCAGGCTGTCGTTGGCCGAATCGAGGGTGAAATCCGCCGCCTTGCTCAGCTCGCGCTGCGAACGCAGGTTGCTGATCTGGGTCCAGTTGAACAGCGTCTGGCTGCCATCGACCGTATAGCTGCGGCGCTTGCTCATCACCGAACCGGAATTGGCATCGGCATTGGCTTCGCTGCGCGTGCGGTTCAGCGCGGCGGTGCCGTTGATCTGCGGCAGCAGGGCAGCGCGTGCCTGCACGGCGCCTTCCTTGTCATACAGCCGGGTCGATTCGGCAGCGGCCAGCTGCGGGTCGCCGTTGCGCGCCATTTCGTAGACCTGCAGCAGGTCGGCGGCATGGGCAGACAACGGCAGCAGGGCAGTGGCCAGCGCAACAGCGAGGGATCGGCGGATCATTGCGGCTTCCTTGGACTCAGAGGTGGAACTGGGGTGCCGGGGCGGCACCGCGCAGGTAATCGATATCGGTCTCGAACAGCGATTCGGTGCTGCCGTCGGCCTTCACCAGCAGCGCTTCCATGGCCGGCGAACGACCGTGGATCACGAACAGGCGACCGCCCGGACGCAGCCACGAGGCGAACTGTGACGGCACCACGTCCACTGCGCCAGTGACACAGATCACGTCGAAGCGGCGATCGGTCTGCCAGGTCAGGGCATCGGCCACTTCCACCCGCACGTTCGTGCCCAGGCCGGAAGCGTCCAGGCGCGCGCGCGCAGCGGCGGCCAGTTCCGGGTCGATTTCCAGGCTCAGCACGTCGCGCGCCAGCGCGCCGATGCAGGCCGACAGGAAACCACTGCCGGTACCAATCTCCAGCACTTCATCACCCGGCTGCAGATCCAGCGCCTGCAGGGTGCGGCCTTCGATCACCGGCTTCATCATCTTCTGGCCGTTGCCGATGGGCAGTTCGACATCGGTGTAGGCCAGCGCACGGCGCGCGTCGGCGACGAAGGCTTCGCGCGGCAGGCGGGCCAGGACGTCGAGCACCTTGATGTCCAGCACGTCCCAGGGACGGATCTGCTGTTCCACCATCAGTTCGCGGGCGTGGGCGTAATCAATCGTCATGAGGTTCAAATCCAGCGCAGTGGGCCGGCCATTTTACCGGTGCCGGAGGCCGGCGGCGCGCCCAGAGCATCAGCTGCCGGGTGGCCGGGGTCGCAGTGCCGGAAGTCATCGCGACCTCCGGTTCGTTCAGGTTGGTGCGTTTCAGTCGTTTCCGGCCCCTCGCGGGGCATAGGCGCGCAGGAAGAAATCGACGCTGGCGGCCACGTGGGTCGTGGCGTCGGTCTCGGCCGGGGACAATGGCATGCCGCACATCATATGCATGTGCACCTCGCCCTTCACCAGGGTCAGGAACTGTTGCCCGGCCTGGGCAAAGTCGTCGATCTGCAGTTCGCCGCGTGCCGTGCGCGAGCGCAGGAACTCGGCCAGCGCCTCGCAGGTGCGCAGCGGGCCGGCCTGCCAGAACAGTTCGCGCAGGCGCGCGTCGGTTTCCGGCGCCATCATTACCCGCTGGATCGACAGCGCCGCATCCGAAGTGATCAGCTCGAAGAACGCGTGGCCAATGCCCAGCAGCTGGTCGCGCAGCGGGCCCTCGGCGTCGGCCACGAACAGCGCATCGGGCAGCATCTCGATGCACTTGGACTGCACCGCCTGCGAGAACAGGGTCTCTTTGTCGCCGAAATGGCTGTAAACGGTCAGCTTCGACACGCCAGCCTGGGCGGCGATGCTGTCCATGCTCACACCGCTGTAGCCCTGTTCGATGAACAGCACTTTGGCGGCTTCCAGGATGGCAGCGCGCTTGCCCAGGTCCTTCGGACGCCCGGGCCCGGCGGCCTTGGCAGTGGCCTTGGCCGACGGCTTGCGGGAAGTGGGGGAACTCATTGCCGTAATACTAGACCACGCGGTTCGATATTTATACTATACCGGCTGGTTCAATAATGTCCGTGGCGTAACAGAGTGTTGCCGCCGTGGTCCTCCGGATTTCCTTTCAGGTCGTATAGCCATGAAGAACATGCGTTGGGTGGGCGTGGGTGCGCTGGCGGTGGTGCTGGCAGCATGTGGCAGGCAGGCCGCCGAGCCGGCGCCGGCCCTGCCGGTGCTGGTGGTCCACCCGGTCACCCAGGACGGACAGGCGCCGGCGGCGTATCCCGGTGAGGTGCGTGCGCGCCAGGAAAGCCCGCTGTCGTTCCGGGTGGGCGGCAACCTGGTCAAGCGCCACGTCGATGCCGGTGAACGGGTGAAGAAGGGCCAGCTGCTGGCCGAACTGGACGTGGCCGACTACGCCTCGCAGGCCGCGGCATCGCAGGCCCAGTTGGCGGCGGCCGAAGCCGATCTGGTGCGCGCCCGCGATGACCAGAAGCGCTACGCGAAGCTGGCCGAAGACCAGTTGGTGAGCCGATCGGCGCTGGACCAGCAGACCGCCGCCTTCAAGGCGGCCCAGGGCCAGGCCAATGCCGCCCGGGCCAACCTGGCCGTGGCCCGCAACCAGGCCGAGTATGCGCAGCTGCGGGCACCGGCCGATGGTGTGATCGCCAGCCGCCAGGCCGAGGCCGGGCAGGTGGTCAGTGCCGGGCAGACGGTGTTCACCCTGGCCGCCGACGGAGGCCGCGAGGTGCTGATCGCGCTGCCGGAAAGTTCGATCCGCGACTACCAGGTCGGCCAGGCCGTGCAGGTGGAACTGTGGAACCGCCCGGGCCAGATGCTGCCCGGCACCCTGCGCGAAATCGCCCCGGCGGCCGATGCGCAGGCCCGCACCTATGCCACCCGCGTGAGCCTGGCGCCGGAAGCACTGAGCGAAGTGGAACTGGGCCAGAGCGCACGGGTGTTCGCCACGGCGGGCCGCCACGGCACGCTGCAGTTGCCGCTGGCCGCCGTGCAGCGCGGTGCCGACGGCCAGGCCAGCGTGTGGGTGGTCAATCCTGCCACCGGCGCGCTGAAGGCGACGCAGGTCACGGTCGGCGCCTATGGTGCGCAGGCCGTACCGGTGCTGTCCGGCGTAGCGGCCAGCGATTGGGTGGTAGCCGCCGGCGGTCATCTGCTGCGCGAAGGCCAGGTGGTGGCGCCCGTGGACCGGCAGAACCGCCCGGTGCTGGCACCGACTGCGCCCGCCGCCAAGGAACACTGAGCCATGCGCCGCTTCAATCTTTCCGAGTGGGCCCTGGGCAACCGCCCGCTGGTGCTGTTCGCCATGCTCGCCTTCGCCGTCATCGGCGCATGGTCGTACAAGCATCTGGGCCAGTCCGAAGATCCGCCGTTCACCTTCAAGGCGATGGTGGTGCGCACGATGTGGCCCGGCGCCACCGCCGAGCAGGTCTCGCGGCAGGTGACCGAGCCGATCGAGAAAGCGCTGATGAACACCGGCGAATATGAGTTCATCCGCTCGTACTCGCGCCCGGGCGAATCGCAGGTGATCTTCATGGCCCGCGACAGCCTGCGCTCCAAGCAGATTCCCGACCTGTGGTACCAGGTGCGCAAGCGCGTGGGCGACATCCGCGCCACCTTGCCGCGCGAGATCGTTGGCCCGTTCTACAACGATGAGTTCGGCGATACCTTCGGCAACATCTACGCGTTGACCGGAGAAGGCTTCGATTACGCAGTGATGCGTGACTATGCCGACCGCATCCAGCTGGAACTGCAGCGCGTGCCCGACGTGGGCAAGATCGATCTGGTCGGCCTGCAGGACGAGAAGGTCTGGATCGAGCTGTCCAACACCAAGCTGGCCACGCTGGGCGTATCGCTGCAGCAGGTGCAGCAGGCCCTGGCGGACCAGAATGCGGTGACCGCCAGCAGCTTCTTCGAAACCCCGACCGACCGCGTGCAGTTGCGCGTGACCGGTCAGTTCGATTCCATCGAGGACATCCGCCGCTTCCCGATCCAGGCCGGCGAGCGCACCGTGCACCTGGGCGACATCGCAGAGATCAAGCGTGGCTTCGCCGATCCCGCCTCGCCGAAGATGCGCTTCATGGGCCAGGATGCGATCGGCCTGGCCGTGGCGATGAAGGACGGCGGTGACATCCTGAAGCTGGGTGCCACCCTGGATGCCGAGTTCGAGCGCCTGCAGAAGACCCTGCCGGCGGGCATGCAGCTGCGCAAGGTCTCTGACCAGCCGCATGCAGTGGAAGAGTCGGTGGGCGAGTTCGTGCAGGTGCTGACCGAAGCGGTGGTGATCGTGCTGCTGGTCAGCTTCTTCTCGCTGGGCCTGCGCACCGGCCTGGTGGTGGGCGTGACCATCCCGCTGGTGCTGGCGATGACTTTCTTCGTCATGCACTACTTCGATATCGGCCTGCACAAGATCTCGCTGGGCGCGCTGGTGCTGGCGCTCGGCCTGCTGGTGGACGATGCGATCATCGCGGTGGAAATGATGGCCACCAAGATGGAGCAGGGCTACGACCGCCTGCGCGCGGCCAGCTTCGCCTGGGAATCGACCGCCTTCCCGATGCTGACCGGCACCCTGATCACCGCGGCCGGTTTCCTGCCGATCGCCACCGCTGCGTCCAGCACCGGCGAATACACCCGCTCGCTGTTCCAGGTGGTGACCATCGCCCTGGTGGTGTCGTGGATCGCGGCAGTGCTGTTCATTCCCTACCTGGGCGACAAGATGCTGCCGGACCTGTTCAATCCGCAGCCGCCCAAGCCCGGCAGCCTGGCCGCGCGCTGGCATGCGCGCCGCCTGCAGTGGGCCGACCGCCATCCGGCGCTGGCGCGCTGGATCGTGCCCAAGCAGCACGACCACGATCACGATCCGTACCAGCGGCCGTTCTACACCCGCTTCCGTGCCTTCCTGGACCGTTGCCTGCGCCACCGCTGGTGGGTGATCGCCGCGACCATCGCGCTGTTCGTCGGGTCGCTGCTGCTGTTCCGCTTCGTGCCGCAGCAGTTCTTCCCCGATTCCACCCGCCCCGAGCTGATGGTGGACATCGAACTGGCCGAAGGGGCGTCGCTGGCCGCCACCCAGGCCCAGGCCGACAAGCTGGAAAAACTGTTGAAGGGGCGCGCAGGCATCAGCAACTACGTGGCCTACGTCGGCACCGGTTCGCCGCGCTTCTACCTGCCGCTGGACCAGCAGTTGCCGGCCACCAACTTCGCCCAGTTCGTGGTGCTTACCGACGATGCCAAGGCACGCGAAAGCACCCGCGACTGGATGCTGAAGGATGTGATCAAGCAGTTCCCGGACGTGCAGATGCGCGTGACGCGCCTGGAGAACGGTCCGCCGGTGGGCTATCCGGTGCAGATGCGCGTATCGGGTGAACACATCGCCCAGGTGCAGGCCATCGCGCGCCAGGTTGAGGCGAAGGTGCGCGAGAACCCGCACGTGATGAACGTCAACCTGGACTGGAGCGAGCCGAGCAAGGTGGTGCGGCTGGTGATCGACCAGGACCGTGCGCGCGCGCTGGGGGTGAGCAGTGCCCAGGTCAGCCAGTTCCTCAGCAGTTCGCTGTCGGGCATGAGCGTGAGCACCTATCGCGAAGGCAACCGCCAGATCGAGATGCTGCTGCGTGGGCCGGACAACGAACGCGCGCAGCTGGACCTGCTGGGCAGCCTGGCGATTCCGACCAGCGGCGGCACCGCCGTGACCCTGTCGCAGGTCGCCCGGCTGGAGTACGCCTTCGAGGATGGCATCATCTGGCACCGCAACCGCCTGCCGACGGTCACCGTGCGGGCGGACATCAGCGATGGCATGCAGGCGCTGGACGTGGTGCAGCAGATCGTGCCGACCCTGGATGGCATCCGTGCCGGGTTGCCCAGTGGTTACCTGCTGGAGACCGGCGGTTCGGTGGAGGACTCCACCCGTGGCCAGGATTCGATCAAGGCCGGCATGCCGCTGTTCCTGATCGTGGTGGCCACGCTGCTGATGCTGCAGCTGCGCAGCTTCTCGCGTGCGGCCATGGTGCTGGTGACCGCGCCGCTGGGCATCATCGGCGCCACGCTGTTCCTGCTGCTGTTCCGTGCACCATTCGGTTTCGTCGCCCTGCTGGGTACGATCGCGCTGGCCGGCATGATCATGCGCAACTCGGTGATCCTGATCGACCAGATCCAGCAGGACATCGACGCCGGGCATGACCGCTGGCACGCGATCATCGATGCGACGGTGCGCCGCTTCCGCCCGATCGTGCTGACCGCGCTGGCGGCGGTGCTGGCGATGATTCCACTGTCGCGCAGCGCGTTCTACGGCTCGATGGCGATCTCGATCATGGGTGGCCTGATCGTCGGCACCGTACTGACCCTGGTGTTCCTGCCGGCGCTGTACGCCGCCTGGTTCCGGGTGAAGCCGGACGAATCCGGGGCGTGATGCCCCGGGGTCTACGGCCACCGCCTCGGGGTAGGTGCCAACCTTGGTTGGCACTGCACTTTGCATCCACGCATGGCGGGGAGTGATCTGCTCGCGGGATATGCTTTCTGTAGAGCCGAGCCATGCTCGGCTGCTTTTCACGCGACGATGGGATGAGTCGAGCATGGCTCGACTCTACAGAAGCATCCACGCATGGCGTGGCGCTACCGGATCAGGCCAGCTTGGCCAGCACCGCGTCGGTGGCGGCCGCTGTGCTCACGGCCTGGCCCTTGGCGGCCAGGTCGGCAGTGAACACACCATCATCCAGCACGGCGTGCACCGCCGCTTCAACCGCGGCGGCTTCCGCTTCCAGCCCCAGCGAATGGCGCAGCAGCATCGCGGCGCTGAAGATCGTCGCGTAGGGGTTGGCGATGCCCTTGCCGGCGATGTCAGGTGCCGAACCGTGGATCGGTTCGTAGATGCCCACCGCGCCCGGTTCACCCAGCGATGCCGACGGCAGCAGCCCCAGCGAGCCGGCCAGCATCGAGGCCTCATCGGTGAGGATGTCGCCGAACATGTTCTCGGTCACGATCACGTCGTACTCGCGCGGCTTGGCCAACAGGTGCATGGCCATCGAGTCGACCAGCTGGTGCTCCAGCGCAACGTCCGGGAACTCCTCGCGGCCGATGCGCGCGGCCACGTCGCGCCACAGGCGCGAGGTTTCCAGCACGTTGGCCTTGTCCACCGAAGTGACCTTGCCGCGACGCTGCTGCGCCAGGCGGAAGGCGCTGCGCAGCACGCGCTCGATCTCGGCCACGGTGTAGCGGCACAGGTCGCTGGCGCTGTCCGCATCGCGGGTCTTGTCGCCGAAGTAGATGCCGCCGGTCAGTTCGCGCACCACCACGAAGTCCACGCCCTGCAGCAGCTCGGCTTTGATCGGCGAAGCGTGCAGCGCGGCTTCATGGGTGCGCACCGGGCGCAGGTTGGCGTACAGGCCCAGTGCCTTGCGGATCGCCAGCAGGCCCTGTTCCGGGCGCACCTTGGCATTCGGGTCGGACCACTTCGGGCCACCCACCGCGCCCAGCAGTATGGCGTTGGCGGACTGGCAGGCGGCCAGAGTCGTGGCCGGCAGCGGTTCACCGTGGCGGTCGATGGCGATGCCACCGATATCGTGCTCGCTGAAGGTGAAGGTGTGGTTGAAGCGTTCGGCGACGGCCTTCAGGACGGCAACCGCGGCGGCGGCCACTTCCGGGCCGATGCCATCACCGGGCAGGACAACAATTTCAGCGTGCATGCTCACTCTCGTAACGTTCGATTTCAGGGACACGGCCCAACAGATACCCCAACTGGTCCACGCCTTCCAGCAGGCAGGTCTGCGAGAAGCCATCCAGCGGGAAAGAATACACCCGGCCATCGGGCGTGCGCAGCTCGCGCGCGGCCACATCGATGGTCAGTTCATCGTCCGGGCGCTGCATCAGCGACTGCACGTCGGCCTCGTCCAGCACGATCGGCAGCAGGCCGTTCTTCAGCGAATTGCCGCGGAAGATGTCGGCGATCTCGCTGCTGACGATGGCGCGCAGGCCCAGGTCGGTCAGCGCCCACGGCGCATGTTCGCGCGAAGAACCGCAGCCGAAGTTGCGGCCCGCCAGCAGGATGCTGCGGCCGGCGTTGTGCGGCTGGTTGAAGGCGAAGTCGGCCACCGGCGAACCGTCGGCCTGCCAGCGCCAGTCATTGAACGCGTTGCGGCCCAGGCCGGCGCGTTCGGTGGTGGACAGGAACCGCGCCGGAATGATCTGGTCGGTATCGATGTTGGTCTGCGCCAGCACCACGCTGGACGAGGTCAGGGTACGGAAACCGGCCATCACGCCACCTCCTGTGCGAACAGTTCGCGGGTATCGGCCACCTGGCCCTTCACCGCGGCCCAGGCCGCGCTCATCGGCGAAGCCAGCAGGGTGCGCGAACCGGGGCCCTGGCGGCCCTCGAAGTTGCGGTTGCTGGTGCTCACGGCCAGCTGGCCGGGCGCGACCAGGTCACCGTTCATGGCGATGCACATCGAACAGCCCGGCTCGCGCCATTCGGCACCGGCGGCACGCACGATCTCGTGGATGCCTTCGGCCTCGGCCTGGCGCTTGACGATTTCCGAACCCGGCACCACCAGCATGCGCACGCCGTCGGCGACGTGGCGGCCACGCAGCACCTGCGCCACTTCGCGCATGTCGCTCAGGCGGCCGTTGGTGCAGGAGCCGACGAACACCACGTCCACCGGCGTACCGGCCAGGGCATGGCCGGGCTGGAAGTGCATGTAGTCCAGGCCCTTCTGCGCGGCGGCATCGTTGGCGGCCGGAATCGGCGCGTCCACCGCGATGGCGGTGCCCGGGTGGGTGCCCCAGGTCAGGGTGGGGCGGATGTCGGCGGCGTCGATGCGCACTTCGCTGTCGAAGCGTGCGCCTTCATCGCTGCGCAGCTGCTGCCAGCGCGCCACGGCGGCATCGAAGTCGGCGCCCTTGGGGCCGCGCGGGGTGTTGGCCACGAAGTCGAAGGTGACCTGGTCCGGGGCGACCATGCCGGCGCGCGCGCCAGCTTCGATGGACATGTTGCACAGGGTCATGCGCTGTTCCATGTCCATCGCTTCGATGGTGCTGCCACGGAACTCGATCACATGGCCAGTGCCGCCGTTGACGCCGATCACGCCGATGATGTGCAGGACCACGTCCTTGGCGCCGACGCCCGGCGCCAGCGCGCCGTCGACGGTGATCGCCAAGGTCCTGGCCTTGCGCTGCAGCAGGCACTGGGTGGCCAGCACGTGGCCCACTTCGCTGGTGCCGATGCCGAAGGCCAGCGAGCCGAACGCGCCGTGGGTGGAGGTGTGGCTGTCACCGCAGACGATGGTCATGCCCGGCTGGGTGAAGCCCTGTTCCGGCGCGATGACGTGGACGATGCCGCGGTTGTCGGAGGCCATGTCGAACAGTTCGATGCCGTACTCGGCGCAGTTGCGCGCCAGGGTGGCTACCTGCGCTTCGGAGGCGGCGCTGGCATAGGGCAGCTTGCCGTCGGCACCGGCCGGCAGGGTCGGGGTGGAATGGTCCATCGTCGCCTTGGTGCGGTCCGGGCGGCGCGGCGCCAGGCCGCGCGCGCGCAGCTCGGTGAAGGCCTGCGGCGAGGTGACCTCGTGGATCAGGTGCAGGTCGATGTACAGCACGGCGGGGGCGCTGTCGGATTCGGGAACCACCACGTGGGCGTCCCACAGTTTGTCGTACAGGGTGCGGGGTGCGGAAGTCATGCGTATGCCTGGCAGAAGTACGAGATGGCGAACATCAGTAAAGAGTATGAAACGGTCAAGTCAGCGACGGCGGGCGAGCACGCGCAGGCGCACGTAGTCGGCCAGCGGCTGGCCAGCGGCGTCACGCGGCAGGTCGTCCAGCAGGGCCGCCGCGGCGTCGCGCACGGTGGCGCGGGCGTGGTCCGGCAGGTCGTCCAGCAGCGGTGCGGCGAACACCCGCAGCCAGCCGGCAATGCCGGTCGGCAGTGCGGTGGGGCGTGGCGTGGTTTCGATCAGCTGCACCTGGAAGCCATGCTGGCGCAGGCGATCGGCGTAGCTGTCAGCGGTCGGGAAGTACCACTGGAACGCGCTGGCGCCGTGGCCATGGGCCACGCGTGCGGCCTGCACTGCGGCGATGATCGTGGCCACGTTGCCATGGCCGCCGAATTCAGCGACGAAGCGGCCGCCCGGGCGCAACGCCCGGCGCACGCCTTCCAACACGCGGTCGGGGTTGCCCATCCAATGCAGCGCAGCGTTGCTGAACACCGCATCGAATTCACTGTCGAAGGCCAGCGCGTGGCCGTCCATCACCTGCGCATCGACGCCGCGCGCGCGGGCGGCGATCACCAGCTCGGGCGAGGCATCCACGCCGTGCAGGCGAGCGCCGCTCAGGGCAAGTTCGGTGGTGAGCACGCCATCGCCACAGCCCAGGTCCAGGATGCGCTCGCCGGCGCGAGGGTCGAGCAGGCGCGCAACCGCACCGCCGAGCAGCGGCACGAAGCCGGCGTCGATCGCATAGTCCTGGGCATTCCACTGCTGGCCGGCGGCCGTGGTGGCGGTGTCGAAGGCGCTCATCTCACAGTCCTCAGGCGGTGGCGGGGGTGGCGGTTTCGGCGGTGCTGGCGGCGGCCTGGCGCTGGCGCAGCAGACGGTTGGCCACATCCAGCCAGGCCAGTGCCGAGGCTTCGATGATGTCCTTGCTGGTGCCGGTGCCGTCGTACTCGATGCCTTCGTGGCGCACGCTCAGGTTCGCCTCGCCGCGCGCATCGGCGCCGATGCCCACGCTGTGCACCTGGTAGCTGTCCAGCATCAGCTGCACGCCGGTGGCCGCCGACAGCGCGCCAAACAGCGCGTCGACCGGGCCATCGCCCTGCGCGGTCTCGGCCACGCGGTTGCCTTCCGGGTCGGACAGTTCCACCAGGGCGTTGGCGCGGCTGCCGACATCGCTGATGGTCATCGAGGCCAGGCGATAGCCCTGCGCGTTGGAACCGCCCTGCATCAGGGTCTGCAGATCGGCATCGGTCACTACGCGCTGCTGTTCGCACAGGCCCTTGAACTGCTCGAACACCAGCTTCAGCTCGTCCTCTTCCAGCCAGAAGCCCAGCGCACGCAGGCGCGACTCGACGGCCGCGCGGCCGCTGTGGCGGCCCAGCACCATCTGCGAATCTTCCCAGCCCACGTCTTCCGGACGCATGATTTCGTAGGTGCCGCGGTGGCGCAGCATGCCGTGCTGGTGGATGCCCGATTCATGGGCGAACGCATTGGCGCCCACGATGGCCTTGTTGCGCTGTACCGGCATGCCGACCAGGCGCTGCAGCAGCTGCGAAGTGCCGACGATGCGCGGGGTGTTGATGGCGGTGTCCTGCTCGTAGAACGCCTGGCGCACCTTCAGCGCCATGGTGATTTCTTCCAGCGAGCAGTTGCCGGCGCGCTCGCCGATGCCATTGATCGTGCACTCGACCTGGCGTGCACCGCCTTCGACGGCGGCCAGCGAGTTGGCTACGGCCAGGCCCAGGTCGTTATGGCAGTGCGCACTGAAGATCACGTTGGCCGCGTTCGGGACATCGGCCACGCCGGCGATCACCTGCTGGAACATCGCGCGGATTTCTTCCGGGGTGGTGAAGCCCACGGTGTCGGGCAGGTTGATGGTGGTGGCGCCGGCGGCGATGGCCACCCGCGAAACTTCGATCAGGTAGTCCAGCTCGGTACGGGTGGCATCCTCGGCGGAGAATTCCACGTCGTCGATGTACGAGCGCGCCAGGGTCACGTGCCTGCGTACCGATTCCAGCACCTGCTCGCGGGTCATGCGCAGCTTGTGTTCGCGGTGCAGCGGGCTGGTCGACAGGAACACGTGCAGGCGCGGGTTGGCCGCGGCTTCCAGGGCGCGCGCCGAGGTTTCGATGTCGGCCTGCAGGCAGCGCGACAGCACGGCCAGGGTCAGGCTGGGGCGGCGCAGCTCACGGCCGATCAGGGCCATCGCTTCGCGGTCGGACTGCGAGCTGGCCGGGAAGCCGGTCTCGATGATGTCCACGCCCAGTTCGTCCAGCGCACGCGCCATCACCAGCTTCTGCGGGGGGCTCATGCTGCAGCCGGGGGACTGCTCGCCGTCACGCAGGGTGGTATCGAAGATGCGGATGCGCGGGGTGGTAATTCGTTCGATGGTGGTCACAGGGAAATCTCCTCGACAGCGGGCGTTGCGGCTTGCAGGTGGGAAGGGGAAGGGGAAGCGGTGGGGACGCTGGCCTTGGCGGGCGAGCGCGGTGGCGTTCGGTTGGCGTCGGTGCGGCGCCTGCGCGGTTTGCGCGGCGGCCGCGGGCGGATGTCGGTGAGCAGGCCGGCCAGCACGCCGGCGTCGATGTTGCCGCCGGACACCACCGCACACTTGCGGCGGCCGGCCACGCGGCGCCCGGCGGCCAGCGCCAGCGCACCGGCGCCTTCGGCGATGATGTGCTCTTCCAGCGCCAGCCGCACCAGCGTCTCGCGCAGTTCGGCTTCGCGCACGATCACCACATCGTCCAGCAGCGAGGTGCACAGGCGGCGGGTCAGGAAGCCGGGAATCTTCACCCGCACGCCGTCGGCCAGCGACGGCACCGGTGCGATCTCGCGCACGTCACCGCTGATCGCGCGGGCCATGGAATCCACGCCCTCGACCTGCGCGCCGATCACGCGCACGCCCTGCGATTTCAGTGCCAGCGCTACGCCGGACGCCAGGCCACCGCCACCGATCGGCACGATCACCACGTCCATGGCATGGGCAGCCAGTTCGATGCCGACCGTGCCTTGGCCGGCAATCACGTCGGCATCGTCGAACGCCGACAGGAAACGGTAGCCGTGGCGCTGCGCCAGTTCCACGGCGAACGCGTAGGCCTCGTCATAGCTGTTGCCGTGCTGGCGCACGGTGGCGCCCCAGTGGGCGACGCCGGCGATCTTGGTGGCCGGTGCGCCGTGCGGCATCACGGTGATGGCCGGCACGTCCAGGCGGTAGGCGGCCCAGGCCACGCCCTGGGCGTGGTTGCCGGCCGAGGCGCAGATGACCGGCCGGGTATCACCGCGTTCGCGGCCGGCCAGCAGTGCGTTCAGCGCACCACGCACCTTGTACGAGCCAGTGCGCTGCAGGTTCTCCAGCTTCAGCCAGGTGCCGAAGCGTTCGGCATGGTGCAGCGGGGTAGGCGGCAGGAAGCGGCGCAGGCGGGCCTGCGCAGCCAGTACGTCGGCAACGCTTACGTCGCCGACATCGCTTTCGGTGCTGGCATCAGCGGCCGGCATGGGCCACCTGCGAGCGACGGCACTGCGCCGCATGCGCGCACGGGCGACGAAGAAGACGCCCCCGTACCGGCACCGTGGTCTCTACGGTACGGGTGTTCATGATGCGGCTCCTTCCAGTGCGGTGATCTGCACCGATACGCAGTCGTAGATCTTTTCGATCTGCCGGCACAGCGTTTCGGCCGGGCGCTGCCCGTCCACCACCAGCTGCAGGTGCCAGCGGCCTTCGTCGCTGTCCACCGGCGCGCCGCTGATCGCACGCGGGGCGAAGCCGCGGCGCTCGGCCATGCCGATCACGCGCAGCAGCGCGCCTTCGGCCGGGTGCAGCACCAGGTCAAGCCGGTATTGCATTGGGGGTCTCCTGGCGGGCGTGGGCGGGGTTGCTTTCCAGCATGGTGCTGTTGGCAGTGTTGGGCGGTACCAGCGGCCACACGTTGGCGCGGGCATCGATGGCCACGTGCAGCAGGGCCGGGCCCGGCTCGGCCAGCAGCGCGGCCAGGCCACCTTCCACGTCGTCGCGGGCGTCGATGCGGGTGGCGGCAATGCCGAACACCTTGGCCAGGGCCACGAAGTCCGGGTTGTCGGACAGGTCGATCTCGCTGTAGCGCTCGGCGAAGAACAGTTCCTGCCACTGCCGCACCATGCCCAGCGAACTGTTGTCCAGCAGCACGATCTTCACCGGCAGGCGGCAACGGGCGATGGTGGCCAGTTCCTGCACGTTCATCATGAAGCTGCCATCACCGGACACCAGCACCACGGTACGGTCGGGGCAGGCGAACTGCGCACCCATCGCCGCCGGCAGGCCGAAGCCCATGGTGCCCAGCGCGCCACTGGTCAGGTGGTTGCGCGGATGGTTGAAGCGGCAGTGCTGGGCCACCCACATCTGGTGCTGGCCGACATCGCAGGCGATCACCGCATCGGACGGGGCCAGTTCGCTCAGCCGCTTCAGCAGCGCCGGGGCGTAGATGTGCTGTCCCGGCGCGTCGTAGCGGGCAGCGAAGCGATCACGGTGCTGCGCACAGCGCTTGCGCCATGCGTCCTGGTGGGCCTTGGGGGAGGGGAAGGCCGCACGCAGGGCGCGGATGGCATGGCCCACATTGCCGGGCACGGCGACATCGGCGCTGCGCAGCTTGGAGATCTCGTAGGCGTCGGCGTCGATGTGGACAACGCGGGCGAACGGAGCGAACTCGGCCAGCTTGCCGGTGGCACGGTCATCGAAGCGTGCACCCAGCACCAGCAGCAGATCGCTCTCCTGCACGGCCATGTTCGCCGCACGGGTGCCGTGCATGCCCAGCATGCCCAGCGACTGCGGGTGCTGCGGGGGCAGCGCGCCCAGGCCACGCAGGGTCATCACGGTGGGGATGGCACTGGCCTCGACGAAGTCGCGCAGGTCCTGCACGGCCTCGCCCAGGGCAATACCACCGCCGGCGTAGACCACCGGCTTTTCGGCCGCGGCCAGCGCGGCGATGGCTTCGGCAATGGCGGCATCGGCGGCGGCGGCCGGCGGTTCCACGCTGGACGGCACATGCGCCGGCAGGTGGCTGGCATCGGCCAGCTGCACGTCCTTGGGCAGGTCGATCAGCACCGGGCCGGGGCGGCCTTCGCGGGCGATGCGGAAGGCATCGGCCACCACGCGCGGCAGGTCATCGACGCTGCGCACCAGCCAGCTGTGCTTGACGATGGGCATGGTCAGGCCAAACACATCCAGTTCCTGGAAGGCGTCGGTGCCCAGCAGCGGCGTGCCGACCTGGCCGGTGATGCAGACCATGGGCACCGAATCCAGCATCGCATCGGCGATGCCGGTCACCAGGTTCGACGCGCCCGGGCCGGAAGTGGCCACGCAGACGCCGACCTGGCCGCTGGCGCGGGCAAAGCCGTTGGCCGCCAGCGCCGCGCCCTGCTCATGGCGCACCAGGATGTGCTTCAGCGCCGAATCCACCAGCGCGTCGTAGAACGGCATGATGGTGCCGCCCGGATAGCCGAACAGCGTACGGACACCCTCGGCCTCCAGCGCCTGGGTCAGCCAGCGCGCGCCGTTGGGCGGCGCGCTGCGGTGTGTGGAAGAGTTCATGGGGGAACCTTGCAAAGCGGGTGGGGGAGGGCCGCGTGGTTACGCGGCCTGTCCTTGCAACCAGACCATCTTGGCGCGCAGTTCCTTGCCTACCTTTTCGATCGGGTGCTCCAGGTCGGCCTGCTTGAACTTGTTGTAGTTCGGCAGGCCCGCTTCGTACTCGGCCACCCAGTTCTTGGTGAACGTGCCGTCCTGGATGTCCTTCAGGACTTCCTTCATGCGCTCCTTGGTGCCGGCGTCGATCACCCGCGGGCCGCTCACGTAGTCACCGTACTGCGCGGTTTCAGAGATGAATTCCAGCATGCGCGAGATGCCGCCTTCGTAGAACAGGTCCACGATCAGCTTCAGTTCGTGCAGCACTTCGTAGTAGGCGATTTCCGGCTGGTAGCCGGCTTCCACCAGGGTTTCGAAACCGGCCTGCACCAGCGCCGAGGCACCGCCGCACAGCACCGCCTGTTCGCCGAACAGATCGGTTTCGGTTTCTTCCTTGAAGGTGGTCTGGATCAGGTTGGCGCGTGCGCCGCCCAGGCCGGCTGCATAGGCCTGCGCGTGCTGCGCGGCCTGGCCGCTGGTGTCCTGGTAGACCGCCCAGATGCACGGCACGCCGCGGCCGATCTCGTATTCGCGGCGCACCAGCGCGCCCGGGCCCTTCGGTGCGACCAGCACCACGTCCAGGTCGGCGCGCGGCTCGATCATGCCGTAGTGCACGTTCAGGCCGTGGGCGAACAACAGGCAGGCGCCCTGTTTCATGTTCGGCGCCAGCACCTCGTTGTAGAGCTTCTTCTGCACCATGTCCGGGGTCAGCACGGCCACCAGGTCGGCATCCTTCACCGCCTCAGCCGGGGCCACCACGGTGAAGCCATCGGCCTGGGCCTTGGCTTCGGTCGGGCCACCCGGGCGCAGGCCTACCACCACGTCGAAGCCGGATTCACGCAGGTTCAGCGCGTGGGCGCGGCCCTGGCTGCCGTAACCGATGACGGCGATCTTGGTCTGGGGCAGGGAGTTGGTGCTCATGGGGGAGGTTCCTTGGCTGGGAAGAAAAAAGACGGCCGGCAGTCGAAGCGACGTACCGGCCGGTCAGGGGAAAACGGGGGAGGAGGCGCCGCCCATCGCACGGGCACAGCCACCACGGCAGGGCGTGGTGGTGCAGGTCCGGGTTTTGCGGGAGGCGGTGTGCATGGTCGTGGCTGGATGGTTGAGTGGTTGCGTGTGAAACCAGGTCCTGAAATGAAAAAACCCGCACCTGGGTGGGTGCGGGTTTCTGATCGAGTTCCGGTGTGTGTTGTCTGCTTACACGCTGGCTCGTCCCGCACCTGTGGGCTGGCTAATAAGTACGAGCACGAGAAGCGAACGCAGCGATGCGGCGCCGGAATCGGCGGCTTCAGTGGCAGTTCGCAGGGGCGGGTGGCGTTGCAGCATGGGATCGAGAGAAACATAGCCATTTCGGCGGTGTCAACCCTGGCAACGGGTTTTTCATCGGTTTCGCCTGTATCTGGCGAAAAGGCTTGCGGCACAAGGATGGTTGCCGCTGAAAGTGTTTCGGTGAACCGGAATTCACTCTTTTCAGCGGGTTTTTTGCGCGGATTCGCGGGTGATTTCGCCACGCGCGTTGGTAGGTGCGGACCTTGGTCCGCACTGGATTCCCCGAAGCCGGCAGCGGTGCACGCATCCCGCCCTGGTAGGTGCGGACCTTGGTCCGCACAGGATTCCCCGAAGCCGGCAGCGGTGCATGCATCCCGCCGTGGTAGGTGCGGACCTTGGTCCGCACAGGATTCCCCGAAGGCAGCAGCCGTGCGGACCAAGGTCCGCACAGGATTCCCCGAAGGCAGCAGCCGTGCGGACCAAGGTCCGCACCTACCGAAGGCAGCAGCCGTGCGGACCAAGGTCCGCACCTACCGAAGGCAGCAGCCGTGCGGACCAAGGTCCGCACCTACCGAAGGCATCAGCCGTGCGGACCAAGGTCCGCACCTACCGAAGGCAGCAGCCGTGCGGACCAAGGTCCGCACCTACCGAAGGCAGCGGCCGTGCGGACCAAGGTCCGCACCTACCACGGCACCGCCGTCCATGACCTCTGCCCGATTCCGGCCGCCGCCCGAAGCGGCGAAGATCAGGGCACCACCCTTCCATCGGACCCCAACCGTGTCCCGACGCCTTGCCCGTTCCCTGCTTGCCGCTGCCGTGCTGGCCGCGGTCCCCACCGTGTCCAGTGCAGCCGACCGCATCACCGGCCAGCCCTTTGCTACTCGTTCCGAAGTGATTGCCCCGCATGCGATGGCCGCCACCTCGCAGCCGCTGGCCACCCAGATCGCGCTGGACGTGATGAAGGCCGGTGGTTCGGCCGTCGATGCCGCCATTGCCGCCAACGCCGCCCTGGGGCTGATGGAGCCGACCGGCAACGGCATCGGCGGCGACCTGTTCGCCATCGTCTGGGATCCGAAGACGAAGAAGCTGTACGGCTACAACGGCTCGGGGCGTTCGCCGAAGTCTCTTACCCTGGCCGAATTCCAGCGCCGTGGGCTGAAGGAGATCCCCGCCACCGGTCCGCTGCCGGTATCGGTGCCCGGCGCGGTCGACGGCTGGTTCGCCCTGCACGACCGCTTCGGCCGCAAGCCGATGGCCGACAACCTGGCCCCGGCCATCCGCTACGCGCGCGAAGGCCACCCGGTGGCGGAAGTGATTGCCTACTACTGGGATCGTTCGGTGCCACGCTTGTCCAAGTACCCCGGCTTCACCGAACAGTTCACCATCGACGGCCACGCCCCGCGCAAGGGCCAGATGTGGAAGAACCCGAACCTGGCCGACACCCTGCAGAAAATCGCCGACGGTGGCCGCGATGCGTTCTACAAGGGCGACGTGGCACGCACCATCGGTGATTACTTCAAGGCCAACGGCGGTTATCTCAGTTACCAGGACATGGCCGACCACCACGGTGAATGGGTCGAGCCGGTCAGCAGCAACTACCGCGGCTATGACGTGTGGGAACTGCCGCCCAACAGCCAGGGCATTGCCGCGCTGCAGATCCTCAACGTGCTGGAAGGCTACGACTTCTCGAAGATCCCGTTCGGCTCGCCCGAGCATGTGCACCTGTTCGTGGAAGCCAAGAAGCTGGCCTTCGCCGATCGCGCGCGCTTCTATGCCGACATGGCCTTCCAGCCGGCGCCGGTGCAGAAGCTCATTTCCAAGGATTACGCTGCGCAGCGCCGCGCGCTGATCTCGATGGACAAGGCGCTGAAGGAAGTGCAGCCGGGCACGCCGAAGCAGCTCGAGCAGGGCGACACGATCTACATGACCGTGGCCGACAGCGACGGCATGATGGTCTCGCTCATCCAGTCCAACTACCGTGGCATGGGCAGCGGCATGGCACCGCCGGGGCTGGGCTTCATCCTGCAGGACCGCGGCGAGATGTTCGTGCTGCAGAAGAACCACCCCAACGGCTACGCGCCGGGCAAGCGCCCGTTCCAGACCATCATTCCGGCCTTCATCACCAAGGACGGCAAGCCGTACGCCAGCTTCGGCGTGATGGGCGGAGCGATGCAGCCGCAGGGCCATGCGCAGATCGTGATGAACCTGGTGGACTTCGGCATGAACCTGCAGGAAGCCGGCGATGCGCCGCGCATCCAGCATGAAGGATCCACCGAGCCGACCGGCCAGGCCACGGCCATGAGCGATGGCGGCGAAGTGAACCTGGAAACCGGCTTCCCCTACGAAACCGTGCGCGCACTGATGCGCAAGGGCCACCGCGTGGTGTTCGCCGATGGCCCGTATGGCGGCTACCAGGCGATCCTGCGTGATCCGGAAACCGGTGTGTACTTCGGCGCCTCGGAAAGCCGCAAGGATGGCCAGGCGGCGGGCTACTGAGCCCGCCTGTGGTCTAATACGCAGCAAGAAGCGGGGGTACCGTGGCCAGTGGCCGCGGTTGAGACAGTCCCTTGGAACCTGATCCGGTTCATACCGGCGTAGGGAAGCTTTGCAGTGCAACCGTGCCCGGAGTCCGCCCAAGGACCGTCCGGGCGCGGTGCGCAGTGCGCCGCCGCTTCGTCCCTGACCCTCCTGGACGATGCCCGATGAACGCACAGCCTTCCGATCTGCAGCAGCAGGCCCAGCAACTTTCCGCCTCCGTGACCCGGCCCATTGCCGGCTCTCGGAAGATCCACGTGGCCGGTTCACGCCCGGACCTGCGCGTGCCCATGCGCGAGATCGCCCTGGCCCGCACGCCCACCCTGTTCGGTGGCGAAGAGAATCCACCGTTGACCGTGTATGACACGTCCGGTGCCTATACCGATCCGCACGCGCGCATCGACCTGACCACCGGCCTGCCGGCGCTGCGCCGTGCCTGGATCGAAGAACGGGGTGATACCGAGCAACTGGACGCGCTCAGTTCGCGCTTTGGTCGCGAACGCGAGCACGATCCGAAACTGGATGCAGTGCGCTTCCCGGCACGCAGCCTGCCGCGGCGCGCGCGGGCCGGCGCCAACGTCACCCAGATGCATTACGCACGGCGCGGCATCATCACCCCGGAAATGGAGTTCGTGGCGATCCGCGAAAACCAGCGGCTGCAGGACATCCGTGATGCCACGCTGCTGCAGCAGCACGCCGGTGAATCCTTCGGTGCATCCATCCCGAAGATCATCACGCCTGAGTTCGTGCGCGATGAAATCGCCCGCGGCCGCGCGGTGCTGCCCAACAACATCAACCACCCCGAAAGCGAGCCGATGATCATCGGTCGCAATTTCCTGACCAAGATCAACGCCAACATCGGCAACAGCGCGGTGTCCTCCGGCATCGCCGAAGAAGTGGAAAAGCTGGTGTGGGCGATCCGTTGGGGCGGCGACACGGTGATGGATCTGTCCACCGGCAAGCACATCCACGAAACGCGCGAGTGGATCATCCGCAATTCGCCGGTGGCCATCGGTACGGTGCCGATCTACCAGGCGCTGGAAAAAGTGGACGGGCGCGCCGAGGCACTCACCTGGGAAATCTTCCGCGACACCCTCATCGAGCAGGCCGAACAGGGCGTGGACTACTTCACCATCCACGCCGGCGTGCTGCTGCGCTACGTGCCACTCACCGCCAGGCGGGTGACTGGCATCGTCAGTCGTGGCGGTTCGATCATGGCCAAGTGGTGCCTTGCCCACCACAAGGAGAATTTCCTCTACACGCACTTCGAGGAGATCTGCGAAATCATGAAGGCCTACGACGTGACATTCTCGCTGGGCGATGGCCTGCGCCCGGGCTGCATTGCCGATGCCAACGATGCGGCGCAGTTCGGTGAACTGGAGACGCTGGGCGAGCTGACGAAGATCGCGTGGAAGCACGACGTGCAGACCATGATCGAAGGGCCCGGCCATGTGCCGATGCAGCTGATCAAGGAAAACATGGACAAGCAGCTGCGCGAGTGTGGCGAGGCGCCGTTCTACACGCTGGGTCCGCTGACCACCGATATCGCCCCCGGCTACGACCACATCACCAGCGCCATCGGCGCGGCCATGATCGGGTGGTTCGGCACCGCCATGCTCTGCTACGTCACGCCCAAGGAGCACCTGGGGTTGCCCAACCGCCAGGATGTGCGTGACGGCATCATGGCCTATCGCATCGCCGCCCACGCCGCCGATCTGGCCAAGGGACACCCGGGTGCACAGGTGCGTGACAACGCCCTCAGCAAGGCGCGTTTCGAGTTCCGCTGGGAAGACCAGTTCCATCTGGGCCTGGATCCGGAAAAGGCCAAGGAATTCCACGACGAGACATTGCCGAAGGACGCACACAAGCTCGCCCACTTCTGTTCGATGTGTGGCCCGCACTTCTGCTCGATGAAGATCACCCAGGACGTGCGCGAGTACGCCGAGGCCGGCATGCAGGAAAAGTCCAGGGAGTTCCGCGACGGCGGTGCCCGGGTCTACCAGCAGGGCTGACACGGTAGCGCCGGGCCCTGCCCGGCGAGCGCAGCGGTAAGCAGGAACCGCTGCGCTCACCCGGCACCGGCTATGCTCGCCGCATCACCCAGGGGATGCAGACCATGCCTGTTGCCGTGACCACCCGCTGGCTGGCCATTGCCCGCCGCCATCCTTCCGCCTGGTTGTTGGCTGCGCAGCTGCTGGCGGTGCTGCTGTACCCGGCGCTGGACGAAACCGCCGGCGGTCGCGCCGCGCTGGGGGTGTTCGGCATGGCGGTGCTGGGGCTGGCGTTGTGGGTGGTGCAGCGCAGCCCGCTGGGCACCTGGCTGGCGTTGGTGCTGGCCATTCCGTCGGTGGTGTTTTCCATTGCCGCCGCGCTGCTCGATCACCCCGGCCTGGGCAGTACCGCGCAGCTGCTTGAAAGCCTGTTGTACTTCTACACCGCCGGTGCGCTGACCGCGTACATGCTGCAGGACCACAAGGTGACCCGCGACGAGCTGTTCGCCGTTGGTGCTACGTTCACATTGCTCGCATGGGGATTCGCGTTCGCATTCGCGGTCTGCCAGCAGTGGTATCCGGGCAGTTTCCAGGGCACCGGCGGGGGGCTGCAGCGCACGTGGATGGAGCTGCTTTATCTGAGCTTCAGCTTGCTGTCCGGGGTCGGTCTGAGTGACGTGGTTCCCCTGCATCCGCAGGCACGCGCACTGGTCATGCTGGAGCAGTTTTCCGGCGTGATGTACGTGGCTTTGGTGGTTTCGCGACTGGTCGGACTGACCATGCTGCGACGTGCCTGAAAATGAACGCCAGATAAAAATTTCGCGCCCCGAAGGGCGCGAATGGTGAAGCTTATTATCTGAATGCGTCGGCGAGAGAGAGCCTGATGTCCACCACGCGATAGGCGAGGTAACCTGCATAGGCTAGTATTCGCGCGCTTCGTTTTTTTTGCGGTATGCGCCGATGGTTTGTGCGGAATCTGGCTTTTGGAGGTTGCAGGGACGGAAACACAACGCTGCCCAGTGGTATCTGCAACGTGTTTCAAGCGTCTAGCAATCAATGAACAGCAACGAGAGCCAGTCGCAGGAGTGTGACCGCGTTCGCGTGGGCGAATGCGTAGTGACCGTGTCGTCGCGCGAAGTGGACATGCCGGGTGCGCGTCGTCCGCGCCGTTTGACGCCCAAGGCGCTGGGCGTGCTGCGCGTACTGCTGCGCCAACCCGGCCGCGTGGTCACCCGCGATGAGCTGTTCGCCGAAGTGTGGCCCGATACGCTGCCTACCAACGATGTGCTGACCCAGGCGGTCACGCAGTTGCGCAAGGCCTTTGCCATCGGCGAAGACAGTGGCCAGTCGTACATCGAAACCATTGCCAAGACCGGCTATCGATTGCTGGTGCCGGTGCAGTGGCTGCACGACAGCGAACCGCAGCCGGAGGCGCAGGACAGTGCGCCGGTGGAGACCGCCGTCGACGCGCCAGTGGAGGATCCGCGGGATGCGCGCCGCCGCCGCTGGCGCCTGTGGCGCCGACGCCTGCTGCTGGCAGTGGGCGTGGCCATGCTGCTGGCCTTGTTGGTGCTGAGCGTGCTGCTGGCGCAACGTCCTGCGCCGTCCTCGCCGCTGGATGCCGTGGTGGAAGACGGCACGCGGGTCATCGGCAGCCCCGAACGTCCGTATCGGCTGATCACCGCCACCGCTGGTTTCGAGACCTATCCGACCCTGTCGCCTGATGGCTCGCAGGTGGCCTACGAAGGCGCCAACGATGACAGCCAGAACGGTGGCGCCATCCGCGTGCAGACCTCGGGCAACGCACCGGCGCGTCAGCTGGTGCAACCGCCGGCCGGTGCCAGCGACCGTTTTCCCAGCTGGTCGCCGGACGGGCGCGAGATCGCCTTCGCCCGCTTCGCTGCCGATGGCAGTTGCCAGGTGCTGATTGCCAGTGCCACCGGCGGCGCGTTGCGCCAGGCCACGCGCTGCGACGGCACCGAGCTGCTCAGCTTCGACTGGACCCCCGATGGCCGTGGCCTGGTGTTCGGCAGCATGGTGGGCCGCTATGCGCATCGCGGCATCCGCGTGCTGGACCTGCCCAGCGGGCAGTGGCGCGCGCTGCAGTACGGTGCCGGTGAAGATGATTTCGACTACGCGCCGCGCTATTCGCCCGATGGGCGCTGGCTGGTGTTCGTACGCAACCCGCAGCTGGGCGATCTGTGGCGCATGCCGGCCAACGGTGGCACCCCGGAACAGCTGACCAACGAGGCCGCCGAGCTGCGTGGCTGGGCCTGGCTGGGCGACGGCCGGCACATCGTGTTCGGCCGCCGCGTGGACAGCGAGGCGCGCCTTTACTACCTGGACGTGGAACGGCGCACGCTGCGCGATGCCGGCCTGGACGATGCACAGTGGCCGGCCGTTTCGCGGCGTGGCGACATGCTGGCCTTCGTCCATCGCCGCGCGCAGTTCGGCATGTTCCGCATGCCGGTGCAGGGCGGCAGCGCACAGCGCCTGTTCGCCTCCAGCGGGCGCGATGGACAGCCGATGGTGGCCCCGGACGGGCGGCAGCTGGTGTTCAGTTCAGACCGCTCGGGCAGTTTTGCGCTGTGGTGGGCCGACATGCAGCGCCCCGATTCGCTGCGGCCGATCGAAGGGCTGCGGCCGGAAGCGCGGCAGGCCCCTGACTGGTCCACCGACAGCCGCCAGTTGCTGGTGGTCGGGCGCGACGCGCACGGGCAGGCCGTGGTCTACGAAATCGCCCCGCGCGACGAGCGCCTGCAGGTGCTGCCTGTGCCGGTGCAGCAACCGCTGCAGGCGCTGTACGGGGCCACGCCGGATCAGGTGCTGGTACTGGAACGTGATGACCAGCAGCGGGTGCGGCTGAGCCTGTTTGATCGCACCACCCAGCCGTGGCGCCGCCTGGCCAGCCTGGACGGCGTGTCGCAGGCGCGCCTGGACCGCAGCAGTGGCCGGGTGCTGTACACCCGCCTGGCCGCCAGCGGGCTGTGGTCGATCAAACCCGACCTGGACGCGGGCAGCGTGCAGCAGGTCAGCGATGGCTGGCCCAGCCGCTGGCGCTATCGCACCTGGGCGGTGGCCGGCAACGGCCGCATCGATTACCTGGGCAGCACCGCCGACTGTTCCACCACGCTCACCCGCATGCAGGGCGGGGCGACCGAACCGGAGCGTTGCCTGGACGCGCAACGCCTGAGCGCAGGCAACGGGTTGAGCGCCAGTGCTGACGGAAGCGACCTGTATCTGGCCCTGGCAGTGTCCGACGGTGCCGACATTGGCGTGATGCACCTGCCGGCCGCAGCGCCGACGCTGTTCCCGGCGTTTTCCAAGCTGCTGATTTTCAACGACAAAGGGCCTTCGTAACTCTTTCGTGGCGAAGTCGTAGCGATTTCGTGGCGATCTCGGCGGTTCTTCCTGACCGGCATGCACCTGATTTGGCAAAACGGTGGCCTGTACTTGGCAAATCCGTGGTGCTCCCATGCGTCAACTCTCGCTGGCCGATCGTGGCCAAACCGTCTCGCTGGACAAGGCTGTCGATGACGTGGCCCCGACCTGCCTGGGCGTTGCCCGGCTGGGCAGCCTGCAGACGGCAGGCAGCAGCTTCACCGTCTGGATGCAGGTGCGTGGCACCTCGTGGGTGGAGGCCAAGGAAGGGCGCTTCCGCCTGCGCCAGGGCGAGTGGATCGCCTTCGAAAAGGAATCGCGCCCGCTGGTGCAGGCCGGTCGTAATGGTCTGTGCGTTGGCTTGAACCTGAACATCGAAGCGCTGCGCGCGCTGGCCGAGATGGCCGACTGCGGCCTGTATGCCGGTCGTGGCCAGATGAACCGCGGCGACGCCCGCGTGGCCCTGCGCCTGTGGCGCGACGCCCTGGCCAGCGGCCAGCCCGCGCAGTCGCTGCGTCCGCTGCTGCTGCACCTGGCGGGCCTGCAGCGTGGCCTGGCCGACAACGTGCAGCGGTGCCCGGGCCGCTCGCGCAGCCGCAAGCGCCAGGTGTTCGGCCGCATGCAGCGTGCGCGCCTGTACCTGGAAGGCAACAGCCACCGCGTGGTGCGCATTGGCGAACTGGCCGAGCTGACCAACTTCTCCAGCTGGTACCTGTCCAAGACGTTCCAGAGCCTGTATGAAGAAAGCCCGCAGTCGCTTTCGGCGCGCCTGCGTCTGGAACGTGCCGCCGACCTGCTGCGCGATACCGACATGATGGTGGGCGAAGTCGCCGCCGCCAGCGGTTTCGACAACTGCTGCAGCTTCGCGCGGGCCTTCCGCGCCCGCTATGGCACGTCTGCTTCGCGGTTCCGTGAAGAGGGTGCGAAGCTCCCGCCAAAATCAGCAAAGTCTCTCGTTGGTTCGCGCAAATACAGCGCTGCAACGCAATCGTAACGTGCTGGGGTGTTTTAACACGCTACTAACACGTACCTTGGAGAGATTGATGAACGTTCGCAACCCCGCCCTGCGGCTGGGCCTGCTGCCGGCCGGCATCGCGATTGCGCTGACCCCGGCCTTCGCTTCCGCCCAGGAAGCAACTGCTGCCACCACCCTCGATCGTCTGGAAGTCACCGGCTCGCGCATCCGCTCGGTGGACGTGGAGACCTCGCAGCCGGTTCTGACCCTGAGCCACGAGGAAATCCAGCGTTCGGGTCTGGTCAGCGTTGGCGACCTGCTGCAGAACCTGTCGGTTGCCGGCACCCAGACCTTCAGCAAGGCGGCCGTGCTGGCCTCCAACCCGGAGCAGGGCGGCCAGTACGTCAGCCTCTACAACCTGGGTGAGCAGCGCACGCTGGTGCTGGTCAACGGCAAGCGCTGGAGCACCAGCCTGGCCGGCTTCACCGACATGTCCACCATCCCGACCTCGCTGATCGATCGCGTGGAAGTGCTGAAGGACGGCGCCTCGGCCATCTACGGCTCCGACGCCATCTCCGGCGTGGTCAACATCATCCTGCGCAAGAACTTCGACGGCGCAGAAGCCAGCGTCTACTACGGCCAGAACAGCCGTGGCGACGGTGCCAAGACCCAGTACAGCCTGACCCTGGGCTCGACCGGCGAGCGTTCCTCGATCGTGTTCGGCGCCAACTACACCAAGGAAGATCCGGTGTGGGCCAAGGACCGTGGCCTGACCCGCTACAGCTACGGCCAGAACCACAAGGAAGACGGCCTGAGCCCTGCCGGCCCGTGGGGCCGCTTCACCGATCCGCGTGCCGCTGGCACCGAAGGTGCAGGCTCGTACAACTCCAAGGGTGTCTGGCAGCCCAACACCTGGGTGGTCAACCACACCGGTTCGTGGGACACCCCGGTTGGCGTCGGCGCTGATTCCAGCGACTGGAACAACTATCACCTGATCGGTGAAGACGACTACTACAACGCCTCCCAGCAGATGATGCTGAACCAGGGTGGCGAGCAGAAGTCGATGTTCACCTCGGCCAGCTACGACATCAACGACAACCTGCGTCTGAAGTCGACCGCGATGTACTCCGAGCGCGATTCTAAGCGCCAGATCGCCGGCTATCCGCTCACCGGCACCTCGCAGCCGACCTTCCCGGTCGTGATCAGCAAGGACAGCCTGTACAACCCGACCGGCCAGGACATCTCCGGCTGGGGCCGTCGTATCTTCGAACTGCCGCGCATCACTGAAAACAACGTCAAGTCGCTGCACTTCGACGCGGCGTTGGAAGGCAACTTCGACTTCAACAACCGTCCGTTCGACTGGGATGTGGGCATCAACTACAACCAGTACGATGTGACCCAGATCAGCTCGGGCAACATCAACCTGCTGGCCCTGCAGAAGGCCCTGGGCCCGTCGTTCATCAACGCCGCCGGCGTCGCCCAGTGCGGCACCGCTGCGAACCCGATCGCGCTGGGCACCGGCACCGGCCAGTGCACCCCGTTCAACGTGCTGGGCGGCGCTTCGGGTGCTACCCCGGACGCGCTGGCGTACATCAACACGATCCTGAACTCGACCGGCCAGAGCAAGAGCAAGCAGTACTTCGCCAACATCACCGGTTCGCTGTTCGACATGCCGGGTGACGCAGGCGAGTTCGCCTTCGCTGCTGGCTACGAGCACCGCGAAGTGTCCGGCTTCGACAACCCGGACGCGCTGTCCTCGGCCGGTTACACCACCGACCTGGCCGCACAGGCCACCAGCGGCCAGTACAAGACCAACGAAGTCTACCTGGAGCTGATGGTCCCGCTGCTGCGTGACATGCCGGGTGCCAAGGAACTGTCGCTGGATATCGCCAGCCGTTATTCGGATTACGACAAGTTCGGCAACACCGTCAACAGCAAGTTCAGCGTCACCTGGAAGCCGATCGAAGACCTGCTGGTGCGTGCCACCTACGGTGAAGGCTTCCGTGCACCGACCCTGGACGACACCTTCGGTGGCGGTTCGCAGACCTTCGACACCTTCACCGACCCGTGTGATGCCGTGTTCGGCCAGACCGCCAACGCCGGCGTTGCCGCACGTTGCGCCGGCCAGGGCCTGGCTTCGGACTTCCGCCAGACCGACGCCGCTGGCCGTCCGGTCACCGCACGTGACGTGCAGGGCAACGCGCCGTTCAACTCGGGCGTGGGCAACGAAACGCTGCAGCCGGAAACCAGCAAGACCCGCACCGCGGGCCTGGTCTACAGCCCGAGCTTCGTTGATGGCCTGAACGTTTCGCTGGATTGGTACAAGATCACCGTCGACAACGTGATCACCGCTGTGTCGGCCAACTACGTGCTGAACCAGTGCTACCAGAACAACAACGAAGCGTTCTGCAACCAGTTCAGCCGTGACGCCACCACCGGTCAGGTCACCAGCCTGAGCCGTGGCAACGCCAACCTGGGCTCGCTGGAAACCGAAGGCTACAACTTCGGCGTGCGTTACCGCCTGCCGGAATACGCCTTCGGCACCCTGTCGTTCAACCTGGACACCAACTACCTGGTCAGCTTCCGCCAGCAGGCCACCAAGGGTGCCGAGTGGGATGACTACGCAGGCTACTGGAACTACCCGCGCGTCCGCGGCACCCTGACCACCACCTGGACCAAGGGTGACCTGTCGGCTAACTGGAGCATGCGCTACTACGGTGGCTTCCGTGACTTCTGCTACGACCAGGAAGCCGGTATCGAGTGCAACCAGCCGAACTACCAGACCGACAACGGTGGTTGGGCCGGTGGCCTGGGTGCCAACAAGAAGGGCGCGATCGTCTATCACGACATCTCGGCCACCTGGCAGGCTCCGTGGAACGGCAGCGTGACCGTCGGTGCCCGCAACGTGTTCGGCAAGACCCCGCCGATCACCTACGCGGTGACCAACGCCAGCGCCGTGCAGCTCGATCCGATGCTGGACTACGATCGTTACCTGTTCGTGCAGTACAACCAGCGCTTCTGATCCATCGAAGCCTGGAACACGCAGTACAAGGAGGGCGGACCGCAAGGTCCGCCCTCTTTCTTTGCGCGATGCCCGGGTCTGCAGGCGGCATGAAAAAAGGGCAGGCCCTGCGGCCTGCCCCTGGTCTGCCTGCTTGTGCGGCGCTCAGGCCTCGCTGGGCACCAGCCCCATCAGGCTGTTGGCGTGCTCGCGCCACTGCGGCAGCTTGTTCAGCACGCCTGCGCGCTGCAGGTAGTCCTCGTCCACCGGGTCGCCGTTCACCAGTGCCAGCGCCACGTGCACCGCGCCGGTCACCCAGAAGCTGCGGGTGGTCGAACGCTGCGGCTGCAGATGGAAGGCCACGGCCTCGATGATCGGCATCGGCAGGCCCCACAGGCCCAGCAGGTAGGCGCCGGCCTCGGCATGGCCGGGCAGGGGATCGCCGCCCAGCGACGGGTCGGTGCGCTCGTTGCGCACCCCCGGCAGCAGCAGGCCGATATCGGCCAGCAGGGCAGCGGTGGCGCCAAGCTCGGCGCTGGATTCGGGCAGCAGGCGCGCGGCCAGGCGCGAGGCCATCAAGGCGCGCTGCTGCAGCGAATTACGCTCGGCCGCAGACAACGTGGGCGCGGAAAAGACCTCGCTGGCCAGCACCAGGTCGCGCAGCGTGGCCAGGCCCAGCCGCGTGACCGCGGTGCGCAGGTCGGCAATGGTGCGGCCCTGGCTGAAGAACGCCGAGTTGGACAGCTGCAGGACCTTGGCGGCAATGGCCGGGTCGGCGGCCACCAGCTTGGCGACATCGGCGCTGTCGGTCTCGTCGTCGTGTTCCAGCGCCTGGGTCAGGCTCAGGTACAGGTGCGGCGGCGACGGCAGCTTCTCGATGCGGCCGATGGCATCGCGCAGGCGCGGGCTGTCCAGCACTTCGCGCAGCTCTTCCAGGCTGGTAAGCGCTTCCAGCAGCACTTCCGGCGCCAGTGGCAGCGGCAGGAAGCGGTGGGCCACGCCGATCAGGCGCGCCGGCGGCGGCCGGTTGCCCTGCTGGGCATCGACCAGCGCGATACGGATGGTTTCCGGCCGCAGCGTACGGATCTGCCCCAGCAACGTGGTGGCATTGAGATCGGGCAGCAGCGGGCAGACGATCACCGCATCCACGCCCTGCGCGGCAACCACGCTCATCGCGCTGTGGCCATCGGTGGCGGTCAACGGTTGCCAGTCTTCCCCAAGATCGGCAATGAATTCGGACAGCTCAGCCGGCAGGCTGGCTGCATCCCCTACAAGCAGAATACGCACGACACATTCCCCTGGCTGTCTCGACGATGGGCGTCGAAGACGTGTGAAGTGACGCAATTTACCTAATACGGCGCCAACAGTGATGGACCGCCGTCATGAAACGTGACCAGGATCGCTCCTGCGGGCTTCGCCGGAGCGATCCTGTTCAGGATCAGGCCTTGCTGTCCAGGTGGCGCTGGTGCGCTTCGATCAGGATCTGCTTGGCCTCGGCCGCGCCACCCCAACCGTCCAGCTTCACCCACTTGCCCTTTTCCAGGTCCTTGTAGTGCTCGAAGAAGTGGCCGATGCGCTCCAGCCAGTGGCTGGACACCTGGGCGATGTCTTCCACGTGGGCGTAGCCACTGAAGATCTTCGACACCGGCACGGCCAGGATCTTTTCGTCGCTGCCCGCTTCATCGCTCATCTTCAGCACGCCCACCGGACGGCAGCGCACCACCGAACCCGGCACCAGCGGCAACGGCAGCACCACCAGCACGTCGGCCGGGTCGCCATCGCCGCACAGGGTGCTGGGCACGTAGCCGTAGTTGCACGGGTAGCGCATCGGGGTGGACAGGATGCGGTCGACGAAGATCGCGCCGGTTTCCTTGTCCACTTCGTACTTCACCGGCTCCGAGTCCTTCGGGATCTCGATGATGACGTTGATTTCTTCCGGCGGGTTCTTGCCGGGCGAGACGAGTTCCAGACCCATGGTGTGCTCCAGGTGGGGGGTGTAGACGGTTAGTCCCCCATTTTATGCCTTTGCCGGGCGCTGTGCAGGGGGGCGGTTCCCATCTGCCGCGGCGTGCATCGCCCACCGGCCGGTGCGGGCTTCCCCGATGGGCGGCCGTAACGGGCGGGCGCAGGCTGGAGCCTCGTTCACCTGGAGTGCTGACATGCGATGGATGATCGGGTGCTGCGGCGCCCTCCTGTTCTCTGCCTCGCTGCCCGGCCTGGCGCGCGGGCTGCATGTGGATCTGATCGACTACCCCCATCCCGAAGCCAACTGGAACCGCGCCTTTGATCTGGAAGCCGCCCTGGCCCGCGAGTTTTCCGCGCTGTGTGCCGATACTCTGTGCGAGGGCGACTACAGCAACTACCGGGTCATGCAGTTCCGCTGCGCGGTGCTGGCCGCGCGCGGCACCGTGCAACGCTGCGTCTGGGTGGTTGCCGCCAGCGAACTGACGGTGCAGGCCGATACCGGGCAGGTGCAGGTGGACAACGGGCGCTGGGCCTGCACGGTGCCGCTGCAGCCGGGCGTGCCCGTGGAAGCCTTCCATGCCGCGCTGGCTGCACCCGGAGGTCTGACCGCGCCGTTGCCCGGCGTTGGCCACGGCCTGTTCGAGGGCTTGGCTGCGTGCCTGCAGGGGCCGGGGAGGGTGGGCTGATGCGCATGCTCCTTGCCCTTGCGCTGTGCGCGGGTCTGCTGCTGGCTGGCGCTGTCCAGGCTGCCGGCCCCTACGTTGATGCGCGCCAGTACCCGACGCCTGCGGCCGGTCACGAGCGCTTTCTGGCCGCCGAACGCGCGCTGGTGCGCGGCTTCGATGACATCTGTGGCGATACCTTCTGCGAGGGGCAGTACTACAACCTCTGGGCCATGCGCCTGCGCTGTTCCGTGCATTCCGGCACTGGCGTGCTGGCCAGCTGCATCTGGACCTTTGCCGGTAGCGATACCCGCGTGCGCGGCGACGGCCGCTTCGACGTGGACCAGGGCGCATTTGCCTGCGCGTTGCCGATCGCCGCCGGTACGCGGCTTGAGGATGTGCTGCGCGCCTGGGAGGCGGCACCGGCCACAGAGGCGATTCATGTGCCGGTGCCGGGCATGCCCGGCAGCGTGTACGAGGCACTGACCGACTGCCTGTGATTGATGTGCTCGGCAATGCAAACGTGATTTATTCGCATCAACGGAGTAGCATGCGCGCCGCCCCTGTCTGCCCCCACCGCGCATGCCCTCCAATGCCGCCACGCTTACCGAACTGCTGATCCGCGAACGGCCGGCGCTGCTGCGCCGCGTGCAGCGCATCCTGGGCAGCGAAAGCAGCGCCGAGGACGTGATCCAGGCCGTGTGGTTCAAGGCCCGCGGCGTGGACAGCCAGCAGACCATCGACAACCCGCGCGCCTATCTGTACCGGCTGGCCATCAACCTGGCCACCGATCACGGCCGCGAGGCCACCCGTCGCAACCGTCTGCTGGCCGATCACTACCTGTGGCAGGACGAGGACACCGTGTCCACCGAATCGCAGGTGATGGCGCAGGACGAGTTGCAGCGTGTGCTGGAAGCGGCCGGCCATCTGCCCGAACCCACGCGTACCATCTTCCGCCTCAATCGCCTGCAGGGCCTGACCCAGGCCGACATCGCGCGGCGCCTGGGCGTGTCGGTCACCACCGTCGAGAACCACATGCGTTCCGCGTTGCAGCGGCTGGCCTGGGCTCGCGAGGGGCGATGATGGATCGGCTTGGGGCAGGCCCGCCCGCAGACGTCTTCCCTGCAGTGGCGTGCCTGCCACCCTGCACCCTGCCACGCGCGTGAACGCGTCCACCCGCCAGCCCATGAGCCCGCACCTGCCGACGTCCTCCGCCCACGATGCTGCCCTGGCCGAGCAGGCCCGCGACTGGATTGCCTGGTTGGCGGCCGGCGAGCTGAGTGATGCGCGCATGCAGGCCTTCGAGCACTGGCTGCAGCAGCCGGGCCATCGCCGTGCGTTCGAGCACGAGCGGCGGCTGTGGCGCAGCCTGGGACCGCCCCCTGCCTGCACGTCCGTCGCGCTTCCGCGTCGGCGCCCACGCCGTCTGCGTTGGGCGATGGCCGCCGCAGCCGCGGTGGCGCTGCTGGTGGTGTGGCCCGATGCCTGGCTGCGCCTGCAGGCCGACCACCGCAGCCAGCAGTTCGTGCAGGACGTGCGCCTGCCCGATGGCAGTCGCGCTGTACTCGACGCCGACAGCGCCATTGCCGTGCGCTTCGACGCGACGGCTCGGCAGATCGAACTGCTGCGTGGCCGTGCCTGGTTCGAGGTGGCGGCCGATGCCCAACGTCGTTTCAGCGTGTCGGCCGGCAACGGCGTAGTGGAGGACATCTCCACGGCATTCACCGTGGAACGGCAGGGCGATGGCGCGCAGACCGAAGTCGGGCAGGGGCAGGTACGCGTGGCCAGCCCGGCCGATGGCGGCTGGACCTACCTGCGCGCCGGGCAGCGGGCGTCATATGGGGGTCACAGCGGCGTACAGCGGCTGGCGGACGCCGGCACCGACAGCGTCGGCAGTTGGCGCCGCGGCGAACTGCTGCTGCAACAGACCCCGGTGACCGAGGCGATTGACCGCCTGGGCCGTTACCGCAGCGGCCCGACCTTCGTACGCGGCGATCTGTCATCGCTGCCGCCGATCAGCGCGGCCCTGCGCATTGATCGCCCCGAGCAGGCATTGGACACGCTGGCGGCCACCGCCGGCCTGCGGGTGACCCGCTGGCCGCTGGGCGTGGCCATCGTCCACCGGTAGATCCACGCCATGCGTCGCTGAATCCACCTTGGGGGTCCGCTCATCCCATCCGTCTTACTCCACGAACGTACCCGCCGCCGCCACGTACGTCGTTGTGTCCGCGCGCTGTGCGGATGACGCCGCGTCCGCGGTAACGCTCTCCTGACAGGTTTCCCATGTACGACTTCTCAAGCCGTGGCCGTCGGCCGCGTCCGTCCCGCCTGTGCATCGCGCTGCTGGCTGCCGGCCTGGCCGCCACCGCGCCTGCCGTCTTTGCCCAGTCCGCACCGCGCGGCGCCGACACCGCCGTGCAGCGCTTCGACATTCCTGCCCAATCGCTGGATGAAGCACTGCGCAGCTACATGCGCCAGTCCGGCGTGCAGGTGGCCTATGCCGCAGCGCTCACCGCCGGGCGCACCTCGCAGGCGGTCAGTGGCAACCTGCCGGCCAGCCAGGCGCTCTCGCAGCTGCTGCAGGGCACCGGTCTGCTGGCGCGCCCGGTGGGCCCCGATGCGATCATCCTGGAAGCCGGCGCGCCGCTGCAGGCGGGCGATGATGTGATCGTGACCGACACGCTGAGCGTGGCTGGCGACCCGGTGCAGGGCGGTGCGGTCAGTGATGAAGCCCGCCTGCTCGACAGCTACCGCACGGTGGGCTCGACCAGTACGATCAACCGCACCACGCTGGAACGCTTCCGCGGCACCTCCACCGGCGACATCGTCAAGGGCGTGGCCGGCGTGACCGCCGGTGATCCGCGCGTTGGCAACGGTTTCGACGTCAACATCCGCGGCATCCAGGGCCAGAGCCGGGTACCGGTCATCATCGACGGCGGCCAGTCCAGCATGGATACCTATCGTGGCTATGCCGGCCAGTCGCAGCGTACCTACCTCGATCCCGACCTGATCTCGCGGCTGACCATTACCAAGGGCCCCAGCCTGCAGGCCAACGCCTCCGGCGGCATCGGTGGCGTGGTGGAAATGGAAACGCTGAACGTGGACGACGTGCTGCGCGAAGGCCACGACGTGGGCGTGCGCGTGCGCGGCGGCCTGGCCAACGGCAGCGCCAACAACCTGCCGGGCTACGACGCCGCCCCGCGCAACGACCGCAGCGCCACCGGCAGCCAGTTCTTCAACGTGGCCGCGGCCGGCCACTGGGATCGCTTCGATCTGGTGGCCGCCTATGCCTATCGCGACAACGGCAATTACTTCTCCGGCAAGCACGGCTACGACGATTTCCCGCAGACTCGGCGCACGCTGGCGCCGCTGAACCCGCCGCGCACCGAAGTCTTCAACACCTCCTCGCGCTCGGAATCGGCGCTGCTGAGGGGCACCTGGCGCATCGATGATGCGCAGACCCTGGAACTGGGCTACCGCCGTTACGAGGGCACCGCCGGCGAGATCATGGCCTCGCAGATCATCCGCGTGGACCGCGATCGCGTGCCGCAGTGGGACCCGGGCCACGTCGACATGGACAGCTACAGCGCGCGCTACCGCTTCAACCCGGACAGCGACAAGGTCGATCTGCGCATCAACGCCTGGTACACCGACGCCGACAGCGTGATGTACAACAGCCTGACCGGCATCACCCCGTGGTACTTCGACCGCCACACCGAGTGGTACGACGCGCCCAGCTTCAGCGGCAACCCCGGCTACAAGGATGCCTACCGCAATCCGCTGCGGCAGAAGCGCTTCGGCCTGGACGCCAGCAACACCTCGATCTTCGAGACCGGCGCGGGCCGTTTCACCCTGGACTACGGCCTGTCCTACAGCGATGAAGACATCGCGCCGAGCAGCTCCGGCCCGATCATGCAGGACGACCTGGTCAACAACCGCTTTCTGCGCAATGCCTGGCGCAAGGAATACAGCGCCGTGGCCGCGCTGAAGTGGGAGCCCAACGAACACTGGGAACTGATGGCCGGCGGCCGCTGGAACCGCGTGGACGTGCACGACCGCAACCGCCTGGCCACCGTCGATGCCTATGAAGTGCAGGGCCAATACCGCTACACCGAGCTGCTGAACGGCAACCCGGCGCTGCCGTCATGGCGCGCCCAGCGCATCGCGCTGCTGAACTGGTACCCGGATGCTGACGGCAACTTCACCCAGGCCTCGCTGCTGGCCTCGCCGTACAAGAAGGGCACGGTGGCCGATCTGGGCGGCTGGAACTTCTACGATGCCGACGCTCCGGAGGACTACGAAGTGCCGGTCAGCTGGACCTGGTCGCAGCCGATCCACCGCCGTGACAGCGCGTTCTCGCCCACCGCCAGCGTGGCGTTCCGCTTCAGCGAAGACGCCATGATCTACCTGAAGTACGCCGAAGGCACCAAGCTGCCCAGCCTGTTCGAAACCACGCTGGGGCTGTTCACCGCCGCACGTCCGGTGGCGGAACTGAAGCCGGAAACCGCACACAGCTGGGAGCTGGGCGCCAGCACCATCCACCACGACCTGTTCACCGCCGGCGACCGCCTGGCGCTGAAGCTGGCCTACTTCGATACCCGCATCGACGACCTGATCACCCGCGACTACCGCACGCTGTCGGCCGGGCTGATCCGCAACATCGACCGCTTCAAGGTGTCGGGCCTGGAGTTCCAGTCCAGCTATGACAGTGGCACGCTGTTTGCCGATCTGTCGGCGCATTACTACTTCAAGGCCAAGACCTGCGCGCCGGACATTGCCGCCGAACGCCGCGCCTATGGCGTGCAGCGGAAGAACGCCGAACTGGCGGCCACCCCGGACTGCGTGGACGGCGGTTTCGAAGGGTCCTACACCAACACGCAGAACCCGCCGCGCTACATGGTCAACCTGACCCTGGGCTCGCGCCTGTTCGACGAGCGCCTGAGCTTCGGCACCCGCGTGGTGCACAACGCCGGCCCGATCAGCAAGCTGGACAAGGAATGGAACGTGGGCCTGTCGGCCATCCAGCAGCTCTACCGCCCCACCACGCTGGTGGACGTGTTCGCCAGCTGGACGTTCAACGACCAGCTGTCGGTGGAAGCCAACGTGGACAACCTGACTGATCGTTACTACCTGGACCCGCTTGCCCTGGGTGTGATGCCGGCCCCGGGCCGCACCGCACGCCTGGCAGTGACCTGGCGGTATTGACCGGCCGGGCAACATCGGGGTCGGATCCCTTTCCTGCGGAAAGGGCTCTGACCCCGGCCTGCGCGCTTACAGACCGCGCGCAGCCTTCACCGCATCTTCGTGCAGCGCCTCGTTCAGCTCGTCAACCACGGTGGTCCAGGCCGCGTCCGCTTCCAGCGATTCGGCCAGGAACTGGCGCTGCGCATCATTCCAGTACGGCGCGTCGACCACTTCCACTTCGGTGGCCAGCTGATGGCTGCGGATGAACTGGGCGATGCCTTCGGCGCTGGCCTCCAGGCCCAGCTGCAGGAACAGATTGGTCATGCGCGGTTCGGTGGTGATCATGGTCGTTACCTGGCGGGTTGGGAACCTGCATTATCGACGCTTGCGCGCTTGGGGAAATCCCCCGTTCAGACGTCTACTGCACGACGCTTCCCCGGGTTCCCTGCATGACCACCTCCGTGACTTCCGAAACCAGCCGCAGCGTGCGGCTCAAGACCGCCACCCGCGACAGCCACGGTGCGCTGGACAAACGCATCATGGCCGGCGATATCTTCGCCGACCGCAGCAACTTCGCCCGTTTCCTGCGCGTGCAGTACCGCTTCCACCGCAGCATCGACGCGCTGTATGCCAACCCCGCGCTGGATGCGCTGCTGCCGGACCTGCACGAACGCCGCCGCCTGCAGCAGGTGCGGCGCGACCTGCAGGATCTGGAACAGACGCTGCCCGGTGCCGATATCGCCGCGCTGGGCGATGACGTTTCCCTGCCGGCCGCGCTGGGCTGGCTGTACGTGGCCGAGGGCTCCAACCTGGGCGGCACGGTGCTGTACAAGATGGCCGCTGCGCTGGGGCTGGATCGCGACTTCGGCGCGCGCCACCTGGCCGCACACCCCGATGGCGCCGCGCGCCACTGGCGCGAATTCACCGCTGCGCTGGACGCGGTGGTGTTGACCGCCGAGCAGGAACAGCAGGTGATCGACGCCGCCGATACGGCGTTCCGCAGTGTGCATGGCCACGTCGAACGGGAGTTCTGCTGATGCCTGGGCGGCCGCTGCAGGCCGGCGCCTGATGCGCTGGCTGTGGTTCGCACTGGGCTGGCTGATGGTGAGCCTGGGGGTGATCGGCGCGCTGCTGCCGGTGATGCCCACCACCATCTTCCTGATCCTGGCGGTGGGCTGCTTCGCCCGCAGTTCGCCCAAGTTCGAGCAGCGCCTGCTGGCGCACCCGCGCTATGGCCCGTCGCTGCGCCTGTGGCGCGAACAGGGCGCGGTCTCGCGCAAAGGCAAGGCGTTCGCCAGCGCGGGCATGGCGGTGGGTTTCGCCCTGTTCTGCTGGGGCGCACACCCGTCCTGGCGCCTGCTGCTGGGCGTCGGCCTGTTCTTCGCGGTCAGCGCCGGCTACGTGCTCAGTCGCCCGGCACCGCGGCTGGAGCCCAATCCGGTCGTGGAAGTGGACGACGTCAATGATCCGCGCGCGGCCCGCCGTCGCGCAGCGACACCTGATGCTGATGGAAACCGAGACGATGCTGCCTGTTGACCTGGCCCCCGTGGCCGCCCCCGCATTGACCCCGTGGGGCATGTACCTTGCCGCCGACGTGGTGGTGAAGACGGTGATGATCGCGCTGGCACTGGCGTCGCTGGCCACCTGGACCGTGCTGCTGGCCAAGGGCTGGGAGCTGGCTCGCCAGGGCCGGCAGCTGCGCGCAGCGCGCGCGCTGTTGCTGCAGGCGCCGAGCCTGCCCGGCGAGAGCGCCGAGGCCAGTCTGCAGCAGGGCACCGCACTCGCCATGCTGGACGCTGCCCGCACCGAGCTGAGGCTGTCGCAGGAACTGGACAGCCGCGACGGCATCAAGGAACGGGTCGCGTCGCGCCTGGACCGCATTGAACTGGAAACCGCCCGCGTGCAGCGGCGTGGCATCGGCGTGCTCGCCAGCATCGGTGCGGTGGCGCCGTTCGTGGGCCTGTTCGGCACCGTGTGGGGCATCATGAACAGCTTCATCGGCATCGCCCACAGCAACACCACCAACCTGGCCGTGGTCGCACCCGGCATCGCCGAGGCGCTGCTGGCCACGGCGCTGGGCCTGGTCGCGGCGATTCCGGCCGTGCTGGTCTACAACCATTTCAGCCGTGTGCTGGCCGGCCTGCGTGGCCTGCTCGGCGATCTTTCGGCGGCCGTGCAGCAGCTGGTGTCGCGTGATCTGGACCGTGCCGCCACGCGTGCACCGGCCAGTGCCCTGCGTGCGGTGCACTGAATGGCGATCAGGACCGCCTCGGAGCGCGACGACACGCCTGAAGAGGCGTACGAGATCAACGTCACGCCCTTCATCGACGTGATGCTGGTGCTGTTGATCATCTTCATGGTGGCCGCACCGCTGGCCACCGTGTCGGTGCCGGTGCAGCTGCCGGCCAGCAGTGCCAGTGCCACGCCGCCGGAACAGGCGCCGGTGTACGTGACCGTCCAGGCCGATCTGTCGCTGCGCGTTGGTGAACAGGCCGTGGCGCGCGACAGCCTGGCGGCTGCATTGCAGGCGGCCACTCACAGTGACACCACGCAGCGCATCTTTCTGCGTGCCGATACCCACGTGCCCTATGGCGAGCTGATGGCCACGCTGGATGCGCTGCGAGCGGCCGGCTACCTGAAGGTGGCGCTGGTCGGCGTGGAGCAGGGCGCACGATGAGTGGACTGCGGCGCTGGGCGACCAGCCTGGCGATCGTGCTGCTGGTGCATGCGCTGTTGATCGGCGCGGCCTGCTGGTGGGCGGCCCGTGCGCCGGCGCTGACGGCTGCGGTTCCGCCTGCGGCGCTGATGCTGGAACTGGCGCCGATGGCGCAGGCACCGCCGGTGCCGCCGCGCGAGGTCGCCACAGGGCCGCTGCAGCAGCAACAGCAGCGGCAGGCGCCGAAGCCGGCCCTGCGCGAGCAGCCCAAGGCGCCGGTGCAGCCGCAGGGTGAGCTGCCACCGCCGCGTGCACCGGAGCCGACGCCGTCGCCGGACACCGCTGACGCCAACGTCGCGCAGACCAGCGCACCGCCGCAGGTGGCGGCTGACGCGGCCACACGCTACACCGCATCGCAGACAACGGCCGGCGAACGCAGTCGTGCCGAGGCAAGCTGGGAAGGGCGCCTGCTCGGGCATCTGCAGAAGCATCGACGCTATCCGCGCCAGGCCGAGCGGCTGCGCCAGCAGGGTGTGGTCTACGTGCGGTTTGCGGTTGCCCGCGATGGCGCGGTCTCGGGGGTGAAGCTGGGCCGCAGCAGTGGCTTCGCGCTGCTCGACCAAGAGACGCTGGACACCGTGCAGCGGGCCAGCCCGGTACCGGCGCCGCCGGCCGCAGTGGCCGACGACCCGGTGGAAGTGATGGTGCCGGTGTCGTTCTTCCTGCGAGGGCGGTGACCAGCCGTGGGGTCGGATCCCATTCCGCAGGAAAGGGCTCCGACCCCATGCGTTTGTGGCGTTACAGCAGCGGCACCAGCAGCAGCGCCACGATGTTGATGATTTTGATCAGCGGATTGATCGCCGGCCCGGCGGTGTCCTTGTACGGATCCCCCACCGTATCGCCGGTTACTGCCGCCTTGTGCGCGTCGCTGCCCTTGCCGCCGAAGTGGCCATCCTCGATGTACTTCTTGGCGTTGTCCCAGGCGCCGCCGCCGGTGGTCATGGAAATGGCCACGAACAGGCCGGTCACGATGGTGCCGATCAGCAGGCCGCCCAATGCGCGCGGCCCCAGCAGCAGGCCGACCACCACCGGTACCGCCACCGGCAGCAGCGAGGGCACGATCATTTCGCGGATCGCCGAACGGGTCAGCATGTCCACGGCCTTGTCGTACTGCGGTTTGCCGGTGCCCTGCATGATGCCGGGGATGTCGCGGAACTGCCGGCGCACTTCCTCCACCACCGCGCCGGCTGCGCGGCCGACCGCCTCCATCGCCATCGCGCCGAAAAGATAGGGAATCAGGCCGCCGATCAGCAGCCCGATGATCACCGTGTGGTCGCTCAGGTCGAAGCGGAATTCCTGACCGGGGTTGGCGGCCTGCAGGTTGTGGGTGTAGTCGGCGAACAGCACCAGCGCGGCAAGTGCCGCCGAACCGATCGCATAGCCCTTGGTCACCGCTTTGGTCGTATTGCCCACGGCGTCCAGCGGATCGGTAATGTCGCGGATATCAGAGGGCAGCTCGGCCATCTCGGCGATGCCACCGGCGTTGTCGGTGATCGGGCCGTACGCATCCAGGGCCACGATCATGCCGGCCATCGACAGCATCGCGGTGGCGGCGATGGCGATGCCGTACAGGCCGGCCAGCGCATACGCACCCCAGATCGCCGCACACACGGCCACCACCGGCAGGGCAGTGGACTTCATGGAAATACCCAGCCCGGCGATGATGTTGGTGCCGTGGCCGGTGGTCGAGGCCTGCGCCACATGCTGCACCGGCTTGTACTGGGTGCCGGTGTAGTACTCGGTGATCCACACGATCAGGCCGGTCAGCACCAGGCCGATCAGCGCGCAGCCGTACAGGGCAATCGGCCCGTGCACGTTGTCGCTCATCAGCCCGGTGGTGATCGGATAGAACGCGATGGCCGCCAGCACGCCGGAGACGATCACGCCCTTGTACAGCGCGCCCATGATCGAGCCGCCCGGCTTCACCTTCACGAACAACGCGCCGATGATCGAGGCGATGATCGACACGCCACCCAGCACCAGCGGGTACAGCACCGCGTTGGCGCCGGCTTCGCTCAGCATCAGGCTGCCCAGCAGCATGGTGGCGATCACCGTAACCGCATAGGTCTCGAACAGGTCGGCGGCCATGCCGGCGCAGTCGCCCACATTGTCGCCCACGTTGTCGGCGATCACCGCAGGGTTGCGCGGGTCATCCTCGGGAATGCCGGCTTCCACCTTGCCGACCAGATCGGCGCCGACGTCGGCGCCCTTGGTGAAGATGCCGCCGCCCAGCCGCGCGAAGATCGAGATGAGCGATGAGCCGAAGGCCAGGCCCACCAGCGCGTGCAGGGCCTGGTCCATCGGCAGCCCCAGCCGCAGCAGCAGCGCGTAGTACCCGGCCACGCCCAGCAGGCCCAGGCCGACCACCAGCATGCCGGTGATCGCGCCGCCACGGAACGCCACGTCCATCGCCGCGCTGATGCCGTGGCGCGCCGCTTCGGCCGTGCGCACGTTGGCCCGCACCGACACATTCATGCCGATGTAGCCGGCCGCACCGGACAGGACCGCACCGACGGCAAAGCCGATGGCCGTGTACCAGCTCAGGAACACGCCCACCAGCACGAACAGCACCACGCCGGCCACGCCGATGGTCAGGTACTGGCGGTTCAGATAGGCGCGTGCGCCTTCCTGGATCGCCGTTGCAATGGCGACCATGCGTTCGTTGCCGGTGGGTTGGCGCAGGATCCAGCGCGCCGAGACGATGCCAAACAGGATGGCGAGGACAGCGCAGCCCAGCGCCAGTGACAGCCCATGACGTTCCAGCATTAGACCCCTCCGCAGATTGGATGATGAGCATCCAGTGGCGATGAACTTCACCACGAAGGGGACGACGGGCTGCAGCCTGGAACCAACCCGTGCCGACCATGGCGGTCGTCCAACGTATGGCGGTGTTCAGCATTCCCTGGTGGACGCAGTATGCGTCCCACCTTCTGTAGAGTCGAGCCATGCTCGACTACCCCTTGCCACCAAGCGCGCCACCGCCCTTTGCACCCCGTTAAGCCACGCTCTGCAAGCCTGCGCACAGTCCCGTAGGAGAACTCCCATGCGCCTTCCCCTGTTGATGATCGCCGTGCTGGCCCCTGCATTGCCGGCGCTGGCGGCCGAAACCCCGGAACTGCAGCGCGCCGTGGGTGCACCGCAGGCCGTGGGCGCCACGCACACGCTGCGGCAGATTCCCGAAGCCTGCGCGCGCCTGGAAGGCGCCTTCACCGGGCAGGCGGCCGAGCCGTACCGCTTCGCCGCCGTGCGCACCAGCGAGCAGTGCCAGCCACGCGCGCGCTTCGTCGATTACGCCAAGGCCCAACCCAGTGCGGACAAGGGCTGGAAGCTCAATGATGTTATCCGCGTGCCCAATGCCGCCTGCCCGGCGCAGCAGGCCGTGGTGCGGGTGTGGCGCCTGCCGGTGAACAACACCCAGGCGCTGGATGGCCAGGGCCAGTCGCGCATCTATCTGGAAGAAGCGAAGAAGCAGGCCGCCGCCGGCAAGATCCCGCAGGTGACGATGTTCGCCGCGCAGCTGCAGATGGAAGGCAAGGCCTGCCCGTAGACCGCGGGGTCAGAGCCCGTTGCAGGCAACGGGATCCGACCCCGGTTCGGTATTGGCTTCTAGCCTTCGAACGCGGGCAGCTTCTTCTTCACCGCCACGTTCTTCAGCATTACGTATTTCGGCAGACCATCGCTGCCATAGGGCAGCGGCGCTTCGCCCTTGATCAGCGGCGACAGGTAGGCGCGCGCCTTGGCGGTGATGCCGAAGCCATCGCGGCGGATGAAGCCGGCCGGCATCTTCTTTTCATGGTTGGCGATCTTCGACAGCGGCGCCGCTTCGATCTTCCAGCGGTAGGGCGCATCGCTGCTGCGCACGATCACCGGCATCACCCCGTTCTGGCCCTTCAGCGCCAGCTGCACGGCCGCCTTGCCCACCGCCTGCGCCTGTTCCCAGTCGGTCTTGCTGGCCAGGTGGCGGGCCGAGCGTTGCAGGTAGTCGGGCAGCGCCCAGTGCACCTTCAGGCCCAGCTGGTCCTTCACCCGGCCCGCCAGATGCGCGGCCACGCCGCCCAGCTGTGAGTGCCCGAACGAATCCTTGCTGCCCCCGGCATCGGCCACGAAGCGACCGTCGGCGGTGGCGATGCCTTCGGAGGCCACCACCACGCAGTAGCCCACCCGTTCCACCACCGCCTTCACCTTGGCCAGGAACGCGGCCTCGTCGTAGGCGCGCTCGGGCAGCAGGATGATGTGCGGGGCTTCATCCTCGCCATTGCCGGCCAGACCGGCGGCGGCGGCCAGCCAACCGGCATGGCGGCCCATCGCCTCGTAGATGAACACCCGGGTGGAGGTCTCGGCCATGGCCGCCACGTCCAGCGCCGCCTCGCGCACCGACACGGCGGTGTACTTGGCCGCCGAACCGAAGCCCGGGCAGGTATCGGTCACCGCCAGGTCGTTGTCGATGGTCTTGGGCACGCCGATGCAGGTCAGGTCATAGCCCGACGCCTTGGCCAGCTGCGAAACCTTCAGCGCGGTGTCGGCCGAATCGTTGCCGCCGTTGTAGAGGAACCAGCGCACATCGTGGGCGCGCAGCACCTCCAGCAGGCGGTCGTAACGCGCGCGGTCGGCGTCAAGGGATTTCAGCTTGAAGCGGCACGAGCCGAAGGCACCGCCCGGGGTATGGGCCAGCGCGCGGATGGCCGCGGCACTTTCCTTGCTGGTGTCGATCAGCTCTTCGCGCAGGGCACCGAGGATGCCGTTGCGCGCCGCCAGGACCTTGATGCCCTTGGCCCGGGCCTGCTCGATCACCGCCGCCGCCGAGGCATTGATGACGGCGGTGACGCCGCCAGACTGGGCGTAGAGGAGGGTGCCGTTGCGCATGCTTCTACCTGCTGGTACGAGTGGAGATTGCAGGGACATTACCCGGATGCGGTAAAGTGGCGCTATTGCGGTGCAGCGATACCGGCCCGTCCGGTGCGCGAACCTTCTTTGTTTTCAACACGTTGGAGTCAGGTCAATGCGATTGGTTCTGTTGGGACCGCCCGGTTCGGGCAAGGGGACGCAGGCGACGCGCCTGAAGGAAAAGCTGGGCATCGCCCACATTTCGACCGGTGACATGCTGCGCGCGGAAATCGCCGCGGGCTCGGAACTGGGCAAGCAGGCCAAGGCGGTGATGGACGCCGGCAACCTGGTGTCGGACGACATCCTGCTGGGCATGCTCGAGTCGCGCCTGACCCAGGCCGATGTCGCCAAGGGCTTCATCCTGGACGGCTACCCGCGCAACGTGGCCCAGGCCAACGCGATGGACGGCCTGCTGGCCAAGATCGGCAAGCCGCTGGATGCGGTGGTGCAGCTGGACGTGGCCACCGAGCTTCTGGTCGAGCGCATTGCCGGCCGTGCCCAGGAGCAGGGCCGTGCCGACGACAACCCCGAATCGGTGCGCCAGCGCCTGCAGGTCTACAACGACCAGACCGCCCCGGTGGTCGACTTCTACGCCGGCCGTGGCACCCTGGCCCGCGTCGATGGCGTGGGCGAGCTGGACGAGATCGAAGCCCGCATCCTGGCAGCGATCCAGCACTGAATCCGTCGGGCCGGCCATGCCGCCGGCCCCTTCGGGTACAAAAACACAGGCCTGATCCTTGCGGATCAGGCCTGTGTCGTTTCATAGGCGCCAGCGGAAGGCTTGCTCAAGGCCCCGCAGCATGAGCTCCCTTGGGGATGGCCTCTTGGGGAGTAGGACCGGTTCGGGTACTGCGGCTGGCGTTCTGAATTGTGTACGGGTTCACATAACATCGCTATCAGGAATTCCCCGACAGACGATTGGACTTTTCTCATAGTGGATGTAGGACTTGTCTGACCCTGATGCTGACAATGGCCCGATACAGCCGTGATCGGTCACAATCCCCGCTCATGAGCAACGTACATATCCTTGCAATCGCCGGCACCTTCATGGGCGGCGTGGCCGCGCTGGCGCGGGAACTGGGCCATGCGGTCAGCGGCAGCGACCAGGCCATCTACCCGCCCATGTCCACCCAGCTGGAACAGCTGGGCATCACCCTGGACCAGGGCTATCGGGCCGACAGCGTGCCCGCGGGCACCGACCAGGTCGTGGTGGGCAACGCCCTGTCGCGCGGCAACCCGGCCGTGGAAGCGGTGCTGGACCGGGGCCAGCGCTACATCTCCGGCGCGCAGTGGCTGGCCGAACAGGTGCTGCCGGGCCGTGACACCCTGGCCGTGGCCGGCACCCACGGCAAGACCACCACCACCACCATCCTCACCTGGCTGCTGGAAAGCGCCGGGCGCGTGCCGGGCTTCCTGATCGGCGGTGTTGCCGAGGATTTCGGTGTATCGGCGCGGGTAGGCCAGGGCCGCGAGTTCGTGGTCGAGGCCGACGAGTACGACACCGCCTTCTTCGACAAGCGCAGTAAGTTCGTGCATTACCGGCCGCTGGTGGCGATCCTCAACAACCTTGAGTACGACCACGCCGACATCTTCCCCGACGTGGCCGCGATCCAGCGCCAGTTCCACCATCTGGTGCGCACCGTGCCCGCGCGCGGTCGCCTGATCGTGAACGGCGAGGACCGCTACCTGGCCGAAGTGCTGGCGATGGGCTGCTGGACCCCGGTCGAGCGCTTCGGCTTCGACCCGTCGCTGGAATGGCATGCCGAACTGCTGGCCGCCGATGGCAGTGTCTTCCGCGTGCACCATCGCGGCCAGGCACTGGGCGATGTGCAGTGGTCGCTGCTGGGCCGCCACAACGTGCTCAACGGCCTGGCCGCGCTGGCCGCCGCGCATGCCGTGGGCGTGGCCCCGGCCGAGGTCATTCCGGCCCTGGCGCGCTTCAGCAGCGTCAAGCGCCGCATGGAAGTGATCGGCAGCCACGACGGCATCACCATCTACGACGATTTCGCCCACCACCCGACCGCGATCGCCACCACTCTCGAAGGCCTGCGCGCCAAGGTCGGCGATGCACGCATCGTGGTGGCCATGGAACCGCGCAGCAATTCGATGCGGCTGGGTGCCCATGCGCTGGCGCTGGCGCCGTCGCTGGCGCTGGCCGACGAAGTGGTGTTCCTGCACCGCCCGGAACTGGCCTGGGACGCCGCCGCGGTGATCGCCGCGGTGCGCGGCACGGCGCACGCGGTGCCTGATACCGACGCGCTGCTCGCCCGCCTGCAGGCCGACGTGCGCAGCGGCGACCACGTGGTGTTCATGTCCAATGGCGGCTTCGACGCCGCGCCGCGCCGGCTGCTGGCCGCGCTGCAGGGCCGATGAGCGCCGATACCGCGCTGCCGCTGTTCCCGCTGCACACCGCGCTGGTGCCGGGCGCAGTGCTGGGCCTGCGTGTGTTCGAACGGCGCTACCTTGACCTTGTGCGTGACTGTGGGCGCAGCGGCGAAGGCTTCGGCGTGTGCCTGATCCTGGACGGTCAGGAAGTGGGTGAGCCGGCCACGCCGGCCGCTTACGGCGTGCAGGTGCGGATCGAGGATTTCGACGTGGGCGCCGACGGCGTGCTGCAGCTGCGGCTGCGTGGCACCCGCCGCTTCCACGTCGAGCGCACGCGGGTGCGTGACAACGGCCTGGTCGTGGCCGACGTACGCTGGTGCGACGAGGATCCAGACGACGAGCTGCGGCCGCAGCACGCGCTGCTGGCCACCGTGCTGGGGCACATCATCGAACAGGCCGGCGAGGCCTATGCCCCGGCCACGCCGGCTCTGCTGGACCAGGCCAGCTGGGTAGGCTGGCGTCTGGCCGAGCTGTTGCCGCTGGCCGAACAGCAGCGCCTGCAGCTGCTGCAGCTGGACGACCCGCACCAGCGCCTGCAGCAGTTGCTGGGCTGGATGCCGTAAAGCCCCGCATTTGGTGGGTGCGCACCTTGGTGCGCACGCTCGGCATGCCATCCACGCATGGCGTGGATCTTATCTCTTGCCGATCTGGCACTTTAGGTGCCGAGAGCCCGGCGTGGGCGACCGTGTGGATCCAGGTTTTGCGACCGTGAAGTAGCTTGGGTCCCCACGCCGGATTCTCCCTGAATCGCCCGAACAGTTGGTTGAGTTGGCGCTCGAACTGATAAGACTGGGCAAGCAGGGAGAGCTCTCGACCCTGTCAGCCTAGCGGAGTTCTGTCATGTTTGGGATCGGGATCGATGTGAGCAAAGGTACGCTGGATGTGGCCGTCCATGAGGACCAGTTCCGCCAATTCAGCAACGACAAGCGTGGCTTTTCCAGCTTGATCCGGTGGCTGAAGAAGTGGCCCATCAAGCAGATTGTTCTCGAGGCCAGCGGGGGTTACGAGCGGGCCGCGCTGGATGCCTTGCACGCTGCCGGCCTGCCCATGGTGCGCATCAATCCGGCGCGTTCCCGACGGTTTGCCCAAGGCACCGGTCAGGCTGCGAAAACCGATAGGCTCGATGCCAAGGTGTTGGCGGAGATGGCCCATCTGCTGAAACTGACCCGCTACGTCCCGCCGGCTCCCTGGCAACAACGGCTGGCTGAATTTTCACAGTGCCGCAGGCAACTGGTGCAGATGCGGGTCAGTGAGACGCAGCGCTTGCGGCGTTTGGCTGACCCGGATCTGATTGCGATGAAGCAACGCCATATAGCTCAGCTATCTGAAGACCTGAAAAAATTGGATAGAGCTATCGCCGAGCAGGTTGAAGGACAGCCTTCCTGGAAAGACATCGGCTCCCTCAAAGGGGTGGGTCCCGTCTTGGTCAGCACGCTGGCCTGTGAGCTCCCCGAGCTGGGCAGCCTCGGGAGCAAAGCCATTGCATCCCTGGTGGGCGTGGCGCCGATGAACCGCGAAAGTGGGACGTGGCACGGCCAGCGGCGCATAAGTGGTGGGCGCGCGGTGGTGCGTGAAGCCCTCTACATGGCGGCCCTTACAGCCATCCGGTACGAACCACGGCTGCGCGATTTTTACGCTGGCCTGAAGGCCAAAGGCAAAGTGAGCAAGGTCGCCTTGGTGGCTGTCATGCGCAAAATGCTTGTGATCCTCAATGCCCGCAAGCGGGACGCCGAGTTGGCCCTCGGCAGACCCTGACAAGACAGTTGCTACTGTGTCGACCAAGGTCGACACCCACCAGAGCAGAACGCCGTTCGACAGATGGCATGGGGTCGGATCCCGTTGCTGCGCAACGGGCTCTGATCCCGCATTCTTTTCGATATCTGACAGATTCATCCACGCATGGCGTGGATCTACTGTGTCGACCAAGGTCGACACCTACCAGAGCAGAACGCCGTTCGACAGATGGCATGGGGTCGGATCCCGTTGCTGCGCAACGGGCTCTGACCCCGCATTCTTTTCGATATCTGACAGATTCATCCACGCATGGCGTGGATCTACTGTGTCGACCAAGGTCGACACCCACCAGAGCAGAACGCTGTTCCGACAGATCGCGGGAAACTGTCGAAGGCGGGGTGGGTCCGGTTGAGGGGGTGTCCGCGGCATGGATGCCGCGGCCAAGCTTACAGGGACGTACTTGCAGCGTCCCCCTCAACCGGACCCACCCCGCCATCCCACGGAATGCTCGCTTCGGCTTCGGCTTCGGCTTCGGCTTCGGCTTCGGCTTCGGCTTTTGCCGTTGCCGTTGCCGTTGCCGTTGCCGTTGCCGTTGCCGTTGCCGTTGCATTGAGCGGGTGCAGGGCGCAGCCCTGCCAAGCCCCCCACCCTATACTTGCCGCCGTGAGTGACTTCCCTGCCCTTGTTCCGCTGGATACCCCGCTGCTGGTCGCCTACAGCGGCGGGCTGGATTCGACCGTGCTGCTGCACTGGCTGTGGCGCTGCGCGCAGGCCAGCGCCACGCCGCTGCGCGCGGTGCACGTCCACCACGGCCTGCAGCCCGATGCCGATGCCTGGGTGCGCCATTGCCAACAGCAGTGCGATGCCCTGGGCATCGCCCTGGCGGTGCATCGCGTACAGGTCGCTACGGCCGACGGCCTGGGGCTGGAAGGTGCCGCGCGCCAGGCCCGGCGCGCCGCCTTCGGCGCCGAACTGCGGCCGGGCGAAACCCTCGCCCTGGCCCACCATCAGGATGACCAGGCCGAAACGTTCCTGCTGCGCGCACTGCGCGGCTCCGGCATCGATGGCCTGGCGGCGATCGCGGCCGACAGCACTTTGCACGGCCACCGCCTGTGGCGGCCCCTGCTGCACACCGCGCGCAGCGCGCTGCACGACTACGCGCAGCAGCATGCCCTGCGCTGGATCGAAGACCCCAGCAACGACCACGACCACGCCGACCGTAATTTCCTGCGCCTGCAGGTGCTGCCGCTGCTGCGCCAACGCTGGCCGCACGCAGCCGCGGCCCTGGCCGGCAGCGCCGACCACTGCGCGCAGACCCGCGCGATGCTGGACGAGGAAGATGCCGAACTGATCGCGCACTTGGAAGTGGCACCGCGCGTGCTGTCACTGGAGCTGCTGCGCCAGGTGGCGCCTGCGCGCGGTGCGCGCGTGCTGCGCGCCTGGGTGCGCGCGCACGGCGCCGCACCGCTGCCGGCCACGGTGCTGCAGCAACTGCAGCAGGAACTGCTGGCAGCGCCCAGTGATCGGCAGGCGCAGGTGCGCTGGCAGGACCACGCGATCCAGCAATGGCGTGGACATGCCTACCTGCTGCCGGCCGTGCTGCCCACGTTGCCGACCGACTGGCAGGTCACCTGGGATGGCCGCGCGCCACTGCCGCTGCCAGATGGTGGGCAATTGCGCCTGCTGGGCGGCGCGGCTTTTTCCCGGCCCCTGCAGGTACGCGCGCGCCAGGGGGGCGAGCGCATTCTGCTGCCCGGCCGCACCCATTCACACGCGCTGAAGGACTGCCTGCAGCGCGAGCACCTGGCGCCCTGGCGGCGCGCGCAGCTGCCGTTGCTGTTCGACGGCGAGCAGTTGCTGGCCGCCGCCGACGTGGTGGTTTCCGCGCCCCTGCAGGCGTGGCTGCAGGCCCACGACGCGCAGTTGCAGTGGCGCCCTGGCGGCTGGTGAATTGACCCCCGCGCGGCTGCCGTCCACACTTGTCGCATGGCCAAGAAGTCCCCCGAAAACGTCTCCCCGGTCGCCCAGTTCGAGCAGTCGCTCGAATCGCTGGAACAGCTGGTGGAGCAGATGGAAACCGGCGAGCTCAGTCTGGAAGCGTCGCTCAGTGCTTACGAACGTGGCGTGGGTCTGTACCGCCAGTGCCAGCAGGCGCTGGAGCAGGCCGAACTGCGCGTACGCCTGCTCAGCGACCCGGCCCAGCCGGACAGCGCCGAACCGTTCGACCCGCCCAGCCATGACGGTTGAGGCGCTGTTCGCGCACTGGCGCGACCGTATTGAAAGCCAGCTTGACGCCGCCCTGCCCTCGCCGGCCGATGCGCCGCAGCGTCTGCACCAGGCCATGCGCTATTCGGTGCTGGGCGGCGGCAAGCGCATGCGCCCATTGCTGGTCTATGCCAGTGGCCGCTTGTTCGGCGTACCGCTGCAGCAACTGGATGCGGCCGCCATGGCCGTGGAGCTGATCCACGCCTATTCGCTGGTGCACGACGACCTGCCGGCGATGGACGATGACGCCCTGCGCCGTGGCAAGCCGACCACGCATGTTGCCTTTGATGAAGCCACCGCGATCCTGGCCGGCGATGCCCTGCAGACCCGCGCCTTCGGCCTGCTGGCCGATGCCGCGCTGCCGGCCAGCCTGCGCGTGGCCTGCCTGCAGACCCTGGCCCACGCCTCCGGCGCAGCCGGCATGTGCGGCGGCCAGGCACTGGATATCGACGCCACCGGCCAGCAGCAGTCGCTGGCCGCGCTCACCCGCATGCACGCACTGAAGACCGGTGCGCTGATCCGCTCGGCGGTACGCATGGGCGCGCTGTGCGGCCAGGCGCCGGCGCCGGTGCTGGCGCAGCTGGACGGTTTCGCCGATGCGCTCGGCCTGGCCTTCCAGGTGCGCGATGACATCCTCGATGTCGAGGCCAGTTCCGAGCAGCTGGGCAAGACCGCCGGCAAGGACCAGGCCCAGGACAAGAGCACCTTCCCGGCGCTGCTGGGCATGGACGGGGCCAAGGCGCACCTGCGCGACCTGGCCGCGCGCATGCAGGCGGCACTGGCCGGTTATCACGAAGAAGCCGATGCGCTGCGTGCGCTGGCCACGTTGGCGGTGGAACGCGATCATTGATCGCGCTCGCCGGGCGTGGCCTGGCGCTACCTTCGCGCCGCAAACAGAAACGCCCGGCATTGCCGGGCGTTCTGCTGTCCACGTGCCGCCAGGATTACTTGATCAGGCGCAGCGCGAACGGGTAGCGGTACAGCTCGCCGTTGTTGGCCTTGACCGCAGCGATGATGCTGAAGACCAGGCTGAGCAGGCCGACGATCGGGGCCAGGATGGCGCCGATGATCACGAAGGTCAGGATGATGCAGATGAACATCGCGATGGCGATGGTGATCTGGAAGTTCAGCGCTTCCTTGGCCTGGTCGGTGACGAAGGACTTGCCTGCGTCGTCCTTGTTGATCAGCCAGATGATCAGGGCACCGATGAAACCGGTGAAGATGCCCAGCAGGTGCGCGGCCAGTGCCATGGTGCGCTGGTCGGACGGCGCGTTGCCGGCCGCCGGGACGTTATCGAAATCGCTCACGACAAAACTCCTTTTTTTTGGGTGGTCATGCGCGACCAGCTGCGGGCCGGTCGCGTCAGGCGGGCATAGCTTACGCCATCAACGCCATCAATCATTACCGGCGATCGTCATCCGCCCCACCAGGATCGAGCCGGTGCGGATGTGCGAGCGCGGGTCGACATCGCTGCCCACCGCTTCAATGCTGGCGAACATGTCGCGCAGGTTGCCGGCAATGGTGATGCCATCGACCGGGTACTGGATCTCGCCGTTCTCGACCCGGAAGCCACCGGCACCGCGCGAGTAGTCTCCGGTCACCCCGTTTACGCCCTGCCCCATCAGTTCGGTCACCAGCAGGCCGTTGCCCATCTGCCGGGCAATCTCGTGCAGGGAGCCGGCATTGGCGGCCAGCTGCAGGTTGTGTACGCCGCCGGCATTGGCGGTGGTCTGCAGGCCCAGCTTGCGCGCCGAATAGCTGCCCAGCACGTAGCGCTGCAGCACGCCGTCGGTCACCAGGGCCGAGGCGCGGGTGGCCACGCCATCGCCATCGAAGGCGGCCGAACGCAGGCCGCGGCGCAGGTGCGGCAGCTCTTCGATCTGCATCCATTCGGGGAACAGGCGCTGGCCCACGCTGTCCAGCAGGAAGCTGGCTTGGCGGTACAGGGCGCCACCGGACACGGCCGACAGCAGATGGCCGACCAGGCTGCGCGCCACTTCCGGGGCAAACAGCACCGGCAGGCTGCCGGTGGGCAGCGAGCGCGGCTGCAGCCGGGCCACGGTGCGCTCGGCGGCGCGACGGCCCACGTGGGCCGGGTCTTCCAGATCTTCGCGGGCCAGCGCGCCGGTGTACCAGCCGTCCCGCTGCATGCCATCGCCGGTGCCGGCAATCAGTGCGCAGCCAATCGAATGGTGGGTGCCGCGTTCGCGACCGATGAAACCATGCGAGTTCGCGTACACCGATACGCTCTGCATGCTCGACACCGAGGCGCCGTCGGAATTGCGGATCTGCGCATCGGCCTGGCGGCCGGCGGCCTCGCAGGCCAGGGCCAGGTCCACCGCCTGGTCAGCCTGCAGCGCCCACGGGTGCCAGCTGTCCAGATCGGGGAAATCGCGGGCCATCAGCGCCGCGTCGGCCAAGCCGGCGGCCGGGTCGTCCTCGGTGTGGCGGGCAATCGCGCACGCCTGCTCCACCGTGGCCTGCAGGCTGGCCTCGTTCAGGTCGGCGGTGCTGGCACTGCCCTTGCGCTGGCCGAAGTAAACGGTCACGGCAATGCCGCGGTCGCGGGTGGACTGCACGGTCTCCACCTCGCCAAGGCGGACATTGACCTCCAGCCCGCGGTCCTCGCTGCAGCTCACCTCGGTCTGGCTGGCGCCCAGCGCGCGGGCGCGGTCGATCAGCTGCTGGGAAAGGTCGGCCAGCCGTTCCAGCCGGGCCAGGCTGTCGTCGCCGGTGGCGACTTCAGGGGCGATCACGTTCAATGCTTTATCCTGTACAGGTTGGGCCCGGCATCACGCCGGGCGACTTTTTTTGAGATCAGGTAGGAACGATGCGCGGACGCGACGAAGAAACCGGTGAATTCCACGACAAGAGCCGCAGCCAGAACCGGCGCGACGCGCTCGATGTCCTGGCCCTGGGCGAGAAGCTTGTCTCGCTGACCCCGGCCCAGCTGGCGCGCCTGCCGATCCCGGAAGACCTGCTGCCGCATATCGCCGAGTGCAAGCGCATTACCGCCCACATCGCCCACAAGCGGCAGCTGGCGTTCCTGGCCAAGCACATGCGCCGCGAGGACGAGGCCACGCTGGACGCGATCCGCGATGCGCTGGACGCCAACAGCGAAACCGGCCGCCGCGAAGTGGCGATGATGCACCGCGCCGAAGACTGGCGCGAGCGCCTGCTGGCCGAGGGCGACAAGGCGCTGGCCGCCCTGCTGGACGACTACCCGCAGGCCGACCGCCAGCAGCTGCGCACGCTGGTGCGCAACGCCCAGGCCGAAAAGGCCAGGAACAAGCCGCCGCGCGCCTATCGCGAGATCTTCCAGGTGCTGCGCGCGCTGATGCTGCCGGCGGCGCTGGGCCTGAAGGCCGCGACCGACGAGGCCGACGACGTCGGCACCGACGAAGCCGACGAGGACTGAGTCCGCGCCGCCCCGGGCATGTGCGCTGGCCATCGCCGCGCTCAGGCCTGGGTACCGCCCACGGTCAGGCCCTCGATCAGCAGCGAGGGCTGGCCGACACCGACCGGCACGCTCTGGCCATCCTTGCCACAGATGCCCACGCCCTCGTCCAGGGCCAGGTCGTTGCCGACCATGCGCACCTTCTGCATGGTTTCCGGGCCATTGCCGATCAGCGTGGCACCCTTCACCGGCGCAGTAATACGGCCGTCTTCGATCAGGTAGGCCTCGGTGGCCGAGAACACGTACTTGCCGCTGGTGATGTCCACCTGGCCGCCGCCGAAGTTGACCGCATACAGGCCCTTCTTCACCGAACGGATCATTTCCTGTGGGTCGTGCTGGCCGGCACGCATGTAGGTATTGGTCATGCGCGGCATGGTCAGGTGCGCGAACGATTCGCGGCGACCGTTGCCGGTCGGGGCCATGCCCATCAGGCGCGCGTTCAGCGCATCCTGCATGTAGCCCACCAGGATGCCGTCTTCGATCAGCGTGGTGCACTGGCTGGGATGGCCTTCGTCGTCGATGTTCAGCGAACCGCGGCGCCCGTCCAGGGTGCCATCGTCGACGATGGTCACGCCCCGGGCGGCCACGCGTTCGCCGATGCGGCCGGCGTACACGCTGGTGCCCTTGCGGTTGAAGTCACCTTCCAGGCCATGGCCCACCGCCTCGTGCAGCAGCACGCCGGGCCAGCCCGGGCCCAGCACGACCGGCATCACCCCGGCCGGGGCCGGCACCGCATCCAGGTTCACCAGCGCCTGGCGCAGCGCTTCGCGGGCGAACGCTTCGGGACGGCCATCGGCGAACAGTTCGGCGTAGCCGTAGCGGCCGCCGCCACCGGCATAACCCGACTCGCGGCGACCATTGTGTTCCACGATCACCTGCACGTTCAGGCGCACCAGCGGACGCACGTCGGCGCCCAGCACGCCGTCGGTGCGGGCCACCAGCACGGTGTCCACGCCGCCGGACAGGCTGACCATCACCTGCTTGACCCGCGGGTCGGCCGCGCGCAGGTAGCCATCCAGGCGCTTGAGCACGTCCACCTTGGCTTCATTGCCCAGGCTGTCGATCGGGTCCAGCGTGGGGTACAGCGCGCGGGCGTTGCCGCGCAGCAGCGAACGGCCCTGCTGCGCGCCGCCCTCGCGGGAAATCGCGCGCGCCGACTGCGCCGCGGCCAGCAGTGCATCGGCATGGATATCGTCGGAATAGGCGAAGCCGGTTTTTTCACCGGCAATGGCGCGCACGCCCACGCCCTGTTCGATGGAATGGGCGCCGTCCTTGACGATGCCGTCTTCCACGCTCCAGCTCTCGCGCCGGGCATGCTGGAAGTACAGGTCGCCGAAGTCCACGCCGGGGCCGAGCAGCTGGCCGAAGGCGCGCTCCAGGCCAGCGGTATCCAGGCCGCCGGGGCGCAGCAGGCGGTCGTGGGCAAGGGTCAGGGCAGTATCAGTCATGGTCTCGATCTGGGGGTGCTGGCGTGGCCAGGCAAGGCCACGCGATGAACGGGGGCCGCGCTCAGCGCGGGCGCGGCAGGTCGGTCACGGTCGGCGGCGGAACCGGTACGGGAACCGGGGCCGGCGCGGGGCTGCGGTCGCGGTTGCGCTCGATCACTTCCACCTTGGGCTCCTTCCAGGGCCCGGTCACCCGGTAGGTGCGTGCGCCGATCTCGCCCAGTGGCTTGGACAATACCGCATTGGTGGCCGCACCCAGGGCGGCGCCCACCGGGCCACCGGCCACCGCGCCGACCACGGTCAGCAGGTTGCCGGCGCGCGGATTCACATCGATGGTCTGGTCGAACTGCTGCTGGCGCAGGTCGGTCTGGCCGCGGATGGTGATGTTCGCCGCGGGGCCTTCGATCAGCATCTTGTCGGTGCGCGCCATGCCGTTGCCGAACTGCATGCCGCCCTCGATCTGGTTGAAGGCAAAGCCCTTGGAGAAGAAGTCGCGGAAGTCGAACATCAGCCGGCGCGGCAGCTGGGCCACGCTCAGCAGGCCCAGCACGCGGCCGGCCCCCGGGTCCAGTTCCAGCAGCTGGCCGTTGCGTGCATGGATATCCAGCTGCCCCTGCAGGTTGCCCAGTTGGAAGTCGGACGGGCCGCCGGCCCACGAGGCCTGCAGCCGGGCCTGGCCGGAGCCCCCCCGCAACTGGCCGGCGTAATCGAAGTTCTGCAGCAGGCCGCCCAGATCCTCGCTGCGCACCTGGGCGTTCAGTTCAGTACGCGCACCGGCGCTCTTGCCCAGCCAGCGGCCGGTGATGTCGATTTCCTGGTCCGGCGCGCGGAAGCGCAGCTCGTCCACGCTCAGGCCCTGCGCCAGCGGGCGGGTGCGCAGCACGGCCTGGCCCAGCACCACCTTGCCGAACTTCAGGTCGGCGATGTCCAGCGCGAACGGCGGCAGCTTGGCCGGGTCCATGTCGTCGGCACCGGCGTGCACGTTCGCGGCGGGCGGCGTTGCCGCGCCGGCGGCTGCAGGCGGGGATTGCCAGTACACACGGTCCAGCGTGCCGCTGATCGTGCCACCGTCGGCATTGGGCACGCTCAGGCGGCCGGCCAGCGATGGGCCGTCCATGCGCACGTCCAGCGCCTGCGGCCCGGGGTGCAGCTGCAGCCGGGTCTGCGCGAACACACCGCCGATCAGCATCAGCTGGCCCACCTGCACATCCACCGTGCGCAGCGGCATGGGGTCGCCATCGCCGCCCGCACCGCGGGCCAGGCCAATCCATTCCAGCGCGTCCAGGGTGGGGCTGCGGCCGTTGATGGTCAGCCCGCTGGGCGGCGGCTCGCGGTCCACCTGGCTGCTGCCCAGGGTGACCTGCACACCGGTCTGGTTGTTGTGGCTGCGCGCGGCCAGCGCCAGCCGATCACCAAAGGCCACATCGATGCGTCCGGCCCCCATCGGCAGCTGTGCGGCCACGGTGGTGGCCAGCGGCTCGGCGGCCGGCTTGTCCAACGGTGCCGGCAGATCCAGGCGGGTGCCCACCAGGTCCGAACGCAGGCGCAGCTCGCTGGGCGGCGCGGCACTGCCGGGGGCGACCTTGGGCAGGTTGACCGCGATCGTCCACGGCGAGGTACCGTTGATGTAAGGCTTCAGCCAGGCCATTTCCGGCGCGCGATCAATCAGCACGCCGGCATCCAGGCTGGCCGACAACTCGGATTCAAAGGCCAGCCGCGCATCGCGCACGAAGCCACCGGCGCGCAGGCTCAGCGAGCCGTCCTGGCCCAGGTGGCGCACCGCCAGCGATTCGGCGGCGAACCCGGCGTTGCTGTAGCGGGCCTGGCCGTGCATGCCATCGAACGCCACGTCGAAGCGCTTGTCCGCCAGCTTCACCCCGGCCAGGTCCACCGTGCCCTGCAGGTGGCCACCGCCTTCGTCGTGGTGCAGGGGCTGCAGCAGATCGAAATGCACGTTGGCCGGGCCGCTGGCGCTCAGGTTGTCCAGGGTGTCGCCATATTCCTTGTGCAGGCCGCCCTGGCGCAGCATGGTCAGCAGCGCGCCCGCTTCGCTGCGGCTGTCGGCGCGCACGTACAGCGGCTGCTGGCCGAAATCGGGAATGCCGGCTTCAAAGTGCTGCACCGCCACCCCGGCCAGGTCGCCACTGCCCTGGATATGGAAGCCCGGCCCGATGAAGGCGACATCGGCATCCACCTGGCCCATCAACGGCCAGTCGTGCTGGAAGCGGATCTGCCCGTTGCTGATGTGGCCAGTGGCCTCGAAACGGCCATCGTTGTTGTCGAACGGCCAGTCATCCAGGTCACCACTGACCAGACCGATACCGCCCCGCACCTGGCCGCCGGCCAGGGCCATGTCCAGCCAGTCGGTGGCGCCCTTGCTCATCTTGGAATGGATCCAGAAGCGCTTGGCGGCGGTCATCGGCACATCGTCCAGCTTGGCCGCCAACTGCATCCACGGCCGCGAGCCGTCGCCCTGGAACCACAGCCCGCCACGCACGTCGGCCGCGTAATCGGTGCCCTGCACGCGCAGGGCCGGGGTGCCGATGCGCCAGCCACCGGCTTCATCGCGCCAGCCCACCACCTGCCCGGCCAGGTGCAGGTCGTGGCGCACGCCGAAGCCGCTGGGCCAATCGAACTGCAATTGCCGCTGCGGCTGCAGCTGCAGGCTGAAGCCATCGGCATCACCTTCGAAACGCCCGCCCAGGCCACGCAGGCCCGGCGCGCCGGCAACGCTGGCGAAGCCCAGCGATTGCAGCTCGCCCTGCGCCCACAGCGGGCCATCGCGTTCACCCCGCAGCTGCAGCGCGACCAGGTCCAGCTGCGGCCGCGCCAAGTACAGCCAACGGCGCAGGCCCGGGTCCAGCCGGTCGCTCAGGGCCAGCGCGCGCATGGCCGTGCCGGCCTGCACCGCACCGCTGCTGATCTGCAGCTGCCGGCCCAGGCGCACCTGCAGGCCATCGAGTTGTTGTGCGCCATCGTCGCCCTGCAGCCTCAGCTTCGGCACCTGCAGCACCCAGCCATCGGCCTGGCGTTGCCAGCGCAGCCGTGCCTGCAGCCGCTGCAGCTGCACCTGCGGGTGCGCCACGCCCGGCATCGGTGCGCCTTCAATGCGCAGCCCCCGCAGGTCCGAATCGGTGGTCACCGCCACCGGTGCGAAATCGCGCAGGGTCAGCCACAGGTTCAACTCCCCCTTGCCTTCGCGCAGGCGCACGCCGGCCCCGGCCAGCAGCGGCGCCCAGGCCTGGAAGTCCACCGGGTCGGCACCCAGCCACGCCTGGCCGTTGCCCTTGCGCCGGTCCAGTTCCAGCACCGCCGTCAGCGGCAGGGCCTCGGCCTGGGCCCAGGCACGCACGCCCACCTGCAGCCGATCGCCCTGCACGCGCAGGCGCAGATCAATGCGCGGCAGCGTGGCGTCGATGCCCAGTGCGGGCGCATGCACGGCCAGTTGACCGCCGATCACCTGCAACTCGCCCAGCCGGCGCAGCGCATCCAGCGGATCGCCTGCACCGCTGGACTGCGGCAGGCCACGCACGCTCCAGCGGCCGTCAGCGGCCTGCTGCAGGTCCAGCGACAGCCCACGCAGGCGCAGCTCGGTCAGCGAGCGCCCCGGCAGCAACCCGCTGTACATCGATACCAATACTTCCGCTTCGCCAATGGCCAGCCCCTGCCCGGCGCCGATACGCAGCCCCTGCAACTGCAGCAGCGGGCCGCGCCGGGTCCAGGCGGTCTGCAGGCGCTCGAAACGCACCGGCTGGCCGGCCCGCGCACTCAGCCACGCGGCGATCTGCTGCGGGTGGCGCTCGGCCAGCGGCAACAGTTGGCTGAGCGTGCCCACCAGCAGGGCAAACACGACCAGGCCTACCGCGCACGCGGCAATCAGATGACGGCGGATCCTTCGCAGTCGCAGGCGCGGCGGCGCGCTCATCGGCCGGCGCCGGACCGCAGCCGGCGTGGATCAGAGCAGAACCACATCGAACTGCTCCTGCAGGTACTGCTCGTCCGCCTGGAAACGGATGCTCTTGCCGAGGAATTCCTCCAGCTCGGCCACGGCGGCCGATTCCTCTTCGGTGATGCGTGCCACCACCTTGGTCGAGGCGATCACCAGCAGGCGCGCGGCATCGAACTGGCGCACCGCGCGGGTGATCTCGCGGAAGATTTCGTAGGTCACCGTTTCGGTGGTCTTGATGCTGCCGCGACCACTGCACTGCGGGCAGGTTTCCGACAACTGGCGCTCCAGGCTTTCCACGGTGCGCTTGCGGGTCATCTCCACCAGGCCCAGCGGCGAAAAGTCATAGACGGTGGTCTTGGCATGGTCGCGGGCCAGCGCCTTTTCCAGCGTGCGCAGCACCTGGCGGCGATGCTCGGCATCGTCCATGTCGATGAAATCGATGATGATGATGCCGCCCAGGTTGCGCAGCCGCAGCTGCCTGGCCACCGCCTGCGCGGCCTCCAGGTTGGTGCGGAACACGGTTTCTTCCAGGTTGCGCTGGCCCAGGAACGAACCGGTGTTCACATCGATGGTGGTCATCGCCTCGGTCTGGTCGATCACCAGGTAGCCACCGGATTTCAGCGGTACCTGCTTGTCCAGCGCGCGGCCGATCTCGTCTTCCACGCCGAACATGTCGAAGATCGGGCGGTCACCGCTGTACAGCTCGATCTTCTCGGCCAGCACCGGCATGTACTTGGCCACGAACGCCTGCAGCTGGGCGAAGGTTTCCTTGGAATCGACCTTCACCTTGTCCACGTCCTTGCGGATCAGGTCGCGCACCGAGCGCAGCGGCAGGCTCAGGTCTTCATAGATGTTGCTGCACGAGGGCGCCTCGCGGCCGCGCCGCTCGACCACGTTCCAGACCCGCGACAGATAGGCGATGTCCTCGGCAATGGCTTCGGCCGGCTGGCCCTCGGCATTGGTGCGCACGATGTAGCCGTAGCCACCGTGCTGGGCCGACAGTTCGGTCACCAGCGCCTTCAGCCGCGCACGCTCGCCTTCGTCTTCGATGCGCGCCGAAACACCCACCACCTTCGACTGCGGCAGCAGCACCATGTAGCGCGAGGGAATGCTGATCTGCGTGGTCAGGCGCGCGCCCTTGGTGCCGATCGGGTCCTTCACCACCTGCACCACGATGTCCTGGCCGTCGCGCAGCAGTTCCACGATGGGCACGCTGGACGGCGGCGGCAGGGTGGTGTTCTCGGTATCGGCACTGGCCACCGGCGCCGGCCGCACCACGTCGTTGGCGTGCAGGAACGCGGCGCGCTCGAGCCCCACTTCGACGAACGCAGCCTGCATGCCGGGCATGACCCGCTGCACCTTGCCCTTGTAGATGTTGCCGACCACGCCCCGGCGCCAGCCGCGCTCGATGTGCAGTTCCTGCAGCATGCCATTTTCGATCACCGCGACCCGGGTTTCGCGCGGGGTCACATTGACCAGGATTTCCTCAGACATCGGCAGCCTCCCTGGCGGCATGGGCAGTGGGGGCCGGCACGCCGCAGCGGGCCAGCAGGCGATCAGTGTGCAGCAACGGCAGCCCCATCACGCCGGAATAGCTGCCTGACAGGTGTTCGACCCAGCGCTCGGCGCCGCCCTGGATGGCATAGGCCCCGGCCTTGTCCAGCGGTTCGCCGGTCGCCACGTAGGCGGCGATGTCGGCCGCGGCGATCGGCGCGAAGGTGACCTCGGAGACCACCAGTTCGGTCTCCAGGCCCTGCGCGTGCACGACCACCACTGCGGTCATCACCTGGTGGGTACGCCCGGCCAGGCGCGCCAGCATGGCGCAGGCCTCGGCCGCGTCGGCCGGCTTGCCGAACACCTGGCCGTCCAGCACCACCTCGGTGTCCGAGCCCAGCACCCGCGCCTGCGGGTCGGCGGCCAGCACCCGGGCCAGCCCGGCGCTCGCCTTGTCGGCCGCAACCCGGCATACATACTGTTCGGCACTTTCCTCCGGCGCACGCTGCTCGGGCACCTCCAGGTCCAGGGCCTGGAAGGGGCGTTCGAGTCGGGCCAGCAGTTGGTTGCGTCGGGGCGAGCGGGAAGCGAGATAGAGCATCGGCACAGCATAACCTGAGGCCGCCACCTGAATCGTCGGCAACCCTGGCTTGAACGCCTTCAACCCCGAACGGACTCACAGCGCGTTCATCGCTACGACACCACCCTCACCGGCACACCAAGGAGATCCCATGCGCCGCACCGCCACCCCGCTGCTGCTTGCCCTGTCCCTCGCTCTTGGAGCTTCGATGACCGCCCATGCTGCCCCGCCGCCGCCGCCCGCGGTCGCCGCCGCCGAAGGCACCCTGCTGAACATCTCGGCCAACGCCGAAGCCACCCGCGTGCCGGACGTGGCCACCCTGTCGGCCGGTGTGGTCACCCAGGCCGCCGACGGCAACAGCGCCATGCGCCAGAACGCCCAGCAGATGGACAAGGTGCTGGCCGCGATCAAGGCCGCCGGCATTGCCGAACGCGACGTGCAGACCAGCGGCGTCAGCCTGAACCCGCAGTACCGCTACGCCGACAACGAGGCGCCGAAGATCACCGGCTACCAGGCCAGCAACACGGTCAGCCTGAAGGTGCGTGACATCGCCAAGCTGGGCAAGGTGCTTGATGCCCTGGCCGCGCAGGGCGCCAACCAGATCAACGGCCCGCAGTTCGAGATCGACCAGCCCGAGCCGGTCTACGACGAAGCCCGCCTGGCCGCGCTGAAGAAGGCCCAGGCCCGTGCCCAGACCTATGCGAAGTCGCTGGGCCTGCAGGTGCGTCGCATCGTCAGCATTTCCGAAAACAGCAATGGCGGCGTCCGCCCGATGCCGATGATGCGGGCGATGGCCGCTGGCGCCGCCATGGACAAGGCCACCCCGGTGGCACCGGGCGAATCGACCGTGTCGGTGAACCTGGACGTCGTGTTCGAACTGGGGCGGTAACCGCCGCCGGGCATGGCCTGGCGCTACCTTGCCGAAACACTCGACCTGCCGGTAGCGCGGGGCCATGCCCCGCGAGCACAGCGGCGCCGTACCTGCCGCCGGGCATGGCCCGGCGCTACCGCTTCATGAAGCCCAGCCCAACGGCGTCGCACCTGACTCTAGGCAGTGGCCGGTGGCTGGCGCTAATGATGAACTGCCAGCCGCGTGCGGCAACCCCGGCGGCGGCCCTGGTGCGTTGAGGACTTCAACACTGGCATGGAGGTGGACCATGGTTCGTACGTATCCCGCTGCATCCCTGCACTTCGACCCCGCCCGCATTGCCGCCTGGAGCGCGGCCATTGCCCTGCACCTGCTCGCACTGTTGCTGCTGCTGATCCCGGCAACCTACCAGGCCATCAGCGCCCTGCCCCGCGACGACACCACGGTGCGTTTCATCCCCAAGGAAGATCCCAAGCCGCTTGAGCCCACGCCGCTGCCGCCCAAGCCGGAAGTGGTGAAGCGGGTGCCGAAATCGCAGTCGGTACCGACCGTGACCCCGCCCCTGCCTGCGCCCACTGCCACACTGGACGAGGCCCAGGGCATCATCCTGCCGGCGGCCGCCGAGGTGGCAGTGGAAGCGCCGCCCACGCTGCAGCCGGGTGCTCCGGTCACCGGCGCCCAGCTGCAGTACCGCAGCGCGCCGCCGCCGAGCTATCCGGTGCCGGCCCTGCGAAACCACGAACAGGGCACGGTGCTGCTGCGGGTGGAAGTGGATCCGAACGGGCAGCCGGTGAACGTCAGCATTGAACGCAGCAGCGGTTCGCGCAGCCTGGACCAGGCCGCCCGCCAGCAGGTGCTGCGCCACTGGCGCTTCGTCCCGGCCGAGCGTGATGGCCAGGCGGTGTCCGCCATCGGCATGGTGCCGGTGCAGTTCAGCCTGCCCGATTGACCCACGGACCGGCCCGGCGATCTGCCGGGCCGGCTCCAACGCGGGCTGCGCCACAACCCGGCCATGGCTCTCCAATTCTTCAGTCGCGATCACATTTCTGTTACGAATTCAGTAAAACTTCACAACGCCGTCACCTGACAGAAACCTAGATTGAGCCGTCCCGGGACACACCGGCGACAGCCCTCGATGCTCGAGTTTTCCAGTCAGGAGAGAAGCTGTGAAACACCCGATCCAACGGCCCGCCAGCCGCCGCCAAAACCACCTGGCATTTTCCATTACCCACATCCTCACCGGCGGCGCTCTGCTGCTGGCCGGCGCCGTGGTCTCCCCTGCCTTCGCACAGGACCAGGCCACCAACCTCGACCGGATCACCGTGACCGGTTCGAACATTCCCCGCACCAACACCGAAACGCCGTCGCCGGTGCAGGTGGTGACCCGCCAGGAAATCGACCGCAGTGGCAAGACCACCGTGGCCGAATACCTGCAGACGCTCACCTCCGACGGTGCAGGCTCCATTCCCAAGACCTTCGGTAACGGCTTTGCAGGCGGTGGCGCCGGCATCTCGCTGCGCGGCCTGGGCGCCGGCTCCACGCTGGTGCTGTTGAACGGCCGCCGCATGGCCACCTATGGCCTGGCCGATGACGGCCAGAAGGTGTTCACCGACCTCAGCACCATTCCGCTTGACGCCGTCGAGCGCGTGGAAGTGCTGAAGGACGGCGCCTCGGCCATTTACGGTTCCGATGCGATCGCCGGCGTGGTCAACATCATCCTGCGCAGCGACTTCCAGGGCGCGATCCTGCGCGGTTCGTACGGTGTATCCGGCGATGGCGACGGCGATGCCAAGAAGGCTACGCTGACCGCCGGTACCGGCGACCTGTCCAGCGATGGCTGGAACGCCTTCTTCAGCCTGGACGTCGGCAAGACCGACGCGATCAAGATCAGCGACCGCAAGAACCGCAAGTGGATCGGCACCGGTGACATCCGTCGCTGGGGCTATGACGCCGCCGATGCGCAGTTCCTGGGCGGCGCCTACCTGTCCGGCGGCACTGCCGGTGGCGTGGGCCCGAACGGTTCGGTGTTCGATGACCGCAACGTGGACGATGAAAACCCGGCCTTCCTGGTCGCACTTCCGGGCTGCGCCGATCTGACCACCATTCCCGGCCAGAGCGATGCCACCGCACAGGCACAGGGCTGCCTGTGGAATCCGGCCCAGCTGTACCGCGACCTGAGCCCGGAAGAGAAGTACGTGAACGTGTTCGGCCGCGCCAGCTTCGCCTTCGGCGAAGGCGGCGAGGTCTACACCGAGATCGGCTACTCGAAGAAGGAAACGATCTTCAGCAACACCCCGTCCGGTGTTTCCGGCGGCTGGGGCTACCCCGGCGGCCCGGTCAACGCCAGCAGCGGCGACGGCGCCGTGGTGCTCAGCCCGACCCATCCGGACAACCCGATTCCGGGCCAGGCCTCGCGCCTGCGCTATTCGGCCTGGGATGTCGGCCCGCGCGTGACCAACAACACCAACGAGTTCAACCGATTCCTGGTGGGCGTGAAGGGCAACTGGGGCGACTGGAGCTACGACACCGCCTACCTGCATTCGGGCACCGACCTGGTCAACAAGCGCACCGGCTTCCTGCGCTACAGCGCCGTGCAGTGCGCGCTGGGTGACCCGGCCTGCGCCGGCGGCGTGTGGCGCATCGGCGACAACGCCGGCCTGAATTCGCAGGCGCTGTACGACTACATCTCGCCCACCATCAGTGCCCGCGCCAAGTCCAGCCTGGACATGTTCGACTTCACCGTCTCGCGCAGCCTGATGGATCTGAAGGGCGGCCCGCTCGGCCTGGCCATGGGTACCGAATGGCGCAAGACCAGCAACAGCCTGACCCCGCAGACCTACACCGACCAGGGTGACATCATCGGCCTGGGCTATTCGGCCTATGACGGCACCCAGAATGTGTACGCCGGCTACGTCGAACTGTCCGCGCCGGTGCTGGAACAGTTGGAACTGTCGGCCGCGCTGCGTTATGACAAGTACGAAAGCGGTGAAGGCAAGGCCACCCCGAAGCTGGGCGTGAAGTTCACCCCGGCCGACTGGATCGCCCTGCGCGCCAGCTACGCCGAAGGCTTCCGCGCGCCGAACCCGGCCGAAAACGGTGACGGTGGCCTGGCCGCCTTCTCCAACGCCCGCGATCCGGTGCGCTGCGCCATCGATCCGGACAACGAATGCACCGCGCGTTCGGTGGCCATCATCACCCGCCCCAATTCCGGTCTGAAGCCGGAAGAATCGAAGAGCTATTCGGTGGGTATCGTGCTGCAGCCGACCTCCAGCACCTCGCTGACGGTTGATGCCTGGGAGATCAAGCGCACCAACGAAATTGCCCAGGGCAGCACCGCCGACGCCATCGCCGCCGGCAACGTCCTGCGCGACAGCAACAACATCGGCGGCGTGGCCAACAGCGGCACCATCCTGGCGGTCAACACGCAGTACGTGAACGCCAACTCGTCGCGTGTACGCGGTATCGATACCGATATCCGCCAGACCTTCGACCTGGGCCCGGGCCAGCTGGAAATGGACCTGCAGTGGAGCCACCTGCTGAAGTTCGAGCGCACCGAGGGTGACACCACCGTCGATTACGTAGGCACGCACGGCAACTGCGACGTGACCAACTGCATCGGCACCCCGCAGGACCGCATCAACTTCGGCACCACCTGGAAGCAGGGGCCGTGGAGCGTGAGCGGCGTGGTGAACTACATCGACAGCATGGAAAACAAGGATCGCCGCGGTGGCGACTACCTGGCCTTCTATGAAGACGGTACGCCGGTGGAGAAGATCTCTTCGTTCACCACCTTCGATCTGTCCGGTCGCTGGAACATCACCGATGCGTTCGAACTGAACGCCTCGGTGCAGAACGTGTTCGACCGCATCGCCCCGCTCGACCCGTCCACCTACGGCGCGGTCAACTACAACCCGCTGCACTTCAGCGGTGCCATTGGTCGTTACTTCACCGTCGGCGCCAAGTACACCTTCAACTGATCCACGAAGGTCAACCGCACTGCAAAGGCCCGGGCATGTCCCGGGCCTTTGCTTTTTCACCACATGCGCGCGGCCATGATGAAGGCCTACCGCGCGAGGCACGACCGCATGCCGTCTTCCACGCAACGCCTGGGCCTGGCCGCGCTGACCGCGCTTGTCGTCGGTTCGATGGTCGGCGCCGGCATTTTCTCGCTGCCACAGAACGTGGCCCGCAGTGCCGGGCCGGCCGCCGCGCTGATCGGCTGGGCCCTGAGCGGCGCCGGCATGTTGATGCTGGCCTTCGTGTTCCAGGCGCTGGCCAACCGCCGGCCCGACCTGGACACCGGCATCTACGCCTATGCGCGCGAGGGCTTCGGCAACTACATCGGCTTTTCCGCCGCGTGGGGCTACTGGGTCGCCTCGGTGCTGGGCAATGCCAGCTTCTTCGTGCTGATCTTCAGCGGCCTGGGCCACTTCCTGCCGGTGTTCGGCGAGGGCAATACGCCCGTGGCCTTCGCTGCCTCCTCGCTGCTGCTGTGGACGGTGCACCTGCTGGTGCTGCGGGGCCTGCGCACCGCCGCCATCATCAACGGCCTGGTGACCGTGGCCAAGCTGGTCCCGATCGCCTTGTTCCTGGTGCTGGCCGCCGGGGCATTCCGCATGGATGTGTTCCGCGCCGACTTCTTCGGCACACCCGCGCTGGGCGATCTGGGCACGCAGCTGCGCGGGATGATGCTGGTGACGGTGTGGGTATTCATCGGCATTGAAGGAGCCAGCATCTATTCGCGGCGTGCGGCCCGCCGCGCCGACGTCGGCCGCGCCACGGTGATCGGCTTCGTGGGGGTGTGGCTGCTGCTGGTGCTGGTCAGCCTGCTGTCGATGGGGGTGCTGTCGCAGGCCGAGCTGGCCGGCCTGCCCAACCCGTCGATGGCGTATGTGCTGCGCGCCATCGTCGGCGAATGGGGCGCTACCCTGATCATCATCGGCTCGATCATTTCCGTGCTGGGCGCATTGCTGGCCTGGGTGCTGCTGTGCGGTGAAGTGCTGTACGCAGCGGCCGGCGACGGCACCATGCCTGCCTTCCTGGGCCGCGAAAACGCGCGCGGCGTGCCAGCCAATGCGCTATGGATGAGCAACGGCCTGATCCAGCTGTTCCTGCTGCTGGTGCTGTTCAATTCAGGCAGCTATACCAGTCTGGTGCTGCTGGCCGCGTCGATGAGCCTGGTGCCGTATTTCCTGTCGGCGGCCTTCGCCGTGCAGCTGGCCTGGCGCGGCCAGGCCTATGCGGGCGAAACCGGCGTGCGCTGGCGCGACTTCAGTGTTGCGCTGCTGGCCAGCACTTACGCGTTGTGGCTGGTCTATGCCGGCGGTGTGGACAACCTGCTGCTGTCGGTGCTGTTGTACGTGCCCGGCGTGGTGTTGTTCGCGCTGACCCGGCGCCAGCGTGGGCAGGTCGTGTTCACCCGCTGGGAAGCGGCATTGTTCGGCGCGATCGTGTTGGTGGCGATCGCCACCCTGGTCGCATTCTGGCGCGGCGCACTGACCTTGTAGAGTCGAGCCATGCTCGACTGGCTCTTGCACCGTGCGCACAACAGTCGAGCAGGCCCGACGCCACGCATCACGCACAAAAAAAAACCTGCATCTCGCGATGCAGGTTTTCAAAGGTGGCGCCCGAAGTTGGACTCGAACCAACGACCCCCTGATTAACAGTCAAGTGCTCTAACCGGCTGAGCTATTCGGGCAGACGACTAGTATAACCACTCTTCACGCGCGATGGTAGGGGTGATTGGCAATCATTGCCGCAGCCCGATACAGCTGCTCGGCCACCACCAGCCGTACCAGCATGTGCGGCAGGGTCAGCGGGCCGATCGACCACTTCTCATCGGCCAACGCAGATACCTCTGGCGAATGCCCTTCCGGGCCGCCGATCAGGAAGGCCAGGTCCCTGCCCTGCCCACGCCAGTGCTCCAGGCGCTGTGCCAGCTGTTCGGAACTGAGCTGGCGACCGGGCACATCCAGTGCCACCACGTAGGCATTCTTCGGCAATGCAGCGATCACCCGCTTGCCTTCGTCTTCGGTTGCACGGCGCGCATCGCGGCCCTTGCCACGCAGGCCGGGTTCGATTTCCACCAGTTCAAACGGCAACCAGTGCGAGAGCCGCTTCTGGTACTCGGCAAACCCCTGCGCCACCCAGCTGGGGGCACGTTCGCCGGTAGCGATCAGACGGGCTTTCATCAAACAATCCTCCACAAACGTCGACGGCGCCATCGGCGCCGTCGAAGGGGTGCGTCAACGTGTGGCTCAGGCCACTTCGTCGTCGCTGGTCGGCGGCTGGTCGCCCACGGTCCACAGGCGCTCCAGCGCGTAGAACTCGCGCACGCGCGGCAGCATCACGTGCACGATCACGTCGCCCAGGTCCACCAGCACCCATTCGGCTTCGCGCTCGCCTTCCACGCCCAGCGGCATCACGTCGATCTTCTTGGCGAAGCGCACGACTTCATCGGCGATCGACTTCACGTGGCGGGTGGAGGTACCGGAGACGATGACCAGGTAGTCGGCGACGCTGGACTTGCCACGCACGTCGATCTCGACCGGGTCCTTGGCCTTCAGGTCTTCGGTGGCTTGGCGGACGCTGGCCAGCAGTTCCGGCACCGAAGGCGGCGGGCTGGGCAGTTCGACCTTGATGGTCTGGGGCTGGGTCTGGTTGCTCAAAACGGATCGACTCGATAAACGTGGGGGCGATTATACGGGCAAGGCGCGCCCGCGGCATTCACGGGGTGGCCGGCCGGTACAGGCCGTGGTCGACCACGTAATCGGCCACCGCCGGCGGCAGCAGGGCCCGCCACGGGCCGGTCGCGGCAATCTGCGCACGCACCGCGCTGGCCGATTCCGAGCGCAGCGGGTGGTGCAGGCGCAGCACCCGCCCGCTTGGGCTGGCGAACAGGGCCTGCTCGTTGTCGGCCCAGCGGCCATCCAGGGCCTGGCCCAGGGCGCCATCCACCGAATCCTGCAGCGGGCTGCCCGGGCGCTCGGCAACAATGAAGTGGGCCAGGTCGAACAGGGCCTGCCACTCGTGCCAGGCCGGCAGGGCCAGCAGGCTGTCGGCGCCGACCAGCCAGGCCAGCGGCCGGCTCGGGCCCAGCTCGGCGCGCAGTTCGCGCAGGGTGTCTACGGTGTAGGAAGGGCGACCCGGGAAGCGCTTGGCCCGTTCCAGCTCGCGCCGGTCCAGCAGCAGGCCGGGCTCGTCGCCGATGGCCAGCGAGAGCATGCGGCAGCGTTGCTCGGCGGTGGCCCCCGGCGGCGCCCGGTGCGGCGGGTCGGCCGCCGGCAGCAGCCGCACCGCCACCTGCAGTTCATCGCGGGCAGCGCGGGCGATCGCCAGATGCCCCAGGTGCACCGGATCGAAGGTGCCCCCGTAATAGATGCGCAGGCTCATGGCTCAGGCCCGGGCCAGCAGGCGCACGGCGCGGGCCTCGGCCACGGCCACCAGCAACCGCTCCAGGGCCAGCCAGGCATCGCCATCGGCGCGCCCCTTGGCAATACGATCGACCAGGCCGGCTTCGGCCACGAAACGTTCCCAGCGCTTGCCTTCCGGGTGGCGCTGCAACGCACGCTTGTAGGGCGCCTGGCGCGATTCCCAGATACCGCGCGACTTCATTTCCGCGGCCAGATTGCCGCCGCGCGCCTGCACCCGGGCCAGGCTGGCGCCGGCCAGCAGTTCGCGGATGACCATCGGCATCAGCGCGGCCACCGCCTCGCCTTCGCCGCGCAGCCCGGCCAGCATGCGCAACACCGCCTGCGGCTGCCCGGAGAACGTGGCCTCCAGCAGACGAAACACGTCGTAGCGGGCGGCGTCGGCCACCAGCGATTCCATCCGTTCCACGTCCAGCGGCTGGCCGTCGGCCAGCAATGCCAGCTTGTCGATCTCCTGCGCAGCCGCCAGCAGGTTGCCTTCCACGCGTTCGGCCAGGCGCTGCACCGCGGCGGGATCGGCGCGCAGGCCCTTGCCACGCAGGCGGCGCTCGATCCAGTCGGGCAGTTCGTGCGGCTTGATCGCCCAGGCCACCGACAGCACGCCGACGCGGTTCACCGCTTCGGCCCACTTGCCCTGGTGGGCCTTGCTCCATTCATTGGCGGTGATCAGCAGTACCACGTCCGGCGCCGGGTTGGCGCAGAACTGGCTGATCACTTCGGCGCCGTCCTTACCCGGCTTGCCGCTGGGCAGGCGTACTTCCACCAGCCGGCGGGCGCTGAACAGGCTGGGCGCATTGAAGCTGGCGTCAAGCTGGTTCCAGTCGAAGTCGCGGCCATCGGCATCGAACACTTCACGTTCGCCGATGCCAGCGGCGCGGGCGCGTGCGCGCACGGCATCGGCCGCTTCCAGCACACGCAGGGTTTCCGGCCCGGCGATCAGGTACACCGGCGCCAGCGCGGTATCACCGCCCTGGCTGGCCAACTGCTCCGGACGCAGTTCCATCGCTGCGCCGGCTCAGCGCTCGACCGGCGGTGCCGGCGTGGACTGCACGTCCTGGGCCGCGGCCGGCTTCGGCGCTGCCAGGCTGCCGCCACGTTCCAGTTCGGCGCGCACCACGCTGTCGATGCGGCGGATGATGGACGCCGACATTTCCCGGCGCAGTTCATCGGCCAGGATCTCGCGTTCGGTGGTGGTGCCGGTAGCGTCGGTCGGCGGCGACACGTAATCGCGCGACAGTTCGATCACCTGCTGCGGCACCAGTTCGCTGCCGTCTTCGCGGCGGAAGATGAAGATGACTGCATAGCGCAGGCTGTATTCCTGGGCACGGCCCTGCGCATCGATGGCGATGGGCAGATCGCCCCAGCGCTCGGACAACACCTGCAGCTGGGTGCTGGGCCCGGTGCTTTCGTCATCGGCCAGCTTGGCCCCGGAGGCCAGCAGGCTGCGGTTGAGCAGCTTGACCAGTTCGCTGTATGGCGCGGTGGACACCACCTTCACCGGTGCCGTATCGGTGGGCAGCATCAGCTTGTTGCGCAGATGGAAACCGCAGCCGGCAAGGCCGAGGGCAAGGACGAGGGCAAGCAGGATTCGGGTCATGGGAACAGTCTGGCGGAGCCGGGCGATCACGGCAACAGACAGCCTGCCCGATCACGCGTGAACGCAGGGCCATCGGGCGCTGACGCCGGCGTGGGGAACACGCACCGGCCGCCACACGGGCGGCCGGTGCTGGAGACATCAGGCCGCGACGATGTTCACGATCTTGCCGGGCACGATGATGATCTTGCGCACCGTCAGGCCTTCCATGAACTTGGCCGCGTTCGGCTCGGCCTGTGCCAGCGCTTCGATATGGTCGCGCGCGGCATCGGCGGCAACCTCGATGGTGCCGCGCAGCTTGCCGTTCACCTGCACCGCCAGGGTGACCGCATCGCGCACCAGCGCCGTGCTGTCGGCCTGCGGGAACGCCTGGTCTTCCAGCAGCGTTTCGCCGTGGCCCAGCACCTGCCACAGGGCATGGCTGGCGTGCGGGGTGATCGGGTTGAGCAGCAGCACCACGGCCTGCAGGGCCTCCTGGCGCACCGCACGGCCCTGCGCGCTGGCATCGTCGAACTTGGCCAGTGCGTTCATCAGTTCCATCACCGCCGCGATGGCGGTGTTGAAGCTGTGGCGGCGGCCGTAGTCGTCACCGACCTTGCCGATGGTTTCGTGGGTCTTGCGGCGCAGCGCCTTCTGGCTGGCATCCAGCGCAGCCACGTCCAGGGCCGGTGCCACGCCCTCTTCGGCGTGCTTGTGCACCTGGGTCCACAGGCGGCGCAGGAAGCGGGCCATGCCGTCCACGCCCGCCTCGTTCCATTCCAGCGACTGTTCCGGCGGTGCGGCGAACATCGAGAACAGGCGCACGGTATCGGCGCCGTACTTGCCGACCATGGCCTGCGGATCCACGCCGTTGTTCTTCGACTTGGACATCTTCTCGGTGCCACCCACCACCACCGGCTGGCCGTCGGCCACCAGGGTGGCGCCGGTGATGCGGCCGCGCTCGTCGCGCTGCACGTCCACGTCGGCCGGGTTGATCCAGTCCTTCGAGCCGTCCGGGTTCGGGCGGTAATAGGTTTCGGCGATCACCATGCCCTGGCACAGCAGATTGCGCGCCGGTTCGTTGCTGTCCACCATGCGCGCGTCACGCAGCAGCTTGTGGTAGAAGCGGAAATACATCAGGTGCAGGATCGCGTGCTCGATGCCGCCGATGTACTGGTCCACCGGCAGCCAGTAGTTGCCGCGCTTGTCGACGGCATCACGGGCACCCGGCGAGGTGTAACGGGCGTAGTACCAGCTCGACTCCATGAAGGTGTCGAAGGTGTCGGTCTCGCGCTCGGCCGCGCCGCCGCAATCCGGGCAGGTGGTCTTGCGCCATTCCGGGTCGGTCTTGATCGGCGAACCGGTGCCCGAGAACGCCACGTCTTCCGGCAGCACCACCGGCAGCTGCTCTTCCGGCACCGGCACCGCGCCACACTTGTCACAGTAGATGACAGGAATCGGGCAGCCCCAGTAACGCTGGCGGCTGACGCCCCAGTCGCGCAGGCGGTAGTTCACGCGACGCTGGCCCTGGGCCTTGCGCTCGAAGCGTTCGGCCAGGGCTTCAAAGGCGCCCTGGAAGTCCAGGCCGTCGAATTCGGCCGAGTTGACCAGTTCGGTCTGCCGGCTCTTGTCGCTGTACCAGTCCTGCCAGCGGGTGGCATCCCAGGTGCGCTCGTCGTCGTTGCGCGCATCCTTCAGCGCGATGACCTGCACGATCGGCAGGCCGTACTTGTTGGCCACCTCGTTGTCGCGCTGGTCGTGACCGGGAACGGCCATCACCGCGCCGGTGCCGTAGCCCATCAGCACGAAGTTGGCCACCCACACCGGCACCTGTTCGCCGGTGACCGGATGGACCGCGCGCAGGCCGGTGTCCATGCCGCGCTTTTCCTGGGTTTCCAGTTCGGCCTCGGTCACCCCACCCTGCTTCAGCTCAGCCAGCAGCGCGGCCAGCGCCGGGTTGCTCCTGGCCGCATGCAGGGCCAGCGGGTGTTCGGCGGCGATCGACACGAAGGTCACGCCCATCACGGTGTCCGGACGGGTGGTGAACACGCGCAGCGGGTCCAGCGCGCTGCCATCGGCATCGCGCACGTCGAACTGGATTTCCAGGCCTTCGGAACGGCCGATCCAGTTGCGCTGCATGGTCTTGACCGATTCCGGCCAGCCGTCCAGCTCATCCAGGCCGTCCAGCAGCTCCTGGGCGTAATCGGTGATGCGCAGGAACCACTGCGGGATCTCGCGCTTTTCCACCAGCGCACCGGAACGCCAGCCGCGGCCGTCGATCACCTGCTCGTTGGCCAGCACGGTCTGGTCCACCGGGTCCCAGTTCACCACCGAGTTGCGGCGGTAGGCCAGGCCCTTGCGCATCAAGCGGGTGAACATGCGCTGCTCGTGGACGTAATAATCCGGGCGGCAGGTGGCGAACTCGCGCGACCAGTCGATGGCATAGCCCAGCGATTTCAGCTGGCTGCGCATGTGGTCGATGTTCTTGTAGGTCCACGCCGCCGGCGCGGTCTTGTTCTTGATGGCCGCGTTTTCCGCCGGCAGGCCGAACGCGTCCCAGCCCATCGGCTGCAGCACGTTGTGGCCGGTCATGCGCTTGTAGCGGCTGATCACGTCGCCAATGGTGTAGTTGCGCACGTGGCCCATGTGCAGCGCACCGGACGGGTACGGAAGCATCGACAGGCAGTAGTACTTCGGCTTGTCCGAGGTCTCGCTGACCTCGAAGGCACGGGTGGCGTCCCAGTACTGCTGGGCGGCGGATTCAACCTGCTGCGGGTCGTAGGCGATGGGTTCAGCGCTGGTCATGGAACACGCGGATGCGGCGGCAAAGCGGTACAGCGTACCGCAGTGCGGCAAACGTCTCCAATCCCGCCCGTCGCGGGCAGTCTCAGCGCCCCCGCGACAGGGGCAGCGCCAGCGCCAGCCAGACCGCCCAGCAGGCAAACGCCAGGCGCTGCGCGAATTGCGCCGGCAGCACCCCCTGCAGGCCGAAGGCAGCTACCGCCGCGGCAATGCCGACCACCAGCGCCAGCACGCCTGGCGCCCGTGCCCCAGGGTCGCGCAGGCGGCTGGCCCCCAGCATGCAGGCGCCGGCCACGAATCCCAGCACCCAGACCATCCACGCGCTGGCGTGCAACTGGCTGGCGCCGCCATGCAGATCGTCCAGGTCCAGCGGCAACACGCCCATGGCCGCGAAGGCCAGACCGGCCAGCAGCAGCATCTGGCTGCCCACCCGGCCCGCCCAGCCTTCGGTGGCCGGCAGCCGCCGGCGCAGGCGCTCGGCCACCACCATTGCCAGCATGCCCGGCACCACGAAGCCCAGCAGGTTGAACGCCCAGGCATGCGGCACCCCGTGCGCGCCAAGCAGGGCGACCGGGTGCACCGCCTGCGCATAGCCGTCCAGGCCGGCGCCGAAGCCAACCACCGCGGCAATGAACAGCAGTGCGGCGTACAGCCCCAGCCAACGATCAATCCGGACCCACGACATGGTGCACACCCGTACGACAGAAGAAGCGCCCATTGTCGCGGCCGGCACACGGGGCGCCAAGCCGCGACGTGAGGAAAGGGTTGAGACCGTCATTGATCGACACCATAGAATCGGTCTCCTGTTGCCGAACGATGTGCCCCATGACCGAGACGACCTACGTATTCGACGCCACGACCGCGACCTTCGAGGCCGAAGTCCTGCAGAAGTCGCTGCAGACGCCGGTGCTGGTCGATTTCTGGGCCACCTGGTGCGGCCCGTGCAAGACCCTGGGGCCGATGCTGGAAAAGCTGGCCGCCGAGTACAACGGCGCCTTCGAGCTGGCCAAGGTGGACGTGGATGCCGAGCAGCAGATCGCTGCGGCCTTCCAGATCCGCTCGGTGCCCACCGTGTTCCTGGTCAAGGGTGGCCAGCTGGTGGACGGCTTCCCCGGTGCGATTCCGGAAGGCCAGCTGCGCGAATTCCTGGCCCAGCACGGCATCGTGCCGGCCGACGTTGGCGATACCAGCAGCGAAGCAGAGGCACCGCTAGACCCGCAGGGCCAGGTGGACGTGCTGCGTGCGCAGATCGCCGCCGAGCCGGACAAGGACGAACTGAAGCTGGACCTGGCGCTGGCCCTGCTGCAGATCGGCGGCGTGGACGAAGCAGGCAAGCTGATCGACGCCCTGCCGGCCAACCTGGCCACCGATGACCGCGCCGTGCGTGGCCGCGCCCGCCTGGCGTTCGCCACCGCACTGAAGGATGCGCCGGCCGCCGATGCGCTGGACGCGCGCATTGCTGCCGACAGCAAGGATCTGCAGGCGCGCCATCTGCGCGGCGTGCAGCTGCTGCTGGGCGGCCACGACGAAGCGGCGCTGGAACAGTTCCTGGAAATGCTGCGCATCGACCGCAGCTACGACGACAACCTGCCGCGCCGCACCCTGATCGACGCCTTCAACGTCATCGCCGACGAGGACCTGGTGGGCCGCTACCGTCGCAAGATGGCGTCGCTACTGTTCTGAGGCCGCTGTTTTCGTTCAGGATTCGAACTACGTACCGGGCAATAATGTGATGCCGGCCGCACTTTTGAGCAGCCGGCATCCATTCCGGGGGGAATAAGTCAGGGACCATGGGGTCTGCACGCTGGCCCCCGCATTGCCGGGACTGCATGCCGTGACCGTTGGGATCTCGTCTGTTGTTGTGCGCGTGTTCGCCGCGCTGCTTGCCGCCACCACCCTGCTGCCCGCCAGCGCAGCCGCGCAGGACTGGACCTACCGGGTGCGCCCCGGTGACACCCTGTGGGACCTGGGCGGCGTGTACCTCAAACCCAGCGTGCCCTGGCAGCAGTTGCAGCAGCACAACCGCATCGACAACCCCTACCGCCTGCCCCCGGGCCAGCCGCTGCGCTTCCCGATCGGCTGGCTGCGGGTGGAGCCGGCGCCGGCGCGGGTACTGGCGGTGCGCGGCCCGGTGCAGCTGGCCGCCGGCGATGGCGCCGCTACCCGCGCACTGCAGGCCGGTGAGAACCTGCATATCGGCGATGTGGTGCAGACCGGCGCCGACGCCAGCCTGACCCTGGAGTTCGCCGACGCCTCGCGCCTGCAGCTGCGCGAACACTCGCGGCTGCGGCTGGACCAGCTCAGCCGCTACGGCCGTACCGGCATGGTCGACACCCGCATGCGCCTGCAGCAGGGCCGTGCCAGCAACCGCGTCACCCCCGCGCGCGGCCCGGCCTCGCGCTACATCATCGATGCACCGACCGCGACCAGCAGCGTGCGCGGCACCGTGTTCCGGGTCAGCGCCGGCCAAGCCGGGCAGCCAGCGGCCACCGAAGTGCTGGAAGGCAAGGTGCAGGTCGGCAATCGACGCGGCCAGCAACTCGTACGCCCCGGCCAGGCCAGCATGGCGCCGGATCTGGATGCGGCGCCGAGGGCGGCTGCGGCACTGCTGCCCGCCCCGTCCTTGGCTGCCGATGCGTTGCAGCGCCAGGGCCTGCCGCTGCAGCTGCACTGGCAGCCGGTGGACGGCGCCGACCACTACCGCATTGAAGTGGTGCAGGCGGCGATGGCCGAGATTCTGCTGTTCGCCACGACCACGACCGACACGCGGTTGACCATTGCCGCGCTGCCGCCCGGCCAACACCGCCTGCTGCTGCGCGCGGTAGATGCGCAGGGCGTGGAAGGCCTGGATGCCAGCGCCGATTTCAGCCTGGACGACCAGCCGCCACCGCCGCTGACAGTCGCGCCGCTGCACGGGCAGACGGTCAACACGGACCGCCCCCGCTTCCGCTGGAGCCGCGCCCCCGGCGCCCAGACCAGCGTGCTGCAGATTGCCAGCGACGCGCAGTTCGCCGTGCCGTTGCGCGAGCAGACCACCACCGGCACCGATCTGCGCCTGGGCGACCCGCTGCCGCCCGGCCAGTATTTCTGGCGCATCGCCTCCCGCGACGGGCAGGGCCGGCAAGGGCCTTACGGGCACGCGCTGCCCCTGCAGCTGACCGACCTGCCGGTGGACCCGGCCCTGCAGCCGCCGAAAGCGGACGGCAAGGCGCTGACCCTGCGCTGGCAACCGGGCAGCATGGGCCAGACCTACCGCGTGCAGGTTTCCCGCAACGGTGCATTCGAGGCACCATGGCTGGACCAGACCGTCGAGCAGCCCCAGGTGAGTTTCAAGCGCCCTTGGCACGGCACCCTGCACGTGCGCGTGCAGTACATCGATGATGACGGCCACGCCGGCCCGTTCTCGCCCGCGCAGCAGGTCAGCCTGCCGTGCCGGCTGTGCTACGGCGCCGGCGGCGGTGCCGCCCTGCTCTGGCTGCTGCTGTGAGGCGCTCGCCGCTGCCCTGGCCGCGGCGGGTGATGCTGGCCGTGCTGGCCTTCGTGGCCACCGCCGTGGCCAGCCACGGGCAGTGGCTGTGGCGGCAGGATGAAGCGGCCTACGACCTGATGGTCGGCGACTGGACCTACCGCCCCGACCCCAGCGTGCTGGTGGTGGCCATCGACGAAGACAGTCTGGCGCGCATCGGCCAGTGGCCCTGGCCGCGTTCGGTGCACGCACGCCTGTTGGACCGCCTGACCGATGCCGGTGCCGAACGCGTGGCCCTGGACCTGATGCTGACCGAGCCCGACCGCCGCGACAGCCGCCAGGATGCCGAGCTGGCCGCCGCCATCCGCCGCAATGGACGCGTGGTGCTGCCGGTGCTGGCGGCGCCCGCCGCCGGCGACCGCATGGCCGAAGAACTGCTGCCCATTCCGCTGATTGCCGACAGCGCTGCGGCGCTGAGCCATAGTGACGTGGAAGTGGACGGTGACGGCGTGGCCCGCGGCGTGTACCTGCATGCGGGCATCGGCCAGCCGCATTGGCCGGCACTGGGGTTGGCCCTGGCCGACCTGCCGGTGCAGGCCGCGCGCGGGCTGCCCGACCCCGATCCGGCGCTGGAATCGCCTTACCAGTGGCGGCGCGATGACTACGTGCGGGTGCGCTATGCCGGCCCGCCGGAGCAGTTGCCGCAGGTGTCCTATGCCGATGTACTGGACGGCCAGGTGGATGCCGCCCTGCTGCGCGACCGCCGCATCGTGGTCGGCATGACCGCCAGTGGCATCGCCCCGCGGCTGTTGACCCCCACCACCCGCGAGTACTGGATGAGCGGCAGCGAATACCAGGCCAACATCGCCTCGATGCTGCTGCAGGGCAAGCAGATCCAGGTAGTTCCGCCACTGCTGCAGGACCTGCTGGCCGGTCTGCTGGCCGCGCTGTGCGTGCTGCTGCTGGGCCTGCGCCAGCCCTGGCTGGCCGCCCTGTGTTCGCTGCCGATGGGCGTGGCCACCAGCTGGCTGCTGCTGCGCACGGCCAGCCTGTGGTGGGCCCCGGCCGCGGCGACCTTCGGCATCCTGATGGTGCTGCTGGTCTGGGCGGTCTGGCGCATTTCCGCCTGGCACCGCCAGGCCAACCGTGATGCCCTGACCGGGCTGGGCAACCGCCTGCGCTTCGAACAGTCGCTTCAACAGGAATGCGACGCCGCGCGGCGCAGCGGCAAACCGCTGAGCCTGGTGCTGATCGACGTGGACCATTTCAAGCGGCACAACGACCGCCATGGCCACCAGCTGGGCGACCGCGTGCTGCGCGACGTGGCCGCGCTCATCGCCGCCCATGCGCGACGCCCGCGCGACATGGCCGCCCGTTACGGCGGCGACGAATTCGCGATGGTGCTGCCCGACACACCAACCAGCGGCGCGCGCCAGGTGATCGAAGACCTGATTGCCGACGTGCGCGCCCTGCCCGCGCCGGCAGCAGGCGACGACAGCCGCATCACCCTCACCATCGGCGTCTATACGCGGGTGCCGGACAGCCAGCTGCAGCCGCACCATTTCGTTGAAGGTGCCGACGCCGCCCTTTACCGCGCCAAGGCCAACGGCCGCGACGGCTACGCCATGGACGGCGCGTAACCCCGACCCCACCCGCCGGATTCGCACATGACGCCGCTACCATCGGGCACACACGACGACACTGCGCGAAATGCATGAAACGTCGGCGTGCCCGGCTGCTCCGCGCGCGATGCCCGTAGAGTCGAGCTTGCTCGACTGCTCTTCACGCACTGTCGGCAAAAACAGTCGAGCAAGCTCGACTCTACGAAAGCGGCCAGCGACACCACGCGTGGGGGTAATGCCCCAGCGCGCTTGCCAGCCCCGCCCGGAGCGGATTGCCCATGACATACATGGCCTGCTGGCGTACATCGCGCTCATTCCGGATCCAGTGCTCGTAGTAGCCACGCTGCCACACCGCTGCGCCGACCCCAGCAGTATGCGCATTGAGCGCAATCGCAGCGCGCGACTTCAGCGACTGCACACAACGCCCCAATGTCCCGCTCCGCAACTGGATGACCCAATGGAAGTGGTCAGGCATGACCACCCAGGCACAGGAGCGCGTGAGCCCCAGACGGTCGCTGTTTCGGAATGCCTCTTCCAGCAAGACCGCGCAGGCAGGATCTGCGAACAGGCGCCACCGCCCCGCCACTACGCTGGTGATGACATAGAACTGACCGATGGCGGAGCTGCGATGTCGCAGCAATGCTTGGCTGGGCATGACCCAGCTTGACCGGGGCGCCGAGCTGTTGATGTCGGGCGATCCTGATTCTGCCGTCCGTAGAGTCGAGCTCGCTCGACTGTCTTTTCCCGACAGGGGCCGTCGAGCAAGCTCGACGCTACCAATGCGGGATCAAAAGCCGTCGAGCAAGCTCGACGCTACCAAAGCGGGGTCAAAGGCAACGCCGCGGAGCGGGTGCGATGCCACGAAAGCAGGAGGACGCGCACCAGACGGCCATCCGGCAAGCTCCGGGGTTCAACATACGGTAGCGAATGGTTAGACTCGAGACCTCGCCCCCTGCCCCGCACCCGCATGAAAGCCAGCACCTTCCGTCTCGGCATCAACCTGTGGCCGCCGTTCCTGTTCACCGGCATCCATGTCACCCGCATCACTGCCGACTACCGGCAGATCGACGTCGAGCTGCGCATGCGCCCATGGAACCGCAATTACGTGGGCACCCACTTCGGCGGCAGCCTGTTTGCCATGACCGACCCGTTCTGGATGCTGGGCCTGCTGCATACGCTGGGCCGCGACTATTACGTCTGGGACCGCGCCGGCGCCATCGAATTCCTCAAGCCCGGTCGCGGCACCGTGCGCACCCACTTCTATATCGATGATGCGGTGCTGGACGAACTGCGCGCCGAGGCGGCCGGCGGCGAGAAAGTGCTGCGCTGGTTCAGCAACGACGTGGTCGATGCATCGGGCGAGGTCATCGCGCGCGTGCGCAAGCAGGTCTACGTGAGGCTGAAGCCGCAGGCACGCGGCGGCTGAAACAGCAACGCCACGCCCGCAACTACAACGGTACCGACAGCACCGTGGACAGCGGGTCGGTCGCATCGCGCTGGCGGCGCGCCACCTGCAGGTGGCGGCCATCGGCCGACAGCGTGGGCACCCGGCTGGGCGAACGCCATTGCGCCGGCAGCCGCGCCAGCGCCTGCGCCGGGGCATCGGGCTGCTGCCGCAGCCATCGCTGGGCCCCCAGCAGGCGCACCAGCGCCGCGCTGTCCTGGCTGCGCGCGGCGTAATCCTGGTACGCCGGGCCGCTGATGCTGGCCAGCGTGCATCCGATCCAATTGGCCACGCAGCGGACGTCCCACGGCTGTTCCCAACTGCGCTGCGCCGGCGCGTCCTCGGCCAGCCTGCGTTCGGCAGCAGCACCGCAGGCCCACGCGAAGTTCTGCGCAATGCGCGCGCGGGTCTGGCTGCGGTCCAGCATCAGCACGCTGGCGCCCTGCCGCAGCGACGCATCAATGGCCCGTTCGTTCAGTGCGAACTCGCCCTGCATTGCGCGGCACAGGCTCTGTTCGTCGCTGGCCAGGGGTTGCAGCGCCGTTTCGCAGACCGCTGGCAGCACGTGGTCGGCCGGCAGTTCCACCAGCATGTCGGCCAGCAACCGTGCGTTCACCTGCACGCTCGCGGCGCCGATCATGCTGTCCAGCAGCGTGCCACCACGGTGCATCAGCCGCCTGCCCAGCTGCAGCGAACGGCAACTGCCGGCCAGCGCTGCCGCCGTATCGCCCTGCACGAAGGCCAGCGCGTGCGCGCTGGTGCCCTCCATCAGCAGCTGGTAGCGCGGCACCGGCATCATCAGTGGGTCACCCAGCCCCTGGAACGGGGAATCGAAACGATCGAAGTCGGCCAGTTGTTGCTGCCGTGCATGCAGACCGCCGTGCCCGGCATGGCCGTCGATGAAGCGCTGCGGATCGGCGCGCACGCGCGCCAGGCAATCCGGTACGCGGGACCCACAAGTAACTCCCACCTGCGCCTTCACCTGCGGCTGGGTGCCTTCCAGCAGGGAATCGGTCATGCCCGGCACCGGCCCGGCCCGCCACCGCTGCACGTCCTTCAACAGGGCACGCTCGCGCTGCGCCGCATCCAGATCGTCGAACGGCAGCGTCCACAACAGGGCAAAGCCGTTGCGCCCGGGCAGGGGCTGCACATCCTCCAGCAGGCGCACCTGCGCGCGCTGCTCGGCCGACAGCGGCCAGAACCGCGCCGCCAGCCACACCGCCACCACCAGCCCCAGCAGGGCCAGCACGCTCCAACCGATTCCGCGCAGAATCCTCAACACAGCATCCCTGCCCTGCAGCCCGCCGTCGTGATCGGGCAGCGTAATCGACAGGCTGCGGCCGCTACAATGCGCGCATGTCGCTCGAAGCCCCCGCCCTGGTTCCCCGCCCCTCCCTGCAGCGCCTGTTCCTGACCGGCCTGCTGACCCTGTTGCCGATCTGGCTGACCTGGGTCGTGGTGAAGTTCGTGTTCGTGCTGCTGTCGGGCATTTCCAGCCCGCTGGTGGTGCCATTGTCCGAACAGATCGCCACCAACTTCCCGCACTACCTGGGCTGGGTACGCGCCGAATGGATCCAGAACACCATCGCCCTGCTGGCCACCCTGCTGGTGATCCTGGCGGTGGGCGTGGCCAGCCGCCGCGTGGTCGGCCAGCGCCTGCTGCGCTGGGTGGGCGCGGTGATCAAACGCATTCCGCTGGCCAGCATCATCTACGACAGCGCCAAGAAGCTGCTGGACATGCTGCAGACCGAACCGGGCAGCACCCAGCGCGTGGTGCTGATCGACTTCCCGCACCGTGACATGAAATCGGTCGGCCTGGTCACCCGGGTCATCAAGGAACAGGGCAGCGACCGCGAACTGGCCGCGGTATACGTGCCGACCACGCCGAACCCGACCTCGGGCTATCTGGAAATCGTGCCGGTGGAACTGCTGACCCCGACCGACTGGACCGTGGACCAGGCGATGAGCTTCATCATCTCCGGCGGTGCGGTGGCCCCGGCCAGCGTGCCGTTCACCCGCGCTGGCGAACGCGCCGAGTGAGCGGGCCAGCGCAACCCGCGCCGCATGCAAGGCCGCTGCAGGACCGCGCGGTCCTGCTGTTCATCGTGCTGGCCACGTTCTTCTGCGGCAACGCGGTGTTGGCCGAACTGATCGGGGTGAAGATCTTCGCGCTGGAAGACACCCTGGGCATCGAACCGCTGAACTGGAACCTGTTTGGCCAGACCGGCTCGCTCAGTTTCACCGCCGGTACGCTGCTGTGGCCGGTGGTGTTCATCATGACCGACACCATCAACGAGTTCTTCGGCAAGCGCGGCGTGCGCTTCATCTCGTGGCTGGCGGTGGTGCTGATCGCCTACGGCTTCCTGTTTGCCTTTGCCGCCATCTCGCTGGCCCCGGCCAGCTGGTGGGTCACCTCGATGAATGCCCACGGCGTGCCGGACTACCAGGCCGCCTTCGCGGCAGTATTCGGCCAGGGCATGTGGACCATTGCCGGCTCGCTGGTGGCCTTCCTGGTTGGCCAGCTGATCGACGTGGCCGTGTTCCACCGCATCCGCCGGGCCACCGGCGAACGCCATGTGTGGCTGCGCGCGACCGGCTCCACCGCGGTGTCTCAGCTGGTGGACAGCTTCGTGGTCATCTGGATCGCCTTCGTGCTGGGCCCGCAGCACTGGCCCACGTCGTTGTTCCTGGCGGTCAGCAGCGTCAACTACGTCTACAAGATGGGCTTTGCGATTGCCCTCATTCCCCTGCTGTACCTGATGCGCCGCGCCATCACCCGCTATCTGGGGCCGCAGCGCGCGGCCGATCTGCGTGCCGCCGCCGCGGCTGACTGAATACCCAGCGCCGGCAAGCTGACTGCGGCTTCACGCTGGCCGTACGCGCGCGGATCGTGCAAGCTCCACGGTCTGTGTTCCACGGAAGCTCCTGATGCCGTATTCCCCCCGCGTCCTGGCCGCCGCCATCGCTGCGTTGTTCCTGTTCAGTGCCGTACCGTCGGCCGAAGCAGCGAAGAAGAAGGCCAGCCGCCCCACCACCGCGCAGAGCCGCCAGGCCGCCAAACCCAAGGCCAAGCCGCGTGCCGCCCCACGCCGCGCCGCGCCGCGCCCCACCGCTCCGGCCCGCGCCGTACCGCGCGCCGTGCAGCTGGAGCGCCTGTACGACGAATACTGGGACGCCTCGATGCGGTTGAACCCGCTGCAGGCCACCTTCCAGGGTGAAACCCGCTACAACGACCAGCTGCCCAACATCCTGTCGGCCGCCTGGCGCCAGCAATCGCACGATTTCACCGTGGAATGGCTGGGCAAGGTCGAAAAGGTCGGCAGTGACGGCCTGCAGGGTCAGGACCTGCTGAGCTACCAGATCTTCGTGCGCGACGCGCGCGCCACGCTGGACGCCGAACGCTACCCCAGCTGGATGATGCCGATCAGCCAGTACTACAACATCGGCAGCATCATGGCGATCCTCGGTGCCGGTGCCGGCGCCCAGCCCTTCAACACCGTGCAGGACTATGACACCTGGTCGCGCCGTTCGCTGGGCATTGCGCCGCTGTTCGACCAGGCCATCGACAACATGCGCCAGGGCATGAAAGCCGGCGTGGTGCAGCCGCGCGACCTGATGGAAAAGGTGCTGCCGCAGCTGGATGCAGTGATCAAGCCGACCGCGGAGGAAAGCATCTTCTGGTCGCCCATCCGCACCATGCCCGACAGCATTGCCGCCGAAGACAGGGCGCGCATCAGCGCCGAGTACAAGCGCATGATCGAACTGCGCATCATGCCGGCCTACCGCGCACTGCGTGGCTTCATCGCCACCGAATACCTGCCGGCCACCCGCGAAAGCACCGGACTGGGCGCACTGCCCGATGGCCAGGCGTGGTACGCCAACCTGATCGTGCAGACCACCGCCAGCGACCAGACCGCCGCGCAGCTGCATGCCCTGGGCGAACAGCGTGTGCAGCAACTGCAGGCGCAGATCGCCGCGGTGATGAAGGAAAACAAACTGCGTGGTTCGCAGGCCAAGCTGCTGAAGAGCATGCGCAACGATCGCCAGTTCCAATACGTGAATGCCGACGACCTGCTGAACCGCTACCGCCAGGTGCAGCAGCAGGTGTCCACGCGCCTGCCGCAGGTGCTGGACACGCTGCCCAAGGCCGGGCTGGAGATCCGCCCGGTCGATCCAGAACGCGCCCTGGCTGCCGCCGCAGCCGCCTACCAGCCTTCGCCGGCCGGACAGCCGGGCGTGCTGTACGTGAACACCCGGGACCTGCCCAGCCGCAAGCGCTGGAGCGTGCCGGTGCAGTACCTGCATGAAGCCATTCCCGGCCACCACGTGCAGCTGGGCCTGCAGCAGGAACTGGCCAAGCTGCCGCGCTTCCGCCGCCAGGGCGGCGATGTGGCCTTCATTGAAGGCTGGGGCCTGTATGCGGAAACCCTGGGCGATGACCTGGGCGCCTACAACGATCCCTACGACCGTATCGGCTACCTGTACTCGCGCCTGCTGCGCGCCACCCGCGTGGTGGCCGACACCGGCGTGCACGCACAGGGCTGGAGCAAGCAGCAGGCGGTCAGCTACCTGCAGAAGAACGCGGACATGAGCGCCGACGATGCCAGCGCCGAAGTGGAGCGGATCATGGCCCAGCCCGGCCAGGCCCTGTCCAACGTGGCTGGCCTGACCACCATCGTCGCCCTGCGTGACAAGGCCCGCGCGCAGCAGGGCGCCGCGTTCGACCTGCGCCGCTTCCATGCCGAACTGCTGAAGGACGGCTCGATGCCGCTGGATGTACTGGCCCGCAAGATGGACCGCTGGATGGCCCAGCCCGCCGCAGCAGCTACGCCATGAGCGAGGCCGGCGCACTGCTGGGCATCCACCATGTGGCGCTGATCTGCAGCGACTACGCGCGCTCGAAGGAGTTCTACGTGCGCGTGCTGGGCCTGCGCGTGCTGGCGGAAAACCACCGCCCCGCACGCGATTCGTGGAAGCTGGACCTGGCCCTGCCCGACGGTGGGCAGCTGGAACTGTTCTCGTTCCCCGCACCACCGCCCCGGCCCAGCCGGCCCGAAGCACAGGGCCTGCGCCACCTGGCCTTCCGGGTGGCCGCACTGGAACCGTTCATGCAGCGCCTGGCCGAGCACGGCGTGGCCTGCGAACCGATCCGCGTGGACGAATACACCGGCGCCCGCTTCACCTTCTTCGCCGACCCCGACGGCCTGCCACTGGAACTGTACGAAGTCGTCTGAGCCGGGGTCGGATCCCTTTCCAATGGAAAGGGCTCTGACCCCATCCACGCGATCCCCAATGGGGTCAGAGCCCGTTGCACAGCAACGGGATCCGACCCCGTGCGACCCACAGCCGCGTGAACCTGTCGAAGGCGGGGCACTGTGGGTTTGCGGGGTGTGAGCCGCATGGATGCGGCGACCAAGGCTACATGGACGTACTTGCGCCGTCCCCGCAAACCCACAGTGCCCCGCCATCCCCCGGAATGCCGCTCTTGATCTTGCTTCGGCTTCGGCTTCGGCCTCGGCAGGTGCAGGGCGCAGCCCTGCTCTGAGCCCATGCATGCGATCCCCAAGGGGGTCAGAGCCCGTTGCGCAGCAACGGGATCCAACCCCGTGCCGACCAAGGTCGACACCTACCTTTCGGCTTTCGCCTCTGCGGGTGCAGGGCGCAGCCCTGCAAAGCCCTCCCTCTTCCCCATACCCACCCGAATGGGTATACAGTCGCCCTGTACCGGCATCGTGCCGGAATGAACCCTGGGAGGGGACCATGCGCAAGACCTTCAAGACCCTGCTGCTGGCACTGCCGCTGTGCCTGGCCGCGCTCTCGGCGCAGGCCGCCGACAGTGCCGCCGGCCGCTGGAAGACCATCGACGACAAGACCGGCAAGGTGAAGTCGATCGTCGAGATCACCCAGGCCGCCAACGGCACGCTGTCTGGCAAGGTGGTCGACATCCTGCATTCGGACAAGGGCCCGAACCCGGTCTGCGATGGCTGCGAAGGCGCCAACAAGAACAAGCCGGTGAAGGGCATGACCATCCTGTGGAACCTGTCGCAGGACAAGGGCAGCCACAGCAAGTGGTCCGGCGGCACCATCCTGGACCCGGCCAACGGCAAGACCTACAAGTCCAAGATCGAACTGCAGCCCGGCGGCGGCAAGCTGGACGTGTCCGGCTGCATCGCATTCATCTGCCGCGCGCAGACCTGGGTGCGCGAGTAACCCGCCCCACCCCGCGCAGCACCCCGTGACCCGGCCCCGGCCGGGTCACGACGTTGCGGGCGTGCGATAATCTGCGGTTCCCCTCGGCTGCACCCCGCGACCATGACCCGTACCGCGCTCGTCACCACCGCCCTGCCCTACGCCAACGGCCCGCTGCACCTGGGCCATCTGGTCGGCTACATCCAGGCTGACATCTGGGTACGCGCGCGGCGAATGAGCGGCGGTACCGCCTGGTTCGTCTGCGCCGACGACACCCATGGCACGCCGATCATGCTGGCGGCCGAAAAGGCCGGGGTCACCCCGGAAACCTTCATCGCCAACATCCAGGCCAGCCACGAACGTGACTTCGCCGCCTTCGGCGTGGCCTTCGACCACTACGATTCAACCAACTCGGCGGCCAACAAGGCGCTGACCGAACAGTTCTACCTGAAGCTGGAAGCGGCCGGCCACATCAGCCGCCGGTCGGTGGCGCAGTTCTACGACCCGGCCAAGGGCATGTTCCTGCCCGACCGCTACGTGAAGGGCATCTGCCCCAACTGCGGCAGCGCCGACCAGTACGGCGACAACTGCGAAGTGTGCGGCGCCACCTACGCGCCCACCGACCTGAAGGAACCGCGTTCGGTCATTTCCGGGGCCACCCCGGAGATGCGCGATTCGGAACACTTCTTCTTCGAGGTCGGCCACTTCGATGCGTTCCTGCGCGAATGGCTGGCCGGCGACGTCGCCCTGCCGGGCGTGAAGGCCAAGCTGGGTGAGTGGCTGAACGCCGAAGGCGGCCTGCGCGCGTGGGACATCTCGCGCGATGCGCCGTACTTCGGTTTCCAGATTCCCGGCCAGCCGGGCAAGTACTTCTACGTCTGGCTGGATGCGCCGATCGGCTACCTGTCCAGCTTCCAGACCCTGTGCGGCAAGCTGGGCGAAGACTTCGACGCGCACCTGCGCGCCGGCACCAGCACCGAACTGCACCACTTCATCGGCAAGGACATCGTCAACTTCCACGGCCTGTTCTGGCCGGCGGTGCTGCATGGCACCGGCCACCGCGCGCCCACCCGCCTGCACGTGAACGGCTACCTGACCGTGGACGGCGCCAAGATGAGCAAGTCGCGCGGCACCTTCGTGATGGCACGCACCTTCCTGGACGCCGGCCTGGAACCGGAAGCGCTGCGCTATTACTACGCGGCCAAGACCAGCGGCGGGGTGGACGACCTGGACCTGAACCTGGGCGACTTCATCGCCCGCGTGAACGCCGATCTGGTTGGCAAGTTCGTCAACCTGGCCAGCCGCTGTGCCGGCTTCATCAGCAAGCGCTTCGACGGCCTGCTGGCCACCCAGCTGCCCGACGCGGCGCAGTACCAGCGTTTCGTCGATGGCCTGGCGCCGATCCGCGAAGCCTACGAGCGCAACGACCCGGCCGCGGCCATCCGCCTGACCATGGCCCTGGCCGACGAAGCCAACCGCTACATCGACGACGTAAAGCCCTGGGTGATCGCCAAGCAGGAAGGCGCCGATGCGCAGCTGCAGGCGGTCTGCAGCCAGGGCCTGAACCTGTTCCGCGTGCTGGTGACCGCGCTGAAGCCGGTGCTGCCGACCACCGCCGCGCAGGCCGAAGCGTTCCTGGCCGCACCGGTCAACGACTGGACCGCGCTGGCACAGCCGCTGCTGGGCCACCGCATTGCCGATTACACCCCGCTGTTCACCCGTATCGACCCGAAGAAGATTGACGCCATGATCGACGCCTCCAAGGACACCCTGCAGCCGGCCGCCGCTGCCGCCCCCGCCGCCAAGCCCGACGCCGCCAAGCCGGCCGCCCCGGCCCCGGCCAAGGACGAAGCCAAGGGCGCCGACGCGCCGGCCTATATCGGCATCGACGATTTCGCCAAGCTCGACCTGCGCATCGGCAAGGTGCTGGTGTGCGAATTCGTGGAAGGCTCGGACAAGCTGCTGCGCTTCGAGCTGGACGCCGGCGACCTGGGCAAGCGCCAGATCTTCTCCGGCATCCGCGGCAGCTACGGCGAACCGGAAGCGCTGGTCGGCCGCAGCGTGGTGTTCATCGCCAACCTGGCCCCGCGCAAGATGCGCTTCGGCCTGAGCGAAGGCATGATCCTGTCGGCCGGTTTCGACGGCGGCGCGCTGGCACTGCTGGACGCCGACAGCGGCGCGCAGCCGGGCATGCCGGTCCGCTGATGCACCCCGGGCGCGGCCCACGCCGCGCCCGGCCCGCACACCGCCACGGAAGGCACCGCCATGGGAGAGAGCAGGATGGAGCTGGCGCTGTTCGATTTCGACCACACCATCACCACCTGCGATACCTATGGCCGCTTCGTGCGCCGCGTGGCCACGCCCGAACAGCTGGCGCGTGCGTGGTGGAAGGTGGGCCCGTGGTTGCTGGCCTACCGCCTGCGCATCATTTCCGCCGAACGCATCCGTGCGCGCGTAACCCGCCTGACCTTCAGCGAACGCCACGCCGATGACATCGCCACGCTGGCCGCCGGCTTCGCCCGCGAGGTGCTGCCCGAAGTGATGCGGCCGGAAATGCTGGAACAGATCCGCTGGCACAAGGAACAGCAGCACACTGTAGTGGTCGTGTCCGGATCGCTGGATCTTTACCTGCGGCCGTGGTGTGAACAGTGGGGCCTGCAGTTGATCTGCAACCGGCTGGAAAGCCAGGACGGCCGTTTGACCGGGCGCTACGCCGACGGCGACTGTGGCCCGCGCAAGGTCGACCACATCCGCCGCCGCTTCGACCTGTCGCGCTATGTGCGCATCCACGCCTACGGCGACAGCTACGAAGACCGCCCCATGCTGGCCCTCGCCCACGAGCGCTGGTATCGCGGCAAGCCCCTGAAATAACCAACGCGCAGCCTTCGCCACGCATGAGCCTGATCCCGCCCCTGACCGAACGCCTGGACCGCCTGTTGCCGCAGACCCAATGTGGGCAATGCGGCTTTGACGGCTGCCGCCCGTACGCGCAGGCCATGGCCCGTGGCGACGCCGGCGTGGACCGCTGCCCGCCCGGCGGCGATGCCGGGGCGCGCGCACTGGCGCAGGTGCTGGGCGTACCAGCCGTGCCGTTCGACCGCACGCGCGGCGCGCACAAGCCACCGCAGGTGGCGGTGATCGTGGAAGCGGACTGCATCGGCTGCACCAAATGCATCCAGGCCTGCCCGGTGGATGCCATCGTCGGCGGCGCCAAGTACATGCACACCGTCATTGCCGACCTGTGCACCGGCTGCGAGCTGTGCATTCCGCCGTGCCCGGTGGACTGCATCGATCTGCAGCTGCTGTAAGGGGTCAGATCCCTTTTCGCAGAAAAGGGCTCTGACCCCATTCCGCGAAGCTAGTCGCAATCGACCCACACCGCCGCGCCCCACGCCCGCGCAAGCACGACACTTGTCGCAGATTGCCCGCTCGGTCGAGGCGCTTGCGGCGCAGCGGCATGGCAGCCATCACCCCGATGCAACACTGTCGCAAGCGTCCTGCTGCGAAGTGGAATGCAACGATTCTGATGGGCATTCGGCAGCAGCACGGCTATAGATGGCGTGCCACTGAAAACGAGTGGCCGGGTCTCGAAAACCCGCGACGTAAGACGTTGTTTACGCTTGCCAGCCGGCGTCACCTTGCGTGGCGCCGGCTGGCAATCCGTCTGCCGGCTATGGCGGGCGGAGCGTGGGGGTCTTCGCGCCCACCGGTTTCGTCTTGCGTCCCGGTTTTCGAGCCACGTCTCCGTCCGCCACCCTCACGTGGCGGCTACCGAATGCCTTGCACGGAGCACTGCCATGAAGACACCGGACACGGCAGCGCCGCCGATGGCCAACCCTGGCCCGAGCACGCCCAACAACCGGGCCGGCAACGCGCTCTGGCCGACGCCGACTGCGCGCTGGCCGGGCTGCGCGTGGTGCAGGAAATCATGCTGGCCGCCGAACGCACCCGTCAGAACGGCGGCGTGCAGGAACACGTCGGCGACCGCGTAATGGAAGGCCTGATGCTGGCCTGTATCGGCCTGTGCGCGCAGGCCAGTGCGCAGCTGCAGCCACGCTAGTTGAAGGGGTCAGAGCCCTTTCCTGCGGAAAGGGATCTGACCCCAGCAGGATTACGGCACGGCCGCCGTGATCACGATCTCGACCTTCCACTCGGCGTGCGCCAGCTTGGCCTCGAACGTGGCGCGGGCCGGGGTTGCGCCTTCAACCACCCACTCGTCCCACGCCTTGTTCATGCCGTCGAAATCGGCGATGTCGGCCAGGAACACTTCCGCACGCAGCACGTGCTGGCGGTCGCTGGCCACCAGCGCCAGCAGCTTGTCGATCTCGGCCAGCACCTGCCGGGTCTGCCCGGTGATGTCCTGGCTGGTGTCTTCCGGAATCTGGCCGGAAAGGTAGGCGACCTTGTTGTGCACGGTCATTTCGGACATACGCGGTCCGACGTCGTAACGCTCCATCATGGGCGTGGCTCCTGCGGGTGGACAGACCTGCATTCTCACCCACCCGGCGTGCGAAGTGTGTGCCCGGCGCGGCCACTGCATCCGGCCAGCCTGCGCACAGTCCAGCGCTGGTCAAACGGCGGCGACAGGCGCACGATGCGCCACGCTGCGTTGACACCGCCCTCGCCCCCACTGACGCACCCTTGCGCCGATGACCGCCCCAGCCGACTCCACACCTTCCGCCGCATCCACCTGGAAGCGCGTCGCCACCATCGTCATCCCGCTGCTGGTCCTGGCCCTGGCCCTGCATGGGCTGGCCAACGAATTCGACGAGAACGGCTACCGCGCCATCCGCCACGCGTTCCAGAACCTCAGCGTCGGCCAGATCGCGCTGACGGTGCTGCTGGGCCTGGCCAGTTATGCCTGCCTGATCGGCTTCGACGCCATCGGCCTGCGCCGCAGCGGCATCCGCGTGCATCCGGCACGCATCGGCATCACCGCGTTCCTGGCCCATACGCTGGGCCAGACCGTCGGCTTTGCCGCGCTGACCGGCGGCGCGGTGCGCCTGCGCGGCTACCGCAGCGCCGGCCTTGGCCTGGCGCAGATCGGCCAGGTGGTGCTGATGAGCACGCTGGGCTTCATGTTCGGTGCGTGGCTGCTGATCGGCCTGGCCCTGTGCATGGAACCGGCCGCGGCAGCGCTTGCCCTGCCGCTGGACCCGACCGCCGTGCGCGTGGTCGGCATTGTCGCCTTGGCGGCGTACGTACTGACCCTGCTGCTGGTCGGCCGCCACGGCCGCACCTTCCAGATCTTCGGTCATGGCCTGTGGCTGCCCGATCGCCGCACCATGCTGGGCGTGACCGCACTCAGCGTGGTGGAACTGGTACTGGCCAGTGCCGCCTTTTACGTGCTGCTGCCCGATTCCACCCCCACCGGTTTGCCCGGCTTCGTCGGCCTGTACCTGGTGGCGGTGCTGGCCGGGCTGGTGTCCACGGTGCCGGCCGGATTGGGCGTGTTCGAATGGAGCCTGCTGAAACTGCTGCCGCAGGTGGCCCCGGCCGCCGTGCTGGCCGCCGCGCTGATCTACCGCGTGACCTACTACGTGCTGCCGCTGCTGCTGGCCACCCTGCTGGCCCTCGCGCCGGCCTTGCGCCAGCCATTCAAGGCCGGTGCCGGTGCCACCCGCGCCGGCTGGCATGCGCTGCGCCCGTGGCTGCCGCAGATCATCGCGCTGGCCGCCTTCAGCGTGGGCGCGGCGCTGGTGATCGACGGCACCCTGCCCACGCCGCGCCGGCACCTGCTGAACGCCTCGCTGCCGATCCTGGAAACCTCGCACCTGATCGGCAGCCTGACCGGCGTGGCTCTGCTGCTGATCGGCCAGGGCCTGGCCCGGCGCAGCCATGCGGCCTGGATGCTGGCCATGGCGATCTGCGTGATCACCCCGCTGCCGATCTGGCTGCGCGGTGGCCAGCCGCTGATCGCTCTCTCTGCCCTGCTGGTGGCGATGGCGCTGTGGGCGGCGCGCCGCGAGTTCTACCGCCAGGGCGCGCTGCTGGACGAGGCGTGGTCGTGGCCGTGGTTGCGCAACCTGGGCCTGGTGCTGGTGGCGGTCACCTGGCTGCTGTTCTTCACCTACAGCCACGTGGAATACCAGAACGAGCTGTGGTGGCAGTTCGCGCTGTCCGGCAATGCACCGCGCGCCCTGCGTGCGCTGCTGGTGGTGGCCATCGCGCTGGTGATCTTCGGCCTGGCGCGGCTGCTGCACAGCACCCGCACGCCGCTGCCGGCGGCCGACGATGGCACCCTGCAGGCACTGGCACCGGTGCTGGCCGGCGCCACCGACACCCAGGCCTGCCTGGTGCTGACCGCCGACAAGGCCGTGCTGCGCGACGAGGCGCAGCAGGGCTTCGTGATGATGCAGCGCTACGGCGGTTCGTTGATCGCGATGGGCGACCCGGTCGGCCCGCCCGAGGTGGCCCGCGCCCTGATCTGGCGCTTCCGCGAAGAAGCCGACCGGCTGGGCCTGCGCCCGGTGTTCTACCAGGTGGGCGAGGCCTACTGGCAGACCTACCTGGATCTGGGCCTGGGCCTGGTAAAACTGGGCGAAGAAGCGATGGTGCCGCTGCATGATTTCGGCCTGGAAGGACGCGAGCGTGCCGACCTGCGCCAGGCCTGGAACCGCGGCAAGCGCGGCGGCCTCAGTTTCCGGGTAGCGCCGGTGGAGGAAATCCCTGCGCTGCTGCCGCGCCTGCAGGCCATTTCCAACGCCTGGCTGGAGGACAAGGCGGGCGATGAGAAGGGCTTCTCGCTGGGCAGTTTCGACCCGGCCTATCTGGCGCGCTTCCCGATCGCCCTGGTCGAGGCCGAAGGTCAGATCGTGGCCTTCGCCAACCTGTGGCAGGCACCCGCTGGCGCCGAGCTGTCGGTCGACCTGATGCGCCATGTGAACGAGGCCCCGAAAGGCACCATGGATTTCCTGTTCATCGAGCTGTTCCTGTGGGGCCGTGCACAGGGCTATGCGCGCTTCTCGCTGGGCATGGCGCCGCTGTCCGGGCTGGCCCAGCACCGCCTGGCCGGGCGCTGGAACCGGCTGGCCGGGCTGCTGGCGCGGCACGGCGAACGCTTCTATGGGTTCAGCGGCCTGCGCCGCTTCAAGTCGAAGTTCGCCCCGCAGTGGCGGCCGCGTTATCTGGCCGCACCGGGTGGCATGCACCTGCCGGCGGCGCTGCTCGATGCCACCCGGTTGATTTCGCTGGACCCGCGGCGCGGGTGACGGGGCGCGATTTCCGCCGGGCCATGCCCGGCGAACGCCTGAGGTTTTACGCGCCGCCCTTCAGGATCACCTCGGCCACGCGATCGTAATCGCCGCCGAAATGGTGGTCGCCCGGCAGCTTCACTTTCTGCACGCCTTCGTTGGCCGGCAGGTCCGGGCACAGCGCATCGGCATCTTTTTCGCCGAACACGCACAGCGTCTTCGCTGCCGGCAGCCGTGCGATTTCAGGCGCGATCGGCAGGCCATCGCCACCGCCGCCCAGCCAGTTGCTCACGTGGAATTCGAAATCGGCCTTGCGCCCCACCGACAGCAACGCAATGCGCTGCACGCGCGCACGGGTTGCGGCGTCCAGCTGGTTGATGCTGGCCGGCAGCACGTCGGCGCCCTGCGAAAAACCGATCAGCATCACCTTATCGCGGTGCCACTGTTGGCGGTAGTGCTCGATGATCTTCTGCAGGTCCGCGGCGAACCCCTGCGGGGTGCGCGCGGTCCAGAAGTAGCGCAGCGAATCCAGGCCAACCACCGACACGCCGTGCTCGGCCAGCGACTCGGCCACGTTCTTGTCCAGGCCCGCCCAGCCGCCGTCGCCGGAGACGAACACCGCCAGGGTGTCACCGTCACCGCGCGCGGGCACTTCCACCACCGGCAGGCCCTTCAGCGCATCGGGCGGCGGCGCCAGGCTCACCCCGGCCTGCGCACCCATCACCCGTGCCGCCGCCACCAGCCCCGGCGTGGCATCGCCGGCGGCGGTGCGCTTGAAGCCACGGGCCATCGCGACCTGCTGCACGAAGGCATCGGCATGGCCGGCCTTGCAGCCGGCGCCGCCATCGGCGTTCAACCACGGCAGATTCAACTCGGCCGGTTGCAGGCGGCCGTGCTTCACCCCGTCGCCGCAGACCATGCGCTCGTGGCTGTGGTCGGGGCAGAAACCGCTGGTCAGCAGGCCGGCGAACACCTGGGTATCGGCCTGTGCGGCCAGGCTGTAGGCCAGCTCGGCGCCCTCACCATCGCCACCGACCAGCGGCAGGTGGTAGCCGGGAAGGTGCAGATAGGCCTGCACCCAGCGCGAGAAGTTCTCCACGTCGCCCGCGCCGAAGGCGCAGCTGCTGTTGCCCTCGCGCTTGAGCACACCGCGCAGGTGGTCCACGTCGACCGACGCCACCAGCGCACCATCGGCGCGCAGGGCCTCGATCGGCGCTATGGCGGCCTGCCCGGCAGAGGGTTGGTGGAACCAGATCACCACGCGTTTGGGCGCACCACCCGGTGAATGCACCGGCACCTGTTCAAAGCGGCCGTGGCTGACCTGCTGCACATCGGCGGCCGCCGATCCCGCCGCCAGCGCCAACACCAGCCCCATCGCCCTGCCCAGCCCTGCACGCGTCATGTCGCATCCCCGTTGGAATGCGCACACGATACGCTGCCGGCGCGTGCACGGCATGTACCGGCGTGGGCGGTTCAGCCGGCGCTGGCGATGCGCGTGCGGCGGTACAGGATCACCGCCAGGTGCAGCAGCCAACCGACGATGACCGCGATCACGATCTTCTGCCCCAGCCCGCGCGGTGGACCATCGCGCCACAGCACGTGCATCCACAGCAGCACGAACGCCAGCCACGCCCACGCCCATAGCAGCGCCGCGCTGCGCTGCCAGCCCGGTTCGCGGCGCAGGTACCAGGCCTGCAGCAGCATGGCCACGCTGGCACACAGGAACGCGGTGTTGGCGGCCAGCCCATGCACCAGCGGCGCGATCAGCGGCGCCAACTGCGGCAGCCAGCTGTCACCGATCGCCACGGTGGCCAGGCCCAGCGCCGCCACGGTGAACAGCAAGGGGGCGGCGGCGCTGCGGCGCGGCCCGCGGCTGCCGCGGTACACGGCAATGCCCAGCAGCGCGATGGCCAGCGCCAGCAGACAGTACGCGCTGCGCAGGGCCAGCCCCCAGGGGCCGTCCAGGTACAGGCTCAGCGTTGCCCTCACCCAGTCCAGGTCGGCGCGCGCGAACTGCGTCCACAGTGCGGTAGCCACGAACAGCAGCAGCGCCACCAAGGCCAACAGCGCTGCGGGGCGGGCCCGGCTCACGGCGTCTCCTGCGGGTGCCGCGCCTGCCATTCGGCCAGGGCCTTGCGGTAACGCTGCAGTTCTTCCGAATACAGGTCCAGCACGCACAACGGGCAACCGCTGCCGCAGCACTCGTTGGGGCCGGGTTCTTCCGGCGGCAGCGGGCGCGGGTCGGGATCGGGCACGGGATCGGTCACAGGCAGATCAGACAGGACAGGAAACACCGCGCCAGTGTAACGGCCCCGCTCAGCGTTCCAGGTGCCGGCGCAGGTTGGCGCGCGCCGCGGCGTCCAGACGCGCATGGAAGAAATCGCTCAAAAAGATGCGCGGCGCGCGCAGCAGGCCCTGCAGGAAGCGACGGCGACCTGCACGGTACAGGAAGCCCGGAACGACACCCCGGTACTCTTCGGCCACGCCGCGGTCGTAGGCATCGAACACCTCGGCCGGGGCGCCCAGGATGGCCATGTCGCAGTCCAGGAACAGCGCGGCCTCGGCGTCCACCCCATCGGGCCCCAGCGCACCGTGGCGTGCGGTCAGCAGGATCAGCTGTTCCACCCGCGCGGCATCCACCTGCGCAAAAGCAGGCACATCGCCAATGGCCCGCACGGCCAACTGCGCCGAACGGGCCTCGTTGTCCTTGCGCCCGGCCTGGTACACCGCATCGTGGTACAGCACGGCCAGGTAGACCTCGGCCGGCTGCTGCCAGCCCGGGCCCTCGGCCACCTGCTGGCAGTGCTGCAGCACCGCGCGCACGTGGCCGAAGTGGTGGTAGGCGCGCGGTGGCGTGGCATAGGCCGCTTCAAGCGCCTGCCACTGCGCCGGCGCCAGCGGAACGGGGGCGAAATCCATGTAACGATGATCCCGCCGACGCGCGGCCAGAGCAAGCTGGTCAGTTTTTCACCACGCACTCACAACGCTTGCCCGGCAAGCGCTGGCGGCGGTTGTCCACAGCTTTGTGAAGCGCTGGTCCACATTCTCTGTGGATCAACGCTTGTGCCGACGGACGGTGTGCGCCCGGTCGGGGCCCCCGATCTACACTGCCGGCAGGCGGAAGCGTCCGCCGTCGTGCAGGAACTGCTCATGCACCTGCTTGCCGCTTGCGGCCTGACAATGCTGTTGGGAATCGCGCCGTCCCTGGCGGCGCAGGGCCAAGCCGCGCCCACCGACCCCGCCCCGGCGCCCGCGCTGGCCACCCTGCAGACGACATCCGCGCCGGTGCCCACGCCCGAGCAGGTGCTGGCCATTCCAGCGCCGATGCGGCAGATGCTGCAGCAGCAGGTGATCAATCGTTCGCGCTCGCGCGACCAGCGCGCGCAGGCCCTGGTCGACATGATCTTTTCGCAGCGCGGCCTGGACCTGCAGTACGACGCCAACGCCACGTATACCCTTGCCGAAATCTGGCAGCAACGGCGGGCCAACTGCCTGGCCTTCACCCTGCTGTTCGTGACCCTGGCGCGCGAGGCCGGCATCCAGGCACGCGTGCAGCAGGTGGACCGGGTGGTGTCCTGGTACCAGGACCAGGACCAGGGCGTGGTCTACAGCGTGGGCCACGTGAACGCGTCCATCGTGGTGGACGGGCGCAGTGGCACGGTCGACCTGGACCGCAACGTGCTCTATGACCGCCGCGGCCCGCAACCGATCAGCACCGCGCGGGCGCTGGCCCACTTCTACAACAACCGCGGCGCCGAACGCATGGCCAGCAACGATGGCGCCGGCGCGCAGGCGTTCTTTGCGGCGGCGCTGCAGCAGGATCCGGGCTTCGCCTCCACCTGGAACAACGTCGGTGTGCTGGCCAGCCGCCGTGGCGACCTGGTCGCCGCGCGCATGGCACTGGAAACCGCGCTGCGGCTCAAGCCCCGGCATGACGCCGCGCTGGCCAACGCCAGCGCCCTGTACGAGCGCATGGGCATGACCGCGCAGGCGCACGCCCTGCAGCAGGTGCTGCACGAGGTGCAGCGCGAAGATCCGTTCGTGCAGTACATGCTGGGGGCGCAGGCCGAGCGCAGGGGCAACCTGGCCGACGCGATCCGTTACTACCGGCGTGCCGTGCGCCTGTACGACAGTGCGCACCAGTTCCATTTCGGGCTGGCCCGCGCCTATTTCCGCAGCGGGCAGGTACAGCGGGCCGACCGCGAACTGCTGCGTGCCCAGCAACTGGGCGGGGCGCCCGAGCAGGCGCGTTACCAGGCCAAGCTGGACAGCCTGGCCCGCTGGCGCGCGCAGCAGCAGGCGCGGCGCTGAAGCGCGTCAGGCCTTTTTCAGGAAGCAGGTCTTCAGCACCAGCCCCTTGATCTTGTCCGAATTACCTTCAATGTGTTCGGCATCGTCCTCGACCAGGCGGATGTTGCGGATAACCGTGCCCTGCTTCAACGGAATGGAAGACCCCTTCACCTTCAGGTCCTTGATCACGGTGACCGTATCGCCGCTCTGCAGCGTATTGCCGTTGCTGTCACGCACCACCAGCCCCGCGCCACTGGCCTCTTCGGCGGTCCACTCGAAGCCGCAGTCGGCGCAGATCCACAGCGCGCCATCGGCATAGGTGTTTTCCAGGGTGCACTGCGGGCAAGCGGGAGCGGACGACATCAGCAAGTACCTCAAAATGAATCAACAACCGCCATTGTAACCGGCACGCCTGTGCTCCGATTTTTCTCGCGCGCGCGGCGCTTTGATTGATCTCGCTGGGGCGGGACGGAGAGGGGCCGAGGGGACACGCGGTAAATACGTCCATGTAGCTCGTAGGCGCCATCCGTGGCGCCTGCGGTCCCGTCGGCCCCTCTCCGCCCCGCCTTGACAGTTTCCCGCGGCGGCGGCCGGGACAATCAAAAGCTTGGGCTGCTGCTTTGTTGTCTGTTGCCGCGCTCCGGGAACTGTCCAGAGCCGAGGGGGCGGCCGGAGCAGGACCGCAGGCGCCATGGGCCCGGGGCATGCCTCGGGCGGGTTGGGCAGGACGCCCAACCCCGGTCTTGCCGTGTGCGCAGGACAGCGCTCACGAGCAAGGCGCCTACGAGCCCCCATGGTGAAGTGACCCCCGGGAGTTGGACACCTGATCCGACCCCGAGGTTTGCATGAATAGATATGAGGTTTGTTTCAAATTGCAGGTCGCCAAGGAGGCCTGTAACACCTCCACATCGGTCAAGGCCGTTGCCCGCCGCCATGGCCTGGAGTTCTCCACGGTGAGGCGGTGGGCAGCGACCTAACTACAACGAGAATCGTATCCGCCTGAAATTAAAGGGCTTGAGCCCGGTAAAGTACCGGGAGCAGGCCGCGCTGGCCGCCTGATCCCCCACCTGTCCAACTTCAGGGGGTCACTTCATGGATGGGTTAACGGCGTGTCCTGCTCCGGCCGCCCCCTCGGCTGAGCACGGATCAGGCAGGCGCTGAAACCCAACCGAAGCCGACTGAAACTTGCAGGACGCGCCGAACTGCAGCAGAGTGCGCGGCCCCCGCCTGTCCCCCGGATTTCCCATGCGCCTCGGCATCGACTTTGGTACCAGCAACTCCGCCGCCGCGATCGTCCGCGATGGCCAGCTGCTGCCGATCCGCTTCGGCGACGCCGAACAGTTCCGCACCAGCGTCTACTTCCCCGGCGTGGTGCCCGACCCGGACGATTTCCAGCTCGATGCCGGGCAGGAACACCAGCTGCAGCAGATGATCGACAGCGCCGCCCGCGCGGCCCGTGCCGCCGGCCAGGAACGCACGCCGCAGGCCCTGCGCCGCGAAGCCCTGCGCGCCCTGCGCCGCGAATGGATGGAAGCCCGCGCCGGACAGGAACGCAGCGCCAGCGACCTGCTGCAGAACGCGGTCTACGGCGACGAGGCGCTGGAAGCCTATTTCGAGGAACACGAAGGCAACCTGGTGCAGAGCCCGAAGTCGATGCTGGGCTACAACCTGCACCCGCGCGCGAAGCAGACCATCACCGGTATCGCCGCGCACATCCTGGAACACATCCGCCTGACCGCCAGCGCCCAGCTGGGCCAGCCGCTGCGCGCCGCCCTGCTCGGCCGCCCGGTGCAGTTCCGCAGCTCCATCGGCGATGCCGGCAACGCACAGGCGCTGGACATCCTGCGCGAGGCCGCCAGCCAGGCCGGCTTCGACCAGATCGATTTCCTGGAAGAACCCGCTGCCGCCGCCATGCATTACCACGCCGAAAGCCGCGAGCGGCACCAGGCCGTGATCGTCGATATCGGCGGCGGCACCACCGACATCGCCCACGCCGAGGTGGGCGGCGACGCCGCACCGCGCATCCACCGCGCCTGGGGCATCGCCCGCGGCGGTACCGATATCGACCTGGCACTGAGCCTGTCCAGCTACATGCCGCTGTTCGGCCGCGGCATCACCCGCGTTCCCGCCCACCATTACGTGGAAGCGGCCACGGTGCAGGACATGACCCGCCAGCGCGAGTTCCGCCTGCACAAGTACGACCACGTGGACGCGCCCTGGGGCGACCGCCTGCAAACACTGCAGGACACCGGCAACACCGCCCGCCTGTACCGCGACGTGGAACGCGCCAAGATCGCCCTGAGCAGCAGCCCGCAACACCGCAGCGCGCTGGACTACATTGCCCGCGACCTGCATGCCGACACCAGCGCCGAAGGCCTGACCGCTGCCGCGCACGGCTACCTGGAACAGATCCGGGCCCTGCTGGCGCAGGTCCGTAGTGATATCGGCGGCGATCCGGACGCGGTGTTCCTGACCGGCGGCATGTCCCGCGCCGGCTACCTGCGCCAGGCCGCAGCCGAGGCCTTCCCCGGTGCCCGCATGGTGCATGGCGAGCCCTCGCTGGGCGTGGTGCAGGGCCTGGCGCTGGCGGCAGCCAGCCGGGATTAACAAAACGTTACGTGAACTTTGCTACCCTCGGTAGGCTTGATAGGGCTCTACCTTCCGCCGGCTGCGCCGGTGTGTGTTCCCGGGTAGGGCCCGGCCCGCGCAGCGGGCCTTGCGGCCATGCCTTCTGGCTCGTTCATGGTCCGCGTACTACCCGAGCCGCCATCGAGACCCGCTTTGGGCACCCGCCTGGCCCCTGTGGCCGCACAACCTGAAGAAGCACCTGCACCCATCGACTGCCGCCGTTGTGATGCGGTCTGCTGCCGGTTGCCCGTGCTGCTGCAGGCGGGCGACGAGGTGCCCCGCCAGTATACCTCGCGCGACAGGCACGGCCGTGCCGTGATGGCGCGCAATGATGAAGGCTGGTGCGCGGCGATCGATCCCTATCACCTGCGCTGCACGATCTATTCGCAGCGCCCGGCGATCTGCCGCCAGTTTGCGATGGGCGGCGATGACTGCCGCCGCGAGCGGCAGGACTACCTGCGCCAGGCCGATGCCTGGGCGCTTTCCTCCCCTTCCACCTGACAGGAGCAACCATGCCCCGCAAGGCAAAGACCCCCGCGAAGGCTAGCAACAGCATCCGCAGCGAACGCAAGGGCGCGGCCGCCAGCACCACGGTCAGCAGCGATTCGATTGCGTCCGATCTGGCCGCGTTCCGCAAGAGCGGTGGCAAGATCGAAGTACTGGGCACCACCTGGGCGCTGAAGAAAGCCAGCTGACCCACCCTGACCGCGGCGGCGCTGCCGCCGCGGCCTGCCGGGCCGGCTCAACGGTCCAGACGGACCTGCACACTGCCCGAGTGCGACTGCACGCGGATATCCCCATCACCACTGCCCAAGCGGGTGTCCAGGTGGCTGCCCGGGCCGTAGCGTGGGCGTTCCACGCTGCCCGCATCGCTGTTGATCGCACCACTGAAGCTGTTCACTGACAGCTGTGCCGACACCGTTCGCGGCAGCCGCAGGCTGACCGACGCACTTACCGATTCCACGCTGATACGGCCGCCCGGCGCCAGGGCAGACGCCGACAGATCGATGCCGCCGGACACCGTTTCCACGGCCAGGCGCTGGATGCGGCCGGCATCCACCCCGACCCTGCCCGATACGGTCTGCGCACCGATGTCGCCGGCCACGCCGCCACCGGCCTGGATCTGCCCGCTGACTGTGTTCACGTCCAGCCGCGGCGTCTGCAGCCGAGCAGTCACATTACCGCTGACCGAATTGAGCTTGCTGTCGGCACTGCGCCCAGCCGCACTCAGGTTGCCGCTCACCGTGTCGGCCTGCAGCCGGCGCACATCGATGCCACTGATGTCCTGGTCGGCACTGACCGTGCTGAGCAGCAGCTCGGACGAGCGCGGAACGTTCAACACCAGGGTGGCGCCGCCGTTATTGCTGCGCCGTGGGTATTCCACTTCCCAGCGCACGCGGTTGGCGCTTTTTTCCTGGCGCAGCTGCAGGCCGTCGCTGAGGCTGCCGGTCAGCTGCACATCGTTGCGGTCCCAGCCGCGCACCGTGACCTTGCCGGCCACGTTGCTCAGTTCAATACGCCCACCACTGGCCAGGGCGTGGCGCTCATCCACGCGGGTGTCGGCCAGCGCCAGCGAGGGCAACAGCAGCAGCGCAGCAGACAGGGGAAGCAAGGCTCGCATCGGGAATCTCCTCAGGTTGTCAGTCCGGCGGCGGCCTGTGCCGCCTGCCGGGTCAGTTCCAGCCGCAGCGCGTAGGTGCGCCGCAGTTGTGCCAATAGATGTGCAGCGCGCGGGTCCTGCGCCATGGCGGCGCGGATCTGCACCACGCTGCGGTCCAGTTCCTGCAGCGCCGGCTGCCATTCCGGCGCACGCGCTGCCGGCAGCGACGCCACCGCCTGCTGGTACTGCGCGGCCATGGCATTGGCCTGCAGCTGCAGGCCGCCGGGTGCCGGCGCCTGCACGGCGTCATTCCGCCACGGGGCCACCGCGAACAGCGCCAGGCCTGCGGCCAGCGCCGCGCCCAGCGGCAGCCAAGCGCGCCGCAGCGGGCGACGCGGCAGCGCCACCACCACGGTCGGCGCGGTGGTCGCCTGCACCGGCTCGCGTGGCGGCAACCGTGCCGACAGCCGCGCCCAGCCATCGGCAGGCGGGGTGCGCTGCTTCGGCAGGTCGCGCAGCCGCGCCAGCAGGTCGTGATCGGGGTCGGGTGTGGTCATGTCATGTCTCCCAGCCGCGCACGCAGCAGGCCGCGCGCGCGATGCAACTGTGCCTTGGAACTGCCGACGGCCATCTGCAGTTGTTCGGCGATTTCGTGGTGTTTCCAGCCTTCGATGTCGTGCAGCACCAGTACCGCACGGGCCCGCGGTGGCAGTGTTGCCAACGCCCGCTCCAGATCACGCTCGGTGCCGGCGCAGCGGTCATGCACGGCCAGCTCCTGCAGGCCGCCTTCCATGTCGTCCAGGCTGTGGTGGTCCTGTCCGCCGGCGCGCACGCGCAGTTCCATCAGCGCGGCGTTCACCCCCAGCCGGTGCAGCCAGGTCGCCAGGCTGCTTTCAAAGCGGAAACCCGGCAATGCCTTCCAGGCCTGCAGGAATGCTTCCTGCAACGCGTCTTCGGCCCGTGCCTGCTGCCCGCCGCACAGTCGCCACAGCACGGCGAACAGGCGCGGCGCATGACTGCGGTACAGGCATTCATAGGCCACGGTGTCGCCGGCCGCAGCCGCCCGTATCAACGCGGGCTCATCGGCCGCATCAGCGGCGGCAGGTGGCGGTGGCATGGTGGTGTCGAGCATAGCGCTTGGATGCAGCGCCCCAGCAAAAGGTTTAGACGGCCCGCGACCGCTTCGGCATGCAACCTTTTCGGCCGCCGCTGCATCCATGCCTGCATCCCCCCGCGTGGCCGCAGGCCCGGAGACCCCATGTCCGCCACCCACTGTGCTGCGCTGCTGGCCATCGCGATCTGCGTGGCGCAGCAGGGCCTGGGCCTGTCGCTGCAGTGGCACGGCGACGCCCACGGCGCGTGCCTGCGGCAGCACGGCCAGACTCTGGTCTGCCTGCAGTGGCCCCCGACAGTCGAAACGCCATCGCGCGCCGGGTAACATCGGGCGTTGTTTCCTGCTGCCCGTTGTCGCCCCATGATGTTGTCACTGAAGGATCACCTGCCGGCCTGGAGCCATCCGTGGCTGGACTATGCGGGCATTGCCCTGCAGATCGTGCTGGTGCTGGTGGTCGCCTGGCTGTTGCGGGTGCTGGCCCGTCGGCTGATACGGCGCTTTTCCGAGCACTACACGCTGCCGCAGGAAATGGCGATGGGCGCGCGGCGGATCAGCAGCTTCGTGGTCTATTTCAGTGCCCTGCTGTACATCCTCAGCCTGCTGGGCGCATCGCCTTCGGTGCTGTGGACCGCGTTCACTGGCTTTGCGGCAGTGGGTGCTGTGGCTTTCTTCGCGGCCTGGAGCGTGCTGTCCAACATCTTCTGCACGTTGCTGATCTTCACCACGCGCCCGTTCCGCCTGCACGATTACATCGAAGTCCTGGAGAACGGCGAGAAGCCCGGCCTGAAGGGGCGGGTGATCGATGTGAACCTGATCTACACCACGCTGCAGGAAACCGGCGACGGCCACCAGGGCACGGTGCTGCAGCTGCCCAACAACCTGTTCTTCCAGCGCACGGTGCGCCGCTGGCGCGACCCGTCGCAGGCCCCCGGCGGCATCCAGGGCGACGGCTGAGGGGGTTTTTCTCTGCAGGGCTTGCAGCCCTGCACCTGCTCAATGCAACGGCAACGGCAACGGCAACGGCAACGGCAAAAGCTTGCATTCCGTGGGTTGGCGGGGCGGTGCGGGCTTGCAGGACACGCCGTAAACCCGTCCATGAAGTGACCCCCGGGAGTTGGACACCTGATCCGACCCCGAGGTTTGCATGTATAGATATGAGGTTTGTTTCAAATTGCAGGTCGCCAAGGAGGCCTGTAACACCTCCACATCGGTCAAGGCCGTTGCCCGCCGCCATGGCCTGGAGTTCTCCACGGTGAGGCGGTGGGCAGCGACCTAGTTAGCCTGGAAGCTGGCCTGGTGGAGTACATCCGTTACTACAACGAGAATCGTATCCGCCTGAAATTAAAGGGCTTGAGCCCGGTAAAGTACCGGGAGCAGGCCGCGCTGGCCGCCTGATCCCCCAACTGTCCAACTTCAGGGGGTCACTTCACCATGGGGGCTCGTAGGCGCCATCCATGGCGCCTGCGGTCCTGCAAGCCCACACCACCCCGCCTTCGACAGTTTCCCGCGATCTGCCGGAACGGCGTTCCGCTCTGGTAGGTGTCGACCTTGGTCGACACAGATGAATTCATTCGATATCTGTGAGATGTGTCGACCAAGGTCGACACCTACCAACAGCCGCGCATGTGACGCGATGGCCAGTAGATCCACGCCATGCGTGGATGCGTTTCGAATTCAATCCGAAATTTTCGATTCCCACAGAGACCATCCAAGCCTGGCGTGGATCCACCCGATCGCGGGAATCTGTCGGAGGTGGGGCGGTGTCGGATTGCGGGGTGTCAGCCGCATGGATGCGGCTGCCAAGCCTACACGGACGTACTTGCGGCGTCCCCGCAATCCGACACCGCCCCGCCATCCCGCGGAATGCCGCTTTTGACGTTGACGTTGCATTGAGCAGGTGCAGGGCGCAGCCCTGCAAAAACCCCCTCACCGCAGCTGGCTGTCCTTGCTGCCGCGGCGGTTGTAGCCGGCGTGTGCCTGTTCTTCGTCGTCCAGCGCCTGCTGGCACGCCACGCACAGGCGAACACCGGGCACGGCCTGGCGCCGCGCCAGCGGAATCGGCGCGTCGCACTCTTCGCAGTGTTCCAGACCCGGCCCCTGGCGCAGCTGGCGCCGCGCACGGGCAATGGCATCGTCAACGGTGGCGTCGATCTGGTCCTGGACCGCGCCGTCACCCGCCCAACCGGTGGCCATCACTCACCTCCGCAACTGTCAGGTATATCCCTGATATGGGGACGCTACCCGCAACTGCAATCGGCAGCACCGGGCCCTGCCCGGCGTGCTGGCGGCCGGTTCAGCCGCGCCTTACCAGACCAGGTCGTCCGGCACCTGGAACTGGGCGTAGTAGGCGTCGTCCTCGGCATTGCCCGTGGAAATCTCGGCGGTCGAGCCCGGCTGGCCGTGGTCGACGATGATCGCCTCGGGAGCACGCTCGCGCACCTTCTCGGCGGCCGCACGCGGCAGCAGGGCGTAGCCCTCGCCGTGGGCGACGATGACCAGCACGCCCACCGACAGCGCCTTGCGCAGTTTGGGGTCGATCAGCAGCGTGCGGATGGCCGCGCCGTCGCTGAAGCGGTACTCGTCATCGCCCTTGTGCGGCACCGCATGGGCCGTGATGATCTGCTTCGCCTGCGCCTTCTGTTCAGCCTGGCGGGCCTGGGCATTGCGCTCGGCCGCCAGGGCACGGTCGCGCTCGACCTTCTCGGCGCGCGCGCGTTCAGCTTCGCGCTGCACCTCGGCCGAGGCCGATTCCGCCTTGCCCTGCCGCGCCTTGGCCTGTTCACGCGCGGCAGCACTGGCCTGCGACTTCTTGGCCAGGCCGGCCTTGAGCAATTGTTCCTGCAGCGCGTTGGGCTTTGCCATGGTGGGTCGGTACCGCGTGTAATCTTGGAAGCCCCATTCTACCGACGCCCCGCCGCCCCTGCATGGCCGTCCTGAAGTACCTCACCGGTTATCCGGAGCCCCTGGTGGCCCAGGTCAGCGAACTGCTGGCCCAGGGCAAGCTCGGCCCCTGGCTGCAGCAACGCTACCCCGATCCGCACGAAGTGCGCAGCGACCGCCAGTTGTACGACTACACCCAGGAACTGAAGGACCGCTACCTGCGCAAGTCGGTGCCGCTCAACAAGGTCTGCTACGACAACACCCTGGAAGTGATCAAGCACGCGCTGGGCACGCATACCGCCATTTCCCGCGTGCATGGCGGTCGCCTCAAGGCCAGCCGCGAGATCCGCATCGCCACCGTGTTCCGCCAGGCACCGGCCGCGTTCCTGCGCATGATCGTGGTGCATGAGCTGGCGCACCTGAAGGAAGCCGACCACAACAAGGCCTTCTACCAGCTGTGCCAGCACATGGAGCCGGAGTACCTGCAGCTGGAGTTCGACACCCGCCTGTACCTGACCGAGCTGGCCAACCGCAGCCAGCGCTGACCGGCCGCAGCAGCTACACTGCGCGCCCCCTGACCGACCTGCCCGCCATGGAACCGATCCGCCTCGACAAACGCCTGTCCGCCCTGCTCGGCATCCCGCGCGGGGAAGCGCGGCGCTATGTGGAAGGTGGCTGGGTGACCGTGAACGGCGAAGTGGTGGAACAGCCGCAGCGCCCGGTGGATGAGGACGCGGTGATCGTGGTGGCCGAGCAGGCCAGCGATGAAAAAGCCGAACGGGTCAGCATGCTGCTGCACAAGCCGGCGGGCATGGCGGCCGAGGCATTGTGCGCACTGGTCAGCAGCGCGACGCGCAGCGAACTGGATGCCAGCGGCACCCGCGCCCTGCAGCGCCACTTCCACGGCCTGCAACTGGCCGCCGCACTGCCTGCCGCCGACAGCGGCCTGGTGGTGGTCAGCCAGGATCCGGCCACGCTGGCCCACCTGCAGCGCAACCTGGGCCGCACCGAGCAGGAATACCTGGTGGACGTGGCCGAGGGCGGACCCGAACGTGGCCCGTGGCTGCTGGCGCGCCTGCAGCAGGAAGCCGGCGGGCCCAAGGTCAGCTGGCAGAGCGAGCAACGCCTGCGCTTTGCCGGCAAGGGCCTGACCGCGAAAGGCCTGCGCGTGGCGGTGACCGCTGCCGGGCTGCAGGTGACGGCGGTGCGCCGGCTGCGCATCGGCCGGGTGGCGCTGGGGCCGCTGGTGCCGGGGCAGTGGCGCTATCTGGGCAGCGACGAGCGGTTCTGAGCCTGCCACGGGGTCGGCCCCCTTGCCGCAGGCAAGGGCTCTGACCCCACAAAGCGCCATCCACGCATGGCGTGACCGTGCCCAGAACACCATCCACGCATGGCGTGACCGTGCCCAGAACACCATTCACGCATGGCGTGGATCCACTAGCATGGTGGCATGAGACTGCTGCGTATCGTCGCCATCATCGTTGCTGCGCTGGTGCTGCTGGTGTTATCGGGCCTGCTGCTGGCCGACCACCTCACCCCCAGCGCTCGCGGGCCCGCATCGCAGGTGCTGCCACTGCAGCCGGCGCAGACCGCGATCGATCGCCAGCTGGCGCCGCTGCTGGCCGCCCACCCCGGCCAGTCCGGCGTGGCCTTCCTCAGCGATGGCCTGGATGCCTTCGCCGCGCGCGCGGTCATCACCGAAAAGGCCGGCCGCAGCCTGGACCTGCAGTACTACATCTGGCACGACGACCGGGTGGGCCACCTGATGGCCAAGGCGCTGCATGACGCCGCCGTGCGCGGCGTGCGCGTGCGCCTGCTGCTGGATGACATGAATGCCAAGGACAAGGACGCGCTGATGCTGGCGCTCGATGCGCACCCGAACATCGAGATCCGCCTGTACAACCCGTTCCGCAACCGCAGCGGCATCGCCCGAACGCTGGAACTGGTGCAGCGCGCCTTCAGCGTGAACCACCGCATGCACAACAAGAGCTGGATCGCCGATGGCCGCGTGGCGATCGTCGGTGGCCGCAACATCGGCGAGGAATACTTCAACGCGCGCGACGATGTGAACTTCCAGGACCTGGACCTGGTCGTTGCCGGCCCCGCCGTGCAGCAGGCCAGCGCCATCTTCGACGCGTACTGGAACAGCGACGCCGCCGTTCCGATCAGTGCGCTGGCGCACTACAGCCAGGCGCAGCTGCAGGTGCTGCTGCGCCAGTCCGACCGCGATGCGCTGCATGACAGCAGCCGCCCTTACCTGCAGCGCGTGGCCAGCTCGCGTGCACTGCGCCAGCCCGGCCCCGAGCCCCTGCACTGGAGCGCCCAGGTGCGCATCCTGTCCGACCCGCCGATGAAACACCGCGACGATGTACGCGAGGATTGGCTGGTGACCGCGCTGGCCGCGCAGTTGCAGACCGCCCAGCACGGCGCGCTGCTGATCTCGCCCTACTTCGTGCCCGGTGCCGAAGGCCTGCAGGGTTTTTCGGCCATGGCCGCACGCGGTGTGCAGGTGGGCGTGGTGACCAACTCGCTGGCCGCCAACGATGTGGCTGCGGTGCACGGCGGCTACATGGGCTACCGGGTACCGCTGCTGCAGGCCGGCGTGCAGATCTACGAACTGAAGGCACACGGCGAACCGGGCGACAGCAGCCTGTTCGGCAGCAGCGGCGCCAGCCTGCATACCAAGGCCTTCGTCATCGACGACCGCCGCGGCTTTGTCGGCTCGTTCAATCTCGACCCGCGCTCGGCCTACCTCAACACGGAAATGGGCGTGCTGTTCGACGACCCGGTGCTGGGCGCGCGCCTGCGCCAGGAGTACCTGCGGCTGGCCGACCCGCAGCACAGCTGGTGGCTGGCGCTGGGCGCCGGCAACGAGCTGCGCTGGCTGGAACGGCAGCCACCGCCGCACTGGGTGGAGCGCGAGCCCGGCAGTTCGCTGGGCAAGCGCTGGACCGCGCGGGTGATCAGCTGGCTGCCGGTGGAATCGCAGCTGTAGCGCTTACGGCACGGGCGCCTGGCTGCCCTCCGCGCCGGCTTCATCCAACGTTTCCACGGCGCGCCCGTGCAGCCGTCGCCAGATCCAGCGCAGCGCGTGCGGCGGTGCCGAAGGCAGCTGTTCCAGCAAAGCCTGCATGCGTACCTGGCTGCCATGGCCATGCCGGCACAGCAGGCTGGCCGCGGCCGCCGCACTGCCCAGGCGCAGACTGTCGGCCAGCGGCCCCTGCGCGTCGGCGGCCAGCGCCTGGTGTACCGGTTCGGGCAGGTCCCAGGCGGCGGCCAGGCGTTGCGCAAGCGGCAAGGACCAGCGCTGCAGCAGGTCCAGTGCCAGCGCCGCGTCCACCGTGCTGCCGCGGCCCTGCGCCTCCTGCAGCACCTGCCGCATCACCAGCGCCGCGCCCAGCCCCTGCACCAGCCCCAGCCACTGCGCGGCGAACGCATCGCCGAAGGTGACGGTGCGGGCGTGGTCGGCCGCGGCGCGCGAGGCCAGCAGCGCGTGTTCCCAGATGATCGTGCTGAACTGCGGGAAGACATCGCACTGCTCCTGCATGACCGGCTGTACCAGCACCGCGCTGATGATCTGCCGCACCCCTTCGGTACCGACCAGGGTGACCGCGCGCTGCAGGCTTTCCACCGGCCGCTCGTGCACCTTGTAGGCCGGGCTGTTGGCAATGCGCAGCAGGTTGCCGGTCAGTACCGGGTCCTGGCCGATGATGGCGGCCATCACCCGCGCCGACGCGGCATCGTCGTTGACGGTCTGGATCAGCTGCGGCAGCAGTTGCGGGCGGCGCGGCAGCTGCCGGGTGGCCCAGTCGCGATCCTGCAGGGCGCGGTCCACCGCCTCGCCCAGCGGCGAGCTGCCTTCCCCCGCCGGTTCGCCCAGCAGATGCGGGGACAGCGCGAGCGCATGCAGGCTGCGCTGCAGGTGCGCGGCGACATCGCCGGCGGCCAGCGGCTCGCCCTGCTGGGGACCGGCGGCCGGACGGACATGCGATTCGGCCCGGCGCACCGGCCTGGTCGCGCGCCTGCCCGCCAGCCAGGCCGTCATGGCCTGCCACCAGACCGGCCTCACCGGCGCCCGCCGTGTTGTTGCACTGCTGCTGCCACTGCCTGCACCCGCGCCTTCTTCACATTCGGCGACCTGCCGTCGTCGCAGCATCGGCCGCGCTTTCATCTTCTTTAATGCAGCCGCCCCGGCCGTGCACGGCATCGGCCGGGCGAATGGACTAGAATGGCGCCGCGCGACCCGTCCCCCAGCCATGACGACGTCGCTTTTTTTGTTTTGGGACCCTACCGTTCATTGGCAGTTCGCTGCAGTTCGCCGCTGATCGCGCCATCGGAGACGCCATGCTATTCGAAACCCTCGCCACCACCGGTCATGAGCAGGTGGTGTTCTGCCACAGCCAGGATGCCGGCCTGAAGGCGATCATCGCCATTCACAACACCACCCTGGGCCCGGCCCTGGGCGGCGTGCGCATGCGCCCCTACGCCAGCACCGACGAGGCCTTGAACGACGTGCTGCGGCTCAGCCGCACCATGACCTACAAGAACGCCCTGGCCGGCCTGAACGTCGGCGGCGGCAAGGCGGTGATCATCGGCGACCCGAAGGTGGACAAGACCGAGGTGCTGTTCCGTGCGTTCGGCCGCTACGTCGACTCCCTGGGCGGCCGCTACATCACCGCCGAAGATGTCGGCACCGATGTGAACGACATGGAGAACATCTACCTGGAAAGCCAGTTCGTGACCGGCGTGCACCAGGTCCATGGCGGTTCCGGCGACCCGGCCCCGTTCACCGCCTATGGCGCGCTGCAGGCGCTGATGGCGGCGCTGCGCTTCAAGTTCGGGCACGAAGAAGTGGGCAAGACCAGCATTGCCGTGCAGGGCCTGGGCCACATCGGCATGGAACTGGTGAAGCTGCTGCGTGACCGCGGCGCCAAGCTCTACGTGACCGATCTGGACAGCGCGCTGGTGGATCGTGCGGTCAGCGATTTCGGCGCCGAAGCGGTCAAGCCCGACGAGATCCACGAAGTGAACGCCGACGTATTCGCCCCTTGCGCGCTGGAGGGGGCGATCAACGCCGACACCCTGCCGCGGATCAAGGCGAAGATCATCTGCGGCACCGCCAACAACCAGCTGTCCAGCCTGGACATCGGCGATGAGCTGCATGCCCGCGGCATCCTCTACGCACCGGATTACGCGGTGAATGCCGGCGGCGTGATGAATGTGTCGCTGGAGATCGACGGTTACAACCGCGAACGGGCGATGCGCCTGATCCGCAGCATCTACCACAACCTGACGCGCATCTTCGAACTGTCGAAGCGCGAGAACATCGCGCCGCAGCGCGCGGCCGACCGCATTGCCGAAGCGCGCATCCAGTCCATCGGCAAGCTGAAGATGCCGCTGGGCCGCAGTACCCCGCGACTGGGCAACCTGCGCGGCGGTTGATGGGCGCTGGCCACGCCCGGCAGGCTGCCGGGCGTGGTCACGCAAGGCCGCGTCAGAACGCGGCGCTGTAGCGCAGTGCGACCTGGCTCAGTTCGCCGCGCGGGCCGAAGCGCTGGTCGTAGCCGAAGCTGAGGCGGCTGTTGCGGCTCAGCCACGATTCCACCGACACACCCACCAGGCCACCGGAACGCATCGGCTGCAGCCCGGCCATCGGCGCCCAGGCATCGATGCCGACGAAGCTGGCCTGCGCATCCATGCCGTGGCTGGACAACTGCTGCTGGTATTCGGCGTAGCCGCGCAGCGCCCAGTTGCGCCACTGGCGCTCGGCACGCACGCCGGCCAGGGCCTGGATGCGGCTGCTGGTGTCACCTGCGCTGCGCAGGCCGAAGCCCAGGCCCCCCTGTTCGCTGAAGCGATCGCTGTCCACGCGGGTGTAGTCGGCGCCCAGGTACGGGGTCAGCGAGGCACCGGCCCAGCCGAAGCGATAACCGGCCTCCACGCTGGCCGTGCTGAAGGTGCCGCCGTAGCGGGCGTTGACGCCGTACTGGCCGGCACCCAGCAGCAGCTGGCGATCGATCTCGCGGTTGAACTGGCCGGCACCCACCTGGCCCAGCGCATACGCACCGCCGGCATTCCAGCCGGCGTACAGCTGCGCCTGCGACTGCCGGTCGCGGCCGCGATCGCTGCCCCAGGCGCGGTTGCCGAAGCTGCGCGTTTCACCGAAGGCAAAGCCGAGCACGCCGTTGCTGCCCAGTGCCGTGTCCTGGCCCATCATCCAGCCATGGGTGTCGGCGCCGCTGGCCGAGAAGCTGCCCTGGCCCGCTTCGCCCAGCGCGTTCTGCCAGGCACCGGCCAGGCGCGGTGCGCCCTGCACCTGGCCGAAGCGCGCGGACAGCGCGCGGCGGCCCAGATCGATGCTGTCGAAGGTGGCTGCGGTCGCCAGCGCATGCGCCTTGCCCGACAGGCTGTCCAGGCTCTGCTGCAGTGCCAGGTTGCCCTGCACGCCCTGCAGCGCGCCTGCGCCCTGGGCGAACACACCGGTGACGTCGGTGCCATTGTCGAGCGCTTCGAACGCGCGCTCCACGCGCGAGGCCGAGGCCTGCGTGCTGGCGCCCAGGCCGGCCGCCGATGCCGCGCTGACCACGTTGACCCGATTGATGTTCAGGGTGACGTCGTTGCTGCCATAGCTGAGTGACGCATCCAGCAGGCTGCCCGCATTGAGGCTGTTGCTGACCGCGTTGAACGTACCGGTTACGCCCTGCCAGGCCTGCAGCACGGTCTGGGTGCGGCCGTCAGCCGGTACGTAACCGCTGACGACACTGGACACATGCACGTCGCCGCCCTGCAGGGTGGCCGTGCCAGTGATGGCAAGGGGGTTGGAACCCAGCGAGATCATCAACCGTGCGCCGTTGCGGTGCAGGTAGTTGCCTTCGATGGTCGCGCTGCTGTTGGCATCGCGCACGATCACCATCGCCGCGTTGTCCACGTTGCCCTTGACCCGGGTGGTGCCGGTCATGAACTGCAGCGCGGCCGTGTTGGGGCTTGCCGCCTGCGCGGTGATCACCACGTTGGAAGTGATGGACGCGCCGTCGCGCAGCGCCAGCGTGCCGCGTTCGATGCGGGTGTCGCCGGTGTAGGTGTTGGTGCCGGACAGACCCAGCGAGCCTTCGCCCTGTTTGACCAGACCGCCGCTGCCGGTGATGTTGTTGCTCCAGACCGAATTCAGGCCCAGCTGCGAGACGTTGACGGTGGTGTTGCCCCAGTCGAAGCGGGCCGGGCCGTTCACAGCCTTGCCGACATTCAGAAGACCGTAGCCGTAGATGGCGTCCACGCCCGGCGCGCCGATGTCGGTGGCCGTGCCCAGCAGGGTCTGCCGCACCAGGTCGTTGTCGAAGTACGGGAAGCGTTCCCAGACCAGTGCAGCCGCGCCTGACACCAGGGGCGCAGCGAACGACGTGCCGTAATTCCACTGGTAGCCGTTGCCATTGCGCTCGGGGAACACCGCGCTGCCCGGTGCGGTCAGGCAGTAACGCGCCGCATCGCCACAGGCGTTGGCCCAGCTGGTGCGTTCGCCGGGCTTGTTGGGATCGATGGCGGTGGCCACCAGCCAGCCCTTTTCCAGATCGGCCGCCGGCAGCGAACCGCCCACGCCGCGCTGGCTGGGCAGTGCCGCCACGCTGCTGGGCTGGTCGCGACCCTCGTTGCCCGAGGCGAACACCACCAGGCCGCCGTTGCTCATGATGAAGGGGCGGTACTCGGCCGCCACCTGCACGGTGGTGGCCAGATCGGTCCAGTACAACCCGCCCCAGGAGTTGTTCATGACCTTTACGCCGTAGCTGATCAGGTCCTGGTGGATGCCGGCCACGCCCAGCGGCCCGCTGAATGAGTTGCCCTGGCCACTGCCGTCATCGGTGGGCGATGTGTCGGAAATGATCCGCGCCGAGACAATCTGCGCCCCCGGCGCGATGCCGCCGGGCCAGACGCCCACGGTTGCGCCGGCGGCCAGGCTGGCCACGGCGGTGCCGTGGCCGACCACGTCATCCACGTTCAGATTGTTGCGCGCCGGATCGACGTAGTTGAGGTTGGCCACAACGCGGCCATTGAGCGCGGCCGTGTCGCGCTTCACGCCGGAATCGACGATGCCGATACGCACGCCCTTGCCGGTCAGGCCAGCGGACTGCGCGGCCACGGCATTGGTCTGCACCAGGTGCGCGTTCACCGCCGGCTCGGTGGGTTTGGCCGGGGTGGGCGTGGTGGGCGGCGGGGTCACCGGCGGCGTGGTGGGCGGCGGGTCGATGCGTACATTGCTGCCGCCCCCGCCACCACCACATGCACTCAACGCGGCGACCAGCGCCGAAGCCAGGACCGACCTGCCCATCGTCTTACGTTCCATCGTTTCCTTCCCATGAACGTTGGCCTGCCGCAACCCCTTGCAGGCATCCAGTGCTGCCAGCGGCAGCAACCGCCGACCCTCTATACTGGGTCGACCCCCACGCAGTCTGCCGGGAAATGGCGCCGCTTCCAACGCCCGCCGTCTCCTTTCCGAACATTGCTCACGCATCAACGAGATTGCCATGTCCAACATCGTCATCGCCGCCGCCAAGCGCACCGCCATTGGCTCCTTCCTGGGCCAGTTCAACGGCGTGCCCACCCCGACCCTTGGCGCGGCCGCCATCGCCGCCGCCCTTGAGCAGTCCGGGGTACCGGCCAGCGACGTTTCCGAAGTCCTGATGGGCTGCGTGCTGTCGGCCAATCTGGGCCAGGCCCCGGCCCGCCAGGCCGCCATCGCCGCCGGCATTCCGCTGTCGGCCGGCGCGACCACCCTGAACAAGGTCTGCGGCTCGGGCATGAAGACCATCATGCTGGGCCACGACCTGATCAAGGCCGGTTCGGCCAAGGTGGTGGTGGCCGGCGGCATGGAGTCGATGTCCAACGCCCCGCACATGCTGCCCAATTCGCGCACCGGCAACCGCTTCGGCAACTTCCAGGCGGTGGACCACATGGCCCACGACGGCCTGGTCAATGCCTACGACGGCAAGGCCATGGGTGAATTCGCCGAATGCGCCGTGGACAAGTATCAGTTCAGCCGCGAGGAACAGGACGCCTATTCCATCGAATCGGTGCGCCGTGCACAGGCCGCGCAGGCCAATGGCGCATTCGCCGACGAAATCGTCGCGGTGAAGGTGACCACCCGCAAGGGTGAGGTCGAATTCGCCAGCGACGAGCAGCCCGGCCGTTCGGACATCGCCAAGATTCCGACCCTGCGCCCGGCGTTCAAGAAGGATGGCAGCGTGACCGCCGCCAGTTCCTCCAGCATTTCCGACGGCGCCGCTGCCGTGGTGCTTCTGGCCGAAGAGGATGCGGCCGCGCGCGGCATCACCCCGCTGGCACGCATCGTCGGCCACGCCACCCATTCGCAGGAGCCGGAGTGGTTCACCACCGCGCCGATCGGCGCGATCCACGCCCTGCTGGCGAAGACCGGCTGGACGCTGGACCAGGTCGACCTGTTCGAAGTGAACGAAGCCTTTGCCGTGGTGGCCATGGCACCCATGCGCGAACTGGGCATCAGCCACGACAAGCTCAACGTGAATGGCGGCGCCTGCGCACTGGGCCATCCGATCGGCGCCTCGGGCGCACGTCTGGTGGTCACTCTGGTCAACGCCTTGCGCACGCGCGGCGGCAAGCGCGGCATCGCTACCCTGTGCATCGGCGGCGGCGAAGCGACAGCAATTGCCATCGAGTTGATCTGAAAGGAATTAACGGCGATTTCGCAAAAATGAATGCGGGAGCGCTTGACACCCAATCTTGGCTTGTCATCATGTTGTCGGCGCGCAGTTGCGCGTTGCCTAATCTAACGACGAGGATTCACACAATGAGCATCAACAAGCTGCTGGTCGCTATGTCCCTGGCCCTGGCCCTGGCCGCCTGCTCGAAGCAGGAAGCTGCCCAGGACGCCGCTGCTTCGGCCAACGAAGCCGCCACCGAAGCCCAGGCTGCTGCCGACCAGGCCGCCGCTGCCGGCGCCCAGACCGCCGACGCTGCCCAGCAGGCCGCTGACACCGCCGCCACCGCTGCCGACGCTTCGACCGACGCTGCTGCCCAGGCTGGCGCTGCTGCCACCGACGCTGCTGCCGGCGCTGCTGCCGACGCTGCCAAGGCCGGTGAAGCCACCGCCGAGCAGGCCAAGGACGCTGCTGAAGAAGCCAAGAAGTAATCACTTCTTTCTTCACGCTGTTCTGGAAAAGCCGCTGGTTCGCCAGCGGCTTTTTCTTTGCCTGAATCCCGCTGTTGGCCTCGCGACCGGGCCTTCACAGGGGCCTGAATAGGCTGGCCTCCCCATCCATCGCTGTACCGGAGACCGCCATGAAGATCCGCACGCTGACCACTTCCCTGCTGGCCGCCTCGCTCGTGCTGGCCCTGGCCGCCTGCAAGGGCCCGGAAGCCGAACAGGCCCGCCAGGATGCCGCGCAGGCCGCCGACAGCGCCGGCGCCGCCGCGCGTGATGCAGTGGACCAGGCCGCCGCGGCCACCCGCGAGGCCGCTGACAAGACCGCTGCGGCGTCCGAGCAGGCCGCCGCCGATACCCAGCAGGCGCTGGACAAGGCCGCTGATGCGACCGCCACCGCCGCCGACCAGGCCAAGGCTGCGGCCACCGATGCTGCCGCTCACGCCAGCGATGCCACCGCCGATGCCGCACAGAAGGTGGCCGACAAGGCCCGTGATGTCGCAGATGACGCGAAGGCCAACGCCGCCCACGAAGAAGCCAAGCACTGACGTTGCCCCGGTCGCCGGGCCTGTTCCGGCCCGGCGACGTTACGGCAGGGCGCGCGCCAGCATCTCGCCCAGATCCAGCCCTGGCGGCAAGGTACCCAGCGCCAGGCCATGCTCGCCCTGCAACCGGCTGCGGATGAAGGCGTCGGCCATGGGGCTTTCCGCCCGCAACAGCACGGCGGCCTGCAGCAGCAGTGCCGTGCGCTCGCAGAAGGCGCGTGCCTGCCCCTCATCGAACCCGGGTGATTCCTCCCAGCGCTGCAGCGCCTGCGAGTAGCGCAGGTCGGCAGCGGCTGCCGCCTGCAGTTCCTGTACCAGGGCGGCCATTGTTTCCGGTTCACGCGCCAGCGCACGCAGCACGTCCAGGCACTGGATGTTGCCACTGCCTTCCCAGATCGAATTCAACGGCGCCTGCCGGTACAGGCGCGGCAGCATCGACTCTTCCACGTAGCCGGCGCCGCCCAGGCATTCCTGCGCCTCGTTGACGAAGGCCGGGGCGCGCTTGCACAGCCAGTACTTGCCCAACGCCGTGCCCACCCGCGCCAGCGCCGCTTCTGCAGGATCGATGGCGGCGCGATCCACCGCGCGCGCGATGCGCATGGCCAGCACCGTGGCCGCCTCCGATTCCAGCGCCAGATCAGCCAGCACGTTGGTCATCAGCGCATGGTCCACCAGCGGCTTGCCGAACGCGCGGCGGTGCCGTGCATGGTGCAGCGCCTGGGCCAGCGCCATGCGCATTTCCGCCGCCGCGCCCAGCATGCAGTCCAGCCGGGTCATCATCACCATGCCGATGATGTTGGCCACCCCGCGCCCTTCCTCGCCCACGCGCCAGGCCTGGGCACCACAGAACTCCACTTCGCTGGACGCGTTGGCCCAGTCGCCCAGCTTGTCCTTCAGGCGCATCAGCCGGAACGCATTGCGGTCGCCATCGGCCAGGCGGCGTGGCATCAGCAGGCAGGTCAGCCCACCGGGCGCCTGTGCCAGCACCAGGAAGCCATCGCTCATCGGCGCGGAAAAGAACCACTTATGTCCCGACAAGCGATAACGCTCGCCGTCGATCGGCTCGGCGTGGGTGCTGTTGGCACGCACGTCCGAACCGCCCTGCTTTTCGGTCATGCCCATGCCCAGGGTGATGCCGGCCTTGTCGGCCACCGGCACATCGCGCGAATCGTAGACCGGCGCGGCCGCCTTGCGTGCCCATTCGGCCAGATGCGGTTGCGAGCGCAGCACCGCCACCGCCGCGTGGGTCATGGTGAGCGGGCAACTGGTGCCCGCTTCGGCCTGGTGATGCAGGTAGCTCAGCGCCGCGCGCGCCACGTGTGCGCCCGGTTGCGGTTCGTGCCAGGACAGCCCGGCCACGCCTTGCTGCTTGGCCGTGCCCATCAGCTGGTGGTACGCCGGATGGAACTCCACCAGATCGATGCGGTGTCCCTGCGCATCGTGCGTGCGCAGGCGCGGCCGGTCGCGGTTGGCATCGAACCCCAGGCGGTACAGCTCATCGCCGGCCAGTGCGCCATACACCGCCAGGCGCGGCGCGAAGGCACCGCCGCCCTCCCGCTGCACTGCCTCGACCAGCGCGACATCGTCGGTCCATAACTGCCGCCCGGCGAACGGTGGTGGCTGGTTCAGCACCACGTGCGTTTCGTAGGGAACGTTGCTGCTGAAGCCCGGTCCGTTCATCCATTGCTTCCCGTTGCGGAAAAGGAGCCCATCGATTGTGCCCCATCGTCCGGCCAGCGCGCGTTCAGCGCGATTCTCACCGCCTGCACGAGCGCCGCGCCAGAGTGGCCACATGAGCGACAACGAAGATCTGGTGGTATTGCGGCCAGAAGGCCTGTACTGCGCCGCCGGCGATTTCCACATCGACCCGTGGCGCCCGGTGCCGCGCGCGGTCATTACCCATGGCCATGGCGACCACGCGCGCCCGGGCATGGGCGAATACCACTGCAGCACCGGCAGCGTGCCGATCCTGCGCTGGCGGCTGGGCGATGTGCCGCTGCACGCGCATGCCGAAGGCACGCCCTTTTTGCTGGGCCGGGTGCAGGTATCGCTGCACCCGGCGGGGCATGTGCTGGGGTCGACCCAGGTCCGCATCGACGATGGGCGCCAGGTCTGGGTGGCCTCGGGCGATTACAAGCGCCAGCACGATCCCACCTGCACGTCGTTCGAGGTCGTGCCCTGCGATACCTTCATCAGCGAAGCCACCTTCGCCCTGCCGATCTACCGCTGGCCGCACACCGCCGATGTGGCCGCCGACATCGTGGCCTGGCGCCGCGAATGCGCCGCGCGCGGGGAAGCAGCGGTGCTGCTGTGCTACGCACTGGGCAAGGCCCAGCGCGTGCTGGCCGAACTTCTGCCGCTGGACGACCAGCCGGCCTGGCTGCACGGCGCCATCGCCAATGGCGTGGCGGTCTACCGCCAGGCCGGGGTGGACATGCTGGACACGGTGACCGTGGCCGAACAGGGGCGTACCCCGGATGCGGCCGGGCGGCTGATCCTGGCCCCGCCGTCGGCGGCGGGCACGCCCTGGCTGCGCCGCTTTGGCCGTCACCAATTGGCGTTCGCGTCGGGCTGGATGCAGCTGCGCGGCAACCGGCGCCGGCGCAATGTTGACCGCGGCTTCGTCATTTCCGACCACGCCGACTGGCCGGCGCTGCTGCAGACCATCGAACAGACCGGCGCGCGCCGCATCATCGCCACCCACGGCAACACCGATGCGCTGATCCCCTTCCTGCGCGAGCGCGGCGTGGCGGCCGAGGCATTCCGCACCGATTTCGGGGCCGAGGAATGAAGGCCTTCGCCGCGCTCTACCAGCGCCTGGACCGCAGCACCGCAACGCTGGACAAGCGGGCCGCGCTGGTCGACTACTTCCGCGCGGCGCGCCCACGCGATGCGGCATGGGCGCTGTACCTGCTGAGCGGTGGCAAGGTAGGCGGCGCGCGCCGCAAGGTGGCCGCCAGCGGCGAGCTGCGCCGCTGGATTACCGAGGCGTCCGGGCTTCCGGCCTGGCTGGTGGAAGACAGTTATGCGCAGGTAGGCGACCTGGCCGAAACGCTGACCCTGTTGCTGGATGACCCGGCAACGCCGGCCCCCGAGCGGGCCCTGGCCGACTGGATCGAACAGCATCTGCTGGCGGTGGCCAACCAGGACGAGACGGTACGCCACGCCGCCGTGCTGCAGGGCTGGCAGCAACTGCCCGCCGCCGAACGCCTGGTCTTCAACAAGCTGCTGACCGGCGCCCTGCGCGTGGGCGTATCGCAGCGGTTGGTGCAACAGGCGCTGGCCGAATGGTCGGGGTTGGACATCGCCCGCATAGCCCAGCGCATGCTGGGTGAGTGGGTGCCCTCGCCCGCCGCGCTGGCGCAGCTGCTGTCGCCTGACGAGCTGCCGACCGACCGCCAGCAGCCCTACCCGTTCTTCCTGGCCTCGCCGCTGGAAGGCGCGCCGGCCGAACGGCTGGGCGCGCTGGATGACTGGTTGCTGGAATGGAAGTGGGACGGCATCCGCCTGCAGCTGCTGCGCCGGAATGGCGAGGTGGCCCTGTGGTCGCGCGGCGAAGAGCGGCTGGATGGTCGCTTCCCCGAAATCGAACAGGCCGCCGCCGGACTGCCCGATGGCTGCGTGATCGACGGCGAGCTGCTGGCCTGGGACAGCGCCGACGACCTGCCGCGCGCCTTCACCGCCCTGCAGACCCGCATCCAGCGCCGCAAACCCGGTGCCACTACCCTGCGCAACACGCCGGTGCGCGTGCTGGCCTACGACCTGCTGGAACGCGATGGCCAGGATCTTCGCGAGCTGCCGCTGCACGAACGCCGCACGCAGCTGGCGCAGCTGCTCGATGCACTGGCCGATCCTCGCCTGCAGCTCTCGCCACCGGTGCTCGCCGAGGACTGGGCCGAGGCCGCGCACCTGCGTGACGGTGCCCGCGAACGCGGCGTGGAAGGGCTGATGATCAAGCGCCGCGATTCGGTGTACCAGGCCGGGCGCCGCCGCGGCGACTGGTGGAAGTGGAAGATCGAGCCGCTCACCATCGATGCGGTACTGTTGTACGCGCAGGCCGGCCATGGGCGGCGCAGCACCCTGTACACCGACTACACCTTCGGGGTCTGGGACGGTGACGCGCTGGTACCGGTGGCCAAGGCCTATTCGGGCCTGGACGACAAGGAGATCCTGGCGCTGGACCGCTGGATCCGCGCGCACACCCGCGAGCGCTTCGGCCCGGTGCGCAGCGTCGACGCCGTACAGGTGTTCGAGCTGGGATTCGAAGCGGTGAACCGCAGCAGCCGGCACAAGTCGGGCATCGCGGTGCGCTTCCCGCGCATCCTGCGCTGGCGCCACGACAAGCCCGCCAGCGAGGCCGACCAGCTGCACACCCTGCAGGCACTGGCGCGATGACCCGTGCGCAGGCCCTGCAGCGCCTGCAGGCGTGGTTCGCCGCGCGCGGCTGGCGCCCGCTGCCGTTCCAGCGCGCGATGTGGCGGCACTACCTGGCGGGCGAATCGGGCCTGCTGCACACGCCCACCGGCAGCGGCAAGACCCTGGCGATGTTCGGCGGGCCCCTGCTGCAGGCCTTGATCGATCCGCCGCCGGCGCCGGCGCGGGCCAGCGCCGTGCGTCCGCTGCAGGTGCTGTGGGTCACCCCGCTGCGCGCACTGGCCAGCGATACCGCACGCGCGCTGCAGACGGTCATCGATGGCATTGGTCTGGGCTGGAAGGTCGGCCTGCGCAGTGGCGATGCCAGCAGCCGCGAGCGGCGCCAGGCGCGCGAGGGACGCGTGGATGTGCTGGTGACCACGCCCGAATCGTTGGCGCTGTTGTTGAGCTATCCCGATACGCTGCCGCGCATGCAGCACCTGCGCTGCGTGGTGGTGGATGAGTGGCATGAACTGCTGGGCAGCAAGCGTGGCGTGCTGCTTCAGCTGAACCTGGCGCGGCTGCGCGATGCCAGCCCCGGCCTGCAGCTGTGGGGTCTGTCGGCCACGCTGGGCAACCTGCAGCAGGCGCGGCAGGTGCTGCTGCCCGGCCAGCCCGACGCGCCGCTGGTGGAGGGCGCGCGGCAGCGACCGGTGCAGGTGCAGACCCTGCTGCCGCCGGCTGGCGAACGTTTTCCGTGGGCCGGCCACCTGGGCCTGGTGCAGTTGCCGCGGGTACTGCAGGCGATCCACGGCGCACGCAGCACCCTGCTGTTCACCAACACCCGCGCACAGGCCGAACTGTGGCACCAGGCGCTGGCCGCAGTGTGGCCGGAAGACGCCACCAGCCTGGCCCTGCACCACGGCTCGCTGGACCCGACCCTGCGCCAGCAGGTGGAAGACGGCCTGCGTGCAGGCAGCCTGCGCTGCGTGGTGGCCACCTCCAGCCTGGACCTGGGCGTGGATTTTCCGGAAGTGGACCAGGTCCTGCAGCTGGGCAGCCCCAAGGGCGTGGCGCGCCTGCGCCAGCGCGCCGGCCGCGCACGCCATCGTCCCGGTGCCAGCGGCCGCATCACCTGCATTCCCAGCCATGCGCTGGAGGTGGCCGAATTCGCGGCAGCACGCAACGCGCTGCGCGACGGCGTGGTGGAAGCACGCCGTCCGCTGGTCCTGTCGCTGGACGTGCTGGCCCAGCACGCGGTGAGCTGCGCGCTGGCCGGTGGCTTCCAGGCCGATGCGTTGCTGGCCCAGGTTCGACGCACCCATGCCTTTGCCGATCTGACCGATACACAGTGGCAGGCCGTGCTGGACTTCATCGTGCAGGGCGGCCGCGCGCTGTCGCAGTATCCGGATTTCCACAAGGTGCAGATCGATGACAGCGGCATCTACCGGGTGCCCGATCGCCGCCAGGCCCTGCGCCACCGCCTGTCGATCGGCACCATCAGCAGCGATGGCAGCGTACGCGTGCAGTTCCTGCGCGGCGGCAGCCTGGGTTCGGTGGAAGAACAGTTCGCCGGGCGCCTGCGCCCGGGCGACCGTTTCCAGTTCGCCGGGCGCCTGCTGGAGCTGGTGCAGCTGCGCGACATGACCGCCTATGTGCGGGTGGCGCGTGGGCGCGGCGACGGCAGCGTGCCGCGCTGGCAGGGCGGCCAGCTGCCCTTGTCGATGCCACTGGGGCAGGCGTTGCTGTCGGTGCTCTCCGGAAGTGATGACAGTGCCGAATCAACGTGGCTGGCGCCGCTGCTGGCGCTGCAGGCACGCGTGTCCGCGCGGCCCTCGCCGGCGCAGCTGCTGGTGGAGGACGTGCGCCGCCGCGAGGGCCAGTTCGTGTTCGTCTACCCGTTCGCCGGGCGCCACGTGCATGAAGCACTGGCCGCGCTGCTGTCACTGCGCTGCACGCGGCTACAGCGCAACAGCATCGGGTATGCAGTGAACGATCATGGCCTGGTGCTGGCACCGGCACAGCCGATCACCCTGGATGCGCAGGCGTGGCATGCGCTGTTCACCCGCGACGGACTGCTGGACGATCTGCGCGCGGCCGTGAACCTGGGCGAGCTGGCACGCCGCCAGTTCCGTGGCATCGCGCGAGTGGCCGGACTGTTGGTGCCCAGCCTGCCCGGCGGCATGCCGCGCTCGCTGCGCCAGCTGCAGGCCTCCGCGGGCCTGCTGCATGACGTACTGCGCCAGCACGACCCCGAGCACATGCTGCTGGCCCTGGCCGAGCAGGAAGTGCTGCAGGACGCATTGGATCTGCCCGGGCTGCAGCAGGTGCTGGCACGCATTGGCGGGCAGACGGTGTCGCTGCAGCAGCCAGCCTCACTCACGCCGCTGGGTTTTCCGCTGTGGGCCGAACGCCTGCGCGGCCAGTTCAGCAACGAAGACTGGCGTACCCGCGTACAGCGCGCGGCGCAGCAGCTGGAACGCCGCCATGGCGACTGAGCTGGCCATGCAGCTGGGAGGGCAGACGCTGCACCTGCTCGGCGCGCGTGCGTTGCTGTGGCCGGCCCGGCAGGCCCTGCTGATTGCCGACCTGCACCTGGGCAAGGCCGATGTGTTCCGCCGCGCCGGCATCGCCCTGCCCTCCGGCGGCACCCAGGGCGACCTGCAACGGCTGCAGGCGCTTGTGCAGCAGCACGGGTGCCGCGAGCTGTGGATCCTGGGCGATATGCTGCATGGCCCGCTGCACCGCACGGCGTGGCTGGCGCAATGGCTCGCCTGGCGCGAGCAGCAGGCGGGTCTGGACGTGCATGTGATCCGTGGCAACCACGACCGCCAGCTTGCCGCACCGGCGCTGCGCGTGCAGCTGCACGATCAGGTGCGACTGGGGGATATCGTGCTGCGCCACGAACCACAGCCCGAAGCCGGCGCCTGGGTGATCGCCGGCCACCTGCATCCGCAGATCGCCCTGCCGGCGCTGCGCCGCCGCTTTCCGGCGTTCTGGCTGCGCCCGGGAATCACCGTGCTGCCCGCGTTTTCTGCGTTCACCGCGGGCGTGGTGGTACCGCCCGCGCGCGACGAACAGCGCATTGCCTGCGTGGAAGACAGCCTGGTGCCAGTACCGCCCCGCCCGGCTTAGGCCGGGCGTGCCAGCATGTCGGGCATCAATCGAAACGTAGGCTCGCTGTTGCCGGCATGGCGCGGCAGCGCACGCACCGCCGCCAGCATTTCCTGCGCGCAGGTGCGGATGTAGCCATGGTGTTCGGCGCCCGCGTGGCTGATCAGACTGCCCACGTGGAATTCAAAGACATCCTCCAGCACGTCGGGCTGGTCCTCGTGCAGCATCTGCAGCAGACCGCGCAGTTTGCAGATTTCCGATTCCAGCTCGTGGACCGCGAACAACATGGCATCCTCCTTCGAACGTGCGGCGCATCCGGGCCGCAGCAGGCCGCGACGGCGCGGCCGCCCGGGCCATGCGCGAAGTTCGATCACGGAGTGTTCGATCACGGAAAGGAAAACGGGCGACGCGACGTGCGCGTGCACAGCTGTTCTCGCACAACCGGGGTGAGCTGTTCGTTAGTTCAGGTGACGGGCACGTTCACCGCAGCGCTGATCACACTGTTGCTGGCAGCTGCACGCGGCGCTTCGGCAAGTGCGGCAATGAAGCCGGGATCCAGCGGCAGTGCGCCGAACCAGCCGTGCTGGGTGCCGCTGAGCACGCGCAGCATGTGCCCGCGCCCGCCCGGCATGCGCCCCATCGGCCCAAGCAGGACGTCGCGCGCATGCGCCCATAGATCGCCATTGGACTGGAACAGCGGCGTCAGCCAGCGGCTCCAGCGCTGGTACACCGCCACATGCGCACGCCGTTGTGCCTGGTAGGCCTGCAGCGCCGCTTCGCCACGGTGACTGCGCAGTGCATCGCGCAGCGCCAGTGCATCGATCAGGGCCATGTTCACGCCCTGCCCCAGCTGCGGGCTCATCGAATGTGCAGCATCACCGGCCAGCACCAGGCGGCCATGGTGCCAACGCTTCATCACCGCATCGCGGTACACCGCGCGTGCCAACTGGCCGGCATCGCGCAGGTGCGTGAAGCGCGCGCTGGCCTGCGGCCACAGGGCATGCAGTTCCTGCAGCCAGGGCGCCATGCCGTCCTGCTGCCAGCGTTCGAAATCGTCACGCGGCAGGCTCCAGAAGAAGCTCAGGCGTGGCGTGGCGTCACCGGGGCGGGTGCCCACCGGCAGCAGGCCGATCATCTTGCGCGCCGCCACGTAGCGTTGCCGCAGCTCCTGCATGTGCGGCCAGTCTTCGGCCGGCAGCAGGCACCACAGCGCACCCCACGGGTACACCCGGTCCAGCGCGATGCCGCCCTCTACGCTGCCGCGCAGGGTGGATGCCGCACCATCGGCGGCCACCACCAGGTCGAACGGGCCGTGCCAGCGCCCCTGTGCATCGCGCACGCGCCCCTGTGCGCTGTCCACCGCCTCGATGGCAGTGCCCACGTGCAGGTGGCCGGCGCCTTCGCGCGCATCTTCCAGCAACGCGAACAGCGCACCGCGCTGCATGCCCAGCCCGTGCAGGCGCGCATCCAGACCGGCATAGCCCATGTCCATCACCGCGCGTTCGCAGGGCGTATCGCCGTACAGGCGGTGCACCGGCGCGGCATGTGCACGCACGGCGTCAAGCAGGCCCATCTGCCACAGCACCTGCAGGCCGCTGGGCTGCAGCAGGAAGCCGGCCCCTACCGGGCCCGGCTGGGGCACGCGCTCGAAGATCTCCACCTCGTGGCCATCACGGGTGAGCAGGATGGCCAATGCCTGGCCAGCGGTGCCGTAGCCGATCACGGCAATGCGCAGTCGTTCCGTCATGCCTGCATTGTGCCCGAGGCGGATTGCCGATGGCGAAGGAAACCGGCGACGGCACCCACGCATGGCGTGGATCTGCTGGCCGACTCCGGAGCGCCTGATGGCTGACGGAACGGCCGGCGCTCCGGGACCGTCCACGACATGGATGTCGTGCGCCATTCCCTGCGCAAAAAAAAACCCCGCCGTAGCGGGGTTTTCAACGCACTGTCGAGTGGATCACTCGGCCGGCGTAATGTTCGAAGCCTGGGCACCCTTCGGGCCCTGGGTCACGTCATAGGTGACACGCTGACCTTCCTGCAGGCTGCGGAAGCCCTTGGAGTTGATGGCGGAGAAGTGCGCGAACACGTCGGCGCTGCCATCCTCCGGCGAGATGAAGCCAAATCCCTTGGCGTCGTTGAACCACTTGACGGTACCGTTCGGCATGTTAATGCGAGACCTTTGCAATGAATGGGTGGTGTACGCTGAACCCGCGTACCGGCTGAGTATGCAAAGCTTGCCCGAGGATGACAATCACCCCCGCGCCAATTCGCCTACCAGTTCCGGAAGTCCGTTGCTGGCGGCCTGCACGTTTGCCAGCACTTCGGCCATGGTGATCTCCTCGCCGTCGCCACAGCCGGCGGCCCAGTTGGCCACGATCGCCAGGCAGGCGTAATCCAGCCCCAACTCCCGTGCCAGCGCGGCTTCAGGCATGCCGGTCATGCCCACCAGATCGCAGCCATCGCGCCGCATGCGGGCGATTTCGGCGATGGTTTCCAGGCGCGGGCCCTGGGTGGCGCCGTAGCAGCCGCCGTCGTGCACCTTCACGCCGGTCACTTTCGCCGCCGCCAGGATCTTGCTGCGCAGCATCGGCGTGTACGGGTGACCGAAATCGACGTGGACCACGTCGGTGCCGTCTTCTTCGCAGATCGTGCTGATACGACCCCACGTGTAATCGATTACCTGGTCCGGACAGGCCAGCACGCGCGGACCGAAATCGTCGCCGATGCCGCCCACCGTGTTCAGCGCCAGCACGCGCTGCGCGCCGATCTGCTGCAGCGCGGCCAGATTGGCGCGGTAGTTGATCTTGTGCGGCGGCAGCGAATGGCCCTCGCCATGGCGGGCCAGGAAGGCCACGCGGTGGCCCAGCAGGGTGCCAACGCGCACCGGGCCCGACGGACGGCCGAAGCGGGTCTCGACCTCATGGGTCTGCACATCGTCCAGCTTGGCCAGGTTGTAGACACCGGTACCGCCGATCACGGCCAGGGCAATCTGTTGCATGGGAATCACTCCAGAAAAAGACGAACGCCGGCACCCGAAGGCGCCGGCGGGAGGGTGGGACCGGCCGCGGGCGGCCGCGCCGTCACTCCTTCATGGCATAGATGGCCGGCACGCAGCGCAGGGTCTCGTTCACATCCATGCCGAAGCCGAACACGTAACGGTCCGGCAGCTCGATGCCGGCGTAATCGGCGGTGACGTCCGGCAGCGCGCGGTCGTGCTTCTTCACGGTCATGGCGGCGATGCGCACGTCGGTGGCGCCCTGTTCCAGGCACCAGGTGCGCACGCCCTGCAGGGTGTAGCCCTCGTCCAGGATGTCGTCCACCAGCAGCACGCGGCGGCCGAACAGCGAGGTGGCCGGCTTGTGCTTCCAGACCAGATCGCCGCCGGTGGTTTCACCGCGGTAGCGGGTGGCGTGCAGGTAATCGAACTGCACGTCCTGGCCGCGCGCGCCCAGCTCCAGCGCCAGCTGGCCGGCGAACGGCAGTGCGCCGTGCATGATGGACAGGAACAGCGGCACCTCGCCCTGGTAGTCGCGCGCGATGGCGTCGGCGATGCTGGCAATGGCCTTGTCGATGGTGGGGCGGTCGACCAGCAGGTCAGCCTGGGCCAGGGCCTGGGAAATGGTGAGGTTCGGCATCAGACGGTTCTTCCAAGGGTTTGCAGCAGATGGGATTGGGTGGTGCCATGGCGGGCATCGGCCAGCAGGCCGTCCCAGCCAAGTGCGCCGCGGCCAAGCAGGCCCAGCAGCGCGGCGGTATTCAGTGAACGGCCCTGCACGGCGTGCAGGGCTTCATCGACCAGCTCGGGGTGGCAGACCAGCACCACGTCGCAGCCGGCATCGAGGTGGGCATGCACGCGCGCCGGCACGCCACCGGCGCTGTGCGAAGCGGCCATGCCGATGTCATCGGAGAACACCACGCCGCGGAAGCCCAGTTCACCGCGCAGGATGTCCTGGATCCAGCGCGGCGAATAGCCGGCCGGCTCGGGCGCCACCTGCGGGTAGATCACGTGGGCCATCATCACCGCATCGGCACCGGCGGCAATGCCGGCGCCGAACGGCACCAGGTCCTGCGCGCGCAGTTCGTCCAGCGCGCGCGGATCGATGGCGGTATCGACGTGGGTGTCTTCCAGCACGGTGCCGTGGCCGGGGAAATGCTTGAGCGTGGCGGCCATGCCCACCGCATGCATGCCGCGCACATAGGCGGCAGTGAAAGCGGCGACCACCTGCGGGTCTTCGCTGAAGGCGCGGTTGCCGATGGCGCGGTTGCCACGGGCCAGATCCACCACCGGGGCAAAGCTGAGGTCCAGGCCGCTGGCGCGCACTTCACTGGCCATCAGCCAGGCGTGCTGCTCGGCCAGGGCCAGCGCCTGCTGCGGATCGCGCGCGTAAAGGGCACCGATGTCCTGCAGCGGCGGCAGTTCGCTGTAGCCCTCGCGGAAGCGCTGCACGCGGCCGCCTTCCTGGTCCACGCAGAGCAGCTGCGGGCGCGGTGCGGCGGCGCGGATGGCGGCGGTCAGATCGGTCACCTGCTGGCGCGAGGCGAAGTTGCGCTTGAACAGCACCACCCCGGCCACGGCATCATGCTGCAGCCAGTCGCGTTCCTGGGCGGTCAGTTCAGTGCCGGCAACGCCGATCAGCAGCATGGGTCGATCTCCACAACAGGCGCCCGCATGGCGCAGTGCCGCATTGTCGCAGAACCGGCCGATGGACGCAGTGTTCGGCTGAACACGGGAATGGGGTCGGGAATCGGGTCAGAACCCCTGCGGGAATCCGACCCCGGGGTCGGATCCCCGCAGGGGCTCTGACCCCGCGCGTACTACACCGCGCAGCCGTCCGGGCCGCAGGCTGCTTCACCCGCAGCGGCCGAGGGGGCGCCCTGCTCGGCGGCGATCTGGCGCAGGGCCTGGGCGAAGGCTTCGGGCGGTTGCGCACCGGAAATCGCCCAGCGCCCGTCGATCACGAAGGTGGGCACCGAGGAAATGCCCAGCGCCTGCGCGTCGGCCAGCTTGGCCTGCACCTGGGCCAGGCCGCGATCGGACGCCAACATCTGTTCGATCTCGGCCGCGGCCAGCCCGCCGGCGGCGCCGGCCTTCACCAGCACGGCGGGGTCGGCCAGGTTCTGGCCATGCTCGAAGTGGGCGCGGAACAGCGCTTCGCCCACCGCATCCTGCACGCCGTGTTCGCCGGCCAGCCACAGCAGGCGGTGCGCAGGCAGCGTGGTCACCCGCACCTGGCCCTGGCCGAAGTCCATCGGCAGGCCCTCGGCCTGCGCGGTGGACTGGGTCTGGCCCAGGATCTGTTCGGTGCGCTCGGCCCCGCCGAACTTGCGCGCATAGGCCTGTCGCAGCGGAACCGGCGTGGCGTCAGCGTCCGGGTCCAGCTGGAATGGCTGCCAGTGGATGTCCAGGGCGGGCGCATCGGCGCCCAGCAACTGCACGCCCTGCTGGAAACGATGCTTGCCGATCCAGCACCAGGGGCAGACCACGTCGGAATAGATATCGATTCTCATGCCCCCAAGATGGGGGCCGCCCGCCGCGGCAAAAGGGGGCGCTACCGGCCGATCAGCGCTTCACCACTGTGAATAGGGGTGACTGGCCAACGCAACATTGTAATAGCGCGCGTCGTCGGTCACTTCCGCGCCCACCCAGTCCGGCAGGTCGATGGCCTGGTCGGCGCTGTCCAGTTCCACCTCGGCCACGACCAGGCCGGCGTTGTCGCCCAGGAACTCGTCCACTTCCCAGGTCAGCCCGGCGTGTTCGACCAGATGGCGGCGCTTGTCAATCAACCCGCCCACGCACAGCGCCAGCAGGTCGCGGGCATCGTCCACGGGGATGGGGTAGTCGAACTCCTGGCGGGTGTGCCCCAGGGTGCGCGACTTCAGGTTCAGCGCCGCCTGTCCGCCTTCGATGCGCACGCGCACCGAGGCGTTCTGGGTGCCGCGATCCAGTGCGCCCATGTCGTTGATATAGCCCTGCGCCATCGGAATGACCCGATGCGCGGCAGTACGCCAACCGTCGCCGGTCACCAGAAACTTGCGTTCGATTTCAATGCCCATGCGCGAAGTATGCGGCCGCCGGCGGCAGCCTGCCTACCCGGCGCGCGGCCGCCGCACTACACTGCGCCGCCCTGCAAGGATCGCTGAACCATGACACTGTCCCTTTCCAAGCTGCGCCCGCTGGCGATGACCCTGCTGCTGCCCGCGGGCGCTTGCCTGGCCCAGGCCCCAGCACTGCCCACCCTGCAACAGGCACAGGACGCGATGGATCTGGCGATTGCCGAGCAGATCGCCGCGCGCCCGCGCAGTGACAGCAGCAGCCTGGTCGCGATGGCGTTCCGGCCCACGCTGGAATCGCTGAGCAGCTGCGCGATGGGCAGCACCGCGGACATCGCCACCTGCATCGTGGTGGGCAGTGCCGGCATGAAATCGGGTGCGCGTCTGCTGCACCTGGCCTGGGTGGATGGCCAGTGGACCCTGCCCGATCCGCGCCGCCTGCCGACGCCCGCGCCCAGTCGCGAGGAAGTACAACCGCTGCTGCGCGCGCACCTGGCGACCGTGGCGGCGCGTGAGAGCGATGCCGAGGAGCGCGCGCGCTTCGTGCTGGCCGCGCGCGACGCGCAGGTGCTGGAGGTTGCCGACTGCGAAGTGCCCGACGAGCGTGCCGTGTTCGAATGTGCGGTCACCGCCCAGGTAGGCGATGAGCGAGGCACCGAAACGCTGGCATTCATCCGCGAGGATGGCCAGTGGCGCAGCGCGCCGGCACCCTGATCCTCCACGTGCGGCGGCGGGCACCGGGGTATTGCCGGTGCCCGCGCGTTGTCAGCGCTTTTCGAAGACCGCGATGCTTTCCACGTGCGCGGTGTGCGGGAACATGTCCATGGCACCGGCGCTGACCAGGGTGAAGCCCTGTTCGTTGACCAGATAGCCGGCATCGCGCGCCAGCGAACCGGGGTGGCAGCTGACATAGACGATGCGCTTGAACTGCTTCAGCGGCAGCTGCTGCAGCACTTCGATCGCGCCCGAGCGCGGCGGGTCCAGCAGCAGCTTGTCGAAGCCCTGGCGCATCCACGGGGTGGCGCGCTGGTCCTGGGTCAGGTCGGCGCTGAAGAACTGTGCATTGGCCAGACCGTTGCGCTCGGCGTTTTCGCGCGCGCGCGCGACCAGGCCGGCATCGCCTTCCACGCCCACCACTTCACGCACCCTGCGGGCCAGCGGCAGAGTGAAATTGCCCAGGCCGCAGAACAGGTCGAGCACGCGCTCATCGGCGCCCGGCTCCAGCAGTTCCAGCGCACGGGCGATCATCGCCTCGTTCAGCTTGGCATTGACCTGGATGAAGTCCAGCGGGCGGAAGGCCAGTTCCACGTCCCACGGCGCGAGCCGGAACGACAGCGGCACGCCCTGCCCGTCCAGCGGGTGCACGGTGTCCAGGCCGCCCGGCTGCAGGTAGATGGCAAACCCGTGCTGCTGGCCGAACGCGGCCCAGGCGGCGCGGTCGGCGTCGCTGAGCGGCTGCAGGTGGCGCACGGTCAGGGCAATGGCGTTGTCGCCGCCGATGAACTCGATCTGCGGAATGTCGCGCTTGCCGTCGAGGCCTTCAATGAAGGTGGACAGGTCCTGGACCTTGGTGCCGATTTCCGGGATCACAGTCAGGCACTGGCTCAGGTCAGCCACGAAACGCGGATCCTGTTCGCGGAAACCGACCAGGGTCTTGTCCTTCTTTTCCACCCGGCGGACCGAGAAACGGCCCTTGCGGCGGTAGCCCCAGCTGTCCCCGACCAGCGGCGGCAGCACGCTGCCCGGGGTGACGTGGCCGATGCGCTCCAGGTTGTCCATCAGCACGCGCTGCTTGGCCACGATCTGCTGGCTTTCGTCCAGGTGCTGCAGCACGCAGCCGGCACAGGTGCCGAAGTGCGGGCACTTGGGGGTGACGCGCTGCGGCGAAGCCTGCAGCACTTCCACCGTGCGCGCCTCGTCGAAGTGACGGCTGCGGGCGGTCTGTTCGGCCATCACCACTTCGCCCGGCAGGGCGCCGCTGATGAAGGTGACCTTGCCGCCTTCGCCTTCACGGCGGGCGACGCCACGACCGTCATGGCTGAGGTCGAGGATTTCGGTCTGAAACGGGGTACGGTCGATGCGGGAACGGGATCGGGCCACGTGGCGACAGGCTGCGGGCAAAAAAGGGCGCACATTGTCGCAGATCCTGGCCGGGCGGGCCGATGGCCGCTTGCACACGCTGCCGCCGTGCATGATGATTGTCCACAGCTGACATGGAGGCAGCCCTATGCAGATGACCCCGCGGACCAACCGGCCCCGCTTCCTGCTTGTCGAGGACGACATCATCAGCCGCGGTTTTTTCAAAGCGGCGTTGGAAACGTTACCAGCCGATGTGGACACTGCTGACTCACTGGCCAGCGCGCTTGCCCGTGGCGAGCCGGGCACGCATGACCTGTGGCTGATCGACGTGAACCTGCCCGACGGCAATGGCGCCCAGTTGCTGCGGGCGCTGCGCCAGTCGCATCCGGACACCCCGGCCTTGGCGCATACCGCCGACGGCGATGCCTCCATTCATGCCAGCCTGCGCGAGGCCGGCTTCAGCGACACCCTGGTGAAGCCGCTGGGCCGTGATCAACTGCTGAAAGCGGTGCGCCGGGCGCTGGTGAACAGCCCGGGCGCTGCGCCGCTGCCGCCGGCCGCGGTTGAGCTGGCCGTGGAGGACTGGGATGAGACGGCCGCCCTGGCGGCGCTGAACGGCCAGCGCAACCACCTGATTGCCCTGCGTGAGCTGTTCCTGGCCGAACTGCCGGGGGTACGCGATGCGGTCGAACAGGCGGTGGACCAGCACGACGAGCGCCAGCTGCGCAGCCAGCTGCATCGGCTGCAGGCCAGTTGCGGCTTCGTGGGGGCGGCCCGGCTGGGCCGTGCCGTGCGCCAGCTGCATCACGCGCCCGACTCCGGGCAGGCCCAGGCGGGCTTCCGCGCCGCCGTGGCTTCCCTGCTGCACTGAGCGTGTGGGGGGCGGCAGGGCTTGCAGCCCTGCACCTGCCGAATCAACGTCAACGTCAACAGCGGGCATTCCGTGGGGTGGCGGGGCACTGTGGGTGTGCGGGGACGGCGCAAGTACGTCCATGTAGCCTTGGTCGCCGCATCCATGCGGCTCACACCCCGCACACCCACAGTGCCCCGCCTTCGACAGTTTTCCGCGATCTGACGGAACGGCACGGGGTCGGATCCCGTTGCCGCGCAACGGGCTCTGAGCCCAGAAACAATTCGGTATCTGACAGATTGTGTCGACCAAGGTCGACACCTACCAGAGCAAGATGCGGTTCCGAGAGGTCGCGGGGGACTGTCACGGGGTCCCGGCGGCCAGTAGATCCACGCCATGCGTGGATGAATCTCAATCGGAATCGAAAGTTTCGAAGTGCGTTCGAAAAGCATCCACGCATGGCGTGGATCTACCGTGTCGACCAAGGTCGACACCTACCAGAGCAAGATGCGGTTCCGACAGATCGCGGGGGACTGTCAGAGGCGGGGCGGTGTGGGTGGGCAGGACCGCAGGCGCCATGGATGGCGCCTACGAGCCTTATCTGATGGAAATCTGGCAGCGTAGGTGTCGAGAGCCGGCGTGGGCCGCCGTATGAGCCTGGATCTCGACGATCGCCGTGTAGCTTGGCGCCCACGCCGGATTCTCCCTTGATCCGCCCGA
>NZ_CP025995.1:3528545-3557283 GCF_003086675.1 Stenotrophomonas sp. ZAC14D2_NAIMI4_7
GCAAGGAAGGGAAAGTGGCCATCGTGGCCGTGATGCGGAAGATGCTGGTCATTCTCAACGCCCGCGTGCGCGACGCCTCAAGCGGACCGATCCCCGCTTGAGGCACGCCCAGGGCGCACGGCAGCGGCTGCCGGCCGGCAGCCGGCTTTGCCGTGTCTGTCTGCCAGACGGCCAAAATCCCATCCCACAACACAGTTGCTACACGGACGTACTTGCGGCGTGTCCTGACCACCCACACCGCCCCGCCATCCCACGCATAGCCCGCTTTTGACGTTGACGTTGACGGTAGCGGGTGCAGGGCTGCAAGCCCTGCCGACAAACCCCTCAGCGGCGGGGGGACAGCTGCTCCAGCAGTTCCCAGGATTTCAGGCCGCGTGCGCCCAGGTGATGGGCCAGCACCCGCCGCATCGGCAGCCGCAGGCTGGCCAGGTCGGCCGCATCGGGTTCTTCGTCGGCGCCCAGCGCCAGCAGCGCCGAACCGGTGGCCGCGGCACTGCGCTCGCCGTCACGCACGCTCAACAGCCGCTGCGGACCCTCCTGCGGGTCCAGCGCATAACGCGCCGCCGGATCGATCGGCTGCCCGTCGCTGGCCGTTTCCAGATCGAAGCCCAGGCCCAGTGCCGCCAGCAGCTCGCGCTCGAAACGGCGCAGGGTCCAGGCCAGGCCGGCCCCGACCGCCAGCCGCGCGCGCGCTTCGCCGTAAGCCAGATAGAGATCGGGCAGCGGGTCCTGGCGCGGGGCCAGGCGCAGGGTCAGTTCACTCAGGTAGAAACCGGCCAGCATGGCCTGCCCCACCAGCCGCGGCGCCGCATCCAGCGCCTCGGCACCGCGCAACTGCGCCAGCTCACCGCGCTGCTGGGCGCTGAAGCGAATCCATTGCAGGGGCTGCAGGGCGGCGCGCAGCACCTGCCCTTTGGCGGTGGAGACCCCGCGCGCCAGCACGCCGATACGGCCATGCTGCGCGCTCAGCACCTCCACCAGCAGGCTGGTCTCGCGGTAGGCCCGTGCGTGCAGCACGAACCCGGTGTCGTCCTCGATCAGCATCGAAGCGACCGCAACGGCTTATTCGTAGCCGAAGGCCTTCAGTGCGGCCTCGTCGTCGGACCAGCCTTCACGCACGCGCACCCAGGTTTCCAGGAACACCTTGGCCCCGAACAAACGCTCCATCTGCAGGCGCGACTTGGCCCCGATCTCCTTCAGGCGGGCGCCGCCCTTGCCGATCACAATGGCCTTCTGGCCCTCGCGCTCGACCCAGATGACCGCGCCGATGCGCAGCAGGTTGCCGTCTTCGGTGAAGCGCTCGATTTCCACCGTGGTGGCATACGGCAGTTCTTCGCCAAGCTGGCGCATCAGCTGCTCGCGCACCAGTTCGCCGGCCAGGAAACGCTGGCTGCGGTCGGTGATCTCGTCCTCGCCGAACATCGGCGGGGCTTCCGGCAGCAGCTTCAGCACGTCGCGCACCAGCGCTTCCAGGCCGTTGCGCTTCTGCGCGGAAATGGGATGCACGGCGGCGAAATCGCGGCCGTTGGTGACTTCCTGCAGGAACGGCAGCAGCGCGCCCTTGTCCTTCAGGCGGTCGATCTTGTTGACCACCAGCACCACCGGCACGCCGGCGTCGCGCAGCACGTTGAAGGCCAGGCTGTCCTCTTCGTCCCAGCGACCGGCTTCGATCACCAGCAGGCCGGCGTCCACGCCTTCCAGCGAGCCGCGGGCAGCGCGGTTCATCACCCGGTTCATCGCCCGCTTCTGCACCTTGTGCAGCCCGGGGGTGTCGACCAGCACCAGCTGGCCTTCGGGATAGGTGGCGATGCCCAGCAGGCGGTGGCGCGTGGTCTGCGGGCGGTTGGAGACGATACTGACCTTGGCGCCGACCAGCGCATTGGTCAGGGTCGACTTGCCCACGTTCGGGCGGCCGATGACGGCCACACTGCCGCAATGATGGGGAATCTGTTCGCTCACTTGGAATCCAGTTGTTCAAGGACGGCCGCAGCCGCCTGTTGTTCGGCAATCCGCCGCGAGGAGCCTTCGCCCTCGATGCTGGCGGCGGGGTCGGCTACGTTGCAGCGTACCCGGAAGTGCTTGGCGTGGTCGTCACCGGATTCTGACACCAGTTCGTACTGCGGCAACGCCTTCTGTCGGGCCTGCAGCCATTCCTGCAGGCGGGTCTTGGGGTCCTTTTCCGGGCGCCCGGTGGCCGGCAGCGCCTCCATGGAGGCACTGAACCAGGGCAGCACCACCGTGCGGCAGGCCTCGAAGCCCCCATCCAGGTAGATCGCAGCCACCACCGCTTCCACGGCGTCGGCCAGGATCGAGTCGCGGCGGTGGCCGCCGGATTTCATCTCGCCTGCGCCCAGGATCAGGCGCTCGCCGAGCTGCAGGGTGCGCGCGATCACCGCCAGTGCCTCCTCCCGCACCAGCGCGGCACGGGCGCGGGTGAGCGCGCCCTCGTCGGCCTTGGGCCAGCGGTGGTACAGGGCCTCGGCCACCATCTGGTTGACGATGCTGTCGCCCAGGAATTCCAGGCGCTCGTTGTGCGGCGCACCGGCACTGCGATGGGTCAGCGCCTGCTTCAGCAGGGCCGGATCGCGGAAGCTGTGACCGATCAGGTCACCACGTTGGAAAGGTTTATTCGGCACCGCTACGGGTCAGGTCCTGGGTCGATTCAAACTTGCCAACCACGTCCAGGTTGCCGACCAGCGGGCGGCGCACTTCGTAGTTGACGGTAAGGGTCCAGCCGCCATCGCGTCGGGCGAACTTGACGTTGGCCGGCTTCACGTTGTCCGAGTAGTTGATGTACAGCCGCTTGAAGAACAGGTCCTGGATCTGCGCCGGCGCCATGGTGCCCACGTTGGGCTCGGCCGCCAGGCTCTTCATGGCCGAACGCACCGAGTAGTACTCCTGGTACATCGGGAACAGCTTCATGCCGATGTACAGGAAGAACCCGACCACGGCCAGTACGACCAGGAACGAGGTCAAAGTCATGCCGCGCTGCGTGTTCATCGTCTTCATGGCGTTTCTCCCCAGATACGCGAATGGATGTGAAGTCAGTTTCAGTTGATGCCCGAACCGATACGCGACGGTTCGAAGCCGTCCTTGCAGAACCAGCCCGAGCAGTTCAGCCAGATCAGGAAGGCCTTGCCGCGCAGGTTTTCTTCCGGCAGCAGGCCCCAGAACCGGCCGTCGTCGCTGTTGTCGCGATTGTCGCCCATCACCAGATATTTACCAGCCGGCACGGTCCACTGGCCCTGGCCGCGCGGGAAATCGGTCTCCAGCACGGTATGGGTCCGGCCCGGCAGGTGCTCGACCAGCAAATTGGCGCCTTCGCCCTGACCACGGTGGCCGGCGTAGATGCCCTTGTTGTCATACTTCAGCGCTTCGCCGTTGAGGGTGACGCTGTCGCCGTCGAAGGACACCGTATCGCCCGGCACGCCGATCACGCGCTTGATGAAGTTCTCGCCCTTGGCCGGATCGTTGTCGCTGTGGCCGGGGAAGTGGAACACCACCACGTCGCCGCGCGAGGGCTCGCCCACCGGTACGAACTTGGTGTTGCTGATCGGCAGGCGCAGGCCGTAGGAGAACTTGTTGACCAGGATGAAATCACCGATCAGCAGGTTGGGCATCATCGAGCTGGACGGAATCTTGTACGGCTCGGCAATGAAACTGCGCACTACCAGCACGATGGCCAGCACCGGGAAGAAGGCGCGAGAGTAATCCACCAGCACCGGCTCGGTGTCGAGCAGGCCGGCGCGCTGGGCACGGCGCTTGGCGAAGTACAGCTTTTCGGCAAGCAGGATCAGGCCCGAGGCCAGGGTCAGTACGACCAGGAGGATCTCAAACAGTTTCATTCAGGGTCCTTTGCAACGTCACCGGACGAACGGCCCCGAAGGGCCGCTGCGGGCTTACTTGTTGTCCATCTGCAGCACGGCCAGGAAGGCTTCCTGCGGAATTTCCACGCGGCCCACCTGCTTCATGCGCTTCTTGCCTTCCTTCTGCTTTTCCAGAAGCTTCTTCTTGCGCGAAACGTCGCCACCATAGCACTTGGCCAGCACGTTCTTGCGCATGGCCTTGACCGTGGTGCGGGCGATGATCTGCGAGCCGACGGCGGCCTGGATGGCCACGTCGAACTGCTGGCGCGGGATCAGGTCCTTCATCTTTTCGCACAGCTCGCGGCCGCGGCGGTCGGCATGGCTGCGGTGCACGATCAGCGACAGGGCGTCGACCTTGTCACCGTTGATCAGCACGTCCACGCGCACGAACGGGCCGGCGTCGAAACGCACGAAGTGGTAGTCCAGCGAGGCATAGCCACGGCTGACCGACTTCAGTTTGTCGAAGAAGTCCAGCACCACTTCGGCCATCGGCAGCTCGTAGCTGATCTGCACCTGGCTGCCCAGGTAGTTGATGCCGATCTGGCTGCCGCGCTTTTCTTCGCACAGCTTGATGATGTTGCCGATGTACTCCTCGGGGGTGAGCACGTTGGCGCGGATGATCGGCTCGCGGATCTCTTCCACATGGTTCACCGGCGGCAGCTTGGCCGGGTTGTCCATGTTGATGATGGTGCCGTCGGTCTTCAGGACCTCGTAGACCACCGTCGGCGCGGTGCTGATCAGGTCCAGGTTGTATTCGCGCTCCAGGCGCTCCTGCACGATTTCCATGTGCAGCATGCCCAGGAAGCCGCAGCGGAAACCGAAGCCCATCGCTTCGGAGCTTTCCGGCTCGAAGCGCAGCGCGGCGTCGTTCAGGCGCAGCTTGTCCAGCGCTTCGCGCAGGTCCGGGTAGTCCTCGGCATCGACCGGGAACAGGCCGGCGAACACGCGCGGCTGCATTTCCTGGAAGCCCGGCAGCGGCTTGGGCGCCGGATCGGCGGCCAGGGTGAGGGTGTCGCCCACCGGTGCGCCGTGCACGTCCTTGATGCTGGCGGTGACCCAGCCCACTTCACCGGCACGCAGCGCCGGCAGCACTTTCCGCTTCGGCGTGAACACGCCGACGTTGTCGACCTGGTGGGTACGGCCGGTGGACATGACCTGCAGCTTGTCGCCGGCCTTGATCTGGCCCTGCATGACGCGCACCAGCGAGACCACGCCCAGGTAGTTGTCGAACCAGGAATCGATGATCAGCGCCTGCAGCTTGTCGGTGTCGCGCGGCTGCGGTGCCGGAATGCGGTGCACGATGGCTTCCAGCACGTCCTGCACGTTCAGGCCGGTCTTGGCACTGACCGGCACGGCGTCGGCGGCGTCGATGCCGATCACGGCCTCGATCTCGGCCTTGGCGCGTTCGATATCGGCGGTGGGCAGGTCGATCTTGTTGATGACCGGCACCACTTCCAGGCCCTGCTCGACGGCGGTGTAGCAGTTGGCCACCGACTGTGCTTCCACGCCCTGGGCGGCATCGACCACCAGCAACGCGCCTTCGCAGGCGGCCAGCGAACGGCTGACTTCATAGGAGAAGTCGACGTGGCCGGGGGTGTCGATGAAGTTCAGGTGGTAGGTCTGCCCATCCTTGGCCAGGTACGGCAGCGACACCGACTGGGCCTTGATGGTGATGCCACGCTCGCGCTCGATCGGGTTGGAGTCGAGCACCTGCGCTTCCATCTCGCGGGCCTGCAGGCCGCCACAGAGCTGGATGATGCGATCGGCCAGCGTGGACTTGCCGTGGTCGACGTGGGCAATGATGGAGAAGTTGCGGATGTTCCGCATCGAATCAGAAGACATAGGTGGCGGCGGCGCGCGGCGTCGTCAGGGTAACGGTGGATTATCGCATGCCCGGGGCCTGCCCGCTTGGGCGCGCTCGTTGGGCGGCTGGAAATGGCCGAAGCCCCGCCAGAGCGGGGCTTCGGGGGATTGCCAGGGCCGCCGGGGGCGGCCGTGAAGGCCTTACTGGCCGGCCTTGACCGCCACGAAGGCGCTGTTGCCGCTGTTGGCACGCACCAGCAGCAGGACCACGTCTCCCTTCTTGTAGCCGGACAGCGCGCGGTTGAGCGCGTCGACGCGGCCGACCGGGGTGTTGCCGACACGCAGGATGACCATGCCCGGCGACAGGCCGGCATCGCGGGCACCTTCACCCTTCACCCCGGTAATGCGCACGCCCTCGCCCGCATCCAGGCCGAGCTGCTTGCGCTGCGGTGCGGTCAGCTCGGTCACGTCCAGGCCCAGCAGGGCGTTGGCACCGGTCTGCGGGGGCGCGTCGGCGTCGGCGGTGGACGTACCACGGCCGTCGGCCTGGCCGTCTTCGGTCAGCGCGGTCAGGGTGGCGCTGAGCTCACGCGGCTTGCCGTCGCGGTAGACCACCAGGGTCACCTTGCTGCCCGGCGCCATGGCACCGATCAGCGGCGGCAGATCGGACCAGGTGTTGACCGCGCGGCCATTGACCGAGCGGATCACGTCACCCAGTTGCACACCGGCCTTGGCCGCGGCGCTGCCCGGCACGATCTGGTTGACCAGGGCGCCACGGCTGTCGGGCAGGCCCAGGCCCTGCGCCTTGAGCGAATCGACCTGCTCGACCACCGCACCCAGCTGGCCACGGGTGACCTTGCCACTCTTCTTGATCTGCTCGACCGCGCTCATCGCCAGGTCGATCGGGATCGCGAAGCTGATGCCCATGTAGCCGCCCGAGGCGGAGAAGATCTGCGAATTGATGCCGACCACTTCACCGCGGGTGTTCAGCAGCGGGCCACCGGAATTGCCCTGGTTGATCGCCACGTCGGTCTGGATGAAGGGCACGTAGCGCTGGTCGGTGCCACCGGTGCTGCGGCCGAGCGCACTGACGATGCCCGCGGTGACCGAGTGGTCCAGGCCGAACGGCGAACCGATCGCGACCACCCACTGGCCCGGCTTCAGGGTATTGGAATCGCCCACGCGCACGGTCGGCAGGTTCTTGCCTTCGATCTTCAGCAGGGCCACGTCGTACTGCTGGTCGCTGCCGACCACCTTGGCGGTGAACTCGCGGCTGTCACCCAGCTTGACCTTCACCTCGCTGGCATCGGCCACCACGTGGTAGTTGGTCAGCACATAGCCGTCGGGCGAGATGATGAAGCCCGAGCCCATGCCACGGCCCTTGATGCTGGGCCCGCTGTCGCCCCCACCCTGCCCCGGCATCGGGAAGTCCGGACCGAAGAAGCGGCGGAAGAATTCGGGCATCTCGTCGTCGCCGGGGCCCATGCCGCCGCGCGCCTGGCGGTTCTGGCGCACGATGGTGGTATCGACGTTGACCACGCCCGGGCCGACCTGTTCGACCAGGTTGGTGAAATCGGGCAGGCCACTGACCAGCGGCTGCGCCGGTGCGCGGGGGGCGGCCGCCGCTGCGACCGGCTGCGCCGGGGCGGCCGGTGACGGCGCCTGCGCGCAGGCCATCAACGGCAGGGTCATCACCAGCAGGCCCATGGCATGGGTACGGAATCGGGCAGTCATCGAACGGCAACCTCCGGATCGGATGGAAAACGGGAGAGGCGCCCCGCCAGCGGCGGGGCGTGGACCGGCGCGCTCCAGGTCAGTCGCGCGGGCGGGGCGGCGCCGGCAGATCGTCCTGCAGGCGCGGCTCGAAGGGATAGAACGCGGCGCCAGCGGACGCGGCCGGGAAGCTGGCGTTGAGGGCGCTGCCGCCGGCCGGGGCCAGGCTGGACTTCGGCCAGGGCCGTGCCTGCAGGCTGCCGACATCGCCGAAGGGCAGATGGCGCGCGTTGGCAGCGGGCACCGACAGCACCAGCGGCGTTGTGGCGGTGGCGACGGCACGCTGCGGCGCTTCGTCACGCTGGGCCACGCGTGCGGCCTGCTGGCTGCGGGTGGCACTGGCACGGCGGGCATCCTGGCGGCGGCTGGCGGCCATGGCCACCGCCGGCACAGCGGCGACGGCCATCGCGGCGCTGTCTGCCGACGCTTCGGTCACCGGTTCGGCAGTGGGCGCCAGTTCGGCCTGGCTGGCCACCACCTGGGGGGCCAGGGCTTCGCCGGGTGCGGGGGTCTGCAGCTTTTCGCCGCCCATGAACAGGGCCACGGCGGCCACCGAGGCCGCCAGTGCGGCACCGCCGCCCCAGGCACGCCAGCCAGTGCGACGCACCTGCCGGCGCGGTTCGGCCACCGGCGCGGGTTCGGCGGCAATCGCCGCGGCCACGCGTTCACTGAAACCGGCCGGGGCCAGCAGCGAGGCCTGGCCACGCATCACATCGCCCAGCAGCTGCCAGCGTTCCTGGCAGCCGGCCAGTTCCGGATCATGTTCCATGCGGCGCAGCAGGAAGCGCGCCTCGTCGGCGCCCAGCTCGCCATCGACCAGGGCCGACAACTGTTCGCGGTGGCGCTGGTCCAGGCGCTGCCCGGCCGGGGATTGATGGTTATGCGATTCGTTCAACGGGTTACTGGTCATACGCGGCTCTTCTCGCGGGTGGCGCTGCCGATGTCCAGCAGCGGCCGGAGTTCAGTGTCGATCGCCTCGCGCGCCCGGAAGATCCGCGAACGCACGGTGCCGATCGGGCACCCCATCTTCTGCGCGATTTCCTCGTAGCTCAGGCCTTCCACCTCGCGCAGGGTGATCGCCGACCGGAGTTCTTCCGGCAGCGCGTTGACGGCCTTCATCACCGTCTGTTCCAGCTCCTGGCGCATCAACTCGCGTTCGGGCGTGTCGGTGTCGCGCAGACGGGTGCCGCTGTCGAACTGCTCGGCATCACCGATGTCGATGTCATCGGTGGGCGGGCGTCGATTGTGTGAAGCCAGGTAGTTTTTGGCAGTGTTCACGGCGATCCGATGCAACCAGGTTGAGAACTGGGCGTCGCCGCGGAAGCTTCCTATTGCGCGATAGGCGCGCATGAAAGTGTCCTGGGCCACGTCCTGACATTCGCTCCAGTCGGCGATGTAGCGACCGACAAGGGCCACCACGCGATGCTGGTACTTGCGCACCAGGACATCGAACGCGGCGCTCTCGCCGTGCTGCACGCGCCGGACCAGTTCCAGATCCAGCTCCTGTGGTGTTTCAACCTCGGCCATGAGGGGCCGCACTCCTGTCAGCCCAACCGACGTCGGGCAATGAGACTGCCAATCCCGGGAAAAGTTCAGTCGCCGATCACCCGGCGCCGCACCAGCTTTTAACCACCGTTCCGCTAGCGTCCGGTTCCACGGCCATGGGTCCGGGGTCGCCTACCCCTCCTATTGGGATTTGACGCGGGGGAAACAACCTCTGGATCATAGCCGCTTCTCCATACACAACCGGATGGAACGTCCATGCTCTCAGGCTTCGATGGGCTCCGCTTCAGCCACTGGCACCCCGAAATCCGTGAAGACGGCGTGGTGATCCTTACCCTGGATCGTCAGGACACCAGCGTCAACGCGATGTCGCAGGACGTGCTGCTGGAACTGGGCGACCTGCTCGAACGCATCGCCCTGGACCCGCCCAAGGGCGTGGTGATCCAGTCGGCGAAGAAGGCCGGCTTCATTGCCGGTGCCGACCTGAAGGAGTTCCAGGAATTCGACCGCCGCGGCACCGTGAACGATGCCATCCGCCGCGGCCAGTCCACTTACCAGAAGCTGGCCGAGCTGCCCTGCCCCACCGTGGCGGCCATTCATGGCCATTGCCTGGGCGGCGGCACCGAACTGGCGCTGGCCTGCCGCTACCGTGTGGCGTCCAATGACAGCAGCACCCGCATCGGCCTGCCGGAGACCCAGCTGGGCATCTTCCCGGGCTGGGGTGGCAGCGCCCGCCTGCCGCAGCTGGTTGGCGCCCCGGCGGCGATGGACCTGATGCTGACCGGCCGCACGCTGTCGGCGTCGGCTGCCCGTGGCATCGGCCTGGTTGACAAGGTGGTGGCACCGGCCGTGTTGCTCGATACCGCCGTGGCGCTGGCCCTGTCCGGCACCACTCGGCCGTTGAAGCAGCGCGCGACCGCGTGGGCCACCAACACCTGGCTGGCGCGCACGCTGCTGGCACCGCAGATGGTCAAGCAGGTTGCCCGCAAGGCAAAGAAGGACCAGTACCCGGCGCCGTATGCGCTGATCAGCACCTGGCAGCGCAGCGGCGGCAAGCCGATCCAGGCACGCCTGGATGCCGAGCGCCGCGCGGTGGTGAAGCTGGCCAGTACGCCGACCGCGCGCAACCTGATCCGCATCTTCTTCCTGACCGAGCGCCTGAAAGGCCTGGGCAGCGGTGATTCCGGCATCCGCCACGTGCACGTGGTCGGTGCCGGCGTGATGGGCGGTGACATTGCCGCCTGGGCCGCCTACAAGGGTTTCGAGGTGACCCTGCAGGACCGCGAGCAGCGTTTCATCGACCCGGCGATGGAGCGGGCCCAGGCGTTGTTTGCCAAGAAGGTGCGCGACGAGAGCAAGCGCCCGGCGGTGGCCGCGCGACTGCGTGCCGACCTGGAGGGCAACGGCGTGGCCGAGGCCGATCTGGTGATCGAGGCCATCATCGAGAACCCCGAGGCCAAGCGTGCGCTGTACCAGACGCTGGAACCGAGGATGAAGCTGGACGCCCTGCTGACCACCAACACCTCGTCGATTCCGCTGGTGGAACTGCGCGACCACATCCAGCGCCCGGCGCAGTTTGCCGGCCTGCACTACTTCAACCCGGTGGCGCAGATGCCGCTGGTGGAAATCATCCACCACGACGGCATGGCAGCGGAGACCGAGCGCCGCCTGGCCGCGTTCTGCAAGGCGCTGGGCAAGTTCCCGGTGCCGGTGGCCGGCAGCCCGGGCTTCCTGGTCAACCGCGTGCTGTTCCCGTACATGCTGGAAGCGGCCACTGCCTATGCCGAAGGCGTTCCCGGCCCGGTGATCGACAAGGCGGCGGTGAAGTTCGGTATGCCGATGGGGCCGATCGAGCTGATCGACACGGTGGGTCTGGACGTGGCCGCCGGCGTGGGCCGTGAACTGGCCCCGTTCCTGGGCCTGCAGATTCCGGCGGCGCTGCAGACGGTGGAGCCGGACAAGCGCGGCAAGAAGGACGGCCAGGGCATTTACACCTGGGAAAACGGCAAGCCGAAGAAGCCGGACGTGGCCAGCAACTACCAGGCCCCGACCGATCTGGAAGACCGCCTGATCCTGCCGCTGTTGAACGAGGCGGTGGCCTGCCTGCACGAAGGCGTGGTGGCCGATGCGGACCTGCTGGATGCGGGTGTGATCTTCGGCACCGGTTTCGCCCCGTTCCGTGGCGGCCCGATCCAGCACATCCGCACGGTGGGCGCCGATGCGATCGTCGAGCGGCTGAAGGCGTTGCAGCAGCGCCATGGCGACCGCTTCGCCCCGCGCCCGGGCTGGGACAACCCCGCCCTGCGCGAACCGGTGGTGTGAGTTGGTCGGCCGGGCCTGCCGCCCGGCACCCGCAGAGGCAACAGCAACAGCCGGCTCTGGCTTTTCTATTTGCTGGGCGGGGCGGTGTGGCCTTGCAGGACACGCCGTAAACCCCCGACAGTTTTCCGGTGACGGTAAGTGAACTCCGGTTCCGGCAGGTGTCGACCTTGGTCGACACGCTTGGTCCACGCCTGCGTGGATGCGAGCGAAGCGACCGGCGTTTGATTTTGATTTTCTTTTTTCTTTTCCGTGGCTGACGCGCACGGAAACCCTCAGGGGCCGGGGCGGGTTGGGGGCGCGGGACCGCAGGCGCCATGGATGGCGCCTACGAGCCTCCAGGGACGGATTCACGGCGTGTCCCGCGCCCCCAACCCGCCCCGGCCCAACACGAAATTCGCAGCACGCCCAGCCACGAGGGGCTGCGCCGTTGGCGGGAACCCCGTCGAGCAGGCTCGACGCTACGGAACAGGCTGTTACCCGCATGGGGCATGTAGCCGTCACCACGGCGTGCCATGCTGGCGCCCTTGATTCCTGCCAGCGAGAACGCCCGCATGACCACCATCATCGCCCCGCGCGTCCACGACATCGGCGGCCTGGAAGTGCGCCGCGCCGTCCCCACGCTGCAGGCCCGCAGCATCGGTTCGTTCGTGTTCGTCGACCAGATGGGCCCGGCCATCATGCACCCCGGCACCGCCATCGACGTGCGCCCGCACCCGCATATCGGCCTGGCCACGGTGACCTACCTGTGGTCCGGCGCCATCGGCCACCGCGATACGCTGGGCTCGGACCAGGTGATCCGCCCTGGCGATGTGAACTGGATGACCGCCGGCCGCGGCATCGCCCATTCCGAGCGCACGCCGCCGCCGGATCGCGGCCACGACAATCCGATCCATGGCATGCAGACCTGGGTGGCGCTGCCGAAGTCGCATGAAGAAATCGAACCAGCCTTCTACCACCACGCCGCCGCCACCCTGCCCGAACAGCGCCGCAACGGCGTCTGGCTGCGGGTGATCGCCGGTCGCGCCTATGGCGAGGAGTCGCCTGTGAAGGTCTTCGCCGATACCTTGAACGTGGCCATCGACCTGGACCCCGATGCCGAGATCGACATCGACAATGGCCACCGCGAACGTGCGCTGTACATCCTGGAAGGCCAGGCCCAGCTGGATGGCGTGGACATTCCCGCCCAGCATCTGGTCATCCCCGAAGCCGGCGCCATCGGCCGCCTGCGCGCAAAAACGCCGGTGAAGGCCATGCTGTTCGGCGGCGAACCGCTGGATGGGCCGCGGCACCTGTGGTGGAACTTCGTGTCCAGTTCCAAGGAACGCATCGAACAGGCCAAGCACGATTGGGAAGCCGGTCGCTTCGGCACGATCCCGGGTGACGACAAGGAATTCATTCCGTTGCCGCAGTATTGACGGCAGTCGAGCACGCTCGACTCTACGCGTTGTACACATGTTCATCACCGGCCGCCCACTTCAATGCGACCGCACGCATCCGCGCGCCTCAATGGAGTGCACGTCATGGGCATGGGCAAGCGCTTGGCCGCCGAATTCCTCGGCACGTTCTGGCTGGTGTTGGGCGGGTGTGGCAGCGCGGTGCTGGCGGCCAAGTTCGGCGGCGACGGCAATCCGCTGGGTATTGGTTTCCTGGGCGTGGCATTGGCGTTCGGCCTGACCGTAGTTACCGGTGCCTATGCCTTCGGCCATGTGTCGGGCGCGCATTTCAATCCGGCCGTCAGCGTCGGCCTCTGGGCCGGTGGCCGCTTCCCGGCCCGCGATCTGCTGCCGTACATCATGGCCCAGTGCGTCGGTGGCCTGCTGGCGGGCTTCATCCTGCTGCAGATTGCGTCCGGTGCCAGCGGCTTTGCCATTGATGGCAGCCAGGCCGGCGCGTTCGCCAGCAATGGGTACGGCGTACTGTCGCCGGGCGGCTACAGCGTGGCGGCCGCCTTCCTGTGCGAAGTGGTGCTGACCGCCGTATTCCTGGTGGTGATCATGGGCAGCACGCACGGCAAGGCCCCGGCCGGCTTTGCGCCGCTGGCCATCGGCCTGGCCCTGACCCTGATCCATCTGATCAGCATTCCGGTCACCAACACGTCGGTGAACCCGGCGCGCTCCACCGCCGTGGCTTTCTTCGCCGGCAGCGGTGCCACCGGCCAGTTGTGGCTGTTCTGGGTGGCGCCGCTGCTGGGCGGCATGATCGGCGGCATGATCTACAAGTGGGTCGGCACCGACCGGTGATCTCCGCCGCGTCCATTGCGGCCGTCGCCCGGCCGCAATGGTTACATCTGCAACCGCAATTTGTGGGATCGCTCACGTTCCGTTAAGGTCGGCTTGACCTCCCGTGCACGTGCCGGGAACGTCGGCATCCGGGGATGGGATGCCCGCGCCGCCAGTGCCATCGGCGGGGACTCTAGGCCACACCACTTTGGGGGAATGCATGAAGTTCGTGCCTGTTCTGTTGTCGAGCCTGTTGTTTGCCGCGGCCAACGCCGCCGCACAGGCGCCGGTTGACTGTCCTACGCTGCCGGCCAGCAGTGGCCTGCAATGGCAGCAGCAGGTGCAGAGCGATTTCCTGATCTGCCGCGCCAGCACCGCCGACGGCCGCGAAGTGCTGAGCCTGATGCTGAGCCAACGCGATCCCAACATTCCACTCAGCCGATCGCTGCGCGAGGAAAAGGGCAGCTTCGGCGGTGAATCGATGTACTGGTACAGGCCCGACCTGGGCGGCCAGCAGCCCCCCGGCTATGCCGAGCGCCGCATCAGCGTGGTCAAGCTGGACAAGGGCCGTTACGCGCAGATCGCCCTGTACCCGGGCAGCACCCAGGAAATGGGCAACCTGCAGCAGCTGGCGCAGGGCATGAGCCTGAACCCCACTGCCGTGGCCGACGGCCGCTGAATGCGCGCGGGGATGACTGCCTGGCAGCCTCCCCGCCGTCCCGCCCGGCGCTTCCGCTCAGAAGCGGCCTTCCTGGAAATCGACGAAGGCCTGCATCAGTTCCTGCCGGGTGTTCATCACGAACGGCCCATGGCGCATGACCGGCTCGCGCAGCGGACGGCCCGCAACAAGGATCAAGCGCGCGCCCTCGGCACCGGCCGACACGTGCAGCTGCTCGCCACCGCCGAGCACGGCCAGTTCCTGCCGCGCCACATCGCGCGCCGCATCCTGCTCACCCACGGTCAGCGCACCTTCGAACACGTAGGCAAAGGCGTTGTGGCCTTCCGGCAGCGTATAGGTCCAGGCGCGATCAGGCTCCAGGGTGATATCCAGGTAGACCGGATCGGTGGCCGGCTGCGCGATCGGCCCTGCGGTGCCATCGACCGTACCGGCGATCACCTTCACCTGCACGCCGTCGGCCGGCTGCACCACCGGAATGCGCTCGGGCGCGAACTCCTGGTATTTCGGGTCGGTCATCTTGTCCCGCGCCGGCAGGTTCACCCACAGCTGGAAGCCACGCATCTGCCCGCTTTCCTGCTCGGGCATTTCCGAATGCACCAGGCCGCGGCCGGCGGTCATCCACTGCACGCTGCCCGGGGTCAGCAGGCCTTCGTTGCCGTGGTTGTCGCGATGCCGCATGCGCCCGTCCAGCATGTAGGTGACGGTCTCGAAGCCCCGGTGCGGGTGTTCCGGGAAACCGGCGATGTAGTCCTCGGCGCGGTCGGTGCCGAATTCATCCAGCAACAGGAAGGGATCCAGATCCGGCAGCGAGGGGCCGCCGATGACCCGGGTCAGGCGCACGCCGGCGCCATCGGACGTGGGCATGCCGCGGATCGTGCGCAGCACGCGCACCGGCTCGGGAAGACTCATGGCAACTCCTGTGGGATGGATGCACATGAAGATGGACGCTGCAGCGCGGCGGGCCAATGGATGGCGCCGCAACCGATTGTTCCATTGCTGGTGTTTGCCGCGCGTCATGTCCGCCGCGCGGCATCGCCTGCGTTGTGTTCGACCAAAGTACTACCGAAGAAGGCTCCCGTGGACATTGACCCTGCCAAGGGCACGCGGGACTCTTTCACTGTCTTTCCGGGAGAGAGCACCTCATGAAAGGGTTTTCCAAACTGGGCTGGGCCGCACTGGCCCTGCTCGGCGCGTTCTGTCTGGGCACCGTCGCCCTGCGCCGCGGCGAACACATCAACGCACTGTGGATCGTGGTGGCCGCGGTATCGCTGTATCTGGTCGCCTATCGCTACTACAGCCTGTTCATCGCCAACAAGGTGATGCAGCTCGATCCGACCCGGGCCACCCCGGCGGTGATCAACAACGACGGTCTGGATTACGTACCAACCAACAAACACGTGCTGTTCGGCCACCACTTCGCCGCCATTGCCGGCGCGGGCCCGCTGGTGGGCCCGGTGCTGGCCGCGCAGATGGGCTACCTGCCCGGCCTGCTGTGGCTGGTGGTGGGCGTTGTGCTGGCCGGCGCGGTGCAGGACTTCATGGTCCTGTTCCTGTCCAGCCGCCGCAACGGCCGCTCGCTGGGTGACCTGGTGCGCGAGGAAATGGGCCAGGTGCCCGGCACCATCGCCCTGTTCGGTGCCTTCCTGATCATGATCATCATCCTGGCGGTGCTGGCCATGGTGGTGGTGAAGGCGCTGGCGGAAAGCCCGTGGGGCATGTTCACGGTGATCGCCACGATGCCCATCGCGATCCTGATGGGCGTGTACATGCGCTACATCCGGCCGGGCAAGATCGGTGAGATTTCCGTGGTGGGCCTGATCCTGCTGCTGGCCGCGATCTGGTTCGGCGGCAAGGTGGCGGCCGACCCGGTCTGGGGCCCGGCGTTCACCTTCACCGGTACCCAGATCACCTGGATGCTGATCGGCTATGGTTTCGTCGCTTCGGTGCTGCCAGTGTGGCTGCTGCTGGCCCCGCGCGACTACCTGTCGACCTTCCTGAAGATCGGCACGATCATCGCGCTGGCCATCGGTATCGTGGTGGTGATGCCGGAACTGAAGATGCCGGCGCTGACCCAGTTCGCCGCCAGCGGTGACGGTCCGGTGTGGAAGGGCGGCATGTTCCCGTTCCTGTTCATCACCATCGCCTGCGGCGCGGTGTCCGGCTTCCATGCCCTGATTTCCTCGGGCACCACGCCCAAGCTGCTGGCCAATGAAGCGCACATGCGCTACATCGGCTACGGCGGCATGCTGATGGAATCGTTCGTGGCGGTGATGGCGCTGGTGGCCGCCTCGATCATCGATCCGGGCATCTACTTCGCCATGAACAGCCCGGCAGCGGTGATCGGTGCCGACGCCGTTTCGGCCGCGCACTACATCACCAATACCTGGGGCTTCACCATCACCCCGGAACAATTGAATGCCACGGCCGCGGCGATCGGTGAACCGACCATCCTGCACCGCGCCGGTGGTGCGCCCACGCTGGCGGTGGGCATCGCGCAGATCCTGCACGAGGCCATTCCCAGCAGCAGCGACGCGATGATGGCGTTCTGGTACCACTTTGCGATCCTGTTCGAAGCGCTGTTCATCCTGACCGCCGTGGATGCCGGTACCCGTGCCGGTCGGTTCATGCTGCAGGACCTGCTGGGCAACTTCGTGCCGGCCCTGAAGAAGACCGAATCGTGGACGGCCAACATCATCGGCACGGCCGGCTGCGTGGCGCTGTGGGGCTACCTGCTGTACACCGGCGTGGTTGACCCGTTCGGTGGCATCCAGACGCTGTGGCCGCTGTTCGGCATTTCCAACCAGATGCTGGCCGGTATCGCGCTGATGCTGGGCACGGTGGTGCTGTTCAAGATGAAGCGTGACCGCTACGCATGGGTGACCGCCGTGCCGGCCGTGTGGCTGCTGATCTGCACCACGTATGCGGGCTTCATCAAGATCTTCGACAGCAACCCGGCGCAGGGTTTCCTGGCACAGGCGCACAAGTACCAGGCCGCCATTGCCAGTGACACCATCACCGCACCGGCCAAGACCGTGGCGCAGATGCAGCAGATCGTGGTGAACGCCTACGTCAACACCGGCCTGACCGCGCTGTTCCTGCTGGTGGTGGCCTCGGTGCTGGTGTATGCGATCAAGACCATCCTGGCCGCCCGTCGCAACCCGCAGCGGACCGACCGCGAGACCCCGTACGTGGCGCTGAAGCCGCACGAAATGGTGGATCTGTAATGAGTACCCAACTGGTTCCGGTAGGCCAGTACCAGGCGCACCGCCGCATCTGGCGGCGCCTGGTGCAGACCGCGCGGCTGTGCTGTGGGATTCCTGATTACGACAACTACGTCCGGCACATGCTGGAAAAGCATCCGGATCAGGAGCCGATGGACTACAAGACATTCTTCCGCGAGCGACAGGAAGCGCGATACGGCGGCCGCAACGGCGGGCGCTGCTGCTGAGGCTTTTGGGTGGGTGCCGGGCTTGCAGCCCGGCCCCCGCCGATCCAACAGCGAGTGCAACTGCAGGAGCGTCGGCTCTGGGTTTCCGTTTGTTTGGCGGGGCGGTGTCGGACTGCGGGGACGCCGCAAGTACGTCCGTGCAGGCTTGGCCGCCGCATCCATGCGGCGGACACCCCGCAATCCGACACCGCCCCACCTTCGACAGATTGCCGCTGACGGCGGGACACATGCGGGGTCACATGCGGGGTCAGATCCGTTTTCCGAAGGAAACGGATCTGACCCCATTTTTTTTTATCGATATCTGACAGATGTGCCGACCAACGGTCGGCACCCATCTACAGCCGCGGAAACCTGTTGAAGGCGGGGTGGGTCCGGTTGCGGGGGCGTGAGCGCCATGGGCCCGAGGCATGCCTCGGGCGGGTTGGGCAGGACGCCCAACCCCGGTCTTGCCGTGTGCGCAGGACAGCGCACACGAGCAAGCGCGACCGAGCTTACATGGACGTACTTGCAGCGTCCCCCGCAACCGGACCCACCCCGCCATCCCACGGAATGCCCACTGTTGCCGTTGCTGTTGCTGTTGCATTGCGCGGGTGCAGGGCTGCAAGCCCTGCTGGCCTATTCCACCAGGGTGATGGGCGTGAGGGTGACCTTGGCGTTGTTCGCCGCGCCCATGCGGTCGGTGTAGCCCTGCCCGCGCTGCAGCAGGTAGAAGCTGTCCAGGTAATCGATGTCGTTGACAAACCACGAGGTCGGCATGGCCTTGAGGATCGCCCCGGCAATATCGGCAATCACCGCGTATTCCGGAGCGAAGGCGCCCAGTGCCGTCTTCACCCCGGTGGCCAGGGCGACCAGCAGTTCCTGGTAGTTGGTATCGCCATCGTCTTCAAACAGCTGTACGTTGGCCGCGTTGAAGCGGTAGTTGCCCCAGATCACCAACGGCTGCTGGGGCGTGTAGTCGGTCTGGTCATGGTCCAGCCACGGCATGTCCACCGTCATCATTTCCGGTTCGGTGGCGTCGACCTGCAGGCCTGACACCACCGCGAACACTTCGGCCGCGCCCAGCGCCCACGGCTCCTGATCGTCATTCAGACGAATACGGTCCAGGCGGGTGATATCCAGCGAAGCGCTGGCGCCATCGGCCGACAGGGTGATGCGTTCGGGCGACTGCAGGCCGCGCGCGCGCAGGCCCGCGTTGACCAGGGCCATGCCTTCCTTCACCGCACTGCGGGTATCCACGTCCACGATCAGCACGGGCACGTCCGGCGCCTGTCGGGCATCGAGCAGGTGCGCGCGACCCTGCGCGTCGTACGCGGTCAGCGTGGTCCAGTCGCGGTCGTTGCCACGCGGCAGGCTGGCCACCCACAATCGCTCCGGCGCGACCGCTGCCAGCGAGGAACCTTCGGGCACGAACGCCCGCAACTGCAGCAGCCCTTGCCCCTGCTGCGCCAGACCCTTGCGCTGGCGCACCTGCTGGTCCTGCGCGGCCAGCAGCGTGCTGGCGCGGGTGCGTGCCTGCGGGTCGAAGCGGGCCATCATCTGCTGCAGGGCGACTCCCTGCTCCGGCCCTGCCTGCAGGGCGGCGCGCGCACTGGCGGCAAACCCGGGCTGGGCCAGCAATGCGGCAACCTCGCGCGCGGTGCTTTCGGTGATCGCCTGTACGTCGGCACGCTGCGGTGTCGAAGGCACCTGCGCGAAGGCGCTGCCAGCGGCAAGCACCAGGGTCAGTACTGCCGCACGAAACATCCGTTCTTTCGTCATGGTCATACCCGGGCAGAGGCTGGCGGCTGCCAGCGGAAGTGCCCACGGTACGGAGCGCACCGGATCGGTTCCGGTATGCACTGCACAGTTCGTGCGGTTGCCGGGGAATGCGTCAGGCGCGGCCTGCGCATTCCCCCGGCCGGTTACGCGCCCGCCATCGCCTTCAGGATCAAGCCGGTGACGTAGGCCAGGCCGGTGCCGGTGGCGTAGCCCACCGTGCCCAGCAACACGCCCACCGGCGCCAGCGACGGATGGAACGCAGCGGCCACCACCGGCGCCGATGCGGCCGCGCCAATGTTGCCCATCGAGCCGACACCGAAGAAGAACAGCGGGGCGCGCACCAGGCGTGCCGCGATCCACAGCACCAGCACGTGGGTGGCCATCCAGATCAGGCCCAGGACGAACAACCAGGGGCGATCCAGCAGCGACAGCAGGTCCATCTGCATGCCGATGCAGGCAATCAGGAAGTACAGGAACACGGTGCCCAGGCGCGATGCACCGGCCGATTCAAGGCGACGTGCGCGGGTGAAGCTCAGGCCGAGGCCGAAGGCGGTGGACAGCAGCACCACCCAGACGAACTGGCTGTCCAGGCTGAACTGGCTGGACCAGCCAACGTTGGCCTTGAACCAGGCGGCCAGCTGCGCGGCGATGGCATGCGCCAGCCCCACCCCGCCCAGCGCCACGCCGACGATCACCATCAGGTCGGTGAGGGTGGGAATGCGCGAATTCTGCGCTTCATAGGCACTGATACGCGCCTTCATTTCGTCGATGGCGCGGGTATCGGCACCGCTGCGGGTGTCGATCTGCTGCGCACGGTTGGCCAGGAACAGCAGGATGGCCATCCACAGACTGGCGCAGGCCACATCGACCACGGCGAACTGGCCGAAGGTGGTGGCGTCGGTGCCGAAGATCTCGCGCATGGCCACCATGTTGGCGCCGCCACCGATCCAGCTGCCCGCCAGCGCGGCCATGCCGGCCCAGGTATCACCGGCCACGGTTTCCGGATGGATGAACTTCATGACCTGGAAGGACACGATGGCGCCCAGCATGACCCCGGCCGTGCCGGCGCAGAACACCAGGATCAGCTTCGGGCCCAGCTTGGCGATGCCTTTCAGGTCGATCGACAGCGTCAGCAGCACCAGCGCCGCCGGCAGCAGCACGTCGCGGGCGATCGGGTTGTACAGGGCCGTGTTGTGGCCATCGATCAGCCCCACGGTGTTGTAGATGGCCGGAATGAAGTAGCACAGCAGCAGGGCCGGCACCCAGGCGAAGATCTTCTTCAGCAACGGGGTGGGGCCACTGGCGGCCCAGAAGATCAGGGCCAGGGTGGCAGCAATCAGGCCAAGGCCTACGATATCGCTGGTGATCAGGGCGGTAGCGGGTTCGGTCGGCATGGGATCCTCTGTCGATCGAAAGAGCGTGGAAAAAAAAGTGCCGCATCGGTGCGGCACGACCCGAGGTTAACATCCTCTTCACGCAGGGTCATGCTGCAGTGCCGGCCATCCTGCCCTTCTTCAACGGAGCCTGTGCCATGCAACTGGGTGCATTTTCAGTCAGTCTGTCGGTGAAGGATCTGGCTGCGTCGCGCTCGTTCTACGAGGCGCTGGGATTTTCGGTGACTGGCGGCGATGCCAGCCAGAACTGGCTGGTGCTGCGCAACGACGGCATCGTGATCGGGCTGTTCCAGGGCATGTTTGAAGGCAACCTGCTGACCTTCAACCCGGGCTGGGACCAGCACAAGCAGGAACTGGCCGACTTCCAGGACGTACGCGAACTGCAGGCCGCCATTGAAGGCAAGGGAATCGAACTTGCCGTGCGCACCGACCCGGATGGCCGGGGAACGGGCTATGTGCAGCTGGCCGACCCGGATGGCAACGTGATTCTGATCGACCAGCACGTGGCGCGGCCGAAAACGCGGTAATCCGCTTCGGTAGGCGTCGACCGGGCGTCGGGCGGCAATCCGCTTTGGTAGGCGTCGACCTTGGTCGACGCACGGCGTGCCAACCAAGATTGGCACCTACCAGGTTCCGCGGCCGCCATCCGCCGCGGTAGGCGTCGACCTTGGTCGACGCAGGGCGTGCCAACCAAGGTTGGCACCTACCAGGTTCCGCGGCCGCCATCCGCTTCGGTAGGCGTCGACCTTGGTCGACGCGCGGCGTGCCAACCAAGGTCGGCACCTACCAGGGACCGACGTGCCAACCAAGGTTGGCACCTACCGACGCGCGGCGTGCCAACCAAGGCTGGCACCTGCCAAGTTCCGCGGCCGCCATCCGCCTCGGTAGGCGTCGACCTTGGTCGACGCACGGCGTGCCAACCAAGGTTGGCACCTACCAGGCGTCGGGCGAGCCAACCGGGGTTGGCACATACCAAGCGTTCGGATCAGGCCGGGCGCGATGCGGCGAAGTCGAGCGTGACCCGGGTGCCGCGTGGTTCACAGGGCTGGAACTGCAGCGTCCAGCCCAGGTGCTCGCAGAGACGGGCAATCAGCTCCAGGCCTATGCCACCGCGGTCGGCGCGCTCACCGCGGGCCAGGCGCGCATGGATCGCGGCGATTTCTTCCGGGCTCATGCCGTGGCCCGGATCCTGCAGGGTCAGCACGCCCTGTGCGTCCAGGCTCAGCGCGATGTGGCCGCGCCCGCTGTTCTCGATGGCGTTGCGCAGCAGGTTGCCGATCGCCGCCTGCACCACTGCCAGCGGCGCAACGATATCCACCGCCGCCGCCTGGATGCCGATGCTCAGGTCCTTGTCACCCAGCAGGTGGCGATGGTCGTCGACGATCTCCGGCAGCAACTGGTCCAGCGCGATGCGCTCGGCACGCGAGCTCAACCGTGCCGGGTCGCGCGCCAGCACCAGCAGCAGTTCGATCAGATCTTCCACGCCCTGCGCAGTGCGCAGCACCCGCTGCATCTGCTGGCGCGCGCGCTCGGGCAGGCCCGGCTGCTCCAGTGCCAGTTCCGCCGCGCCGGTCACCACGGCAATCGGCGTGCGCAGTTCGTGGCTGGCCGTGCTGATGAACACCCGTTCGCGCTCAACGAACTGTTCGTTGCGGTCCAGGTAATCATTCAAGGCATCGGCGATGGTGTGCAGCTCGGAGCTGCCACGCGGATCCACGTCGATGCGCTGGCCCTGCTCGCCAGGGCGCAGCGCGCCGATGTTGCGCGCCAGCAGGCTCAACGGCCGCACCATGCGCTCCATGCCGAAGGAGGCCATCATCACGGTGACAAAGATCATGATGATGCCGGCCAGCATCACCCAGCGCGTGGCGAACTGTTCCAGGTCGTGGAAATCGGTGATGTCCAGCGCCAGCGCAACGCGGCCCAGCGCAGCGGTATCACGCACCATCACCGCTGTTTCGCGGTCGTCGATCAGCACGCCGTCGTGCAGGCCGGGATGCAGCATGCGCACGCTCTCAGGCAGACCTGGCTGGCCGAAGCGATACAGGCTGAGCGTGTCCGAGTCCTGCCAGTGATAGTCCGGCTCATGCCGGGTGTGTTCCAGGATGCTGTCCAGTTCGGAATTGAGCAGCGCACGCCAGGCGGCATGTTCGGCATGCTCGTGCACGTAGTTGCCAACGCTGAACACCGCCAGCGACAGCAGCGCCAGGTAGCCCAGCAGCCACCACACCACGCGCCGGTACAGCGGGCCCGGCTTATGCGCGCGGGGCATCGCTGTCGTCCTCTGCCGCCGGGCTGGCGGCCAGGCGGTAGCCCACCCGCGGCAGGGTATGGATCAGTTTGTCGGCGAAGGGACCGTCCACGCTGCGTCGCAGCTCGTATACGTGCGAGCGCAGCAGGTCCCCATCGGGCGGTTCATCGCCCCACAGGGCGAATTCCAGTTGCTGCCGGGTCACCGCACCGGGGCTGGCGCGCATCAGTACTTCCAGCAGCTTGCGGCACGCCGGATACAGGTGCAGCGCCTGTCCGCTACGCTGCGCCTCCAGGGTGGCCAGGTCCAGCACCAGATCGGCCACCTGCAGGCGCTTGCGTGGATTGCGACCATGGGCCCGCAGCAGCAGCGCCTCCAGCCGCACCTCCAGTTCCGGCAGAGCGAACGGCTTGGTCAGGTAGTCGTCGGCGCCGGCGCGGAAGCCGGCGATCTTGTCGGGCAGTTCATCGCGGGCGGTCAGCATGATGACGGGCACTTCCGAGCCGTGCTCGCTGCGCAGGCGGCGCAGCACTTCCGGGCCCTCCATGCGCGGCAGCATCCAGTCCAGGATGACCGCATCGTAGGGATGGCTGCCAGCCAGGTGCAGCCCGGTGATGCCGTCGGGGGCCACGTCCAGCACGTGCCCGCGCGACTCGAAGTAGTCGAACAGATTGGCCACCAGCTGACGGTTGTCTTCGATCACCAACAGGCGCATGCGCAGCGGATCCACGGGAACTGGCCCCATGGTAGCTGTGCCCGTGTCGGAAAGCGGTCGGGATGGCGCCCTTCCGACAGGTTTCCCACGCCGCCAAGCGCAGCCTGTGGGTTTTACCCCGGAGCCTGCCGTGCCCGACGCCCTGCACCGCCGTTGGCGGCAACCCCTGCTGTGGCTGCTGGTTGCCGTTGCCCTGGCAGCGGGACTTGGGCTGCGCCAGCCGCAGCCGCCGGATGAACCCCGCTTCGTACTGGCTGCCCGCAGTATGGTCGAGAGCGGGGAGTGGCTGCTGCCCCACCGCGGGGTCGAACTGTATGCGGAAAAACCCCCGGTGTTCATGTGGTTGCAGGCGGCCGCGCACCAGCTGGTGGGAAGCTGGCGGTGGTCGTTCCTGCTGCCTTCGCTGCTGGCAGCGTTGCTGACCCTGTGGCTGGTAGCGGACCTGGCGCGGCGCCTGTGGTCGCCCCGGCATGCGTTGTGCGCGGTGGCCGTGCTGTTCTGCACCCTGCAGTTCGGCCTGATGGCCAAGCGCGCGCAGATCGACATGGTGCTGGTGGGCATGACCACGCTCGCCCTGTGGGGCGTGCTTCGCCATCTGTGCGAACGCCGCAACCTGCCCGCGTTGTGGCTGGCCGGTGTCGCCGCCGGCGTCGGCACGGTGACCAAGGGTGTGGGCTTCCTGCCGCTGCTGATCGTGCTGCCCTGGCTCGGTTGGCGGATGTACCAGCGGCACCTGGGTCGGGCAGTGGGCGGCCCGCACCTGGCCACCCTGTTGTGGTTGCTGCCGGCCTTCCTGCTGGGCACGGCCGTCTGGCTGGCGCCGCTGGGCTGGGCGCTGCTGCGTGAGCCCAGCGCCGCATTGCAGTCGTATGCGCACGAGCTCCTCTTCAAACAGACCGGCACCCGCTACGCCAACGCGTGGCACCACCGGCAACCGGTCTGGTACTACCTGCAGGTGATGGCCACGCTGTGGCTGCCGGGCAGCCTACTGTTGCCCTGGCTGCTGCGTCCGTGGTGGCGGCGGCTGCGGCGCGGGGATCTGCGCCACTGGCTGCTGCTGGGCTGGGCATTGCTGGTGCTGGTATTTTTCAGCGCCAGCCCGGGCAAACGTGAGGTCTACGTGCTTCCCATGCTGCCAGCGCTGGCGCTGGCGGTCGCGCCGCTGCTGCCGGGCCTGCTGCGCCTGGTGTGGGTGCGGCGTTACCTGTTCGGTTACAGCGCCGCGCTGATGCTGTGCACCGCTACGCTGGGCATGCTGCTGATGAGCGACAGCGCATGGGCGCAGGCACAACTGGCACGTCGGGCGATGCCCGAGACGCTGCTGCCGGTGCTGGGACAAGGGCTGCTGAGCTTCGCCATCGCCGTGGCCACGCTGGCCGTATGGCTGCGGGTGCGCCGTGCAGGCATGCTGGTGCTGCTCAGCCATGGCCTGCTGTGGCTGCTGTACGGCGGCCTGCTGATGCCGGCGCTGGATCCCTTCGCCTCGGCCTCGGCGCTGATGCAACGGGTCAGCCAACGGATCGGGCCCGATGCCGACCTGGCGATGGTTGCCTGGCGGGAGCAGAACCTGTTGCAGGCCGATCGGCCGGTGCAGGAGTTCGGCTTCAAGCGCCCCTGGGCCGAGCAGTGGCAACACGCGGGGCCGTGGCTGGCGCAAGCGCCGCACGCACGCTGGGTACTGGTGCTGGACCAGGCCTTGAGCCCTTGTGTAGACCCGGCGCAGGTGGTCGATATCGGCGTGGCCAACCGCAACCACTGGTTGCTGCTGCCGGGTACCGCCTGGAGCGCGGATTGCCATGCGGCACCAGTCGGGACGTCGCAGGAGGAAGACTGAACGGATCGCGGCGGGCGCCGGCAGATTAACCGGTCGGCAACAGCAGTCCGACCCTTCTCCGACACGTTGCTCACCAGCATGGCCGCGATTCCCGCCACGGCACCGGCCCGCATGCCTGCACGTCCTCTTGCCCCCGCACTCGTGATTGCCCCATCCCGACTGGGCTCGCGCTTCGCGCTGACCCATCTGTGGCTGCCGCTAGCCATTGGCATTCCAGCGTTCGCGCTGCTGATGGGCTTGGGCGGGGACCAGTGGCTGGCCGATCACCTGTACCAGCTGCAGGGCGGGCATTGGGCCCTGCAAGATGCCTGGCTGACCCGCGTGGGGGTGCACCAGGGCGGCAAATGGCTGAGCACGTTGGCCGGCTTGGTCGCCCTCCTGCTGTGCTTCCACCACTGGCGGCGCGGGCGTGACCGCACGCTGCGCTGGGCGCTGCTGTACGTGGTGGCCGCCGTCGCACTGGGCACCGGGCTGGTATCGCTGCTGAAGGCGCTGGTGCCGATGGACTGCCCGTGGGACCTGCTGCGCTACGGCGGCCACGATGCCTTCGTGGGTCTGTTCGATCACCGCCCGAAAGGCATCCCGGCGCGTGCCTGTTTCCCGGCCGGCCACGCCAGTGCCGGCTATGCCTGGCTGTGCCTGTACTTCTTCGCCCTGCTCTGGCGCCCCAGCTGGCGCTGGGTGGGGCTGGGCATCGGCCTGGCCGCCGGCCTGGTGTTCGGCGTCAGCCAGCAACTGCGCGGTGCGCACTTTCTTTCGCACGATGTCGCCACCGCGCTGCTGTGCTGGCTGCTTTCGCTCGGGCTATTCCTGTGCGTGCAGCGCTGGCTGGCGCGCCCGCGCCGGCAGGAGGCACAGGCATGAACGCATCGGTTGAACGCTCGCCGCGCCTTCCCGCGCTGGCATCGCTGCTGCAGTGGCGGCCACTGCTGTCCACCGAAGCACTGATCGCGCTGGCCAGCCTGTTCTTCGCCGTCGCAGGCAACGGGCTGTTCTGGCACAGCGCGATGGCCAGCCACCCCGGCAGCCTGCGCTATGCACTTTCGCTGCTGCTGTTGCTGCTGGGCGCACATGGCCTGCTGCTGGGGCTTCTGGTGTGGCGCTGGAACGCCAAGGTGATGGTCAGCCTGCTGCTGCTGGTCACCGCGTTCGCCGCGCACTACATGGGCCGCTACCACATCTATCTGGATGCGGACATGCTGCGCAACGTACTGGCCACCGACCCGAAGGAAAGCCGAGAGCTGATGACCGCTTCGCTGCTGTGGCCACTGCTGTGGCTGGCGGCGGTGCCGATGCTGCTGCTGTGGCGCGTGCAGCTGCGCAGGCGAAGCTGGGGCCGCACGCTGCTGTGGCGCGCGGGCTTCCTGCTGCTGGCAGCGGCAACCGCACTGGGCGGTGCGCTGTTGTCGTTCCAGGATGTGTCGGCATTGATGCGCAACCAGCGCGAGGTGCGCTACCTGGCCACGCCGGCCAACGTGATGCTGGGCCTGCCGCGCGCACTGCGCAGCGACAACCCGGTGCAGCGCGCGCCGAAGCTGCCGATCGGCACCGACGCCATGGCGACCCCACGCGCGCCCACCAGCAAGCCGCGGCTGCTGGTGATCGTGATGGGGGAAACGCTGCGTGCGCAGGACTGGGGCCTCAACGGCGGCCACACCACGCCCGAACTGGCGCAGGCGCCGGTGATCAACTTCCCCGACATGCATTCGTGCGGCACCAGCACCGAAGTCTCGCTACCGTGCATGTACTCGCCCTGGGGCCGGCATGATTACGACGAGAAGAAGATCCGCGCGCACCAGTCGCTGCTGCACGTACTGAACCGCGCCGGCGTCACCCCGCTGTGGCGTGACAACCAATCGGGCTGCAAGGGCGTCTGTGAAGGTCTGCAGTTCCAGTCGCTGGCCGATGCGACCACGCCGGGGCTGTGCGCGGATGGCCGCTGCATGGATGAGATCCTGCTGCAGGACCTGGCCACGCAGGTGCGCGCGAAGCCCGGCGACCGGGTGGTGGTGCTGCACCAGCTGGGCAACCATGGGCCAGCGTATTTCGAGCGCTACCCTGCCGCATTCCGCCGCTTCACCCCGACCTGCGACACCCGCGACATCGGCCAGTGCAGCCGCGAGCAGATCACCAACAGCTACGACAATGCGGTGCTGTACACCGATCATTTCCTGGCCCGGACGATCGGCACGCTGCAGGGGCTGGACGACTACGACACGGCGATGATCTACCTGTCCGACCATGGTGAATCACTGGGCGAAAAGGGCTTGTTCCTGCATGGGGTGCCCTATGCCATCGCGCCGGCCGAGCAGACCCGGGTGCCGATGACGATGTGGTTCTCGCCGGGCTTCGCGCGCAGCCGTGGCTTGGATCTGCAATGCGTGCGCAAGCGCGCGACGGCCTACACCGACCACGACAACCTGTTCCCCTCGGTGCTGGGGCTGATGCAGGTGAAGACCGGACTGTACGAACGCGACCGCGACGTGTTCGCCAACTGCGCGCGGTAGGGGTGTTTGTGGCAGGGCTTGCAGCCCTGCACCTGCCGAATCAACGTCAGCGTCAACGTCCACGTCAAAAGCGGGTGTGCTGGGGGTTGGCGGGATGGGTCCGGTCGAGGGGGACGCTGCAAGTCCCCCTCCGGGGCCCGGCCCAGCCGCTGGCGGCTGGGCGTTCGGGCGCTTGCGAAGCAGTGCTTCGCAAGCAAAGCGCCCTCACCCATGTAAGCTCGGTCGCCGCATCCATGCGGCTCACGCCCCCTCGACCGGACCCACCCCGCCTTCGACAGTTTCCTGCGACCTGCCGGAATGACGGGGTCGGATTGCGGGGTGTCCGCGGCATGGATGCCGCGGCCAAGCCTTATCTGATGGAAATCTGGCAGCGTAGGTGTCGAGAGCCGGCGTGGGCCGCCGTATGAGCCTGGATCTCGACGATCGCCGTGTAGCTTGGCGCCCACGCCGGATTCTCCCTTGATCCGCCCGAACAGTTGCTGGAGCTGGACACTCGAAGCGATAAGACTGGGCAAGCGGGGGAGCTCTCGACCCTTCCAGACTATACGGAGTCGGGCAATGAACGGGATCGGGATTGATGTGAGCAAGCGCCGATTGGATATCGGTACGACAGACGGCGAGACCCTGCAGGTCAGCAATAGCCCTTCTGGCTATGCTGAATTGGAC
>NZ_CP025995.1:3557293-3924239 GCF_003086675.1 Stenotrophomonas sp. ZAC14D2_NAIMI4_7
CTGATGCAAGGCAACATCATCCGCCTGCAATCAATGGTCGAGCGGCTGGGCAAACAGATCGCCGAACAGGTCGCGCAGCAGCCTCAACTGGCAGTGCTGAAGTCGATGAAAGGGGTTGGCCCGGCACTGCAGGCGGTGCTGGCCAGCTACCTGCCTGAGTTGGGGCAGATCAGCGGAAAGGCCATTGCCAGCCTGGTCGGCGTAGCGCCGATCTCCCACGACAGCGGAACCATGCGAGGGAGACGAAGCATCCACGGCGGCAGGGCCGAGATCCGCCAGGTGCTTTACATGGCGGCCATGTCTGCCATGCGACATGAGCCGCGGTTGCGGGACTTTTACCGGTCGCTGCGGGCCCGCGGCAAGGAAGGGAAAGTGGCCATCGTGGCCGTGATGCGGAAGATGCTGGTCATTCTCAACGCCCGCGTGCGCGACGCCTCAAGCGGACCGATCCCCGCTTGAGGCACGCTCAGGGCGCACGGCAGCGGCTGCCGGCCGGCAGCCGGCTTTGCCGTGCCTGTCTGCCAGACGGCCAAAATCCCATCCCACAACACAGTTGCTACACGGACGTACTTGCGGCGTCCCCGCAATCCGACACCGCCCCGCCAACCCGCGGAATGCCCGCTCTTGACGTTGCCGTTGCATTGAGCGGGTGCAGGGCGCAGCCCTGCCGGACCTATGCCACTTGCGGTGGCTGCGGCCGCCCACTAGCCTTCGGCCGTCGTTCACCACCCAAGGACTACCCGTGAAACACCGCCATCTGCTGCTGGCCTCGGCAATCGCCGCCGCCACGCTGGCCCTGGTTGCCTGCAAGAAGGAAGCTACCCCCGGTTCTGAAGCCGCCGCCCCCAGCGCGCCGGCCGGGGAAACCGCCGACCAGTTCGTCGCCCGCATCAACGCTGAATACAAGGCCGCCTACCCCGAGATGACCTCGGCACAGTGGCTGTCGTCCACCTACATCAACAGCGATTCCGAACGCATCGCCGCCAAGGCCAACGAACGCTCGCTGACCCAGCTCAACAGCTGGATCGAACAGGCCGCCAAGTTCGAAGGCCAGCCGATGAGCGAGGACAGCAAGCGCGCCATCCACCTGCTGAAGCTGATGTCGTCGATGCCGGCGCCGCGCGATGCCGCCAAGCTGGCCCAGCTCACCCAGATCGCCACCCGCATGGAAGGCAGCTACGGCGCGGGCAAGTACTGCACCGATGCCAACGATCCGGCCTCCTGCCGCCAGCTGGGCGACCTGGAACAGGTGCTGTCGCGCAGCCGCGACTATGACAAGCAGCTGGACGCCTGGCAGGGCTGGCACAGCACCACCAAGGGCATGCGCGGCGACTACCAGCAGTTCGTCAGCCTGGTGAACGAAGGCGCCAAGGGCATGGGCTTCAGCGATGCCGGGCAGATGTGGCGCAGCGGCTACGACATGCCGCCGGAGCAGATCGGGCCGGAAACCGACCGTCTGTGGGAGCAGGTCAAGCCGATGTACGAGCAGCTGCACTGCTACACCCGCGGCAAGCTGGACAAGACCTATGGCAAGGACAAGGCCGAAGTGGGCAACGGCCTGATCGCCGCCCACCTGCTGGGCAACATGTGGCAGCAGGACTGGTCCAACCTGTGGGACCAGTTGGAGCCCTACCCCGGTGCCGGCAGCCTGGACATCACCGCCGCGCTGGAAAAGCAGTACCAGACCAACCTGAGCGCGGCGCTGGACAAGGCCGGCAAGGACGCCGATGTCACGGCGCGCTACAAGGCACAGCGTGAGGCCGAGCTGCGCACCGCACGGCAGATGACCGAACGCGCCCAGGACTTCTACGTCTCGCTGGGCATGCCTTCGCTGCCGCAGTCGTACTGGGACAAGACCCAGTTCATCAAGCCCGACGACCGCGACGTGGTCTGCCACGCCAGCGCCTGGGACATGAACATGGAAGGCGACGTGCGCACCAAGATGTGCATCAAGCCCAACGAAGAAAACTTCACCACCATCTACCACGAGCTGGGCCACATCTATTACGACCTGGCCTACAACCCGCTGCCGCCGCTGTTCCAGGGCGGTGCCAACGATGGCTTCCACGAAGCGATCGGCGACACCATCGTGCTGGCGATGACGCCCAAGTACCTCAGCTCGATCGGCCTGGTCGATGCCCCGACCGAAAGCCGCGAAGCGGTGATCAACAACCAGATGCGCATGGCGCTGTCGGGCGTTTCGTTCCTGCCGTTCGGCCTGATGATCGACCGCTGGCGCTGGGGTGTGTTCGACGGTTCCATCACCCCGGACAACTACAACAAGGCCTGGTGGGACCTGAAGGCCAAGTACCAGGGCGTGGCCCCGGCCAGCACGCGCGGCGAAGAGTTCTTCGACCCGGGTGCGAAGTACCACGTGCCGGGCAACACCCCGTACACCCGCTACTTCCTGGCCCGCATCCTGCAGTTCCAGTTCTACAAGGGCCTGTGCGATGCGGCTGGCTACAAGGGTCCGCTGCATGAGTGCACCTTCTACGGCAACAAGGAAGCCGGGCAGAAGTACTGGGCGATGCTGAGCAAGGGCGCCAGCCAGCCGTGGCAGGCCACGCTGAAGGAGCTGACCGGCAGCGACAAGCTCGACGCCGGCCCGATGATCGAGTACTTCACCCCGGTCAACGAGTGGCTGAAGCAGCAGAACGAAGGCCAGATGTGCGGCTGGCAGGCCAGCGCGGCACCGGCGAAGTAACCGGCCTGGCAGAACGGAAAGGGGCGGATCCGCGAGGATCCGCCCCTTTCATGAATTGTAGAGCCGAGCCATGCTCGGCTGGAACGCAATGCAGTCGAGCATGGCTCGACTCTACAGGCCTCAGCCCTTCTTCGCCGCCATTACCGCAGCCAGCTCGGCCTTGAACTCGTCGAAGGTCTGCCCCTTCTCCTGCACTTCGGCCTGCGCCGCATCGCGCAGCGCATCGGAATAGATCAGGCGCACCGGCGTGCCATTGCGCTCGTGCAGCTCACCGGCCTGCATGATCATGGCCAGCACGTGCGCAGCGCTGTGGGTCTGGCCGGCAATGCGGCCATCCATGCCCAGCACCCATTCGCCATCGCGGCGGACCACGCCGGCCAGCAACGCACGCTGCGGATCGCGCAGTTCGGCATGCGGTTCGACCGGCGAAGCGGTGGCCGCCGCCTTGTTGGCAGCCTGCTTTTCCTGGCGGCGACGCTGGTCGCGGCGGATCTTGGACGTGGTGGACATGGGGGTCGTATTGCACAGCAAGGGGGCGCAAGAATAACCCAGCCCGGCCGCCGCGCCGCTTCACGCCAGCGGCGGCAGCTCCTGGGCAGGCGCCTGCAGGGCGCGCTGGCGCAGGTGTTCCCAGTACCAGAACACAAAGCCGGCGGCGAAGAAGCCGGCCTGGCCCAGCGCCAGGTGCAGGGGGCTGGCACTGAGCAGCGGCGAGACTACGCCTGCCACCACGGTGCTGATCATCAGCTGCACGAAGGCCTGCAGCGACGAGGCCAGGCCACGCTGGTGCGGGTACATGTCCAGCACCGCCAGGGCCAGGATCGGGAAGATCAGCGCCATGCCGGTGCCGCCCAGGAAGATCGGCAGCACCGCCCAGGGCAGCGCCAGCTGCGGCGCCAGCGCCACGTAACCGATGTTCAGCAGCGCCGACAGCGCACACAGGGTGAAACCAATGCTGATCTGGCGGGTCGGCAGGGTGCGCCCGGCCATGCGCCCGGACAGGAACGAGCCCAGGGTCATGCCGCCGATGGTGGGAATGAACAGCCAGGCAAAGCCACCTTCGCCCAGGTGCAGGTGCTGCATCACGAACACCGGCGCCGAGGCGATGTACAGGAAGATGCCACCGAAGTTGATGCTGCCGGCCAGCGCAAGGCGCAGGAAGCGCGGGTTGAAACCGATGCGCACGTAGTCGCGCAGCAGGCCGCGTGGGGACAGCGGTACGCGGGCTTCCACGGGGTGGGTTTCGGGCAGGAAACGCGCCGTGGCCACCAGCAGCAGCAGCGAGAACACCACCAGGAACCAGAAGATCAGCGGCCAGCCGGCGCCGCTGAGCAGGATCCAGCCGCCGATGATCGGTGCGATGGCCGGGGCGATGCCGAACAGCATGGACACCTGGCTCATCAGCCGCTGCGCGTCGTGGCCGTGGTACAGATCGCGGATGACCGCGCGGCCGACGATCATGCCCACGCCGGCGGACAGGCCCTGCACGGCGCGGAACACCAGCAGCGTGCTCAGATCCGTGGACAGCGCGCAGCCCACCGAGGCACCGACGAACACCACCAGCCCGCTCAGGATCACCCGCTTGCGCCCCCAGGCGTCGGACAGCGGGCCGTGCGCCAGGCTCATCAGGCCGTAGAACAGCAGGTACACGCTGATGGTCTGCTGCACCGCCACTTCATCCACGGCCAGGCGCTGGGCCAGCTGCGGGAAGGCCGGGAAGATGGTGTCGATGGAGAACGGCCCGAACATGGCCAGGCCGGCCAGCAGCAGGGCCATGCGACGGGTGGAGGGTGCAACGGCGGCGGTCATCGGCGGGCGTCCGGCAGGGCCGTGCGCAGCATGCACGGCAGGCGCCGCTTCCCCGTGGCAGGGACGGCGCCAGATGAATACGAGAGTCCGCCCATGATAGGCGCCCCAGCCTGCGGGCGCCATGGAGAAACGCGGCCATGCAGGGTCCGGGCCATCCTCCATTCAGCCCCGTCAATGCGGCCGCGACCCGCTGCGCCGGCCCGGCAACCGGCTATAATCGGCGGGCAACACGGTGGGAGAAGCGGAACACCGCTGCCGAAGGCGCAACGCCCGTAATCGCTCAGGCCCGATACCACCCGTAACACAACTCTGGAGAGACCGGTTCGATCCGGCGCCGAAGGGGCACGAAGCTGCGGTTTTCCGCGCTTTTAAACTCTCAGGCAAAAGGACAGAGGGGCGCCCCGCAGACCGCCGACCGGCGGCTTGTGCCCGTGCGTGTGCCCTTCCCTGACGGATCCTTCGCCATGTCCCAGAACACCCCCTCCCTGCGTGAGCTCGAGCACCACAGCGCGTTCGTTGAACGCCACATCGGCCCCAACGACGCCGAGATCGCGCAGATGCTCGACGTGGTCGGCCACGCCACGCTGGATGCGATGACCGATGCCATCGTGCCGGCGAAGATCAAGTCGCCCGCGCCGCTGGCACTGCCCGAATCGATCACCGAAGTGCAGGCACTGGCCAAGATCCGTGCGATCGCCGACAAGAACACCGTGCTGCGCAGCTTCATCGGCCAGGGCTACTACGGCACCCACACGCCGAACGTGATCCTGCGCAACATCCTGGAAAACCCGGCCTGGTACACCGCCTACACCCCGTACCAGGCGGAAATCTCGCAGGGCCGCATGGAAGCGCTGATCAACTTCCAGACCCTGTGCGCCGACCTGACCGGCATGGAGATCGCCAACGCCTCGCTGCTGGACGAAGCCACCGCCGCCGCCGAAGCGATGACCCTGGCCAAGCGTTCGGTCAAGTCGAAGTCGGACACCTTCTTCGTGCACGACGCCGTGCACCCGCAGACCCTGGAACTGCTGCGCACGCGCGCCGAGCCGATGGGCATCGTGCTGCGCGTGGGCACGCCGGCCGAAGCGCTGGAAGCCGAAGCGTTCGGCCTGCTGCTGCAGTACCCGGATACTTTCGGCCAGGTGGGCGACTACAAGGCGCTGGTCGATGCCGTGCACGCGCGTGGCGGCCTGGTGGCCGTGGCCACCGACCTGCTGGCGCTGACCCTGCTGGCCGCCCCGGGCGAATGGGGCGCGGACATCGTGGTCGGCAACAGCCAGCGCTTCGGCGTGCCGTTCGGCTTCGGTGGCCCGCATGCGGCCTTCATGGCCTGCCGCGATGCCTACAAGCGCTCGATGCCGGGCCGCCTGATCGGCGTGTCGATCGACGCGCAGGGCAACCCGGCCTACCGCCTGACCCTGCAGACCCGCGAGCAGCACATCCGCCGCGAGAAGGCGACCTCCAACATCTGCACCGCGCAGGTGCTGCTGGCGGTGATGGCCTCGATGTATGCCGTCTACCACGGCCCGGAAGGCCTGACCCGCATCGCCCGCCGCACCCACCGCCTGGCCTCGATCCTGGCTGCAGCGCTGCGCACTGCCGGTGTGCAGGTCGGTGGCGACTTCTTCGACACCCTTCACATCACCGGCGTGCATGCCGATGAAATCCACGCCAAGGCGCGCGCCGCCGGTTACAACCTGCGTGCGATCGACAGCGACTCGGTCGGCATCAGCCTGGACGAGACCGCGACCCGCGCCGACATCGTCGCCCTGGCCGCCGTGTTCGGTGCGCAGGCCGATGTGGATGCGCTGGATGCCAGCACCGCCGACGAACTGCCGGCTGCCCTGCTGCGCCAGTCCGCGTTCCTGACCCACCCGGTGTTCAACACCCACCACAGCGAGCACGAGCTGCTGCGCTACCTGCGTTCGCTGGCCGACAAGGACCTGGCGATGGACCGCACGATGATCCCGCTGGGCTCGTGCACCATGAAGCTCAACGCTACCGCCGAGATGATCCCGGTCACCTGGCCGGAGTTCTCGCAGATCCATCCGCTGGTGCCGGCCGACCAGGCGCTGGGCTACAAGGAACTGATCGAATCGCTGGAAGCCATGCTGGTGGAATGCACCGGCTACGATGCGGTCAGCCTGCAGCCGAACTCCGGCGCGCAGGGTGAGTACGCCGGCCTGCTGGCGATCCGCGCCTACCACCGCTCGCGCGGCGAAGGCCACCGCGACATCTGCCTGATTCCGGATTCGGCGCACGGCACCAACCCGGCTTCGGCGCAGATGTGCGGCATGAAGGTCGTGGTGACCAAGACCGATGCCAACGGCAACGTCGATGTCGAAGACATCCGCGTCAACGCTGAGAAGTACAGCGACCGCTTGGCCGCGATCATGATCACCTACCCGTCCACGCATGGCGTGTTCGAGGAAGAAGTGGTCGAGATCTGCGAGATCATCCACCAGCACGGCGGACAGGTGTACACCGACGGCGCCAACATGAACGCCCTGGTGGGCGTGGCCAAGCCGGGCAAGTGGGGTTCGGACGTGTCCCACCTGAACCTGCACAAGACCTTCTGCATTCCGCACGGCGGCGGTGGCCCGGGCGTGGGCCCCTGTGCGGTGAAGGAACACCTGGCCCCGTTCCTGCCGGGCAAGCTGGGCGACAACGGCCCGGTCGGCATGGTCAGCGCGGCCAGCTTCGGCAGCGCCTCGATCCTGCCGATCAGCTGGATGTACATCGCCATGATGGGCACCGAAGGCCTGCGCAAGGCCACCCAGGTGGCCCAGCTCAACGCCAACTACATCGCCAAGCGCCTGGCCCCGCACTTCAAGACCCTGTACACCGGCCGCAACGGCCTGGTGGCACACGAGTGCATCCTGGACGTGCGCCCGCTGGAGAAGACCAGCGGCGTGGGTGCCGAGGACGTGGCCAAGCGCCTGATCGACTTCGGCTTCCATGCCCCCACCCTGAGCTTCCCGGTGGCCGGCACGCTGATGGTCGAACCGACCGAAAGCGAATCGCTGCATGAGCTGGACCGCTTCATCGACGCGATGATCCAGATCCGCGAGGAAATCCGCGCGATCGAGGACGGCCGCCTGGACCGCGAGGACAACCCGCTGAAAAACGCCCCGCACACCGCCACAGCGGTGACGGCCAGCGAGTGGACCCACGCCTACCCGCGCGAGCTGGCCGCCTTCCCGCTGCCCAGCCTGAAGCTGCAGAAGTACTGGCCGCCGGTGGCACGCGTGGACAACGTCTACGGCGACAAGAACGTGATGTGCGCCTGCATCCCGGTCGATGCCTACAAGGACGACGAAGTCGAAGCATGATCGACAAACGGCCCGCGCAAGCGGGCCGTTTTTTTCAAGGAGTGTGGACCAAGGCCCACACCCACATTGAAAGGTCCACACCCACAACAATCCGATCACGGATCCGGCATCTGCCCCAGGCTCAACTGCCACGACACGCCGAAGCGGTCCTGCACCCAGCCATAGCGGTTGCTGAAATCGTAGTCGCCCACCGGCATCAGCCAGTGCCCGCCCTCGCCCAGCACCCGCGCCGCGCGATCGAACTGCTCGGCGCCGGAACATTCCACGAACAGCGAAATCGACGGGCTGAAGGTGAAATCGTGCACGTCCAGGCTGTCGAAGCACAGATAGTGGGTGCCGCCCAGCAGGAAGATCGCCTGCCGCACCTGCCCCGGCACGCCTGCGCCAGCGCCTTCCGGGTGGCGCTGCAGGGCCAGCAGGCGGAAATCGGCGAAGGCTTCGGCGTACAGCGCCAGGGCGGCCTCGGCCTGGCCGGTGAACATCAGGAAGGGACGGCTGCGCAGCATGCGGTGCTCCTGTTCGACGGGTCGTTCAGGACCCAGGCCATCAGGATCGCACCGCAGATGTAGGCAGCATGTATCGATCGCGCCGGGCCACGCCCGCCGGCTTCGACCCGAACGCGCCGATCAGGCCTCGCGCAGGCGCCGCGCGATCGCGCTGCCGGCCGCGATGGTCGCCGTCAGCGCCACCATGGACAGGAACTGCAGTCGGGTCTGCGCTTCGCTGAGCAGCAGGCCGAAGATCAGCGCCAGGATGGCCAGCGCGCACACCGTCAGCCACGGGAAGCCGGCCATGCGGAACGGCAGGCGCGTGCCCAGGCGGTCGGCGCGGCGGCGCAGCACCAGCTGCGAGACCAGCGACAGCGTCCACACCAGCAGGCAGGTGGAGCCGACGATGTTCAACAGCACCGGCAGCACCTTGTCAGGGAACAGCAGTTCCATGATGGTGGCGGCAAACCCGAACAGCACGCTGGCCAGCACGGCGATCACCGGCACCTGGCGCGGGTCGGTCCAGCCCAGCACCGCCGGCGCTTCGCGGCGCTGGGCCAGCGAGAAGATCATGCGCGAGGCGCCGTACAGGTTGGCATTGAGCGCCGACAGCAGGGCGATCACCGCGATCAGGGTAATGGCCGTGGCCGCACCCGGAATGTTGGCGACCTGCAGCACGGCGGCAAACGGCGATTTCAGCGACTCGCTGTTCCACGGCACCACCGCGATGATGACGCTGAGCGAACCGATGTAGAACACCAGGATGCGCCAGGCCACGGTGCGGATGGCGCGGGCAATGCTGCGCTCGGGGTCTTCGGTTTCCGCGGCGGCCACCGCCACGATCTCGGTGCCGCCAAAGGCGAACACCACCACCAGCAAAGCCGCACCGATGCCGGCCAGGCCCTTGGGCGCGAAGCCCCCGTGCTGGGTGAAGTTGCTCAGCCCCGGCGAGGCGACCTGCGGCAGCCAGCCCATCAGCAGGGCGATGCCGATGGCGATGAAGGCCAGGATTGCGGCGACCTTCAGGATGGCGAACCAGAACTCGAACTCGCCGAAGTTCTTCACCCCCAGCAGGTTGATGGCGGTGAAAAACAGCATGAAGGCCAGCGCAGCCATCGGTACCGGTACCGCAGGCCAGACGGTGGCCAGCAGCCCGGCCGCACCCACCGCCTCGGCAGCGATCACGATCACCAGCTGCACCCACCACAGCCAGCCCACGGTGGCACCGGCAGTAGCACCCATGGCATCGGCGGCATACACCGAGAACGCGCCGCTGGTCGGCTTGGCCGCCGCCATCTCGCCCAGAGCGTTCATCACGATGATCACCAGCGCGCCGGCCACCAGGTAGGACACCAGTACCGCCGGCCCGGCCGCCTGCACGCCGACACCCGAGCCCAGGAACAGCCCGGCGCCGATCGCGCTGCCCAGGCCCATCATGATCAGCTGGCGCGGCTTGAGCGAATGGCCCAGGCGCGAGGTCGAAGCGGTCGAAGAAGGAGTGGCGGGCATCGGCAGGGCTGGCGGCGGCTACAGGGGCGACACCTTACATTGTCCCCCACCCGGCGGGATAGGCACAGTGCAGCAGGGCGCTCAGGCCGGCAGTGGTTCGCCGATGCGGGCCCGGTAGGCACGCGGCGAAAAGCCGGTTTCCGCCTTGAATTTGCGGGTGAAGGCGCTCTGGTCGCTGAACCCACAGGCCTGGCCGATGCAGGCGATGCTGTCCTGGCCGTGCAGCAGGTGCATGGCCATCTGGATGCGCAGGCGGGTCAGCACCTGCTGCGGGGTCATCTGGAACACCTTGCGGAAGCTGCGCTCGAGCTTGGACAGCGAGAAGCCGGTGATGTCCAGCAGGGTCTGCATGCGCACGTTTTCGGCGTAGTGCGCGTTCAGATGGGCCAGCGCCAGCCGCAGCTGTTCGTACTGCGCGCCCAGGCTGTCCTTCTGCCCCAGGTCGCGGGAGATGCCGATCAGCCCCTGGATCTGCCCATCCACCAGCAACGGTCGCTTGCAGGTCAGGCACCAGCCCGGCTCGCGGTTGGCGAACAGGTGCAGCTCCATCAGGTTCTCGATCACTTCACCGCCCAGCACGCGCGCGTCCTGGTCCACGTAGTCGGCGCTCAGGCCGGTGGGATAGATCTCGGCGGCCGTGCGCCCGATCACGTCCTTGCGCGCACGCAGGCCCAGCCGCCGCAGCATGGTCTGGTTGACGTGGGTGTAGCGCCCCTGCCGGTCCTTCATGAAGAACAGCACGTCCGGAATGGCGTCGAACAGGGCTTCGATGTCGGTGGGCTCGACTCGCATGCGGGAAGCATACCCGAGCCGGGTTTTGCCCGTACGTTCACCTGCGGCGGACCGTGGGTTAACGGACAGGGCGCGACTGTCATGCCCTGCCCCCTCGTACCCCGGAGACACCCTGATGGCCGCCAGCAAGCCCACCGGCAAGCGCGCACCCGCCCCGTCCGAATCCCCCCAGGCCCAACGGCGCGGCCGGGGTGACGAACTGCACCTGCAGGCCGGTGGCGCGCACCCTGCCCTGACCACTGCCCAGGGTATCCCGGTGGCCGACAACCAGAATTCGCTGCGCCAGGGACCGCGCGGCCCCACCCTGCTGGAGGATTTCATCCTCCGCGAGAAGATCACCCACTTCGACCACGAGCGCATTCCCGAACGCATCGTGCATGCACGCGGCAGCGCCGCCCATGGCTATTTCGAACTGACCACCTCACTGGCGAAGTACACCCGCGCCCGCGTGCTCACCGAGGTCGGAAAGAAGACGCCGGTGTTCACCCGCTTTTCCACCGTTGCCGGCGGTGCCGGCTCGGTCGATACCCCGCGCGATGTGCGCGGCTTCGCGGTGAAGTTCTACACGCCGGAAGGCAACTGGGACCTGGTTGGCAACAACATCCCGGTGTTCTTCATCCAGGACGCGATGAAATTCCCCGACCTTGTACACGCGGTGAAGATGGAACCGGACCGCGCCTTCCCCCAGGCGGCCAGCGCGCACGACACGTTCTGGGATTTCATTTCGCTGATGCCCGAATCGATGCACATGATCATGTGGGCGATGAGCGATCGCGCCATTCCGCGATCGCTGCGCATGATCGAAGGCTTCGGCGTGCACAGTTTCCGCCTGTTGAACGAGGCCGGTGATTCCACCTTCGTCAAGTTCCACTGGCGGCCGAAGCTGGGCATCCAGTCCACTGTATGGGACGAAGCGGTGAAGCTGCAGGCCGCCGACAATGATTTCCACCGCCGCGACCTGTTCGAGGCCATCCAGCGCGGCGACTTTCCCGAATGGGAACTGGCCGTGCAGCTGTTCAGCGAGGAAGACGCCGAAGCGTTCCCGTTCGACCACCTGGACCCCACCAAGATCATTCCCGAATCGCTGGTGCCGCTGCAGGTGATCGGCAGGATGGTGCTGGACCGCTGGCCGGACAATTTCTTCGCCGAAACCGAGCAGGTGGCGTTCTGCCCGGCCAACGTGCCGCCGGGCATCGACTTCAGCAACGACCCGCTGCTGCAGGGGCGGTTGTTCTCGTACCTGGATACGCAGCTGATCCGACTGGGCGGCCCGAACTTCCACCAGATTCCGGTCAACGCTCCCAAGTGCCCCTTCGCCAACCACCAACGCGACGGGCACATGCAGATGCAGGTGCCGAAGGGACGCGTGGCGTATGACCCGAGCTCGCTGGAGGACGATAGCCCGCGCGAAACGCAGGCCGGTTTCCGCAGCCATGCCACGGCTGATGACGGCCGCAAGGGGCGCACCCGCGCCGAAAGCTTTGCCGACCACTACAGCCAGGCGCGTGCGTTCTTCCGCAGCCTCGAAAAGCCCGAGCAGGCACACCTCGCTTCGGCTCTGGTATTTGAATTGTCGAAGGTGGAAACGCTGAAGGTGCGCGTGCGCACCGTCAGCCATCTGCGCAACATCGATGAGTCGTTGGCCAAGCGCGTGGCCGATGGACTGGCGCTGGCAGACCTGCCCGAACCCGCGCCGACCACAACGCCGGCACGCGACATGCCCGCAGTGCCCGAAGTGCGCATCATCGGCCGTACCAAGGACACGCTGCAGGGGCGCTGCATCGGCATCCTGTTCGACGAAGGCTCGGATGCGGGGTTGATCGCCAGCCTGCGCAAGGCCGCGCAGAAGGCCGGCGCCGAGGTGAAGCTGGTTGCGCCGAAGGTGGGCGGCGCGCGCCTGAGCGACGGCGTGGTGCAGGCCGCCGACGGCCAGTTGGCCGGCACGCCCTCGGTCGTGTTCGATGCGGTGGCGGTGGTGCTCAGTGCAGACGCCGCCAAGGCGCTGGTCAAGGAAGCGGCCGCAGTGGAGTTCGTCAGCCATGCCTGGGCCCATCTGAAGGCGATCGCCAGCGATACGGGTGGCCAGGCGCTGTTGAAGGCCGCGCGCGTGGGCAACGACGCCGGCATCGTCGAGGCCGAGGACGCCAAGGGCTTCCTGGCTGTCGCGGCCACCCGCCAATGGGCGCGCGAACCCAAGCTGCGCCTGCTGGCCTGAATATTCCTCACCGGAGAAACGACATGTCCCAAGGTGACAAATCCGCGTACACCGACAAGCAGAAGCGCCAGGCCGCGCACATCGAAGAAAGCGAACGCGAGCGTGGCGCCAGCAAGACCACGGCCGAGCGTATTGCCTGGGCCACCGTGAACAAGCAGGACGGCGGTGGCAAGCGCAGTGGCAGTGGCCGCAAGGACCACCGCTAGCGAACGGCGCGTCAGCCCGGCAGCGCCTTCACCCAGTTGGACACCACAGTGGTGGCTGCGTCGGTGCGCGCCTGCAACAGCAGGTGTGGCCCTTCCAGGGTGACATGCCGGGCGTCCGGCAGCAGCGCCTGCAGCTCAGCCACGCTGGGCGGCCAGAGCAGGCGATCCTGGCGGGCCTGCAGGCACAACGTGGGCACCGCGATGCGTGGCAGCGCCTGCCGCGCGTCCACGCGCAGGGTGGCGGCGGCGCGCTGGCGCAGCGTGGTTGCTGGCACCTGGGCAAGCGCCAGGCGCAGCTCACGCACGGTCTGCCGGCTGCGCCAGCGCCCCAGCAGCAGCCTCGACAGCAGCAGCAACGGTGGCATCGGCCACACCGGCAGTGGCCAGGCCGGCGCCAGCAGTGCGGCGCTGGCGGCCGGGACTGGCAATGGACGGCGCGCGAAGGTATTGCACAGCACCAGTCCGCGCAGGGCCGGCGGTGCCTCGGCGGCCAGCTGCATGGCCAATGGCCCGGCGAAGGATTCGCCCAGCAGCACGAACGGCTGAGTGGGCAGCTGCGGGCGCAGCAGATGCAGCAGGCTGGCGTAGTCCTGCGGCCCGGTGGCGGGCAGAGCCAGCGCGCGGGTGGGCACACCGCCAGCCCGCATGGCGGCCAGGAACGCGACCGACAGGTGGCCGGTGCCATCGAGCCCCGGCAACATCACCAGGCAGGGCGGCACCGGGCCGGTCAACGAGGCGCCCCCGGCGCGGGTGGGGTAGGTGCGGGCGTGCGCACCGCCACCGGCAGCGCCTGCAGCTTGCGCACGGCGGCGATCGGAATCGCTTCGGCGCGCCGCTGCTGCGGCCACCAGACGAACAGGAACGCACCGCTGGAACCGAGCAGACGCGCAGTACCCGGCAGCGGTGCCGCATCGCCATTGAGCTGCAGCTGCACGACTTCGCCGCGCCCGTGGTTGCGGATCTGTTCGCCGCGCACCATCACGTAGTTCGCTGCGCCGATGGCCATGAACGCCGCCACGGCCAGGGTCATCGCAGTGAGCGCACGCAGTCCCAATCCCTCCCAGCTGGTCAGCTTCGAGCGCGACAGCACCACCCGCCACAGCACGCTGCGCTGGCGCAGCGTCTGCAGCTTGGCCGCGTTGCGCGCGCGCAGGGTGTCGGGCCAGCTGACCAGCAGCACCAGCAGCACGCCCAGCAACAACAACAGCACGTAGACGGGGTCGCGCATGCCGGCCACCAGGAAGTCGCTGGGCTGCATGTAATCCAGGATGGAGAGTTCAAAGCCCTGGTAAAACCAGAAACTGCACCACAGGCCCAGCAGTGACACCAGCAGATAGGCCACGGTGAACAGCAGCGCCGGTTCGCGCCGCATGCGCCGCAGGGCCCGCATCACCAGGGAATCATCGTCGCCACGGGTCAGCGGCAGCATCGACCAGTCGGTCGGCGGCTCCCGCGCGGCAACGGCTACGACCTCGATATCCTGCAGCCGTGGCACATCGCCATAGGCCGGTTCTGGTTCCCTGCTGTCCATGCCCGATCCCCCTTTGCCCCGAGCATCGCCGAAAACGGCGCCCGGCGGTAGAGTCGAGCAAGCTCGACGCTACCTGTGGCGGCCGGTCAGGCCGCGCGCGCCACCGCGGCGCGGGCAGCAGTGCCCTGCTCCAGCTGGAATACCGCCACCGACGTGGCCAGCGCCTCGGCCTGCTCTTCCAGCGCGCGGCTGGCTGCGGTGGCTTCTTCCACCAGTGCCGCGTTCTGCTGGGTCACCTGGTCCATCTGCACCACCACTTGGTTGACCTGCTCGATACCGGCCGCCTGCTCCTTGCTGGCCGCGGCAATATCGCTCATCAGCTGGTTGGTGCGTGCGCTGGCCTGGGCCAGGCGGGCAATGGCAGCCTGCGACTCCACCGTCACGTCCAGGCCGCTGCGCACCTTGGCCGCCGAATCGTCGATCAGCTCCTTGATCTCCTTGGCGGCCACGCCGGCACGCTGGGCCAGGGTGCGCACTTCACTGGCCACCACGGCAAAGCCACGCCCCTGCTCGCCGGCACGCGCCGCTTCCACGGCGGCATTGAGCGCCAGGATGTTGGTCTGGAACGCGATGCCGTCGATGGTGGCGGAGATTTCCGAAATGCGTGCCGAGGACTGGTCGATCTCACCCATCACCGTTGCCATCTGCGCCATGGCCTGTTCGGTGGCACGCACCGCGGCACCGGCCGCATGGGCTTCGCTGTCGGCCTGGCGGGCCAGCTCGGCGTTCTGGCGCACGGTCGAGGTGAGTTCTTCCATCGAAGCTGCTGCTTCCTCCAGATTCGCTGCCTGCTGTTCGGTACGGCGCGACAGGTCACTGTTGCCGGCGGCCAGTTCCTGGGCCGCGTTGTTGATGCTGCCGGCGGCATCCTGGATGCCGCGCACGATGCCGGTCAGCTGCGCGGTAGTGGTGTTGGCATCATCGCGCATGCGCGCGAACACGCCCTGGTACTGGCCTTCCATGCGCGCGGTCAGGTCGCCCTGGGCAATGGCCTGCAGCACGTCGGACACATCGGAAATGCTGGACTGCGAGCTGGCCATCATCGCGTTCAGATGCTCGACCATGGCCTGGTACTGGAACTGGAACGCAGCGGCATCGCCACGCACGCTGAAATCGCCGGCGCCCGCTGCACGGGCCAGGCCGTCGATCTGCGCACTGACGGCCATCAGGCTCTGCTTCACCGCGGCCAGGGTGCGGGTGAATTCGCCCTTTTCGCCCGGGTATTGCGGCAGATCGCGGCTGAGATCGCCGATCGCGTAGCGCTGCATGACCTCGGCCATCAGCAGTTCCACCTGCACGTGCGATTCCACCAGCGTGTTGGTGGCCTGTACCATGCGGCCAAAATCCCCGGGGAAGGCGCTGGCGTCCATGCGGTAGCGGATCGCGCCGGCCTCGTGCTGCTCGGCCATCTGCAGCTGCGCGCCGATGGCCGCCTGCACGCTCTGCCGCACGCTGGCCATGGCCTCGCCCAGCTGGGTCAGCTCATCGCGGCCGCCCAGGCGGAATTCCTGGTCCAGTTCGCCCTTGGACAGGCGCTGGGCCAACTGCACGGCACGCGCCAGCGGCGCGGTCATGCTGCGGCCGATCATCACCGAGGCCGCAATGCCGACCAGCAGCGCAATGCCGCCCAGCACCAACAGCTGCAGCAGGCTGCGCTCGCCCAGGCGGATGGCTTCGGCGGCCGCTTCGCGGCTTTCCTGCTCCTCGTAGGCCACGCCATCGGCCAGGGCCTTGTTCCAGCCATTGGCTGCTTCCTGCACCGGGCCCAGGGTCAGGGCCACCGCGCCGGGGAAATCGCCCTGCGACATCAGCTCGCTGGTCTGCTTGTTGAGAGGCCGTGCGACGGCGCGCTTGGCCGCGATGGCCTCGCCAATCGCCTTGCCGTCGGCATCGCCGGGCAGCGCCTGGTAGGCGGTCCAGCTGGTTTCGTAGCGTTTGACCAGCTCGGCAATGCGCTGCTCGTCGGCCTCGCGCGCATCGCCCTGGCGGATCAGCATCTCGCGGCGCACGACCATCATCTGGTTGTTGGCATCCAGCATTTCCGACAGCAGCCGAACCTTGGCCACGCTCACCTCCACCACCTGCTGCATGGCGTGCTTCTGCACGGCAGTGGCGGTGGCACCGGTAGCGACCACGGCCGCGACCAGCAGCAACAGCAGGCCAAAGCCCAGGCCAAGACGCCAGGCGACCCTGACATTCCTCAAGTAGTTCATCGTTGCATCCAAAGACGTGGGGGGGTCCGACCTTATCGGCCTGCCCTCACGCCGCCTTGACGCGCACAGTATGAACGCTTCCGGTGCCGTTCACTTTGTGCGGCCGGTTCACTTCAGCCGGCACAGGGCTGAAGCGGGCAGGCACTGGCCAAGCGGTTGGCCAGGTCATGGCGCAGCGCGCTCAGCGCGTGGATGCGCGCATCGATGTCGGCCAGCTTCTGCTGCAGGGCGATGGCCAGCAGTGCGCCGGCGTCCTCCTGCTGCCACAGGGCGGGCAGGCGCTGGCCGATCTCGGCCAGGGTGAAGCCCAGTTGCTGCGCGGTGCGGATGTAGTGCACCAGCATCGCCGTTTCCGGCGGGTAGTCGCGGTAGCCGTTGCCCAGCCGGCGGGCGCCGATCAAGCCCTGCTTCTCGTAGAAGCGCAGTGCTTCGCGGGACAGCCCGCAGGCCTGTGCCAGTTCGCCAATACGCATGAAAGCTCCAAGCCTGCTTGACCTTGAAGTTCACTTCAGGCCTGACAGTGGCGCTCTTTCAGCGAACGAGTGCCCCATGCAGCTCCCCTCCTATCTGCGTATCGTCCGTGCCAGCGCCGCCTACGACCTGCTGGTCACCCTGCCCTTCGCCCTGCCCTGGGGCTTTTCCGCCGTGCACGCGGCCATGGCCGCACTGGCCGCCGCCTGGTCGCTGCCCGGCACGGTGCCGGCGCTGGACCCGCTGCACATGCTGCTGGCCAACCTGCTGGGATCGGTCGTGGTGGTGTGGTCACTGGCGCGCTGGTGGGCGCCCAGCGTGCTGATGGGACGCCTGGATGCCGTTGCCCGCGGCTTGTTTGCTGTCTGGCAGGTCTACGCCGTGGTGCACGGAGCCAGCAGCATCGTGCTGCTGTTCACCGCGGCCGAAGTGGTGTTCGGCGTGCTGCAGCTGCAACGGGTTGCGGGGCCTGCGGTCAAGAAGGCAGACACGCCCTGACCGTCCCGCTTCACAGACCCACGGCGGGGCGTTCACGCAGGCTGGCCGCGGGGCACAGGCATGGTGGCTGCGTACCCCGCAGGAGTTTTCCATGCTTTCACCCCGTGTAGCCGTCCTTGCGCTCTCGCTGTTGGCCAGCCCTGTGTTCGCACAGGCCCCGCCTGCCGGATTGCCTGCCCCCATTGCCGAGCAGGCCGGCCCGGACACCGCATTGCGCTCGCCGTTGCATGCACAGGTGCTGCTGGACCGCGCCAATTTTTCGCCCGGCCAGATCGATGGCGAAGTGGGCAGCAACCAGCGCCGCGCGGTGTCGGGTTTCCAGGCCGCGCACGGGCTGACGGTGACCGGTGAACTGGACGATGCCACCTGGAAGGCGCTGCAGGCCGATGCCACAGTGCCGCTGGCCAGCTATACGCTGACCGCCGAAGACGTGGCCGGGCCGTTCCAGCCGGTACCTAAGACACCGGCCGCGCAGGCCAAGCTGAAGGCTTTGGGCTATGCCAGTGTGGAAGAAGCGCTGGGTGAGCGCTTCCATGCATCGCCGGAACTGCTGAAAGCGTTGAACCCCGGCGTGGACCTGGGCAAGGCCGGCAGTCGCATCCAGGTACCCAACATCGCCCCGGCGCCGCTGGCGAAGGCGGCCAAGGTGCTGATCGACAAATCCGATTCCACCCTGCAACTGCTGGATGCGCAGGGCAAGGTGATCGCGCAGGTGCCGGTGTCGTCGGGCAGCGAGCACGATCCGCTGCCGATCGGCGAATGGAAGATCCTCGGCGTGTTCCGCGACCCGCCGTTCCACTACAACCCGAAGCTGTTCTGGGATGCCCGCAAGGGTGACAAGAAGGCGACGCTGCCGCCGGGCCCGAACAACCCGGTCGGCCGGGTCTGGATCGATCTGTCCAAACCCCACTATGGGCTGCATGGCACCCCCGAACCCGGGCACGTGGGCAAGACCGAATCGCATGGCTGCGTGCGCATGACCAACTGGGATGTGCTGCGCGTGGCCGATGCGGTGGACGAATCGGTGCCCGTGGTGATGCAGGAGTAGTGCCATGCGGCTTTCGCAGCTGATCGTGCTGGGGGTGGTGCTCGGTCTGGGCCTGGGCTGGTGGCTGCGGCGTGAGGCTGAGCCCCCGCGTGCGTCTGCGCCAGCGCAGGCCATGCTGCAGACTGCGCCAGCGGCCGTGGCCGCGCCCGCATCAGCAACTCCGACGGCGCCCGCGCCTGCTGTGATGCCAACCGCTGCAGCGGCCGCTGCGCAACCGATCGGCCTGCTGCTGCCGGTGCAGGGCGTGCAGCGCGCGCAGTTGCGCGACACCTTCACCGATGCGCGCAGCGAAGGCCGCGTGCACGATGCCATCGACATAATGGCGCCGGCCGGCACGCCGGTACTGGCAGTGGCCGACGGTACCGTGGAGAAACTGTTCGACAGCGAACGCGGTGGCCTGACCGTCTACCAGTTCGAACCCAGCGGGCAATGGTGCTACTACTACGCGCACCTGCAGCGCTACGCCGACGGCCTGGCGGAAAAGCAGTCGATCAAGCGCGGCGATGTGATCGGTTATGTGGGCAGCACCGGCAATGCCAGCGCCGAGGCCCCGCACCTGCATTTCGAGGTGCATGTATTGGGGCCGGAGAAGCAGTGGTGGAAGGGTGAATCGATCAATCCGTATCCGCTGTTCTAGAGCCCGCTGCTCTAGCGCCCACTGTTCTAGAGGCCCGAAGCAACCCGCACCGCCTCGCACGCGGCAATCAGGTCTTCGACCAGACGACCGCTGACATCCAGCTCGCCCTCGTACTCGGCCAGGTTGCGCTGCTGGTGGCACTTGTCCAGTACGCGCCAGACCTCCGGGCCCACGCCCAAGGTGTGCTTCAGTGACTGGAACACGATGTAGCGGTTGCTGGGCCGGTAGCCCTGCCCGCGCAGTGCCGCCAGGCTCAGCGCGTGGGCCGCGTTGTAGGCCAGGTCGAAGCGGCTTTCCAGCGAAAGCGTGGCATTGCGTGCATCGCGCAACCGCGCCAGGCCGGAACGCTGCAGTCCCTCGATCTCGCGCGCATCCGGCGGTTCCAGCGAAAGCGGCTTACCCGGCCCCACCAGGTTCTGCAAAGGCGAGGTCATCCTTTCCTCCAATCACCCACAGCTTGGGTTGTTCCAGCACCCGCTGCAGGAAGGCATTGCCCTTGCGCAGGCGCTCGCTCAGTTCGTCGTGCGTGTACAGCGTCGGGTTCACGGGCCGCCCCAGGCGTTCCTCCAGCGGGTCCAGCGCGGCCATCAGGTCAGCATAGCCCAAGGTGTTGGACACCAGCAGCAGATCGATGTCGCTGTGCGCGGTGTCGCTGCGCTTGGCCACTGATCCGTAGACGAATGCACAGGTGATCTGGTCCTGCAGTGGCTGCAACGCGTCACGCAGCGGACCGGCCAGGCCAACGGTCTTGTGCACCAGCGACACCAGTTCGGTGTGGATGGGCGACTGTGCGTTGGCCCGGTAGCGCTTCTGGTTGCCCACCTTGCGCTGGTTCACCAGGCCGCTGGCGACCAGCTTGGCCACTTCGCGCTGCACGGCGCCCGAGCCGGCGCCACTGCCGCTGATCAGTTCGGAAATACTGAAATCGCTGCGGTCCTGCCCGAACAGCAGGGCCAGCACCCGTTGCTGGGTCTGGGTGAACAGCGCGTCGGCCAGCCCGATGGGGCCGGATGAAGATGCATTGGCGGCGGAGATACCCATATTGGGCATTATTCTGCCCATATTGGGCATTTGGCAAGTGTCCAGACATGGCCCGGCCTTACCGGGCGGGTCCACGACGCTGCCAGCGGCGCAGGGCGATGCTGGCGATCATCAGCCCGGCGCCGGCGACCAGCAGGCCCAAGGCCAGCGCCTGCCAGAAGAAGAACGGCCACAACCAGACGTAATCCAGATCGGTCAGCTTCAGCACGTCCATTGGCGGCAACAGTTGCACCGTGGCCGGGCGCCCGGCCAATGCCGGCTCGACATCCAGCACGGTCACCCGCAGCCAGGAACGGCCGCGCGGCAGCGCATCGCCGCGGCCGTAACCGAAGTACGCGTCAAACAGTCCCCCGCCTTCGATGGTTTCCAGCCGGCGCACGATCTCCGTGGTTGCAGGGCCGGCACGCACGCTGGTGCGGAACTGCGCCTGCTGTGTGGGGGTTTCCACGCTGAACCGCACCGTGGGGTCCAGCGCCGGATCCGCTGCCTCGGGCAGATAGCGCAGGCGCAGTCGCAGGCGATCATCAATGAAGCGGTAGACCGTCACCTGTGCGGACGCACCCGGCTGCAACCGCAGCGGCAGCGTCTGCGTGCGCGACGCGAGATGGTTGGCGACCGCGCCCAGCAGCAGTACAACGCAGGCCAGCCCCCACAGGCTCCACAGCACCCACAGGGTGACCCGCGCGACCGTCTCGCCCTTCACCGTTGTCCTCGTCATTGCACTACGTCCCCGCAGGCATGGCTCACACAGTAACGAAAAAGCCCCGCATGCGCGGGGCTTCTCCTTGCAGCGACGCCGGGCATGCCCGGCGCTACCGGTCAATCGCTCAGGCGAACGGGTCCTGCAGCACCATGGTGTGGTCGCGGTCCGGGCCGGTGGAGACGATGCTGATCGGGCAGCCGGCCAGCTCTTCCAGCGAACGCAGGTAGGCGCGGGCGGCCGGCGGCAGGTCGTCCCAGTTGGTGATGCCGTGGGTGTTCTCGCTCCAGCCCGGGAACTCCAGGTACACCGGGGTGCAGTCTTCCCAGCCCTGCGCGTCCAGCGGCGCGTACTCGGTGCGCTTGCCGTTGTATTCGTAGGCAATGCAGACCTTCAGCTTTTCCATGCCGTCCAGCACGTCCAGCTTGGTGATGCACAGGCCGCTGATGCCATTGATGGCCACGGCGCGCTTCAGCGCGACGATGTCCATCCAGCCGCAGCGACGCGGGCGACCGGTGGAGGCACCGTATTCGGCGCCGCGGTCACGGATGCCCTGGCCGATTTCATCGTCCAGCTCGGTCGGGAACGGACCGCCGCCGACGCGGGTGGCGTAGGCCTTGGCGATGCCCAGCACGTAGTCGATCGAATCGGCGCCCACGCCGGTACCGGCCAGTGCGCCACCGACGGTGGTGTTGGAGCTGGTGACGTACGGGTAGGTGCCGTGGTCGATGTCCAGCAGGGCGCCCTGCGCGCCTTCGAACAGCACGCGCTTACCCTGCTTGCGCAGGTCGTGCAGGATGCCGGCCACGTCGGACTTCATCGGCTGCACGTATTCGCCGAAGGCCAGCGCTTCGTCGTAGGTCTTCTGGAAATCGACCGCTTCGGTGCCCAGGTACTTGGTCAGCACGAAGTTGTGGTAATCCAGCGCGGTGCGCAGCAGTTCTTCCAGCTGCTTGGGGTAGTGCAGGTCGGCGATGCGGATGCCGCGACGCGCCACCTTGTCTTCGTAGGCCGGGCCGATGCCGCGACCGGTGGTGCCGATCGCCTTGCCACCGGCAGCGCGCTCGCGCGCCTGGTCCAGGGCGATGTGGTACGGCATGATCAGCGGCGCAGCCGGGGAGATCTTCAGGCGCGAACGCACTTCCACGCCGGAGGCTTCCAGCTCGGCGATTTCCTTCTGCAGCGCGGCCGGCGAGATGACCACGCCGTTGCCGATCAGGCACAGCGCATCGTCACGCAGGATGCCCGACGGGATCAGGTGCAGGACGGTCTTCTTGCCATTGATGACCAGGGTGTGGCCGGCATTGTGGCCGCCCTGGAAGCGCACGACGGCGCCGATTTCCTCGGTGAGCAGATCGACGATCTTGCCCTTGCCTTCATCGCCCCACTGGGCACCCAACACTACGACAGACTGACCCATGACGGGCTCCTCGATTTTGTTGCGGCCATCGGGGCCGCGGACGGGTAAACCGTGGCGGGGCTGGCCAGCGCGTGGGTGGCGGCTCCAAACGGGGAGCAGCCGGCGATGGATGGCCCAGACACGGAAAAAGCCGAACGGGGAGGCCCGTCCGGCTTTTGTGCATTATCCGGGTTTCCGGGGTCCGCTGCCACCCTTCCGACGGACGGCTTCACCGGCCGGTCAGCCGCCTGGAAGGGGTCGGATCCCTTTCCGCAGGAAAGGGCTCTGACCCCGCCCCGCCGCCACTAGTGCCGTGCCCACCACAGCAGGCTCAGGCCGGCCAGCAGCACCAGCCCGCCGAAGCTGCGCAGGGCCGGGCTGGGCAGGTCCAGCAGGCGCTCGGCCATGCGCTTCCATGCCAGCGGTGCGGCAAACAGCAGCAGCCCTTCCAGCACGGCCACCAGGCAGAGGGCGGCGAACAGGTCTTTCATGGGGGGGGAACTCCGGAAAAAGCACGGGGCCCGGCAGTTGGCCGGGCCCCGTGGGTGATGCGTGAAACTCAGCGGTCGTTCTTCAGGTACTGTAGGAACGGATCGTTCTTGTCCAGCACGATCACGCCGTTACCGTCGGTCATGGAGCCACGATAGGCCTCCAGGCTGCGGTAGAACGCGTAGAACGACGGGTCGGCAGCGCCGGCCTGGCCGTAGATGCGTGCGGCATCGGCATCGCCTTCACCGCGCAGGCGCTGGGCATCACGCTCGGCCTCGGCGATCAGCACGGTGCTGTCGCGGTCCGCCTGGGCGCGGATGGTCAGCGACTGCTCTTCGCCTTCGGCGCGCAGCTTGGCCGCTTCCTGCTTGCGCTGGGCGCGCATGCGCTCGTACACGTCATTGATCACCTGGCTGTCGGTCGGCAGGTCCACCTGCTTGATGCGCAGGTCGATCATCTGCATGCCCAGCCCGGCCACCGCTTCGTTGATGCCCTTGAGCTGTTCGGCGATCAGTTCGCTGCGATCACCGGAGACCAGCTGCTGCAGGGTGCGCGAGTTGATCTGGTTGCGCAGCGAGTCGGTGATGATCGGCGCCAGGCGGGCATTGGCCACGCGCGGGTCGCCACCGGTGGCACGGAAGTAGTCGCCCACGTTGGAGATGTAACCGATGGCGAAGAAGTCGACGCTGACGTCCTTCTGTTCGGCGGTGAAGTAACGTGCCGGCGCGGTGTCCAGCACCTGGAAGCGGCGATCGAACACGCGCACCGTTTCCACCACCGGCAGCTTGAAGTGCAGGCCCGGCTTGATGTCCGAACGGACCACCTTGCCCAGGTTCAGCACCATCGCCGTCTGGTCTTCACGCACCACATAGACCGAGCCCAGCAGGCCCAGCAGGGCCGCCACGGCGACCGCAATCCACATCGAACTTCTCATCGGCTGCCCTCCTCACGGCCACTGGGTCGCCCGGTCGGGCGGCCGACCGGCCGGCCCGGGTCACGGGAAGCTTCCACCGCCGTGGCGCCCGGCAGCGACGGCATCACCACCTCCGGGTTCACCACCGGCGCCGGCGCCGCGGCGCTGGGGCGGGTATCGCCGGTCATCGGCACGTAGATCAGCTGGCGGCCATCGCCACCGATCACCTTGCGGTTCTCGCTCAGCACCTGCTGCACGGTTTCCAGCCACAGGCGCTTGCGGGTGACTTCCGGGGCGTTCTTGTACTGGGCCTGCAGCAGGCTGAAGCGCTGCGCGTCACCCTCGGCCTTGGACACCACGGCCTGCTTGTAGCCTTCGGCGGTGGTACGGGCACGCGAAGCCTGGCCGCGCGCTTCGGGCACCACCTTGGCGGCGTAGGCCTGCGCTTCGTTGATCAGGCGTTCCTTGACCTGCTGGGCGCCATTGACCTCGTCGAAGGCCGGCTTGACCTCTTCCGGCGGACGGGCGTCCTGCAGGGTCAGGCCGGTCACGGTCAGACCGGTCTTGAACGCCTTCAGCAGCGCCTGCAGGCGTTCTTCGGCGGCCACGGCCAGCGGACCGCGGTTGTTCAGCACGGCATTGAGGTCGGCACGGCCGACTTCCTCACGCACCGCGCTCTGCGCCGACTGCTCCAGCACCTGGTTGGCATCGACCGTGCCGAACAGGTACTGCTGCGGGTCGTCGATGCGGTACTGCACGTTCAACGAGACATTGACGATGTTCTCGTCGCGGGTCAGCACCGGTACCTGGATCGAGAAGGTCTTGATCTCGGTGGCGTTGACCTTGGTGACCGACTCGATCGGCCACGGCAGCTTGAAGTTCGGGCCAGGGGTCAGGATGCGCGAGAACTGGCCGAAGCGCAGCACCACGCCGCGCTGCTGTTCGCCGATCAGCTGGAAGCTGGAGAACAGCACCAGCAGCACCACGGCCGCCGCCACCCAACGCAGGATGCCCCCGTCGAACAGATCCTTCAGCGGCCCGGGCAGACCGCCCCAGCCACCGCCATTGCCACCGCCGCGCGACCGGAACGGCCCACGTCGATTGTCCTCGGGGCCTTGTCCGCCCTTGTTGCCGCCGGGTGTATTCCAGGCCATGCACGCTCCATCAAGATATGGGCTGCGACGCGGGCCCTTCCCGCAACGCCAGCCGTGAACCATCTCCGATCATACAAGATGGGGCGGACCGGCAGGATTGAAAGGGCGGTGACGCGGTAAGGTTGTGTTTTCCTCGAAGTCAGGCAGCGCCGATGGCCCCCACCCCTCCGTTCACCGCCTTCCGGATCGAAAACGACAGTGCCGGCTACCGCAGCGGCCTGACCCGGCTGGGCGTGGACGACCTCACCCCCGGCCAGGTGCTGATCCGCGCCCACTGGTCATCGGTGAACTACAAGGACGCCCTGGCCGGTACCGGCAAGGGCCGGATCCTGCGGCGCTTCCCGCTGGTGGGGGGCATCGACGTGGCCGGCACCGTTGTGGCTTCCAGCGACCCGGCTTGGCGCGAGGGCGATGCGGTGCTGGCCACCGGCTGCGGCCTGAGCGAGACCCGCGACGGCGGCTACAGCCAGTACGTGCGCCTGGAATCGAGCGCGGTGATCGCCCAGCCCAGCGGCCTGACCCCGCGCGAGGCCATGGTGCTGGGCACCGCCGGCTTCACCGCCGCGTTGGCCCTGCTGCGCTTGCAGGACAACCGGTTGACCCCGGGGCACGGCCCGCTGGCGGTTACCGGCGCCAGTGGCGGGGTGGGCGCGCTGGCCGTGGATATTTTCAGCCGCGCCGGCTACAGCGTGCACGCCATCAGCGGCAAGCCCGAACAGGCCGGATTCCTGCGCGAGATCGGCGCGGCCGAGGTACTGCCGCGCGAGGCTTTGGCCGATACCGCCCCGCTGCAGTCGGCCCGCTTCGGTGGCGGCCTGGACAACGCCGGTGGCCCGATGCTGGCCAGCCTGCTGGCGCAGACCGTGCCCTACGGCAGCGTGGTCAGCGCCGGCCTGGCGGCCAGCCCGGCGCTGGACATGACGGTCATGCCGTACATCCTGCGCGGCGTGTCGCTGCTGGGGGTGTCCTCGGCCAATGCCCCGCGCGATCTGCGCGAAGCGGTGTGGGCCAAGCTGGGCGATGCGTGGAAGCCGCAGCACCTGGACCGCATCTGCACCGCTGAAGTGGGCCTGGACGAACTGCCCGGCGTATTCGAACGGATGCTGGCCGGCGGGTCGCTGGGGCGCACAGTGGTGCGGATCGACTGAGCGTTGCAGGCAGGCGACGGACGGCAGGGCGCGGCCCTCCCGCCATCACGTTGCCCGCACTACACTGCGGGCAACACATGGGGAACAACATGGCACGCATTCTGATCGTCGACGATTCACCGTCGCAGCTGTTGGGGATACAGCGCATCGTCGAGAAGCTCGGGCACCAGATCCTGACCGCCACTGATGGCGCGGCCGGCGTGGAAACCGCCAAGGCCGAGCTGCCCGACCTGGTGCTGATGGACGTGGTGATGCCCAACCTCAATGGTTTCCAGGCCACCCGCACGCTGGCCCGCGACGAGGCCACCCGGCATATTCCGGTGATCCTGGTCACCACCAAGGACCAGGACACCGACCGCATGTGGGGCATGCGCCAGGGCGCCAAGGCCTATATCACCAAGCCGTTCTCGGAAGACGAACTGTCCGAAGTGCTGGAGCGTGTTTTCGCCGGCCAGGGCTGAACCATTGCGGTAGGTGCCAACCTTGGTTGGCACGCTGTGCGGACCAAGGTCCGCACCTACCACAACCGATCTCAGATCGCTTCGCCGAACGCCTTGGCCAGGTTGCGGTACGCCTTCTTCTGCGCATCGTCGGTCGCGGCCGGGGCCACGATCTCCAGCTCCACGATCTGGTCGCCGTCGGGGTTGCCCGGCAACCCACGGCCGCGCAGGCGCAGCTTGCGGCCGGCATCGGAATCGGCCGGGATCTTCAGCTCCACGCTACCGCCCAGCGTAGGCACGCTGATGCTGGTGCCCAGCGCCGCCTGCCAGGGCGTCACCTGCAGGGTGTAGAGGATGTTGCGCCCGTCGACCTCGAACTGCGGGTGCGCGGCATATTCCACTTCCAGCAACAGGTTGCCGCCGTGGTTGCCCTGCCCGGCCAGCCGGATCACCTGCCCCGGCCGGATGCCCTTGGGCACGCGCACGTCCAGCTGCCTGCCGTTGACCGTGATGCGCAGGCTGTCGCCCTTGTAGGCCGCTTCCAGCGGTACCGACAGCTTGGCCCGGGTATCGCGGTTGGGCGCGTGGCCCTGGCTGCTGAATCCCGGACCGGCGCCCGGCCCCTGGCCGCCGCGCTGGCGTGCGAACAGGCTTTCGAAGAAATCGCTGAAGCCGCCGCCGGCACCACCGCCGCCGCCGAACACTTCCTCGAAGTTGAAACCGCCGCCGCCGTAGTTGGGCGGAACGTTGAACTCCTCGCCCGGGCGGTAGCCCTGCGCGCGCAGCTGGTCATAGGCCGCGCGCTTCTCCGGGTCGCGCAGCGCCTCGTAGGCCTCGTTCACCGCCTTGAACTTGTCTTCCGCCCCGGCCTCCTTGCTGACGTCGGGGTGGTACTTGCGTGCCAAGCGGCGATAGGCGGTCTTGATTTCCGCATCGCCAGCGCTCGGCTCCACCCCCAGGGTGGCGTAGTAATCCTTGAATTCCATCCAGCTACCTCGATCTGCTTCGGCCACGCCGGTGGCGCCGCCCCGGGTTCATTCTACGCGCCGGCGATGCTACGCCGCGCACCGTGCGGCCCTGGTGAGGCCGACTGATCCTGCGCAATGCAGCCGCCATGCCGGTACGGCAGGCTGGGGCTGGCGGCCCCCGCCGCAGCGCTCCAAGATGGGGCGTGCACGTCGGTTTTCCAATGTCTTGACGCGATCATCCCACCCACCCTTCTAGCCTGCCCCCGCAAGGAGTTCCCATGACCATCCACGTCGGCGACCGCATTCCGGAAGTCACCCTCAAGCGCATCCGCGAAGGCGTCGAAACCCTCGATACCCACGCCCTGTTCGACGGCCGCAAGGTCGTGCTGTTCGCCGTGCCCGGTGCCTTCACTCCCACCTGTTCGGCGCGTCACCTGCCCGGCTACGTGGAGGCGTTCGATGCATTCCGCCAGCGCGGCATCGAGGTCTACTGCATGGCGGTGAACGATCCGTTCGTGATGAAGGCCTGGGCAGCCGACCAGCGCGTGCCCGACGGCCTGCTGATGCTGCCCGACGGCAATGCGGATCTGACCCGTGCGCTGGGCCTGGAGCTGGATGCCAGCGCCTCGGGCATGGGCATCCGCGCGCGCCGCTTCGCTCTGTACGCCGACGACGGCGTTGTGCAGGCGCTGTGGATCGAGGAACCCGGTCAATTTGAAGTGTCTTCGGCGCAGTACGTGCTGGAGCACCTGCCCACCTAGTCCCAAACCAGAGGAAACGGCCAGCCATGTCCACCAAGCCAGCCAAGACCAGCAAGCCCAGTGCCACCGTCACCGCCATCAGCGACCGCGAGGCGCTGCGTGAACGGGCACGCCGCAACATCGAAGACGGTGCCATCACAGACAGCTACAGCGCCGACCGCAAGGCGGTCATCAAGCTGCTCAACGATGCATTGGCCACCGAATATGTGTGCGTGCTGCGCTACTACCGCCACTACTTCATGGCCAAGGGCATGCTGGCCGATGCGGTGAAGGCCGAATTCCTGGAACACGCCCAGCAGGAACAGGCCCATGCCGGCAAGCTGGCCGAGCGCATCGTGCAGCTGGGCGGTGAACCCGACCTCAACCCGGACACGTTCTCGGCGCGCTCGCATGCCGAGTACAAGGAAGGCAGCGATCTGCGCGACATGGTGCGGGAAAACCTGGTGGCCGAGCGCATCGCGATCGACAGTTACCGCGAGATGATCAACTTCGTCGGCGACCGCGACACCACCACCAAGCGCATCCTGGAAGAGATCCTGGCGCAGGAAGAAGAACACGCCGATGAGTTCGCCGATCTGCTGGATGGCTGGATCGGGAAATAGCGGCCAGGCGCACGCCTTGGTAGCTGCCCACCTTGGTGGCAGTTGTTCCGACGTGTGCCAACCAAGGTTGGCACCTACCAAAGCAGGGTGCGGCGTCAACGGATGACGGTGAACCGCACCTGGGTCCAGGCGCCGTCGGACGCCAGGGCGGTCAAGGCATGCGCGCCGGGCTCGGCAAATTCGCGCTGCATCAACTGCGCTCCCTGCGTCTGCGCGATCCAGCGGCCATCCAGCAGCCAGTCCACGCGCTGTTCGCTGCCCAGCGCGCGCAGCTGCAGGCGCACGCCATGTTCGGCATTGGGCGCACGCGCCAGTGCGGCGCCGTCGTTCAGTCCATCAATGTGCAGGGCAACGCTGGCCTCGCGGCCATCGTCGCGACAATCCGGGGAGAGCGCGGGCAACTGCGAGGCATCGCGCGTGGCCTTGGCCAGCCACGGTGACAGCAACGCCGGCCAGCGCGCGATCTCGCTTGCCACTTCCACATGCGGCGCGCTGCAATCGGCGGACAGGCGCAAGCCGCTGCGCGCGTCGGCCACGTAGCGCTGCCGCCCCGGTTGCCAGCGCCGCGCGTCGCGTTCGGGGAACGTCAGCGGCGCCGCACCATCCAGCAGGAAGGCCGGCATGCGCCGCTGGCACAGCGCCGCTGGCAGCCCCTCGGCGCGCTCACCGGTGGGCCAGCAAACGTCCGCTTCGCTGACACTGGCCGGCATCGGCGCAGCCGCCGCATCACCGCGCTGGCGCGGCAGGCTGTCCACCACTTCGAACATCAGCGGCAAGGCGGTCACTGCACCGTACTGGCCGGGCAGCGGCGTGCCGTCGGGCCGCCCCACCCACACACCCACGGTGTAGTGGCGGGTGCTGCCGATCGCCCAGGCATCGCGGAAGCCGTAGCTGGTGCCGGTCTTCCACGCCACGCGTGGGCGCCCACCGACATCGAAGGTGCCCACGCCGTAGCCTGGGCGTGGATTGGACTCGAGCATCTCGCGCACGATCCACGCCGCGCCCGGCGACACCAGTCGGCGCTCCACCATCGGCTCGTCGGCGGTATAGCGCACACGACCAGCAATGCCATTGCGATTCAATGCGGCGAACGCGCCCACCAGATCTTCAAGGCGCGCGCCGGTGCCGCCGAGAATCAACGACAGATTGGGCTGCGCGCCCGGCGGGAAGCGCAGCTGGATGCCGGCGTGGGACAGGCGGGCGGCGAAGCGCGCGGCCCCCACCCGCTGCAGCAGGTCCACCGAAGGCACGTTCAACGAAAGGCGCAGCGCGGTGGCCGCACCTACCGGGCCATTGAAGGCCATGTCGAAATTGCCGGGGCGGTAGCTGCCAAAGCTCTGCGGTGCATCCACCAGCAGGCTTTCCGAATGGATCAGCCCGTCGTCCAGCGCCATGCCGTACAGGAAGGGCTTGAGGGTGGAACCGGGGGAGCGCCAGGCCTGCACCATGTCCACGTGCCCCAGCCGCTGCCGATCACCGAAGGACAGCGTGCCCACGTAGGCGCGCGCCTGCAGGGTCTGGTTGTCCACCACCAGCAGCGCGGCCGAGGTGCGCTCGGGCAGGCCGGAAAAATAGCTGGCCACGCGCTCTTCCAGGGTGCGCTGCAGGCCGATGTCGATGCCACTTTCAATGCGCGCCTGGCCGGGATAGGCCGCGTGCAGCCGCTGCGCCAGCAGGGCCGCATGCATCGGCGGCCGCAGCGAGCGCGCCACCACGTTTTCGATGCGCGCATCAGAAACCTCGTCGGCCGACCACACGCGCTGCTGGGCCATGCGCGCCAGCACCTTGTCACGTGCTTTCTGCGCCGCTTCCGGGTGCCGGTCCGGGCGCAGCCGGCTCGGTGCCTGCGGCAGCACCGCCAGCAGGGCCGCCTCGGCATGCGAAAGCTGCGCCGCCGACTTGCCCAGGTACGCCCAGCTGGCCGCCTCCACGCCTTCGATGGTGCCGCCGTAGGGCGCCCGTTCCAGGTACAAGGCCAGGATCTGCGCCTTGGACAGGTGTACTTCCAGCTGCACCGCGCGCAGCATCTGTTTCAGCTTGCCCCATGGCGTACGCGAGTGCGGGTCGAGGATGCGTGCCACCTGCATGGTCAGGGTGGAGCCCCCGGAGACGATGTGGCCGCCGCGCAGCAGCTGGCCACCGGCGCGCAGGATCGCCAGCGGATTGATGCCGGGGTGCTTCCAGAACCAGCGGTCTTCGTAGGTCAGCAGGGCCTGCAGGTACAGCGGCGACACGCTGTCCACCGTGGCCGGGTAGCGCCACACGCCTTCGGCATCGGCGAAGGCCCGCAGCGGACTGCCATCGGCGGCCACCACCAGCGTACTGGTGTCGCGCTGCTTCGGCAGCGGCGGCGGGAACGCCCAATCCAGTACCAGCAGCAGGGCCAGCAGCGCGGCGGTGCCCCAGCGCAGCCACGGCCACAGGGGCCGCAGCCGGCGGCGCAGGGCCGCCAGCCGCATTCTGATCGATCGCTTCATGGTGTGCGGTCAGCAGGACGGGCCGCGCCACCGCGGCCCGTCCGCGCAATCACGGCTGCACCACCGTGATCGTGGTCGGGTTGCTGCGACCAACGCCACGCAGCTGCGGGCGGTACATGTCTTCCACCAGCGGCGGCGGCACCGTATAGGTACCCGGAGTGACCGCGCGCACCAGATAGAAGACGTTCGCCTTGCTGCCACGGGACAGCTTCAGCGCCGCCACGTAGCGGTCGTCGCGGAACTCCTCATGCTTGGTATCGGCCGCTTCGCCACGGTCACTGATGGTGATGCCATCGACCACCACGTCGGCCCACTGCTTGGCATCGCCCAGGTTGAAGTTCTCGATCTCCAGACCGGCCGGCAACAGGTCGGTCAGCAGTGCATCGGGCATGGTGGTATCGGCGGTGACGGTGACGCGCACGATCAGTGCCTCGCCTTCCTTCAGCGGGCGCGGCGTCCACGGCTTGCCGTCGGTGCCGTAGTAGCTGCGCTCCACGCCCAGCACGCTGTTGTCCGGTGCCGGTGCCGTGCGCGGAATGCCGGCCACGTCGATGCTGGCGAACATCGGCGGCTGCCCCTGCGGGCTGAAGCGCACGCCGCTGGCCAGTTCGCCAGTGCTGAAGTTGCGGCCGAACAGCTTGCGCTCGCCAATCGCTTCGGTGTTGCCACCGATCACCAGCTCACCGGCGACCAGCGCCTTCTGGTTGGCCGACAGCGCCTTGCCCAGGCGCGCGATGGCGACCTGTTCCTGGGTGCTCAGCCACATCCAGCCGGCATTGCGGCGCGCATCCAGGCCGCGGCCCAGATCAACCGCGCGGGCATCCCAGGCCGGCTTGGCCAGCTTGTTTTCATGGGTCAGCGCGATCATCAGCGCGTCGTCACGGATCGCACTGCCGTAGTCGCCGAAGTACGACGGCCGTTCGCTGCTGGACTTGGCGAACGCCGCCGCCAGTGCCGCCTGGCCACGCTTGGCATCGCCCTGCAGCGACAGCGCCACGCCCAGGTGGACCAGCGACAGGCCACCGACCGCCTTGCTGCGTTCGTTGTCGTACAGCGTACGCAGGGTGCCCAGCGGGGCGCGGTTGACCCGCGCCAGCACGTAGCCCGAATAGGCCTGGTTGGCGAACTTCAGCTTTTCGCGTTCGTCCTGGCCATAGAACTGATTGCCGCCGGACAGCAGGTCCTCGCTCAACCGGTTCAGCGCCTTCTGCAGCACGTTGTCCGGCACGGCGAAGCCGGCGTCCTTGGCATCGAGCAGGAACTCGGTGACGTACGGGGTCAGCCACGGGTTCACGTAGCCATCGTCACCCCACATGGAGAAGTTGCCGTTGGCCACCTGCATCGACGCCAGTCGGCCGAACGCCCCTTCCATGCGCTCGCGACGGGTCTTGGCATCCAGGCCATCGGCCCCCAGCATCGACGAGGTGGCCTGGTCCAGGATCAACGCGGCGTAGCCCTTGCTGGTGGTCTGCTCGGCACAGCCATACGGGTAGTTCAACGCGCCCTGCAGCGCGCTGGCGAACGGAATGGGCGGCAGCGGGCTGACCAGCAGGCGCGCGTTCACCGATTCGGCCATCAGGCCCTCGGTCAGGCTGCCATCCAGGCTGACCGCGGCCAGCGGATCGAGCGTACGCACCTGCGAGCGCACGACCTGCGGCCACGCCGCGCGCACCGGCAGTTCATAGCGGCGGTCGGCCTTGAAGCCGTTGCCGTCCACCCGCACCCGCACCTTGGCCACGCTGTGCCCTTCGCGCGCCGACAGCGGGAAGCTGAGCGTGCTCTTGGCATCGGTATTCAACTGCACGCTGCGCGTGCCTTCGGCCAGCGACAGCGGACCTTCGGTTTCCACCCGCACGTTGAACGCGCCCGGCTTGCCGGTGAAGTTCTGCACATCCAGGGTGACCGTACTGCGGTCGCCCGGGGCGAGCACGCGCGGCATGCTGGCTTCGGCCAGGATCGGTGCGCGCACCACGGTTTCCACGTCGCGCTTGCCGTACTGGTCGTCGCTGTAGACCACCGCCGACACGCGCAGAGTGCCGTTGAAATCGGGCACCTTCAGGCGGATGCGGGCGATGCCCTTGGCATCCAGCTGCACCGGGCCGGAGAACAGATCCACGGTCTGCACGCGCGCGGTCGGCCGCTTGGCCTGCGGCAGCGCCTGCAGACCCATGTCGCCGCCGAACTTCAGCTTGCCACTGCCGCCATCGAAGCTTTCGATCACCCGGCTGTAGATGTCGTAGGCATCGATGCCCAGGCGGCGCTGGGCGAAGAAATGCGCGCCGGCATCAGGCACCGGGAAACGGGTGATGTTGAGGATGCCCACGTCGACAGCCGAGACCGTAACGTGCGCGGTCTTGCCGGCCAGCTGCGGTGCGCTGACCGTCACCGGCAGGTCCTGTTCCGGCCGCATCTGCTTGGGCGCGACCAGGCCCACGGCCACGGTGCGGCCCTTGCGGTCCATTGGCACGTGCACCACGCCCACCGCGCGCGCCGGGGTGATCTTGCTGGGCGCGGTACCGCCACGGAACACCAGCGCGGTGATGTAGACGTCGTGGCGCTCCCAGTCGGCCGTGACCGGAATCTTGAAGGTGGCGCCAGGCTTGGCGTCAATCTCCTGCACGTAGAGCATGCGATCGGATTCGACCATCAGCAGGCCCTTGCCGGCGTGCGGCGGGGTGACCGTCACCTGCAGGGTATCGCCGGCCTTGTAGCCGGTCTTGTCCAGGCCCAGCTTGACCTTGTCCGGGCGGGCGTCCAGGCCGCGGTTGTCATCGCCCCAGCTCCAGCCGGCGCGGAACGGATAGCGACTGGTCAGGCCGGTGGACGGATCGAACACGTCCACGCGGTACTCGCCCCACTCCACCGGGAAGTCGAAGGCGACCGCGCTGCTGCCGGCATCGACGGTGCGGGTTTCCTTGTTCTCGAAGCGGCGGGTGAAATCGTAGTCCCAGCGGTTGTCGTTGAAGGTCCAGTGGTAGTCGCGCAACTCGCGCACCAGGGTCACTTTCAGGCCCTTGGCCGGCTTCGGCGTGCCCGCTGCATCCACGCGCAGCAGCTCGAAGCGCGCATTGCCGTTGGAATCGGCACCATCATCGGGGTTGAACAGCGGGCGCACGCCGACCAGCGCGTCGGCCGGCCACATCACCCGCTTCAGGGTGCGGGTGACCGTGCGGCCACCGGTCTCGTACAGGCTGCCCGACAGCACCACGGCAATCGGCGCCTTGGCCTTGGCCGCCTCTTCGGGCAGTGCAACGTCCTGGCGCAGCTGGCCGTTGGCCGGCAGCGTGGTATCGATCACATCCTTGGCATCACGCGGCAGCTGCAGGGTCGGGTCACCGAAGAAGTAGCCCGGCAGGCCCTCCACGGGCTTCTGCTCGGCGGCCACGGCCATGCGCGCGGTGAAGCGGTTGCCATCGGCCGGCGCACCATACAGATAGGCGCCGTTGGCCTGCAGGCGCAGTTCCTCCCCCGGCTTCAGCGTCTTCTGCGCGCTGTCCAGGTCCAGCTTCATGCGCTCGGGCAGGAACTCCTCGATGCGCAGGGTCATGCCCTGGATCGCTTCCTTGCTGGCCGGATCGGTGCGGAACTCGACCTGCCAGCGCCCGGTCGGCGCCTCGGCGGGAATGACCTGTTCGAAGTCGATGTAGCCCTGCTCGCCCGGCTGCAGGCGGGTTTCGCGGAAGGTCTTGCCGTCGGGCTGCTTCAGGCGCAGGAACACCGGCTGCGGCTTGACCGGCTTGCCGTCGTTGTCGCGCAGCAGCGCCGACAGGCGCACGGTTTCGCCCGGGCGGTACAGATCGCGCCCGGACCAGGCGTAGACATCGAACCAGGCGTTGTCACGGCCGGCTACGGCGAATTCGCTCAGGTCCAGCGCGGGCTGGTTGAACGGCAGGAAGCTGGTGTCCTTGCCACTGCTGGCCACCAGCACATGGGCCGCGTCCAGGGTGTAGTTCAGCAGGGCGTTGCCGTTGCCATCCGTGCTGCCCTTCAGCACCACCTCGCCCTTGGCGTCCAGCACGCGCAGGTCCACGCTTTTCAGCGCGGCGCCATCCTTCAACGAGGCGGTGTGGACGAACAGCTTGTCCTTGTAGGCGCGGGTATGCAGGCCGATATCGCTGACCGAGAAGAACGCGGTGTCGAATTCGCCTTCGTAATCACCGGTGCGCTTGAGCAGGGCGAAGTACAGGCCCGGTTCCTGCAGTTCCTTGATGTCCTGGGTTGGCAGATACGTCAGAACGCGCTCGTTCTGCTTGCCGCCCAGGATGAAGCGGTTGACGTAGACCGGCTCGGCCAGTTTGTTGATCGGGCTGCGCTCGTAGTCGCTGCTCAGTTCCCAGCTGCCGCGACGGCCGCCACGCTGGTACTGGCTGAAGAAGGTCGGCAGGTCCTTCTCGCGCACGCGCAGGAATTCGACGTCCACTTCCGGCACGTTCACCGACACCACCGGCAAGCCACGGCTTTCCTTTGCCGGCAGCACGCTGCCCTGCGACGCGAACCCGGCCACCGGCTTCAGTTCGCCACTGAACACCTTCTGCTTCAGCTCCTTGCCCAGGCGATTACCATCGGCCGCCAGCAGGTCCGGCGACACGACCAGGCTGTATTCCTTGCCGGCCTCCACGAACGGGTAGCGCAGGGTCAGGCCGTCATCGGACAGGGTCCAGCTGCTGTCTTCGGTGCCGACCTTCTCTTCGAAGCGCACCAGCTTGTCGAAATCCTGGGTGCCGACCAGCGGGCGCGAGAACTCCAGCGCCAGCGACAGGCCCTCACTCTTCTGGTCCGGGTAGGCGCGCAGCAGGGTGAACTCCTTCACCTGCTCGGCCTTGGTGGCGATGGCTTCGCCGCTGGCCTTGGGCAGCTGCCCGCTGTCATTGCGACAGCCGGCCAAGCCCAGCAACAGGCCTCCTGCCAGCACAGCCGCCGCCCAACCCCACCGCTTCCGCCGTGCCGGACCGCTCATGTCGTCACTCCTTGATCGAGGCGGCCATTATAGGGCCGCCGCGTCAAGGTGTTGACGGCGGGTGGCCGGTAGTCGCCAACCTTGGTTGGCGCAGGACCTCACGCACGCGCTGGCGCGCGCCTGCCCACCAAGGTGGGCAGCTACCGGGGCTTCATGCAGCTACCGGGGCCCCGTGCAGCTGCCGGGGCCTTACTCGGCCGGCACCCGCACCCTGCCTTCCATCAGGACCCGGGCGCTGCGGCTCATGATCGCCTTGGTCACCGTCCACTGGCCGTCCACCTGCCCGGCCTGGGCGCCGACCCGCAGCGTGCCCGAGGGATGGCCGAAGGTGACTGCCTCACGCTCGCCGCCACCGGCTGCGCGGTTGACCAGGGTGCCCGGAATCGCCGCCGCGGTACCGATGGCCACAGCTGCCGTACCCATCATGGCGTGGTGCAGCTTGCCCATCGACAGCGCGCGCGCGTGCAGGTCGATGGCCGAGGCCGGGATGGCCTTGCCGCTGGACGATACGTAATCCTGCGCTGGCGCCACGAACGCCACCTTCGGCGTGTGCTGGCGGGTCGCCGCGTCTTCCAGCTTCGAAATCAGGCCCATGCGCAATGCGCCGTGGGCGCGGATGGTTTCGAACTTCTGCAGTGCCGCCCTGTCCTCGTTGATCGCCGGCTGCAGCTCGGTGCCGGTGTAGCCCAGGTCAGCAGCGTTGAGGAAGATGGTCGGAATGCCGGCGGTGATCATCGTCACCTCGAAGCTGCCCACACCCGGCACGTCCAGGGTGTCCACCAGGTTGCCGGTGGGGAACATCGCACCGGCATCGCCGTCGTCGGACGGATCGATGAATTCCAGCTGGATCTCGGCGGCCGGGAAGGTCACGCCGTCCAGCTCGAAATCACCGGTCTCCTGTACTTCGCCATCGCGCATCGGCACGTGGGCGATGATGGTCTTGCCAATGTTGGCCTGCCAGATGCGCACGGTGCACAGGCCATCGCGCGGCACCCGGGCCGGATCGACCAGGCCGTTGGCGATGGCGAACGGGCCAACGGCGGTGCTGAGGTTGCCGCAGTTGCCGCTCCAGTCGACGAAGGCGGTATCGATGGAGACCTGTCCATACAGGTAATCCACATCGTGATCCGGCACCGAGGCAGCGGAAATGATCACGCACTTGCTGGTGCTCGACGTTGCCCCGCCCATGCCATCGGTGTGCTTGCCATAGGGATCGGGCGAACCGATCACCCGCATCAGCAGCGCGTCACGCGCGGGGCCCGGCACCTGCGCCGCTTCGGGAAGGTCCTGCAGGCGGAAGAACACGCCTTTGCTGGTGCCACCGCGCATGTAGGTGGCGGGAATACGGAGTTGGGGGAGGAAGGTCATCGTCGGATCCAAGCGTTTGAATGTCAGGAGACGTCTTGCATCAGCCCATCAAGGCCAAGGTCAACACACCACACGCGCATGACGTGCACGCGCGCAGGCTGGTCAATGTAGTAAACGAGATAGCGTTCAAAGGAGGAAACCGGCATGAAACGCAACGTGCCAGGCAACTGCGCAGCGAGTTCGGCGTGTCTGCTGGAGCCCAAAGCTGGAAACAAGGCAATGCGCTGCAGGGTGGCCTGCAACTCGGCCAGGAAACGCGTGCCCAGTGCGACTCCTCCCTGTCGCGCGAACCACAGCGCGGCATCGGCCGCGTCGGTCTCTGCCCTCGGCCTCCAGTCAATCGCCTTCACGCTCCATCCTTTCGGTCAGTTCGCGACGCATCCGCTCGAACGTGTCAGCCGTCACCGGCGTGGCAGGTCCTGAGGCCACGCCCTCGGCGATCAACTGTCGAAGCAATGCTTCCGCCTTGCTGCGCTGGCGCTGGCGGATCAGGTCGCGGACGTAGTCGGAGGTGCTGGAGTAACCGCCTTCGCGTACTTCCTCGTCCACGAACTGCTTGAGCGGATCGGTCAGCGAAATGTTCATGGTGGCCATCAGACTCTCCTTTGGCAGTTTTTGCCAAGTCAGTGTGCGCCCCGCTCTGGGGTCGGACAAGCCCGCCCCCGACTGGCGGGGGCAGGCATTCAGCCCGGCCTCACGCCACCTTGGCGCCTTCCAGGAAGTCCTGTGCGAAACGCTGCAGCACCCCGCCCGCCTCGTAGATCGCCACTTCCTCGTCGCTGTCCAGGCGGCAGGTGACCGGCACCACCACGTCCTGGCCGTCGCGGCGGTGGATGACCAGGGTCAGGTCGGCGCGCGGGGTGCGCTCGCCCACCACATCGAAGGTCTCGGTACCGTCGATGCCCAGGGTCAGGCGGGTGGTGCCCGGCTTGAACTCCAGCGGCAGCACGCCCATGCCGATCAGGTTGGTACGGTGAATCCGCTCGAAGCCTTCGGCCACGATCGCTTCCACGCCGGCCAGGCGCACGCCCTTGGCGGCCCAGTCACGCGAGCTGCCCTGGCCGTAGTCGGCACCGGCAATGATGATCAGCGGCTGCTTGCGGTCCATGTAAGTCTCGATCGCTTCCCACATGCGCATGACCTTGCCTTCCGGCTCCACGCGCGCCAGCGAGCCCTGCTTCACGCTGCCATCGTCGTTGCGGACCATCTCGTTGAACAGCTTCGGGTTGGCGAACGTGGCGCGCTGTGCGGTCAGGTGGTCGCCACGATGGGTGGCGTAGGAATTGAAGTCTTCTTCCGGCAGGCCCATCTTCGCCAGGTATTCGCCGGCGGCGCTGGACGCCAGGATCGCATTGGACGGTGACAGGTGGTCGGTGGTGATGTTGTCCGGCAGCACCGCCAGCGCGCGCATGCCCGCCAACGTGCGTTCACCGGCCAGCGCGCCCTCCCAGTACGGCGGGCGGCGGATGTAGGTGCTCTGCGGGCGCCAATCGTACAGCGGGCTGACCGGCGTACCGTGCTCCACGCGCACGTTGAACATCGGGTTGTAGACCTTGCGGAACTGCTCCGGCTTCACCGAAGCCTTCACCACGGCATCGATCTCGGCATCGCTCGGCCAGATGTCCTTCAGGCGCACGTCGTTGCCTTCGGCATCCACGCCCAGCACGTCCTTCTCGATGTCGAAGCGCACGGTGCCGGCGATGGCATAGGCGATCACCAGCGGCGGCGAGGCGAGGAAGGCCTGCTTGGCGTAAGGATGGATGCGGCCATCGAAGTTGCGGTTGCCCGACAGCACGGCCGTGGCGTACAGGTCACGGTCGATGATTTCCTGCTGGATCTTCGGGTCCAGCGCGCCACTCATGCCGTTGCAGGTGGTGCAGGCGAAGGCGACGATGCCGAAGCCGAGCTGTTCCAGGTCCGGCAGCAGGCCGGATTCTTCCAGATACAGCTGCACGGCCTTCGAGCCGGGCGCCAGCGACGACTTCACCCACGGCTTGCGCTGCAGGCCGCGCGCATTGGCGTTGCGCGCCAACAGCGCCGCGGCAATCACGTTGCGCGGGTTGGAGGTGTTGGTGCAGCTGGTGATGGCCGCGATGATCACCGCACCATCGGGCATCAGGCCCTGCGCCTGCTCGGCCTTGCCAGCTTCCAGCTTGGCTTCGTCGGCGATGCCGCGCTCGGCCAGTTCGGCGGTGGCCACACGCTTGTGCGGGTTGGACGGGCCGGCCATGTTGCGTACCACGCTGGACAGGTCGAAACGCAGCACGCGCTCGTACTGTGCAGTCACCAGGTCGTCGGCCCACAGGCCGGTGGTGCGCGCGTAATTTTCCACCAGCGCCACCTGCGATTCCTCGCGACCGGTCAGGCGCAGGTAGTCGGTGGTCTGCGCATCGATGTAGAACATCGCCGCGGTGGCACCATACTCGGGGCACATGTTGGAAATGGTGGCGCGGTCACCGATGGTCAGTGCCGCAGCGCCTTCGCCGTAGAACTCAAGCCAGGCGCCGACCACGCGTTCCTTGCGCAGGAACTCGGTCAGTGCCAGCACCACGTCGGTAGCGGTGATGCCCGGCTGCGGCTTGCCGGTCAGTTCCACGCCGATGATGTCCGGCAGGCGCATCCACGAGGCGCGGCCCAGCATCACGTTCTCCGCTTCCAGGCCGCCCACGCCAATGGCGATCACGCCCAGCGCGTCCACGTGCGGGGTGTGGCTGTCGGTGCCCACGCAGGTATCGGGGAAGGCCACGCCGTCCTGCACATACACCACCGGCGACATCTTCTCCAGGTTGATCTGGTGCATGATGCCGTTTCCAGGCGGAATCACGTCCACGTTCTGGAACGCCAGCTTGGTCCAGTCGATGAAGTGGAAACGGTCTTCGTTGCGGCGGTCTTCAATGGCGCGGTTCTTCTCGAACGCCTGCGGATCGAACCCACCGCACTCCACCGCCAGCGAGTGATCGACGATCAGCTGCACCGGCACTACCGGGTTCACCTTGGCCGGATCGCCGCCCTTGTCGGCGATCGCATCGCGCAGGCCGGCCAGATCGACCAGGGCGGTCTGCCCCAGGATGTCATGGCAGACCACGCGCGCCGGGAACCACGGGAAATCCAGATCGCGGCGGCGTTCGATCAGTTGCTTCAGCGAGTCGACCAGCGTGGCCGGCTCGCAGCGGCGCACCAGGTTTTCAGCCAGCACACGCGAGGTGTACGGCAGCGTGGCGTAGGCGCCGGGCTGGATGGCATCGACGGCGGCGCGCGCGTCGAAATAGTCCAGCGTGCTGCCGGGAAGGTTCTTGCGGTAGTCGGTATTCATGGGCTGGCGGAATGCTTGGGGCGGGCCGGGTGCCGGCGATGCGGCGGCGAAATCACCCGGCCGGCAACGGGCCGGCCGGGTGCAGACAGCAGGTGGATCAGGCGCGCTTGTCGATGGCGACGAACTCGCGGTCTTCCGGACCGATGTAGTTGGCACTCGGGCGGATGATCTTGCCGTCGATGCGCTGTTCGACGATGTGCGCGCTCCAACCGGCGGTGCGGGCGATCACGAACAGGGGGGTGAACATGGCCGTCGGCACACCCATCATGTGGTAGCTGACGGCGCTGAACCAGTCCAGGTTCGGGAACATCTTCTTGATGTCCCACATCACCGTTTCCAGGCGCTCGGCGATGTCGTACATCTTCATGCTGGACTGTTCTTCGGACAGCTCGCGGGCCACGTCCTTGATCACCTTGTTCCGCGGGTCGGACACGGTGTAGACCGGGTGGCCGAAACCGATCACCACTTCCTTGCGCTCGACGCGGGCCTTGATGTCTTCCTCGGCCTCGTCCGGGCTGTCGTAGCGCTTCTGCACTTCGAAGGCCACTTCATTGGCGCCGCCATGCTTGGGGCCGCGCAGCGCGCCGATGCCACCGCAGATCGCGCTGTACATGTCGCTGCCGGTGCCGGCGATGACACGGCAGGTGAAGGTGGAGGCGTTGAACTCGTGCTCGGCGTACAGGATCAGCGAGGTGTGCATCGCACGCACCCACGAATCCTGCGGCTTCTCGCCGTGCAGCAGGTGCAGGAAGTGGCCACCGATGGAGTCGTCGTCGGTTTCCACGTCGATGGCGCGGCCGTTGTGGCTCCAGTGGTACCAGTACAGCAGCATCGAGCCCAGGCAGGCCATCAGCTTGTCGGCGATGTCACGCGCGCCCGGATGGTTGTGGTCATCCTTTTCCGGCGCCACGCAGCCAAGCACCGAGACGCCGGTGCGCATCACGTCCATCGGGTGGGCCGACGGCGGCAGTTCTTCCAGCGCGGCCTTCACCGCGGCCGGAATGCCGCGCAGCGACTTCAGCTTGGCCTTGTACGAAACCAGTTCGGCGCGGGTCGGCAGCTTGCCGTGCACCAGCAGGTAAGCAATTTCCTCGAACTCGCTGGTGTTGGCCAGGTCCAGGATGTCGTAGCCACGGTAGTGCAGGTCATTGCCACTGCGGCCCACGCTGCACAGCGCGGTGTTGCCGGCGGCGGTGCCGGACAGGGCGACGGACTTCTTCGGCTTGAAGGTCGGGGTTGCGGTCGTATCGTTCATGTTTTCCCTCCGAAAACTGATGGTGCAGGGTACTGCTTATTTCTTGGCGGCGAACAGGGCGTCGAGCTGCTGTTCGAAGGCGTGGTAACCGATGCGGTCATACAGCTCTTCACGAGTCTGCATGGCGTCGACCACGTTGCGCTGGTGGCCGTCGCGGCGTACCGACTCATAGACGTTCTCGGCAGCCTTGTTGGCGGCACGGAAGGCCGACAGCGGGAACAGCTGGATGGCCACGCCGGCCGAGGCCAGTTCGTCGCGGCTGAACAGCGGGGTGGCACCGAATTCAGTGATGTTGGCCAGCACCGGCACCTTCACCGCATCGACGAAGCGGCGGTAGGTGTCCAGGTCATAGGCGGCCTCGGCGAAGATGCCGTCGGCGCCGGCCTCGACGCAGGCGATGGCGCGTTCGATGGCCTTGTCCACGCCGTCCACCTGGATGGCGTCGGTACGCGCGATCAGGAAGAAGTCCGGATCGGTCTTGGCATCGGCGGCGGCCTTCACGCGGTCGACCATTTCACCCTGCGAGACGATTTCCTTGCCCGGGCGGTGACCGCAGCGCTTGGCACCCACCTGGTCTTCGATATGGCAGGCGGCCGCGCCGGCCTTGATCAGCGACTTCACCGTGCGCGCGATATTGAAGGCGCTCGGGCCGAAGCCGGTGTCGATGTCCACCATCAGCGGCAGGTCGCAGACATCGGTGATACGGCGCACGTCGATCAGCACGTCTTCCAGGGTATTGATTCCCAGGTCCGGCAGGCCCAGCGAGCCTGCGGCCACGCCGCCGCCGGACAGGTAGATGGCGCGGAAGCCGGCGCGCTTGGCCAGCAGCGCATGGTTGGCGTTGATCGCGCCGATCACCTGCAGCGGCGATTCGGCAGCCAGGGCCTGGCGGAAGCGGGTACCGGCGGAAGAGGGTGTGGAAGCAGTCATGCGGCAGTCCAGTAGATATGTCGGGGGTACAGGCGCAAACACCGTGCCAAGGTGCAAGCCATTGATTTCAAAAGGGTGACCGTGGCCGCAACATGGAACATATGAAACATTGAAACAGGCGTATCATGAAACATCCACCATAACGGCCGCGCCATGTACCTGCCCCGCTCGCCCTTGCCTTCTGTCGATACCGACCGCCCGGTGATCTGGACCGTCAGCGTTTCGCGCCTGACCGGCCTGCTCGGCGATGTCATTCCCGAGTTCGACCGCCGCGCGCGCATCGAACAGATCAACCTCGGCTTCGAGGAGGCGGTGGAGGTGATCGGCCAGCGCCTGCGCCGCGAGCATTGCGACGTGGTCATTGCCGGTGGCTCGAATGCGGCCTGGCTGCGCGGCCGACTGGACTTGCCGCTCGTGCCGATCCAGGCCAATGGCTTCGACCTGATGGAGGCGTTGGCGCGGGCGCGGCGCATCGCCAGTCGCATTGGTCTGGTCACCCACGCCAGCGACGTGCCGGTGTTCAGCAACTTCCAGCACAGCTTCGGGCTGGACATCGAGCACCGCCGCTTCGTCACCCGCGAGGACGCGCGCGACTGCATCGCCGATCTGCGCGCCAACGGCATCGAGGTGATCGTGGGCACCGGCATGGCCATCGACCACGCCGAACAGATGGGCCTGCCCGGCGTACTGCTGTACTCGGCCGATTCGGTGCGGCAGGCCTTCGAGCATGCGCTGGAACTGACCCAGGCGCTGGCCCGTTCCGGTGGCGCCCGCCCCGCGCCGCGCCGGCGTGCAACGGCGCGCAGCGAGGCGCACGAACTGCTGGGTGACAGCGATGCAATGGCACAGGTGCGTGCACAGATAGCGCTGTATGCGCCGCACGACAGCACCGTACTGGTGACCGGCGAGACCGGCACCGGCAAGGAACTGGTGGCACGCCAGCTGCACGCCGCCAGCGGCCGCCGCGGTCGTTTCGTGGCACTGAATTGCGGAGCGATCAGCGAATCACTGCTGGAGTCGGAACTGTTCGGTTACAGCGATGGTGCGTTCACCGGCGCGCGCCGGGGCGGCCGCGTGGGCCTGGTGGAATCGGCCGATGGTGGCACCTTGTTCCTGGATGAAATCGGAGAACTGCCGCTGCCCTTGCAGACGCGGCTGCTGCGGGTGCTGGAAGAACGCGAAGTGCTGCGCGTGGGCGCCACCGAGCCCACATCGGTTGACCTGCGCGTGGTGGCCGCCACCCTGCAGTCGCTGGAACAGCGCGCGACTGCAGGCAGCTTCCGTCGGGATCTCTATTACCGCCTGGCCGCACTGCGCATTGCCCTGCCCGCGCTGCGCGCGCGCCGCAGCGATGTGCCGCTGCTGGTCCAGCATTTCTTCCGCCAGCTGCGCGGCATCGATGCACCGTTGGCCGAGGACGCAATGACCGTGCTGACCGCCGCCGGGTGGCCGGGCAACGTGCGCGAGCTTCGCAATCTGGTTGATCGCCTGCGCATCCACTGGCAGCCGGGCGAAGGACTGATCGACGCCGCGCGCCTGCTGCAGCTGGCGCCGGAGCTGGTGCACGAAGGCACACCCGCGCTGCCACTGGAAAACAACGGCAAGCGCCCGCCCCGCGCCCAACTGGAAAGCCTGCTGCAGGAACACCGCAACGACCGCGAAGGCATGGCCCAGGCCCTGGGTGTATCGCGCACCACGCTGTGGCGCTGGCTGCGCGCCGTCGGGTTGTAAAGTCGAGCTTGCTCGACTGGCCCAGGCAGTCGAGCAAGCTCGACTCTACAAAGGCGTCCCAGTCCTGTCCGGTTGCCCACGCAACCTGCGTAGGGCTATCGGCATAGGGGGGAAGCCTGATGAGCCACGCCGTACCGGGTCCGCGCCAGTTTCGCATCCGCGTCCACATCACCGCGCTGACCATGACCTGCATGGCCCTGGTCGCCGCACTGCTGATCGGCTGGGGCGTGATCGCCACCTACCAGCGCTTGAGCGCGGATGCCCGGCAGCGCGCCCTGCGCGATACCACCCTGCTGGCCGAACAGCTGCGCCTGCAGTTTGCCCCGGCACAGGTGGCGCTGGGCCAGATCGGCGCCGGCCAGCTGCCCGCCCTGGCCGACGAACGCAGCCGCCTGGACCACGCCGCGCCGCTGCTGGCCGCACTGCGCGCGGCGCCAGTGGCAGCGTCGGTATACGTGGCCTACCCCAATGGCGATCTGCTGCTGGCCCGATCACTGGCGGTGCCGGCCGTGCGCAAAAGCGTGGCGGCGCCCAGCACTGCAGACATGCTGCTGCAGACGATCAGCCAGCAGGCCGACAGCACGCGCGTGGCACGCTTCCACTTCCTGGATGCGCAAGGCCAGCCGCTGCCGACACGCCCGTGGCCCAGCCACGACTTCGATCCGCGCCAGCGCAGCTGGTACCAGCAGGCGTGGCAGCGCCCGGGCAACGTGCATGTCTCGGCGCCGTATCGTTTTGCCACCACTGGCCGCATGGGCGTCACGCTCAGTGAACGTGCCAGCACCGGCGATGCCGTGGTCGGCGTTGATGTGGCGCTGGACGATCTGGCCCAGGTGCTGGCCACGCTGCGGGCCACGCCCGGCACCGAGCTGGCCCTGCTGCATGGCAACGGCGAGATCGTTGCCAGCACGCTGGCCACGCAAGCAGGCCACACCCCGCTGGCGCAGGCCCAGGCACGCGCCACGCACAGCGGCCTGCCCGTGCAGTTCAACACCGCAGGTCGCACCTGGATCGGGTTGCGCTCGCGGCTGCAGACCGGGCACGGGCAGACCTTCGATCTGCTGGAAGCGCTGCCGATGGACGAGCTGGCGGCCGACGCGCGCCGCCGTGCCGCGCAGACGCTGGGCCTGGCGCTGTTGCTGACCCTGCTGCTGTTGCCACTGGGCTGGCTGGCCGGGCGCGCCCTGGGCCGCAGCCTGGTCGGCCTGCGCGAACGCAGCCTGCGTATTGCCCGCTTCGACTTCACCGGCGCACCGCTGCCTGCCAGCCGCGTGCGCGAGGTGAGCGAGCTGTCGCAGGCCATCCAGCATATGGGCGGCACGATTGCCGCGTTCCTGGACCTGACCGAATGCTTGGCCACCGAGCCGCAGATGGAGCGCATGCTGCAGCGGGTGCTGGAGCAGATGGTCAAGGCCACCCAGTCGCGCGCGGCGGCGGTCTATCTTCCAGATGCACCCACCGGTGCCCTGCACCGCGCGGCGCTGGTGGGCACGCTGCACACACCCTTGCCTGCGCACATCGCGTGGCCGACCGACGCGGTGCACGAGCAGCCACCGGCCGGACAACTGCGACTGCCCCTGCGCGGCCGGCAGGGCAACCTGCAGGGACTGCTGGTCCTGGAGCACCCCACCGATGCCGCGCACGACGATGCGGCCTTCCTGCAGTTCACCCAGCGCCTGTCGGGCATGCTGGCGGTGGCCATCGAGACCCGCCAGTTGTCCGAGGCGCAACGGCAGCTGTTCGAGGCACTCATCCGCCTGCTGGCCGATGCGATCGACGCCAAGAGCCCCTACACCGGCGCCCACTGCGAGCGCGTGCCACAGATAGCCATCGAGCTGGCCGAGCACCTGCACCAGGCCAATGACGGGCGCTACGCCGCGTTCCGAATGAGCGAGGGCGAGCGTGAGGCGTTTCGGCTTGGCGCGTGGCTGCACGACTGCGGCAAGGTCATCAGTCCTGAGCACATCGTCGACAAGGCCACCAAGCTGGAAGTCATCCGCAACCGCATCCACGAGGTGCGCCTGCGCTTCGAGATCCTGTGGCGCGATGCGGAACTGTCCGCCGCACGTGGCGAAACCACTGCAGCCCAGCTCGCCAGCCGACAGCAGCAGCTGCAGGATGATTTCGCGTTCGTGGCCGGCTGTAATCTGGGCGGAGAGTTCATGGCCGATGAAGCCATCGCGCGGCTGCAGGCCATCGGCCAGCAACACTGGCAGCGCCACTTCGACGACCGCCTGGGCCTGTCTGCCGCCGAGCTTCGCCATCTGCAAGCACAGCGCCCGCAGGCTCCGTCCCTGCCGGCCGCAGCCACCCTGCTGCAGGACCTGCCCGAACACCGCGTGCCGTGGGGCAGCGACCGCCCGGCCGTGGAAGCAGGCGACCCGCGCAACACGCTGGGTTTCAACATGGAACTGCCGCCGTGCCAGCAGAACATCGGCGAGCTGTACAACCTGGGCATCCGCCGCGGCACGCTTACCGACGAAGACCGTTTCCGCATCAACAACCACATCGTGCAGACCTACGTGATGCTGAAGGCCCTGCCCTGGCCGCCGGGCCTGGAAATGGTGCCGGAGCTGGCCGCCACCCATCACGAGCGGCTGGACGGCAAGGGTTATCCGCGGCGCCTGCCCGGTGACCAGCTGGGGTTGCTGGACCGGGTGATGGCGCTGTGCGATGTGTTCGAAGCACTCACCGCCGCTGACCGGCCTTACAAGCCGGCCAAGCCGCTCAGCGAAACGCTGCGCATCATGGCGATGATGTGCAACGAGCAGCATCTGGATGCGGAACTGTTCCGCTTCTTCCTGCGCAGCCGGCTGTGGGATGCATTTGCCGAGCGATTCATGACGGCAGCACAGCGCGACCACGTAGACGTGGAGGCGCTGGAAGGACTGCTGACAGCCCCCCGGTAGGTGTCGACCTTGGTCGACACGGCGAATGGCCAACCAAGGTTGGCACTACCAGAGCGATGGTGCCGCGCACCCCGGCAGGTGTCGACCTTGGTCGACACGGCGAAGGGCCAACCAAGGTTGGCCACTACCAGAGCGATGGTGCCGCGCCCCCCGGTAGGTGTCGACCTTGGTCGACACGGCAAATCGCCAACCAAGGTTGGCCACTACCAGAGCGATGGTGCCGCGCTCCCCGGTAGGTGTCGACCTTGGTCGACACAGCGAAGGACCAACCAAGGTTGGCCACTACCAGAGCGTGGTGCCGTGCCCCCCGGTAGGTGTCGACCTTGGTCGACACGGCGAAGGACCAACCAAGGTTGGCCGCTACCAGAGCGTGGTGCCGTGCACCCCGCTAGGTGTCGACCTTGGTCGACACGGCGAAGGACCAACCAAGGTTGGCCACTACCAGAGCGATGGTGCCGCGCACTCCGGTAGGTGTCGACCTTGGTCGACACGGCGAAGGGCCAACCAAGGTTGGCCACTACCAGAGCGATGGTGCCGCGCACTCCGGCAGGTGTCGACCTTGGTCGACACGGCGAAGGACCAACCAAGGTTGGCCACTACCAGAGCAATGGTGCCGCGCCCCCCGGTAGGTGTCGACCTTGGTCGACACGGCGAAGGACCAACCAAGGTTGGCCACTACCAGAGCGTGGTGCCGTGCACCCCGGTAGGTGTCGACCTTGGTCGACACGGCGAAGGACCAACCAAGGTTGGCCACTACCAGAGCAGTGGCGCCGTGCAGCCGGTAGGTGTCGACCTTGGTCGACACGGCGAAGGACCAACCAAGGTTGGCCACTACCAGAACAGCGTGGTCCCGGCATCGATCACGGGTACAGCAGCCGCTTGCTCCAGCGCCCTTCGGCGCCCACTTCGTAGCACCAACGCTCGTGCAGGCGGAACTGCGCGCCGTACCAGAACTCGATGCGGTCGGGTACCACGCGCAGGCCGCTCCAGCCATCCGGGCGCGGCACGTCCTGGCCTTCGAAGCGTGCTTCCACCTCGGCCACGCGCGCATCGAATTCCTCGCGGCTGGCCAGCGTCTTCGACTGCAGTGACGCCCAGGCGCCGATCTGGCTCATGCGCGGGCGGCTGGCGAAATAGACATCGGCCTCGGCATCGGCCACCCGCTCCACCCGCCCTTCGATGCGCACCTGGATGCCGGCCTCGCGCAGGCTGCGCCACAGGAACAGCAGGGCGGCCTGCGGATTGGCCTGCAGTTCCCGGCCCTTGTGGCTGTCCAGGTGGGTGTAGAACACGAAACCGCGCTCGTCGAAGGCCTTCAGCAGCACGGTACGCGCCGACGGGCGGCCCTGCGTATCGGCGGTGGCCACGGTCATCGCGTTGGGCTCGACCTCGCGGCTCTGCTTGGCCTCCTCGAACAAAGCGGCAAAGGTGGACAGGGCTTCGGCGTAAAGGTCGCTCATGGTTCGCTTCTTCTCACTCGGATTGGGCTATTGTGGCGGCATGGTTGCTGCTGCGTACATGCCCGTGGTGAAAGGATTCCCCGAAGCGCTCGCCGAGCAGGCGCTGGATGACGCGCTGGCCAGTACTGCCACGGTGCCAGTATTGGCCATCAGTGGCGTGCAGGGGAGCGGCAAATCGACGCTGGCCGCGCAGGTCGTGGCGCGTGCCCGGTCACGCGGCCTGAACGCGGCGGCCCTGTCCATCGACGATGTCTACCTGACCCGCGCGCAGCGGCAACGCCTGGCCCGCCAGGTGCATCCGCTGCTGATCACCCGCGGCCCGCCCGGCACCCACGACCTGCCGCTGGCCCACGCAGTGCTCGACGCGGTGGCCGCGCGGCAGCCGCTGGCGCTGCCGCGCTTCGACAAGCTGGCCGATGAGCGCCTGCCCGAAGCGCAGTGGTCGGCGCTGGACGCACCACTGGACCTGCTGGTGTTCGAAGGCTGGTTCCTGGGCACGCCGGCGCAGGCCGATGCCGAACTGGACCGCCCCTTGAACGCGCTGGAGCAGGAGGCCGACCCGGACGGGCGCTGGCGGCGCTGGTGCAACCAGGCCCTGGCCGATCACTACCCGGCGCTATGGCAGCGCTGTGACCGCCTGTGGTTCCTGCAGCCGCCGGATTTTTCGGTGGTTCCGCGCTGGCGCTGGCAGCAGGAGCAGAACCTGCAGGCGGCGCAGCCCGGTCGCCACGGCATGACCCGCCCACAGCTCGAGCGCTTCGTGCAGTACTACGAGCGGGTCAGCCGACAGGCGCTGCGTGCCCTGCCCGCGCTGGCCGACCACGTGGTGCAGCTGGATGGGCAACGGCAGGTGCAGGCAGTGCGCTGACAGCGCCGCGCGGATGCTTCCAATCGCAACCATCGTGCCGGGCCCGGGGCGTGAAGGTGTTAGCATCACAGGGCATGAATCCTGCTCCGAACCTGATCCTGATCGGCCCGATGGGCGCCGGCAAAACCTGCATCGGCCGCCGCCTGGCCGAACGTTTCACGCTGGACTTCGTGGACGTGGACCAGGCTATCGTCGACGCCGCCGGCGCCAGCATTCCGACCATTTTCGAGCACTCCGGCGAAGCCGGCTTCCGCGCCCATGAGCGCCAGGCCCTGGCCCAGGTGCTGGCTGGCCAGGGCCAGCTGGTATCCACCGGCGGCGGCGCCGTACTGGACCCGGACAACCGCGCCCTGATCGCCCAGCGCGGCTTCGTGGTGCACCTGCATGTGAGCGTGGCGGCACAGCTGGAACGGCTGGCCCGCGACAAGGGGCGCCCGCTGCTGCAGCGCCCGGACCGTGAGCAGGTACTGCACGACCTGGCCGCCGTGCGCGACCCGCTGTACCACGCGCTGGCCGACATCACGCTTGACACCGACCCGTACACCGCCGCCGATGCGACCGCCCAGCTTGTCGTCAAGCTGGCCGCGCAATGGCAGCGCCAGGACCTGAACGCATGACCACCCCTTCCCTGCTGCAGGTCGCCGTTGCCGGCGACCGTCCCTACACCATCACCATCGGCGCCGGTGCCCAGGCCGATGGCGCTGCGCTGGCCTCGCATGTGCGCGGCCGCCACGTGCTGCTGCTCAGCGACAGCGAAGTGGCGCCGCTGTACCTGACCGCCCTGCGCGAGGCCCTGCTGGCCGCGCGCCCGGACCTGATCGTGGGCGAACACGTGCTGGCCGCCGGCGAAGCATCCAAGACCCTGGCCGAATTCGGCCGCGCCATCGAAGCACTGGCCGCGCTGGGCGCCACCCGCGATGCCTGCGTGTTCGCCCTGGGCGGCGGCGTCGTCGGCGACCTGGCCGGCTTCGCAGCGGCCTGCTGGATGCGGGGCGTGGACTGCGTGCAGCTGCCCACCACCCTGCTGGCGATGGTGGATTCGTCGGTGGGCGGCAAGACCGCAGTGGATATTCCGGCCGGCAAGAACCTGGTCGGCGCCTTCCACCCGCCGCGCGCGGTGATTGCCGATACGCGCGTGCTGGCTACGCTGCCGCCGCGCGAACTACGCGCAGGCCTTGCCGAAGTGGTCAAGTACGGTGCGCTGGGCGATGCGGTGTTCTTTGAATGGCTGCAGCAGAACGCCGACGCGCTGGTGGCCGGTGAGCAGGCCGTGCTGGCCGAAGCCATCGCACGCAGCTGCCGGCACAAGGCCGCCATCGTCGAACGCGATCCCTTCGAGAAGGGCGAGCGTGCGCTGTTGAACCTGGGCCACACCTTCGGCCACGCCATCGAGACCGAGCAGGGCTACTCGGCGCCCGGCCGCGATGCCCTGAACCACGGCGAGGCCGTGGCAGTGGGCATGGTGCTGGCCGCGCGGCTTTCCACCAACCTGGGCCTGGCCGACGATGCCGACCGCGTGCGCCTGCAGGCGCTGCTGGAACGACTGGGGCTGCCGGTGGCGATCCCCGCCGGTCTGGACCCGCAGGCCCTGCTGGGCCGCATGCGGCTGGACAAGAAGAACGTGGCCGGCCGCCTGCGCCTGGTGCTGTGGCGGGGCATGGGCCGCGCCGAAGTGGTGCCGGACGTGGATGAAGCGGCGGTGCTGAAGGTTCTGGGCGCGGGCTGAGCGGGTCCGTGTTCGCCGGGCATGGCCCGGCGCTGCCTACCGGGCGTTGCGGCAGGGCTCACCCCTGCCCCGCTACAATCAGTCCATGCATGTCTACCTGCAACATCCCGACGCCGGTGCGCAGGCGCCGCGCTTCCTGCGCCTGACCCTGCTGCCGGACCTGTTCGGCGGCTGGGAACTGTTGCGCGAGAGCGGCCGCGTCGGTGCGCGCTCGCAGCTGCGGCGCGAGCTGTACCTGCAGGCCGATGAAGCCCGCCAAGCCTTCGACAAGGCCCGCGATGCCGAACTGCATCGCGGCTTCCAGATTCTTTCGCACGGCGATTGAGCCGCTGCCCCTCTTCGCCCAAGGAATGCCCATAGTGACCAGCCCCCTCCGCAATGATCGCCTGCTGCGCGCCCTGCGCCGTGAACCGGTGGACTGCACCCCCGTCTGGCTGATGCGCCAGGCCGGACGCTACCTGCCGGAATACCGCGCGACCCGGGCCAAGGCCGGCAGCTTCCTGGGCATGGCCAAGAATCCGGAGATCGCCTGCGAAGTGACCCTGCAGCCGCTGCGCCGCTTCCCGCTGGATGCGGCCATCCTGTTCTCGGACATCCTGACCATTCCCGATGCGATGGGCCTGGAGCTGTACTTCGTCGAAGGCGAAGGCCCCAAATTCCGCCATCCGGTGCGTGACGAGGCCGCCATTGCCAAGCTGGCCGTGCCGGACATGGAACAGGACCTGGGCTATGTGATGGACGCGGTGCGCCTGATCCGCCGCGAACTGGACGGCCAGGTACCGCTGATCGGTTTTTCCGGCAGCCCGTGGACGCTGGCCTGCTACATGGTGGAAGGCGGCGGCAGCAAGGATTTTGCGCGCATCAAGGCGATGGCGCTGAACCACCCGCAGGCGCTGCACCGCCTGCTGGAGGTGACCACCGAGGCGGTGATCGCCTATCTGGGCGCGCAGCGCGCCGCTGGTGCGCAGGCCCTGCAGGTGTTCGACACGTGGGGCGGCGTGCTGTCGCCGGCCATGTACCGCGAGTTCTCGCTGCGCTACCTGCAGCGCATTGCTGAAGGCCTGGAGCGTGGCGAAGGCAGCGAACGCACGCCGCTGATCCTGTTCGGCAAGGGCACCGGCCTGCACCTGGAAGCGCTGTCGCAGACCGGTGCCGATGCACTGGGCCTGGACTGGACGCTGGACCTGGACGAGGCCCTGCGCCGCACCGGTGGCCGGGTTGCCCTGCAGGGCAACCTGGACCCGACCACGCTGTATGCCTCACCCGACGCGATCGCCGCCGCGGCCGCGCGCGTGCTCGATACCTACGCCGCCGGCAACGGCGGTTCGCGCGAGGGCCACGTGTTCAACCTGGGCCATGGCATGTCGCCGGACATGGATCCGGCGCACGTGCAGGTGCTGGTGGACGCGGTGCACAGCCACAGTCGTCGCTGATCGAGTCAGATATGTCACGGCGCGACGTTTATCGCGCCGTGACTTCACATGGGCGATCATGGCCGCCCCGCTCCACCGGCTCCCCACGCCATGTCCGACCCGTCCGTGCCGGCTTCGCCGCCCGACTACGCCCGCTTCCGTCCCCTGCTGTGGCTGGTTTCACTGGCCATCTTCATGCAGATGCTGGACTCGACCATCGTCAACACCGCGCTGCCGGCCATGGCCGCCAGCCTGGGCGAAAGCCCGCTGCAGATGCAGTCGGTGGTGTTCAGCTACGCGCTGGCGGTGGCCACCTTCATTCCGGCCTCCGGCTGGATCGCCGACCGTTACGGCACGCGCCGCACCTTCCTGGTGGCGATCATCCTGTTCACCCTGGGCTCGCTGGCCTGTGCGCTGGCCCAGCACCTGCATCAACTGGTCGGTGCCCGCGTACTGCAGGGCATCGGCGGCGCCATGCTGCTGCCAGTCGGTCGATTGGCGGTGATGCGCTCGGTGCCACGCGAGGATTTCCTGCGCGCGATGAGCTTCATCGCCATTCCCGCGCTGATCGGCCCGCTGATCGGCCCCACCCTGGGCGGCTGGCTGGTGGAGATCGCCTCGTGGCACTGGGTGTTCCTGATCAATCTTCCCATCGGCGTGATCGGTTTCATCGCCGCCATGAAGATCATGCCCGACCACTACGCCAGCCACCGCGTGCGCTTCGACCTGCGCGGCTACATCATGCTGGCCTTCGCCATGGTGGTGCTGTCGCTGGCACTGGATGGCATTTCCGGGCTGGGCACGCCGCACGCACTGGTGATGCTGATGACCGTGGCCGGCCTGGCAGCGCTGGTGGGCTACTGGCTGCACGCGGCCAATTCCACTGCGCCACTGTTCTCACTGGCACTGTTCCGCGTGCCCAGCTACCGCATCGGCATCCTCGGCAATCTGTTTTCGCGCATCGGCAGCAGCGCCATGCCGATGCTGATTCCGCTGCTGCTGCAGGTGGGCCTGGGCCTGGGCCCGATGCACGCCGGCCTGATGATGGTGCCGGTGGCGGCAGCGGGCATGGTGTCCAAGAAGCTGGCGGTGAAGCTGGTGGAGCAGTTCGGCTACCGTCGCGTGCTGATGGTGAACACCGTGCTGGTGGGTCTGGCCATGGCCAGCTTCATCCTGATGACGCCGGGCCAGCACCTGGGCTGGCGCCTGGTGCAGCTGGCGTTCTTCGGCGCGGTCAATTCGCTGCAGTTCACCGTGATGAACACGGTGACCCTGCGCGACCTGGACCGCGAGTTCGCCAGTTCCGGCAACAGCCTGCTGTCGATGGTGATGATGCTGGCGGCCGGTTTCGGTGCGGCGGCGGCGGGCAGCCTGCTGGCAGCGTTCGGCACGCACCTGGAAGGCCATGGCGCCACCGCGGCGCTGCATGCCACCTTCATCTGCGTGGGTGCGATCACCCTCACCTCGACGATGATCTTCTGGCAGCTGCCCGACACCAAGCCCGAACCCCGCCAGGTCGAATCGGTCGCGGAGTAGTTTTTTGGCAGGGCTTGCAGCCCTGCACCTGCTGTAGAGTCGAGCCATGCTCGACTGAAGAAGCAACGTCAAAAACGTGCATTCCGTAGGATGGCGGGGTGGCGTGGGCTTGCAGTACACGCCGTAAATCCATCCATGGATGGCGCCTACGAGCCTCCACGGACGTACTTGCGGCGTGTCCTTCCCACCCACACCGCCCCGCCATCCCACGCAATGCACGGTCTTGCCGTTGCTGTTGCTTGCAGCAGGTGCAGGGCTGCAAGCCCTGCCAGCACACCCTACCGCGCCAGCACTCGGGCGATGGCTTCGACCAGCAGCTCACCGGTCACGGGCTTGCGCAGGAAGCCTTCGATGCCGGCCGCTTCCACCTGCTGCTGCAGATCCGGGTCGGTGCGCGCGGTCACCGCCAGCAGCGGCAGGGTGTAGCCCTGGTTGCGAAGGTGCTGGGCCAGTTCGAAACCACTCAGGCCGGGCAGGTCCAGGTCCAGCAGGCCCACATCGAATTCGCCCGCGCTGATCTCGCGCAGCGCCGCCAGCGCATGCTCGGCATGCACCACCTCGTGCCCGCGCGCGGTCAGCAGGCCCGTCACCACGTCCGCTACGGTGCCATCGTCTTCCACCAGCAGCACACGCAGCGCCGGCAGGCGGCTTGCCGTGCCATCACCCTGCACAGCGGCAGCGGAGTCGCTGCCCTCCTCCAAAGCAAGCGGTAACGGCAGCCAGACCGCGAACGCGGTGCCCGTGCCCAGCTGGCTCTCCACCCGGATGCGCCCCTGCATGGCCAACGCCAGTTCGCGACAGATCGCCAGGCCCAGCCCGCTGCCGCCGTACTGGGCAGCGGTGCGTGCGCCATCGGCCTGTTCGAAACGCCGGAACAGACGCTGCTGCTGTTCCTGGCTGATGCCCGGACCGGTATCGCGCACGTCGAAGTACAGGCCATCATCGTCGCAGCGTGCATGCAGGGTGATGCCGCCGCGCGAGGTGAACTTCACCGCATTGGACAACAGGTTCAAGAGAATCTGACGCACGCGCATGGCATCGCCGGTGGCCTGCAGACCTGGCGGCAGGGCGTTGTCCAGGCTGAAGCGCAGGCCCTTCTGTGCGGCCAGCGGTCCCATCAGCGCCGCCAGGTCCTGCAACAGGGCATTCAATGCGAATGGACGCGACTGCAGTTCCAATCGTCCCGATTCGATCCGCGCCAGGTCCAGCGCGTCGTTCACCAGGTGCAGCAGGTGCTCGCCGGCGTGCCGGATGGATTGGGTATAGCCGCGCTGCTGCGGGTCCAGCGGCGATGACAGCAGCAGTTCGCTCATGCCCAGCACACCGGTCATCGGCGTGCGGATCTCATGGCCCAGGTTGGCCAGGAAGCGGGTCTTGGCCGCCGATGCCTGCTCAGCCAGTTCCTGTTTGTGCAGCGCCAGCTGGTAGGCGTGGCGGCGCTGCAGGCGCCGCCGGTACAGCCAGGCGAACCAGCTGGTCAGCAGCAGCGCGATCGAGGCCAGCACCAGCAGCCCGGACAGGCTGCGCCACCACGGCGGCTGCACATGGAATTCCAGGCTCTGCACCCGCGACCAGACATGGTCGGCCGAGCGGGCCTGCACTTCCAGGCGATAGCTGCCCGGCGGCAGGCGCGAGAACAGGCGCTCGCCGGCCGGCCCCACTTCCACCCAATCCGGATCGTAGCCGGCCAAGCGGTAGCGGTAGGTATTGGAGGCCGAATCGGCGAAGGACAGCAGGCGCGCCACGATGCGCAGGTCGCGGTCACCGTCGGCAATCTGCAGTGGCGTGTCGTGGGTCAGGTCCAGCACCTGTTCGTTGCGGCGCACTTCCACCCGCTCGATCACCAGCGGCGCGCGACGCGTGGACGGGCGTACCTGCTCGGGGTCGAACACCACCACGCCTGCAGGCGTACCGGCCACCATGCGCCCGGACGCGGTGCTGATCAGCGTATGTTCGCGGAACTCCTGGCTGGGCAGGCCGTCGTGTACGCCATACAGACGCACGCTCTGTCCGTCGGCGCCCACGCGCACCAGGCCGCGGGCGCTGCTGGCCCAGACCACGCCCTGCGCGTCGACCACCACACCGGTGGCGGAAATGGCCGGGTAGCCCTGCTCGGCACCGATCACCGCCTGGCGCTCCAGCCGCCCCTGGCGCCATTGGTAGCGTGCCAGTCGACCATCTTCGGACAGCCAGACCTGGCCATCGTGGCCCACATGCATGGCGTAGACCGCCGACGCGGGCGCGCCAGGCACGGGCTGGAAGCGGCCGGTCTCCGGCAGCCATTGCAGCAGACCGCGGCTGCTGGCCAGCCAGATATGGTCCAGCGGGCCGCACTCCACATCCAGGTTCAACTGCCCCAGCTGCAGGCCGTCGCGACCACTTTCCAGTTCGCGCCGCACATGGCCATCCAGATCGCGCTGCTGCAATCCCGACGGCAGCATCAGCCACAGGCTGTCGCCATCGCAGGTCATCATTGCCTCGACCGTGCCCTCCATCGGCGCGTCGGTGGCCGCATCACGTCCCCAGCGGCGCAGCTCGCGGGTGCGCGGGTCATAGCGCATCACCGCATCGCTGGACCCGATCCAGACCTGGCCGCGTCGATCCTCGCGCACCGAGGTCAGCCAGTGCATGCCGTTGACGAAGGTGCGGTGCTGCTCGATCTGCCCGCTCAACGGGTCGAAACGGTCCAGCGCGCCATGGCTGCCCACCGTCCACACTCCGCCATTGCTGGACGGGCTGGTGCCCAGCACGAAGGCATTGCGCAGCGACGCGGGCTCGTCTTCCAGCCGCGAAAACACCGAGAACTGCCACCAGCGTGGCAGCAGGTGCCACAGGCCGGCATTGGTGCTGGCCAGCCAGATGCCGCCTTCGCGGTCTTCATACGCGCCGGTCCAGTTCGGGCGCACGCGGCCGCGGGCAATGGCGCTGTACAGCGGTACGTTCTGGAACTTGCCATCCACGCCCCGGCCCAGGCCACTGCGGGTATCCAGCCAGTGCCCGCCCTGTTCGTCGCGCAGCATCATGCCCAGCACCTGGTCACCGGCCGGCAACGCCCATGGCGGCCCCTCGAAGCGACCGTCGGGCCGCCGCACGATGGCGCCGGCCAGCGTACTGATCCACAGACTGCCATCGGGTTCGGTGCTGAGCCCGTTGATCATCGGGCTGGGAATCACATCGCTGCCGATGCGCTCGAAGTCGGTACCGGTCCAGCGCGCCACGCCATGCTTGGTGCCCACCCACAGGCTGCCGTCGGCCAGCGTGGCCAGGTAGGGCACGGAAACGGCCGGCACACTGCGCGGGTTGTTCGCTTCGGGCAGGAAGCGCTGCAGTCGTTCATTGCGATCCAGCCGGTACAGGCCGCCCTCATGTGTGCCGAACCAGATTGCGCCATCGGGCGTGGTCGCCAGGCTCCACACGGTGTTGCTGCCCATCAGCGGCTGGCTGCTGCGGTCGTAGAAGCGCAGTTGCCGGCGGTCGGCCGACATGCGCACCAGTCCGGCGTTCTCGGTGCCGATCCACAGCTCATTGTGGGCGTCGACCAGCACGCTCCAGATACGGTTGTCGCGCAGGCCATCTTCGGAGCGCCAGATCCGGTAGTTGCGGCCGTCGTAGCGTGCCAGGCCATCGTTGGTGGCGATCCACAGATAACCGTAGCGATCTTCGGCCATGCGATTGACCGTGTTCGATGGCAGGCCATCGAACACCGTCACCTGGCGGGGCGTGGGCGCCACCGGCTGGGCCAGCGCGGGCACCAGGGCGAACAGGATCAGCAGCAGCGTCGCCGCCCGCAGATACGCCACCGATTGCCTCCTCACGCGTCCATGGATGGTGCCCGCAGGGCGGGCGTCGGCATGGTAAACCGAAAGGCGCGCACTTCACGCCATTAAGCTGCGCAACTACGCCGTGATCTGACGCTTGTTGCGTGCATGGGCGATGGCCGACACCAGCAGATCGCCGGTAACCGGCTTGCGCAGGAAGCCGTCGAAACCGGCGGCCAGCACCTGTGTTTCGGCATAGGCATCCGAGCGCGCCGTGACTGCCACCAGCGGCAACTCGTAGCCCATCGCCCGCAGCTGGCGCGCAATGGCGGTGCCATCCAGGGCCGGCAGGTCCAGATCCAGCAGCCCCACATCGAAGCCGCCGGTGGCGATTTCGGCAAGCGCGCCCAGGCCATGCAGCACATGTACGACCTGGTGACCCCGTGCGCGCAGCAGGCCGGCAATCACCTCGGCCACGGTGGTGTCGTCTTCCACAAGCAGGATGCGCAACGCCGGCAGCACCGGAACGACGGCCACCGATTCGCCGGCCGGTGGCGACGCCTGCGGCGCCCACGGCAACGGCAGGCGGACGCGGAAGCGCGCACCGCGCCCCAGCTGGCTGTCCACGTCGATGCGCCCGCCCATCGCCACCGCCAGCTCCTGGCAGATGGCCAGGCCCAGCCCACTGCCGCCGTAGCGCGACGCCGTGCGCGGCCCATCGGCCTGTTCGAAGCGGTGGAACAGACGCTGCTGCTGCTCGGTGCTGATGCCGGGCCCGGTGTCGCTCACTTCGAACACCAGCACGCCGCCATCGTCCTGCAACTGCACGCCGAGTGCGACGTGGCCGCGCTCGGTGAACTTGATCGCATTGCCCAGCAGGTTCAGCAGGATCTGCCGCACCCGCATTTCATCGCCGCTCACGCTGACCGGCCCGGGCAAGCGGTCTTCGCGCAGGAAGCCGAGCTGGCGCTGGTGGGCCATCGGCTGCATCAGGGCCTGTACCTGGTCCAGCAGCCCGGTCAGATCGAACGGGCGGATATCCAGCTCAAGGCGGCCGGCTTCGATGCGGGCCAGGTCCAGCGCATCGTTCACCAGCCGCAGCAGATGGCTGCCGGCCTGCTGGATGGACCCGGCATAACTGCGCTGCACCGGGTCCAGTTCGGTGGCCAGCAGCAGTTCGCTCATGCCCAGCACACCGGTCATCGGCGTGCGCACTTCATGGCCCAGGGTGGCCAGGAAGCGGCTCTTGGCCTGCGACGCCTGCTCGGCCAGTTGCTGCTTGTGCACGGTCAGCTGCCATTGCTGCCGCCGCCGCAGCCGGCGCCGGATCGACCACACCAGGGCCAACAGCAACAGCGAGCCCAGCATCACATAGCCGAAGATGGCCATGCCGCTTCGCCACCACGGCGGCAGCACCTTCACCTGCAGCTGCTGCGAGGGGCTCCAGGGGCCACTGCTGCTGGCCGCCTGTACTTCGATCAGGTAGGGCCCGGGTGGCAGCCGCGACAGCGTGCGCTGGCCGTCGCTGCCCTGCTCCACCCAGTTCTGGTCGTAGCCACCGACGCGGAAGCGGTAGCGGTTGCCCTGCGGGTTCGCGTAGGACAGCAGTCGCGCATCGATCTGCAGGTCGCGGTCATCCGGGCCCAGCAGCAGCTCGCCGCCGGTCGGCAGCGGTTGCCACCCGCGCGCGTCGTCGCGGCGCACGCGCACCTGCGCGATCACCAGCTGCGATGCGGGCAATGCGACGTCGGCCGCGTTCGGGTCGAAACCCACCATGCCGGTCTGGGTGACGGCCAGCACACGACCGTCGGCCCCCACCGCCGGCGGCCGCCCGGTGAATTCGGCATCGGGCAGGCCGTCGCGTTCGTTGATCTGCTGCAGGCGCCGCTGCCTGGGGTCCCAGCGCAGCAGGCCGCGTGGCGTGGTGGCCCACACGCGACCATCCTCGGCCAGGGCCAGGCCGCCCATGCTGACCGGCGGCATGCCGTGGCTGGCGTCGATGCGCTGGATCAGGCGCAGGCTCAGGCCGTCCCACTGGTAGCGCTCGAACGCGCCCTGCCGGGCCAGCCACAGCTGCTGCGGATCGACCCACACCAGATCGTAGATGGCGCCACTGGATACCCCCGGCACGGCTTCGAAACGGTCGGCCTGCTCGCGCCACAGCCCCATTTCACCCATCGCCCAGACGCGACCGCGCGCATCGAAGCGGATCTGCTCGATCGGCACATCCGAGGCGCCGTGCAGGGCTGACAGCGGAACGGTGCGCAGCAGGCGGCCGTCAGCGGCGCGCTGCTGCATCCCCAGGTTCATCACCGAAATCCACACCGATCCGTCCGGCGCCTGCCGCATCAGATCGATGCGCTGGCGCAGGTCCGCGCCGCCGCCGATCGGCAGGTTGCGCAGTGCACCGCTGGCCGGGTCGTACACGCTCAGGCGCCCGGCGCGCCCCAGCCACAGGCGTCCCTGTGGGCGCGGCAGCACCGACCAGACCGCGCCGCTGCCCAGCTCCTTGTCGCTGGCCAGCAGACTCAAGGTCCCCTGCGCATCGATGCGGTAGACGCCATGAGCCGAACCCACGTAGTAATTCCGGCCATCACTGGCGGCACTCAGCAGGTACTGGCTGTCCAACGGCTTGCCGTCCAGCTGGTACCAGGTGGAAAAACGCCGCCAGTCGGGGGGCAGATAGGCCAGGCCCTGGGTCAGCAGGCCCACCCACAGCCCGCCTTCGTGGTCCTGCAGCATGTCCAGCACGCCGCTGTGACCGGTCAGGAAGCCACTGCCGCGGTCGCCCTGCAGGCGCCACAGTGCATCGGCATCGCCGCGCAGCAGACCATCCGCAGTACCGGCCCAGTAGCCGCCCTGGCGATCCGGGATGACCAGGGCCGCCCGCAGGGCCGGACTGTCAGGCCACGCCGGGCGGCTGACCGCATCGTTGGCGTCCACACGATAGAGCCCGTCGTTCTGGGTACCGATCCAGACCGCGCCATCGGTGTCGCGGCTCAGCCGCAGCACGCTCACATGGCTCAACGCGCCCGCCGCGATGGCCTTGAAGCGGGTGCCATCCCAGCGTGCCACGCCCGCTTCGGTGCCGATCCACAGCCGCCCCTGCGCATCCACCAGGCTGCTGTAGATGGTGTCGCTGGGCAGGCCGGAAGGATCGGACGCATCGTGGCGGAACACCTGCAGCTGGCCATCTTCGGCCAGCCGGCACACACCGTGGGTGCTGGTGCCGATCCACAACGCGTCGCCGGCATAGGCCAGGGTCCAGAACTGCCCTTGGCACTGCGCAGCAATGCCATCGAAGGTACGGAAGCGATCGCGGTCGGCATCCAGGCGGGCCAGGCCCTTGCCGTTGATGCCAAGCCAGACACGGTCACGCGGATCGATCAGCAGGGTTTCGATTTCGTTGCCCGGCAATGATCCGGCCTGCTCGGGATCATGCTGCCAGACCCGCAGGGCACTGCCGTCGTAACGGGCCAGGCCGCCGTCGGTCGCCGCCCAGATGTGTCCCTGGCGGTCTTCGGCCAGAGCCAACACCATGCGCGAGGGCAAGCCTTCGGCCGCACCGAAGCGGCGCAGTCGCGGCGTTTCCCCTGCCATCTCCTGTGGTGTGGCCGCCGCCGAGAGCGACGCCACCAGTGCCAGTGCGGCCAAGCCACGGCACCACCTGTGCCAACCGGTCTTCATCCTGAACCCCCTGTCCCGGCCCCGATTGTCACACAGCACCGGCGGCACTGCTGCAACAGCCTGTTTCCAGCCGCATTGCCACCACGAACTGTTGCAGCCGTGCACACGTCCAGGCCGCGGTGCTGTGCGTATGATCGGGGCTCCTTCCAACCGAGTACGTGCCCGATGCGTTTACGCCTGGCCCTGCTGCCCCTGCTGCTTGCGGTTGCACCGGCATGGGCCGCCCCCGACGCCTGGCGCATCGACCCGGTGCACACGCGCGTGCTGTTCGCCATCGACCACGCTGGCTACTCGCAGGCACTGGGCACCATCTCCGGCAGCCAGGGCATCGTGCAGTTCGATGGCGACAGCTGGCGCGAGGCCACGCTGGAGGTCGAGATTCCCGTGGCACGACTGGACCTGGGCGATGCCAAATGGAACCAGGCCACCCTGGCCAGCAGCCTGCTGGACGGCGAACGCTTCCCCAGTGCGCGCTTTGTATCGACCCGGGTGGAACCGATCGATCCCACCCATGCGCGCGTGGTTGGCACGCTGACCCTGCGCGGGGTCAGCCAGAAAGTGGTGCTGGATGTCACCCTCAACGCGGTCAAGCGCTACCCGCTGCCGCCGTTCCGCCGCACTGCCGGCTTCTCGGCCACTACCACGCTCAGCCGCCGCGCCTTCGGCATCACCGCCTGGCCGGGCGTGATCGGCGACAGCGTACAGATCAGAATCGAAGCCGAAGCAGCGCTGGACCGCAGCGCGCGCCCGGGAACTCCTGCCCCCGACAGCCACTCCGACAGCCCGACGGCCCCGAAGGACATGCCATGACCGCCAAGAACACGCCCGCCGCCTGGGGCAGCGTCAGCCAGACCCTGCACTGGTTGATCGCTCTGCTGATCCTCGCCTTGGGCATCGTCGGCCTGACCATGGGCGAACTGCCGAAAACACCGAAGTATTTCTGGGTCTATACCGCGCACAAATCCATCGGCATCACCGTGCTGGCCCTGGTGCTGCTGCGCCTGGTCTGGCGCCTGTACGCCGGCGCGCCCAAGCCGGTGCCAGGCACGCCCAGCTGGCAGGAACGCATCGCCAGCGCCACCCACGTGCTGCTGTATGTGCTGATGTTCGCCATTCCCCTGTCGGGCTGGCTGTACGACTCGGCCAGCGGCCTGCGCCCGTTCCGCTGGTTCGGCCTGGTGGATGTGCCGAAGCTGAGCGGGCCCGATCCGCAGGTGGTGGCCATCTCCCATGCCCTGCACGAATATGGCTTCTGGCTGTTGATCGCGGTGGTGCTGGCCCATGCCGGCGCTGCCTTCTACCACCACCTGTTCCAGCGTGATGCCACCTTGTCGCGGATGCTGCCGCGAGGCTGGCTCGCCTCCCCACAGAAGGACTGACCGATGACCCTGAAACTGACCACCCCGGCCGCCGTGGCCGCTGCCCTGGCCGGCCTGCTGGCCACTGCCCCGGTGCTGGCCGCCGATTACACCCAGGCCGCCGGCGCCGGTTCCATCCTGGTGTTTGCCAGCAAGTACGACGGCGAAGTGTTCACCGGCACCTTCCCGGGGTTCAGCACCAAGCTCAGCTTCGACCCGGCCAATCCGGCCGCAGGTTCGCTGGACGTTACCATTCCGCTGGCCGGCGCCAAGAGCGGCAACAGCGACCGTGATTCCACCCTGCAGGGCGCCGACTTCTTCGACGTCGGCAAGTTCGCCACCGCCCACTTCACCGCCAAGGGTTTCCGCGCGGTGGGCAACGACCAGTTCGCCGCCGACGGCACGCTGGAGCTGCGCGGCGTGAGCAAGCCGGTCACCTTCACTTTCAGCTGGAAGCCGGGCACCCAGCCGGTGCTGACGGGCAAGGCCACCGTGAAGCGCCTGGACTTCGGCGTGGGTGGCGGCGACTGGGCCGATACCAAGACCATCCCGGACGAAACCGCGATCAGCACCATCGTCAAGTTCGACGCGAAATAATGTGGGACCGCCGCCGGGCATGGCCCGGCGGCTTCACTCTACGGCCAGCCAGGCCTGCACGGTCGCGGCATCGAACGGCCAGTCCAGTTCACGGCCGCTGGCCTCATGCCGCAGTACCGGAACCCGCGTGCCGTAGCGGCTTTCCAGCGCCGGCCGGTCATCCAGGAACACCGAATGGAAGTCCGGCGCCCGCGCCTTGGCCAGTTCGGCCAGGGCCAGGTCACACAGATGGCAATCGTCTCGCTGGAACAGGGTCAGCACGGTTCAGGCTCCGCCGGCGGAAATGCTGCGCCGCAGGCATGGCCCTGCAGCACGAACGGCTAGAATAGCGGCCTCTTCCGGTACCCGCAGTACGGCAACCATGGCTGTCAGCACGTTCGACGTTTTCAAGATCGGCATTGGCCCGAGCTCCTCCCACACCGTCGGGCCGATGAAGGCCGCCGAACGCTTCATCCACCGCTGGCTGCTGGACCCGGGCCGCCTGCACGAGGTAGCGCGCATCCGCGCCGACGTCTACGGCTCGCTGGCCCTGACCGGGCGCGGCCACGGCACCGACAAGGCCATCCTGCTCGGCCTGGAAGGCCAGCGCCCGAACCTGATCGACCCGGACATCATTCCGGCCACGCTGGAACGCATCCGCAGCAGCAAGCGCATCCTGCTGATGGGCCAGCACGAGATCGCCTTCGACGAGAAGCGCGACCTGGGCATGAACAAGCGGCAGAAGCTGCCCTACCACACCAACGGCATGCGCTTCACCGCCTACAACGCCGACGATGAAGTCATCGCCACCCGCGACTATTACTCAGTGGGCGGCGGCTTCGTGGTCAACCAGGACGATGCCGCCGACGACCGCATCGTTCCCGACGAGACCCCGCTGCCCTACCCGTTCAAGAGCGGCGACGAGCTGCTGGCACAGACCGCGCGCAGCGGCCTCAGCATTGCCCAGCTGATGTTCGAGAACGAGAAGTGCTGGCGCAGCGAAGAGGAGATCCGCGAGAAGCTGCGCGAGATCTGGAGCGCGATGCAGTCGTGCGTGGCACGCGGCATCCGCGAGGAAGGCGTGCTGCCCGGTGGCTTGAAGGTGGGCCGCCGCGCACCGGCGCTGTACCGCGAGCTGTCCTCCAAGCCCGAGGCCGCCATGCGCGACCCGTTGACTACGCTGGACTGGGTGAACCTGTACGCGCTGGCGGTGAACGAGGAGAACGCTGCCGGTGGCCGCGTGGTGACCGCGCCGACCAACGGCGCCGCCGGCGTCCTGCCTGCCGTGCTGCATTATTTCGACCGCTTCTGCCCGGGCGCCAACGAACAGCGCGTGTTCGATTTTCTGCTCACGTCCGCAGCGATCGGCATCCTGTACAAGGAAAACGCCTCGATTTCCGGCGCCGAAGTGGGCTGCCAGGGCGAAGTGGGCGTTGCGTGTTCGATGGCCGCCGGCGGCCTGGTCGCCGCACTGGGCGGCAACCCCAGCCAGATCGAGAACGCCGCTGAAATCGGCATGGAACACAACCTGGGCCTGACCTGCGACCCGATTGGTGGGCTGGTGCAGATTCCCTGCATCGAACGCAACGCCATGGGGGCGGTGAAGGCGATCAACGCCTCGCGCATGGCCATGCGTGGCGACGGCAAACACAAGGTGTCGCTGGACAAGGTGATCAAGACCATGCGCGATACCGGCCGCGACATGCAGGACAAGTACAAGGAAACCAGCCGCGGTGGTTTGGCGGTGAACGTGATCGAGTGTTGATCGTGCGTGTGGGGGGAGCGTCGACTGTCAGTCGACTGCTCTACAGGCAGGCTGCGGGAACCCGCGCTGCGCGCGATAGTCGACTGACAGTCGACTCTACCGGCGGCGGCGGCAACGTTTTGCGGTTACGCTCGGGGTTCCCTGCCACGGAGAACACCATGCGCCTGGTCGCCGCCGCCCTGCTTTCCTGCCTGCCCCTGTCCGCGCTGGCCGCGCCGCCCCCGACCTACGGTGCGCGGCTGGAGGGCTTCGACTACGGCTATCCGGTGAAGACCTTCAGCCTGGAATCGCAGCAGCAACCGCTGGAGATGGCCTACCTGGACATCGCGCCGAAGAAGACTCCCAGCGGCGTGGTCGTGCTGCTGCATGGCAAAAACTTCTGCGCCGCCACCTGGAAGGAAACGATCAAACCGCTGGTGGCCGCCGGCTACCGGGTCATCGCCCCGGACCAGGTGGGCTTCTGCAAATCCAGCAAGCCCGAGCGCTACCAGTATTCGTTCGGGCAGCTGGCAGCCAACACCCACGCCCTGCTGCAGCACCTGCAACTGGGCGACCTGCCGGTACACCTGGTCGGCCATTCGATGGGCGGCATGCTGGGCGTGCGCTATGCGCTTACCTACCCGCAGGACCTGCGCAGCCTGTCGCTGGTCAACCCGATCGGGCTGGAAGACTGGAAGGCGCTGGGCGTGCCGTGGCGCAGCGTGGATGCGTGGTACGCCGGTGAAATGAACGTCAGCTACGACAGCATCCGCCGCTACCAGCTGGACGTCTACTACGACGGCAAGTGGAAACCGGCCTATGAAACCTGGGCGCGCATGCAGTCGGGCATGTACGCCGGCCCTGGCAAGCAGGCAGTGGCCTGGAGCCAGGCGCTGACCTCGGACATGGTGTTCAACCAGCCGGTGGTCTACGAACTGAAGAACCTGCAGGTGCCCACCACGCTGTTCATCGGGCAGAAGGACCGCACCGCCATCGGCCGCGACCAGGCACCGGCGGAACTGAAGGCGACCCTGGGCAATTACCCCGCACTGGGCAAGGCCGCGGCGGCGGCGATCCCCAAGGCAACGCTGGTGGAATTCGCCGCGCTGGGGCATTCCCCGCAGGTGCAGGATCCGAAGCAGTTCAATGCCGCGCTGCTGAAGGCACTGAAGGCGCGTTGATGGCGTTCGGCCGGGCATGGCCCGGCGCTACCGGTGCGAGATTGGGGTAGCGCCGGGCCATGCCCGGCGATGCGTTCAGCCCACGATGCGCAGCACATCATCCAGCAGGGCAGCCGCCGTCACTTCGGCACCGGCCCCGGGCCCCTGGATCAGCAGCGGCTGCTGACGGTAACGATCACTGTGGATGGCCACGCGGTTGTCGGTGCCAGCGCCCTGTGCCAGCGGATGATCGGCGGCCAGCTCGCGCAGGCCCACCTGTGCGCCCTGCGCATCCACGCGACCGACGAAGCGCAGCACGCGGCCCTGCGCGTGCGCCTGCTGCCAGCGCGCCTGCAGCGGCGCATCCAACTGTTCCAGCGCAGCCAGTGCCTGTTCCAGCGGCAACGCGGCCAGCGCTTCAGGCACCAGCGATTCCACCTGCACCTGTCCGGCGTCCAGCGCCAGACCGCTGCTGCGCGCCAGGATCAGCAGCTTGCGCCGCACATCCTCACCGGACAGATCCACCCGCGGGTCCGGCTCGGTGTAGCCGGCCGCCAGCGCTTCGCGTACCGCGGCCGAGAACGGCGATTGACCGTCGTAGCGATGGAACAGCCAGGCAAGCGACCCGGACAGCACGCCCTCGATGGCATGGATGTGGTCGCCGCCGGCCACCAGCGCGCGCAGGCTGCTGAGCAGCGGCAGGCCGGCACCGACCGTGGCACTGTCGCCGTAGCGCGCACCGCTGTCGGCGCAGCTGTGGGCGATGGCCTGTGCACGCGCCAGCTGTGCACCACGGCCCAGCTTGTTGGCGGTGACCACGTGCACGCCACGCGCCAGCCACTGCACGTGGCGTGCGGCCACCTCTTCGCTGGCCGTTGCATCCACCACCACGTCGCCGCGTTCCAGGCCTTCGGTACCGGCCCAGCGTGGTGCGCCCTGGCCGTCGCGCGGGGCACGCCGCGCCAGTTCCAGCGGCACCGCCAGATCGCGATCGATGGCCAGCGCGGTGCGCGAATTGGCCAGCCACTGCACGCCCGGCAGTGTCAGCCCGCGCGCCTGCAGGGCCTGGTAACGCTGCACGAAGGCAGTGCCCACCGTGCCGGTACCCAGCAGTGCCAACCGCCCGGTGGCAACGGCGGGAAGTTCAGCGGCCACTGCGCTCATGCATCCACCACCTGTTTGCGGCGTACGGCATGGTCGATTGCCGCTTCGGCGCGCTGCAGCGCCGCGTCCAGGTCGGCCAGCAGGTCCCGTTCGGCCTCGATGCCGACCGACAGACGCAGCAGGCCCTCGCTGATCCCGGCCGCGGCACGGGCTTCGGCGGTCATCGCTGCATGGGTCATGGTGGCCGGGTGCGCGACCAGGCTTTCGACACCGCCCAGCGATTCGGCCAGGGTGAAACAGCGCAGGCCATCAACGAAGGCACGCACCGCCGCATGCGGATCGTCGCCTTCGCAGTCGGCCAGTTCGAAGGACAGCATCGCGCCGAAGCCACTCTGCTGGCGCGCGGCGATGGCATGGCCGGGATGATCGGCCAGGCCCGGGTAGTAGACCCGCGCCACGGCGGGGTGTGCATCCAGCAGCGCGACGATGGACGCGGTGTTTTCCTGGTGCACGCGCAGGCGCGCATCCAGCGTGCGCAGGCCGCGCAGGGTCAGGAAGGCGTCGAACGGCGAACCAGTCAGGCCGAGCGCATTGCCCCACCACACCAGCTGTTCATGCACGGCCGGATCACGCGCGATCACCGCGCCGCCCACCACGTCGCTGTGGCCATTGATGTACTTGGTGGTGGAATGCAGCACCAGATCGGCACCGAAGGCCAGCGGCTGCTGCAGCGCCGGCGACAGGAAGGTGTTGTCCACCACCACCAGCGCGCCGGCCTTGTGCGCGGCTTCGATCACGAAGCGCAGGTCGGTGATGCGCAGCAGCGGGTTGGACGGGGTTTCCACCAGCACCAGCTTCGGCTGGGTGGCCAGGGCCTGGGCCAGCGCGCGCGGATCGGTCAGGTCAGCGGTGACCAGTTCGAAGTGGCCCTTCTTCGCCAGCGCGTTGAACAGGCGCCAGCTGCCGCCGTAGGCATCGTGCGGCACCACCAGCGTATCGCCGGGCTGCAGCAGCGCGTTCAACACCAGGTTGATGGCACCCATGCCCGTGGCGGTGACCACGCCACCCACGCCGCCTTCCAGTTCGGCCAGGGCTTCGCCCAGCAGATCGCGGGTGGGGTTGCCGCTGCGGGTGTAGTCATACTGGCGCTTGTTGCCGAAGCCTTCGAAGCTGAAGTTCGAAGACAGCACGATCGGCGGGGTGACCGCACCGTGGGCGGTGTCGCGGTCGATGCCGGCACGGACCGCGGCGGTGGTGCGGCTACAGGACGGCTCGGTGGCGTGCAGGCTCATGCGGTCTCTCCAGAAGTGCGGAAGGCGGTAGCGAGGATCGCGTCGATGCGATCGGTTTCTTTCAGGAAGGCATCGTGGCCGTAGGGCGAGCGCAGCACGCGCAGGCTGCCGCGCGGGCCCAGCCCTTCGACCAGTCCGACCAGGTCGGCCAGCGGCACCAGGCGGTCGCCTTCCACGGCCACCACCACGGTGGGCGGCAGGATGGCGGCAGGATCCACCCGATGCAGGTCGATCGATTCGGACAGGCGCAGGTAAGCGGTCACTGGCGTGCGCGCCACGTACTGCGCACCGGCCGCGTCCAGATAGTCTTCGGCCGCCACCCGCACGCGCCCATTGACTACTTCTGGCGCGGCGTCGAAACGCTCGCCGAATTCTTCCGGGGTGCGGTAGCTGAGCATCGCGAACTGCCGGGCCAGGGCCAGGCCGTGGTCTTCGCCGCACTGCAGCTGGCCCAACGCAACGGCACGGCGCTGCAGCGCGCGCCAGGCCGCGGCATAGGGGTGCGGGCGGTGCGCACCACTGGCCAGCACCAGCTGGCGCACCCGCGCACGGTGGCGCACGGCGAACTGCTGGCCTACCAGGGCGCCATAGGAATAGCCGACAAAGGCCTTCAGCGTGCGCACACCCAGGTGGTCGAGCAGCAGAGCCAGCGCGTCGGCCTGGTCGGCCGTGTCGATCGGCACATCCAGCGCGCCATCGGCGCCGATGAAATCGAACGCCAGCACGCGCAGCTGCTGCGGGTCCAGCGCGCGCCCGGCGCCGACCAGGCCCTCGGCCCAGCCCTTTTCGCTGAACTGCGGGTTGCTGGCCACGTGGCGGTGGGCGGAAATGCCACCGGCCAGCACCACCACCGGCGCATTGGCCGGGCCGACCCACTCGTAGCGCAGGCGCACCGGGCACGGGCCGGCGTGGCGCATCGACAGCACCGCGGCGAATTCGCCGCGCTCGGCGTGCACGCGGTCATCGACCGGCACGCTGACGGGGGCAAAGGATTCGGGGCGAAGCACGGTGCTGGGGGCGAAGCTCATGGCGGGATCCAGTTGGGAATCGGCCATCGAGCCTTCGCGGGGCTCGCGTTCAAGATGCACCGGCGGTGCACGCTCGAACCATCTTTCGGTGGACGCCACGGTCCCCGCAGGATTTGGCACCTACGCCGGCATTTGCATGCCTGCGGGCTGCCCCGGCTTCAAAGGGCCTGTCCCTCTGCCGGTCTCGATGGTGGAACCACGATGCCAGCGGATTCCGGGCGTGTCAATCCCTTCATGCGGATAAAGCGATGAATGAATGCAGGACAGTGAAACGGGAAGCAGTACCGCCAGTACCGTTCAGGATCGGCTACAGTCCGGCGCCCGCCCCGCCGGAACCGCTGATGCCCCGCCTGCCCCTGTGCTGCCTGCCCCTGTGCTGCCTGTTGTCTGCGCTGCTGGCCGCAGCCCCTGCCCACGCCAGCGACTGGCGGCAGGGCTGGGGCCTGGTGCCGACGGGCCCGACTCCGGCAGGACGCGCCACCGCGCCACACGCTGCGCCGCTGGCACAGCTGCGGCTGCAGCCGGTTGGCGAGCAATGGCAGGCCCGGATCGACAACCCCTTGGCCGGTCCGCTGCAGATCGAACTGCGCGCCGCGCCCGGCCAGGCCATCGAAGGGCTGCCCGTGCAGTCGCTGGTGCAGGGTGGCGGCACCCTGGTGGTCGGTCACCTGGCCGCCCCAACCGATGGGCGCACCCTGGAAGTCCGCATGAACGCCGTGCCCGGCACGCCAGCGGCGCAGGCCGAGGACGTGGCCTATCGCCTGCCCTTCGAAGCCACGCAGCTGCGCGTGGACCAGGCGCCCAATGGCCGCTTCAGCCACCAGGACGAAGAAAACCGCGATGCGGTGGATTTCGCCTTGGCTGAAGGCACCGTGGTCATGGCCGCCCGCGAGGGCACGGTGATGCAGGTGCAGGACGGCTTCCAGACCAATGGCCAGGACCGCCAGCGCGATGGCGGCCGTGCCAACTTCATCCGCGTGCTGCACAGCGACGGCAGCATGGGGCTGTATGCGCACCTGCAGGCCGGCGGCATGCGGGTGCGGCCCGGCCAGGCCGTGCAGCCCGGGCAGCCGATCGGCTTGTCGGGCAACAGCGGCTTCAGCACCGCCCCGCACCTGCACTTCGTGGTCCAGGTGAACCGCGGCATGGGCCTGCGCTCGGTGCCAGTGCGCATTTTCACCGCACAGGGGCAGCTGCAGTTCGCCCGCGACAGCAGCGCCGAAGGCAGTGCCGGGCGCTGACCGGCCCCGGCCGGTATAATCGGGCGCTTATCTCTTTGAAAAGCGCCCCGGGCGGGCGCCACTGCCATGTCCGAAGTCGCCACCGAAGCGTCGCGCCGCCGCACCTTCGCCATCATTTCCCACCCTGACGCCGGCAAGACCACGCTGACCGAAAAGCTGCTGCTGTTCGGGGGCGCGATCCAGATGGCCGGCTCGGTGAAGGGCCGCAAGGCCGCCCGCCATGCCACCTCCGACTGGATGGCGCTGGAAAAGGAACGCGGCATCTCCGTTACTTCGTCGGTGATGCAGTTCCCCTACGAGGGCAAGATCGTCAACCTGCTCGACACCCCCGGCCACGCCGACTTCGGCGAGGACACCTACCGCGTGCTGACCGCGGTGGACTCGGCGCTGATGGTGATCGACGTGGCCAAGGGCGTGGAAGAGCGCACCATCAAGCTGATGGAAGTGTGCCGCCTGCGCGACACCCCCATCATGACCTTCATCAACAAGCTCGACCGCGAGGGCAAGGACCCGATCGAGCTGCTGGATGAAGTGGAAACCGTGCTGGGCATCCAGTGCGCCCCGGTCACCTGGCCGATCGGCATGGGCCAGCGCCTGAAGGGCGTGGTGCACCTGCTGACCGGCGAAGTGCATCTGTACGAACCGGGCCGCAACTTCACCCGCCAGGATTCGACCATCTTCCCGTCCATCGATGCGCCGGGCCTGGCCGAAAAGATCGGCGCACAGATGCTGGCCGAGCTGCGCGACGAACTGGAACTGGTGCAGGGCGCCAGCCACCCGTTCGACCTGGACGCCTACCGCGCCGGCAAGCAGACCCCGGTGTTCTTCGGTTCGGGCGTGAACAACTTCGGCGTGCAGCCGCTGCTGGATTTCTTCGTCGAACACGCCCCCGCCCCGCAGGCACGCGCCACCACCGGCCGCGAGATCGCCCCGCAGGAAAACAAGCTGACCGGCTTCGTGTTCAAGATCCAGGCCAACATGGACCCGCAGCACCGCGACCGCGTGGCCTTCATGCGCATCTGCTCGGGCCGTTTCAACGCCGGCATGAAGACCTTCCACGTGCGCACCGGCAAGGAGATGAAGCTGGCCAACGCGCTGACCTTCATGGCCAGCGACCGTGAAATCGCCGCCGAAGCCTGGCCGGGCGATGTGATCGGCATCCACAACCACGGCACCATTTCCATCGGCGATACGTTCACCGAGGGCGAAGCGGTCACCTTCACCGGCATTCCGAACTTTGCCCCGGAACTGTTCCGCCGCGCGCGCCTGCGCGATCCGCTCAAGCTGAAGCAGTTGCAGAAGGGCCTGGCCCAGCTGTCCGAAGAAGGCGCGACCCAGTTCTTCCGCCCGCTGACCAGCAACGACCTGATCCTGGGCGCGGTGGGTGTGCTGCAGTTCGACGTGGCCGCCTACCGCCTGAAGGACGAGTACGGCGTGGAAGCCACCTTCGAGCCGGTCAGTGTGACCACCGCACGCTGGGTCACCTGCAGCAACGAAAAGAAGCTGGAAGAGTTCCGCGAGAAGAACGCGCTGAACCTGGCCCTGGATGCGGCCGGCCAGCTGGTCTACCTGGCCCCGACCCGGGTGAACCTGCAGCTGGCGCAGGAACGCGCGCCGGACGTGCGCTTCTCGGCCACCCGCGAAGCCGCCCACACCGTCTCGGTGGCCTGAACGGCCCGGGCCCGGATCCGCACCCGGATCTGCGCCCGGTAGGTCCACGCCATGCGTGGGTGGCCGTCGATTCACCCACCGTACGGTGGCGGGGGTGCAAGCGACCGCCATCGCGGCGATGATAGGGGGGCTGCGGGTCCCCCTCCCCGCGAACCACGCCATCGCCATGTCCACCACGACTGTTGCTTCCATCCGCGAAGAAATCGCCAGCGCCCTGACCCACGGGCTCGGCGCCGTATTCGCGTTGGCCGCCAGCGCCGTACTGATCACCCTGGCCGCCATCTACGGCGACGGCTGGCAGCTGGCCAGCGCCATCGTGTTCGGTATCGCCCTGCTGCTGCTGTACACCGCCTCCACGCTGTACCACGCCATCCAGCACCCCACGGCCAAGGGCCGCCTGAAGGTGTTCGACCACTGCGCGATCTACGTGTTGATCGCCGGCACTTACACCCCGTTCACCCTGATCGGCCTGCGCGGCCCCTGGGGCTGGGGCTTGTTCACGGCCATCTGGGCGCTGGCGCTCGGCGGTGTGGTGTTCAAGCTGTTCTATACCGGCCGCTTCAAGGCGCTGTCCACCGGCATCTACATCGCCATGGGCTGGCTGGTGATCGTGGCGATCAAGCCGATGTTGGCCTCCATCGACGGTGGCACCCTCGCCTGGCTGTTCGCCGGCGGCCTGTCCTACACCCTGGGCACCTATTTCTACCACCGCGAATCGATTCCCTATTCGCATGCGATCTGGCACCTGTTCGTGATCGGTGGCAGCGTCTGCCACTTCGTGGCTGTCACCATGCAGGTGCTGTAGCCTGCTGTCCGGCGCTCCTGTGCACACCATGCACATGAGCGCTTCGCGCCCCGTCCACTCCGGTAGGGCAACGATGGCAGCGTGAATGCTGCCCCTTCCCCTGCAGCGCCGCGCGCTTCGCGCTGGCGCCTCCGCCGCCCGGGCCGCCGGGGCCAGCGCTGGCTGGCTGCCCTGGTATTCGTGCTGGCCGCGATCCTGGTCCTCATCGCCCTGTGGGACTGGAACTGGTTCAAGGGCCCGGTGGAGCGTGCGGTGCAGGCTCGCACGGGGCGGGCGCTGCACATCGGCAATCTGGACGTGGACCTGGGCCGCACCACCACCGTGCGCGCCGATGCCATCACCTTCGCCAATGCGGCCTGGGCCCGGCAGCCGAACATGGCCAGCGCCGACCGGGTGGAGATCGACGTGCGGGTCTGGCCGCTGCTGCGCGGCAGTGTGCAGCTGCCCGAGGTACGCCTGACCCGCCCCGACGTGCTGCTGCAGACCGCGCCGCGTGATGGCGAGGCCGGCAACTGGGATTTCCTCGGCGACAGCAGCGGCGGCAGCGCGCCACAACTGAAACGCCTGTTCATCGACGACGGGCGCCTGCAGTTTTCCGATGTGCGCGGCCGCACCGATATCCGCCTGAACGTACGCAGTGGCCAGCCGCGCCAGGGCGACGCCGCGCCGCCCCTGCTGGTGGCCGGCAAGGGCCGCTGGCAGGGCAATGCGTTCACCCTCAGCGGCGGCACCGAATCGCCCCTGCAGCTGACCGACAGCGCCCATCCCTTCCGCATCCACCTGGACGGCCGTGCCGGCGGCACCCATGCCGTGGCCAGCGGCACGCTGACCAATCCGTTCGCACTGCAGCTGTTCGACCTGCAGTTTGCCCTCAGTGGCCAGGACCTGGCCGACCTCTACCCGCTGCTGGGCATCGCCATTCCCCCATCGCCGCCGTATGCCCTGAACGGCCGCCTGAAGCGTGACCACAACGTGTGGCGCTACGAGCGTTTCACCGGCAAGGTCGGGGACAGCGACCTGGGCGGCAACCTGCAGTTCGAAGTGGGCCGCGACCGACCGCGCCTGACGGCCACGCTGGAATCGCGCCGACTGGATTTCGATGATCTGGCCGGCTTCGTCGGCGCTCCGCCCAGGACCGGCAGCGGCGAGACCGCCAATGCCGAGCAGAAAGCCGAAGCAGCGCAGGTGGCGGCCAGCAGCCGCGTGCTGCCGGACACGCCGTACAACCTGGGCAAGCTGCGCGCGATGGACGCCGACGTGCGCTGGAAAGCGCACCGCATCAATGCCCCCTCGCTGCCGCTGGACGACATGGACGCGCACCTGCTGCTGGACGACGGCGTGCTGCGGCTGGATCCCCTGAATTTCGGCGTGGCCGGCGGCGATATCCGCAGCACGATCCGCATGGATGCGCGGCAGCCGCAGATTGCCACTACGCTGAAGGCCAGCGTCCGCGGCGTACAGCTGGGGCAGCTGTTCCCCGATGCAAAGCTGGCCGAGCAGGCCAAGGGCGGCATCAGCGGACAGATCGACCTGGGTGGTCGCGGCAATTCGATCGCCGCGATGCTGGGTGGCAGCAGCGGCGACGTGGGCGTGGCGATGGGCCGCGGCCACGTGGGCAACCTGGTGATGGAGCTGGCCGGCCTGGACATCACCGAATCGGTGAAGTTCCTGTTCACCGGTGACCGGCAGATTCCCCTGCGCTGTGCCTTCGCCGATTTCGGCGTGCGCGATGGCTTGATGACCAGTCGCGCACTGGCGGTGGACACCACCGATACCATCGTGATTGGCGAGGGAACGGTGAACCTGCGCGACGAATCGCTGGACCTGCTGCTGCGGCCACGGCCGAAGGACAAGAGCATCCTGGTACTGCGCTCGCCACTGCGCATCGGCGGCACCTTCAAGGACCCGTCGTTCCGTCCGGACTTCAAGGCGCTGGGCCTGCGCGGTGCGGTGGCCCTGGCGCTGGGCAGCATCGCCCCGCCGGCCGCGCTGCTGGCAACGATCGAGACCGGCCCGGGCAAGGACGCCAACTGCGGCGGGCAGTACGCGAAGTAAGAGCGGTTGTTCGCGGCGCGTGCTCTTTCATGGGGTGAGGCGGAGGGCTACCGCAGTCAGGACACGCGGTGAATACATCCATGTAGCTCGTAGGCGCCGTCCCTGGCGCCTACGGTCCTGCCTGCGGTAGCCCTCCGCCTCCAGACAGTTTCCTGCGCGCGCGGAACGAGAGCGGAAATTCAAAATCAAAATCAAGATCAAAAGCGGTGCCAACCAAGGTTGGCACCTACCAGAAGCGGTTGGTCGACAGATGCGGGTGGTCGACAGAAGCGCGGAGCGGCGCTGAAACGCACCGCGCTCGCAGGGACGTGTCCAGAGGCGGAGGGCATGGCCGTGCAGGACCGTAGGCGCCATGGACGGCGCCTACGAGCTACATGGACGTATTTACCGCGTGTCCTGCACGGCCATGCCCTCCGCCTCCCCACGCATCAGGAAGGCGCTGCTCTTGCGCTCTGGCTCTGGCTCTGGCTCTGGCCTTGGCTCTGGCTTCACAAAGCGGGCCGGCGGGCTGCAAGCCCGCCAGCGAAAAAATCACCCGGCCACGATGTACTGCTGCAGCTGATCCAACTCCCGCCGTTGCGCGTCGATCACCGACTTCACCAGATCGCCGATGGAAATCACCCCCAGCACCTGCCCGCCTTCGACGACCGGCAGATGGCGGATGCGGTAATCAGTCACCAGCTGCAGGCAATGCTCCACCTGCTCACCCGGCGCCACGGTCACCACCTGCGCGGTCATGATCTCCGCAACGGCGGTGTCGCGCGAGGAGCGGTCACGCAGCACGATCTTGCGTGCGTAGTCACGTTCGGAAAGGATGCCAACCAGGCGCGGGCCGTCCATCACCAGCACCGCACCGATGCCCTTTTCGGCCATCAGCCGGATCGCATCGATCACCGCGGCGCCAGGGGCGACCGCGTGCACTTCAGGGGACTTGCCGTCCAACAGTTGCCGTACCGACGTCATCTGCCTGCCCTCCCAGGGTGGGTTGCAGGGCCGATTCTGCCACGCCCGGTGCCAACCACGCGTCAACCAGGTACAACGGCCGCTGCTTGGACTCTTCGTACAGCCGGCCCAGGTACTCGCCGATCAGCCCCAGGGCGATCAACTGCACCCCGCCCAGGAACAGGATCACCGCCATCATCGTCGGCCAGCCAGCCACACGGTCGCCGTAGAGGGCCGCCTTCACGATCACCCACAGGCCGAACACGAAGGCCACCGCCGCCGTCGCCAGCCCCAGATAGGTGGCCGCGCGCAGCGGCACCGTGGAAAAGCCGGTGATGCCCTCCAGCGCGAAATTCCACAGGCGCCAGAGGCTGAACTTGCTGCTGCCGGCCAGGCGCGCATGCCGGTGGTAAGGCACCGCCACGCGGCGGAACCCGACCCAGCTGAAAAGCCCTTTCATGAAACGGTGGCGCTCCCGCAGCTCACGCAGCGCCGAAAGCGCGCGTGCCGACAACAGGCGGAAATCACCGGTGTCGGCCGGAATGGGCGTGGGCGACAGGCGCCCGATCACCCGGTAGAACAGCGCCGCCGTGGTGCGCTTGCTCCAGCTTTCACCGTCACGCACCAGACGGGTGCCATAGACGTTGTCGAAGCCTTCGCGCCAGCGCGCGACGAACTGCGGCACCAGTTCCGGCGGGTCCTGGCCATCGGCGTCCAGGATCATGGCGGCGCCTTCGCGCACCTGGTCCAGGCCGGCAGTCAGGGCCGCTTCCTTGCCGAAGTTGCGCGACAGGCGCAGGGCTGAAACGCGAGGATCCACCGCGGCCAAACCGCTGATCACCGCCCAGGTTTCATCGCTGCTGCCGTCGTCCACGTACAGCACGTGGCCGTCGATGTCAGCCAGACCATCGAGCACCGCGCACAGGCGCGGATGCAGCTGTGGCAGCGCCAGTGCTTCGTTGTGGGCGGCAATGACGAACGTCAGGCGGTCACGATTCATGCCCGGATTGTACGTTGCAGGCGCGCCTGCGGCCCGCCGCCGCCCTACTCCTGCAGATACCCCGACCCGCCCAGCTGCCGGGCCTGGCGCTGGATCCATGCGGCACGCCGCTGCACGTAAGGGCCTGGCTTGGCTGCGCTGTAACGGCGCGGTGCCGGCAGCACTGCCGCCAGGCGCGCACTCTCGGCCGGGCTCAGGCGCGCGGCATCCTTGCGCCAGAAGGTCTGCGCCGCCGCCTGTGCGCCATAGACGCCGTCGCCGAACTCGGCAATGTTGGCGTACATCTCCAGGATGCGCTGCTTGGGCCAGAACGCTTCGATCAGCACCGTGTACCAGACCTCCAGGCCCTTGCGCACCCAGCTGCGGCCCTGCCACAGGAACAGGTTCTTGGCCACCTGCTGGCTGATCGTGCTGGCACCGCGCAGGCGCCCACCGCGGGCGTTGTGGTCACGCGCCTTCTCGATGGCCTGCAGATCGAAGCCATTGTGGTCGGGGAAGCGCTGGTCTTCGGCGGCCACCAGCGAAATGGGCAGGCTGGGGGCCATTTCGTCCATATCACGCCACTGGTAATGCAGGCGATACGACCAGTCGGCCTGCCCCAGGGCTTCGCCATAGCGCCACAGCATCACCGTGGACAGTGGCGGATCGATGAAGCGCAGCACCAGCACCTGCAGGCAGCTGAACGCCACGAACAGCACCGGCAGCCACAGCAGCTGCCGCCAGCGCCAGCGCCGGCGCTGCGCGACCGGGGCGGCCGCCACCTTGTCCTGCTCTCCCCCTGCCCCCATTACTGGTGCATCCTTCTTCTGTCTGGTTGTCGGCGCATTATCCGGCAACCGCCCCTGTTTCCGCGCGATGTGAGCCGATGACCGCCCAATCCGATTCCCTGATCCGTTTCCTGCTGCCCGACGCCGGCGTCCGCGGCGTCCACGTGCGCCTGCACGCCACCTGGCAGCAGATCCTGTCCCACGCGGTCTATCCGGACAACGCCGCTGAACTGCTGGGCCAGGCGGCCGTGGCCTCGGCCCTGTTCACCGGGCACACCAAGGTCGATGGCCGTCTGTCGATCCAGCTGCGCAGCAACACCGCCCTGCGCGCCCTGTTCGCCGAATGCACCGCCGCTGGCACCCTGCGCGGCATTGCCCAGCTGGCCGACGGCGGCGACGCGCCGCGTGACCTGTCCAGCCTGGGCGAGGGCGCGCTGCTGGCCATCACCATCGAGAACCCGGGCCTGGACCCGCGCGAGCCGCAGCGTTACCAGAGCCTGGTCGGCCTGAGCGCAGCCGAGCTGGACGAAGCCTTCGAGGACTACTTCCAGCAGTCCGAGCAGCTGCCGACCCGCCTGCTGCTGGCCGCCGACCGCAATGGCGCCAGTGGCCTGCTGCTGCAGAAGCTCCCGGGCGACGAGGGCGACGATGATGGCTGGGTGCGCACCAGCGCGCTGTTCGACACGCTGGGCAAGGCCGAGCTGCTGGCTACCCCGGCCGAAGACCTGCTGCACCGTCTGTTCCACGAGGAAAAGCCGGTGCTGGTGGGCGACAAGCCGCTGTCCTTCGCCTGCTCCTGCTCGCGCGAGCGGGTCGCGGCCATGCTCGAATCGCTGGGCGAAGAGGAAGCCCGCGCGGCCGCCGAGGACACCGGCGCGGTGGAAGTGCGATGCGAATTCTGCGGACAGGAGTATCACTTTCCGTTGACGGAGTTCGGCATACTGTTCCACGGTGCCGAGGGGAATGCACCGGCGCCTGAACGACTTCAGTAAAACAGACAGGTCTTGTGTTCTGGGGAGGATCAAGGCTTGTTAAGAATTCATAAACACCCTAGGATCGAGTTCCCGCCCCAGCGGGAACTTTCGTCGTCCGCCCCTGTCTGAACTGGTCCGATGCGTACCTTCCTGCGTCTACCGCTGGCCCTGCTGATCGCTCTTGGCGCGATCACGGGCGCGCATGCGCAGAGCAAGGACACCCGCACCGTCATTCCGGTGTGGAACAAGGGCAGTGGTAAGGTCGAAGCCCTGCTGTACCTGGAGCCCACTGGCGAACAGGCCGCTGGCGCACGCTGGCACTTCGGCCGCAACTCGCTCGATGCGGCCTTCGGTCTGTCCTCGGGCGACTCGCTGGGCCTGCTGTGCAACAGCAGCAGCGGCACCAGCATCAGCGGTCTGGCCAGCCATTGCATGCTGGCCAGCCTTGGCGATGAAGATGACGCGATCGGTGCCAGCAACCGCCGCTTCACCGGTACCGCCGCACTCAACCGGGGCAGCAACCGCCTGGGCATCACTGCCGGTACCGGTCGTGAAACCCTGCCGGCGTGGCTGGCCTCGCCGAACAAGACCCCTGCCCTGCGCGCCGAGCAGAACGATCTGACCGTGTTCGCCCAGCGCAACATCGGTCGCGAGGGCTTCGTCTCCATTGCCGGCACCTACGCCAAGGCGCGCCTGGTGCCGCTGGCCGATGCCGCACCGGCCATCGTCGACCGCTGGGACAGCAAGAGCCTGAGCCTGGGTGCCGGCTACGGCAATTTCAGCGGCAGCATCATCGGCCGCGTGGTCGATGTACCCGGCAAGCCGGGCAAGTGGGAAGGCCTGGGCATTGGCCTGACCTGGCGCACCCCGTGGTCGGGCCAGCTGACCGTCGGCGCGGAAAACGTCATCAGCCGCGGCAAGAATCCGTTCTCCCCGCGCAACGAAAGCAACGACGACGGCACCGTGCCGTACGTACGCTACGAACAGGATCTCTGATTCCACTCCTGGCCGGTAATCCGGCCATGTCACGACAAGGGCGCCTCGGGGCGCCCTTTTCTGTTTCCGCTCGCATCAGGTCGCGCTTCCGCCGGGCGCAGCGGTTACACAACGACACGTCGCGACATGCATCAATTGAAACTTTTTACGCCCCCGCCGCCTGTCATAAACCGCCAGCGGTTGCGCAGTTAAACTTCAACCCATTGAAATACAAAGACTTTCATTGAATTCCGAGGAAAGTGAGACATGAATTAACACACCTTTAATTTTCCAGCGAGGCTCGTTACTATCGGTTCAGCCTTGCGTTTTTGGGGCCCCTATTGGGTCCCGTCGCCAGGCACTACCCCAGCCAAGATTTCCTTGGAGAGAGAGAGCCAATGAATTTCAAGTCCAACAAGCTGCGCGATGCCGTTGTCATCGCGCTGGTCGCCGGTGCCTCCACCGCGACCGCCCATGCGCAGGAAGCCACCAGCGGCGCCACCAACCTGGATCGCATCCAGGTCACCGGTTCGCGCATCCGTTCGGTCGACGTCGAAACCGCCCAGCCGATCTTCACCGTGTCCTCCGAGGACATCAAGAAGTCGGGCCTGGTCAGCGTCGGCGACATCCTGCAGAACCTGTCGGTTGCCGGTACGCAGAACTTCAGCAAGGCCGCCGTGCTGACGTCCAACCCGGAACAGGGTGGCCAGTACGTCAACCTGTACAACCTCAACGAAAACCGCACCCTGGTGCTGGTCAACGGCAAGCGCTGGACCACCAGCCTGGCCGGTTACACCGACCTGTCGACCATCCCGAGCGCGCTGATCGAGCGCATCGAAGTGCTGAAGGACGGCGCTTCGGCCATCTACGGCTCCGACGCCGTGGCCGGTGTGGTCAACATCATCATGCGTTCGAACTTCGAAGGCGCTGAGTTCTCCGGCCTGATCGGCCAGAACGGCCGCGGCGATGGCCAGAAGCAGTCGTACTCATTCACCGCCGGCACCACCGGTGAGAACAGCTCGATCATCTTCGGCGCCAGCTACACCAAGGAAGATCCGGTGTGGGCCAAGGACCGCGAGCTGACCCGCTACACCTACGGTCCGCGCCACATCGGTGCCGGCCTGAGCGCCACCGGTCCGTGGGGCCGCTTCACCGATCCGCGCGCCGCCGGTACCCCGGGTGCGGGCAACTACCTGGACGAAGACGGCAACATCGTCTCCGCTGCCGACGGCGACTGGTCGCCGAACATGTACGTGCTGAACCACACCGGCACCTACGACGGCGTGGGCGTTGGCGCGGCTTCCAACAGCCTGGACAACTACCACGTTGGCGTCACCGCCAATGACCGCTTCAATTCCAGCCAGCAGATGATGCTGCAGCAGGAATCGGAAACGAAGTCGATCTTCACCTCGGTGTCCTACGACTTCAATCCGAACATCAGCTTCAAGTCGACCGTGATGTACTCCGAGCGTGACTCGGTGCGCCAGGTTGCCGGCTACCCGCTGAGCGCCGCTGCACAGCCGACCTACCCGGTGTCGATCAGCGCCGACAGCTACTACAACCCGTTCGGCAACCAGGCCAATCCGGGTGCCGGCCTGGCCCTGGACAACTGGTTCCGCCGCACGATTGAAATCCCGCGTATTTCGCAGAACAACGTGAAGTCGTACCACTTCGACGGCGCGCTGGAAGGTGCCTTCGACGTCGGCGACCACGGCTGGAACTGGGACGTGGGCATGAACTACAACAAGTTCGATGTCACCCAGATCGGCACCGGCAACGTCAACCTGCTGGCACTGGAAAAGGCCCTGGGCCCGTCGTTCCTGAACTCGCAGGGCGTCGTGCAGTGCGGTACCGCTGCCAACCCGATCGCGCTGGGCACCAGCCTGGCCGCTGGCCAGTGCACCCCGTTCAACATCCTGGGCGGCCCGTCGGCCTCCACCGCTGATGCCCTGCAGTACATCAACACCATCAGCCAGGCCACCCAGCAGAGCGTCAGCAAGCAGTACTTCGCCAACATCACCGGCGGCCTGTTCAACATGCCGGGCGACGCGGGCGAGTTCGCTTTCGCGGCCGGTATCGAACACCGCACCGTTGATGGCTACGACTATCCGGACCAGCTGTCCGCTGCCGGCTACACCACCGATCTGGCTGCCGGCGCAACCCGCGGCAAGTACAAGACCGACGAAGTGTACCTGGAGCTGATGATTCCGGTGCTGAAGGACGTGCCGGGTGCGAAGGAGCTGTCGTTCGACATCGCCAGCCGCTACTCCGATTACGACCGCTTCGGCGACACCACCAACAGCAAGTTCAGCCTGACCTGGAAGCCGGTTGAAGACCTGCTGGTCCGCGCGACCTACGGCAAGGGCTTCCGCGCCCCGACCCTGGACGACACCTTCGGTGGCGGCTCGCAGACCTTCGACTACTTCACCGATCCGTGCGATGCCCTGCTGGGTATCCGTACCGGCAACGCCACGGCCGCGGCACGCTGCAACGCCGAAGGCCTGGGCGCCAACTTCCGCCAGCAGGACAGCGCCGGCGCACCGGTCGGTGCCCGCGAAAGCCAGAGCATCGCGCCGTTCCAGGCCGGTGTGGGTAACGCCGAGCTGGAACCGGAATACAGCAAGACCCGTACCGTGGGCTTCGTGTTCAGCCCGCGCTGGGTGCAGGGCCTGGACTTCTCGCTGGACTGGTACAAGATCACCATCAACAACGTGATCACCGCCGTGTCGGCCACCTACGTCCTGCAGCAGTGCTACAACGGTGTGGACTCGTTCTGTAACTACACCCGCGACGCTGCATCGGGCCAGGTCGTGGCATTGAGCCGCGGTAACGCCAACCTGGGTGTGCTGGAAACCGAAGGCTACAACTTCGGTGCCAACTACCGCCTGCCGGAAATGAGCATCGGCCAGTTCTCGGTGCACCTGGACGCCAACTACCTGTCGGCCTACCGTTCCAAGAGCGATTCCACTGCCGATTGGGACAACTACGCCGGCTACTGGAACTTCCCGCGCGTGCGCGGCACCCTGGGCGTGAACTGGGCCAAGGGTGACCTGTCGGCGCAGTGGAACCTGCGCTACTACGGCGGCTACCGTGACTTCTGCTTCGACGGTTCGGCCGAAGAGTGCAACGACCCGACCTACCTGACCCCGAACGGCGGCTGGGGCGGCGGTGAAGGCGCCAACAAGAAGGGCTCGATCTCGTACCAGGACGTGTCGGTCAGCTGGGCGGCGCCGTGGAACGGCACCGTCACCGTCGGCGCACGCAACATCTGGAACAAGACCCCGCCGCAGAGCTACTCGCAGACCAACAACAGCTCCGGTTCGATCGACCCGATGCTGGACTTCGACCGCTACGTGTTCATGCAGTACACCCAGCGCTTCTGATCGAGGCCTGTTCGTAGCGTAAAACACCAGGACGGGGCCCTTCGGGGCCCCGTTTCTGTTTCTGCGCATCTTCGCTTCCGTATTGCGCACGAACGCCCGCGCAATGAAAAAGGCCGCAGCAGTGCTGCGGCCTTTCGTCGTTGCGTTCGTCGCCGGTGCTGATCAACCGTTGGGAATCAACGTCTCGATCAGGTGTTCGACATAGGCTTCGAAATCTTCGCGCGCCTGCTTGGGCTGCTGCAGCTGCAACGACAACTGCAGGAAACCGACATAGGCCGCATACGCCAGCCGCGCACGGTGGCGGGCATCGGTGGAGCTCAGCCCGGCCTGGCGGAACGAAGCGACCAGGTAATCCAGGCGACGCTGCGAAACGCGGTCGATCACCGGTCGCACCATCGGGTGGTCCAGTGCCTTCAGCAGCTCGCTGTAGATGATGTGCGGCTGCACTTCATGGGCCACCATCTGGAACAGCTGGCGCAGGCGCGCGCGCGGATCGGGCACGTCTTCCAGGCTGCCGAACACCTGTTCCTGCTCGAACAGTTCCCAGCGTTCCAGCGCCGCCTGCAGCAGCGCATCGCGCGAGGGAAAGTGCCAGTAGAAACTGCCCTTGGTGACACCCAGGCGACGGGCCAGCGGTTCGACCGCGACGGCGCCCACCCCTTGTTCAGCAATCAGGTCGAGGGCCGCCTGGGCCCAGTCTTCGGCACTCAGGCGGCTGTTGCGGCCGGCGCGCGGTTCGCCGGCGGAAGTGTCAGGTTGATTCATGGGCTGATTTAACCATACGCCGGGGTTCGTTGCAGTATGCCGTTGCGCTGGAAACCGTCATGACCCTTGCGGCGTGGCTTCTGCAGCGCACCATACCGGACAGTATTGACTTCCTCGACGGCCCATCCATACTATCAAGTATGGTTACCCCCGCTGCTGCCGCTGTGTTCACCGATCTGCGCCTGGAAGCGGCCCATGGCGCGCACCTGGCCGCCACGGCCAACCAGGCTGGGCGACGCGGACACGTGCTGTTCGCGCACGGCTTCGGCCAGACCCGGCACGCCTGGAATGCGACCGCCCGCGCACTGTCCGCTGCCGGCCTGCAGACCCTGGCCTACGATGCGCGCGGCCATGGCGATTCGGACTGGAATGCGGCCGACCTGCCCTACCACGGCGAGCAGTTTGCCGATGACCTGATCGTGCTGGCCGGCGAACAGCCGCGGCCGCCGGTGCTGGTGGCCGCCTCCATGGGCGGGTTGTTCGGCCTGCTGGCCGAAGCGCGCTGGCCAGGCCTGTTTTCGGCGATGGTGCTGGTGGACATCACCCCGCGCTGGGACACCGCCGGCGTCGAACGCATCCTGGCCTTCATGACCGCCCACCCCGAGGGCTTCACCTCGCTGGCGCACGCAGCCGATGTGATTTCCGCCTACCTGCCGCACCGCCCGCGCAAATCCGAAGCGTCCCTGCAGGCGCTGCTGCGCGAGGATGGCCAAGGCCGCTGGCGCTGGCACTGGGACCCGCGCCTGGTGGCCGAACTGGCCCGCGACAGCGAACAGCACCAGGGCGCACTGGCCGAGGCCGCACGCCAGGTGAAGTGCCCGCTGCTGCTGGTCAGTGGCGGCCGCAGCGATCTGGTCACGCCGCAGACCGTGGCCGAATTCCTGGCATTGGCGCCGCACGCGCGCCACGTACAGTTGCCGCAGGCCACGCACATGGTCGCCGGTGATGACAACGACGCCTTTACCGCTACTGTGTTGGACTATCTGGACGTGTTGCCCGCAGCGGATGCTGCGGCTTCGTCCGCCACAAACGAGCACGTCACCGGAGCACGCTCATGAGCATCGTTCTTCCCTTCCTCGCCCTGCTGCTGGCAGGCGCGTTCGTCGCCTACCACCGCATGCGGCTGGTTATCTGGACGCTGATCAGCGTGGCCCTGCTGGCCGTCTGCTGGTTCGTGCCCTACGTGAACCAGACCGCCACGATCGTGGCCGCCGCCGTGCTGGCCGTGATTGCCGTGCCGCTGCTGCTGCCGTTCATCCGCAAGCCGCTGCTGACCGGCCCGATGATGAAGGTGTTCCGCAAGGTGCTGCCGCCGCTGTCGCAGACCGAGCGCATCGCGCTGGAAACCGGTTCGGTCGGTTTCGAGGGCGAGCTGTTCACCGGTGATCCGGACTGGAACATCCTGCTGAACTATCCCAAGCCGCAGCTGACCGCCGAAGAACAGGCCTTCCTCGATGGCCCGGTGGAAGAGCTGTGCACGATGGTCAACGATTGGGAAATCACCCACGTCCACGCCGACCTGCCGCCGGAACTGTGGGCCTTCATCAAGAAGAACAAGTTCTTCGGCATGATCATCCCGAAGGAATATGGCGGCCTGGGCTTCTCCGCGCTGGCCCATCACAAGGTGATCCAGAAGCTGGCGTCGGTGTCTTCGGTGGTCAGCTCCACCGTGGGTGTGCCGAACTCGCTGGGCCCGGGTGAACTGCTGGTGCATTACGGCACCCAGGAACAGAAGGACCAGTACCTGCCGCGCCTGGCCGATGGCCGCGAAGTGCCCTGCTTCGGCCTGACCGGTCCGTTCGCCGGCTCCGACGCCACCTCGATTCCCGATTACGGCATCGTCTGCAAGGGCGAGTGGAACGGCGAGCAGGTGCTCGGCGTCAAGCTGACCTTCGACAAGCGCTACATCACCCTGGCCCCGGTCGCGTCGCTGATCGGCCTGGCGTTCCGCATGTACGACCCGGACGGCCTGATCGGCGATACCCGCGACATCGGCATCACCCTGGGTCTGCTGCCGCGCGACACCGCCGGCGTTGAAATCGGCCGTCGCCACTTCCCGCTGAACTCGACCTTCCAGAACGGTCCGATCAAGGGCAAGGATGTGTTCATCCCGCTGACCCAGCTGATCGGTGGCGCTGCGATGGCCGGCAAGGGCTGGAACATGCTCAACGAGTGCCTGGCCGTGGGCCGCTCGATCACCCTGCCCTCCACCGCTAGCGGCGGTGCCAAGGCAGGCGCGGCCGTCACCGGCGCGTACGCCCGCATCCGCAAGCAGTTCGGCCTGTCGGTCGGCCGCTTCGAAGGCGTGGAAGAAGCGCTGGCCCGCATCGGCGGCAAAGCCTACAAGATCAGTGCGCTGTCGCAGGCTACTGCCGCGGCGGTGGACCGCGGCGACGTGCCGTCGGTGCCGTCTGCCATCGCCAAGTACCACTGCACCAGCATGAGCCGTGAAGTGATCTCGGACATGATGGACGTGATCGGCGGCAAGGGCATCATCCTGGGGCCGCGCAACTTCGCCGGCCGCAGCTGGCAGGCCGCGCCGATCGCGATCACCGTGGAAGGCGCCAACATCATGACCCGCAGCCTGCTGATCTTCGGCCAGGGTGCGATCCTCTGCCACCCGTGGGTGCTGAAGGAAATGAAGGCCGCGCAGGATCCGGACACCCGCGCCGGTCTGCAGGACTTCGACCGCAGCCTGTTCGGCCACATCCGCTATGGCATTTCCAATGCGGTACGTTCGTTCTGGTTCGGCCTGACCGGCGCGCGCTTCGGTGCTGCCCCGGGCGACGCCTACACCCGCCGCTACTTCCGCAAGCTGGACCGCTACTCGGCCAACCTGGCGCTGATGGCCGACATCTCGATGATGACCCTCGGCGGCAAGCTGAAGTTCAAGGAATCGCTGTCCGGCCGCCTGGGCGACGTGCTGAGCCATGTCTACATGACCAGCGCCATGCTCAAGCGTTACCACGACGAGGGCGCACCGCAGGCCGACCAGCCGCTGCTGGCCTGGGCCTTCCATGACAGCGTGCACAAGATCGAAGAGTCGCTGTCGGCGGCCCTGCGCAACTTCCCGATCCGTCCGATCGGCTGGCTGATGTGGGCGCTGATCTTCCCGCTGGGCCGTCGTGCCGAAGCCCCGGGCGATCGCCTGAGCCGCCGCGTGGCCGCCCTGCTGATGGCCCCCAACGAAGCCCGCGACCGCTTGGCCAGCGGCGTGTTCCTGACCCCGTGCGAGAACAACCCGGGTGGCCGCATCAACAGCTACCTGAGCAAGGCGATCATGGCCGAGCCGGTGGAGCGCAAGTTCCTGAAGGCGCTGAAGAGCAAGGGCATCGAAGCGCTGGACTTCAAGGCGCAGCTGGACGAGGCCGTGGCCGAAGGCGTGATCACCCAGGACGAGCGCAGCCTGCTGGAAGAACTGCGTACGCTGACCCTGGACACCATCACCGTGGACGACTTCGACACCCACGAACTGCGTGCGGCCAGCTATTACGACCGCCAGCACAAGGATCCGCATTCGCAGGCAGCCTGATCGCCTGCGTCAAGCGCACACGGAAACGGCGGGCCTCGGCCCGCCGTTTTTTTGTGGAGGGTGCGGAGCCACGCATGACGTGGCGCTACCGCAGTAGATCCACCCCATGGGTGGATACGCGCACCGACATCACGCGATCACGCCGGCACGAACCACCATGCCACGGCAGCCAGCACCGCCGGCAGCGCCTGGATGAAGAAGATCCGCTTGTTCACGCTCCAGGCGCCGTAGCAGCCGGCCACGATCACGCAGCCCAGCGAGAAGTTCACCAGCATCGGCAGGTGATCGAACAGGCCCCAGAACAGCCCCGCAGCCAGGAAGCCGTTGTACAGCCCCTGGTTGGCCGCCAGCACGCGGGTGATCTCGGCCTTTTCCGGCGTGTTGCGGAACGTCTTCAGGCCCAGCGGGCGGGTCCACAGGAACATCTCCAGCACCAGGAAGTAGACGTGCAGCAGTGCGACCAGCAGGGTCAGGGCGAGTGCGATCCAGTACATGGGCGGTTCCTTGGATGGATGGGGTGATGTGGTCAGAGCCCTCTCCGTAGGAGAGGAATCCGACCCCGCGCGGCTCAGCGGTCGCGCGGCAGTTTCTTCTCTTCGCGCAGCACGCCGAATGCGGCAGCGGTCATGCACGCCGCTGCCAGGATGCCGCCCACGAATACCACGTGCGAACCGAACAGCGACAGCGCCTTGTGCACCCAGGTGAAGCTGAGGTCGGCGCCGCGGTACACCACGGTGTCGATGGCCGCGCCGGCCTTGTAGCGCCACTGGCGGTCCACGCGGGTGTAGATCGTCTCGCGCGCGGGCTTGAACAGCGAGAATTCGCTGGCGCGGGTCATCACCTGCACCACCGCCACCATCATCGGCAGTGGCGAGGCGGCCAGCACCGAGAACCCGATCAGGATGGCGAATGCGGGAATCAGCAGCGCCGGCGCAATGCCGTGGCGCGACAGCAGCCAGCGGGTCAGGCTGAGCTGCAGCAGCAGGGTCAGCGCGTTGACGGCCAGGTCGATGCGCGAGAAGAACGCGGTGCTGGCCGCCGGATCGGTGAAGGCGGCGCGCACGATGCTGGCCTGCTGGTTGTACAGCAGGGTGCCCACGCCCACGCCGAACACCACCAGCACCGCCAGCCAGCGCAGCAGCGGTTCGCGCACGATCAGCTTCAGGCCATCCAGCACGCTGCCGCCCATCGGCTGTTCACCCGACACCAGCTGCTGTTCGCGCTCACGCAGCACCGCCCAGTGGCGCAGCCGCCAGATGCAGAACAGGCAGACCACCAGGAACCCGGCCGACACCAGCATCAGGTTGGCGATGCCCACCCGCTGGGCCAGCGCACTGGTGATGATCGGGCCAAGGAACGCGCCCACGGTGCCGGCCGCGCCGATGTAGCCGTACCAGGCGCGCGCCTGGGCGTTGCTGAACACATCGGCCATGAAGCTCCAGAACACTGCCACCGCGAACAGGTTGAACACCATCACCCACAGGAAGAAGGCCATGCCCCGCCCCGGCACGCCGCTGTCGAACAGCGCGTAGAAACCCAGCAGGGTGACGATGAAGAAGCCGTACACCACCGGCAGGAACACCCGGCGCGGGAAACGACTGACCAGCCAGCCGTAGACCGGCTGCAGCACCAGCATGATCAGGAACACGCAGGTGAACAGGAACTGCAGGACGAAGTCCTTCAGGGCGATGCCATGGCTGGCGAACCAGCTGATCAGCAGCGGCGGGAACACCGTTTCCAGATCGGCCGAGGCGGCCATCGCCTCGCGCACCGGGCGCAGCACGTAATAGCCGCTGAGCAGGCAGAAGAAGTACAGGAACGACCACCACAGCGCCGGCGATTCGCGCAGGGCGGCGACCAGCCCGCGCAATGCACCGTTGTTGCGTGTCGCGCTCACGCGGTTCCCCTCGCCTGCGAACGGCGGTTGGACAGCAGCATGGCAGGCTCCGGGGGCGATGAAGCGCGTACGTTAGCCAATGCACTGCAACATCGCCAGCCGGGGGCTGCAGGGCCGGCAGAACCGAGCGTTGCAGCCGCCCTGCCAAGGCACCTCGCAGCGCGCGGAACAAGCGTCAAAAGTCCAACTTTTTCAACGAGATGCGCATTCATCTTCGCTTTGTTTGTGCACAGGCGAAAAGCGGCGCTAGAATCGACTCCAGCAGTCGCGCACGGGTCACCTCGATGAAAAAGAACAGCCTGCGTCGTCCGATCCGATCGGCGACCACTGGTTTGCTGGGCATGCTCATGCCCGTTGCCTTGTCCACCACCGCGCAGACGCCGCCGCCGCTGCCGCCGCTGCCGGCCAACATCGAATCCCACAGCGTGGCCCACACCCAGCCGGCCGCCTACCGTACCGGGCTGGTGCCGCAGGTGCAGTTGCCGGCGGCCGGGTTCAACGTGGCCAACATCGAATCGATGGCGCAGCAGCTGACCTACGGCGAGCGCGTGCCGGGCATGGCCGTGGCCATCGTGCAGGGCGGCCGGGTGATCAGCGCGCGCGGCTATGGCGTGACCGATGTCAACAACCCGCTGCCAGTCGATGCCCACACCGTGTTCCGTCTGGCGTCGCTGTCCAAGGCCTTCGCCGGCACCATGGCCGGCCTGCTGGTGAACGATGGCACGCTGCGCTGGGACAGCAAGGTGACCGACTACGTGCCCGGCTTCCGCCTCAATTCGCCCGAAGCCACCGACCGCCTGACCGTGGCCGACGTACTGAGCCATCGCGTAGGCCTGCCCTACAACGCCTACGACCGCGACATCGAAGGCAACGCCGAGTACTACACGCTGACCCAGAAGCTGGCCAACACCAGCCTGAAGTGCCTGCCAGGTGACTGCTACGCCTACCAGAACGTGGCCTTCAGCCTGATCGGTGATGTGGTCTATGCCGCCTCCGGCAGCTTCTATGAACAGTCCGTGGAACGGCGCATCTTCAAGCCGCTGGGCATGAACGATGCCAGCATGGGCCTGGCCGGCATCCAGGCCAGCTCGCGCTGGGCGCGTCCGCACGTGCGCAGCCGCAACGGCTGGGTGTCGCTGACGCCTAAGCCGACCTACTACCGCGTCGCGCCGGCAGCAGGCGTGAACGCCAGCGCCAGCGACATGGCGCAGTGGCTGCTGGCCCACACCGGGCACCGCCCCGACGTACTGCCGGCCCCGCTGCTGGCCACCCTGCATTCGAGCCTGATCAACACCCCGGGCGAGATGCGTTCGGGCTGGCGCCGCGAGCGCCTGCATTCGGCCGGCTACGCGCTGGGCTGGCGCACCTTCGATTACGCCGGCCACGACGTGGTCTTCCATGCCGGCGCCGTGCAGGGCTACCGCGGCCTGGTGGCACTGGTGCCCGAACGAGACCTGGGCATTGCGATCATGTGGAACGGCGAAAGCAGCCTGCCCAGCGGCCTGCTGCCGACCGTGCTCGATTCGGCACTGGGCCTGCCCGCACAGCGCTGGCTGGACGTGGATACCGACTTCGGCAGCGACAGCCTGATGGCCGACGGTGCTGCTCCGTCGCAGGACAAGCGCAAGGGCAAGGGTGCTTCGAGCAACCGCGCGGTGGCCTCGCCGCGCTGATCCGGTACCCGCCCCGGTGGACCTGGAAAGGGCGGCCTGCGGGTCGCCCTTTCTGTTTGGGTGACGTCGAGCTTGCTCGACTGCCCAGCCGAGCAGTCGAGCATGGCTCGACTCTACAAGGGCGTCGCGAGGCGCGCGGGGATAAAAAAACCCCTTCCCTGCTGGGCAACAGGGAAGGGGTTTCAGGGTACGGCGATCGGGATGGAACTTAGATCAGCGGTGCCGGAGTGGCCGGCAGAGCGACCGGAGCGGCCTTCTTCTTGCGAGCGGCCGGCTTGCGCTTGGCAACCTTCTTCGCTGCCTTCTTCGGGGCAGCCTTCTTGGTGGCCTTCTTCGCGGTCTTCTTTACGGCTTTCTTGGCAGTCTTCTTGACGGCCTTCTTCACTGCCTTCTTGGCGACCTTCTTGGCCGGCTTGCGGGCGGTGGTCTTCTTGGCGGCCTTCTTGGCAGTCTTCTTCACTGCCTTCTTGGCGACCTTCTTGACGGCCTTCTTCGCGGTCTTCTTTGCCGGCTTCTTGGCTACCTTCTTCGCCGCCTTCTTCACTGCCTTCTTCGCAGTGGTCTTCTTGGCGACCTTCTTGGCGACCTTCTTCACCGCCTTCTTTGCCGTTGCCTTCTTCGCGACCTTCTTCACTGCCTTCTTGGCAGCGGCCTTCTTCGCGACCTTCTTCACCGCCTTCTTGGCGGCGGGCTTCTTTTTCGCAGCTTTCTTGGTTGCCATGGGATGGCTCCTCGTCAGTGATAGGGAGTTGAAACGCCCAGGTGGATCAAACCCGCCGATGCTGCGTGCGGGGACCGCCGGCGCGTCAGGCGCGCCGTTACGGATGCGGCAATGTCGGCCCCGGTCGGCGGGACGGACATCGGAAAGGAAGGTGCCGTGCGTTTCTCCGGAGGAAGCAGGGCCCTGTCCACCGTCTTGAGGATCGCGGTGGTCTTGGAGGGATTGCTTCGCATCGGACGATTGATTCGGCGCACTCGGTTGGGCAGGCAAGGTCTGCTGAGGCGAAACCTAATCACGGTTTTTTTTACTGTCAACAACCCCCGCGAAAAATTTTCACATCGCGGCGTCTTCCCGACGCGTCCAGTGCGGGCCCGACAGCACCCGCCGCGCGCCCGTTCGAGCGCTGCAACGCGGTGCGACGGCGCATGCGCCGACCAACACGTTGAATGAAAAACACTTGAAATAAGCACTCTGCGTTGATAGGCAGTGGCTGGCGCAGCATGCACGCGCGGTCGTCGTCGCTACCGCACGAAGGCGGCAGGCGCTCTCGAAACGGACCCGCAACGGGGGCAAAAACTTTTCACATCCGGGCGCAGTTTCGCGGGCGCCGAAACACGGATTTGCGCAAAACTGCGCAAGCCCGAACGCATCGTTCGCGCGCAGCGATGGCCGCCACGCGCACCCGGCACACGCACCTTCGGTCCTGGCCGACGCGGGTGCAGAAACGAAAACGGCCACCCGAAGGTGGCCGCTGGTGTTCGCCGGAAAGCAGGACTCAGTGGTCCTCGTCTTCCAGTGCTTCGGCGTAGGCGTCCGGATCCAGCAGCTCGTTGAGCTCTTCGGCGTTGGACAGCTCGACCACGAACATCCAGCCTTCGCCGTAGGCATCTTCGTTGATGGTTTCCGGCTTGTCGGCCAGCGCCGAGTTGACCTCGACCACCTTGCCGCTGATCGGGCTGTAGACGTCCGAGGCCGCCTTCACCGATTCGACCACGGCGATCTGCTCGCCGGCCTTGGCGTCGGCGCCGACTTCGGGCAGTTCGACATAGACCAGGTCACCCAGCAGGCCCTGGGCGTGGTCGGAAATACCAACGGTAACGCGGCCATTGCCTTCGACGCGGGCCCACTCGTGGGACTTGAGGAACTTGAGGTCGCCGGGGATCTCGCTCATGGAACTGCTCCAGGAATACAGGGGTGTGGAAAGAACGGGGCTAGTGTAACCAACCGGCCGCCACTGCTGTCAGTGACGACCGGCACGTTCGCATCACGCGTCGGCAAGCACGCCCGGTTGGGCCTGGCCTTCGCGCACGAACGGGAACTTGACCACGCGCACCGGTACCTGGCGGCCGCGGATGTCCACGGTCACCTGGCCCAGTTCGCCTGCCGGCACGCGGGCAAACGCGATGCCCTTGGCCAGGCTGGGCGAGAAGGTGCCGGACAGGATCTCGCCCTGCCCGCTTGCGGTGGTCACCGCCTGGCCGTGGCGCAGCACGCCCTTCTCGTCCATCACCAGGCCGATCATCTGGCGCGCGGTGCCGGCGGCCTTCTGCGCCTCCAGCACATCACGGCCGATGAAGTCGCGGCCTTCGTCCAGCGACACGGTCCAGGCCAGCGCGGCTTCATACGGGCTGATCTCCTCGTCCATGTCCTGGCCGTAGAGGTTCATGCCGGCTTCCAGACGCAGCGTGTCACGCGCGCCCAGGCCAGCCGGCTTCACGCCGGCGTCGATCAGGCGGTTCCAGAACGCGACCACCGCGTCCTGCGGCAGCAGGATCTCGAAGCCGTCTTCGCCGGTGTAGCCGGTGCGGGCAACGAACAGTTCAACGCCGTCGTCGGCCTTGACCTGCAGGGCGGCGAAACGGGTGAGCTTGGCCAGCGCCTCGCGGTCGGCGCCGCCGACCAGGCCAGCGACGCTGTCGCGGGCCTGCGGGCCCTGCACGGCCAGGATGGCCAGGTCAGGGCGCTGCTCCACGCTCACGCCGAACGGTGCGGCCTGTTCGCGCAGCCAGGCCAGATCCTTTTCGCGGGTGGAGGCGTTGACCACCATGCGGAAGAAGTCGTCGGCCAGGTAGTAGACGATCAGGTCGTCGATGACGCCGCCGCGGGCATTGAGCATGCACGAGTACAGGGCCTTGCCCGGCACCTTCAGCTTGTCGATGGAATTGGCCAGCAGGCGGCGCAGGAACGGCTTGGCCTGCTCGCCGCGCAGGTCGACCACGGTCATGTGGCTGACGTCGAACACGCCGGCTTCGCGGCGCACCAGGTGGTGTTCGTCCAGCTGCGAGCCGTAGTGGATGGGCATGTCCCAACCCCCGAAATCGACCATCTTGGCGCCGAGGGCGCGGTGGGTATCGTTGAGCAGCGTCTTCTGGGTCATGACCGGGTCCGGCAGCAGAGGAAACAAGAACGCGCATTATCCCAGATCGGTCGGCGGCAGGCGTGCCGCAGCGCAGCGGGGGTGGTGTGTGTGTTGGGCCGGCCTGCGGCCGGCGGCGCTTTCTACAGCCCGGAGCGCAGAGCGCAAAGCCACGGCCAGAGCACTTCGGCTCTGGGTTGTTCCGGCTTGGGCGGGGCGGTGTGGGGTGGCGGGACACGCCGTTAACCCGTCCATGGGGTCTCGTAGGCGCCATCCATGGCGCCTGCGGTCCCGCCACCCCACACCGCCCCACCCTTCCGGGTTCACCGGTGACGGACTGCAAAGGCAGGAGCAAGAGCGGAATGGGATGTCGATATATATATGGAGAGGGGTCGGAGCCCTTTCCTGCGGAAAGGGATCCGACCCCGGGCGAGCGCTTTTGCTTTTTGCTCTTTATTTCTTTTCCGTGGGCTGGACGCGCACGGAAACTGTCGGGGGTCGCCGCCCGACCCAATCCGCAGAAAACAAGCGACCCACCCACGAGGGGCTGCGCCGTTGGCTGGAAACCCCTCAGATGCGGGTGGTGGCCAGGAACCGTTCGCGGTCCTGCTGGGTGCGGCGGCGGATTTCTTCCAAGGCCTGGCTTTCGGTCGCTGCCAGCATCGCCTCGAACAGACGCTGGAAATGATGGCGCATGGCATTGCGCGCGGCCACCGGATCGCGGCTGCGCAGTGCTTCGAAAATGGCCATGTGCTCGTCGGCGCGGCTGGCGCCGTCGTCATGGCAGACCCGCGCGTAGACCTCGGTCACCCGCGGCAATTCGCTGCGCATGCGCCAGATCTGCTGCACGAAATACTCGACCACCGGATTGCCGGACAGCCGCGCGATGGTCAGGTGGAAACGGCGATCGAAGTCCCCCGCCTCGGCGTCGGTCAGGTCGCGCCGGCACAGCGCCTCGGCCAGGACCTGCAGTTCGGCGATGCCGGCGTCATCGATGTTGCCGGCCGCCAGCGCCGCCGCTTCGGCCTCGAACACGGCACGCGCAGCGGTAAGGTCGAAAGCACTGACATCGGGCAGGCCGCCGCTGGCCTGCGCCGGGCGCGGCTTCACGTAGACGCCCGAACCGATGCGGATCGCGATCCAGCCCTGCGCTTCCAGGGCGATCTCGGCTTCGCGGATGGTCACCCGGCTGACGCCGAAACGCTCGGCCAGCTCACGCTCGCCCGGCAGGCGCGAACCCGGCGGGAATTCACCGCCCTCGATCAACGAGCGGAGCTTGGCGGCGATGGTCTGGTAGAGACGGTTGGCGGACATGCGGCTGACCCTTGGCGGTTCCCTCCGGGCCCGTCCCGGGCCACCGTGCGCGGTGCGGGTCCGGTTGGAGCGACGGCGCGACCTGTGGCCGCGCCGCCCTGTTCAGAACTTGTATCGTACACCGAAATACGCGCGTCGCCCGTAGCTCACCACTTCACGGAAGTTGCCGTAAAGCGGCTGGTAGGCCACGCGCGGTTCGTTGGTCAGGTTCATCAGCTCCAACGACAGCGACAGCTGTTTGCTGACCCGGTAGCGCATGCGCAGGTCCACGCTGGTGTTGTCATCGTAGTAGCGGTTCTGCTGCGCGGTGTTGCCGGTGAAATCCTGGTAGTAGTGCGAGCGGAACTTGCCGATGGCCTGGATGTTGAAGCGGCCGACGTCCCAGTAGATCGAGCCGGACAGCACGTGGCGCGAGAAACCGCTCAGCCCGGCCGGCGGCACGATGGCGGGAATGATGCTGCCATCGGCAGCTACCTGCTCGCCCAACCGCGAATCCTGGGTCTGGTAGTCGGCATCGGCGTAGTTGTAGCTGACCTTGAACCCCAGCCCGTCGAACGGCTTGGGCAGATAGGACAGGCGGTGGGTGGCGGTCAGCTCGAACCCGGTCAGCGTGCTGTCCTCATCGGTGGTGACCTGCTGGCGCACCGGTACGGTCACCGTCTGCCCGTTGAGGGTGTAGGTTTCCGGCACCAGCGCGGTGGCTGTGCCACCGTTGAACTGCTTCCAGTACACCGCACCGGCCAGCATCGTGTCCGGGTTCGGGTACCACTCCAGCGACAGATCGCCGTTCCAGGACATCAACGGCTGCGCCGCCGGGTTGCCGCTGGCACTGATGTCATCCAGCGCATCGGCCAGGTCGCTGTAGGTGGCATCGCTGCTGACATTGATGGTGCGCCCTGCCCCCAGCGCGGCGATATCGGGACGCGACATCGCCCGGTAGGCGCCCACCCGCAGCAGTACGTCCGGACGCAGTTCGAACGCCGCGTTCAGGCTGGGCAGCAGCTTGTCATTGCCGGCCTTGAAGACCTGGGTGGTGTAATTGCCGGTGGGCTGCAGGCGGATGGTGCCATCGCCGTTGTCCAGCACAACAAGATCGGTGCGCACGCCTTCGGAACGCACATCGGTCTTCACCCAGCGCAGGCCGACGTTGCCGCTGACCGGCAGGCCCAGCAGGGTGGTGCTGAATTCGCCCATCAGGTACAGCGCGCGGGTCTTTTCAGTGACATCGACGTTGTTGGGATCCTGGAAATCCGGATCGAGGCCGCTGGCCAGGCTGCCACGGAACGACTGGTACAGGCAGTCCGGATCGAAGTACGCCCAGGACGAGATCGTGTTGCCGCTGGAGGCGTCCATGAAGTCGTCCTGCGGGAACGGCGCACGGCACGCCTTGTTGGCCGCGATGATCTTCGCCTTGTCGTCGGCCACGCGCTGGTCGTAGTCGGTCACCAGGGTGTTGTCGCGCAGCCGGTAGTCGGCCTGGCTGGCGCGCAGCCCGCCCTTGATGCGGGTGAAGAAGCCTGACTCGGGCGTAAAGCTGGTATCGAAGCGGCCGGCCTTGATCTTGTGATCATTCTCGGTGGCGCTGGAGGTCACCCGCGCCGCACCCGAATAGGCATCCCAGTTGTTGACATCGAAGTTCGGCGCCAACGCAATGCTGGGCACCTCGCCGTGCCAATCCCAGTCGTAGTCCACGTAGCCGGTGGCGCCGCTGCTGATGCCGGGCACCACGGCGTTGTTGACGTCGCGCTGGTTGGCGCGCAGGCGGGTCATGCGCTCGCTGTCCAGGCGGTTGGTGTGCGAGTAGGAAAGATCGGTGGTCAGTTCCCAGGCCGGGCTGGGGCGCAGGATCAGGTTCAGGCCGCCACCGGTGTACTCCTCGCCGCGCCAGTAGCGGTTGGACGTGGAATCGATGGAGGTGCTGCCGTGCAGGTGGCGCACGATGCCGTTCTCGTCCACCTCGCGCTGGGTGATGCCGCGGCGGGCGTTGGACAGGCTGAGGTCGCTGCGGTTTTCATACCAGTTGCGGTCGGTATGCTCGAAGTCCACGTTCAGCTCGACCCCATCGTTGGGCCGCCACTGGATCGCGGCGAACTCGCTCTGGCGGTCGTTGCGTTCCTGCTTCAAGCGGTAGATGCGGCTGCTGGGCACCAGGTAGTACGGCGCCCCGTTGGCGATGGCCTGCGCGCTCACTTCGTTGCAGTTGGCGTTGGCCACGTTCTGCGCGCCATTGCAGGCGTACCAGGTGGAGCCGCTGGTGATGCTTTCTTCCGGGTCGGTGCCGTCCAGCCGCTGGAAGCCCAGCGAGATGCCCAGCTTCTGCCCATCGCCGAACTCGAACTGGTCGATGTAGCTGGCGGTGCCGCGGTAGCCGATCCCATCGTCGTCGCGGTACTTCTTGTCATACTCGGCCCAGCTGCCGCGCAGGTCGATCTGCGCCGCACGCTTGCCATATTCCAGCGGACGTACGGTCTCCAGGCCGATGGTGCCGGCCACGCCGCCCTCGATGATGTCCGCACGCTGGGTCTTGTAGATGGCCACCGTGTTGACCAGCTCGGCCGGGAACATGTTGAAGTTCACCGAACGATCGCCACTGCCGTTGGTGATCTCACGGCCGTTGAAATTGGTGCTGCTGAGGAACGCGCCGAGGCCGCGGATGGAAATTTCAGAAGCACCGGTCTTGTCACGGGTGGACGCGGCGCCGGTCAGGGTTTCGATGGCATCGGCCAGCGACGGTGCCGGCAGATCGCCGATGTCATCGGCCGACAGCACATCGGCAATGACCGTGTCATCGCGCTTCTTGTTGATCGAACTCTGCATGGATTCGCGGATGCCGGTGACCTGCACCTGGTCCAGCGTGGTCGCTTCCTGGCCCTGCGCGGTCGACTGCGCCTGTACGGTGGGCACGGCCGCCAGCGCTGCCAGCAGTGCCACGATCAGTGGCGTAGGGCACAACGAGGTGTTGCGTACTGCTCCGGCGGTTCGCCGCATGGTCTCCTCCTCCCAAAGGATCGCCTGGATGGCAGGCGTGGGACGCAGCTTCGGCACGCCGACGGCAAGTTGTCAACCAATTGGACTGGGTTTTTCTTAATACCTTTGTTTCAGACCAATTCACGGTCAACTTATGTGCTGATGCAGCATGACTTTGCGCGAAAGCTGGCTTACAAAAGACCTCGAAGTGGTATACATACCCGCCCCGAAACGACACTCACACCGTCCCTGGAAGGTTCGCATGCGCCTGTTATCGCTACCGCACCGCCGTTCCAAACCATTTTCGGTTTGCTGCCTGACCACTGGACTGGCAATGTGCCTGTCCACTTTTTCGGCGCAGGCCGCCAGCTGGCTGGTGCACGACGCCGCCGAGTTCACCACCGCAGCCGCCGCCCTGCAGCCCGGTGACGAGATCGTGCTGGCCGATGGCACCTGGACCGATACCCGGTTGTTGCTGAAGGGACAGGGCACGGCGGCGGCGCCGATCGTGCTGCGCGCACAGACCCCGGGCAAGGTGATCCTGAGCGGTCGCTCCGACCTTCGCCTGGCGGGCAGCTACCTGCAGGTGTCCAACCTGGTGTTCCGCGATGGCTACGCCCCGGGGGATTCGGTGGTGGCCTTCCGCGAATCGAGCAAGGGCGTGGCCACCCACAGCCGGGTAACCGGGCTGGTGATCGACGATTACAGCAACCCCGATGCCAGCGACCAGGACTACTGGGTATCGCTGTACGGCAGCCACAACCGCCTGGATCACAGCCAGCTGCGCGGCAAGACCAATGCCGGCCCGACCGTGGTGGTGGTGCGCGATGCCACCCAGGGCCTGGACAACCAGCACCGCATCGACCACACCTGGTTCGGGCCGCGCCCGGCGCTGGGCGTGAACGGGGGCGAGACGATACGCGTGGGCACCAGCGATACCTCGCTGAGCGATTCCAACAGCACCATCGAGAACAACTGGTTCGAAGGCTGCGACGGCGAAACCGAGATCATCAGCAACAAGTCCGGTGGCAATACCTATCGCGGCAATGTGTTCTACCGTTCGGCCGGTGCGCTCACCCTGCGTCATGGCAACGGCAACCGCGTGCTGGACAACGTGTTTCTGGGCGACGACAAGGCCGGCACCGGCGGCGTGCGCGTGATCAACGCCGACCAGACCGTCAGCAACAACTATTTCGAGCGCCTGGCCGGTTCCAGCAACCGCGCCGCGCTGGCGGTGATGGACGCCCAGGCCAACCCGCCACTGTCCGGCTACGCGCCGGTAGTGAACGCCACGATCAGCCGCAACACCTTCGTGGATGTGGCCAGGATCAGCTTCGGTGTCGGCCACGATCCGGCCAAGGGCCTGGACGTGGCCGCCAGCAACAGCCGCTTCAGTGCCAACCTGATCGTCAACCGCAACAGCAGGAATCCGCCCACTGCCGCCAGTTCGCTGGCGGGCATCACCTTCGCCGGCAACCTGCAGTCACCGCAGGCCAGCACGGTGTTTCCCGGCGGGGTGGCCAGCGCCACCGTGAACCTGCAACAGGCCGCCAGCAGCCTGTGGGTGCCCAGCCCTGCCCTGCCGGCCGTGGGTGCCGAGGCGGCACTGACGATGACCGCGCGCGAAGCAACCGGGGTGGACTGGTACCCCAAGGTGGGCGAGGTTGCCCTGTCACGCACCAACACCGGAGTTGATCGATGAGGTTGCAGCCGCTGTTCGTTTCCCTGGCCCTGGCCCTGCCCGCCGCCGTGTTGCCGGCCCTGCCGCTGCACGCGGCACCGGCGGCCAGCGCACGCCAGGCCGACACCGCACCGGTGCTGGTGACCGCTGCGCAATGGCAGCAGATGGCCAGCGAGGGCAGCCGTTACCCCTGGTTCGCCAAGGAGCAGGCGCGTGCGGAAAAATCACTGAAGAAGATGATGAAGGCCGGCATCGACGTGCCGGTGCCGAAGGACAAGGGCGGCGGCCGCACCCATGAACAGCACAAGCGCAATTACCAGGCGCTTCTGGCGGCCGGCACGCTGTACCGGCTGACCGGTGACAAGGCCTACGTCGACTACGCGCGCGACATGCTGCTGCAGTACGCCACGCTCTACCCCACCCTGGGCCCGCACCCGGAAGGCCGCGGACAGATTCCCGGCCGCGTGTTCTGGCAGGTGTTGAACGATTCGGTGTGGCTGGTGAACGCCATCCAGGGCTACGACGCGATCCGCGATGCGCTGCCCGCCGCCGACCGCCAGACCATCGAATCACAGGTGTTCCGGCCGATGGCCGAATTCCTGGTGAGCGAGCCAAAGAACTACGACCAGATCCACAACCATGCGACCTGGGCGGTCGCGGCCACTGGCATGACCGGCTATGTGCTGCGTGACCAGGAACTGGTGGAAAAATCGCTGCGCGGCAGCCAGAAGAATGACCAGTTCGGCTTCCTGCGGCAGGTCGACCTGCTGTTCTCGCCCGATGGCTATTACGAAGAAGGCCCGTACTACCAGCGCTATGCATTGGCGCCGTTCCTGCTGTTCGCCAACGCGATCGAACGCAATGAACCCCAGCGCAGGATCTTCCAGCGCCGTGATGGCGTGCTGCTGAAGGCGGTGGATGTGCTGGTGCAGACCAGCTATGACGGCCTGTTCTTCCCGATCAACGATGCGATCCTGGACAAGGGCATCGACACTGAAGAACTGGTGGCCGGCATCGGCATTGCCTATGCGCGCAGCGGCGATGATCGCCTGTTGTCGGTAGCGCAGAAACAGAAACGGCTGCTGCTTTCGCCCGAGGGCCTGCAGGTGGCGCAGGCCTTGGCGGCCAACAAGGCCAAACCCTTCGACTTCCGCCCCATGCTGCTGCGCGATGGCCCGGCCGGCGACCGCGGTGGCCTGGCGATCCTGCGCATGAACGGTGAGCGCGGCCAGGCGCTGGTGCAGAAGGACACCATGCAGGGCATGGGCCACGGGCATTTCGACAAGCTCAACTGGCTGTTCCATGACAACGGCAACGCGGTGGTGACCGACTACGGCGCCGCCCGCTTCCTGAACGTGGAAGCCAAGCGCGGCGGCATCTACCTGGCCGAGAACCGCAGCTGGGCCAAGCAGACCGTGGCCCACAACACCCTGGTGGTGAACGAGACCAGCCACTTCAAGGGCGACTGGAAGCGCGGCGAAGAGCATGCACCGCAGGTGCGCTTCTTCCAGGCCGACGCCGATACGCAGGTGGCCTCGGCCACCATGCGCGATGCCTACCCCGGCGTGGTGTTCACCCGCACCCAGGCGCTGCTGCGCCATCCCGAACTGGGCCTGCCGGTGGTGCTGGACCTGCTGCAGGTGCACGGCGACAAGGCCGCGCGCTACGACCTGCCGCTGCACTTCAACGGCCACATCGTCACCACCGGCTTCGAGGCCGAGCATTTCCCGGCGCAGCGCCCGGTGCTGGGCAGCGACAACGGCTACCAGCACCTGTGGCTGGATGCGCGCAGCAAGCCCGGCAGTGAACCGCGCACGCTGGCCTGGCTGCTGGATGGGCGCTTCTACACCTACCGCTTCGGCAGCAGCGCGCCTGCACAGGCGCTGCTGGTGGAAAGTGGCGCCAACGACCCGGAGTTCAACCTGCGGCGCGAACCGGCCCTGCTGCAGCGCGTGGAAGGGCAGAAGGACGTGACCTTCTACAGCGTGCTGGAGCCGCATGGCGAGTACAACGGCACCGCCGAGTACGTGCACGGCGCCGACAGCCGCATCAAGGACATCGTGCGCAGCCGTGGCAGCGATGCCGAGGTGATCGAACTGCGCCTGGCCAGCGGTGCGCGCATCGCCCTGGGCGTGGCCGACGACAGCACCGCCAAGGGCGAGCACAGCGTGACCGTAGATGGCCACGTCTACCGCTGGAGCGGCAGCCACGCGCGCATGGACCGCAGCAAGGGTGACGCGCGATGAACGGCCCGGCGGTGGTGTCCAGCCTGCGCAAGGTGCCGGTACGTTCGGCGGTGCGCTGGTTGATCGTCGGCCTGATTGCCGTGGCCACGGTGATCAACTACATCGACCGCAACGCCTTGGCGGTGATGTGGCCGGAGATCGCCAAGGAAGTGGGCGCAACCAAGGATGACTACGCGCTGCTGGTGACCGTGTTCATGCTGTTCTACGCGGCCGGCCAGTTCCTGTTCGGCCGCCTGTTCGACATGATCGGCACGCGGCTGGGCTTCGCCCTGTCGATCAGCGTGTGGTCGATCTCCATCGCCCTGCATGCGGTCACCCATTCGATCCTGTCCTTCAGCCTGGTGCGCGCGATGCTGGGCATCAGCGAGGCCGGTGCATGGCCGGGCGCGGTGAAAGCCAATGCGGAATGGTTCCCGGCCCGCGAACGGGCGCTGGCGCAGGGCGTGTTCAATGCAGGTGCGTCGGTCGGCGCGATTGTCTCGGCGCCGGCCATCGCCGGCCTTTACCTGTGGCTGGGCTGGCGTGGCACCTTCGTGCTGGTCGGTGCCATCGGCTTCCTGTGGCTGCTGCCGTGGCTGTTCGTCTACCGCGCCGGCCCGGACAGGCACCCGTGGGTGAGCGACGCCGAACGTCGCCTGATCATGGAAGACCAGGCCGGGCAGCAGGCGGTGGTCGCGCCGAAGGTGAGCGTGCGTGCGCTGCTGGCCCATCGGCAGAGCTGGGGCATGCTGGCCTGCCGTTTCCTGCTGGACCCGATCTGGTGGCTGTTCGTTTCGTGGCTGCCGATCTACCTGGCCGAAACGTTCGGCTTTGACATCAAGCAGATCGGCCTGTTCGCCTGGGTGCCCTTCGTCGGCGCCATGCTGGGCAGCCTGAGCGGTGGCTGGCTGTCGGGCCGGCTGATCCGCGCCGGGCACAGCGTGGACCGCGCGCGCAAGCTGTCCATCTCGCTGGGCTGCGTGATCATGGCCCCGGCCCTGCTGGGCGCGGTGCTGGCCAACCAGCCGCTGCTGGCGGTGCTGGCCATTGCCGCGGTGCTGTTCGGCTTCCAGGTAGCGATCGGCAACATCCAGACCCTGCCGGGCGACCTGTTTGACGGTCGTTCGGTGGGCACCCTGGCCGGGCTGGGTGGGCTGGCCGCCGTGGCCGGCACCCTGATCACCACCTGGCTGGTGCCGGTGCTGACCCGCCATTCCTACGCCCCGATCTTCATCCTCGTCGCCGCGCTGGTGCCGCTGTCGCTGGCCGCGCTCTGGTGGTGGACCGGACCGATCCACAAGCTTGACCGCCGTGGCGGCTGAGCACGCGTTTCCCTTTCATTCCCCCGCAAACCAAGGAGTTTCCCGCATGTCGTTCCAGGACAAGGTGGCCATCGTCACCGGTGGTGGCCGTGATATCGGTCGCGCCGTCTCGATCAAGCTGGCTGCAGCCGGTGCCCGCGTGTGCATCAACTACGCCAACGACGAAGCCAGCGCGCAGGACACGCTGGCCGCCATCCAGGCCGCCGGTGGCCAGGCCATCGTGCACCGCGCCGATGTGACCGACGCTGCTGCCGTGGCCGGCCTGGTGGCCGCCGCCCAGGCCGCCTTCGGCGAGCGCATCGATCTGCTGGTGAACGTGGCCGGCGGCATGGTGCAGCGCCGCCCGCTGGCCGAGATCGACCCGGCGTTCTTCCACACGGTGATGGACCTCAACCTGACCTCGACCTACCTGACCACCCACGCGGTGGTGCCGCACATGGGCGAAGGCGCGGCCATCGTCAATTTCGCTTCGCAGGCCGGCCGCGATGGCGGTGGCCCGGGCGCGTCTATCTACGCCACTGCCAAGGCGGCGGTAATGACCTTCACCCGCGCCATGGCCAAGGAACTGGGTCCGAAGGGCATCCGCGTGAATGCGCTGTGCTGCGGCATGATCGCCACCCGCTTCCATGACGAATTCACCAAGCCGGAAGTGCGCACCGCCGTCGCCGGCAACACCCCGCTGCGCCGCCAGGGCGTGCCGGAAGAGGCGGCAGATGCGGCGGTGTTCCTGGCCTCGGACGCAGCGGCCTTCATCACCGGTGCGAACCTGGATGTAAACGGCGGCACCTACTTCTCCTGACCTGAGCGGACACGTCCCATGCAGCGCTGGATCACCCTGCTTTCGCTGGCTCTCGGCGCTGCCGTGGCCGCCCCCGTCGCCCAGGCCGCACCGGTCTGGGTGACCGCCTGGACCGCGTCACCGGCACCGGACCGCAAGGACGGCACCGCCGAGGCGCCGGTGCAGTTCGCCGCGCAGACGGTACGCCAGGACATGCGCGTAGGCAGCCGTGGCGATGCGCTGCGGCTGCGCATCAGCAATGAGCTGGGCACCACGCCGCTGCGCGTGGAAGATGTGCGCGTGCAGTTGAAGGGTGGAAAGGCCGCGCCGCTGGCGGTGACGGTGGATGGACGCAGCGCGATCGAGGTGCCGGTGGGCGCAGCGCTGCTGAGCGATCCGCTGCCGCTGCGGCTGGGCGCGCTGCAGGAAATCAGCGTGACCGCGTGGTTCCCGCAGCCGACACGGCCGGCCGTGCGCCGCACGGTGGTGCGGGTGGTGGATGGCCAGCAGGCCAGCGTGGCCGACGCGGTGAAGGTGAGTTACCAGCAGAACGTGTTTTCGGCGGTGCTGGTGCAACGCGCCGACCGACCGCAGGTGATCGTGGCCCTGGGCGATTCGATCACCGAAGGGGCCACGGCCCGGCGCGGTTCGTTCAACCAATGGCCCGAGCGGCTGGGCGAGCGCCTGCAACAGGCCTGCCCGGACCGTTTCGTGGTGCTCAACCAAGGCATCAGCGGCAACAAACTGCTGGACCACGGTCGCAGCCACAGCGCGCTGTCACGATTGGATCGCGACGTGATCGCGGTGGCTGATGCCGATCAGGTGATCCTGTTCGAAGGCATCAATGACATCCGCAACGGCGGGGGCGCCAAGCCGCTGCCGGGGCGCAACGCAGCAGACATGCTGCTGGGCTACCGGCAGGTGGCGGCGCGGCTGCAGGCGCACGGCATCCGCGCGTGGCTGGGTACGCTGACCCCGTTTGGCGGTTCCGAGCGTTACGAGCCGGTGTCGGCAGCGACCCGCACGGCCATCAACCAGTGGGCGCGTGGCAAGGACACCGGCTTCGATGGCGTGGTCGATTTCGACGCGGCGCTACGTGACCCGGCGGCGCCGGAAGCCTTGCCGGCCGACATCACCCGCGACCACCTGCACCCCAACGACGAGGGCTATCGGCGCATGGCCGAAGCGATCGACCTGCGCATGCTGGGCTGCCAGGCCTCGCCGTGAACCGCTGTTGTAGAGTCGAGCCATGCTCGACCGCCCCTGCGTCGTAGGGTCGAGCTTGCTCGACTGATTCCAGCAGAAGCAGTCGAGCATGGCTCGACTCTACCGTTCACGGGGCGGTGGCGCGCGGGCCGAACATGATCACGGCCATGCCGGCCAGGCACAGGGCGGCGCCCAGCAGATCCCAGCGGCTGGGGCGGATGCCGTCCACCAGCCACAGCCAGAACAGCGCGGTGCCGATGTACACGCCACCGTAGGCGGCGTACACGCGCCCGCTGGCGGTGGGGTGCAGGGTCAGCAGCCAGGCGAACAGGGCCAGGCTGGCCGCCGCCGGCAGCAGCAGCCACGCGCTGCCGCCCTTGCGCAGCCAAAGCCACGGTAGATAGCAGCCGACAATCTCGGCCAGCGCGGTCAGCAGGAACAGGCCCAGCGTTTTCACGCTTTTTCCGCGGCCTTGGCATGCTGCCAGAGGGCTTCCTGCGCATCCAGGTCCAACGCCGCCAGCGCTTCACCCTGCGCCTCGGCCTGCGCTTCCATGGCGCGGAAGCGGCGCTCGAACTTGTGGTTGGCCCCACGCAGGGCCGCGCCCAGGTCGATGTCGGCATGCCGGGCCAGGTTGGCGCAGACGAACAGCAGGTCGCCCAGTTCCTCCTGCAGCCGTGCCTTGTTGCCGGCAACATCACCGCGCTCGAATTCCTCGCGCAATTCCTGCAGTTCCTCGGCGGCCTTGTCCAGCACCGGTAACGGGCCCGGCCAATCGAAGCCGACCCGCGCGGCGCGTGCCTGCAGTTTCACCGCACGCTGCCATTCGGGCAGCCCACGCGAGATGCCGGCCAGCGCCGAGCCATCCTGGTCACCCTTGGCCGCGCGTTCGGCACGCTTGATCGCGTCCCAGTTGCGCATCACGCCATCGGCGTCGTCCACGTTCACATCGGCGAACACGTGCGGGTGGCGGCGCTGCATCTTGTCACTGATCGCGCGGGCGACATCGGCGAAGGCGAAGCTGCCCTGCTCTTCGGCCATGCGCGCATGGAACACTACCTGCAGCAGCAGGTCGCCCAGTTCATCGCACAAGTCGTCGAAGTCGCCGCGATCGATGGCATCGGCCACTTCGTAGGCCTCTTCGATGGTGTAAGGCGCAATGGTGCTGAAATCCTGCTGCAGATCCCACGGGCAGCCGCCCTGCGGATCGCGCAGGCGCGCCATGATGCCCAGCAGGCGCTCCAGTTCGGTGCTGGCGGCACTGCCGGCGGTGGGGGTATCGCTCATGCAGCCTCCAGGTTCAGTCGGTCAACCAGTCGCGCCACGGCAGGCTGGTGTCGCCCAGGGCGATGAAATCGCCATTGAGCAGCGTGCTGCGGCGGTTGTAGCGGAAGGGCTTGCCGGTACGCGCCGACAGCACGGCACCGCCGGCAGCGTGCAGCACGCACTGGCCGGCGGCGGTATCCCATTCGGAGGTGGGCCCCAGCCTCGGGTAGACGTCGAGCCCGCCTTCGGCAATGCGGCAGAATTTCAGCGACGAGCCCTGCACCACCGTTTCGATGTCGCCCATGCGCTGCAGCAGCGCAATGGTTTCCGGCGAGCGGTGCGAACGGCTGGCCGCCACCCGCAGCGGGGTCGCGGCAGGGCTGCGGGTGCGCAGCACGGTGTCGTGCAGGCCCTGTCGCCGGTACGCCAGTTCGCCGCGCATGGCGTGCCAGACGATGCCGGTGACCGGCGCCTGCACCACGCCGAACGCCGGTGCCCCCTGGTAGATCAGCGCGATGTTGACGCTGAACTCACCGTTGCGCTTGACGAAATCGCGGGTGCCATCCAGCGGATCGACCAGCCAGTAGGCGCCCCAGTGCTGGCGTTGTTCCCAGGGCACCAGCGCCGATTCTTCGGAAAGGATGGGCAGATCCGGGGTGAGCTGACGCAGGCCCTGCTGGATGACACGGTCGGCGGCCAGGTCGGCCGCGGTGACCGGGCTGTCGTCGGCCTTCAGGGTCACGTCGAAACCGCTGCTGTAGACCTGCATGATCGCCTGCCCGGCTTCCTGGGCGATGGCGATGGCGGTCTCGCGCAGCTCGGTGGTCAGCTTGATCATCGCGCCGCCTGCAGCCACTGCCGCGCGATGAACAACGCGGCCAGCGAACGGCCTTCGGAAAAGTCTTCGCGCAGCATCAGCTGGTCCAGCTCGGCCAGCTTCCACGGCACCACTTCCAGCTCTTCGGGCTCATCGCCGGCCAGCTTTTCCGGGTACAGGTCGCGGGCCACCACCAGCCACGACTGGTGGCTCATGTAGGTCGGGGCCAGGGTCATCGCGCGCAGCACGTCCACGCGCCGCGCACCGTAACCGGCCTCTTCCTTCAGTTCGCGGTCGGCGGCCTGTTCCGGGGTTTCGCCCGCGTCGATCCGGCCCTTCACCAGGCCCAGTTCGTAGCGGTGTACGCCGGCGGCGTATTCACGCACCAGCAGTACGGTCTGGTCATCCAGCATCGGCACCACCACCACCGCGCCGTGGCCGCGGCTGACCAGGCGCTCGAAGCGCCGGTGTTCGCCGTTGGAAAACTCCAGGTCCAGGTGCTGGCGCTGGAACGGGCCGTTTTCCTCGTCGGTGATCCGATGGATGATCGGCAGGCGACGGCTGGCGCGGTCATCGGTCATTCGGACTCTCCACGGCGGGCGGCGCGCGCGCCGGGGCCGATAGAATGGGCAGGCAGCAACATGTTCATGAGCCCGAAATGCTAGCAGACCCAACCCCTTCCCCGCTGGCCCGGCAGTGGCGGCAACGCGACCTGCAGGTGCTCTGGCACCCCTGCACGCAGATGCGCGAGCACCCCGACACCCTGCCGCTGGTGCCGATCGCGCGCGGCCAGGGCGCCTGGCTGATCGATCACGACGGCAACCGGTATCTGGATGCGGTCAGCAGCTGGTGGACAAACCTGTTCGGTCACGCTGAACCACGCATCGGCGGCGCCATTGCCGCCCAGGCCCGGCAGCTGGAGCAGGTGATGCTGGCCGGGTTCAGTCATGAACCGGCGATCACTCTGGCCGAGCGCCTGCTGACGCTGGCGCCGCGCCAGGCCGGTCGCGACCCGCTGGCCAAGGTGTTCTTCGCCGACAACGGCTCGGCCGGGGTGGAAGTGGCGCTGAAGATGGCCTTCCAGTATTTCCAGAACCGCGGCGAGCGCCGGCGCACGCGTTTCATCGCGCTGGAGAACGGTTACCACGGCGAAACCCTGGGCGCGCTGGCGCTGGGCGATATCCCGCTGTACCGCCGCGTGTATGCGCCGCTGCTGGCCGAGGGCCTGTTCGCGCCCTCGCCCGATGCCTACCTGGCCGAGCCCGGGCAGAGCGCCGCTGGGCGCGCGCTGCAGGCCGCCGACGGTCTGGCCACGCTGTTCGACCAGCACCCGGGCGAAATCTGCGCGGTGATCCTGGAGCCGCGGCTGCAGTGCGCCGGCGGCATGCGCATGCACGACCCGATCTATCTGAAACGGGTGCGCGAGCTGTGCGACGCGCACGGTGCATTCATGATCGCCGATGAGATCGCCACCGGCTTTGGCCGCACCGGCACCCTGTTCGCCTGCGAACAGGCCGGGGTGATGCCCGACCTGATGTGCCTGTCCAAGGGCCTGACCGGCGGCTTCCTGCCGCTGGCTGCGGTACTGGCCACGCAGGCGCTGTACGACGCCTTCCTGGACGATTCACGCGAGCGTGCGTTCCTGCACTCGCACAGCTATACCGGCAACCCGCTGGCCTGCGCGGCTGCCCTGGCCACGCTGGACATCTTCCGCGACGAGGACGTGATTGCACGCAACCGCGGCATCGCCTCGGTGATGGGCGCCCTGGCCGCGCCGCTGGCCGACCATGCGCACGTGGCCGATGTGCGCCAGGCCGGCATGGTGGTTGCGTTTGAACTGTCGCGCAACGGCGATCGCCGCACCCCGTTCGACCCGGCCCTGCGGCTGGGCCTGCATGCCTACAAGGCGGCGCTGAAGCGCGGCGTGGTGCTGCGCCCGCTGGGCGATGTGCTGTACTGGATGCCACCGTATTGTGTGGACGACGAACAACTGGAACTGCTGGCCCACACCACGCTGGCAGCCATCGACGAGGCAATTGCATGCGCGTGACCCGCTGTCCCATCGACCTGCCGCTGCACAGCGGCCAGACCCTGACGCTGCCCGAAGACACCGCCAACCACCTGGTACGGGTGATGCGCCTGCGCGAAGGCGATGCCTGCGTGCTGTTCAATGGCGATGGCCACGACTACAGCGCCGTGCTGACCTTGGCCGGCAAGCGCGAGGTGCAGGTACGCATCGATGCAGTGCAGGCGGTGGACAATGAATCGCCGCTGGCCATCACCCTGCTGCAGGGCATTGCCCGTGGCGAGAAGATGGACCTGATCCTGCAGAAGGCCACCGAGCTGGGCGTCAGCGCCATCGTGCCGGTCAATGCCGAGCGTACCGAGGTGAAGCTGGACGCGGCGCGTGCGGAAAAGCGCGTGGCGCACTGGAACAACGTGGTGACCTCGGCCTGCGGGCAGTCCGGCCGCGCGCGCATTCCGCAGGTGGGTTCGCCGCTGTCGCTGGCGCAGGCATCAGCCGCGCTGCCGGCCGACACCCTGCGCTTGACCCTGGACCCGTTGGGCAGCCACCGCCTGTCGACCCTGCAGGCCGCACCGGCGGGGGGCGTGGTGATCGCCATCGGGCCCGAAGGTGGCTGGTCGCCGCGTGACCGCGAGCAGCTGGCCCAGGCCGGCTTCCAGGGCCTGCAGCTGGGGCCACGCATCCTGCGCACGGAAACCGCCGGCCTGGCCGCGATTGCGGCGTTGCAGGCGCGGCTGGGGGATCTGGGGTAAGGGGCGCGTCCCGCGAGCGAAGTGCCGACCAAGATCGGCACCTACCAAGGGCGGCGAAGCAGTGCCGACCAAGGTCGGCACCTACCGAGCGCGTGCAGCCGCCGGGTCAGGCGGCCAGCGAATCCAGCGCGCTTTCCAGCGCATCCAGGTTCGGCAGCAGGGCGCTTTTTTCGCCCAGCAGCACCCGCATGTGCACGATATCGGGCAGCGTTTCTTCCGAGGCATCGGCCAGCAGACCGTCGCGCGGTACCGAGATCAGCTGCGGGAAGTTCTGCGTCAGCAGCGCGTAGTACGGGCGCTGGGCGTTGCCGCTCAGTGCCTTCAGCACCACCACCTTGTTATGCCCGCCCACCACTTCGTCGCCCAGGCCGGTCAGGCGCGCGAACGACAGCAGCGGCACCTGCCAGCCGTGCCAGGCAATCTGCCCCAGCAGCCAGCGCGGCGCGTCGGCAATCGGTTCGATCGCCACGCGCGACATCATTTCGGCCACGGTGGCGTTGGGCAGCAGCACGCGCTCGCCACCGGCCTGGATCAGGACACCGCGGATCTCGTCATTGCTGGCGTAACTCATGCTGCGTCTCCGTCATCGTCGTGCCGGCCCCAGCGCGCGGCGATCGCCTGCGCCAGTTCCTGCGGTTCACCGGCGACCATGCCGGCGGCCACCACGGCCGTGGCCGCAGCCGGGTCGTAACAGCCCTCGCCCACCTGTCCGGCCACCCAGGCGCCGGCAGCGGCCAGGTCCAGCGCTGGCCCCACATGGGCCAGGTCGGCACCGCTGAGCAGCACCACAGCGGTGTGCGCCGGCGACAGTACGTCGATCGCGATGCCCTGCGCACGGGTCTGGAAGTACAGCCCGTCCGTGGCCGCCTGCACGCCCAGATCATCGGCCAGCACGTGCACTTCACCGGGTACGGCGCGCTGGCCCGGTTCGGCCAGCTGCACCGGCAACGGTGAAACGCGCGCCATCTGCTTGACCAGGTTGCCGTAGCGGCCACCGTCCAGGCGCATGTGCACCAGCACCGGCACGCTCAGGTCGGCCGGCAGCGCGCCCAGCAGGCGACGCAGCGCATCGGGACCGCCGATACCGGCCAGCACCAGCAGCGCACCGGCGCGGGCGCCGGCGGGCAGCGCTGCATCCAGGTCCACCAGGCTCAGGTGGTCGGTATCGAAGGTGGACGGCGGTGCAGCGGCGGCCGCCGCGGTGGTCGGGGCCGGCGCACTGGCGGGTTCATCCACCAGCGACCAGGCGGTGTGGTCGCCCAGCGCAACCGACGGCACCGGCGGCGGTTCAACCACCGGCGGCGCGATGTCTTCGGCAGCCTCGGCCCGAAGCGGCGGCTCGGGCAGCATCGGCTGCAGCGCGGCCAGTGCCTGTTCCAGCGCGATGGGCTCATGCAGGTCCGCCGGAGGCGAGTACAGGCCGTCGGCCGGCACGTCATCGGCCCACGACAGCGCCTGGTCCAAGTGCGGCTGCAGCGCGGCATCCTGCGGCTGCGGCGGCGTGGACGGCAGGCCCGGTTCCAGTTGCAGGCTGGGCTCGTCTTCGGCGCCGGGCGGCAGTACCTGCTGGTGGCCGTGCAGCTTGGCCGCCAGGTGGCGGCCCCAGCGCTGGGCTTCCCAGCCGTCACGGCGCGCGGCCAGTTCGGCCTCGTCGAACACCAGGGTCAGCCCCGGCGCGGACAGAGCAGGCTCCAGGCGCTCCAGGGCGTCCTCGATGGCCGCCTCAAGGGCGATCACCACGAACTGCGGCTGCGCATCGGCCAGCGCCTGCGGTTCCAGGCCGCTGGGATCATCTTCCAGCACGATCTGCACATCGGCATGGGCCAGGGCCTCGCGCAGGCGTTCGCGCGCCGCGCCCGGGCGGGCCAGCAGGGCAACGGCCGGAACCGGATTCACATCACTCACGGACACGGGCGATCCCCAGCAGGTCATACACGTTGCGCATCAGGTCCAGCTCCTGGTACGGCTTGCCCAGGTAGCGCTGCACGCCGATTTCGAAGGCGCGCTGGCGATGCTTGTCACCGCTGCGCGAGGTGATCATCACGATCGGTACGTCCTTGTAGCGCGGGTCGGCACGCATCGCGGTGGCCAGTTCATAGCCATCCATGCGCGGCATTTCGATATCCAGCAGCATCAGGTCGGGCACGCGCTCTTCCAGCTGCTCCAGCGCTTCCACGCCATCGCGGGCAACGCTTACTTCGAAGTTGTGGCGTTCCAGGATGCGGCCGGTCACCTTGCGCATGGTCAGCGAGTCGTCAACCACCATCACCAGCGGCACCTGCCGTTCCTGGCGCGGTGCGTTGTCCTGCACCGGCACGATCGGGTTGGCCAGGTAACGGCGCACCAGCGGCGCCACGTCCAGGATGACCACCACGCGGCCATCGCCGGTGATGGTTGCGCCGTAGATGCCCGGTACCGAGGCGATCTGCAGGCCCACCGGCTTGACCACGATTTCGCGGTTGCCCAGCACCTGGTCGATGGCCACGGCCGCGCGCAGGTCGCCGGCGCGCACCAGCAGCAGCGGCACCTGGTCCTGGCCGTCGGCACGGGCCGGTGCCTGGCCGACCAGGCTGCCCAGGTCGTACAGCGGGAACTCTTCGCCGCTGTAGCGGTAGCTGCTGTCGGCCGCTTCGAAACGATCGCGCGACAGGCGGCCGATACCACTGACCGAAGCCACCGGCACGGCAAAAGTGGTTTCGCCGATCTGCACGAACACGGCCTGGGTAACGGCCAGCGTCTGCGGCAGGCGCAGGGTGAACCGCACGCCCTGGCCACGCACCGACTGGATGTCGACCGAGCCGCCGAGCTGGCGCACTTCGTTGCGCACCACGTCCATGCCCACGCCACGGCCGGCCAGCTGGCTGACCTGGTCAGCGGTGGAGAAGCCCGAAGCGAAGATCAGGTTGTCCAGTTCCTGCTCGTTGGGCTGCGCATCGGCGCCCAGCAGGCCACGGTCGATGGCGCGGCGGCGGATCGCTTCGCGGTCCAGGCCGGCACCGTCATCGGCCACTTCCAGCACGATTTCCGAACCTTCGCGGTGCAGGCGGATGGCAACCTCGCCTTCCTCCGGCTTGCCGGCGCTGCGGCGCTGCTCGGGCGCCTCCAGGCCGTGGGCCACCGAATTGCGCAGCATGTGTTCCAGCGGCGCGACCATGCGGTCGAGCACGTTGCGGTCCAGTTCGCCGTGGGTGCCTTCCAGGGTCAGGTGCACCTGCTTGCCGGTATCGATGCCGGCCTGGCGCACCACGCGGCGCAGGCGCGGCACCAGACCGTCGAACGGCACCATGCGCGCGCGCATCAGGCCATCCTGCAGTTCCGAGCTGACGCGCGACTGCTGCTGCAGCAGCGAATCGTACTGGCGCGACAGATCGTCCAGCACGCCCTGCAGGCCGCCAAGGTCAGCTGCCGATTCGTTCAGCGCGCGGCTGAGCTGCTGCAGGGTGGAGAAGCGGTCCAGTTCCAGCGGATCGAACTTCTGATCGGCCTGGTCCTGTTCACGCTGGTAACGCGCGACGATCTGCGCTTCGGTTTCCAGGTCCAGTCGGCGCAGCTGGTCGCGCAGTCGCGCATTGGTGCGCTCCAGTTCGCCCATCGCACCGCGGAACGCCCCGAGCTGCTGCTCCAGGCGCGAACGGTAGATCGCCACTTCACCGGCGTGGTTGACCAGGCGGTCCAGCAGATCGGCGCGTACGCGCACCTGCTCCTGCTGCGGGCGGGCCAGCGGATCTTCGTCCGGCGTGCCTTCCACCGGCAGCGGTGCCGACAGCGGTGCATCGGCCAGGGCCGGCGGCGCCATCGGCACGACGTTCGATTCCGCGTCGCTGCTGGCAGCAACAACGGCGCTGCCGGCATCCACGCGGGTGCGGGCTTCGAACGCGTCCAGCAGGTCCTGCGCCGACTCCACCGTACGGTGTTCGCCGGTACGGGTCAGCAGCTGGTGCAGGCGATCGAAGCCACGCTCCAGCAGGTGGACGTCGGGGCGTTCGATCTCGGTGCGGCCGGCGGCCACGGCTTCCAGCAGCGATTCGATGCTGTGGCCCAGGTCGCCGATGGCGTTGATGCCGGCCATGCGTGCGCCGCCCTTCAGCGTGTGCAGATCGCGCTGCAGGCCGGCCAGGGCCTCGCGGTCCTGCGGCGCTTCGCGCAGCTCGCTGATCAGGCCGTCGCAATGGTCGAGCAGGTCGTTGCCTTCTTCCACGAAAATATCGACCAGCTCGCGGTCGTACACGCTGAAGTCGAGCTGGTCGCTGGGGGCGTCTTCCTGCTCGCCGCCTGCGGCGGCAGGCACGGCAGTGGTGACATCTGCATCGGCCTCGACAAAGGCTTCAACGGCCGCAGCCGCGTGAGCGCCCTGGCCCGGTGCGTCCTCCAGCTCGAACAACGGTGCCGGCGCGACCGCAATCGCTTCGGAAACGTCTGCATCCACCGTCGCCGGGGACGGCAGGTCGGCGCTCTCTCCTTCACCGACCGCCGCCTCCCCGCCGACGTCCGCAGCCTCGGCGAAGGCATCTGCCTCACCGGGCGCGAGTTCGCTGGCCTGCAGGCCGAGCACGGGCCAGTCGGCCTGCTCGTCCTGCGCCGGCTCCGGCTCGATCACCTGCAGGCCGGCTTCAAGCGCCGCCTCCAGGGTGACCGGCTCGGCAAAGCCGGGCGCAGCCATATCATCGTGCAGGCTCGCCAGCGTGCTGTCGAGCGCCTGTTCATCTTCTTCGTCGTACAGCGCGGTGTCGTCGTGCACCTGCGCGGCTGCCGGCGCGTCGATTGCGTCAATCGACGCCGGTTCGGCCACGTCCTCAACATCGCTGTCGTCCACCGGCAACGCGCTCGCGTCCAGGTAGGGCGACAGATCGTCGGCACCGGTCAGATCGGCCTCCTCGGCGTCGGCCGGGGCATCGGGCAGCGTCGCGGTCACATCTGCAACGACCGCGGCTTCCGCCTCCGCCTCCGCTTCCGCTTCCGCGGGCAGCGCAGCGTCGGCATCGGCGCTGGTTTCGCGCTCGGGCTCGACCGGGTCGGTGCCTTCCCCGACCTGCGGCAGCGCGGGCCAGCCGGCATCGAAGAACGGCGAAAGATCCTCGCTACCGGTCAGTTCAACACGTTCCAGCTCAGTCTCGACCGGCGGTACCGGTTCGATGTCGACCAGCGCATCGGCCGACGCGTCGTCGACGTGCGCCAGTGCCGCATCGTCTGCATCGATGGCCAGGTCGTCGGCGTCGTCATCCTCCATTTCCAGCACCGGCCAGCGCGCTTCGGGCAGCGCGGCAGCCAGCGCCTGCAGGCGCTGTGCCAGGTCATGGTGCGGCACGATGCGCGGCTGCTCGGCCTGCAGCGCGGTCATGGTGCCGGCAATGGCCGAAGCGGTGTCCCGCAGCGCCGACACGCCCTCTTCCGCCGGCACGGCCTGCGCGGCCAGGGCGCGCTTGATGTACGACTCGGCAGCGCCGGTGACGGCGGTGATTTCCGGCACCTCGGTCATCGCGAACGCACCGTTCATGGTGTGCACCGCGCGCAGCAGCGCGTCGGTCACCGCGTGCGGTGCCTGCTGTGCGTCCTGCAGCCAGGCCTGCAACGTGGCCAGGTGCAGCTCCACTTCGGCTTCCAGGATTTCCTGCAGCACGCTGTCGATCTGCGCGGGGGTGCCCACCGGCTCGATCACCTCGGCAACCGGTTCAGCGGCCTGCTCGGCAACGTCGCTGATGTCTTCGCTGGCCACGTTCGCCACCGGTGCTTCGGCGACCGGTGCTTCGGCGACCGGGGCCGCTGCGCCCGGCAGCGGCACGTAGAAGGTTTCTTCACCGGCGCCGACGCGGTCGGCGATGGCCTGCATGGCCTGCAGATCGACGGTGATGCGCTGGCCGTGGCGCAGCGCGGCGTTCAACTGCGGCAGCGCGGCGTGCGCGTGGTCGACCATGGCCAGCACCGCCGGCGTGGCCGGGCGGGTGCCGTCCAATACACGGTTGAGCAGGCTTTCGATCTTCCAGGCGAATTCGCCCAGCGTACGTGCACCGACCAGGCGACCGCTGCCCTTGAGCGTGTGGAAGATGCGGCGGATCGGCCGCAGCCGGTCCATGTTGTCCGGCTGCATGCGCCAGGGCGGCAGCAGCGTGCCCAGGTTCTGCAGTTCATCGTCGAACTCTTCCAGGAACACCTCGCGGATGTCCTGGTCGATGTTCTCGGCATCGTCTTCGAAGCCGGCTTCGATGCCGACTTCGGCAGCGCCGGTGGCAACGGCCACCGGCTCAACGGCCGGGGCCGCTTCCGGGTGCGGGTTGAACTCTGCCGCCGCGGCGCTCAGTTCGGCCAGGAACTGCGCATCGGCCTCGCTGAAATCGATCGGCGCGATGGTGTCCACCTCGATGGTGGCCACGGCGACCGGTTCGGCGTCGGCGAGCACCGGTGCTTCGGCTTCGGCTTCGGCTTCGATCAGGGCTTCGACAATCGCCGGTTCCGCTTCCTCAGCCGGCACGGTGGCGTCGGCCAGCGGCGCGGCGTCGACGATGTCCAGCGTTGCGTCCAGGCGGGGCGCGTCGTCCAGCGACAGCGTCTCCATCGCATCCAGCGACAGCACGTGCTCGGCATTGTCCAGCTCGCTGGCGTCGAAGTGGAACACCACTTCGTCGCCAGCCACCGCCGGGCCGTCCTGTTCTGCGGCCACCGGGTCGAACGACGATGCCACCGAGGACGACACCGCCGGGGCGTCGTCCCACTCGGCCACCGCCACGCTGTCCCCGGCATCCCCGTGGACGTGCGCAGTGCCGTCGGCCACCTGCAGCGATGCGGCCGTCAGCGACCAGTGCGATGCGATGGAAGCATCGCCTGCATCCGCATCGGCTTCGTAGCTGACCGGATCGAAGCTGGCGAAGGTCGGCGCGCGCGCGTCCTCTTCGGCCATCTGCTCGGCGGGCACGGCGTCCGTCACGTGGTCCAGGCTGCCCAGCTCCCACTGCGGCACTGCCGGCGGCGGTGCGCTGGATGCGGCGAACAGCAGCGGGGCGCTGTCTGCAGGCGCAGCAGCAGTCACGTCAGCGGCATCGATTTCGGCCAGTTCCAGCGCGCCAAACACCAGCGACTGGGCGTCGGCTTCGGCAACCGGCTGCGCCGGCGGCGGATCGAAGGTGAAATCAGGCAGCGGCACCGGGACGTCGCCCGGCGTCGGCGCGGCAGGCTGCACCGCGATCTGCACCGGCTCGACCTGCAGAGCGGCCGCAGGCACCACGAGCGCCTCGCGCAGCACCGGGTCGGGCTGGGCGTCTGCGGCCTCGGCGGCGGCCGGCGCGGTGCGCTCGGGCAGCGGCCAGTAACGCAGGGCCTCCAGGCTGCTGCGGGTGATGTCCAGAATGTCTTCGCGGCCCGGACGGCGGTCGCGCAGCGCTTCCAGGTAGTACTCCAGGCTGGCCATGGCATCGGCCAGGGTGTCCAGCTGGCGCCCGCTGGGCACGCGCTGGCGGCCGATCAGTTCGGCTTCGATGTACTGCTGCACACCGCGCAGGTAGTCGGCAGCGGTGCCCAGGTCGAGCATGCGCAGCGCACCGGACACGTCGCCCAGCAGGCGCGGCACGTCCTGCAGTTCGCCGTGGTTCCAGCTGGTCTCGATGAAAGCAACGAAATGCTCGCGCGCGGCGGCGAAATTGGCGATGGCTTCGTGCGCCAGGATTTCCACCGTGCGGCGGTTTTCCACGGCGCTGGGATCGTCTTCGCCACTGCCACCGGCGCCCAGATGGGCGACCTGGTCGTCCAGCGATGCATCCACGTACAGCAGGGCACCGGCAATATCCAGCAGCAGGTCTTCATCGATCTGCTGGCGGCCTTCGACCACGCCCAGCAGCGCATCGCGCTGCTGTACGACCACGCCACGCGCGGCGCCCAGGCCCATCATGCCCAGGGTGTCTGCCACGGCACCCAGCTTGGTCACCTGTTCCTGCAACTGCTGCGGCGCGCCGCCGGTGCGCAGGTGCAGGTCCAGTGCATCCTTCACCTGCAGCAGCTCTTCCTTCACCGCGCTGCCCACGGTATCCAGCAGCTCGCGGTTGCGCCCGCTCAGACTGCCACGGGCGTGGTCCAGCTCGGCCTCGGTGGCGGTCACGCTGTCGGGCGCGAAGGCGAACAGCACGCTGTCATTGACGCCTTCTTCGCCACGTGCAGCGCGGATGTCGTTCAGCAGCGGCATCAGCACGATCGGAATATCGCGATGGCCGTTCTGCAGGCGCTCCAGGTAGTCGGGCAGCAGCACGCTGCCACGCATCAGGGTGGCGCAGGCTTCGTCGCGGTCGGCAACGCGGCCTTCGCCCACGGCCACGGCCAGCTGCTCCAGTTCCTCGGCCACCATCGCCGGTGCATACAGTTCGACCATGCGCAGGGTGCCCTGCACCTGGTGCAGGTAACCGGCGCAGATGCGCATGCGGCTGCCGTCGGCCGGGTCTTCCACGAAATACTCGACCTCGTTGCGCACCAGGCGCAGGGTCTCGTCCAGCTCGGGCTTGACCCAGCCCAGGGCTGCATGGCTCATGGCGTCGCGCAGACTGCTGCTCATCGGTGCGCTCCGGTCGCCGCCGCGCGCTTGCCGCGCGGACCTTGGCCTGGGGAATGGAAATGCTTCATCGACTGGTTCCTTGCTCGCCGCCCTGCCGCTGTCACGCCGGCAGCTTGAAGTCGGCCACCGAACGACGCAGATCGGCGGCCAGCTGTGCCAGGTGGCCGATCGATTCGGCGGTCTGGCCGGCGCCCTGCGAGGTCTGGCCGGTGATCTGCCGGATCACGCCCATGGTGCGGGTGATGTCCGAGGCCGCAGCGGACTGCTGCTGCGCGGCGATCGAGATGTTCTTGATGAGGGTGTTCAGGGCGTTGGACACGCGCTCGATTTCGGTCAGCGCGGTACCGGCGTCCTCGGCCAGGCGGGCACCGGACACCACTTCGGCGGTGGTCTGCTCCATCGAGGTGACCGCTTCGTTGGTATCGGCCTGAATGGCCTGCACCAGGTTTTCGATGCGTCGGGTCGCGCCCGAAGTGCGTTCTGCCAGGCGCTGCACTTCGTCGGCCACGACCGCGAAACCGCGGCCGGCTTCACCGGCCGACGCGGCCTGAACGGCGGCGTTCAACGCCAGGATGTTGGTCTGTTCGGAAATGTCGTTGATCAGTTCCACGATCGAGCCGATTTCCTGCGACGACTCGCCCAGGCGCTTGATGCGCTTGGAGGTTTCCTGGATCTGGTCGCGGATCTGGTCCATGCCCTGGATGGTCTCGCGCACCACGCCGGCACCTTCGGCGGCGATCACCACCGAGCGCTGTGCCACGTCGGCCGACTCGGCCGAGTTGCGCGACACCTGCTCGATGCTGGCGGCGATTTCGCCGATGCGGTCCGAAGCCGAGGTGATCTGGTTGGCCTGGTGGCCGGCCGCTTCGGCCAGCTGCATGGCCGTGGCCTGGGTTTCCTGGGTGGACACGGCCACCTTGGCCGAGGTGTCGTTGATGGTGGTCACCAGGTGGCGCAGTTCATCCACGGCGTAGTTGATTGCGTCTGCAATCGCGCCGGTCATGTCTTCGGTCACCGACGCCTTCACCGTCAGGTCGCCCTCACCGAGCGAACTGATTTCGTCCAGCAGCCGCATGATCGCCTGCTGGTTGCGGCTGTTGAACTCCACCTGGGTCTGGTAGCGCAGTTCCTGTTCACGCGAACGGCTGCGCACGTTGGTGGAGACGAAGCCGATGATCGCGATCAGCGACAGCGCACCAGATACCACGCCGATCCAGAAATTCGGGAACAGGCGGGTGTCGGACACCGAGCCGAACGAGGAGAACGCTTCGAACAGCTTGCGGCTGTCGTCGAGCATGCGCACCGAGCCCTGGCCCAGGGCCGTGGCGGCCGACTGCGCGGCGAACAGCTGGCGCGAGCTGGCCAGGATCGCGTCGGCGTCCTGCTTCATCGCCTCCCACTTCTGCTGCGACTGTTCCAGCGCGGCCACCGCGCCGGCGCCGCGCACGGCGGTGATGCCCAGTTCTTCGTTGCCGTTGCGCAGGCCGTCGAGCACCTGCGAGAACACGGTGATATCGCGGGCCAGCGCATCGCCGGCCGTGGCTGCGCCACTGCCACCGGCGCGCATTTCGGTCACGCGGCGGGCCATGGTGCCGGCCACCACCACCTGCTGCAGCGCGCTGTACACCTGCGAAGCCGGTGCACCCGAGGCGGACATCGCCCGCACCAGCTCATTCAGCTGCGCCTGCAGGCCCGGCACGGCGCCGGTGAAGTTGTTGGCGTTGCCGGCCAGGGCCAGCACTGCCGGTTCGCTGGCCACCAGCTGGCCGGCCTGCTTGCCCAGCGGCGCCCACGTCTCGGCCAGGGTGCCAATGGCCTTGGACACGCCCGGCTCGCTGCCGTAGCGACCCTGCAGGGTGGACACGTTCTGTTCGATCGCGTTGCGGGTGGCCTTGAAGGCGGTGAACGCCTGCGCGTTGCCGCCCACGGCATCACGGCCCTGGTTGGCCAGCTGCTGTGACAGCACCTGCAGGTCGGCGGCCTTGGAGCCGGCATCGGCCAGACGGCTGCCCTGCCAGGTGGCGACACCCGTGTTCAGGCCGAACAGGACCATGGACAGCAACAGCAGGGCCAGCCACAGGTTGCTGCCGCCCAGCCGCAGCTTGCCGGTCTTGGTGGCGTCCGAAGCAGTACTCATCGTTCAACCTCGAGGTTCAATACAGGGGGCGTTGCCAGGCCTCAGGCCGCGGCTTGCCGGAATTCAGGGGTGCGCGACAGCAACGAGAGCGAAAACACGCCCCATTCGTGGCCGTCGGCATGGAAGGCGCGATCAACGAAGTGGCCATAGCGACCCTCGGCCAGGCGACCTGCATCGATCTGCTGGGCCAGCTCGAAGCTGCGCTGGCCGAACAGTTCATCGATGGTCAGGGCCACGTCGCCGCCGGCCTGGCGCATGATCAGCACGCGCTGGCCTTCCTGCTGCACGGTGCGCGCACCTTCCAGGAAGTACTTCAGATCGACCACCGGGAACAGGTTGCCGCGCAGGTTGCCCACGCCCAGCAGCCACGGCTGCGCGCAGGGCACCGGGGTCACCGGCGGCATCGGCACGATTTCCACCACTTCGCGGAAATCGGACACCAGCCGGCGCTGGCCGACCCGGTAGCCCACGCCGCGCCAGAGGTCCTGGGCAAACTGGCGCTCGGGCAGCTGCACCGCATGGGCCAGGCTCCGGCGTTCGTAAGCTTCAAGAATGTCGAAAGGCGAACGCATCAGGCCACCAGTTCGTTGATCCGCGCGATCAGCTCTTCTTCGCGCGGCGGCTTGACGATGTAATCGGCTGCGCCCTGGCGCAGGCCCCAGGCCTTGTCGGTTTCCATCGCCTTGGTGCTGACGATGATCACCGGGATGTGCTTGGTTGCCGCATCACGGGCCATCGCCCGGGTTGCCTGAAAACCACTCATGCCCGGCAGCACCACGTCCATCAGCACCAGTTGCGGCACCTGGTCGCGGATCAGCTGCAGGCCATCTTCGGCGTTGTCCGCTTCCAGCACCTCGTGGCCGGCACGGCGCAGCCACTGGGTGAACACCGCGCGGTCGGTCGGTGAATCCTCGATCAGAACGATACGAGCCATTGTGCCTTTCCCCCCTGGTCAGGCGTTGACGTATGTGCGGATGGCACCCAGCAGTTCTTCACGCGTGAAAGGCTTGGTCAGGTACTGCTCCGAGCCGACGATGCGCCCGCGCGCCTTGTCGAACAGGCCGTCCTTGGAGGACAGCATGATGACCGGGGTGGACTTGAACAGCTGGTTGCCCTTGATCAGGGCACAGGTCTGGTAGCCGTCCAGCCGCGGCATCATGATGTCGACGAAGATGATCTGCGGCTGCTGGTCGGCGATCTTGGCCAGTGCTTCGAAGCCATCGGTCGCCGTCACCACCTCGCAGCCTTCGCGCTTGAGCAGTGTTTCCGCGGTCCGGCGGATGGTCTTCGAATCATCGATGACCATCACCCGGAGTCCTGCGAGTTCCCCGCCCGCAGTCATGTTTTCAGTCATTGCCTTTCCCCAAGCGCGCGGCCCTTCTAGGTTGGGTGCCGCTGCGAAAGCGTATCTATATCGCACTTTCCGCGCCCGCTTCAAGGCCGTCCCACGGGGCTTGGCGTGGCGCCCGGCTGAACGTGACCGGTTTGGCAGACACTGCGCAGAACCGGGCCCGGCCGCCGGTTCGGGGACGCAGCGTTGCAGGCCACGGGGCAGGCACGGGGCGGGCGTTGCCGCTACCATCAGCGCCTTGCCTTGAAGGTGCGCCCATGCCGTTGAATGTCATCGTGGTGATGGATCCCATCGCCCACATCAAGATCGCCAAGGACACGACGTTTGCCATGCTGCTGGAAGCCCAGCGCCGTGGCCACGCCCTGCACTACGTGCAGCCCGGCGGGCTGGCCCTGGAAGGCGGCGTGGCCGTGGCCCGTACCGCCCCGCTGCAGGTGCGCGACGATCCGGCCGGCTGGTACGAGCTGGGCGCGTTCAGCCGCACCGTGTTCGGCCCCGGGCAGGTGGTGCTGATGCGCAAGGACCCGCCTGTCGATGCCGAATTCATCTACGACACCCAGGTGCTGGACCTGGCCGCCGCCGCCGGCGCCTGCGTGGTGAACAACCCGCAGGGCCTGCGCGACTACAACGAAAAGCTGGCCGCCCTGCTGTTCCCGCAGTGCTGCCCGCCCACTCTGGTCAGCCGCGATGCCAAGGCGCTGAAGGCGTTTGCGCTGGAGCATGGCCAGGCGGTACTGAAGCCGCTGGACGGCATGGGCGGCCGCTCGATCTTCCGCAGCGGCCAGGGCGACCCCAACCTGAACGTGATTCTGGAAACCCTGACCGACGGCGGCCGCAAGCTGGCGCTGGCCCAGAAGTTCATTCCCGACATCACCGCCGGCGACAAGCGCATCCTGCTGGTGGACGGCGAGCCGGTGGATTACTGCCTGGCGCGCATTCCGCAGGGCGATGAGTTCCGCGGCAACCTGGCTGCCGGTGGTCGCGGCGAAGGCCGCCCGCTGAGCGAACGCGACCGCTGGATCGCTGCCCAGGTGGGCCCGGAAATGAAGCGCCGGGGCATGCGTTTCGTCGGCCTGGACGTGATTGGTGACTACCTGACCGAAGTGAACGTGACCAGCCCGACCTGCGTGCGCGAACTGGATGCGCAGTACGGGCTGAACATCGCCGGCACCCTGTTCAATGCGATCGAGGCCGGCCTGCGCTGATGGAAGCCGTGTCCGCCGTGCTGCCCCCGCCGCCGCGCGAAGCACAGCGGCTGGCCGCCACCCTGGCCCTGTCGGTGCTGCTGCACGTGCTGCTGGTGCTGGGGGTGGGCTTTGCGGTGAAGGGGGATGCGCCGCTGGTGCCTACCCTGGAAGTGATCTTCAGCCAGACCCGCACGGCACTGACGCCCAAGCAGGCCGATTTCCTGGCCGCCGCCAACCAGGAGGGTGGCGGCGAGCATGACCGCGCCCAGCGCCCGCGCGACAACCAGACCGGCGTGGTGCCGCAGGCGCAGGCGGGCGTAAGCCCGGTGCCGCAGCAGCAGCAATCGGCCGCGCCGGTGCCGCCGCCGCAGGCGCGGGTGGTGAGCAGCCGCAACGGCCAGGACCAGGTGGCGCAGGCGCAGGCCCGCCCCACCCCACTGCAGCCGACCCCGGACGCGCCGATGACCGCGCGCGAGCAGCGCGATGCGGAAATGGCCAGGCTGGCTGCCGAGGTCCATCTGCGCTCGGCGCAGTATGCGAAGCGACCGAACCGCAAGTTCGTTTCGGCCAGCACCCGCGAGTACGCCTACGCCAATTACCTGCGCGCGTGGGTGGACCGGGCCGAGCAGGTCGGCAACCTGAATTATCCCGACGAAGCGCGGCAACGCCGGCTGGGTGGCCAGGTGGTGATCAGCGTGGGCGTGCGTCGCGATGGCAGCGTGGAAAGCAGCCGCATCCTGAAATCCAGCGGCACGCCGTTGCTGGATGAGGCTGCATTGCGGGTGGTGAAGCTGGCACAGCCGTTCCCGGCGTTGCCCAAGACCGATGACGGCGTGGATATCCTGCAGGTAACCCGCACGTGGGTGTTCCTGCCCGGCGGCGAACTGCGCGACGATCGGTGAGGTTCTTTGCCCGGGCCTGCGGCCCGGGACCCGCTGCAGAGCCAGAGCAACGGCAACAGCTGCGGTGGGGATTCTGGGCTTGGCGGGGCGGTGTGGGCGTGCAGGACACGCCGTAAATCCATCCCCGGAGGCTCGTAGGCGCCATCCATGGCGCCTGGTCCTGCACGCCCACACCGCCCCACCTCTGACAGATCGCGGCGCTTCTTCGCTTTTGGTAGGTGTCGACCTTGGTCGACACGGTAGTTCCACGCCATGCGTGGATGCGAGCGAAGCGATCCGCTTTTGACTTTGATTTTGATTTTTCTTTTTTTGATTTTCCGTGGCGGACGCGCACGGAAACTGTCAAAGGCCGGGCGGGGTGGGTTCGCGGGGGTGTCCGCGGCATGGATGCCGCGGCCAAGCCTACAGGGACGTACTTGCGGCGTCCCCCGCGAACCCACCCCGCCCGGCCCAGCACGGCATTGGATTTACGCGCCCCGCCCCCGCCACGAGGGGCTCAGCCGTTGGCTTTCGCCTTCGCCTCGCGGGCGGCCTGCTGCTCGACCAGGGTCAGCGCTACGTTGTCGCGCAGGTACGCCGGTTCAACACGTTCGGCGGCAATCGCTTCGCCACGCGCGAAGGCGGGCACCGCCAGAGTCAGCACATCGGACGCGCGCGGCAATGCCGTTGCATCGAATCCGCGCAGGCCAGATCCCAGCTGCGCCACCATCGCCCCGTCGGCGGCAGCGAAGCCGCTGCCCACCCCGTAGACCTGCAGCCCATCCGGCAGCGTCACGGCCGCTGGCGCGCACACGCGCTCGGCGTCGCAGGCCACCGGCAGGCCGTCCACGCGCTCAAAGCGCGCGGCGTACACCTCGCCCATCCGCGCATCGATCACCGACAGGATCTGCGCTTCATCGGCCGGTGCGCGCAGTGCCAGCACCTGCAGGGTCGACACCGGCAGCAACGGGCGGTCCAGCGCCAGGGCAATGCCCTGCGCGATGGCGATGGCCAGGCGCACACCCGTGAAGGCGCCGGGACCACGACTGAGTGCGATGCCATCCAGCTGGCGGCGGCTGATGCCCGCCTCGGCCAGCAGTGCCTCTGCCCAGGGCAGGCTCAGCTCGGCATGCCGGCGCGGGGCGATCTCGAAGCGTTCCAGCACCTGCCCGTCCACATGCAGGGCAACGGAACAGGCTTCGGTGGCGGTTTCAAAGGCAAGCAGTTTCATCGGGTCAGGTCAGAACAAGGGGAACGTGGCACCGGGGGCCGGCAATGGGCCCGCAGCAGGCTCGGGCGCCGCTTCGGCGGGCGCCGACGGGGCAGCGTCCTCGGCCACGGGCGTCCATTGTGGCGCAAAGAAGGCTTGGACATCGGCCAGCGCGCGGGTCTGCCGGAACGGTGGCAAGGACGACAGGAACACCCGGCCGTAGCCCCGGTTCAGCAGCCGCGGGTCGCACAGCACCAGCACGCCGCGATCGGTCTCGCTGCGGATCAGCCGGCCCACGCCCTGCTTCAGCGCGATCACCGCCTGCGGCAACTGCTCGTCGCGGAACGGATTGCCTCCCTGGCTGCGGATCGCTTCCAGACGGGCCTCGTACACCGGGTCATCGGGGGCGGCGAAGGGAAGCTTGTCGATCACCACCACGCTCAGCGCCTCGCCCACCACGTCCACGCCTTCGCGGAAACTGGCCGAGCCCAGCAGCACGCCGTTGCCCGATTCGCGGAAGCGCTGCAGCAGGGTCGCACGCGGTGCCTCGCCCTGCACGAACAGGGGCCACGGCCCATCGCGCAGCGCTTCGGCGGCTTCGCGCAGCGCGCGGTGTGAAGCAAACAGCAGGAATGCCCTGCCCTGGGACGCGCGCAGCACCGGCTGCAGGGCCTGGATCAAGGCGGTACCGAAGCCCCGCGCGGCCGGATCGGGCAGGCCCTCGGGCAGGTAGCACAGCGCCTGCTCGGGCCAGTTGAACGGACTGGGCTGGACCAGCGTATGCGGATCATCCAGCCCCAGCCGCGTGGCGATATGGTCGAAGCCCCCGCCCACGGTCAGCGTGGCCGAGGTAAAGATCCACGCGGCGCGGCTGCGCTCGCGGTGCTCGCGCAACGGGCCGGACACATCCATCGGCGTGCGCTGGCAGCGGAAGCCGCGCGGAGTCAGCTCGTACCACAGCACATCGGCCGCCGCCGGTGCGTCGTTCGGGTCGGCGTCGAAATCGAGCACCGGCTCGTCCTCGCCCAGCCAGCGCGCAAGACGCGAAACCGCTTCACGTGCCCGTGCATGGCAGGCATCCAGGCCCGCGGCGGCATCGCGCAACGGCTGCAGCGTCTGCTCCAGGGCCACCAGGCAGCTCATCACGGTGTCGAAGCCGTCGCGCACCTGCGGCATCGCCAGCGCACGCCACTGCGTGCCCCGTTGCGGCAGCCCTTCCATGGCCAGGCGCAGGGCCAGCAGTGCCTGCTGCAACTGATCGACGCCGTCCTGCAGGCTGGCCTGCGCCCCGCCCACACCGCGCGCTTCGGCCAGGCAGTCGCGCCCCAGTTCCTGCCAGGGGCGCATGCCGAAGCCTTCGCCGAAGAACTGCGCAGCCAGTTCAGGCAACTGGTGGGCCTCATCGATGACGAAGGCCTGCGCCCCCGGCAGCAGCTCGCCGAAACCCTCCTGCTTCAGCGCCAGGTCGGCCAGCAGCAGATGATGATTGACCACTACCACGTCGGCGGCCTGCGCGCGTTGCCGTGCGCGCACCACGAAACAGTCATCCCAGAACGGGCAATCGGTGCCCAGGCAGTTGTCCACGGTGGAGGTGACCATGGGCAACAGCGGTGAATCGTCGGCCAGGCCATCCAGTTCGGCGATATCGCCAAATTCGGAGCGACCGGACCAGGCCAGGATGCGCTGGAACTGCGCGGCCTGTTCCGGGCTGGAAAAACGCGGTTCGCCGCGCGCCTGCTGCAGGCGGTAGCGGCACAGGTAGTTGGCGCGGCCCTTCAGCAGCGCACTGCGCAGGCCCACGCCCAGTGCCTGGCGCACGCGCGGCAGATCACGATGGTAGAGCTGGTCCTGCAGCGCACGGGTGCCGGTGGAAATGATGGTGCGCAGCCCGGACAGCAGCACCGGCACCAGGTAAGCAAAGGTCTTGCCGGTGCCGGTACCCGCCTCGGCCAGCAGCAGATCGCCCTGCTGCAGCGCGTCGGCGATGGCCTCGGTCAGGCGCAGCTGCGCAGGGCGCGGCACGAACGCATCCAGGTGCGAGGCGAGCGCGCCGCCGTCGCTGAGGGCTTCGCGGCTGGCGTGGACAAGGTCGGACATCAGAGGGAAAGGATACCGGGCCGGGCGCTGCCCGGCACCCGTTTCAAGCCAGGGCCAGAGCCAGAGCGTTGTTCATGGCTCAGGGTTCCACCGAGGGATGGCGGGGGGCTGTGGATTTGCGGGGACGCCGTAAACCCGTCCATGGGGGCTTGGTCGCCGCATCCATGCGGCTCACACCCCGCAAACCCACAGCCCCCCGCCCTCGACAACTTCCTGGTGACGGACGGACAGGCTTCGTAGAGTCGAGCTTGCTCGACTAGATCCAGAAGCGGTGTGAGTAACCGAAATGAAGGGGGCCGAGCCGTTTTGCTGCGGAAAACGGATCCGACCCCCTGGCGAGTGCGCAGGACAGCGCACGCGAGCAAGGCGCCGACGAGCTTACAGGGACGTACTTGCAGCGTCCCCTGCGCAACCCACCCGCCCGGCCAACCCTCAGTGTCAGTCGGCTAACAGTCGACTCTACCGCCAGCCAGCCACGAGGGGCTGCGCCGTTGGCTGGAAACTCAGTACCGCTTGATCCCCGGCACGGTGCACCCTTCAATCTGCGCATGCGCCGACACTGCGTTTTCCTTCTCGCCACGCGCCAGCCGTGCCTGTTCGATGGTCGCCCAGTGGCGTCGGCATAGCGGCCCGGTCTTCGACCCCAGGTCCACCGCCTTGCGCGCGAACGTCTCTGCCTCGGCCCATTGGCCCTGCAGCAACGCGATCTCGGCACGCTCCTGCAGCACCGACGGGTCGCCGGCCACGATCTGCAACGCCTGGTCCAGGCTGGCGGCCGCGCCGGCCAGATCATTGCCCTGGCGCTGTGCCAGCGCCGCCTGGCGCAGGTCTTCCACCTGCGAATCACGCAGCGGCTGTACCGACAGTTCCTTGTCGTCCGGGCCCGCGGCCGCATCCACGGCGGCCAGACGCTGTGCCGGGGTGGTGGTGTCTACCGGCTTGACCACCTGCGGCGCACTGCTCATGCAGGCCGCCAGGGCAAGGCTGAGGGTGGCCACGGCCACCGGCGCATACAGGGTTCGAAGGTTCATCGGCATCACCGGCTGGGGGAAGGGGTCGTGGTGGCCGGGGCAGCGGCCGGTTCGGCGGGCGGGTCGGGCTTGCGGTCCAGGCCGAACCAGCTGCGCCAGCCGCCACCTTCGCTTTCGCCGCCCTGCTCTTCGGGCACGCTGGCCGGCGCGCAGGGCGCGTAGGCCGGGGCATAGCCCACCACGAACGGGAAACGACGCGCGCCAGGGCAGCCCTCATCGGTGCTGTTGGTGCCGGTGGCGGCCACCGGCTGCCAGTCCAGACCCTTGTTGCTGACCTTCAGCGGGGCACTGGGCAGGCGCTGGAAGATGCCCGACCACACCCGCATGGCGCCGGTCGCACCGTACAGGCCGGCCTGCTCGTTCTTGTCGTTGCCCATCCAGATCACCGCCAGGTGGTCACCGGTGTAACCTGCATACCAGCTGTCGCGGCCATCGTTGGTGGTGCCAGTCTTGCCGGCCGGCTGCAGGCGGCCCAGGCCGTCGGCATTCAGGCGCTGCGCGGTGCCGCTGGCCACCACCTGCTGCAGGCCGATGCTGATCAGGTTGGCGGCAATCGAATCGCCTTCCTGCGCCGGCGCCGGGGTCTTGTCATAGCGCTTGAGCAGCTTGCCCTGTGGGTCCAGCACGCCACGCACAGCGTGCAGCGGCTGGATTTCGCCGCCGGAGGCCAGGAACTGGTACAGCTGGGCCATGGCGTAGGGGCTCTGGTCGGTCGAGCCCAGGATGACCGCCGGGTTGGCCTCGGCCTTCAGGCCGGCCAGCACGTGGATCAGCTGGGTCACCCGTTCCGGCCCCACCTGCATGCCCACGCGCACCGTGGCCTGGTTGTAGGAATGGGCCAGCGCATCAATCAGGCGCACCGTGCCATGGCTGCGGTTGTCAGCGTTGCCGGGGCTCCAGTTGCGGCCACGGCCCAGCTGCACGGTCACCGGTGAATCATCCACCCAGGTCGCCAGCGAATAGCGATCCGGCTGGGCCAGCGCCAGCAGATAGACGAACGGCTTCAGCAACGAACCCACCGGACGCTGTGCCTCGATGGCGCGATTGAAGCCGACCTCGGACACCTCGCGGCTGCCGATCACGGCCAGCACGTCGCCGTTGTGCACGTCGGTCAGCACCATGCCGGCCTGCAGTTCCGGGCGGCGCTTGCTTTCCAGCGATTTGATGGTGCGCGTCACTGCGCCCTCGGCATAGGCCTGGGCCGACGGTGACATGCCGGTCATCACGCTCAGCCCGGCGCCCTGCAGGGCGGCTTCGGGGTAATCGTGGCCCAGCTGGCGGCGCACCAGATCCACGTACGCCGGGAAGCGGTTGGCCGCCACCAGGCCGGGCGTCTTCGGCACGCCCAGCGGCGCCTTCAGCGCACGCTGGTACTCGGCGTCGTCGATCAGCGCCGCCTCGTGAAGTTTGCCCAGCACGAAGTTGCGGCGGTCCAGCGCGCGTTCCGGGTTGCGACGCGGGTCGTAGTACGACGGCCCCTTCACCAGACCGATCAGCAGCGCGACCTGTTCGGTTTCCAGCGATGACAGATCGCGGCCGAACCAGAACTCCGCACCCGAGGACATGCCATGGATCGCCTGGCTGCCGCGCTGGCCCAGGTAGACCTGGTTCAGGTAGGCCTCGAAGATGGTGCGCTTGTCATACCGCGCTTCCATGATGAGCGCGTACAACACTTCATTGAACTTGCGGGTGACGGTCTGTTCCTTGCCGATGCCCAGCAGGCCGCTGCGGGCCAGCTGCTGGGTGAGCGTGGAAGCACCCTGGCGGCTCTGCCCGCCGGAACGGATCGTGACCCAGACGGCGCGGGCAATGCCGGAAAGATCGATGCCGTGGTGGCGGTTGAAGTCCTTGTCCTCCACCGCCTGCAGGCCGGTCACCAGCAGGTCGGGCGCCTCGTCCATGCGCACCAGGCGCCGTTCTTCCTGCTTCTGCCCGTACAGGGTAGCGATACGCGCCGGATCCAGGCGCGCGGCCTTCAGTGCCTTGCGGCTGTCGGCGTCGCGCAGCGAGGCGATGCTGCCGCCGGACAGGGTCAACTCCACCCGGCGCGGTGCCACGCGACCATCCACATCGTTGTAGCCGCGGCTGGAAATGGTGAAGCGCCCGCCCTGCACTGCGTAGGTGGCCGGTTCCTTGCCCTGGCCGTCGTCGCGGTAGGCCGAGGCCGCCAGTTCGGTCTTCAGGGTGGCCGCGTCCATCGCCTTGCCGGGCACCACGACCAGCGGGCGTGCGTACACCCGCGTCGGAATCTGCCAGCGCAGTTCACCGAAACGCTGGGTCACCTGTTGGTTCAGGTACAGCGTGTACGGAATCAGGAAGCCCAGGCCCAGCGCGAAGGCGGCCATGCTCCAGGTGATCAGGCGGCTGCGCCAGGAGGGGCCGTCACCGGTGGGGGTGTCGTCGTCGAGATCGTCGATGTCGTCGGAATCGTAGCGTCGGGGCACGGGAATGCGACAATGTAGGGTCTGGCGAGTCTACCCCAGCCGCTGTGGCTGGCGAATTCCCGCCGATTCCCTGCTTAAGCTGGAGTTGTTACCGGATGGCGATGTCCCTGGCCGAATGGCGCTACCTGCTGAACCGCCTGACCGGCCTGGCGCAGCGCAGTCTGGCCAGTCTGCGTACCCGCGGCTGGCGGGCCACCTGGCAGCGCATCCGCGTGCACACCCAGCGTGCCGTGCCGGCGCCGCGCACGCCCCTGTACCTGCCCGCGGCGCAGGCCTTCGCGCCGTTCAGCGTTCCCAGCAGTGATGCTCCGCAGGTCAGCATCGTCATTCCCGTCTACAACCATGTGCAGCACACGCTGGCCTGCCTGCGCGCACTGGCAGCGCACCCACCGGCGGTGCCCTGCGAGATCCTGGTGGTCGATGACGGCAGCAGCGACCAGACCACGCAGTGGATGCCCCGCATCAGCGGCCTGCGCTACGAAGTGCGTGCGCAGAACGGCGGCTTCATTGAAGCCTGCAACGACGGCGTGTCCCGTGCGCGCGGCGACCATGTGGTGCTGCTGAACAACGACACCGTGCCGCAGCCCGGCTGGCTGGACGCACTGCTGGACACCTTCCACAGCGTGCCCGACGCAGGCCTGGTGGGCAGCCAGCTGCTCTACCCCGATGGCCGCCTGCAGGAATCGGGCGGGGTGATCTTCCGCGACGGCAGTGGCTGGAGCTACGGCCGTTTCGAAGCCGCAGACGATCCGCGCTACGCCAGCCTCCGCGATGTCGACTACTGCTCGGGTGCCGCGCTGATGCTGCCGCGCACCCTGTGGCAGCAGCTGGGCGGCTTCGATACCCGCTACAAGCCGGCCTACTACGAAGACACCGACCTGGCCTTCCGCGTGCGTGCGCAGGGCCTGCGCGTGCTGGTGCAACCGGCCAGCCGCGTGGTGCATGACGAAGGCACCAGCAACGGCACCGACACCGGCAGCGGGGTGAAGGCCTACCAGGTGCGCAACCAGGGCATTTTTGCCAGCAAGTGGGCCGCTGAACTGGCCACGCACCCGGCGGTGGGCGAGGTGCCCTCGCCGGCCCTGCTGCTGCGCGGTCGCCGCCAGGTGCTGATCCTGGATGAAGAAGTGCCCCGCCCCGAGCGCGATTCCGGCTCGCTGCGGCAGATGAACCTGATCCGCCTGCTGCTGCAGGGCGGCGCCCACGTGGTGTTCGTGCCGACCCGCCGCGAGCATGCCGGCGAGGCCACCGAAGCCCTGCAGCGGATGGGCGTGGAAGTCTGGTATGCGCCGTTCCTGGACGGCGTGGCCGGCTGGCTGCGTAGCCACGGCGCGCGTTTCGATGTGGTGATGCTGGTGCGCCACCACGTCGCCAACGCCTGCCTGCCGCTGGTCAAGCGCTACGCGCCGCAGGCACGCACCGTGTTCGACACAGTCGATCTGCACTACCTGCGCGAACGCCGCGGTGCCGAAGTGGCCGGCGATGCCGGCCTGCTGCGCAACGCCGAGCGCACCCGCGCCAGCGAACTGGCGGTGATGGACCAGTGTGACGTGACGGTGCTGGTCAGCGCCGCCGAGCGCGAGCAGCTGCAGGCCGATGCGCCGCAGGTGCAGGTGGAACTGATTTCCAACCTGCACGAAGTCGCGGGTGCCGGCGCGCCCTGGGCCCAGCGCCACGATCTGGTGTTCGTGGGCGGCTTCGGCCATCCGCCGAACCTGGATGCGATGGAATGGTTCATCGGTGACGTGTTTGCCGTTCTGCGCGCGCAGTTGCCGCAGGTGCAGCTGCATGTGATCGGTGCCGGCGCCCCGGACAGCCTGAAGGCGCTGGCGGCCACCCAACCGGGCGTGCAGATGCACGGCTTCGTGGAAGACATCACCCCGTACATGGACGGTGCGCGCATCGCCATCGCGCCGCTGCGCTTCGGCGCTGGGGTGAAGGGCAAGATCAACCTGAGCATGGCCCACGGCCAGCCCGTGGTCGGCACCACCTGCGCGGTGGAAGGCATGCACCTGCAGGCCGGGCGCGACGTACTGGTGGCCGACACCGCCGAAGCCTTTGCCGACGCCGTCGCGCGCCTGTACCAGGACCCGCAGCTGTGGCAGCAGTTGTCCAACGCGGGGCTGGACAATGTCGCCCGGCATTTCTCGCTGGATGCCGCGCGCGCCACCGTGCAGCGCGTGTTCTTCAGCTAGTCCGCCTGGCCACCGGCCTGGCGCAGCCGCTGTTCGAAGGCAGCCAGTTCGGGCAGGTCCGGTTGCAGCCGCCGCACCTGCTCGACTGCGTCGGCGGCGAACTGCACATCGCCGCGCCCCAGGCGCTCGCTGCCGATCGCCAGCCAGCGCTGGGCCAACCGCACCCGCGCGCCGGGCAACGCCGATGCGGTGGGCGCCAGGGTCTGCCACGCCTGCAGACAGGCGCCGGCAGCCTGCACGCGGTTCTGCCGCAGGTTGTCGTCGAAGCAGCGCTGGCTGGCCGGCAGCAGCCGTGCCGCCGCCGCTCTCACCCGTGGATCGCGCGGCGCCAGTGACTGCGCCTCGCGCAATGCATCGTAGGCACTATGCCCCGGCGGGCTGATCCACTGCTGCGCACGTTCAGCGCGTTCGATCCGGGTCAGATGCCCACGCAGCAGGCGCTCGCGCTGCGCACGCCCCTGCCCCGGCTGCTGCAGCGCCTGTTCGGCCTGGCGGGCGCGCTGCACGCGTTGCAGGTCCTGCTGCAGGGCCAGTGGCGAAGCCCCCAGCGCGGTGGCCAGGCCGCGATCATGTTCGGCGGCCTGGAACTGGAAATCTTCGGCATGGCGCTGGCTTCGCAGCAGCAGCGCCTGCAGGGTCTGCTCGCGTCCACGGATCGCCGCAGCATCATCAGCGGTCACCGCGAGCACTGCCAGGAAACCCTCGGCAGCGGCATCCAGCTGCTGCCGCTGCAGCGCACGCTGGGCCTGCCGCAGGCGTTGCTCGGTGGCTTGGGCCAGTGCCTCCTGGGTGGCTGGCAGGTCCGAATGCCCGGGATCGAAACGGCGCGCCCGCTGCACCATGTCCAACGCTGCAGCCAACGCGCCCTGCCCGGCCTGCACGCGCGCTTCCTGCAACAGATCGCTCAGCGCGTCTTCGCGCCCTTCCAGCGCTGACAGATTGTCCGGCTGCAAGGCCAGCACCCGCTGGAACAGCGGCAGGGCGCTGTTTTCGCCCTCGTCCAGGCGCCCCGCCGCGAAGGCATTGCGGGCCTGCGCCAGCAACGCGCCTACGCCGGCCCCGGCACGCCGCCGCGCCAGCAGCTGCTGCGCAACCGCATCGGTCTGTGCCTGCGGCACCTGCAGTTCGCGGGCCAACGCCAGCAGCTGCGTACACCCGTCCAGATCACCGGCCTGCAGCCGCTCACGGGCCTGCTGCAGCGCGGCCGCACCGGTCTGCGCCAGCCCCTGCCGCGCCAACGGGCGGTCGCCATCCAGCGCCAGCACGGCCTGGTAGCGCTCGCGTGCGCCGCTGCCGTCGGCCGCCGTGAGGCGCCCGGCAGCCAGCGCGCGGTCGCCCTCGGCCAGCAACTGCTCGATCTGCGAATCATCCCAGAACCAGTCGGCCAACGGCCTGCGCACCAACACCAGCAGCAGGAACACCGCCACGGCCGCCAGCAGCGCCCAGCGCCACACCCGGCGCGCATGCCGGGCCTGCAGCCACCACCAGCGCCCCTCGCGACGGACACGGTCCAGCGCCGGGTGCGCCGTGCCGTGTGCGGGGTGCGGGGGCTCGCGTTCCATGCGTGCAGGGTAGCCGGGGCAGCGTGAAGCTCAGCCCAGACGACGTGCCTCGCTCACACCCGGCAGCGCATCCAGCTTGCCCAGCAGGTTGGACAGCTGGCCATAGTCGGTCACCTTCAGGCGCAGCCGCAGATGCGCGCGGCCGCTGTTGCGCACGTTGTCGCTGTGGATATCCAGCACGTACGCATCTTCCTGCGCGATCAGGTTGGTGATGTCCTTCAGCAGCCAGCGGCGATCCACCGCATCGACCACCACGTCCACCTCGTAGCCACCGCCGGCCTGGCCCCATTCCACCGGCAGGATCCGCTGCGGACTGGTCGCGGCCAGTCGGGCCAGCGCCGCGCAGTCGGCGCGGTGCACGGTCACGCCACGGCTGCGGGTCAGGTAACCGACGATGGGTTCGCCGGCCACCGGCTGGCAGCAGCGCGCCAGCTGCACCAGCAGGTTGCCCACGCCCTGCACGGTGAACTTGGATTTACCCAGGTTTTCCCGGCGCGCGGTCGGCCGCGGCAAGGCCGGCGCCGACGCCGGCTGGCTGGCCGCACGTTCGGCTTCCAGCAATGCACGGCTGACCTGGTTGGGCCCGGTATCGCCCAGCGCCACCTGGATGTACAGATCATCCACGCTGTCGGCATGGAACTTCTTCGCCGCACCGGCCAGGTCGGCATGCTGCAGGCCCAGCCGCTTCAGTTCGCGCTCCAGCAGCTCGCGCCCGGCATGCACGTTGCGCGCCCGGTCCAGCTTGTGGAACCAGCTGCGCACCTTCTCGCGCGAACGGTTGCTGGCCAGGAAGCCCAGCGCGGGCATCAGCCAGTCGCGGCGCGGGTCGGCCTCCTTGCCGGTGAGGATCTCGACACGGTCGCCACTGCGCAGCCGGTAGGTGAGCGGCACGATGCGGCCGTTGACCTTCGCGCCACGGCAGCGGTGCCCGACCATGGTGTGCACCTGGTAGGCGAAATCCAGCGGCGTGGCGCCCTGCGGCAGGTCCAGCACTTCATCCTTCGGGCTGAGCGCATAGACCCGGTCTTCGGTCAGTTCGGCATCCAGCGCCCCGGCCAGTTCATTGCCCTGGCCGTCCTGCGCCTGCTCCAGCAGCTGGCGCATCCAGGTGATCTTGCGGTCGAAGGCCTTTTCCGCGCCCTTGCCGCCTTCCTTGTATTTCCAGTGCGCGGCCACGCCCAGTTCGGCCTGGGCGTGCATGTCGTGGGTGCGGATCTGCACTTCGATCGTGCGCCCTTCCGGACCGACCACGGCGGTATGCAGCGAACGGTAGTCGTTGGCCTTGGGCCGGGCGATGTAATCGTCGAACTCGCTGGGCACCGGTGCCCACAGCGCGTGCACCACGCCCAGCGCGGCGTAGCAGGCGGCCACGTCGTCCACCATCACCCGCACCGCGCGGATGTCGTACAACTGGTCGAAGGCCAGCCGCTTCTTCTGCATCTTCCGCCAGATGCTGTAGATGTGCTTCGGGCGGCCGCTAACTTCGGCCTGCAGACCCTGCGCCGCCAGTTCGCGCGACAGCACCTTCTTCACGTTTTCCACGTAACGCTCGCGGGCGATACGGGTCTCGTCCACCTCGCGCGCAATGCGGCGGTAGGTGTCCGCCTCCAGATGGCGGAATGCCAGGTCTTCCAGTTCCCACTTCAACTGCCAGATGCCCAGCCGGTTGGCCAGCGGCGCATGGATGTCGCGGGTCAGCTGGGCCAGCGCACGGCGCTGCGGTTCGTCCAGCTTGTCGGCCGCGCGCATGCGCGCCAACTGCCGGGCCAGCAGGATCGGCACCACCCGCAGGTCGCGGATGATGGCCAGCAGCAGACGGCGCAGGCCTTCGCTGTTGCGGCCCGCTTCGCGGCCGGCGTGAAGCGCCCAGACCGGATCGGCCGCGTCCTGGCCGTCCAGCAGCCCGGCCACGGCCGTGGCATGGTTGCCCAGCGGCAATGCGTCCAGATGCTCGCGCAGTGCCGGCAGATCGAACAACAGCGCGGCCAGCACCACGCTCTCATCCGAAGTGAGCATCGCCAGCGCATCCAGGGTGTCACCCAGCACCGACCAGTTGGCGCGCATGGACGGCTCTGCGTCCGTGCCCGGCCATCGCTCGCGCAGGGCCTGGCGCAGCGGGGCCGGCAGCACCGCTGCCGAAGGTCGGTTCAACAAGGCATCCAGGCCGGGGACGGAAGCGCGGTTCACAGCATCGAACGTTGGACAAAGAGGCCCCTACACTAGCGCCGGCGCCGTTCAGGAACAATCGTCATGCTTCGCACGACCGGGCATGAACACATGCCGTTACACTCGCGGTCATCCAAAACGAGAGTCCCGCCCATGGTTTCCCGCCCTCTTCCCCGTGCACGGCTGCGCCTGTGGGCCAGCGCCGCGTTGCTGCTGTCCCTGTCCCCCGCTGCGCTGGCCCAGCGCGTGGTGGAAGGCGACCTGCAGCAGCAGATGAGCCCAGCCGAGTTCCAGGCCGCCGGCCTGGACAAGCTGTCCGCCACCGAACTGGCGTCGCTGAACCGCTGGCTGCAGGGCAAGGTGGAAGCGGCCACCACCCAGGCCGTAGCCGCCGTGCGCGAAGAGGCCCGCGAGGAAGGCCGCCAGGAAGTGATCGTGAAGAACCGCGGGTTCTTCGATTTCGGCAGCAAGGAGCCGATCAATGCGACCCTGCAGGGCGAGTTCCGTGGCTTCGGCAAGGGCCGTGTCTACGCGCTGGACAACGGCCAGCAGTGGGAACAGATCGACGCCAGCAGCGTGAGCGGCGTACGCAAGCAGAACCCGAACGTCAGCATCAGCCCCGGCATGATGGGCGTCTGGTACATGAAGGTCGAAGGCGTGAACACCCAGCCCAAGGTGCGCCGTACCAAGTAATGGCAGCGCCGGGCCTGGCCCGGCGCGCGGATTACAGCTGGCGCAATGCGGTTACCCGCTGCGCCAGCTTCTTGGCTGAAATGCCGGTGCGTGCGCCCAGCTCCTGGGCGAACAGGGAAACACGCAGTTCTTCCAGATCCCAGCGCAGGGCCTGCCATTGCGGGCGCTCGCGCAGTCCCTGCTCCTCGCCGGTGCGCAACGCATCCAGGAACGGATGCAGTTCCAGCATGCGTGCCTGGTCGCGCGGCGGATCGCGCTTTGCGCGTTCGGTGCGCAGGATCATCGCCTTCAGGTAACGCGGGTACTGGGCCAACGCATCGGCCGGCGTATCGCGCAGGAAACCGGGGTGTATCAGGCCCACCAGCTGCGCTTCCATGTCATCCAGGTTGCCGCGCGCCCAGCCCATCAGCGGCGCTTCCAGCAGCGGCTTCAGTTCGCCCACCAGGCTCAGGATGGTCTCGGCCAGTTTCAGCCGCTGCATCGCTTCGCCGAACAGCGCCTTTGCCACCTGCTCGCGTCGCTGCTCGAACGCGCCGGCATCGCGGATGTCGCCCAGACCATCGGCCAGCACCGCGTTCATCGCCGCATCCACCAGATCGCCACGCAGGCGTTCCTGCGATTCAATGGCGGCGTACAGCAGGCCGGTCTTGGCGCCCACCGGCAACTGCTTGCGGGCCTGCTTCACCTTGTCCGACAGGGCGATTTCCAGCAATCGGCGCACGCCCAGCGGATGCGCTTCCTCGGCCTGCTGGCGGTCGGCGAAGATCCGCAGCGCCACGCTGTCCCCTTCATCCAGCAGCGCCGGGTAGGCCGGCACGCCGGCTTCACCGGGCACCTGCAACGGGATCGGTGTGGACGGGAAGCTGCGCAGGCCCTCGGCCGCCATCTCGCGCCCGGCGCGTGCAGCGAACGCATCGCCGGCACGGCCGCCGAATTTCGCCCGCAGCGCCTCCAGGTCGCGCGAACTGGCCAGTACCTTGCCCTGCTCATCGCGCAACCGCAGGTTCATGTGCAGGTGCGGCTCGATCGAGGCGGGCTCGAAATCGGTGGCCGCCACCTGCGCGCCGGTGGCACGCGACAGGAAGCGCGCCAGCTCACCGGTGATCGCATCGGCGCTGGGCTGCGGGAAGGCCTCGAAGAATGCCCGGGCGAAATCCGGTGCGGGCACGTAGTTGCGGCGCATCGCCTTGGGCAGGCTGCGGATCAGCGCGGCGGCCTTGTCGGCCACGAAGCCCGGCGCAAGCCAGCCCAGCTGCACCGGGTCCAGCGCGTTCAACAGATGCAGCGGCACATCCAGGGTCACGCCGTCATCGTCGGCACCCGGCTCGAAGCGGTAGTGCAGCGGCAGCCGCGCCTGGCCCAGCGCCAGATACTTGGGGTAGCGCTCCTGCTCGCTGCCTTCGCCGGGCAGCAGGTCGACCAGCGACCAGTGCAGGCCCTTGCGCTGTTCCGGCGGCAGGGTCTTCCACCACGCATCCAGGCCCGATGCCGAATGGATCTGCGGCGGTACGCGGTCCAGGTACCAGCGCGCCTGCCAGTCCTCGTCGGCCACGATACCGGCGCGGCGCAGCTTGGCCTCTTCCTCGCGCGCCTGCTCCAGCACCTTGTGGTTGTCGGCCACGAAACTGGCGCGGGTGTTGATTTCGCCGGTCACCAGCGCCTGGCGCACGAAGATGTCATGCGCCTCGCCCGGTTCGATGCGGCCGTAGTGCACCGGTTTCTTCGGGGCCAGCACCAGGCCGAACAGGCTGATCTGTTCCGAGGCCAGTACCTGGCCCTGCGCGCGCGACCAGTGCGGGTCGAAGTGCTTGCGCAGCAGCAGGTGCGGCAGTTCGGCAATCACCCAGTCCGGCTCGATGGCCGCCAGGGTCATGCCCCAGACCTTCTGCGTGTCCAGCAGGTTGGCCGCCAGCAGCCACGGCGGCGGGCGCTTGGACAGCGCCGAACCCGGGAACGGCAGGAAGCGGCGCTGGCGCGGCGCCTGGAAATCGCCCTTGTCAGTGCGGTGGCCCAACTGCGTGGGCAGGCCGGCGATCAACGCACGGTGCAGGGTCTGGTAGGCACTGGCGCGCACACGCTCGCTGAAGCCACCACCGGCAGGCACCTCGTCCTTCTGCGCACGCGCCGCCACCGCGGCCGGTGCGGCTTCGGTCTTGCCTTCGCGGGCCAGGCGCGCGGCGCGGTGCAGCTGGCCACGGGTGGCCTTCACTGCGGCCGCGTCGTCACGCGCGGGGGCCGGCGCACTGCTGCCGGCCAGCAGCGGTGCCATTGCGGCATCGCTGGCTTCTTCCTTCCAGCCCAGTTCTTCGCACAGCAAGCGCAGCTGGCGGTGCAGCTCGCGCCATTCGCGCATGCGCAGGAAGCCGAGGAAATGGCGGCCGCACCAGTCGCGCAGTTTCGATTGGGTCAGGTCTTCGTGGGCCGTGCGATAGCCATCCCACAGGCGCAGCACGCCCACGAATTCAGAGCGCCCATCGGCGAACTGCGCATGCGCGCTGTCAGCCGCACCGCGCGCTTCGGGCGGGCGTTCGCGCGGGTCCTGGATGCCCAGGAACGAGGCGATCACCAGCATCGGCCGCAGGCAACCTGCCGCCTGCGCGGCCACCAGCATGCGCGCCAGCTTCACGTCCACCGGCAGGCGTGCCATCTGCTTGCCGATGGTGGTCATGCGCCGCTCGGCATCGATCGCGCCCAGTTCGGTCAGCTGCTGCCAGCCATCGGCCACGGCGCGCTCGTCTGGCGCTTCCAGGAACGGGAAGTCCTCGATGCGGCCCAGGCCCAACTGCAGCATGCGCAGGATCACCCCGGCCAGGCTGGAGCGGCGGATTTCCGGATCGGTGAACTCCGGCCGCGCCTGGAAATCGGCTTCGGCGTACAAGCGGTAACAGATGCCTTCGGCAATACGTCCGCAGCGGCCCTTGCGCTGGTTGGCGCTGGCCTGCGAGATCGGCTCGATATGCAGGCGGTCCAGCTTGTTGCGCGGGCTGTAGCGCTTGACGCGGGCGAAGCCCGGATCGACCACGTAACGGATGCGCGGCACCGTCAGCGAGGTTTCCGCCACATTGGTGGCCAGCACGATGCGCCGGTTCGGGCCCGGGTTGAACACCCGGTCCTGGTCCTGGTTGGACAGCCGCGCGTACAGCGGCAGCACCTCGGTATTGCGGTACTTGCGCCGCTCCAGCGACTGGTGCGCATCGCGGATCTCGCGCTCGCCGGGCAGGAAGATCAGCACGTCGCCGCGCGCATCCAGGCGGGTGATCTCGTCGATGGCCGACACGATGGCGTCGTTCACCGTGCGCTCGCCTTCCTGTTCGCCCTCGCCTTCCAGCGCGCGGTAGCGCACTTCCACCGGGAAGGTGCGCCCTTCCACGCTGATCACCGGCGCATTGTCGAAATGCTGGGCGAAGCGCTCGGTGTCGATGGTGGCCGAGGTGACGATCAGCTTCAGGTCCGGGCGCTTGCGCAGCAGCTGCTTCAGGTAGCCCAGCAGGAAGTCGATGTTGAGGCTGCGTTCGTGCGCCTCGTCCACGATGATCGTGTCGTAGTTAGACAGCCAGCGGTCGCTGGCGATCTCCGCCAGCAGAATGCCGTCAGTCATGAACTTGATGCGGCTGTCGTCGCTGACCTTGTCGTTGAAGCGCACCTGGTAGCCGACCAGCTGGCCCAGTTCGCTGTGCAGTTCCTGCGCCACGCGGCTGGCCACCGCACGTGCGGCAATCCGGCGCGGCTGGGTGCAGCCGATCATGCCGGCCTGGCCACGGCCCGCAGCCAGGCACAGCTTCGGCAGCTGGGTGGTCTTGCCCGAACCGGTTTCGCCGGCGATCACCACCACCTGATGGTCGCGGATCAGGCCGATGATCGCCTCGGCTTCACGCGCAATCGGCAGCTGCGGGTCCAGAGTAATGGATGGCTGCTGCTGCGCCCGCTGCTGGCGGCGCTGCACCGATGCCTGCAGGACCTGCTCGAACGTGGCGGCCAGGGCCGCATCTTCGGGCTTGGCCTGGCAACGCGACAGCATGCCCAGCAGACGGCCCCGGTCGCGGCTCATGGCGCCATCGATGGCGGCGCGCTGTTGGCGCAGGCGGGGCGGCATATTTTTATTGATAGCGTTCATCAATCGGTTCGTTCAAAACTTTGAAAGCGACCAGTCATCACGACTGATTTACTGTGAAGGCCAACGATTCCACAAGGAGGAACCCCATGGCGAAGACCAAGAGCACGACCAAGCCCAGGACCGGCAAGCAGAAGCTTGCGGCGGCGGCGCCGTCGGCACCCAACATCGATATCGGGATCACCCAGGGCAACCGCAAGAAGATCGCCGACGGTCTGTCGCGGTTCCAGGCCGATGCGTTCACGCTCTACCTGAAGACCCACAACTTCCACTGGAACGTGACCGGGTCGATGTTCAATTCGCTGCACACCATGTTCGAGACCCAGTACACCGAGCAATGGGCGGCCCTGGACGATGTGGCCGAGCGCATCCGCGCCCTGGGGTTCAATGCCCCGGGCTCCTACCGGGAATTCGCTGCGCTGACCTCGATTGCCGAGGAGCCGGGCCTGACCGACAGCGCGGACTGGCGGGAAATGGTACGCCAGTTGGTGGTCGCCAACGAAGCGGTGTGCCGTACGGCGCGTGAAGTGCTGGACGTGGCCGACGATGCCGACGACGCCCCGACCGAGGATCTGATGACCCAGCGCCTGCAGACCCACGAGAAGTACGCCTGGATGCTGCGTTCCCTGCTCCAGTAAGGGTTTGGGGGTTTTTCGGCAGGGCTTGCAGCCCTGCACCTGCCGAATCAACGTCAAGGTCAACATCAAAGGCGGGGTTGCTGAGGCTTGGCGGGGTGGGTCCGGTTGAGGGGTACGCCGTAAACCCATCCATGGCGCGGATACCCCCTCAACCGGACCCACCCCGCCTTCGACAGTTTCCCGCGATCTGCCGGAACGGCACCCTGGTCCGGTAGGTGTCGACCTTGGTCGACACGGATGAGTTCATTCGATATCTGACAGATGTGTCGACCAAGGTCGACACCTACCCACAGCCGCGTGAACCTGTCGAAGGCGGGGCGGTGTCGGATTGCGGGGTGTCCGCGGCATGGATGCCGCGGCCAAGCCTACATGGACGTACTTGCGGCGTCCCCGCAATCCGACACCGCCCCGCCAACCCACGGATAGCCCGCTTTTGACGTTGACGTTGACGTTGCTCCAAGCAGGTGCAGGGCGCAGCCCTGCCGAACCTCTCCCCACCCCCGCCGGGGTAAACTAGGCGGATGGCTTCCCGTCCCGCGCACGATCTGCTCCAACGCGTCTTTGGTTACGACGATTTCCGTGGTCCCCAGCAGGACATCGTGGAGCACGTGGCTGCCGGACATGACGCACTCGTCCTGATGCCCACCGGCGGCGGCAAGTCGCTCTGCTACCAGGTGCCGGCCCTGCTGCGTGACGGTTGCGGCATCGTCATCTCCCCGCTCATCGCCCTCATGCAGGACCAGGTCGAAGCCCTGCGCCAGCTCGGCGTGCGCGCCGAATACCTGAATTCGACCCTGGATGGCGAAACCGCCTCCCGGGTGGAACGCGAACTGCTGGCCGGCGAACTGGACATGCTCTATGTCGCCCCCGAGCGCCTGCTGACCGGCCGCTTCCTGTCGCTGCTATCGCGCAGCCACATCGCCCTCTTCGCCATCGACGAAGCGCACTGCGTGTCGCAGTGGGGCCACGATTTCCGCCCCGAATACCGCCAGTTGACCGTGCTGCACGAGCGCTGGCCGGACATTCCGCGCATCGCCCTGACCGCCACCGCCGATCCACCCACCCAGCGCGAGATCGCCGAGCGCCTGGACCTGGCCCAGGCCCGCCACTTCGTCAGCTCCTTCGACCGCCCCAACATCCGCTACACCGTGGTGCAGAAGGACAATGCCCGCAAGCAGCTGACCGACTTCCTGCGCGGCCACCGCAGCGAGGCCGGCATCGTCTACTGCATGTCGCGGCGCAAGGTGGAAGAAACCGCCGAGTTCCTCTGCAGCCAGGGCTTCAATGCCCTGCCCTACCACGCCGGCCTGCCGCCGGAAGTGCGCGCCAACAACCAGCGCCGCTTCCTGCGCGAAGACGGCATCGTCATGTGCGCCACCATCGCCTTCGGCATGGGCATCGACAAGCCGGATGTGCGCTTCGTGGCGCATACCGACCTGCCCAAATCGATGGAAGGCTACTACCAGGAAACCGGCCGCGCCGGCCGCGATGGCGAGGCTGCCGAGGCCTGGCTGTGCTACGGCCTGGGCGATGTGGTGCTGCTGAAGCAGATGATCGAGCAGTCCGAAGCCAGCGAAGAACGCAAGCAGCTGGAACGGTCCAAGCTGGACCATCTGCTGGGCTACTGCGAATCCATGCAGTGCCGCCGCCAGGTGCTGCTGGCCGGTTTCGGCGAAACCTATCCGCAGCCCTGCGGCAACTGTGACAACTGCCTGACCCCGCCGGCCGCCTGGGACGCCACCATTGCCGCGCAGAAGGCCCTGAGCTGCGTGTACCGCAGCGGCCAGCGCTTCGGCGTGGGCCACCTGATCGATATCCTGCGCGGCAGCGAGAACGAGAAGATCAAGCAGCAGGGCCACGACAAACTGAGCACCTACGCCATCGGCCGCGACCTGGATGCGCGCACTTGGCGCAGCGTGTTCCGGCAACTGGTGGCGGCCAGCCTGCTGGAAGTAGACAGCGAGGGCCATGGCGGCCTGCGCCTGACCGACGCCAGCCGCGCCGTGCTGACCGGGCGCCGCCAGATCAGCATGCGCCGCGACGCCGCCAGCGCCACCGCAGGCCGCGAACGCAGCGCGCAGCGCACCGGCCTGTCGGTGCTGCCGCAGGACCTGGCCCTGTTCAACGCCCTGCGCGGCCTGCGTGCCGAACTGGCGCGCGAACAGAACGTGCCGGCGTTCGTGATCTTCCACGACAGCACCCTGCGCAACATTGCCGAACAGCGCCCGACCTCGCTGGATGAACTGGCCCGGGTGGGCGGCATCGGCGGCACCAAGCTCAGCCGCTATGGCCCGCGCCTGGTGGAGATCGTGCGCGAGGAAGGCTAGGCGTTCTGCGTTGGCGCGCATCGCGCTCGCCGGGCGTGGCCCGGCGCTACCCTCGCCCTACTCCAACCTTGAACACGCCATTCAGCAAGAAGTGCATCGCGCCCCGCTTGCCGCTAGATTGATGCCCATGTCCGTCGCCTCCACCCTGCTGCGTGTCGTGCTCATGCTCAGCCTGTTGCTCAACGGGGTGAACGCGGCCATGGCCAGTGGGCACGCGCAGATGGGCCCGAGGGCGCATGAAAACGCCAGCGCGGCGGCAGATGAACCGGACTGCCACCACCATGCGGGCATGCAGGCCGAACCGGCCCCGGAAGCCCAGGCCCCTGCCCACGACAGCCACTGCCAGATGAAGGACTGCGTGCGCAGCTGTGCCCAGCAGCCCCTGTTGGCCGTGCAGCCGCTGGCCCTGCCGGTCGGCCCGGCCTGGTCGCTGGCGCCGCCGCCGGTGCACGCCAGCGGGCGGCCCGCGCCGCCCCTGCCGCCCATCTCACGCCCTCCCATCGGCTGATTCCGCGCGCCTGCGGGCGCATCGCGCTTCGCTGCCGGCCCTGTGCCGGTCGTACCCGTGTTCCGGAGTCACCCATGAATACCCGTATTCCCCCCGGCCCGGGCGCCCTGCCCATGCCGTCGCGCCGCCTGTTCGTACAGGGCCTGGCCGCCGGCGGCGTGGTCGCCGGCGCCACCGCCATCGGCGTGCCGCAGCGCGCGCTCGCCGCGGCCAGCGCCGCCCCGCGCCTGGCCGGCGCACCGGCCGTGCTCACCGATACCCGCGTCGAGCTGGCCATCGGCGAGTCGCTGACCAACTTCACCGGCCGCACCCGCCCGGCGATCACCGTGAACGGCTCGCTGCCGGCGCCGATCCTGCGCTGGCGCGAAGGCGAGACTGTGGATCTGTTCGTGCGCAATACGCTGGACCGCCACCCCACCTCCATCCACTGGCACGGCATCCTGCTGCCGGCCAACATGGACGGCGTGCCCGGGCTCAGCTTCAACGGCATCGGCCCCGGCGAGACCTACCACTACCACTTCCAGCTGAAGCAGTCGGGCACCTACTGGTATCACAGCCATTCGATGTTCCAGGAACAGGCCGGCCTGTACGGCGCGCTGATCATCGACCCGGCCGAACCGGCGCCCTACCAGCACGACCGCGAGCACGTGATCCTGCTGTCGGACTGGACGGACATGGACCCGGGCGCGCTGTTCCGGCGCATGAAGAAGCTGGCCGAGCATGACAACTACTACAAGCGCACCCTGCCCGACTTCGTGCGCGACGTGCACCGCGACGGCTGGTCGGCGGCGCTGTCCGACCGCGGCATGTGGGGCCGCATGCGGATGACGCCCACCGACATCTCAGACGTCAACGCCCACACCTACACCTACCTGATGAACGGCACGGCCCCCGCGGGCAACTGGACCGGACTGTTCCGCAGTGGCGAAAAGGTGCTGCTGCGCTTCATCAACGGTGCGTCCATGACCTACTTCGACGTGCGCATTCCCGGCCTGAAGATGACCGTGGTGGCCGCCGACGGCCAGTACATCCACCCGGTCAGCATCGATGAATTCCGCATTGCCCCGGCCGAGACCTACGACGTGCTGGTGGAACCTACCGGCCAGGATGCCTTCACCATCTTCTGCCAGGACATGGGCCGCACCGGCTTCGCCGCCGGCACCCTGGCCGTGCGTCATGGCCTGCAGGCGCCGATTCCGCAGCGCGACCCGCGGCCACTGCTGACGATGAGCGACATGGGTCATGACATGTCGGGGCACGACATGGCAGCCATGAAAGGCATGGAGGGTGGCTGTGGCGCCCACATGGACCACAGCGCGCATGGCAATGCTGCCGCCAGCAAGGCGCCGAAGCATTCGCCCAGCGAACTGGCCAGCCCGCTGGTGGACATGCGCAGCGGCGCCACCGAACCCAAGCTGGATGACCCCGGCATCGGCCTGCGCGACAACGGCCGCCAGGTGCTGACCTACGCCGCCATGCACAGCCTGTTCGACGACCCGGATGGCCGCGAGCCCGGCCGCGAGATCGAGCTGCACCTGACCGGGCACATGGAGAAATTCGCCTGGTCGTTCGACGGCGTTCCCTTCGCCAGTGCCGAACCGCTGCGGCTGAACTACGGCGAGCGCATGCGCATCGTGCTGGTGAACGACACCATGATGCAGCACCCGATCCACCTGCACGGTGTGTGGAGCGATGTGGAAAACGCCGCCGGTGAGTTCCAGGTGCGCAAGCACACCGTGGACATGCCGCCGGGCACCCGCCGCAGCTACCGCGTCCGTGCCGATGCACTGGGCCGTTGGGCCTACCACTGCCATCTGCTGTACCACATGGAAGCGGGCATGATGCGCGAAGTGAGGATCGAAGAATGAGCCGCCTCGTCCCCCGCAGTCTGTTGGCCGTAGCCTTGGCCACTGCCCTGCCCGCCTTCGCGCAGTCGCATGCCGGCCATGACATGGCCATGCCCGCAATGGCAGCGGTCGATCATTCGAAGATGGACCATTCGAAAATGGACCATTCAACGATGGACCACTCGCAGATGGACCACGCCGCGATGGGCCACGCGATGCCCGCGCCGAGTGAACCGCGCGAACCGATCCCGGTACCCACCGACGCCGACCGCGCCGCCGCCTTCCCGCCCATCAATCACGATGCGATGGAACATGCGCCTCAGATCAACAGTCTGCTGCTGATCGACCGTCTGGAACACTGGGATGGCCAGGACGGCAAAGGCCAGGCGTGGGAAGCCAGTGGCTGGATCGGCGGCGACATCAATCGCCTGTGGCTGCGCAGCGATGGTGAACGCAGTGGCGGTCGCACCGAATCCTCGTCGCTGGAAGCGCTCTACGGCCGCAGCGTCTCGCCGTGGTGGGACGTGCTGGTCGGCGTCCGCCAGGATTTCCGCCCCGCCGATTCGCGCACCTGGGCAGCCATCGGCATCCAGGGCCTGGCACCGTACAAGTTCGAAAGCTCGGCCACGCTCTACCTGGGCTCCGGCGGGCAGGCGCTGGCCAAGGCCGAAGTGGAATACGAGGTGCTGCTGACCAACCGGCTGATCCTGCAGCCGGTGGTGGAAGCCACGCTGGCGGCCAAGGACGAACCGGAATACGGCATCGGCCGCGGCCTGAACAAGGTCGAGACCGGCCTGCGCCTGCGCTACGAGTTCAGCCGCCGCTTCGCGCCGTACATCGGCATCAGCCACGAGCGCAGTTTCGGCGATGCGGCCGACGCTGCCGGTGATCACGCGCGCGATACGCGCTGGGTGGCCGGTGTGCGCATGTGGTTCTGAAGCACGACAGGGCCCCGGCAATCGCCGGGGCCCGCTACACTGCGCCGCGTTCCATCCCATACACCGTCATGTCCCTGCAGATCCGCCGCGCCACCCTGGCCGATGCCGAAGCACTTTCGGCCATTGCCATTGCCACGTACACCGAAACCTGGGGCGACTCGTACCCGCCGCAGGAACTGGACGTCTTCCTGCAGGAGCACTACGGCATCGTGGCGCAGCGCGAGGAACTGTCCGACGAGCGCAGCGCGGTCTGGCTGCTGCTGGATGGCGTGGAAGTGGTTGGTTACCTGGCCGCCGGCGCCAACACCCTGCCGCACGCCGAAGCGCGCGACGGCGATATCGAACTCAAGCGCCTGTACATCCTGGCCGCGCACCACAACCACGGGCACGGCGCGCGGCTGATGGACGCGTTTATCGCCTGGCTGGACCAGCCAGAGCGCCGCACCCTGTGGGTGGGCGTGTGGGAGGAGAACTTCGCCGCGCAGCGCTTCTACGCGCGTTATGGCTGCGAAAAGGCCGGCGAGTACGATTTCATCGTGGGCAGCACACGCGACCGCGAGTTCATCCTGCGCCGGCCGTGAATTGCCCTTGTAGAGTCGAGCCATGCTCGACTGCTTCGCTCGTTTGTAGAGTCGAGCCATGCTCGACTGGCTCTTGCCGCCAATAGTCGAGCATGGCTCGACTCTACAAAACGTCAGAAGTCAAACAGCTCCGACAGGAAGCTTTCCTTCTTCTTTTTCTTGTAACCATGGCCATGCTGCCCGCGGCTGTCCTCATAGCGCTGGCCCAGATGCCGGGTATCACGGTGTACCACCTGCGCGGCCACCTGCGGCGGTGCCTGCACAGGTGCAGGCGGCGGCACGGCAGCGCCGGCCCGCTCGATGATCTTGTCCAGTTCACCGCGGTCCAGCCACACGCCGCGGCAGCTGGGGCAGTAGTCGATTTCAATGCCATGGCGCTCGGCCATCTGCAGGGTCTGGGTGGTACACACGGGGCACTGCATGGGCGTCGCTCCTTTCAGTCTGTCCCTGACTGTACCTGTCTATCGATGACTGTTCGGCAACATGACCGATGGCACAGGGACTAACGGGGCGCGCGCATGCGTTGCTGGCCACACACACTGCAGGTTCATCCCGCAAGGAGCGCGCGCATGAACCCCGCTTCCCGCCTGCCCGCAGCAGGCCACCTGCTGCTGGTGCTGCTGGGCGTCGGCCTCGGCCTGAACCTGCGCGACATCAGTGCGGCAGCGGGGCTGCCCATTCCCGCCTTGCCCATTCCGTATGGCAGCAGCCTGCTCGACATCGCCTTGGCGGTGCTGGTGGCGCTGCTGCTGGCGGCCCTGCTGCGCCCCCGCGGCATGGGGCTGGCGCGCAGCCTGGGCCTGCGCTGGAACGGGGGGCGCGGCCCGCTCTGGGTGCTGCTGGCCAGTCTCATGTGCTGGCTGGGTCTGGCCGCACTGGGCACACCCAACACCGCGCCAACCGCAGTGGACGCCACGATGCTGGCCGTGCTGTTTCCGTTGGCCGAGGAAGTGCTGTTCCGTGGCCTCGGCTTCGTGCTGCTGGTGAAGATCGTGCGCGGCCCTTGGGCGCTACTGGCGCTGCCGCAGGCGCTGCTGTTCGGGCTGGTGCACTGGCTGGGATTTGGCGGTTTCGGCGGCGGCACCACCGCCCTGTTCGTCGGGGTGGTCATCGCGTTCGGCGGGTTCATCTTCGCCTGGCTCGATCATCTGCACGGCAACACCCTGTGGTGCGGTCTGGCCCTGCACGTTTCGATGAACCTGGCCTGGAATGTGTTCAGCCTGGACGATGCGATGGCGCTGGGCTGGCAGGCCACCAGCCTGCGCATCGGCACCGCCCTGCTGGCCGTGGCCGTGCTGGCCCTGCACGCACGCCGCAGACGCGCTGTAACGTTGTCTTAGCCCGTCCTGCACACGGATATCACCCTACGGTCGAGCATACTTGCGCGCCTTTTCACCGCTGCTGTCCGGAGTTGTCGCGTCATGTTGCTGTCCAAGCGCCACGTTGAACCGCGCGTCCTGCTGATCGAGGATGCCGAAGAAACCCGCGAGCTGAGCCGCATGGCGCTGGAAAGCCAGGCCTGCCACGTGGTGGGCGTCAGCAGCGCCGAGGCCGCGCTGGGCCTGCTGGCCGCCGGTGAACGCTTCGATCTGCTGTTCACCGACGTCAACCTGGGCCGGGTAAGCGGCATCGAGGCCGCCAACCAGGTGCGCGGGCTCTACCCGCAGCTGCCGATCCTGGTCACCTCGGGCATGGACCAGCACAGCGTGCTGCCGCAGCTGCGCGCAGGCATCCATTTCCTGCCCAAGCCGTACAACATGAGCGAGCTGCTGGATGCGATCCGGCTGTGCTTCCGCCACGCCGATGCCGGCGTGCTGACCGGGCCGGACGCACAAGCCGCCTGAAGCCGTGCTCCACGCGCGACGTGGATCTACCGGGCAATGAAGTAGAACCACGCCATGCGTGGATGACCGTCGATCGGCCAGGACGCGCAGGCCGCCTGAAGCCTTGATCCACGAGTGGCGTGGATCTACCGCAGCGCTTCCAGCAGGACCTCGGGGCGAAGTTCGACGCCCGCCAGATCAGCATTGAAATTCACCCCGGCCACGGCACCATCGCGCTGCATGCCCGGCAGCCAGCGCTGCGTGAACGCCTCCAACGGAATGACGGTAGGCACATAATCGGCCCACTCCTCCACCGCATGCCGTGCGGCATACGCACGGTCGGACCAGAACACCAGCACGTCCTCGTCACCGTCATTGGAGGGGCAGTACGCCCAGCCGCACGCCTCGCTGCGCAGGCCCCACACCTCGCCATGCTCGCGCACGCGGCGGATGAAGCGCTCTTTCAGCAGTTCCATGTCGGCCAGCAGATGCAGGCTCATGGGAGCCCAGCTCCGATCATGTCGTGCAACGAAGGGTAAAGCAGTTCGATTTCGTTCTCCTCATGCAGGTGGAGAATGATCTCACCACGTGAATTGATCAGGATCGCATTGCCGCCCCCATCACCCGAAATCACCAACGCGTCGCGTAATTCTATTGGCACGGCCTCACCAAGGCTTCTCCGAAACCACTGTGTCAGTTCGGTAACGGTCTCGCGGCCAATCATTGGCCCGTTCTCGAAAGCGTGTATTTCAAAGCCAGCGAACGAGCCTCCAAACTGCTTGATGTATGCCACGTACTGAGCGTCGAACACCACGCTCAGTGTCCTCTGTGCCGCCTCGATCTGCAGATCGGTCGCTGGTCGTCCGAGCAGGTCAGGATGCTCGGCAAACCAGGCAGTGAGTCTTGCCAGCAGCTCTGGGGGCATTCGATGTTCTCCTTGCAAAATCATCAACCACCGGTGTACGGACCTTCCCCCGGCAGCACCTCCAGCAACGCACGGGTGATCACTCGCGGATAGACGGTCAGATGGTCCTCGCCGTCGATCACCACGTTGTCCACCTGCAGGTTGCGGCCACGGCGCTGCAGCTGGGTGGTGAAATCGGCAGCCTGCCGCAGCATGTCGTTGCCGGTGGAATACCGGGGGCCGGGCTTGATGGTTTCGTAGCCGCCGACCGACAGCAGCACGCGGGTCGGCTGCGCAGGGATGACAGCGGCCTCCTGCAGGCGTGGCAGCAGCCCCTGGTCGAACCACAGCGAAGGGCTGGACAGGATGTAGGTACTGAACAGGTCCGGCTGCGTGGTCAGCACATAGGCGCCGAACAGGGCGCCATAGGAATGCCCGGCGAACGTGCGTCGGGCCGCATCGGTGCGGTAGCGTGCATCCACCAGCGGCAGCACATGCGTGGCCAAAAAATCGCGGTAATGCGCGGCGCCGCCGTAGGTCACATCGTTGCTGTAGTAGTCGGCAGGTATACGCACCGGGTTGCTGGGCGTGTAGTCGCGCGACCGGCTCTGCTTGGACGTCAGGCCTTCCTGCGGCGGCAGCCCGACCAGGATGAAGTCCTCGATATTCTGCCCCTGCTGCCCCACCAGGTTGCGCACGCTGCGCACCAGCGGGAAGCTGTACAGCGCATCGGTCACGTACAGCACCGGGTAGCGCTTCTGCGGGTGCTCGGCATAGCCGGCCGGCAAGGCCACCCAGATGGGATAATCGCGGCCCGCCGGATCGTGCACGCGCAGCGTCTGGGTATCGGGCAGCGCCACATACGGCTGCGCCGGTGCGGCTTCCGCAACGGCCGGCGCTGCGGCGGGCACCGGGAACAGCGTGCGCAGTGCCTGCAGCGCGGCCGGGTGATAGATCGTGGCGTGGGTTTCATCCGGCAGCGGCTGGTACTTCACCAACGGCGACGGCGAGGCCTGCTGCAGCAGCGTGGCAAGTTTCGCGCTGGCGTCGGCCAGTTCCGGCTGGCCACTGCTGGCCAGGAACACGCGCGGGCCCGCCTTGGCCACGGCCGGCAAGCGCTTCGGCGCCGCCGCCAGCAACGCGCCCTTGTTCCACCACAGGCTGGGGTCCAGCGCGATATAGCTGTTGAACAAGCCCGGTTCCTGCAGCAGCGTTTCGACCACGAACAGGCCGGCCAGCGATTCGCCGATCAGCGCGCGTTCGTCAGTGGTGGCGTAGCGCTGGCGCACCTGCGGCATCAGTTCGTCGCGCAGGAAGCTGCGGTAGGCCGCCGAACCACCAATGCGCGGGGCAATCTTCTGGTCCTGCGGGTCGCTGCTGGGGCCGGTCATGTCGCGGCGGCGCTCGGTGTTTTCGATGCCCACCAGCAGGAACGGGCGCATGCTGCCGTTGCCGGTCAGCACCTGCACCAGCCCCGCCACGTGCAGGAAGTCTTCGCCGATGCCACCGTCGGGCATGTACAGCACCGGCAGCGGCGCCTTCGGGTCCAGCCCCCAGGGCTGCGGCCGGTAGACGTTGATGCGGCGGGTTTCGCCCAGCGCCTTCGATTCGATCGTGAAGGTTTCGCCGATGGCCAGCGGCGCGGCGGCGGCCGACTGCGCGGGCGGCGCCGGTTCGGCCGCGTGCAGCGGTGCGGCGCAGGCGGCCAGAAGCAGGAACGGAAGCACGAACACGCGCATGGTGGAATCCTTCACCGGAAATGCTTCGAGCATAACGGCCCGCGGCAGGACAGTGCTAGATTCGGCGTTCGCCCCTGCGCCTGGAGTGCCCGCATGACCCGACTGACCGCAAAGGACTTTCCCGCCGAACTGCTGGAGCTGTACGACGGTTACGTACATGGGCGCATGAGCCGCCGCGATTTCCTGGATCGTGCTGCGGCCTTCGCCGTTGCCGGTGTCACTGCTGGCACGCTGCTGGCCGCGCTCACGCCCGACTACGCGCTGGCACAGCAGGTGTCCTTCACCGATCCCGATATCCACGCCGAATACCTCACCTACCCCTCGCCCAACGGGCATGGCCAGGTACGCGGCTACTTCGTACGCCCGGCCAAGCTGGAAAAGCGCTTGCCAGCGGTGGTGGTGGTGCACGAGAACCGTGGTTTGAATCCCTATATCGAAGACGTGGCGCGCCGAGTGGCCAAAGCGGGGTACATCGCACTGGCGCCGGATGGCCTGAGTTCGGTGGGCGGTTATCCGGGCAATGATGATCGCGGCCGCGAACTGCAGAAGCAGGTCGATCCGCAGAAACTGATGAACGATTTCTTCGCGGCCATCGAGTATCTGCGCGCGCATGCACAGGCCAGCGGCAAGGTTGGCATTACCGGCTTCTGCTACGGCGGCGGCGTCAGCAATGCGGCAGCGGTGGCCTACCCGGAACTGGACGCGGCGGTGCCGTTCTACGGGCGCCAGGCCGACCCGAAGGACGTGCCACGCATCAAGGCGCCGCTGCTGCTGCACTTCGCCGAGAAGGATGACAACGTCAATGCCACCTGGCCGGCGTACGAGGCCGCGTTGAAACAGGCCGGCACGCATTACCAGGCGTATGTGTACCCGGGCACCAACCACGGCTTCCACAACGATTCGACACCGCGCTACGACAAGGCTGCGGCGGATCTTGCATGGGAGCGCACGCTGGCGTGGTTCCAGCGTTATCTGGCGTGAGTGGATGTAGGGCGCGCATGTCGCGTTTGGACCGACGCGCCGCGCTCGCCCCGCACCAGCGCCTTTGCTTGGATCATGGAAGGCGCTCACAGCAGTCGCGCATTACTTCGCGCTTTGCGACATGTTTGAGCGCATTCCACTAGCCGCTGGCGCAGAAGCGTCCTGTGCTGTCGCGTGCTGCGCTGGCTGCACCTGCAACAATGCAGGTGCGCCTTGGGGTTGGAACGCTGTTTCAGACAATTCTGATTGAAACCCGAGCGCAGGCGTAACCAACATGCAGCGCCACCGACAACGGGTGGCACCGGGCCTGCAAGCCCGTGATGTCCTGTGAGCATGTTGTTTACGCTCGCCCGTCGGCACCGTTTGTGGATGGTGCCGGCGGGTGATCCGTCGGCCTTCATGGTGGGCGGTGCGTGGGGGTTTTCGAACCCGCCGGTTAACTGCTCAAGGTCATCCCGGCTTGCAGCCACGCACCGCCCGCCACCCGCCCCGCGCGGTGGCACGCTTGCCCTTTTGCCGAGGACGCCGACATGACCCTACCTCCGCCGCATCCTATGTACGCCCACCACAACGGCGTGAATGACGATGACAACCCCGCCCCCGAACTCAGCACCGTATGGGGATGTTTGAAAGGCATTCGCCGTGGCGATTCCGCAGATGGACAGGCGTGGCCGGAAACCGGATTGCCGCCTGGTCGGCAGCAGACGCTGGCGCGGGCGGAACGTGCCGCCGTTGGGCTGCTGACTGTCGCGGAAGTACTGCATGCCGCTGAGCGTTGTCGGCTGACCGGTGCACCTGGGCAGCACATGGATGAGGGTGTGGTGGATGGCTTGTTCCTGGCCCTGCGTGGCTTGGCGGAGAAGGTGTGTGGGGAGGTCCGGCCGGCGTAGCCGCAGGCCCCGCAGAGCGGGCCATACTTGGGCCGGGCCGTAACTCGCTCTATCTGCAGCCTACAAGGAGGTACACATGTTGAATGCATTGATGATGGCCGCGCTGGCCGCTGCTTCGTCCCCTTCCGCGCCCTACGGCGACTGCCTGCTCGGCCACATCCAGCCGGGCCTGTCCGATCGCGCGGTGAATCTGGTGCAGCAGGCCTGCGCCGCCAAGCATCCGAAGATCTTCGCGGCTTCGCTGGAACTGGAGCGTCGCCACGCTGCGCAGCGCCAAGTGCAGTTCGATGCAGATCGCATGGCTGCCCAGCGTGCGGCGGATGCTGCGGCCAGGGCGGCCGATGTGGCTGCTCACGCGGCGGCGGAGCGCGAGGCCGCGCGGGCGAAGCGCGCTGAGGGGAAGTAGGCGAAAGACGCGCGGTGTGTGACCGGGCCTACCGGGCGCCGCGCCGGTACGCTTGGGCTTGGTGCTGGAAGTCGGTTGCAGGACGTTTCCATTGCCAATGAAAAAGGCGCCCATCGGGCGCCTGACTCATTGCTGCATTGGTGGGCCGTGATGGATTCGAACCATCGACCAAAAGATTAAAAGTCTTCTGCTCTACCGACTGAGCTAACGGCCCATGCATGCCCAACCTTTCGGCGGGGTCGGCATTTTACCCTACTTTGATGGCTTGGTGGGAAGGCAAAAGCGTGCGAACCAACGGTTCGCACCCTCCAGAGCAGTGCGAACCGAGGTTCGCACCTACCAATCGGGCGGTTCGCACCCATCGTTCGGGCGGTCGCCCCCACCAGAGCAGTGCGAACCAAGGTTCGCACCTACCAATCGGGCGGTTCGCACCCACCGTTCGGGCGGTCGCCCCCACCAGAGCAGTGCGAACCAAGGTTCGCACCTACCAATCGGGCGGTTCGCACCCATCATTCGGGTGGTCGCACCCGCCAGAGCAGTGCGAACCAAGGTTCGCACCTACCAGGATCAGGCGTAGAGGGTCGGGTCGGCTACGCCGGCGTCGGCGAAGCCTTGGGCGCGCAGGCGGCAGGCGTCGCAGTGGCCGCAGGCGGCGCCGTTGGCGTCGGCGTTGTAGCAGGACACGGTCAGGCCGAAATCCACGCCCAGGCGCACGCCTTCGCTCACGATCTGTGCCTTGCTCAGGAACTGCAGCGGTGCGTGCACGCGGATGCCCGCGCCTTCCACGCCGGCCTTGGTGGCCAGGTTGGCCAGCGCCTGGAAGGCGGCGATGAACTCGGGGCGGCAGTCCGGGTAGCCCGAATAGTCCACGGCGTTCACGCCGCAGAACAGGTCGTTGGCGCCCAGCACTTCGGCCCAGCCCAGGGCCAGCGACAGCATGATGGTGTTGCGTGCCGGCACGTAGGTGACCGGGATGCCCTCGCCGCCCGCTTCGGGCACGTCGATATCATCGGTCAGCGCCGAACCGCCGATGCTGCGCAGGTCCACGTCCACGGTCTTGTGCGCGACCACGCCCATGGCCTTGGCCACGCGTGCGGCGGCGTCCAGTTCAGAGGTGTGGCGCTGGCCGTAGCGCACGCTCAGGGCGTGTACGGCGAAGCCCTGTTCCTGGGCCATGGCGATGACGGCGGCTGAATCCATGCCGCCGGAGAGAAGCACGACTGCCTTCTTCATGGGGAAATCTTCCGGTTGGGAGGGGAAAGCCAGCACGCTGTCCCGCGCCGGAACTACATCAGGGCACCACGCCCGGGCTCATCGGCCCGGTTCGTCGTTCCACAGGATTTTATGCAACTGCATCTGGAAGCGCACCGGCAGGCGGTCTTCCACGATCCAGTCGGCCAGTTGGCGGGCGGTGATCTCGCCCTTGCTGGGCGAGAAGAACACGGTGCAGCGCTTCACCAGATCGTGTTCGGCCAGCAGGCCCTTGGCCCAGTCGTAATCTTCGCGGCTGCAGATGACGAACTTGATCTGGTCGCGGCGGGTCAGCAGCGGCAGGTTTTCCCAGCGGTTGCGCGCCACTTCGGCCGAACCGGGGGTCTTGATGTCGACTACGCGGGACACGCGCGGATCGACCGCGCTCACATCCAGCGCACCGGAGGTTTCCAGCGAGACGTCCAGGCCGGCGTCGCAGAGCTTTTCCAGCAGGATCAGGCAGCGCTTCTGCGCCAGCGGCTCGCCACCGGTCACGCAGACGTGGTGCACACCCTGGGCCAGCACCTCGGCCACGATGTCGTCGATATCCCACCAGGTGCCGCCGTGGAAGGCGTAGGCCGTGTCGCAGTACTGGCAGCGCAGCGGGCAGCCGGTCAGGCGCACGAACACGGTCGGCCAACCGGCGGTATCGGCTTCACCCTGCAGCGAGGTGAAGATCTCGGTGATCTTCAGCCGGGGCAAGGGTGACTGCACGATCTCGCTGGGCGTGGCGACGGCGGCGGACAGGGGAACGGCGGTCATGGCGGGCACTTCTTCATGGGGCGGGCAGCCCGATAAATGGCCGGGCGCCACAAGCAAAGGCAGCCGAGCATGGCTCGGCTCTACAGGAACGACAACGCAAGCAGCCGAGCATGGGCTCGGCTCTGCGGGTGACGCATTGTACGCCGGGGCAGCGGCTCAGCGGATCTGCTGGCCCAGGCGGATGGACTGCAGGCGGTCCTGGGCGGTGCGCGCGGCATCCGAACCCGGGTACTGCGCCACGACGGTTTCCAGGGTCTGCTGGGCCTGGTCAACCTTGCCCTCGCCATACTGCGAGAGGCCGACCTTCAGCAGGCCGCCAGACGCCTTGTCGTGGGTGGGATAGCGCGAGAGCAGTTCGCGGAACTGGGACTCGGCCATCGGGAAATTGCGGGTGGCGTAATAGCTTTCGCCCAGCCAATACAAGGCATTGGGGGCGTACACGCCATTGGGGTACAACTCGAGGAAGCTGAGGAACAGCTGCGCCGAATCGTCGTACTTGCCGGCCTTCAACGCGTCGAAAGCGACGTTGTAGGCGGTACGTTCGTCGCCGGTGGTGGCCAGGCTGCCCGGATCGCCATGCACCGATGGCGGCCGCTCGGAAGTGGCCGCTGCAGTGGGCTTGGCCGGGGCCGCGGGGGCCTTGGGCGCGGTGGAAGCACCGGCCGGAACGGGCGGCAGGGCCGGGGCGGCAGAGCCCCCTTCCAACCGGTTCAGGCGGCTGTCCAGATCCAGGTACTGGTCCTGGGCGGACTGCTTCAGCTGGGCATTGTCGTGCTGCAGTTGCTCGATGGAAGCCTGCAGGCTGGTGACCTGCTGGCGCAGCTGATTGATCTGGTTCAACAGGTCCTGGTTGGCACTGTTGTTGTACATCTGCTGCTCGAGCGCGCCGACACGATCGGCCAGGCTCTGTCGCTGTGCCTGCGCCGGTGCGGCAGCCACGAGGGCTGCCGCAACGACCAGCATCAGTTTGATGCCGATGCGCATGGATTACTGCGCGGTGTAGACGATTTCGACGCGACGGTTCTGCGACCAGCAGGACTCGTTCGACTCGGTGCAGACCGGACGCTCTTCACCGTAGGACACGACGGTCAGCTGCGAAGCCGAGCCACCGTTGGCCTGCAGGGCCGAGTTCACGCCGTTGCCACGACGCTCGCCCAGGGCCTGGTTGTACGCGCGCGAACCGCGCTCGTCGGTGTGGCCCTGCAGGGTGATGCGCGAGGACGGACGGTCACGCAGGTACTTGGCGTGGCAAGCCATGATGGCCTGGAATTCCGGCTTCACGTCTTCCTTGTCCAGGTCGAAGTAGACAACGCGCTGGCGCAGGCAAGCGTCGGTGTCCAGGTCGCCCGGGCCGTACAGGCCGGAGGTGGCCGGACCGGTCGGCTGGGTGGTCGAACCGGTGTCGACCGGGGCTGCCGGCTCTTCCTTCACCTTCTTCGAGCAACCGGCCAGGACGGCCACAGACAGCAGGGAAACAAGCAGAACGCGGGTGGTCTTGTTCATGGCAATACCTTTGTGGCTCCTAGGCCGATGAGGGGTTCAAAACAGCGGAAATATTAACACTCTTTTAGCGCTGGGTACGGTAGGGGGACCATGCCGGTTCGCGCACATCACCATCAGCCAGGACCAGGCGCTGGCGCACCCGTGCATCGGCCGAAACGGCGTACAGCACACCACGGCCACCCTCGCGGGCGGCGTACAACACCATGCTGGCGTTCGGGGCGAAGCTGGGCGATTCGTCCAGCGAGCCCGGGGACAGGGTGCTCCAGCGCGGCGAGCCCAGCGAGCTGTCCATCATTGCAATCTTGTAGCTGTTGCCCGAACCCTGCGCCACCACGATCTTCTTGCCGTCGTAGGACACCGAAGGCTTGGCGTTGTAGTTGCCCTGGAAGGTGACGCGCTCGGCGCTGCCGCCGCCGGCACCGACCTTGTAGACCTGCGGGCGACCGCCACGGTCGGAGGTGAAGTACACCGCGCTGCCATCGGCGGCCCAGGTCGGCTCGGTATCAATGGCGAAGTGGTTGGTCAGCTGGGTCAGCTGCTTGCTGCCCAGGTCCATCACGTAGATTTCCGGATTGCCCGAACGCGACAGGGTCAGGGCCAGCTTGCGACCGTCCGGCGAGAACGCCGGGGCGCTGTTGATGCCACGGAAGCTGGTGACCAGTTCACGCGCGCCGGTGGAAATGTTCTGGATGTAGATGGCCGAATTGCCACGCTCGAAGCTGACGTAGGCCAGCTTGGCGCCGTCCGGGCTCCACGAGGGCGACAGCAGCGGCTCGGCCGAGCGCACGATGGTCTGCGGGTTGTAGCCATCCGAATCGGCCACCATCAGCGCATAGCGCATGGCGTCGCCCTTGCCGCTGGCGGTGATGTAGGCGATGCGGGTCCAGAAGGCGCCGCGCACACCGGTGATCTTTTCGTAAATGGCATCGGCCATCTGGTGCGCCACGTCGCGCATGGCGTTGCCGCGGGCGGTCATGGCCAGGCCCAGCAGGCGCTCGCCCTTGGGCACGTCGAACAGTTCGTATTCCACGCGGTAGGCGCCTGCACCGGCGTCCATCACCCGGCCGACCACGATGTAGTTCTGCTTCAGCGCGCGCCAGGTGGCGAACTGGATGTCGCCGCCACGGGTGGGCTTTTCCACGATCTGCGCTTCGGGCAGCGTGCGGAACTGGCCCGAACGCTCCAGATCGGCGCGGACCACGCCGGCCACGTCGGTCTGCGGGGCGCCAGCCGAACCCTGGTAAGGCATGGGGACGATGGTGATCGGCAGCGCAGAGGCATTGCCGCCGATGATTTCAAGGTCAAGGCTCCTCTGCTGCGCGAAGGCAGCGAAGGGCAGCAACAGGGCCGCAAACACGGCAAGCCAGCGAGGCATCTTCTTCATGGAGCGCTCAATGAGGGGAAACCGGTACGAGGGATAGCAAACGGCGAGTGAACCGCTTCGCAATCATGAACCAAGGGTACGTGAATTCCGGGTCAGTGCCAGCCCACGCCATCACGCGGCGTTGACCTGTCGCCCCCGCCCGATGCTGCGGACGGGGACGCATCTGCACACCCGGGGCTTAGTCCTGCGGGGTGAAGGTCAGGTTGAGCGTGCGTGCGAACACCTGTTCGAAGCCGCGGTACGGCAGCGGCTGGGCGTTGAGCACGGCGGCCTCGATGGAGCGCTTGCCGGCCTCGTCATACGGGCAGTTGGCGCCCACCTTGGCCTGCAGCACCTGCCCACCCGGAATCTGGGTGATGGTGATCTGGCACTTCTGGCCCAGCGGCACGCTGTCGGGGCGGGTCCACGAACCGCGGATCTTGTTCACCAGCGCGGCAGCGTACTTGGCCGACAGATCATCGCTGGTGCCACCACCGCCACCGGCCGGCTGCGTCTGGCCACTGCTGCCGGCGTTGGCGCTGCCGGCGGCGTTGCGTGCGGCGGCCACCTGGCGCAGCTTCTGCTCGGCCAGCTTGGCTTCCTTCTCAGCCTGCTCACGCTTGGCGCGGATCTCGGCAATCTTCTTCTGCCGGTCCGCTTCGGCCTTGTCGGCCGCCACGCGCTGCTGCTCGGCAATTTTCTTCTTGGCGTCCTCTTCCTGCTGCTTGGCCAGGCGTGCCTTCTGCTCGGCCTCTTCCTGGCGCTTGCGCTCGGTCAGGTCGATCTGTTCCTGGCGGCGCTTGGCTTCCTGTTCCTGCTTGGCCTTTTCCTGCGAAATGGCCAGGGCATTGACCGCTTCCTGGTCCTGCGTATCGGGCTGGGCCACGCGCTCCTGCGCCTGTTGCTGCTGCGGCGTGGGCGCGTCCTGCGGGCGCGGTTCCTCGATCGGCTGCGGCGGCGGAATGGTGTCTTCGGGCACCGGAATGGGCTCGGCCACCGGCTCGGGCAGCTCTTCCAGCTTTTCCGACTGGCGCAGGGCCTGGCGGGCGGCGGCGGCTTCGGACGACGACACCGCCAGGCTGGCCTCGACCGACGGATCGCCGGCGGCCGCTTCGGTGTTGCGCTGGGGCGACCACAGCCATGCGCCGATGAAGACCAGCGCGACCAGCAGGTGCACCAGCACGGCCAAGGCCAGGGGCAGGCCCCAGCCCGGTTCCTGCTTGTGCGGCGGTGGCAGGGCGTCAGCGTGCATCGGTGGCCAGGCCTACCTTGTCCACTTTCGAGCGCTTGATCACGTCCATCGCGGCGATGACCTTTTCATACGCCACGGCGCGGTCGGCGGCTACGATCACGCGCACGTCCTTGTCCTGCGCGGCAATGCCGGACAGGCGGCCCTGCAGTTCCTCGGCGGTGACGGCGGTGGGTTCCTTGGCGTCGGGCAGCTTCAGGCTCAGCTGGCCGTCCTGGCGCACCGACACGATGACCGGATCCTGCTTGCTTTCCAGCGCCTTGGCGTTGGAGGTGGGCAGATCGACATCGAAACTGAGGGTGAGCAGCGGCGCGGTGACCATGAAGATGATCAGCAGCACCAGCATGACGTCGATATAGGGAACGACGTTGATTTCCGATTTCAGCTTGCGGCGCTTGCGGCGACCGATGGCAGCGGACATGGCTTGGACTCCCGGGTCAGGCGCTTACTCGTCGCCAGCGCTCTGGCGCTGCAGGATGGAGCTGAACTCCTCGGCGAAGGTCTCGAACCGCACCGACATGCGCTCAACGCGGGTGGTGAAGCGGTTGTAGGCCCACACCGCCGGAATGGCCACGAACAGACCGATGGCGGTGGCGAACAGCGCTTCGGAAATACCCGGGGCCACCGAGGCGATACCGGCCTGGGCGCCGCTGCTGATCATGTCGTGCATGGTCACCATGATGCCGAACACGGTGCCGACTAGGCCCACGTACGGGGCGGTGGAGCCGATGTTGGCCAGCAGTTCCAGGTTGCGTTCCAGCTGGTCCACTTCGCGGGTGTAGGTGGTGCGCATGGCGCGCTGGGCGCCTTCCAGCTGCGCGCGGCCATCCAGGCGGCGCTTGTCGCGCAGGCGGGTGTACTCGCGGAAACCGGCTTCGAAGATGGCTTCCAGGCCACCCACATTGCGGCTGCGGTCGGTGGCCGAGCTGTACAGCTTGCCCAGGTCGGCGCCGGACCAGAAGCGGTTCTCGAACTCGTCCGCCTCGCGGGTGGCCTGCTTGAACACGCGGGCCTTGCGGAAAATGATGACCCAGCTGACGAACGAACCGATCAGCAGCAGCAGCACGATGATCTTCACCGGCAGGCTGGCCTTGGCCATCAGTTCGAGGTAGTTGATGCCGCCGCCGGTGGTGGCCTGGGCAAGGGTCTGGGTCGCGGCGTTGCTGACGTCTGCCGGCAGTGCCTCGGTGACCGTGGCCTGCAGGGCCAGGAGCGTTGCGATCATCCGTTGTTCCTCAGTGTTCGGATTCAGGGTGGAGGTGGGGGTGCAGCGCGGCCAGGACGGCATCGTCCATGCCACGCGGGCGGAAACTGGCCGCGTCCAGTGCGGCAATGCGGACCTGCGCGGACAGCAGCAGCTGGCCCTCGCGCAGGACCTGCTGGTCGAAGACCATGCTGGCCTTCTTCAGCTGGACCAGGGTGGCGCTCACCTGCAGGGCATCATCCAGCCGGGCCGGCTTGAGGAAGTCCATCTGCATCGAACGCACCGCAAAGACCAGCCCGTGTTCGGCACGCATGCGCTCCTGGCCGTAGCCCAGTGCGCGCATCCATTCGGTCCGGGCCCGTTCCATGAAGGCCACGTAGCGGGCGTGGTAGACCACCCCGCCAGCGTCCGTATCTTCCCAGTAAATGCGTGTCGGCCAACTGAATCGCGGTTCAACCGACATCGGGAACCTCCGCGAACAGGTCCTGCGGCGGGTTTTTCGGCTTCAGCCCCATGTGCCGGTAGGCCTTGTGGGTGGCCATGCGGCCGCGCGCGGTGCGCACCAGGAAGCCCTGCTGGATCAGGTAGGGTTCAACCACGTCTTCCAGTGTGCCGCGCTCTTCGGACAGCGCCGCGGCCAGCGATTCGATGCCCACCGGGCCACCGTCGAAGTAGTCGACCATGGTTTTGAGCAGGCGCCGGTCCAGTTCGTCGAAGCCTTCCGGGTCGACCTTCAGCATCTGCATGGCGGCCTGGGCCACGGCTTCGTCGATATGGCCGCCGGCCTTGACTTGGGCGTAGTCGCGCACGCGGCGCAGCAGGCGGTTGGCGATACGCGGGGTGCCACGCGCGCGGCGGGCGATCTCCCCTGCCCCGTCGGCGGTGCAGTCGATGCCAAGGATGGCGGCCGAGCGGCGCACGATGCGGGTCAGTTCCTCAACGCTGTAGAACTCCAGGCGCTGCACGATGCCGAAGCGGTCGCGCAGCGGCGCGGTCAGCAGGCCGGCGCGGGTGGTGGCACCGATCAGGGTGAACGGCGGCAGGTCGATCTTGATCGAGCGGGCGGCGGGGCCCTCGCCAATCATGATGTCGATCTGGAAGTCTTCCATCGCCGGGTACAGCACTTCTTCCACCACGGGCGAAAGGCGGTGGATTTCGTCGATGAACAGCACGTCGTGCGGCTGCAGGTTGGTCAGCAGCGCGGCCAGGTCGCCGGCCTTCTCGATCACCGGGCCGGAAGTGACCCGCAGTGCCACGCCCAGTTCGTTGGCGATCACGTGGCTCAGGGTGGTCTTGCCCAGGCCCGGGGGCCCGAAGATCAGCACGTGGTCCAGCGCATCGCCACGGGCCTTGGCGGCCTGGATGTAGATTTCCATCTGCTCGCGCACCGGCGCCTGGCCGAGGTAATCGGCAAGGCGCTTGGGGCGGATGCTGGCGTCGGCGGCGTCATCCTCGCGGGTGGCGCCGGCGCCAATGATGCGGTCGTCGGTCATCTGCTGATTATGCGGCAAAAGTACGGGTTTCGGCCGGGCTGCGCCCGGCACCCGCAGAAGCAACGGCAACATCCAGAGCAACGGCCGAAGCGGGCTTCCTGGGGAATGGCGGGGTGGGTGCCGACCGTGGGTCGACAGGGGGTCGGATCTGGTAGGTGTCGACCTTGGTCGACACGGGGTCGGATCCGTTTTCCAACGGAAAACGGCTCTGACTCCACTGCCGGATGCGCGACGCATGGGGTCAGAGCCCTTTCCTGCGGAAAGGGATCCGACCCCTGCGGTCAGATTTCGACCTGGGCGCCCAGTTCTACCAGGCGGTTGCCGGGAATGCGGAAGAAGCCGGTGGCCGGGGCGGCGTTGCGATGCATCAGCGCGAACAGCTTGTCGCGCCAGATCGGCATGCCGCGGTTGGCGGTGGCCACGATGGTTTCGCGACTGGCGAAGAACGTGGTGTCCATCGGGTCGAAGTAGATGCCGCCGTGGTCGCACGAACGCATCAGCGCCAGCGGTACGTCCGGGGTTTCCATGAAACCGAAGCGTACGTAGACCCGGTAGAACTCGTCGCCCACCGATTCGATCTTCAGCCGCTGCCCTTCCACCGCATAGGGAATGGGCAGGGTTTCCACGTGCAGGAACACGTTGCGCTCGTGCAGCACCTTGTTGTGCTTCAGGTTGTGCATCAGCGCATGCGGGGCCACGGTCGGGTCGGCGGTCAGGAACACCGCGGTGCCCGGCACGCGGACCGGCGGCGCCAGCATCAGGCCCGGCAGGAAGGTGTCGATGCGGATGCCGTCCTTGCGGATCTCATCGCGCAGCAGCTCCCGGCCACGGCGCCAGGTGCGCATCATGGTGAACAGGAAGATGCCCAGCACCACCGGGAACCACGCGCCCTGCAGCAGCTTGGCGCCGTTGGCGATGACGAAGCCCAGGTCGATGATGAAGAACACCACGCACAGCGGCAGGATCCAGTTGCGCGCCTTGGGCCACAGCGAGCGGGCCACCAGGGCCAGCAGCAGGGTGTCGATCAGCATCGTGGCCGACACCGAGATGCCGTAGGCCACGGCCAGGTTGGACGAGCTGCGGAAGGCCAGCACCAGGCCGATGACCATTACCGCGATGCCCCAGTTGATGCCGGGAATATAGATCTGGCCGATGGTGTCGTGCGAGGTGTGCTTGATGCGCATGCGCGGGATGTAGCCCAGCTGCATGGCCTGGCGCGACACCGAGAACGCACCGGTGATGACCGACTGCGAGGCGATCACCGCGGCCATGGTGGCCAGGATGATCATCGGGTACAGCGCCCAGGACGGCACCGCTTCGAAGAACGGATTCTTCACCGCTTCGGGGTGGTTGAGCACCAGCGCGCCCTGCCCCAGGTAGTTCAGCACCAGGCACGGCAGCACGAAAAAGTACCAGGCGTGGCGGATGGGCTTGGCACCGAAGTGGCCCATGTCCGCGTACAGCGCTTCGCCGCCGGTAACCGCCAGCACCACTGCGCCCAGGATGAAGATGCCGTGCCAGCTGTGGTCCATGAAGAAGCGGATGGCCCACCAGGGGTTGAACGCCTTCAGCACTTCCGGCGAATCGACGATGTTGTAGATGCCGATCGCCGCCAGCGAGATGAACCAGATCGAGGTGATCGGCCCGAACAGCTTGCCGATCTTTTCGGTACCAAAGCGCTGCACCGCGAACACTGCCAGCAGCACCATCACGGTGATCGGCACGATGAACGCATGCAGGCCCGGCGCGGCCACTTCCAGGCCTTCCACCGCGCCGAGCACGGAAATGGCTGGCGTGATCACGCCATCGCCGAAGAACAGCGAGGCGCCGAAGATGCCGAGGATGCCCACCACGTAGGCCGAGCGCGACCCGTTGCGCAGGGTGCGCTGGGTCAGCGCCATCAGCGCCATGATGCCGCCTTCGCCATCGTTGTCGGCGCGCATGATGATGGTCACGTACTTCAGGGTGACCACGATGTTCAGTGCCCAGAACGCCAGCGACAGCACGCCCAGCACGGTGTCGTGATCGCTGGTGAGCCCATAGTGCGGCGAGAACGCCTCTTTCAGGGTGTACAGCGGGCTGGTGCCGATATCGCCGAACACCACGCCGATCGCACCGATGATCAGCGCCAGACCCCCAGCGGGGGGAGCGTGACCGTGGCCGCCGTGGGCGGCATCGTGCGGAGTTTGACTGCTGGACATGGGGCTCCTGGCGGGGCTCAGGCGTGGTGTAGGGAATGGAAGGCGCGGCTCAGCGCAGCGCCGATTGCAGGGCCTTGCGGATGACCGTGGCCACTTCATCGCCTTCATTGAAGGCATCGCGGGCCATGCGGGCCGCTTCGGTGGGCTTGTAGCCCAGCTGCTGCAGGGCCACGGTGGCATCGGCCAGCGGATCGGCCGGTGCCGGGCCGCTGCCGGTGGGCAGCGCACCGCCGGCACCGAACTGGGCGGCGCGGTCACGCAGCTCCAGCACCATGCGCTCGGCGGTCTTCTTGCCGATGCCCGGAATGCGGGTCAAGGCGGTGATGTCGCCGGCCTGGACCATGCGCGCGAACTCTTCCACGGTGACCCCGGACAGCACGGCCAGCGCGATCTTCGCGCCAATGCCGCTGACCTTCTGCACATCGCGGAACAGGCGGCGTTCGCCCTCGCGCAGGAAACCGTACAGCGAAACGCTGTCTTCCTTCTGCGAATAATGGGTGTACAGGATGACCTCGCGCCCGAGCTCGGGCAGGTCGTAGAAGGTGCTCATCGGCGCCTCCAGTTCGTAGCCCACCCCGTTCACATCCACCACCAGCCACGGCGGCGCCTTGTAGGCGACGATCCCGCGCAGTCGACCGATCATTGCATGCAGCTCCTCATTTGCGGCCCCACGCCTGGCGGGCACTGAGCCCCAGGCGGTTGGCCGTTGCCCTTACGTGGGCATGGGTGATGGCTACTGCCAACGCGTCGGCGGCGTCGGCCTGCAGCTTGGTTTTCAGGTTCAGCATGAGCCCGACCATGTGTTGGACCTGTTGTTTTTCCGCGCCGCCACGGCCGACCACAGCCAGCTTGATTTCGCTGGCCGCGTATTCGTGCACCGGCAGGTCGCGCAGCACCACCGCGGAAATGGCCGCGCCGCGGGCCTGGCCCAGCTTCAACGCCGAATCCGGGTTGCGCGCCATGAACACTTTTTCGATGGCCACTTCCTGCGGCTGGAACTCCCGGCACAGATCGGCCAGGCCCAGCACCAGCAGCTTCATGCGCTGGGGGAAATCGTCGGCGCCCAGCAGCACCAGCGGTTGGTGGTGCACGTGGCTGACCTTGCCGGCGGCGTCGACATCGATGATGCCGACCCCGGTCCGCTGGGAGCCGGGGTCGATGCCCAGGATGCGGGTCATGCGGCACTCCTGGCCGGGTGGAACGGGAAGCGCTGGCAGGCGTAAGGGCTCATGACTGTCCGCGGTGACCGTTCAACGGCCCGCGCCCAGACCGTCGAAGACGGCTCAGGCGTAGGCGTCGGCGCCGAGGTCGGCGTTGGAATACACGTCCTGCACGTCGTCCAGGTCTTCCAGCATGTCCAGCAGCTTCTTCACCTGCAGGGCCACGTCGCCTTCGACCTTGATGTCGTTGTCGGCGCGGAAAGTGATTTCCGCGTGCCCGGGCACGTGCCCGGCGGCCGCCATCGCGTCCTTGACCGCGTTGAACGCATCAGGGCTGGTGACCACGTCGATCGAACCGTCGTCCGGGTAGACCACGATGTCATCGGCGCCGGCCTCGATGGCCGCCTCGGTGATCGCCTCTTCGTCGGCGCCCGGAGCGAAGCTGAGCACGCCCAGGCGCTTGAACATGAAGGCGACCGAGCCTTCGGTGCCCATGTTGCCGCCGCACTTGCTGAACGCGTGGCGCACATCGGCCACGGTACGCACGCGGTTGTCGGTCAGGCAGTCGACGATCACGGCCACGCCACCGGGGGCGTAGCCCTCGTAGCGGATTTCCTCGTAATCGACGCCTTCCAGTTCACCAGTCGCCTTCTTGATGGCGCGTTCGATCACGTCCTTGGACATGTTCACGCCCAGGCCCTTGTCCATGGCCACGCGCAGGCGCGGGTTGTTGTTGGGGTCGCCTCCACCGCCGCGCGCGGCCACGCCGATCTCGCGGATGATCTTGGTGAAAATCTTGCCACGCTTCGCGTCGGACGCGTTCTTGCGGGCTTCGATGGAGGGGCCTCTACCCATGGGTGCTACCGTCTGGCTGCTTCAGGATCAAGCCGCGGATTCTACCTGATCGGGGGCGGCAACCGTGTCTAGGGCGAATGGAGGGTGCAGGGTATGGCCGGCGAGGCGTGCGAACCGAGGTTCGCACCCACCAGAGCAGGTCGGTTCGCACCCACCGGGGTAGGCCGAACCTACGCGGCGGCGGCGTCGCGACTGTGGTCGAACTGGCCGTGCTGCAGGAAATGCGCGGTCTGCCGCGCGGCATCGGGCGATACCACCAGGCCGCTGTGGCTGGTGCGCACCACGCAGTGGTCGGCAAGGCCCGGCAGGCGGGTCTCGTCCAGCGCCACCGTACCGTCGGAGGCTTCGCCCATGGCCCCCAGCAGGCTGCCCAGGCCATGCGGCACCGACCCGGCAATCAGCCCGACCTTCGCCCTGCCCTGCCAGTCCGGCAGACCATCGAGCAGCAGTTCGCTGCTGCGGCCCAGGGCCAGGCCCCAGCCGTGTTCCGACAACGAGCGCGCCGTGCCGCTGCCACGCAGCGGTGAGCCCAGGCAGACCACCCGCTGCACCGGCAACTGCGGCTGCCGGCGCAGGGCTTCCAGCGCCACCAGCCCGCCCAGGCTGTGGCCGACCAGCGACAACGGCCCGGTGCCGGCCAGGCGCTGCAGCAACTGCGGCACGGCCACGTCCGGCCCGCCGAAGATCGAGGCGTAACCGAAGGTGTGAACCTGGAACCCACGCGCGCGCAGGCGCCAGGCCAACGGCCCGACCCAGGCGCGGGCATTCCAGATGCCATGCAGCAGCAAAACGGGGGGATTCATGCGTGACAGCCTGGCGTTGGGCGGGGCGGGATCTGCAGTGATTGAACGAAATCGCGGGGCAAGCGGCAGTGAACGCGCTCAGGCCGGGCGTGGCTCGCGGCGCAGGATGAATTCCAGGTCGTTGGTTTCGCCGACCGGGAACAGGTACTCGCCGGCTTTCTCGAAGCCGTAGCGCGCATAGAAGCGCTGGGCGCCGAAGTTTTCCGACCACACCCCCAGCCACAGGGTGCGCGGGCCATCCTGTTCCAGCCAGGCCAGTGCGGTTTCCAGCAGGCGGCTGCCCCAGCCACAACTCTGCTGGCTCTTGATCAGGTACAGGCGCTTGAGCTCACCGTCACCGGGCTTCACGTCCGGGTGCGGCAGCCCGCAGGGGCCGGCGGCGGCATGGCCGACCGCCTCCCCGTCCAGCTCCAGCAGCCACACCGCGTAATCGGGGTGGCCCAGGATGGTGCGCTGCCGTTCCACCGTGTAGGACTCCTCGAGGAAGTCCTGCAGGTGCTGCGGCGGGTACAGATGGCCGAAGGTCTCGGTGAACGTGCGGGCAGCCAGCGCCGACAGGGTCGGCGCGTCGTCAACGGTGGCGCGGCGGATCGAATACATGGGTCGAGTGGACGCCAGGGCGACGGTCGGGGTCAAGCCCGTTCCGACGACTCGGTTTCGTCCTCTTCTTCCTCGTCCTCTTCCTCGTATTCCTCTTCGTCCTCGTCCTCGCCTTCTTCTTCCTCGTCCTCGTCGAACTCTTCCTCTTCGTCGTCTTCGTAATCCTCGACGCCGAAGTCTTCACCGTCCCAACGACCTTCGCCGTCGGCGACGAAGGTCAGTGCCATCGCCGCCGGGTTGGTACCGACGCGGACCAGCCAACCACCGAATACACGTGCACGCTCGGTGACCAGAGTGGCCTCGGAGCCTTCATTGCCCAGCTTTTCCCACTCCAGCGAAAACGCGAACTCGGTCATTGCGTGGATCTCCTGATCAGTTGGTCTTGGGGCGAACCTGGATATGCACTTCGGCCAGCTGCACGTCGACGATCGGCGACGGCGCATCGGTCATCAGATCCTGCGCACCGGTGGTCTTCGGGAACGGAATGACGTCGCGGATCGACTCGGTACCGGCCATCAGCGCGGCAATACGGTCGATGCCGAAGGCGATGCCGCCGTGCGGCGGCGCGCCGTAGTTCAGCGCGTCCAGCAGGAAGCCGAACTTGGCACGGGCCTCTTCGGCGCCGATGCCCAGCAGCTCGAACACCGCGCTCTGCATGTCCGGGCGGTGGATACGGATCGAACCGCCGCCGATTTCATTGCCGTTGAGCACCATGTCGTAGCCGCGCGAAACGGCGGTACGGGCGTTGGCGCGCAGGTCGGCGATATCGTCCACGGCCGGCGCGGTGAAGGGGTGATGCAGGGCGACGTAGCGCTGTTCTTCCTCGTCCCATTCGAACATCGGGAAGTCGGTGACCCACAGCGGCGCCCAGCCGTCGGCGACCAGGCCGAAGTCCTTGCCGGCCTTCAGGCGCAGCGCGCCCATGAAGTCGGACACCTTGTTGTAGCCGCCGGCGCCGAAGAACACGATGTCACCGTTGCCGGCGCCGACGTGGGCCACCAGTGCAGCGAAAGATGCTTCGCTGAAGAACTTCTGGATGGGCGAGCTGACTTCGCCGTTGTCGGCGATCTTGATGTAGGCCAGGCCCTTGGCGCCGTACTTGGCGGCATGCGCAGCGTATTCGTCGATCTGCTTGCGCGACAGGGTGGCACCGCCCGGAATGCGCAGCGCGGCCACGCGGCCGTCGGCATCGTTGGCCGGGCCGGTGAACACGGCGAACTCGCTGTCCTTGACCAGCTCGGCCACGTCCACCAGTTCCAGCGCGATGCGCAGGTCCGGCTTGTCCGAACCGTAGCGGCGCATGGCTTCGGCCCAGGTCATGCGCGGGAAGCTGGCGGCCAGCGGCACGTCCACCACTTCCTTGAAGATGGCGCGGATCATGTCTTCAACGAAATCCTGCACGTCGCGCTCGCGCACGAAGGCGAACTCCATGTCCAGCTGGGTGAATTCCAGCTGGCGGTCGGCACGCAGGGCTTCGTCGCGGAAGCAGCGCGCGATCTGGTAGTAGCGGTCGAAGCCGGCCACCATCAGGATCTGCTTGAACAGCTGCGGGCTCTGCGGCAGGGCGTAGAACTCGCCCGGGTGCATGCGTGCCGGCACCAGGAAGTCGCGCGCGCCTTCCGGGGTGGCCTTGGTCAGGATCGGGGTTTCGATGTCCTGGAAACCGCGCTCGTCCAGGTGGCGGCGCAGGGCCTGCACCAGCTTGATGCGGGTGCGCTGCATGCGCTGCATCTCCGGGCGGCGCAGGTCCAGGTAGCGGTACTTCAGGCGGGTGTCTTCGCCCGGGTTCTCGTGCGCGTGGAACGGCAGCGGCGCGGCCTTGTTCAGCACGGTGATGGCGGTGGCGATCACTTCCACCTTGCCGGTGGCGATCTTGTCGTTCACCGCATGGCGGGCGCGCACCACACCTTCCACCTGCAGCACGTCCTCGTAGCCCAGGCTGGCAGCCACGGCGAACACTTCGGCGTTGTCCACCTCCACGGTCACCTGCACGATGCCTTCATGATCGCGAAGATCGATGAAGCAGACGCCGCCCTGGTTACGGGCCACGTCGGTCCAGCCGGCGAGGGTGACAGTCTGGCCAATCAGGGTCTCGTTGACCAGGCCGCAGAAGTGGGTACGCATGGGGGGAAAGCTCCGCTGGAGAACGCCGGCACCCGACGGGGGCCGGAAAGCCTCGTATTCTGCGGCCGAGGGCCCGGCTGGGGCAAATGCGGACGGTCACGCGGGCTTTATCCACCCCGTCCTTATAGTCGCGCACCACACACCGTATGGGGATTTGCCATGAAAGCGCTGTCCCTGGCCAGTCTGGCCACCACCCTCACCCTGGGAGCCCTTGCCGGGCTGACCCTGTCCCCCGCCCCCGCCGCCGCGCAGACCGGCGTGGTCCGCTGCGAAAGCCAGAACAACCGTGAACGGGTCTGCAGCACCGGCTGGCGCGACGCCCAGCTGGTACGCCAGCTGTCCGGCTCGGCCTGCGTGGAGGGCCGTACCTGGGGCAGCCGCAATGGCAGCATCTGGGTCAACGGCGGCTGCCGCGCCGAATTCGTCGAAGGCCGCGGCGGCTGGGGCGGCAACAGCGGCAGCACCATCCGCTGCGAAAGCCAGGACAACCGCGAGCGCACCTGTCCGATGAACTGGCGCGGGGCCACCCTGGTGCGGCAGATCTCCGGCTCGGCCTGCGTGGAAGGGCAGACCTGGGGCGTGCGCCGCGGCGCCATCTGGGTCAACCGCGGCTGCCGCGGTGAATTCGCCGAAAGCCGCGGCGGCTGGGGCGGTGGCAATGGCGGCGGCTGGGGTGGCGGCAACAGCAACTACTCCATCACCTGCAGCAGCAACAACAACCGTACCCAGAACTGCGATTGGGATGAGCGCCAGGGCCGGCCGGTCCTGCAGCAGCAACTGTCCGGCAGTGCCTGTCAGGAAGGCCGCAGCTGGGGCTATTCGCGCGGCAGCGTGTGGGTCAGCAACGGCTGCCGGGCGCGCTTCGGTACCCGCTGAGGCATGGGGTCGGATCCCTGGCCAGCGGCCAGGGCTCTGACCCCAATCCGCTCAGGGCCGGGCCGGTGCCTGCTCGGAACCCCACGGCGCCGGCGGCAGCGCCACCGGCTTGCCCAGGTCGAATTCGACGCGGAAACGGCGTCCGCCGGGGCGGGTCAGTTCATAGACGAAGCGCTGGTCCGGCTCGATCTCCATCGCCCACACGTTGTGGGTGGAAGCGAGCATGTCGGCGCGGCGGAACATGGCCACCGAATCGGCATCGGCAGGGAACTGCTGACGCTGGGCGGTGCCCGGTGGTGTGCTGTCGCCGCCGTACAGGGTGATGACATCGGGGCTGCCATCGGCGTGCCGGTGGTCGTGCTTCAGTTTCAGCCCATGCTCGGTACGGGTCAGGATCCAGGTGCGCGAATGGTCATCGCCCACATGGAACGGGATGCGCAGCTCATGGCCGGGGTCTTCGCAACCGCGCACGTGCATCACCAGCGGTTTGCCGGCAAACGGATCGTCGCCCGCGGGGGCCGGGGTGTCTTCCACTACCCGGCCGGCGAACGCCTGGCCGCAGTGCGCGGCCACGGCAGCCATGAAGGCATCGGACGGCGCAGTAGCCACATCGTGGCTGATCGGGGGCTGCTGCTGCGAACAGGCCGCAAGGGCCAGCCACAACGCGGCGGACATGGAGGCGGAACGGACAGTCATGACCCCACCCTAACGGCCATGGCCAGCGCGCGCAAACCGCGGGCGCCGGGCGCCGCGGTCAGCGCGCCGGCTGCAACCACGCCTCGCACTGCCCCACCACCTGCTTCTGAGCACCGGCTGAATATCGCTGCAGCAGCTGTTCCTGCCAGTGCGCACGCTCGGCGGTGCTGGCCAGCTGGTTGGGGCAGACCACCAGCGCGGCCAGGGGCAGGCCACCCAACGCCGCGTCAGTTTCCACCAGCGACCGCAGCACGTCATCCGAGGCCCAGTCCGGCACCATCACCCCGCGCCGGCCGGCACGGTAAGGCAGCTCGGACGACCAGTCCTGGCCCAGCGCCAGCACCACGCCATCCTGCGGCGTGCCCGCCTGGATCAGTGCGGCGATCTGCGAAACGTCGCTGGGCTGGCGCGCTTCCTTCATGTTCTTCAGGTAATGGGCCAGGCCGAAGCCGGTGGACAGCAGGCACAGCAGCACGGCGAAGGCGATCGGGCAGCGATAGCGCCCACTGGCCTGCGCGCGCAGGACCAGCGCCCACAGCACCAGGCCCACGATCGAGGTGGCGAACACCACCTGCGCGGCCTGGTAGTACGGGTGCACCACCTGCAGGTTGGTGAAGACCAGGAACGGCACCAGATAGGCCAGCAGCAGCAACGCCACCGCCGCGCGCGTACGTCGCATGCCCAGGCCGGCAGCAACAATCAGCACGAACACCCAGTTGGAGCCGGTGGCGGCGCCGAAGCGCTTCTTGAACACCGCGCCCCAGGTGGCCGGGTCCAGCCGTTGCTGCAGGGTTCCGTAATTGAACGCGCTCAGGCCATCGGAGGTCACCTGCTGGCCCAGCGCCGACTGCGCCTTCAACGCATCGGCGTGCTGCAGCCACAGCAGCAGCGTGGCCAGAACGGCCAACGCGGCGGCCACGCCCCAGGCCAGCAGCTTCCAGTGCGCGGCCAGCCACTGCGGGCGCCAGCCGTGTTCGCGTACCGCCAGCCACAGGAAGGCCAGCGCGACAAAGGCCGCATAGGCAAAGAACGTGGTGATCTTCACCAGCGCCGACAGCACCGCCGCCAGCACCGCCACCCCGCCCAGCAGCGCCGTTGGCCTGCTGCGCAGGCCAGCCACGGCCCAGACGAACACCAGGCCGAAGAACACCGCCGTCGACTCGATCAGCACCGCCCGCCCCCAGAACTGGGCGAACGGTGAAACGGCGAAGGCCGCGGCCACGCACAGTGCCAGCAGGCGGTCCGGGCGGAACGCCAGCACCGTGCGGTAGACCATGAAGATGCTGCCCACGTGGAACAGCAGCGAGACCAGGCGGCCACTGTTGTCTGCGCTCAGCCCCGTGGCTGCCGACAACAGCGCAGCCAGCCACTGGTACAGCGGAAATTCGAAAGGAATGGACCAGGGGGCACCGATTACCGGGGTCAGGTAATCCAGCCAGGGCCCACCGCGCAGCAGCCAGTCGATCGACAGCGCGGTCTGGGTCTGGCGGAAGCCCGATGCATCCACCGGCGGCATCGACCAGCTGCTGGCGAACAGGATCAACAGTGCTGCCGCAGAGAACCCCAGCAGGATACGGGCGGGCAGCAAGCTGCGGCGATGGTTCACTTCCTCGATCACGCGTGGCGCTCCTGTGCAGGCCGGCGCGCCCCAGGGCGGTGCGGCCGGGCGCGCAGTGTCCGGTCTGCGCTGCCGCAACGCAAGCACAGCGCGCGCCTGCGCACTCAGTCGCGCACAGGCACTGGCGCGCTCACTTCGGTCGCTGCCACCGGCGCGCCCTCGCCTTCACCGGCAGGTTCCTGCTCCACCGGATCGACATCGAAGGGCGTGCGGAACACCAGCGACGGCAGCAGCGTGGTCAACGCGGCGTACAACAGCAGCGCACCGAACAACACCGCCGGAATCTGGAACCGCTCGCGCATGATTGCCGCCAACACCAGGGTGAAGATCAGGGTGGGCGCCAGCGCCAGCGATACCCGCAGGCTGCTGCGGAAGCTTTCGCCGAACATGATTCGGCGCTGCAGCCACACCACCGCGATGCGCAGCGGCAGCACCACCATGGTGATCACCACGCCCAGCCCCAGCGCCTCGAAGCTCAGCGCTTCGCTGGGCACCTTGGTGCCGGCGTTGAAGAAATAGAACGGCACGAAGAACGAGGCGAACAAGCGCAGCGCGTGCAGGTTCTCGTGCGAAGCCAGCAGCGGCATGCGCTGGTGCAGCAGGCGCGCGACCAGGCCGGCGATGAACGCGCCCACCAGGTAGTACACGCCCAGCAGGTAGGTGATGTAGGCCGCTACCATGCCCACCATCACCAGCAGCGAAAATTCCGAACCGGGCGCATGCGGCGCCACCCAGCGCCCCAACGCGATGAACAGCAGCGGCAGGCCGACCATCATCGCCAGCAATGCGCTGCTGGACAGGGCCATATGCCACGGATCGCCGGCCTGCAGCACCACGAACAGCGCCGCCAGCGCCAGCAGTTCGCCGGCAATGGCCTTGCTGGTCACCCAGAACCGTTCGTCCTCGCTCAGGCCCAGCCGTGACAGCGAATCCATGATGAAACCGGTGGACGGTGTGAGCAGGGCCAGCGCCAGCAGACCTGCGGCCTGCCACGGCAGGCCCGCATAGCGCCAGGCCAGCCAGCCCACACCGAACAGCGTGGCACTGCGGATGACCAGGTGCGCCAGCAGCGGCCACAGCCCACGCCGCAGCGCGGCCAGATCCACTTCCAACCCGGCGAACAGGAACAGTGAAGAAATCCCCAGCGTCGCCAGCAGGCCGATCACCGCATCGTGCGAACGCTCGCCCAGCCACAGCATCGCGATGATGCCGAACAGCAGGCAGGTCAGCGGTGCCGGCAGGCTGAAGCGCTGCAGCGCGCGCGGTATGACCAGCAGCGCGAAGATCAGCAGCAGGTAGATCAGTTCATGGCTCATCGTGACTTCCGTGTGGAACGAACGCGCGCAGCATGCGCGTGGCTGCGCCGCGCTGCAAATCGAACAGGGCTGAAATGCGGGTGTGTTAGGGTGGGACAGGTGTTTTCTCCACCTTCTCCATCGAGGCCGCACCCATGTGGCGGCTGACGGCCCTGCTTCTGGGCGTGGCGCTGCTGCTGACCGGCAGCGGGCTGCTGGGCACCCTGCTGGCCGTTCGCGGCGGGCAGGAAGGCTTCAGCGCCGGCACCCTGGGCTGGGTGATGTCGGCCTACTTCGCCGGCTATTTCATCGGCACCTTCACCGCCCCGCCGTTGATCCGCCGCATCGGCCACAGCCGGGCATTTGCCTTCCACGCCGCGCTGGCCACCATGGCCGTGCTGCTGCACCCGCTATGGATCAGCGCCGTCGGCTGGATCGTGCTGCGCGTGGTGACCGGCGTGGCACTGGTGGGCCTGTACACGGTGATTGAAAGCTGGCTCAACGCCGAACCCGACCCGCAGCGGCGCAGCCGGGTGTTTTCGGTCTACATGATGGTGAACCTGTCGGCGCTGGCGCTGGGCCAGGTGCTGTTGCTGGCCGGCGATACTGGTGCGGCCACCATGTTTTCGCTGACCGCGCTGCTGGTGTGCGCGGCCATGTTGCCGGTGACCGCCACCCGCCTGCAGCAGCCGGAGGTGCCCAGCGTGCCGCGGCTGACGCTGCAGCGCCTGTACGCGCTGGCGCCGGTGGCCACCGTCGCCGCCGCGCTGTCCGGCCTGGCGATGGGGCCGTTCTGGGGCCTGCTGCCCGTGTATGCCGAACAGATCGGCCTGCGTGATGCGCAGGTACCGTTGTTCATGCTGGCGGCGATCGCCGGCGGTGCGTTGCTGCAATGGCCGCTGGGGCGTATCAGCGATGGCCACGACCGTCGGCTGGGCCTGCTGTGCCTGAGCGTGCTGGCCGCCGCCGTGGCCGCACTGGCCGCATTTCCACCGCTGTCGCAGCAGGTGCACCTGATGTTCGTGCTGGTGTTCTGCTATGGGGGCCTGGCGTTCGCGCTCTATCCGTTCGCCGTGGCGCACATGCTGGACTACCTGCCCACGCCGGACCTGCTGTCCGGCTGCAGCAGCCTGCTGCTGGTGCACGGCATCGGCGCGGCCATCGGGCCGGCGCTGGCCGGTGCACTGATGCAGCGCTACGGCGCCCCAGCGCTGCCGCTGTACTTCACCGCCGTGCTGACCGCGCTGGCCGCCTTCACCGCCCTGCGCCTGCTGCGCCATGCGCGCCTGCGCACCCACCCGGCGCCGTTCCGGCCCATGCTGCGGACCACGCCTGCGGCCCTGGAGCTGATGCCGGAAACCGAATCTCCCACCCTACCCACGAAGGAAGTGCATTGACTGTCGAGTCCCCGACCCTGATTCCGAACCCCCTTCTTTCCAGCAGCACGGCCACCGGGCCACAGCTGATCCTGGCCACCGATCTGGATGGCACGTTCCTGGCCGGCAGCGCCGCCCAGCGCCACCGCCTGTACCGGCTGGTGGACCAGCACCCGGGCATCGCCCTGGTGTTCATTACCGGGCGCGGCCTGGAAGCGGTGATGCCGCTGTTGTCCGACCCGGCCATTCCCCGCCCCGATTACATCGTCTGCGACGTTGGCGCCACCGTGGTGCACGGCCACACCCTGCAGCCGTTGCAGCCGCTGCAGTCGATGATCGACGCGCACTGGCCCGGCGAACAGGTGGTGGCCGAAGCGATGCGGCCGTTCACCGCACTGCAGCGCCAGGATGTTCCGCAGGAACGCCGCTGCTCCTATTTCTGCGATCCGGCCACGCTGGCCCCGCTGCGCGCGCAGATCCAGCAGACCGCGGCGGAACTGGGCTGCGACGTGTTGTATTCGGCCGACCGCTACCTGGACATCCTGCCGCCGGACACCGACAAGGGCCGCACCCTGGCCGCGCTGGCGCGCCTGCTGGAACTGCCACGCGAGCGCATCCTGGTGGCCGGCGATACCTTGAACGATCTTTCCATGTACCAGGCCGGTTTCCGCGGTGTGTGCGTGGGCGAATCGGAGCCGGCGCTGACCACGGCCACCGCTGACCTGGCCAACACCTACCACGCCCGCGAACCCGGCTGCGGCGGCATCGTGGAAGCCATCGAACACTTCTGCCTGCTGGCCGCCGATGACCCCTACCTGCATGCGCCGACCGCCGCGCGCGCGCAGGGCGCCGAACTGGTGATGGTCTACCACCGCCTGCCCTTCGATGAAGCCATCGAGGACGGCAAGCTGGTGCAGCGGCCGCCGCGCTCGCCCAACGGCATCATCCCCTCGCTGCTGAGCTTCTTTGAAGGTGGCCAGCGTGGCAGCTGGGTGGCCTGGGGCATCGACGATCCCAAGCACCGCCCGTTCCAGCGCCATGTGCAGGTGGACGCGCAGCGCTACCCGACCCTGCGCGCCACGCGCGTGCCGCTCAGCCGCCAGGACGTGGACATCTTCTACAAGCGGTTTTCCAAGGAAGCGTTCTGGCCGATGCTGCACGTGTTCTGGGAACGCGCGCGGTTCCGCGAAGACGATTGGCAGGTATTCCTGAAGGTGAACCGCCGCTTCGCCGAGGCGGTGGCTGACGAAGCCGCGCACGGCGCCACGGTGTGGATCCACGACTACAACCTGTGGATGGTGCCGGCCGCGCTGCGCGAACTGCGTCCGGACCTGAAGATCGCCTTCTTCCACCACACCTACTTCCCTTCCGCCGATGTGTTCAACGTGGTGCCGTGGCGGCGCGAGATCATCGGCAGCCTGCTGTGCTGCGACTACATCGGCTTCCATATTCCGCGCCAGGTGGAAAACTTCGTGGACGTGGTGCGTGGCGCCATGCCGGCCGAGCGCCTGGCCTGGGAAAGCTGCGCACCGCGTTTCCTGACCTATGGCTGCGCGGTGGGCCTGGACACCATGACCACCCGCCTGCGCGTGGGCGACCGCGATGTGGCGCTGGGCGCGCACCCGGTGGGCACCGATGTGCGCCGCATCCGCAACCTGCTGGCGCGTTCCGAGGTGCGCAACGACCTGTTCAAGCTGCGCCGCGAAATCGGCGCACGCAAGCTGGTGTTGTCGGTGGAACGGCTGGACTACACCAAGGGCACCCTGGCCAAGCTGGAAGCCTTCGAACGCGTGCTGGAACAGCACCCCGAGCACTGCGGCAAGGTCACCCTGCTGATGGTCTGCGTACCGGCCGCGCGCGAGATGACCGTGTACCGCACCTTGCAGAACCAGATCGAACAGGCGGTGGGCCGCATCAATGGCCGCTTCTCGCGGCTGGACTGGACGCCGGTGCGCTTCTTCGCCCAGGCCCTGCCCTTTGAACAGGTGGTGGCGCACTACGCCGCCGCGCAGGTGATGTGGATCACCCCGCTGCGTGATGGCCTGAACCTGGTGGCCAAGGAATTCGTCGCCACCCAGGGCATTGAAGGCACGCCCGGCGTACTGGTGCTGAGCGAATTCGCCGGCGCGGCAGCCGAGTTGAAGGGCGCGGTGCTGACCAATCCGCACGATCCGGCCGATCTGGCCGCCGGCCTGCTGCAGGCGCTGTCCATGCCCGAAGAAGAGGCCAGCGCGCGTCTGCGCCAGTTGCAGGGCATCGTCGAGTACTACGACGTGGACCGCTGGGGCCGTGATTTCCTGGCCGCGGTAGAAGGCAGCGACACACCAGCCAGCTGACGCACAGGGGTCGGATCCGTTTCCACCGGAAGCGGCTCCGACCCCGCAACGCGCCCCTGCATTTCAGCCGATCAATGCATCGGCCAGTGCGCCGACACGTGCCAGCACCGCAGCGCGCTGCGCCTCGTCCACGCTGGCCCCCTGCAGATACGCGGTGATGACCCACGGCGTACCGCCCGCACGTGGCCACAGCACGGCGATGTCATTGCGCGTGTCCTCGCCGTTGCTGCCGGTCTTGTCACCCACCCGCCAGCGCGGGCCCAGACCGGCGCGCAGGCAGGCATCGCCGGTCTGGTTGTCGACCAGCCAATCGGCGAACTGCAGCCGCGAGGGCGGCAGAAGGCCATCGCCCACCGCGAACCGGGCGAGACTGGCTGCCATCGCAGCCGGGCTGGTGGTGTCGCGCGGGTCGCCCTTCGCGAACCGGTTCATGTCCGGCTCGTAGCGATCATTGCGGGTGACCGGGTCGCCCTGCGCACGCAGGAAGGCGGTCAGCGCCGCCGGTCCCCCGTTCACCCCCAGCAGCAGGTTGGCGGCGGTGTTGTCGCTGGTGGTCAGCGTGCCCCGGCACAGGTCGCGCACGCTCAGGTCCTTGCCGACGTGGCGGCGGGCCACCGGTGCGTAGGACAACAGATCCCGTTCGGTGATCGGCACGCGGGTATCCAGGGAAAGGCGACCGGCATCGGCCAAGCTCAGGATGTGGGCCACCAGAATCGATTTGAACGTACTGCACATCGGGAAGCGCTCATCCTGGCGGTGCCCGCCGAGGCGGCGGCCGCTGCCGGTGTCCAGCACGGTCACGCCCAGGCGGCCGCCGCTGGCTTTCTCCAGCGCGGCGAAATTCACGGCACCGGCAATGGCGGCGGACGTGGCCGGGCTGGCAGCGGCAGGCACGGCGGCCCGCGCCAGGACGGGCGCAAGCAGGGACGATGCGACGGCGGCACCACTGAGCTGCAGGAATCGACGGCGGGCGTGCATGGGCGGGCTCCGGGAAACGAAACCGGATTATTGAAAGCATGGCCCACACGCGACCAACGCAAATTTTCAGGGCCAGGCATGACTAGAACTAATGCCTTACGTATTCAACCCTTTCTTTGACGGCTGCAACGGCCAACACGCTAGGATGCACCCATCAGCCTGCCTCACACCTCACGATGCTGCACCCCACCTTGCCGCTAAACGCCCTGCGCGCCTTCGAGGCCGCGGCCCGCCACCAGAACTTCACCCGTGCGGCGCTGGAGCTGTGCGTCAGCCAGGCCGCGCTGAGCCACCAGATCCGCGGGCTGGAAGACCGGCTGGGCATCCGCCTGTTCCACCGCCTGCCGCGCGGCGTAGCACTCACCGACGAGGGCGCCGCGCTGTTCCCGGTGCTGCATGAATCGTTCGAGCGCATCTCGGCCAGCATCGCCCGCTACACCGGCGGGCCGGCGCGCGAAGTGCTGACGATCGGGGTGGTGGGCACGTTCGCGACGGGTTGGCTGCTGCCGCGCATGGCGGCTTTCGAAGCGGCGCACCCGGATATCGAGCTGCGCCTGCAGACCCACAACAACCGGATCGATCTGGCCGGAGAGGGGCTGGACCTGGCCATCCGCTTCGGTGAGGGCGACTGGCAGGGGCAACACTGCACGGCCATCCTGGAGGCGCCCTTCGCGCCGCTGTGCGCGCCCGCGCTTGCACGCAGATTGAAGCACCCCCGCGATCTGGCCGCAGTGACGCTGCTGCGCTCGTACCGCAGCGACGAATGGCCGCGCTGGCTGCAGGCGGCCGCCACCAGCGGCGTGGAGGCCAGAGGCCCGGTGTTCGACTCTTCGCTGACCCTGGCCGCCGCTGCGGCCGGTGGCGCCGGCGTGGCGCTGCTGCCACTGCGCATGTTCGAGGCCGAACTGGCCGAAGGCCGCCTGCTGCAGCCGTTTGCCACCACGCTGGAGCTGGGCCGCTATTGGTTGACCCGGCTGCGCTCGCGCAGCGAACGCGAACCGGCCCGCCGCTTCCGCGAGTGGCTGCAGGCGCAGGGGTAAAACGCGCGCCGTGGGTAGCGCCGGGCCATGCCCGGCGAGCGCAGCAGATGGGAAAAGCTCGCCGGGCATGGCCCGGCGCTACCGATGGAATCAGGACTCCAGCAGCTCCATCCACGCCGCTTCGGCTTTTTCCAGCTGCGCCGCGGTGGTCTCGCGCTCGCGCCCCAGCACGGCCATGCGGGTGGCATCGGCGTAGTTGGCCGGGTCGGCCAGCTGGCGGTCAAGCTCGGCCAGGCTGGCTTCCAGCTCGGCCACCTTGGCTTCGGCACTGGCCAGCTTGTGCGGGTTGGCCGGCTTCTTCTGCACCACCTGGGCCACCGGTGCGGTCTTGACCACCACCGGCTCTTCCACCTGCTCCATGCGCGCCTTGGTGCCCTGCGCCTGCGGGCGGGTGCGCAGCCAGGCGGCGTAGGCGTCCAGGTCGCCATCGAACGGCTCGACCACACCGTCGGCCACGCGCCAATAGGTATCGCAGACCAGGCCGATCAGATGGCGGTCATGCGACACCATCACGATCGCGCCCTCGAACGTGGCCAGCGCTTCGGCCAGGGCCTCGCGCATTTCCAGATCCAGGTGGTTGGTCGGTTCGTCCAGCAACAGTACGTTCGGCTGCTGCCAGGCGATCAGGGCCAGCGCCAGGCGCGCGCGCTCGCCGCCGGAGAAACCATCGACCGGCTCGAACGCGCGGTCACCGGGGAAGTTCCATTTGCCGAGGAAATCGCGGAAGGCCTGGTTCGGCGCATCCGGGGCGATCTCGCGGAAATGCTCGATCGGCGACTGCCCTTCGTGCAGCGATTCCACCGTGTGCTGGGCGAAGTAGCCGATGCGCAGGTCCGGGTGCGCCGAGCGCTCGCCGGCAATCGGCTTCAGCTCGCCCACCAGGGTCTTCACCAGGGTGGTCTTACCGGCACCGTTGGGGCCCAGCAGGCCGATGCGCTGGCCCGCTTCCAGGCCGAAGCCCACGTTGTTCAGGATCACCGCGTCGCTGCCATAACCGGCCTCGACATGGTTCAGGCGGATCAGCGAGAACGGCAGCTTGGCCGGCGGTGCGAATTCGATGCGGAATTCACGCTCGGCACGCACCGCTTCGGTACCGGCCAGCTTGGCCAGTCGCTTCATCCGGCTCTGCGCCTGCGCGGCCTTGCTGGCCTGCGCCTTGAAGCGGTCGATGAAGCTCTGCAGGTGGGCGCGCTCGGCCTGTTCCTTCTCGTGCGCGATCTGCTGCTGGCGCAGCTGTTCGGCCCGCTGGCGCTCGAAGTCGGTGTAGCCGCCGGGGTACAGCTTGGCCCCGCCACCGTGCAGGTGCAGGGTGTGGGTGGCCACGTTGTCCAGGAACTCGCGGTCATGCGAAATCAGCAGCAGGGTGCCCGGGTACTTCAGCAGCCACTGTTCCAGCCAGTACACCGCGTCCAGATCCAGGTGGTTGGTCGGTTCGTCCAGCAGCAGCAGGTCGCTGGGCATCATCAGCGCGCGTGCCAGGTTCAGGCGCACGCGCCAGCCGCCGGAGAACGAGGACACCGCGCGGTGGTGGGTCTCGGCCGGGAAGCCCAGGCCGTGCAGCAGCTTGCCGGCGCGCGCTTCGGCGTCGTAGGCGTTCAGCTCGGCCATGCGCGTATGCGCTTCGGCCACGGCTTCCCAGTCTTCGCGGGCGGTGGCATCGGCCTCGGCCGCCAGCACTGCGGCCACTTCGGTATCGCCACCCAGCACGAAGCTCAGCGCCGGGTCGGGCAGCGACGGGGTTTCCTGGGCCACGCTGGCGATGCGTACCTTGCCGGGCAGGTCCACATCGCCCTTGTCGGCTTCCAGTTCGCCCTTCACCGCAGCAAACAGGCTGGACTTGCCGGCCCCGTTACGGCCGACCACACCTACCCGGTAACCGGCGTGCAGGGTCAGGTCGACGTTGGACAACAGCAGCCGCTCGCCGCGGCGCAAGGCGAAATTACGAAGCGAAATCATGGGGGAAGGCGTCCATATAACCGAATGGAATGTGCTGGTGAGCACTGTTCCTGCGACGCAATTCTAGCGTTAACGAATACTTGACGCGCCCCGGGATGCGCGGTGGCAGGCCAACTCTCTCCCGCGTCGGCCCCGCGCAGCCCCCGGCCCCTCCCCCCGCTTCACGGCCTGTCACAGCTAAATGGTTGCCACGGCAACATTTTTTCCTGTTACCACCATTTGACAGGCACTGAATATCCCGTTAATTCCTGCATTGCGCACCGCAACAACCGTCGTCCGCCTCACCCTGTGATGTCGATTCCGGTGCCCGCCCCCGCCAACCGGAGCCCCCTCCCGATGACCCGCAAGACCAGCCTGATCGCCGCCGCCGTCGCTGTCGCCCTCGGTGGTTCCTCGTTCGCCGCCCTGGCCCAGCAGACCGGCACCGCCGCCAACACTCTGGATACGGTGATCGTCACCGGTACCCGCGTGGCCGACCGCACGGTGGCCGAATCGCAGTCACCCATCGACATCATCACCCCGGAAGTACTGCAGTCCACCGGCAGCAGTGAACTGGCCACGGCGCTGTCGCGCGCCCTGCCCTCGCTGAACTTCCCGCGCCCGGCCCTGACCGATGGCACCAGCGGCGTGCGCCCGGCGCAGCTGCGCGGCCTGTCGCCCGACCAGGTGCTGGTGCTGGTGAACGGCAAGCGCCGCCACACCTCGGCCATGATCAACGTCAACGGCACCATCGGCCGCGGTTCGTCGGCGGTGGACATCAACGCCATCCCGATCGCCGCCATCGAGCGCGTGGAAGTGCTGCGCGACGGCGCCTCGGCCCAATACGGTTCGGACGCCATCGCCGGCGTCATCAACATCGTGCTGAAGGGCAGCGGCAGTGGCGGCAGCCTGGCCGTCGATTACGGCCAGTACTCGGCCGGTGACGGCAACAAGTACCAGCTCTCCGGCGATACCGGTATGGAATTCGGCGGCGGCCGTGGCCGCGTGCACGTTGCCGGCCAGATCAGCCAGCAGGATGAAAGCAACCGCGCCGGCCCGTACCGCGGCACCACCCCGAACACCGGCAACTACCCGTCCATCGGCGAAACCACCTTCGTGGTGGGCGACCCGAAGGTGGACGCCACCGCCGTGTCGGCCAACGCCAGCTTCGACTTCAGCGACCACGTCACCGGCTACGCCAACGCGATCCTCAGCAACCGCGACATCACCTCGTTCGCGTTCTACCGCTCGCGCAACCACAACGGCCAGAGCGCGCTGCTGGCCCAGGTCTACCCGGACGGCTTCGTGCCGGAGATCAACCAGTATTCCAAGGACCGTTCGGTGGTGGCCGGCGTCAAGGGCAACACCGACAGCGGCTGGACCTGGGACCTGAGCCTGAACCACGGCGAGAACACCCTGGACTTCCACACCCGCAACAGCATCAACTACAGCCTCGGTGCCAGCAGCCCGCGCTCGTTCTACGACGGCACGCTGAAGTACCAGCAGGACGTGTTCAATGCCGATATCACCAAGTCGCTGGACTGGGGCCTGGCCTATCCGGTCACCCTGTCCTTTGGCGGTGAATACCGCAAGGAGAAGTGGGACCAGAACCCGGGCGAGCTGAACTCCTACACCGGCAGCGGCGCGCAGGGCTTCGGCGGCTTCACCCCCACCAATGAAGTGCATGCCGACCGCCACAACTACGCGGTGTACGCCGGCCTGGAAGCGGACCTGACCGACAAGTTCTCGGCCGGCATCACCGGTCGCTACGAGGATTACTCGGACTTCGGTGATCGCTTCTCGGGCAAGCTGTCGGGGCGCTACGCCTTCACCGACAAGGTTGCGCTGCGCGCCACCGCCTCCAGCGGCTTCCGCGCACCGTCGCTGGCCCAGCAGGGCTACCAGGCGGTCACCAGCCAGTTCACCAACGGCGTGTTCGTCGAACGTGGCACCTTCCCGACCACCAGCAGCGCCGCACAGGCACTGGGCGCTTCGCCGCTGAAGGCTGAAACCTCCACCAGCTACAGCGTGGGCCTGGTGCTGCAGCCGGTGGACCGCCTGTACGTGACCGTGGATGCGTACCAGATCGACATCGATGACCGCATCGCGCTGTCCTCCAGCATCACCACCAATACCGCCACCAGCAACCTGCTGGCTGGTCTGGGGCTGCCGCAGGTCACCGCGTTCTCGTACTTCACCAACGGCCTGGATACCCGCACCCGTGGCGTCGACTTCGTGTCCAGCTACACCATTCCGTTCAGCGCCAGCAGCCTGGAACTGACCGCCGCCTACAGCTACAACGACACCGAAGTGCGCCGCGTGGGCGGTACCCCGGCGGTGTTCAGCACGCTGGGCCTGACCCAGTCGCTGATCGGCCGTGATGAGATCGGCCGCATCGAAGACAGCTACCCGCGCGACAAGACCATTGTCAGCGGTACCTGGCGTTCGGACCACTGGGAACTGGGCCTGGCGGCGACCCGCTACGGCGAATTCACCGTGCGCAATTCCGCCACCGCCCTGCGTGACCAGACCTACGGTGACAAGTGGGTGCTGGATGCCTCGGTGAGCTACAAGCCGAGCAGTAACTGGACCCTGACCCTGGGCGCGGACAACCTGCTGGACGAATACCCGGACCGCACCGAAGACCTGCAGAACTCGACCTTCGGCATGCTGCCCTACAGCAACTACTCGCCGTTCGGCTTCAACGGCGCGTATGTGTACGGCCGCATCAAGTACAACTGGTAAGCGATAACGGTAGCGCCGGGCCACGCCCGGCGGTGCTCACCCGGGGTCAGATCCCTTTTCGCCAGAAAAGGGCGCTGACCCCGTTCGCATTTTCGGTTTGCCGTATGTGGCCGCATCGGTGAAAATCGGGGCATCCCCCGATTACCTGCGAGTGCCGATGCACCATGACACCGACCTGATCAACATCGTGGCCGTTGGCCTGGGGCTCGCCTTCATCTTCGGTGCCCTGGCCAACAAGCTGCGCTTGTCGCCTCTGGTCGGCTATCTGGTCGCTGGCATCTGCGTCGGCCCCTTCACCCCCGGCTTCGTGGCCGACCAGGCCCTGGCCAACCAGCTGGCCGAACTGGGCGTGATGCTGCTGATGTTCGGCGTGGGCCTGCACTTTTCCCTGAAGGACCTGATGGCGGTCAAGGCCATCGCCATTCCCGGCGCCATCGGCCAGATTGCCGTGGCCACCCTGCTCGGCTGGGGCGTGGCCTGGTTGATGGGCTGGCCGGCGCTGCACGGGGTCATCTTCGGTTTCTCGCTGGCCACCGCCAGTACCGTTGTGCTGCTGCGGGCCATGGAAGAGCGGCGTCTGCTGGAAACGATGCGCGGCAAGATCGCCGTCGGCTGGCTGATCGTGGAAGACCTGGCCTGTGTGCTGGCACTGGTGATGATGCCGGTGCTGGCCGGCGTGTTCGGCCCCGATGCCGCCAAGGAAACCCACACCCTCGGCAGCGTGCTGGCCGATATCGGCTGGACGTTCGTGCAGCTGGGCCTGTTCGTGGCGGTGATGCTGGTGGTTGGCCGCCGGGTCATTCCGTGGATCCTGGAACGCATTGCCGGCACCGGTTCGCGCGAACTGTTCACCCTGTCGGTGCTGGCCATCGCGCTGGGCGTGGCGTTCGGCTCGGCCATGCTGTTCGGCGTGTCCTTCGCCCTGGGCGCCTTCTTCGCCGGCATGCTGTTGAACGAATCGGAGCTCAGCCACAAGGCGGCGCACGATTCGCTGCCGCTGCGTGATGCGTTCGCGGTGCTGTTCTTCGTCTCGGTGGGCATGCTGTTCGACCCCAACATCATCGTGCAGCACCCCTGGCAGGTGCTGGCCACGGTGGCGATCATCATGTTCGGCAAGTCGGCCGCTGCGTTCTTCATCGTGCGCGCCTTCGGCCACCCCACCAGCACCGCGCTGACCATCTCGGCCAGCCTGGCGCAGATCGGCGAATTCGCCTTCATCATTGCCGGCCTGGGCGTGGCGCTGCAGATCCTGCCCAAGGAAGGCCAGTCGCTGGTGCTGGCCGGTGCGCTGGTGTCGATCATGCTGAACCCGCTGGTGTTCGGCCTGCTGGACCGCTGGCAGGCCAAGCAGGAGCAGCTGCCGCAGGCACCAGAACCGGAAGAGGCCATCGGCCCTTCGCGCGATCTGCATGACCACGCCATCGTGATCGGCTACGGCCGGGTGGGCAGCGAGCTGGCCCAGGTGCTGCGCGACCGCGGCGTGCCGGTGCTGGTGATCGATGACAACAAGGAACACGTCGAGCAGGCCCATGCCAAGGGCCTGGCGGCGATCCGCGGCAGTGCAGCCGCCGACCGCGTGCTGGCCGAGGCGCACCCCGAGCGCGCCAAGATCGCGGTGCTGGCCATTCCGCAGCCGCTGGAAGCCGGTGAAGCGCTGGCCAAGCTGCGCGCCATCAATCCCGACCTGACCCTGCTGGCACGCGCGCACAGCGATGCCGAAGTGAAGCATCTGCTGGAACACGGCGCCGACGGCACGGTGATGGCCGAACGCGAGCTGGCCTATTCGCTGGCGGAAATGATCATGTCCACCCCGCCGTACCGGAACCTGGGGCAGAACAGCATTCCGGTGGTGTAACGGGTGTGGGTAGGTGTCGACCTTGGTCGACACGGTGGATACGTGGATCGGCCCAGCAAAAATCCCCGGCGGGCCCGCACCCGCCGGGGATCTGCATTGCCATGTTTGCCACGCCTTGGAGAGGCAGCTCCACCGTAACGCATCGCGCGGCCGGTGGTGATCGCCTTCGGCGATGACGACCAAGCGTGCGGCTATCAGGCGCTGGCCAGCGCCTGCTGCAGGTCAGCCTGCAGGTCGTCGATATGCTCGATGCCGATCGACAGCCGTACGGTGTCTTCGCTCACGCCGGCCCGGGCCAGTTCTGCAGCATCCAGCTGACGGTGGGTGGTCGAAGCCGGGTGGGTGGCCAGCGACTTGGCATCGCCCAGGTTCACCAGCCGGGTGAACAGCTTCAACGCGTCCAGGAAGCGCGCCCCTGCCGCGCGACCGCCCGGCAGCCCGAAGGTCAGCACGCCGGAGCCGTGCCCGCCCAGGTAGCGCTGCGCGGCGGCGTGTTCGGAGTCGTCAGGCAGTCCGGCATAGCGCACCCAGGCCACCTTGGGGTGGGCCTTCAGGAACTCCGCCACGGCCCGCGCGTTGGCGTTGATCCGCTCCATGCGCAGTGCCAGTGTTTCAATGCCCTGCAGGATCAGGAAAGCATTGAACGGTGACAGCGCGGCGCCGGTGTTGCGCAACGGCACCACCCGCGCGCGTCCGATATAGGCGGCCGGCCCGAGCGCTTCGGTGTACACCACACCGTGGTAGCTGGGGTCGGGCTGGTTCAGCCGTGGAAAACGCTGCGCGTGTGCGGCCCAGTCGAAACGCCCCGAATCGATGATCGCCCCGCCCAGGCTGTTGCCGTGGCCGCCCAGGTACTTGGTGAGCGAATGCACCACGATGTCGGCACCGTGCTCGAACGGGCGCAGCAGGAAGGGTGTGGCCACGGTGTTGTCGACGATAAGCGGCACGCCAGAGGCGTGCGCCACCTCGGCAATGGCCGCGATGTCGGTGACATTGCCGCGCGGGTTGCCGATGGATTCGACGAACACCGCCTTGGTGCGCGCATCGATGAGTGCGGCGAACGCAGCCGGATCGGCCGGGTCGGCGAACCGTGCCTGGATGCCGTACTGCGGCAGGGTGTGGGCCAGCAGGTTCAGGCTGCCGCCATACAGCGCACTGGCCGCCACAATGTTGTCGCCCGCCTCGGCGATGGTCTGGATGGCATAGGTGATGGCAGCCTGGCCGGACGCCAGGGCCAGCGCCCCGATGCCGCCTTCCAGCGCGGCCAGACGCTGCTCCAGCACATCGGTGGTGGGGTTCATGATGCGCGTGTAGATGTTGCCTTGCACCTTCAGGTCGAACAGGTCCGCGCCGTGCTGGGTGTCATCGAAGGCATAGGCCACCGTCTGGTAGATCGGCACCGCCACCGCACGGGTGGTCGGGTCGGGACGGTAGCCGCCGTGCACGGCCAGGGTTTCCAGTTGCCACTGCGGATCGCTCATTGCACCTGACTCCATCCGGGAAACGGCCACCATAGGGCAGCCGTGTCGCGCGGGTCAGAGCCACTGGCAATCAGCCCCTTACTGCGGGTTATCAGCGGCCGTCGCCCGGGCACGCAGGCCCCTCGCCGCCACCGCACAACATCACGCCACTGAGCCACTTCACCCAGGTCACCACGTCGGCTTCCTTCACCTCGGTGCGGAACGACTTCTGCACTGTGTAGAAGCCCTCCTGGCCCTGGATGCCCTTGATCCAGGAGGTTTCAGGCTTGCCAGTGGCGGGGTTGACCGGGCAACTGAGCATCAGCACCGCCATCGGACGGCCGTGTTCCTGACCTTCACGCAGCCAGTTCGCCTGCGTGTCCGGGCAGGCACCGCGCCAGCCGGCTTCCATGATGCCCAGGAATTCGCGCGGCGAAACCGATGCGGAATTGGGCGCAATATTGACCGTGATCATGTCGGTCCAGGCTTCCACGGTCTGCCCCTTGGGCACAAACTCGGTGATGTCGCCGGTCTTCGGATCGGATGCCTCAAAGGCTTTGACGTAGCCCTCGAACCTTGGCATCAGCACCTGTTCGCTGCTGGCCGCCATCGCGGTGGCGGAGATCAGGCTCAAGGCCAAGGCAAGACACAACGGGACAGCCCGAAAACTTTTCATGGAACTCCTTCTCCTGGTAGGTGAGAACTGCATGGCACGCGCACAGCATGAATCATGTTTGGAATGCTCGCCGAGCCATATGCGACAACGCGTGAGGGCCTGTAATGGAGCTGGTGACGTATTTGCACTGCAGGCATCGTGCCCGTACCCAGAAACAGCGTTGAAAGTGAGGTATTCGTCACTTATTTAGCCATGAGCGTCTGTTGGTTTGGAATTCGCCCATCCGCGGCCGTATCGTTGAGACATTCAAGGATGCTGGGTCGGTTGATGATGGAACTCGAAAGGCACCAGATCAGTGCACACGTCGTGTTCCGCGCACTCTGTCCCTGCCTGCTGGCATTGCTGTTGACCGCATGTGGGAGCGAGGAGCGCACGCCGCCGCCCTATGAGGCTAACCCTTCGCCTGAAGAAGCCTATGAAGTTGTCGTCACGACGCATGATGCGCCGGAGAACATCTACGCAACGGGCGCGTACGTGACCTACAAGGTCACAAATGATTGCCTGCCTCCCATCGACAACTTCGAAGGTGTTCGCTATGGGATCGACCAGCACTCGCTCGATATTCCGCTACGCAAAGTCAATCCAACCACATACAAGGGGACGTACTTCAGCGACGGAATCCTCAATCTCGACTACTACGGGAGAGGCCCCTGCAAATGGGAAATAGTTCTGGTCGGCGCGGCCCTGAAAGCGGATACCCCCAATTCTCCCACCTACTTTACGATCTCCACCAGCGTCAACGCCGGAAGTGAGACACGATATTCAAGCAAGAATATCCAGCCGTTGCTCGCCGGAGGCAGTGCATCTCCGGCGGACAGCATGCCGACGTCCAGGTTCATTGAGACCATACCGGATGCCCAGCGCGGAGACTACTTCTCGTACAAGATCGCAGTAAGTCCAAGGAAGGAATAAACGCGTGGGGGCCTGTAATGGAGCTGGTGACGTATTTGTACTGCAGGGATCGTGCCCGTACCCAGAAACAGCGCTGAAAGTGAGGTATTCGTCACTTATTTAGCCATGAGAGTCTGTTGGTTTGGAATTCGCCCATCCGCGGCCGTATCGTTGAGACATTCAAGGATGCTGGGTCGGTTGATGATGGAACTCGAAAGGCACCAGATCAGTGCACACGTGGTTTCCCGCCCATTCTGTCCCCTGCTGCTGGCATTGCTTCCGCTGCTGGGCGCATGCGGGGACAAGCCCCCTACTCCGCCGCCCTACGAGGCAAACCCTGCACCGAAGGAGGCGTATGAGGTGGTCGTGACCGTGCACGACGGCCCAGAGGACATTTATGTGAATGGAGCAGGGGTGGCGTACAGGATCGCCAATAGCAACTGCCTTCCTCCCATCGACAACTTCGAAGGCGTCAGCTACGGCATCGAGAAACATTCCCTCGACATTCCGTTGAAGAAGACCGATGCGCACACTTTTTCCGGAATCTATTTCCGCGATGGGCTGGCGGACAAAAACTATTTTGGCCGCGGTGTCTGTCGATGGGTGGTCGAGTATGTGAGCGCCAGCATTGAGACGGAAAGCACCAAATCGTACACGTACTTTGCGATATCCACGGATCCAGAGGAACGCACAGCCACGCGATTTTCGAGGAGAGACATCTCGCCGCGCCTGGATGATGGCGAGCGCTATCCAGCCAGCGACTTTTCGGAAGAGAGATTCAATAGCGAGGTCCCGATCAAGGATCAGGGTGACTTCTTCTCATACAGCATCACTATCACCCCGATGGCAGGTGTGCAATGAACTCCCAGGTGCATGCTCGATTGTCCGATGAAGCCTACGATCCCCCGAAGTTCCACAGGAATGGGCGGCCGGAGTACATCAAGATCGGTAGCGAGACATTTGTAGTCGTCGAGCACATGGACAAGGCCAACGGCTATCAGGGATCGATCTTCCAGAATATAAAAAGCGGAGCCTACGTCGTAGCCCACCGCGGAACCGAATTCGACCGACAGCTGCTCAAGGATGGTCTGGTTGACCTCGGCATGGTGACCGGCAAGCTCAATGCCCAGCTGCCGGATGCCCTTGAACTCACCCGGCTGGCCAAGGAGATGGCGGATCGGGACCACAAGCCGCTGACCGTCACCGGCCACTCCCTTGGCGGCGCGTTGGCGCAGATCACCGCCCACCACTACAACCTGCCCGGCGAAGCCTTCAATCCCTACGGCGCTGCCGGCCTGGGCTACCGGATCCAGGAGGGCCAGCCGGCGCACGCCGCACGGTTCACCAACCACGTCATGGCCGGCGATTTCGTCAGCGCCGCCAGCGAGCACTACGGCAACGTGCAGATTTATGCCCTGCCCAGTGAACTGAGCCGGCTGCGCTCCGCCGACAACCTCGCTGCGCTGAGTGGCCCCGCCAAGTCTGCAACCCTGTTTGGGCTTACGCCTGGGCTCGCGCTGCAGATGGCTGATTCACACCGGCTGAAGCACTTCGTGGATGACCCGGCTGCGGATCCCCCTCGCGTGTCGGTACTTGAACAGGATTCGGCAAAAATCACTCATGCGGACGACCAGGCGCGTGTGGATGCATTCCGGCAGAACATGGGGCTGCAGCGCGACGCCATCACCCGTCTCTCCCGGGGCATACCCGGTCTGGCCTTGGAGGGCATCGACAAACTGCGGGGCCATGACCAACCGGGAGCCTATGGCGAACGCCAGGCGCGCGCTGCCGAACTGGCTGCACACCCTTTCAGTCCTGCCGAGCACCGTAATGCACCCGGCTCAGATGGCGGCCCACGCCGCGAGAATCCAGCCTTTCACAGCAGATCTCCGCTGGAAGATCGCTTGAACGAAATGCTCAACGCCGACCCGGACCGCTTCAAGGTCCTCAACCAGCAGATGGCCACGCGCGAGGCCGGCCAGGCGCTGGACCAGCAGGCGCAGTCCCAGGTGAGTGCCGAGGACCGGGCGCGCGCGCACAGCCAGGAACAGGCCGCCCAGCAGACCGCACAACAGGAACAGGCAGCCTCGGCCATGCGCCGTTGACCCAGCGGAGACACCCTCATGGATGAACGCGACCTGGAAGATCTGATCAGCAAGACGGCCCTGCTGATGGAGCGCTACCAGCGGATGTGCGCGGACATGGGCCAGCAGCAGGCGCAGCTGTCGGCCGCGTTGAACGGCGTTGCACAATCACTGCCCGCGCAGTTCAGAGCCAGCACCGATGCTGCCGTGGCTGGGCTGAGCCGGAACAGCACAACGGCCGTCAAACAGGCATTGCTTGCGCCGGTAGCCGCCTATGAGCAGCAACTGGCGGCATCGGCCAAGAGTGTGGGCCGCAGCACCGAAGCACTGGCTGCGGAAGTAAAGCGCCTGCAACTGGCCTCGCGCGGCGTCCTCTGGAAGAGCGTGGCCACGGCTGTAGCTGCGGTGGCGATCCTGCTTGGCGGCGCCGCGTGGCTGGGCGGTCAGTACCGCGCGGAGATCGAACGCAACCAGGTCGAGGCGCAACTGCTGCGCGCCTACAATCGCGCTGACGTGGTGCTGTGCGGAAAAGAACAGCTTTGCGCCAACGTCGACACCCGCAGCAAAGGGATCGGCGAGGACGGGCGCTACCGACAGGTTCGTCCCCGCCCGTAGACGGGGACGAACGCAACCGCATCACGCCTTGGCAAACACCAGCTGGCCGCCGTCGTTGCCGACCTCGATGGTATCGCCGTTGACGAAGGCCCCCGAGAGGATCTTCTGTGCCAGCGGGTTTTCCAGCTGTGCCTGGATCGCACGCTTCAGCGGCCGCGCGCCATACACCGGATCGAAACCGACGTTGCCGAGCAGGTCGAACGCTGCATCGGACACCACCAGCTTCAAGCCACGCTCGGCCAGGCGCCGCTCCAGGCCACGCATCTGGATGCGTGCGATCTGCTTGATCTGCTGCTTGTCCAGCGGGTGGAACACCACGATGTCGTCCAGGCGGTTGATGAACTCCGGGCGGAAGTGCGCCTGCACCACGCCCATCACCGCCGCCTTCATCTGCGTGTAGGCCTCCGGGCTGTCGTCGCCGCTCATGTCCTGGATCTGGTGCGAGCCCAGGTTCGAGGTCATCACGATGACGGTGTTGCGGAAGTCCACGGTGCGGCCCTGGCCGTCGGTCAGGCGGCCATCGTCCAGCACCTGCAGCAGGATGTTGAATACATCGGTGTGTGCCTTCTCCACCTCGTCCAGCAGGATCAGCGAGTACGGGCGACGGCGCACTGCCTCGGTCAGATAGCCGCCTTCCTCGTAGCCCACGTAGCCCGGGGGCGCACCGATCAAGCGCGCCACACTGTGCTTTTCCATGAACTCACTCATGTCGATGCGGATCATCGCGTCGGCACTGTCGAACAGGAACTCGGCCAGCGACTTGCACAGCTCGGTCTTGCCCACGCCGGTCGGGCCCAGGAACAGGAACGAGCCTGCCGGCCGGTTCGGGTCGGACAGCCCGGCACGCGAGCGGCGCACGGCATCGGAAACGACCTTGATCGCTTCTTCCTGGCCGACCACGCGGTTATGCAGCACCTCTTCCATGCGCAGCAGCTTGTCGCGCTCGCCTTCCAGCATCTTGTTCACCGGAATGCCGGTCCAGCGCGAAACCACCTCGGCGATTTCCTCGTCGGTCACCCGGTCCTGCACCAGCTTGAAGTCGTTGCTCTCCGCTTCCTGGGCAGCGGCCAGCTGCTTTTCCAGCTGCGGCAGCAGGCCGTACTGGATCTCGCTCATGCGTGCGAAATCCTGCCGTCGCTGTGCCGATTCAAGCTCGATCTTGGCCTGCTCAACCTGCTCCTTGATCTTGGTCGCGCCCTGCAGCGCAGCCTTTTCCGACTTCCAGATTTCGTTCAGATCGGAGAACTCGCGCTCCAGGCCATCAATGTCATTTTCCAGATCGGCCAGGCGCTGCCGCGACGCATCGTCCTTTTCCTTCTTCAGCATCTCGCGCTGGATCTTCAGCTGGATCAAGCGACGCTCCAGGCGATCCAGCTCTTCCGGCTTGGAATCGATCTCCATGCGCAGGCGCGAGGCAGCCTCGTCCATCAGGTCGATGGCCTTGTCGGGCAACTGGCGGTCAGTGATGTAGCGGTTGGACAGGGTGGCCGCGGCCACGATGGCCGGGTCGGTGATCTCCACCCCATGATGCACGGCGTACTTTTCCTTCAGGCCACGCAGGATCGCGATGGTGTCCTCCACCGTCGGCTCGCCCACGAATACCTTCTGGAAGCGGCGTTCCAGCGCGGCATCCTTTTCAATGTACTTGCGGTACTCGTCCAGCGTGGTGGCACCCACGCAATGCAGTTCGCCACGCGCCAGCGCCGGCTTCAGCATGTTGCCGGCATCCATCGCACCGTCGGCCTTGCCGGCGCCGACCATGGTATGCAGTTCGTCGATGAACAGGATGATCTGCCCTTCGCTCTTGGCCAGGTCGTTCAGCACGCCCTTCAGTCGCTCTTCGAACTCACCGCGGAACTTGGCGCCGGCAATCAGCGCGCCCATGTCCAGCGACAGCACGCGCTTGCCGCGCAGGCCTTCGGGCACTTCGTCGTTGACGATGCGCTGGGCCAGGCCTTCGACGATCGCGGTCTTGCCCACGCCGGGTTCGCCGATCAGCACCGGGTTGTTCTTGGTGCGGCGCTGCAGCACCTGGATGGTGCGGCGGATCTCTTCATCGCGGCCGATCACCGGGTCCAGCTTGCCACTCTCGGCACGCGCGGTCAGGTCGATGGTGTACTTCTCCAGCGCCTGCCGCTGTTCTTCGGCGTTTTCCGACTGCACGTTCTCGCCGCCACGCAGCTTGTCGATGGCCGCCTGCAGGCGGGTCTTGTCGGCGCCGGCGGCGCGCAGCGCCATGCCCAGTGTGCCGCCGTCTTCCAGCGCGGCCAGCACGAACCATTCGCTGGCAATGAAGGCATCGCCATTCTGCTGGGCCAGCTTGTCGGTGTGGTTCAGCAGGCGCCCCAGGTCATTGCCCAGCGACACGTTGCCGGCCTGGCCGGATACCTTCGGCAGTGCATCCAGCGCCTCGGCCAGGCGCTCGCGCAGCACCGGCACGTTCACCCCGGCCTGGGCCAGCAACGGCTGGGTGCTGCCGCCCTGCTGGTCCAGCAGCGCGCTGAACAGGTGAACCGGTTCGATGATGCTGTTGTCGCGGCCCACGGCCAGCGACTGTGCGTCTGCCAGCGCCTGCTGGAAACGCGAGGTGAGCTTGTCCATCCGCATTGCGAATCCTCATCGGTTACAGAGCCGGCCCGCGCCGGCGATGCAGGGAAGATGCGGTTGCGCCACCGCGTTTCAAGGGCGGCTGCGACTGCACCCGGGGGTCGGTCAGGCTGTGGCAAGCATGCGCCGGCGCCCGTGGGCGGCGCGTTGATCCGGCGCAATTGGCGGGCAAGGACTGGCACGGCCAGCCTGCCGATGCCATACCTGCGAATCATTCTCATTTCGATCCATGCGCATCGGCGCCCTACGCATGCACGTTTCACACCCGCACCTGGCCACGTTGTACCGCGACCACCACCGGTGGCTGCGCGGCTGGCTGAGCGGGCGCGTGGGCAACCGCGATGTGGCCGATGATCTGGCCCAGGACACGTTCGCACGCCTGCTGCTGGATCGCGATCTGGCCGCACTGCGCGAGCCGCGCGCCTTCCTCACCACCGTGGCGCGCGGGCTGGCCGCCAACTGGTTCCGGCGGCAGGCGCTGGAACGCGCCTATCTGGAGTACCTGGCACAGTTCCCTGAACCCGCCCTGCCCTCGCTGGAGGAACAGGCGGTGGTGCGCGAAGCGCTGCAGCAGATCGACGCCATGCTGGATGGCCTGCCGGTGATGGCACGCCGCGTATTCCTGCTGGCCCAGTTCGATGGCCTGCGCTACGAGGCCATCAGCGAACAACTGGGGCTGTCGCTGTCCACGGTGAAGCGGCACATGAAGCGCGCCCTGATGGGCTGCCTGGCGCATGCGCCCTGAGCCGGGCGACGGCGCGGCGCTGTCGCCACGGGTGCTGGAACAGGCTGCCGACTGGCTGATGCGCCTGCACGACGACGGCAGCGCGGCACAGCGCGCGCAATGGCAACGCTGGCACGATGCCGCCCCCGAGCATGCACGCGCCTGGCAACGCGCCGAACGCCTGCTGGCGCTCAGCGCGCAGGTACCAACCACGCTGGCCCACGAGGCCCTGCAGCGCCCGGTGTCCGCTGGCCGTCGCGCGGTGCTGCGCAGCGTGGCCGCGCTGCTGGTGGCGCCGCTGGGCGGCTGGTTGGCCTGGCGGCTGTATGACGAAGCCGCCTGGGACGCCAGCGTGCGCACCGCCGTGGGCGAATGCCTGCGCCGCGTGCTGGACGACGGCAGCGTGCTGCACCTGGCCACGGCCAGCGCCGTCGATATCGCCTTCGACGGCCAGCAGCGCCTGCTGCGGCTGCGGCGCGGCGAGATCCATGTCGACACCGCGCCCGATCCACACCGCCCCGCGCGGCCGTTCCGGGTCGCCACCGCGCAGGGAATGCTGCAGGCGCTGGGCACCCGCTTCAACGTGCGCCTGTTCGACGACGCCACCCTGCTGGTGGTGCAGGAAGGCGCAGTGCAAGTGACCACCGCCGCCGGTGCCGCCCAGCGGGTTGCCGCCGGCCAGCAGCTGCGCTGGGGGGATGCCGGCCCGGCTGCACCGCAGCCCGCTGCGCCCGGCAGCGACGCGTGGCTGCACGGCATGCTGGTGGCCGACAGCCTGCCGCTGCAGGCGCTGCTGCAGGAGCTGGGCCGCTACCACCGGCGCCGGCTGCGGGTGGATGACGATGTGGCGGGCCTGCCGGTGTCCGGCGCGTTCCCGCTGGACGACCTGCCGCGCAGCCTGTCGATGCTGGCCGCCACCTATCCGCTGCGCATCGATCAGGGACTGACGGTGCGCGTGCGCGCGGCCGCCACGCCGCGGTGACACTTTTATCGATCCTGCGTGGCAGAGGAAGTGAATCCTTCTTCTGCCGGCTCCCTCCATGCCTGTGATCCCGACCCGATTCCGCTACAGCCTGCTGGCCATCGCCCTGGCTGCCACGCCTGCCTTCGCCCAGACCGCGCCCGCCGGGCAGCCTGCCAACGCACCGGCCACGTCTCCGCTGGGCAGTGCGCTGAGCGCCTTTGCCGCCCAGCATGGCGTCGCCCTGTCCTTCGATCCGGCCCTGACCCAGGGCCGCACCGCGCCGCCGGTCGATCCGGCCGCAGGCGTGGACGCAGGCTTCAGCATCCTGCTGCAGGGCACCGGCCTGCGTGCGGTTCGCCGCGCCGATGGCAGCTACACCCTGCAGGGCGCGCAGACCACCCGGCAGACGCAGCCGCTGCGCGTAGGGGCGTCCGATGGCAAAGTCGCGCTGCCGCAGGCGCTGCCCTTTGGCCAGGGCGTCACCCTGGATGCCGATGCACTGGATGCGCAGGTGAAGGGCAACGGGGACATCGCCACGGCCCTGCGCAGCAACCCGGCGGTGCAGTTCAGCGATACCAACCGCAGCAGCCGCAACATGGGCGAGATCCGCCCCGATGACTTCAGCATCAATGGCGCGCCGTACTACCAGAACCTGTTCCTGCTCGATGGCGCCACGATCAACAACGATCTCGATCCGGCCGATACGCCCGACAACGGCAACCCCGCCCACAACTTCGATGTGCCCGGCGGCGCGCAGGGCATCGCCGTGGATGTAGACCTGCTGGAATCGCTGACCGTCTACGACGCCAACGTGCCGGCCTCGTTCGGCCACTTCCTGGGCGGCGTCGTGGACGCACGCAGCCGCTCTGCTACCGACGGCCTGCACGGCAAGGTCTGGTTCCGCATGGCCCGCTCGGCCTGGGACAGCATCATCGCCAACGACGCGCAGCAGGAGGAGTTCGAGGAATCGGACACCTACAAATACCAGCCGCAGTACGACAAGTACCGCGTCGGCGCGCGGCTGGAAGGACGCACCCGCGGCGGCCTGGGCATCATCGGCACCTTCACCCGCACGCGCTCGGAGATTCCGCTGCGTGCCTACGCCGGCGGCCGCGAAACCACCGGCGCGGACGTCAACACCCGCACCCAGACGCGCGAGAACACCAGCGCCACGGTGGCCCTGGACTGGAGCAATGGCGAAGGCCTGCAGCTTGGCGCCAACCTGTCCTATGCCCCCACTGACGATGTCTATTTCATCTCCAACTCGCGCGATTCGTACTTCAGCATCAAGTCCGGCGGCCCCACCGCCAGCCTGCGCGCGAACTGGACCGGCGCTGCCTGGACCCTGCGCAACACGCTCAACTACAGCAATGTGGAAACCAGCCGCCGCGGCGACCTGGACTACATGCGCAACTGGCTGATCTCCGACGACTTCGACTGGGGCGTGTCGGGCATCAGTACCGAGGGCAGCTGGGGCAACATCGACCAGCACGACCGCCGCATCGGCTACCGCTTCGTGGCCGACCGCGAACCGCTGCAGCTGGGCAGCAGTGAACACACCCTGCAGTTCGGTGCCGGCGTGCAGCGCCGCGATGGCGACTACCAGCGCCTGAACGACCACCGCGTACTGCTGAGCACCGCCACCACCCGCAGCTGCACGCTGTCCGACGGCAGCGTGGATGATTTCAGCTGCTCACTGTCGCCTACCCGGAGCGGCGGCACCGGCCAGTACTTCAAGCGCATGTTCCTGTTCCATGCCGGCCAGTTCGAGGTCAGCGGCGAAGAATACGAGGCCTGGCTGCAGGACGACATCCGCATCGGCAACTGGAACATCCGCCCCGGCCTGCGCCTGGACCGCAACAACCTGTGGAAGCAGACCAACGTGTCACCGCGCCTGGCCGCGTCGTGGGACGTGCGGGGTGACCAGCGAACCGTCATCAACGCCGGCGTGAACCGCTACTACGGGCGCAGCTTCTACAGCTACCTGCTGCGCGATGGCCGCGAGCGCCTGCGCGAGACGCTGGACCGCACCAGCGCAAGCACCCGCTGGGAAGATGCGAAGAGCGCCAGGAACGTGGCCACCAACCGCCTGAGCGATGTCGATTCGCCCTACACCGACGAATGGACCCTGGGCGTGGACCAGCAGGCGTTCGGCCTGCAGTTCCACCTGAAATACGTGGACCGCGGCAGCCGCAAGGACATCCTGCGCCGCAAGGTCGACAGTCCGGATCGTGACCTCTACAACCTCAACACCTACGAATACACCAATGAAGGCCGCAGTGACTCGCAGACCTGGACACTGTCGGTCAGCCCGCAGCGCCCGTGGGAGTTTGCCGGCACCCGCAACAGCTTCCAGCTCTCGGCCGACCACACCGATGTGAACCGCAACTACAACAGCTACGAAGACAGCCCGGACCTGTTCGAACGCGTGCGCCTGGATGGCAAACTGATGTACCGCTATGAACTGCCCGCCACCCAGTACCTGCGGCCGTGGAGCGCACGCCTGAGCACCCGCACCGAGATGCCGGCCTGGGGCCTGAGCTGGAACAACTTCTTCCGCTACCGCGCCGGTTTCGAAGGTACCACCCAGGGCGCGCTGGAAATCATCGACGGCGAAAGCGTACGCAACCTCACCACGCGCCGCTTCTCCGGCAGCTGGACCTGGGATGCCAACCTGGAATACCGCCTGGCCCTGCCCCGCGAGCAGGAAGCCTATGTGCGGGTGGAAGTGCAGAACGTGCTCAACCGCAGCAACCTGACCACGGCCAGCGGTGCGGCCGCCGGCACCATGTACTTCGAACCCGGCCGCAGCTTCTGGCTGGAACTGGGCTATTCGTTCTGAACGCACGGCCCGGCGGCACGCTGCCGGGCCACTGTCGATGAAACGACCGCATCCACTACGCCTTGCCCTGCCCGTCGCCGCCCTGTTGCTGGGCGGCGCGGGCATGCCTGCGCCCGCGCAGGACACGCCCTGCCCCGACCCGCTGCCCCCACGCCCGGAAGCGGCCTGCCTGCGCGCGGTCTACAGCAGCCCGGCAGCGAAATGGCCAGCGCCGGATGTTGAACCGGGCGCCACCTGGCAGGAGCTGGCGCCGCTGCCGGTGCCGGTGGACCCGGCAGACAACCCTTCCACGCCGGCCAAAGTGGAACTGGGCCGGCGCCTGTTCTTCGATCCGATCCTGTCACGTTCCCGGCAGTTGGCCTGCGCCAGTTGCCACGACCCCGACCTGGGCTGGGCCGATGGACGCCGCGTCTCGTTCGGCCATGACCGCCAGAGCGGCCGACGCAACGCCCCCAGCGTGCTGGCCAGCGCGCACGTGGCGCCGTTGTTCTGGGACGGGCGCGCCGCCACGCTGGAAGCGCAGGCCCTGGGCCCGATTGCCGATCCGGTGGAAATGGGCTTCAGCGTGAATGGCGCCGTGCGCCGCCTGCGCCGCGATGCCCGTTATCGCAGCGAGTTCGCCGCGGTGTTCGAACAGCCGCGCATCGACGCGCAGCAGCTGGGCCAGGCCATCGCCGCCTTCCAGCGCAGTCTGTCACCGCGCAACAGCCGCTTTGATCGCTTCCTGCGCGGCAACGCGCGCGCACTGGACGATGCGCAGCTGCGCGGCCTGCACCTGTTCCGCACCCAAGGCGGCTGCATGAACTGCCACGGCGGACCGGCGCTGACCGACAACGGCTTCCACAATCTGGGGCTGCACTTCCACGGTCGCCCGCGGCAGGATCTCGGGCGCTACGAGGTCACCGGTGACCCGGCCGACAGCGGCCGCTTCCGCACGCCATCGCTGCGAGGCGTGGCAAACACCGCGCCGTACATGCACAACGGGCTGATCCCGCGTCTGTCCGGCGTACTGGCGTTCTACAACGTGGGCGGTGGCCGGCCACGCGCGCCGGCCGATCTGGCCGATGATGCGCCACCGCTCCCGCAGCCGGACCCGCTGCTGCGCCCGCGTGGGCTGAGCCGGCAGGACCTGCAGGACCTGGAAGCGTTCCTGCAGATCCTGTAACGCGAACGCGCTCAGGAAGCGCGCGGCGGCAGCAGCGGCGCCGCCTGCGGCACCGGTACCGGGCAGCCAAAGGTACCGGCCACGTCCAGATACAGGCTGTAGCGCTGGGTGGTCGCAAAGCCTGCCTGCCAGTCCGGATTGAACAGGCGCCCCGGCTCCAGGGCCAGGTCCACTGGCAGGTTCAGCACTTCATCGCCAATCATCACCGGCGTTGTGGCACCGGCGTACTTCAGATCGCGCGCGCCATGGGTGGTGATGATGTTCCTGCGCTGCACAGCTGCCGGCGGCGGCGCCGTGGGCGGAATGCCGCTGGCCATGAACGCACCGTTGAAGCCGGTATCCAGCTGCACCAGGATGCTGTCCTTACCGGCGCGGATCGGATAGCGCAGCTGGTAATCATCGCCGGTGAGCGATGACACAGTGGCCATGCGCCGCGTGCAGGGCACCTTGCTGGACGCGGCCTGCACCATCAGCGCATCCTTGTCGATGCGCACCCGGCCCAGCGCGCGCAGTACGTCCAGGCCGATGCGCGGCAGATCGTCCTGGCCCAGCACCGCGAAGGACACCTGGCGCACCGCGAGTCCGCCAATGTCCAGATCCATCGGCGCGGCCAACGCAAACAGGGCATCACCGGAGGCGTCGGCCACGGTAAAGCCCTCGGTCAAGGCCAGACCCAGTTCCGCGGCCAATGTGCGGCCGATGCGCGAGCGGGCCGCGCCGGTATCCACATGCACGCGCAGGTCGCGTTCGCCGGCAGCGGTCTTCACTTTCAGGGTGATCGTCGGCAGCTCGTTCTGCAGCTGGATCGGCACGCTCACATCGGCTGCAGGCGCGGCAATCGGTTCGGCGCTGCGCGGCCACTGCAGGAAGCGGTCGAACATCGGTTCGCTCACACTGGCTACGCGCACTGTGTGCGGCGCATCTTTCATCATGGGCAGGATATCGCTGTCCAGGCGGGTACGAACGTCCTGCATCTGCCGGGCCCAACCGGCAATATCGCCCTGCAGCAGGGCGTTGCCGGCCAGCGTGGCCGAACACAGATAGGCCACGCCCTTCACCGAATCGGCAGGTTCGCTGGCCACGCCCTCCAGGCATTGACGCGCAGCGCGGCTGGAATTGTCCAGCTCACCACGTACACGGTAGTAACCTGCGGCGCCCAAGCGCCCCTTGGCACCCGTTGCCTGGCCCATGGCCTGCAGGGCCGCCAGGCGCGCATGCTGCACGTTGGCCGTGTAGCCATAGGGATCGTTCACATCGCCATTGGGCACGTCGGCAGCCGCTGCCGTGAACGATGCGAGCATGGCGCCGAGCGCCAGCGCGGTGGTGCGCATCAAGGTTACTCCTGTCTACCCAGTGCATGACCCTAGCACGTTGGCCGTTGCACGCGACTGCGTGTGCTACACACCGCGGGTGATCGCCGCGCGCATCTGCCGCAACGTCTGCTTCACCGCCTGTGCCTGTTCGGCACTCATGCGCAGCAGCAGCTTCTGCCCCACCGAGCGCGACTGCAGCGCGGGATCGACGAAGCGATACCGGCTACGCTCGTCGCGCTGCACGGCCAGCGGTCGCGGGGGTTCCGGCGTCTGCAGCAGGTGGTCGATCGCCACCACCAGGCGGTCATTGAAATAACCCTGCGGATGGCCCGATTCAACATAAGCCTGCTGGATGAGCGGATAAAAGCGCACGTAGGCCTTCGCCGCCGCGGCAGGATCTACGGCAGTAAAGGCCTGCACGTAGGGGGCGTAGCGGGCGGCATTGGCGGCCGCGATGTGCTCGCCGCCCTCGCCCGCTTCCACCTGCAGGGTGCCGGCCAGCGGGCGCGTGGCCAATGCCGATGGCGGCGCACTGGCCTTGTCCAGATTATCGACATGGGTCACCAGCCGCTGGATCACGTGATCACGCAACAGCAGCGCCAGCGTGTCTTCGCCCTGTAACAGCCCGCGCAGCGCGGACCATGCCGCCGTATCGCTGTCGTCCATCTTCGGCAGTGCCGGATCTGCAGCAGCATCGGTATCCAGCGGGTGCTGGATCGCCGGCGTGGAAGGCGCGGTTTCCGTGGCCGCCATCGGCGGCGGCGCCGCGCTTGCAGCGGGCGTTGGCTGCACAGGCACGTGCACCTGGTCTGCCAGCCCCTGCCACTGGTCGCGGAACAACCACGCGCCCGCGCCACCCACCACAACTACGCCCAGTACCCAGGGCCACACGGCTTTCCCACTTCTCTGCATGATGCAGCACCTCGCTTTTCACGTGCACGACGCGAGTATGACCGCGCTGCACTGCACGCGGTTCCCACGCTGTTTGGCCTGTGTTGTGCTTGGCATGAACGCCATGCTCACGCCTGCTTTGCGTGCAACGCGCGAGTCTGCTGACAATTCTTCGCGGAGATGGACATGCACTACGCGTTGTATTACTGGACCGGCATCCAGGGCCGGGGCGAGTTCGTGCGGCTGGCATTGGAAGATGCCGGTGCCGCGTATGAGGACATGGCACGCACCCATGGCGATGCGGTGATGGAACCGTTCCTGCACGGCCAAGCCGAGGGCGGCCAGCCATTCGCCCCACCGTTCCTGAAGGCGGGCCGGCAAGTGATCGCGCAGGTCGCGGCGATTCTGGACTTTCTCGGCCCCACGTTGGATCTGGTACCGCAGGCCGCTTCGCGACGGATGCAGGCCCTGCAGCTGCAGTTGACGATTGCCGACCTCGTCGCCGAAGTACACGACACCCATCATCCAATTGCTGCATCAAAGTATTACGAAGACCAGAAGGCGGAAGCCAAGGCGCGCGCGAAGGCAATGCGAAGCGAGCGCCTGCCGAAATTCCTTGGCTACTTCGAACAGGTGATCGAAGCCAACGGAGGCCGCCACCCGCTGCGCGAGCACTCGTATGTGGATCTATCGCTGTTCCAGTTGCTCAGCGGGCTGGACTACATGTTCCCAAAGCGCATGCAGGCCCTGGCGCCCACCCTGCCCCTGCTGCGGGCGCTGCAGGAGCGAGTGGCCAAGCGACCGAACATCGCCGCCTACCTGGGCTCGGAGCGACGGCTGGCGTTCAACACCAACGGCATCTTCCGCCATTACCCCGAGCTGGACGGGGAGACCTGACGCCGGGCCATGCCTGGCGCCAGCAGTCAGTGGGCCGCGTCGGTAAGCGGCTTCACCGGCTGCTTCTGCAGCGACAACAGCCCCAGCAGCACGGCCAGCGCCACGTAGGCCCCGGCGAACTGCCAGCTGATCACGCGGGCCAGGCCCTCCAGGTTCCACGGCAGGTAAATGCCACCGCGCGGATCCACCGAATGGATCAGACCGAACAAAGTGAGCGCTGCCGCCACCAGCAGGAAGCCACAGGCACGGCGCAGGCGCCCGTCGACCATCGCCGCGACGGTGGCGATCCACAGCATGGAGGTGATGATGAAGCCATTGCCCAGGGTGAAGATCACTGCCAGTTCCGGCAGGCCATGGCCATCGACAGTGGTGAGCATGGCGCCCAGCGTTTCGGCCGGAATCCAACCCGGTGCCTTGATCGCCAGCAGATAGGCCGCCGACGGCAGGAAGCCGAGCACCATTGCGCCGGCGTGCTGGCGCGGGGTGGCCTGGAAGGCCTGGGTGGTGATGTCGATCGATACGTACACGATGATCGGCGCCAGCACGGCCAGCGGCAGCCACTGCACCAGGCCGGAGATGATGCCCAGCATGCCGCCGATGCCCACGAACAGGCCGGTCAGCAGAGTGTAGCCGCTGCGCGCGCCCATATGCTTGTAGGCCGGCTGGCCGATGTACGGCGTGGTCTGCGCCACGCCGCCGCAGAGACCAGCCACCAGTGTGGCAAAGGCTTCCACCAGCAGGATGTCGCGGGTGCGGTAGTCATCGCCGGCCGCGCGCGCGCTCTCAGACACGTTGATGCCGCCCACCACCATCAGCAGGCCGAACGGCAGCAGCAACGGCAGGTAGGTCATGGCCGTCGGCAGGCCGTCGATGAAGCCCAGCGTAGGCAGCGGCAGCACCACCTGCGGCGGCACCCAGGCCGGAATGGCGAAGCCCGGCACACCCAGCCCGGCCAGGCCCAGCCCGTAATACAGCACGGTGCCGAACACGAACGCCAGCAGCACGCCCGGGCCACGCACCGGCAGCTTGCCCTTGGCGATCAGCACGTACAGCAGCAGGCCCAGCGTGGTGAAGCCCACCAGCGGCGAACGCAGGGTTTCCAGCAGCGGCAGCAGGCCCATCAGCACCAGCGCGATGCCGGCGATGGACCCCAGCAGCGCTGCTCGCGGCAGCGCGCGAGTCACCGCTTCACCGAAGAAGGACAGGATCAGCTTCAGCACGCCCATGATGACCAGCGAGGCCATGCCCAACTGCCAGGTGGCGATGGCGGCGGCGTGCGGATCCATTCCCTGCTGCTTGAAGGCCAGGAACGCCGGGCCCAGCACCAGCAGGGCCATGCCGATGCTGGTGGGCGCGTCCAGGCCCAGCGGCATGGCGGTGACGTCGTCGCGGCCGGTGCGCGCGGCCAGGCGGCGCGCCATCAGGGTGTACAGCAGGTTGCCGACCAGCACGCCGAAGGCGGTGCCGGGGAACATACGGCCGAACACCACGTCGGCGGGGAACTGGAACATACCGACCAGGGCCATGGCGATGAAGCCGAGGATGGACAGGTTGTCGACGACCAGGCCGAAGAAGCCATTGAAGTCGCCGGCGACGAACCAGCGGCGTGGTGCGGCGGATGCGGGAGCGGACATGGAAGGGGCGGTGGGGGTGGGGACCGCCGATGGTAGGCCCAGCGGGGCCCGGGCGCCAATTCCCGGGTGGAATGATGGGTTCCAGCCAACGGCGGAGCCCCTCGTGGCTGGGTTGGTCGTCGGAGCGGGATCCGCGGCTGGGCCGGGCGGGTAGGCCGCGCAGGGGACGCTGCAAGTACGTCCCTGTAAGCTCGGTCGCCGCATCCATGCGGCTCACGCCCCTGCGCAACCTACCCGCCCGGCCTCTCGTGGTTTCCTGCGCGCGGCAGCCACGGAAGAGAATCAAAAGATCAAAAGCAGGCTCCCGTTGTAGAGCCGAGCCCATGCTCGGCTGCCGTACGCGCGAGTCCTCAGCCGAGCATGGCTCGGCTCTACAGAAGATCTTTCCGATCATTCTTTTGACATCCACGCCATCCGTGGATCCAACGTGTCGACCAAGGTCGACACCTACCAGAGCAGAATGCCGTTCCAACAGCTCGCGGCCAACTGTCGAAGGCGGGGTGGGTCCGGTTGCGGGGGCGTGAGCCGTATGGGTGCGGCGACCGAGCTTACATGGACGTACTTGCGGCGCCCCCCCGCAACCGGACCCACCCCGCCATCGCTCAGGGAACCAGCTTCTGCTCTGGCTCTGGCCTCTGCGGGTGCAGGGCGCAGCCCTGCCTCGCCTACCCTCACTTCTTCAGGAAGTTGTCCACCAGCAGATGCTTCACATCGTCGAAGCGGCCGTTCAACACGGCCTTGGCCGCGTAAAGTGCGGTGCCGGCCACCTGCTTGGCTTCGATCTGCGGCGGCATCACCAGTTCGGCGCGGCTGGTGTGCACGTCCAGCAGCGCCGGACCGCGCTGTGCCAGGAAATCCAGCACCGCCTCCTCCAGATCCTCGCTGCGGGTCACCGTGCGCCCGTGGAAGCCGATCACCTCGGCCAAGCGGCCGAAATCAGGGTTCTTCAGGTCGGTGTAGTTGTCCAGCAGGCCTTCCACCTTCTGTTCAAGCTCGACGAAGTTCAGTGAGCCATTGTTGAACACCACCACCTTGATCGGCAGATTTTCCTGCACCGCGGTCAACAGGTCGCCCAGCAGCATGGCCAGGCCGCCATCGCCGGACAGCGAGACGACCTGCCGCCCCGGGAAGGCCTTCTGCAGGCCCAGCGCCTGCGGCATGGCATTGGCCATCGTGCCGTGCAGCAGGCTGGTCAGCGTGCGGCGACGGCCGTTGACGCGGATATGGCGCAGCACCCACACCATCGGCGAGCCGCCGTCGGCGGTGAACAGTGCATCTTCGGTGGCGTGCTTCGAGAGCAGCGCGGTCAGGTGCTGCGGATGGATCAATTCGCCTTCGCCCGACTGCTCCTCCTGTTCGCGCTTCTTCAGCGCCTTGTCGCGATGCTCGATGCACTCGTCCAGGAAGCTGCTGTCCTGGCGCGGTGGCAACAGCGGCAGCAGCGCGTCCAGCGTCGGGGCAATGTCACCCACCACGCCCAGGTCCACCGGGTGGCGGCGGCCCAGGTGGCTGCCATCACGGTCCACCTGGATGATCGTGGCCTTGTCCGGGTAGAACTGGCCCCAGGCGAAATCGGCGCCGAGCAGCAGCAGCGTGTCGCACTCCATCAGCGTATGGAAACCCGATTCAATGCCGAAGATACCGGTCATGCCCATGTTGTACGGGTTGTCCGGTTCGACGAAATCCTTCGCACGCGAGGTGTGGGCCATCGGCGCCTGCAGCCGCCGCGCCAATTCAATCAACTGCGCGTGCGCGCCCTGGCAGCCGGCGCCGGCATAGATGCCGATGCGCCTGCCCTGCCCCAACAGTTCGGCAATACGCTGCAGCTCGGCGTCGGCCGGGCGCAGCAGCGGTTGGGTGTAGTGCACCGAGAACGGCACATCGTGCTTCACTTCCGCCTCGCTGATGTCGGCCGGCAGGATCACCACCGCCACACCGCGGCGGCTGATCGCCGCCTGGCAGGCCAGCGCCACCACGCGGCGCGCCTGTTCCGGGTTGTGCACCTGCTCGCAGAACACGGTGCAGCTGGCGTAGACCGATTTGAAATCCACCTCCTGCGGGAATTCCATGCCCAGCTCGCTGGTCACGATCTGGCTAGCGATCAGCACCAACGGTGCGCGGTTGCGGTTGCTTTCGAAGATGCCGTTGATGAAGTGCAGGCCACCGGGACCGCAGGAACCGGCGCAGGCGGTCAGTTGCCCGCTTACCAGCGAATCGGCACCGGCGGCAAACGCGGCGACTTCCTCGTGCCGCACATGCACCCAGTCGATCTCGCTGCGGTGCATGGCATCGGTCACGTGGTTCAAGGTATCGCCCACGATCCCGTAGCAGCGGCGCACGCCCGCCTGCTGCAGGGTTTCAACAACGATTTCGGCAACACGCTTGCTCATGGGAACAGCCTTGCTTGGGGGAGGACCCCGAGGCTAGACCCCGCGCGGTGACGCTTCCGTGGGCATCGGCACGCTGCGCCCCATACATCGGTATAGGGCGCGCACCATGTTCAGTTCACGTTGATCCAGCCCAGCACCGCGCCACGCTTTGCATTGTGGTAGCGCACCTGCACCCAGCCGTCGGCTTCGTCGCGCAGCTCCACCCGGTCGCCCTGCACCAGGTAGCGCTGGGTGCTCGTTGCACCGGGTCGTTCGAACAGGAACAGGCGCGTCGGCCGCACCGTGGCCTGGATGCCCGGCACCGGAGAGGGGCCGGTAGGCGCGACCAACCCATCGCCGATGGCGCTGTCCAGCACGCGCCCCTGCGCATCGAAGGTGCGCCACACCGCCAGCGGCCCTTGTTCGCCGGTGTGATCGACCTCCAGCGCGGCATCGAAGGCATCGCCCAGCTGCAGCACGTCCTCGGCGCGGTACAGGTACAGCGTCGTACCGGCGAACCGGTACAGATCGGTGTACCACATGGGGCCGCTGCGGCAGCTGCTGCTCAGCGTGCGCGTAGCCGCGTCGACAGTCAGGCCCATCAGGCTGCCGCAGCTGTCACGGCCATGGGTGTCGGCCTCCAGCGCGCGGAATCCACCGCTGGCCGCATCGAACCGGTAAACCGCCACGGCTTCATTGACCATGCCCACCGCCGCGCGCGCGACCAGTTCCGGGCGCCCATCGAAATCCACGTCTTCGGCTGACAGCCGCGAATTGCCGTCGGCATCTGCCGCGCCGGGCAGTTGCAGGCACTTGCCCGACGGCGAGACACGCACGGCGATGCTGCCGCCCTCCATCACCTCGGCCTGCACCTGTACCCCCGGTGCCGGCGCGAAGCGCAGCGGACTGTCGCCCTGTTCGGCCGCCTGCGCGGCCGGCACCAGCAGGCCTGCCAGCAGCAGGCCCAACACCGCATCCCTGAGTTTCATCATTGCCGCCCGTGGCGCCGCCTTGGCGCCTTCAGGTCAGAACGATACGTCAACCGCTTGCCGCGACCACAGTACCGACTGGTGCTGGGTCTGCTGCTTCCACGCCAGGCGGATCGCCTCGATGTCGGCGCGGCGCTGCGGGCTGTCTTCGTGCAGCACCACCAGCACCTTGGTGCGCAGGCGGTTGGGCGCCGCATCGCCACGGAACAGCCACTGCCCGTAGGCATCGAACACGGTCAGGCCATCGGGGAAGCGCGGGGTCACCTCCTTGTCCAGGAACGCGCGCCACTGCGCTTCGCTGATGGTGTCGGCCTGCGGGCGGTTGCCACTGCCCTGCTCTTCGCCCACGCCGAAGTACAGCTCGCTGCGCACCCAGCCGTGGCCGCTGGCCGGGCGGGCCGCATCGCCTTCCAGCGCGGCGGTGGTGGTGTAGGCGCTGGGCGCCTGCGAAGACAGGCTGGCGCAGCCGCTGGTGGCCAGCAGCACGGCGAAGATCAGGCCAAGGCGTTTCATCGGGAACAACACTCCGGGGAAGGGGAACAAACGCGGTGAAAGGGCACGGAGGGTACACCCGCGCCGTGGTTGCAACTGCAACCAATCACTCATGCCCTGCAGGCATGAACTGATGCAAAGACAACCGGGGCTTGCATCACACCGGCCGCTCACGCGAAGATAATATATCGCTTCATCCGGATGGATGTAAGTGAAACCATCACCTCCCCCCTTCCCCACGTTGTCGTTGCTGGAGTCTGCATGTCCCCCCGCCTGCCCGCGTCGCCGCTTGGCCTCGCCATCGCGCTTGCGCTGTCCCCCGCCCTTGCCCTGGCCCAGGATGCCGCCACCAACCTGGACACCGTGATCGTGACCGGCACCCGCGCCGCCGACCGCACCGTGCTTGAATCCACCGCGCCGGTGGACGTGCTGACCGCCGAGGACATCCGCAAGGCCGGCGTGGTGAACGGCGAACTGGGCAGTGCGCTGCAGGCCCTGCTGCCATCGTTCAATTTCCCGCGCCAGTCCAATTCCGGCGGCGCCGACCACGTGCGCGCCGCACAGCTGCGCGGCCTGTCGCCGGACCAGGTGCTGGTGCTGGTGAACGGCAAGCGCCGCCACCACACCGCGCTGGTGAACACCGACAGCAAGATCGGCAAGGGCACCACCCCGGTCGATTTCAACTCGATTCCGGTCAGCGCCATCAAGCGCATCGAAGTGCTGCGCGACGGCGCCGGTGCGCTGTACGGCTCCGACGCGGTGGCCGGCGTGATCAACGTGATCCTGGACAACGGCGGCGACGGCGGCGAGATCGAAGCCAGCTACGGCGCCAACCATACCGACCTGAAGCCGATCGGCCGCACCCTCACCGATGGCCAGGCCGGCAACATCAGCGCCAAGGTCGGCACCTCGCTGGGCGAAGACGGCGGCTTCCTGCGCGTGGGCCTGGAATACAAGAAGCGCAACGGCACCAACCGCGCCGGCTACGACCTGATTCCGCCGTGGGACCAGACCGACGCCAACCTGGCGCTGCAGGGCAAGCGCAACTACGTGCTCGGCGATGGCGCCAGCAAGGACATCAACCTGTGGCTGAACACCGAGATCCCGGTGGGCAAGACCGCTACGTTCTATGCGTTCGGCACCTTCAACCAGCGTGATACCGAAGGCGCGAACTACTTCCGCTATCCCGACAGCGACGCCAACTGGAAGGAGGTCTACCCGAACGGTTACCGCCCGATTTCCGAAGGCGAGAACCGCGACGTGCAGACCGTGGCCGGCGTGCGCGGGCAGTGGGGCGAATGGAGCTATGACGGCAGCGTGGATTACGGCCAGAACGACTTCACCTACCGCCTGCGTGATTCGATCAACGCCTCGCTTGGCCCGACCAGCCCGACCCGCTTCAAGACCGCCGATTACCAGTACGCGCAGACCGTGGGCAACCTGGATCTGAGCCGCGTGTTCACCCAGAGCGACAGCATCACCCACACCCTGGGGCTGGGTGCGGAAGTGCGCCACGAGCGCTATGAAACGCGCCCGGGTGATCCGTCCAGCTACGCTGCAGGCCCGTATACCGACCGCCCGACCGGTTCGCAGGCCGGCGGCGGCCTGACCCCGCAGGATGCGGCCTCGCTGGCCCGCGATGTGGCCAGCGCCTATGCCAGCCTGTCCAGCCAGTTCGGCGATCACTTCTCCACCGACCTGGCCGCGCGCTACGAGCACAACGATGACTTCGGCGGCGAACTGACCGGCAAGCTCGGCCTGCGCTACGAATTCACCCCGGCCTTCGCCCTGCGCGGCGCCATTTCCAACAACTTCCGTGCGCCGTCGCTGGCACAGATCGGCTACGAATCCACCTCCACCGGCTACAACGCCGCCGGCCAGCTGGTGCAGGGCCGCCTGCTGTCGGTGAACAATCCGATCGCCCGCGGCCTGGGCGCGCAGGACCTGAAGCCGGAAAAGTCGCTGAACACCTCGCTGGGCTTCACCAGCCGCATCGGCGAACACTTCGACCTGTCGCTGGACTTCTTCCAGATTGATATCGACGACCGCATCGCGCTGTCCGAAAGCATTACCGGCGATGCGCTGACCGACTACGTGGCCGCCAACTACGGCGTCACCGGCCTGCAGAGTGCCAGTTTCTTCGTCAACGCCGCCGATACCCGCACCCGTGGTGCCGAACTGGTGACCAACTGGCGCCAGGCGCTGGGCGATGGCCAGCTGCTGCTGACCGGCACCTACGCCTACACCAAGACCACGCTGAAGAACGTACTGGCCACCCCGGCCCAGCTGCAGGCGCTGGATGCGGACTACGTGCTGTTCGGCATCGAAGAAACCAACACCCTGACCGATGCCACCCCGCGCAGCCGCGCCGGCTTCTCGGCCGCCTGGAGCAACGACCACTGGTCGCTGAGCAGCCGGGTGAACCGCTATGGCAGCGCCACCCGCGTGTTCAACTTCGGCGACGGCTACATTCCGCGCCAGACCTACCAGGCCGAATGGCAGCTGGATGCGGAAGTGGAATACCGCTTCAACAAGCAGTGGAGCGTGGCCATCGGCGGGCAGAACCTGACCGACAACTATCCGGACAAGTCCAACGACGATATCTATTACTACGGCAACCTGCCGTATGACGTGCTGTCGCCGATCGGCAGCAACGGCGCGTACTACTACGGTCGCGTGCGTTACACGTTCTGATGCCGCGCAGGGCGGCCCATCAATGTGATGGGTCGCCCCGGTGGAATCGATTGGATTCAATCGAATAGTTGAATCGGTTGGGCAGGAACGACCGGGTAGAGTCGACTGTGAGTCGACTGCTCTTGGCGCCCAGCGAAAATCCCGCGCTAGGCGCGACAGTCGACTGACAGTCGACTCTACCCCCATCGCCCCCCGTCCCCCGCTACAACCATCGGCACCCACAATGGCAGACCCGTAGCCGGCCCTCGACCTGGCCTACACGCTGCCACTGGCACCCTGCGGGGCATGGCTGAACCGCTCCCCCTGCGTCCGCCACCGCCGTTGCTGGACGACGCCTGCGCGTTGTTCCTCGACGTGGATGGCACGCTTATCGAATTCGCCGCACGGCCCGATGCCGTGCACCTGCTGCCCGACGTGCGTGAGGCCATCGGCCGCATCAGCGACCGCCTGGAAGGCGCCGTGGCCCTGGTCAGCGGGCGCCCACTGGAACAATTGGATCAGCTGTTCGCACCGCTGCAGCTGCCCGCCGCCGGCCTGCATGGCCATGAGATGCGCGGCGCCGATGGCCGCGTGCTGCGCGATGACCACGACGACGACACCGGCGAATGGCTGCATGCCCTGCACCAGCAGGCCATGCGCTTCGCCCACGGCTACCCCGGCGTGCTGGTGGAAGAAAAGGGCGTGGGCCTGGCCCTGCACTGGCGTGGTGCCCCGCATGCCGGCGACGACGTGCGCGCGTTCGCCGAACGCCATGTGCGCGGCCGGCCCAGCTACCGCCTGCAACCCGGCGACCACGTGGTCGAGTTCGTACCGGTGGGCACCGACAAGGGCCGCGCCCTGCGCCGCATGATGCAGTACCTGCCCTTCCGCGGCCGCCTGCCGGTGTTCCTGGGCGATGACCTGACCGACGAATACGGCTTCGACGCCGCCAACGGCCAACACGGCTGGAGCGTGCTGATTGGCGAACGCGAGCCCAGTGCCGCGGTGTTCGCCCTGCCCGACATACGCAGCGTGCACGCCTGGCTGCGTGAGAATGCCTATTGACCCCCGGCCCCCACGGCCATAACCGGATATTTCTGCGTGATGACCCAACCCGATCTTGATCTGGGCGTGGTCGGCAACGGCAGCTTCGGCGCCCTGGTCGACAAGCATGCCCGCGTGGTGTGGAGCTGCCTGCCCACCTTCGATGGCGACCCCACGTTCTGTGCGCTGCTCTCGCCCAACCAACAGGAAGGCGGCGATTTCGCCATCGAACTGGAGGATTTCGCCAGCAGCGAGCAGAGCTACCTGACCAACACGGCCATCCTGCGCACGGTGCTGCACGACCACCATGGCGGCGCGTTGGAAATCCTCGATTTCGCGCCGCGCTGGCGCCAGAACGACCGCTTCTACCGACCGGTCAGCCTGATCCGCCAGGTGCGTCCGCTGGCCGGCAGCCCGCGCATCGTGGTGCGTGCACGACCGCTGGCCGACTGGGGCGCGCGCGTGCCCGAATCGACCTGGGGCAGCAACCACGTGCGCTGGATCCTGCCCGACCATGTGCTGCGCCTGACCACCGACGTGCCGGTGCGCTTCGTGCGCGACGGCCTCCCCTTCGTGCTCACCCACCCCATCCACCTGGTGCTGGGCGTGGATGAATCACTGAACCGCTCGATCAGCGGTTACGTGCAGGAAGCCTTCCAGCGCACGCGCGACTACTGGCGCGAATGGGTGCGCTACCTGTCCATTCCGCTGGAATGGCAGGACGCGGTGATCCGCAGTGCGATCACCCTGAAGCTGTGCCAGTACGAAGACAGCGGCGCGATCATCGCGGCCATGACCACCTCCATTCCCGAAGCGCCCGGCAGCGTGCGCAACTGGGATTACCGCTACTGCTGGCTGCGCGATGCCGCCTTCGTGGTGCGCGCGTTGAACCGGCTGGGCGCCACCCGCACCATGGAACAGTTCCTGGGCTACATCTTCAACCTGGCCACCACCGATGGCACGCTGCAGCCGCTGTACGGCATCGGCTTCGAGGCCAAGCTGGACGAAGACGAAGTGCCTACGCTGTCCGGCTACCGCGGCATGGGCCCGGTGCGTCGCGGCAACCTGGCCTGGGTGCAGCGCCAGCACGATGTCTATGGCAGCGTGGTACTGGCCTCCACCCAGCTGTTCTTCGACCGCCGCCTGCAGGACCCGGGCGATGCGCACACCTTCGCGCGGCTGGAGCCACTTGGCGAACAGGCCTTCGCCCTGCACGACGTGCCCGATGCCGGCCTGTGGGAGTTCCGCGGCCGCACCGAAGTACACACCTACACCAGCGCCATGTGCTGGGCCGCGTGCGACCGCCTGTGCAAGATCGCCGTGCGCCTGAAGCGCGATGACCGCGCGCAGTACTGGCGCGAGCGCGCTGACACCATCCATGCGCGCATCATGGCCGAAGCCTGGAGCGATGCACACGGCCATTTCACCGATACGTTCGGCGGCCATCGCCTGGATGCCTCGCTGCTGCTGCTGGCCGACATCGGCTTCATCGATGCCCACGACGCGCGCTTCATCGCCACGGTGGAAGCCATCGGCCGCGACCTGAAGCACGGCAATTCGCTGTACCGCTACGTGGCGCCGGATGACTTCGGCGAACCGGAAACCAGCTTCACCATCTGCACATTCTGGTACATCGACGCGCTGGCGGCGATCGGCCGCATGGACGAGGCGCGTGAGATGTTCGAACTGCTGCTGAAGCAGCGCAACCACCTGGGCCTGCTGTCCGAAGACCTGGCCTTCGATGGCGGCGAAGCCTGGGGCAACTTCCCGCAGACGTACTCGCACGTGGGGCTGATCACCGCCGCCATGCGCCTGTCGCGCTCCTGGCAGGAGGCCTCGTGAGTCGTCTGGTTGTTGTTTCGAACCGGGTCGCCGTGCCCGGTGAAAGCCGCGCCGGCGGCCTCGCCGTCGGCCTGTTGGCCGCGCTGAAGGAGCGTGGCGGCATGTGGTTCGGCTGGAGCGGCAAGAACGCCAAGGATGCCAGCGGCACGCTGCACCAGCAGAAGGAAGGTGACATCGAGTACGTCACCATGGATCTGGCCAAGCGTGATGTGGATGGCTACTACAACGGATTTTCCAACCGCACGTTGTGGCCGCTGCTGCACTTCCGCCTGGATCTGGTGGACTACGACCGTGGCACCCGCGAGACCTACCACAAGGTCAATGCGCTGTTCGCCGACAAGCTCGCGCCGCTGCTGCGCGAGGATGACATCGTCTGGATCCACGATTACCACCTGATTCCACTGGGCGCGATGCTGCGCGAGCGTGGCATCGGCTGCAGGATCGGCTTCTTCCTGCACATCCCGATGCCATCGGCCGACCTGCTGCAGGCCATGCCCGACCACCTGCGCCTGTTCTCGGCGCTGTACGCCTATGATCTGGTCGGTTTCCAGACCCAGCGCGATGCCGACCGCTTCCAGACCTACCTGCGCCTGTTCGGCGGTGGCCGCGTATTGGACGATGGACGGCTTGAAGCCCCCGGCGGCCGACGTTTCCGCGCGGCAGCCTTCCCCATCGGCATCGACACCGCGCTGATTGCCCGACAGGCCGCCAGCGCCGCCAGCAAGGCCGCGGTGAAGGACCTGCGCAGCAGCCTGCGCGATCGCCAGCTTGCCATCGGTGTGGACCGTCTGGATTATTCCAAGGGCCTGCCCGAGCGCTTCCGCGGTTTCGAACGCTACCTGGAACGCCACCCCGACCAGCGCGGCTCGCTGACCTACCTGCAGATCGCCCCGGTATCGCGCGGCGATGTGACCGAATACCGCCAGCTGCGCAGCACGCTGGAACAGATTGCCGGCCATATCAACGGCGGCCACGCCGCGCCGGACTGGACCCCGCTGCGCTACGTCAACCAGAACTTCACCCATGCCACCCTGACCGGCTTCTATCGCGCCGCGGCGGTCGGCCTGGTCACGCCGCTGCGCGATGGCATGAACCTGGTGGCCAAGGAATACGTAGCCTCGCAGGACCCCGACGATCCAGGCGTGCTGGTGCTGTCCCTGCTGGCCGGCGCCGCCGACGAAATGAAGCAGGCGCTGCTGGTGAACCCCTACGACCTGGACGGCATGGCCGACGCCATCGCCACCGCTGCCACCATGTCGCTGCGCCGCCGCAAGGAACGCTGGCACGCCATGATGGAGCACCTGCGCACCTACGACATCAACCACTGGCGCCGCAGCTACCTCGAAGCCCTGGAAGCCTGATCGCCCCTTCTTTGTAGAGTCGAGCCATGCTCGACTGATGGTGCAGCAGTCGAGCATGGCTCGACTCTACAAAAGAGCAGACGGCGGCGGTCAATCCAGGAAGCGCGCGGCCTGTTCCGCGCTGGGCAGGAAGCAGGCATCGTGGCGCCCGAACCAGCGGTAGCGGTTGCGCGCCAGCACGCGGTACGCGCGGTCGCGCCACGCCTGCGGCAGCACGCGCAGCGCCCCGGCAAACCGCCACGGCCCGCCCAGGCCGGCCAGCACCCGCAGGATCGCGTTGGTGTCGGTCCAGGCGCCCTGTGCGTCCACCAGCAGGAAGGACAGCGGGTCGTTCGGGTCCAGCCCGTGCGCGCGCAGCAGGCCACTGCCGTGCGCGCCCTGCATGGCGGCGAAGCGGTAGCGGCCCCGGCGGTCGAAGCGCAGCAGGAAGCGCACCCAGCGGCTGCACAGCGCGCAGACGCCATCGAACACGATCACGGCGACGTGGGAGGGGTCGGATCCCTTCCCGCCAGGGAAGGGCTCTGACCCCGTAGCGGGCTCACCCCGGCTCATGCCATCCACACCAGCGTGGCCATGCGCCCGGTACGGCGATCGCGGCGGTGCGAGTACAGATCCGGGTCGGCCATGGTGGACACGGTGCCGCCATGGATGTTGGCCGGCTCCATGCCCGCGATCTGCAGGCGCTGGCGCGCCAACGCGAACAGATCCACCTTCCAGTGCCCCTGGCGGGTGGCCACGAATGCCGCCGCGGCCGCCGGGTCGTGGCCGACGAAGGCGTGGTACACCTCTTCGCCGATCTCGTAGTCCTGCGGCCCGGCCGCTGGGCCCAGCCAGGCGCGCAGCTGCGCCGGGGCGGTGGTCATCGCAGCCACCGTGTGTTCCAGCATGCCGTCGGCCAGCCCGCGCCACCCGGCATGCGCAGCGCCCACTTCGCTGCCATCGGCGGCGGCAAACACCACCGGCAGGCAATCGGCGGTCAGGATGGCCAGCACCACGCCCCGTTCAGAGGTGACCGACGCATCGGCCACGGGTTCGCTGGCCCCTGCCTGCGGCGGCGCGTTGAAGCGCAGCACCGTGCTGCTGTGTACCTGGCGCAGCCAGTGCGGCGCCGACGGCAGGGCCAGGCCCTGCTGCAGCAATTGGCGGTTGTGCTCCACGTTGGCCGGGGTATCGCCATCGGCAGCATGCCGGTTGCCCAGGTTGAACTGGTCGAACGGCGCCGGTGAAATACCCGCGCCGTGGCGACGGGTGGTCAGCGCCCGCACTCCCGGCGGTGCCGGCCAGTCAGCCTGCAGCAGCGGCAGTGCGGCGGCCATTACCAGCGGTCCCGTTCGCGCGCAGCAAATGCTTCGCTGTCTTCGCGCAGCACCTTCATCAGGTGCAGCATGTCGGCCGGCACCGGCGCACTGTTTCGCACCGGTTGGCCGGTGATCGGGTGCACGAACTCCAGGGTTTCAGCGTGCAGCGCCTGGCGCTTGAAGCCGCGCAGCGCGGCCACCAGTTCGTTGCTGGCGCCCTTGGGCAGCTTCAGCGCGCCGCCGTACAGCGGGTCACCCACGATCGGGTGGCGCAGGTGCGCCATGTGCACGCGGATCTGGTGGGTGCGGCCGGTTTCCAGGCGGCATTCCAGCGCGGTATGGGCGCGGAAGCGCTCGCGCAGGCGGTAATGGGTCACCGCTTCCTTGCCATCTTCGCGCACGCCCATCTTCAGGCGGTCGCGCGGGTGGCGGTCGATCGGGGCATCGGCGGTGCCGCCGGCCACCAGCGCGCCCATCACCACGGCCAGGTACTGGCGGTGCACATCGCGCGCGGCCAGCTGTTCCACCAGCGCGGTCTGCGCTTCCAGGGTACGGGCCACCACCATCACGCCGCTGGTGTCCTTGTCCAGGCGGTGCACGATGCCGGCGCGCGGCAGCACGGCCACCGACGGGTCGCGGTACAGCAGGGCGTTCACCAGGGTGCCGCTGTGGTTGCCGGCGCCGGGGTGCACCACCAGGCCCACCGGCTTGTTGATCACCAGCAGGTGCTCATCCTCGAACAGCACGTCCAGCGGGATGTCTTCGGGCTGGGCGTCGGTCTGGGTGTCCAGCACCACAGTCAGGCTCACCACCTCGCCGCCGCGCAGCGGGTCGCGCGGTCGGGCCTGGGCGCCGTCCAGCAGCACATCGCCGGATTTGATCCACTCGGTCAGGCGCGAGCGGGAATATTCGGGGAACAGCTCGGCCACAACGGCGTCGAAACGCCGGCCGGCGGCGGTATCGGGAACGATGGCCTGGCGGGCCGATTCGGAAGTTTGTTCAGACATGGCAAGGGGGATCTTTGAAATTTTGGGGTCCGGGCGGCCGGTTTCAGTCGCAGGACAGGACACTAGGCTATCATCGACCCTTCGTATTCCAGACGCGTCCCGCCTTGACCCCATGATCCGACGCTCCGCCATGCTCTCCGCGCCCGTCCGCCTCACCGCCCTGCTGCTGGTGCTGGTCATCGCCGCCACCGGTTGCCACCGCGGTGCCAAGAAGGGGGATCGCCCCGATGAAGGCACGCCTGTCGAACAGCTGTACGACAAGAGCCACGCGCTCATGAAGGGCGGCAACTGGAGCGGCGCCGAAGCCAGCTTCCGCCGTCTGGTGGCCCAGTACCCGTACGGCCCGTACACCGAACAGGCGATGATCGAGACCGCCTACGCCCAGTACAAGGCCGGCAAGCACGATGACGCGGTGTCCAGCATCGACCGCTTCATCCGCACCTACCCGACCCACCGCAACATCGCTTATCTGTACTACCTGCGCGGCCTGGCCAACTCCAATCGCAATACGGTTTTCCTGCGCCGCGTATGGTCGCTGGATCCGAGCCGCCGCGATCTGTCCACCCCGCACCAGGCCTATGCCGACTTCAACATCGTGGTGGACCGTTACCCGAACAGCCGCTACGCCGCCGATGCGCGCCAGCGCATGATCGTGCTGCGTGACGTGTTCGCCCAGCACGAGCTGGACAACGCCCTGTACTACCTGCGCCGCGAAGCCTATGTTTCCGCCGCCGGCCGCGCCAACTTCCTGCTGGAAACCTACCCGCAGAGCGCGTACCAGTACGACGCCGTGGCGGTGCTGGGCGAAGCCTACACCCACCTGGGCAACAAGACGCTGGCCGACGATGCCCGCCGCGTGCTGACCCTGAACCAGCCCACCCACCCGTGGCTGGAAGGCAAGTGGCCCAAGTACCCGTGGATGATCCGCAAGCTGAACCCGTTCGCCGGCGAGAAGTCCGCCAGCACCGGCCAGCGCAACGCACGGTTGGAAAAGAAGTAAAAGAATGGGCCCCGCAAGGGGCCCTTTCTTTTTGTAGCGTCGAGCCATGCTCGACGGCGCTTGGCAATTGGACGCTGGGAATACCCCCATCCACGCATGGCGTGGATCCACTGACCTCTGGATGCCGGGATTAGGAATTCTTCGAATCCGCGGCTGTTGCGATCCCGGTCCCAGACCCTGCCCGCACCGCCTTCCACACTCCCGTGCACGGCCATTCCCGCCTGCCTGGAGTCCGCATGACCTCAATCGTTTCCCGCATCCGCCCGCTTCTGGCCGCCCTCGCTGCCCCCCTGCTGGGCCTGCCCGTGGCTGCCCAGGCGGCCGAGCCCGGCGATCTGCTCTCCGCCGCCCCCTACCGCGCCGACTGGGTGCCCTCGAAGGCGGCCCAGGCTTACCTGCTGCGCTATCACACCCCCGATCACAGCGGCCGCCTGGCCCAGGGCACCGGGCTGCTCTACCTGCCTGCTGGCACCGCGCCGGCGGGCGGCTGGCCGGTGGTGTCCTGGGCGCATGGCACCCAGGGCATTGCCAACCACTGCGCGCCGTCGGTGTCCGGCCCCACCCATCCCGAGCGCGACGGGCGCTTCCTGGACCACTTCCTCGGCCAGGGCTATGCGGTGGTCGCCGCCGATTACCAGGGCCTCGGCAGCCCGGGCCAGCATACCTACCTGCACGTGCGCACCGCCGCGCGCAACAGCATCGACATGGTCAAGGCCAGCCACCAGTTCCTGGACGGCGGGCGTCTGTCGCCCCGCTGGGTCTCGGTGGGCTATTCGCAGGGGGCGTCGGCCGCGCTGAGCGCCGGCCACCTGGCGACTGACTACGCTGGCCCCGCCCTGCAGTTCAAGGGCAGCTTCACTGCTGGCACGCCCACGGCCGTGGAAATCACCGCGCTGGTGATGCGGCCCGACAACCGCACCGCCAACCCGGGGGCACTGAACGCCTATCACGCCTATCTGCTCGATGGCCTGCTGCAGGTGGCGCCGCAGATCGACCGGGTGCTGAGCCCGCAGGGACGGGCCCGCATCGCGCTGGCCCGCCAGCACTGCCTGACCGATCTGGCCGCGCAGCTGGAGGGTGCCAGCGCAGGCGAGATGTTCAGCGCCCCGTTGACCACAGTGCCGGGCATCTGGACGCTGCTGCACGACTATCTGGGCGTGCCACGGCGCGGGTTCACCCAGCCGTTGATGCTGGCCCACGGCACCGGCGACCAGGATGTGCCCTACCTGACCACGCTGCTGTACGCCGCCGGCCTGGCCCTGCGTGGCGAGCCGGTGGCCTTCCGGCAGTACCCAGTCGACCACCGCGGCACGCTGGATGCGGCCGCGGCCGATGGGTTGGCATTCGTGCGTGCACGGCTGGAGGATGCCCGCTTCGACCCCGCAGCCGAATTGGCAGCGCTGGAACAACAGCTGGACGCCGCACGATGATGGGTTTGTGGGTCCACGCCATGCGTGGATGATGGTCGAACACCGTGCGGACCAAGGTCCGCACCTACCGGGGAGGGGTGGCCCGGGCCGCCCTTACCCCTTGAACCCGTTGCTGATCGGGTACCGGCGCTCGCGGCCGAATGCCCGGCGCGACACCTTCGGGCCCGGCGCGGCCTGGTGGCGTTTCCACTCACTGATGCGCACCAGGCGCAGCACCCGGTCCACCACGGCCGCGTCGTAACCGGCCGCCACGATCTCCGCGCGCGACTGCTCCTGGTCCACGTAGCGGTACAGAATGCCGTCCAGCACGTCGTAGGCCGGCAGCGAATCCTGGTCCAGCTGGTTCTCGCGCAGCTCGGCCGACGGCGGGCGGCTGATCACCGCCGGCGGAATGACCGGCGCGCCACCCACGGTATTGCGCCACTTCGACAGCCCGAACACCTCGGTCTTGTACAGGTCCTTCAGCGGCGCATAGCCACCGCACATGTCGCCATAGATCGTGGCGTAACCCACCGCGTATTCGCTCTTGTTGCCGGTGGTCAGCAGCAGGCCGCCGAACTTGTTGGCCAGCGCCATCAGGATCACGCCGCGGCTGCGCGACTGCAGGTTCTCTTCGGTCACATCCGGCGTGGTGCCTTCGAACATCGGTGCCAGCGATTCCATCAGGCCCTTGAAGGCCGGCTCGATCGATACCGCCTCCAGCTTCACGCCCAGCGTCTGGCACTGCTCTGCCGCCAGATCGTTGGACATGCCGGCGGTGTAGCGCGAGGGCAGGCGCACGGCGGTCACGTTGTCCGCGCCCAGCGCATCCACGGCCAGGGCCAGCACCAGCGCCGAATCGATGCCGCCGGACAGGCCCAGCCACACCTTTTTGAAGCCGTTCTTGCGGCAGTAATCCTGGATACCGCGGGTCACCGCACGCCAGGCCAGCGCATCCATGCTCTCGTCGCCGTCGTCCATCCACACATGCGGCATGAAGCGGCGGCTGGCGCCGTCGTAGTCCACCACCAGCCACTGGTCCATGAAGGCCGCAGCGGCCGGGTGCACCGTGCCATCGCCATCGGCCACCACCGACGCACCGTCGAACACCAGGGCGTCCTGGCCGCCCACCACATTCAGGTAGGCAATGGCCGCCCCGCTCTCGCGGGTGCGCGCGGCCAGCACGGCGTCGCGCTGGGCATGCTTGCCGCGCTCGTAGGGCGACGCGTTGGGAACCACCACCAGCTGCGCGCCGGCCTGCACGGTGTCGGCCATCGGCTCGGCAAACCACAGGTCTTCGCAGATCAGCAGGCCCACCGCAATGCCGTTCACCTCGAACACGCAGCTGCCGCCATCGGGGTCGACATCGAAGTAGCGGCGCTCGTCGAACACGGCATAGTTGGGCAGTTCGCGCTTGCGGTAAGTCTGTTCCACCAAGCCATCGCGCAGCACGCTGGCGGCGTTGTAGACCACCGCGCCGGCGGCCTGCGGCCAGCCCACCACGGCGGTGATGCCACGGCAGGCGGCGGCGATGCGCGCCATGGCCTGCTCGCATTCGTACAGGAAGCCCGGGCGCAGCAGCAGGTCTTCCGGCGGATAGCCGCTGACGGCCAGCTCGGGGAACATCACCAGCTCGGCGCCGTACTCATCGCGCGCCTGGCCGATCATCTCGATGATGCGTTCGGAATTGCCGGCAACATCGCCGACCGGGAAATCGAACTGCGCCATCGCGATACGGATCGAAGCCATGAGGGTCCAGCCTGTGGTTGCAATGCGCCCATTGTAGCGCCGCGCCATGCGCTCGCCCGGCATGGCCACGCCCGGTAGATCCACGCCATGCGTGGATGGGGCCGACCGGCACACCGCCAGACGCAGAAAAGCCGCCCGAAGGCGGCTTTTCTGTTTGGTGCCAGTCGAGCATGGCTCGACTCTACAAGAGCGTCTGCCGGAGGCAGTCGATCTTATTTCACCAGCTTGGCGATGGCAGCGCCCAGGTCGCCCGGCGAGCGGACGGTGACGACACCGGCAGCTTCCATGGCGGCAAACTTGCCTTCGGCCGTGCCCTTGCCACCCGAGGCGATCGCACCGGCGTGGCCCATGCGCTTGCCGGCCGGAGCCGACGCACCGGCGATGAAACCGACAACCGGCTTCTTCACGTGGTTCTTGATGTACTCGGCGCCGGCTTCTTCAGCGTCACCGCCGATTTCGCCCACCATGATGATGCCTTCGGTCTGCGGGTCTTCGTTGAACAGCTTCAGGCAGTCGACGAAGTTCAGGCCGTTGATCGGGTCACCACCGATACCGATGCAGGTGGACTGGCCCAGGCCGACTTCGGTGGTCTGCTTGACCGCTTCATAGGTCAGGGTGCCCGAACGCGACACGATGCCGATCTTGCCCGGCTGGTGGATGTGGCCCGGCATGATGCCGATCTTGCACTCACCCGGGGTGATGACGCCCGGGCAGTTCGGCCCGATCAGCACGGTGTCCGGATGCGAACGGGTCAGCACGTTCTTCACGCGCAGCATGTCCAGCACCGGAATGCCTTCGGTGATGCAGACGATGACCTTGATGCCGGCAGCAGCGGCTTCCAGGATCGCGTCAGCGGCGTACGGCGGCGGCACGTAGATGACCGACGCGTTGGCGCCGGTGCTCTGCACGGCGTCGGCAACGGTGTTGAAGACCGGCAGGTCGATATGGGTGGTGCCACCCTTGCCCGGGGTCACGCCGCCAACAACCTGGGTGCCGTACTCGATCATCTGAGTGGCGTGGAAGGTGCCCTGCTGGCCGGTGAAGCCCTGCACGATCACCTTGGTGTTCTTGTTGATCAAAACAGACATGGTAATTCCTTGGTGTCGGTATCAGGCGGCGTTCTTGACAGCTTCAACGATCTTCTTGGCGCCATCGTTGATGTTGTCAGCCGGGATGATGGCCATGCCGCTGTCACGCAGCAGCTGCTTGCCTTCTTCCACGTTGGTGCCTTCCAGGCGCACCACGACCGGAACCTTGACGCCCACTTCCTTCACGGCGGCGATGATGCCTTCGGCAATCATGTCGCAGCGGACGATGCCGCCGAAGATGTTGACGAAGATGCCTTCGACCTTGTCCGAGGACAGGATCAGCTTGAAGGCTTCAATGACGCGCTGCTTGTTGGCACCGCCGCCCACGTCCAGGAAGTTCGCCGGCTCGCCGCCGTTGAGCTTGATGACGTCCATGGTGGCCATGGCCAGACCGGCGCCGTTCACCATGCAGCCGATGTTGCCGTCCATGGTGACGTAGTTGATGTCCAGTTCCGAAGCGATCACTTCGGTCGGATCTTCCTGGGTCTTGTCGCGCATGGCGACCAGGGCCTTCTGGCGGAACGCGGCGTTGTCGTCGCTGTCGAACTTGCCGTCCAGCGCGTACAGGTTGCCGTCGTCCAGGATGGCCAGCGGGTTGATTTCAACCAGGGCCAGGTCCTTTTCGTTGAACAGGCGGTACAGGTTCACCATGATGCTGGCGAACTGGCCGGCCTGCTTGGCGGTCAGGCCCAGCTTGAAGCCGAAATCGCGGCCGTGGTAACCCTGCACGCCTTCGACGAAGTCGACGTTCAGCGAGTGGATCAGTTCCGGGGTTTCAGCGGCAACCTGCTCGATCTCCACGCCGCCTTCCGAAGAAGCGATGTAGGTGATGGTCTTGGTGCCACGGTCAACCAGCACCGACAGGTACAGTTCCTTGACGATCTCGCCGGCGGTGGTCACCAGCACCAGGTTGACCGGCAGTTCAACGCCTGCGGTCTGGTAGGTGGCCATCTTGGTGCCGAGCATCTTGGCCGCAGCGGCCTTCACATCGTCGGTGGTCTTGCAGAACTTGACGCCGCCAGCCTTACCGCGGCCGCCAGCGTGGATCTGCGCCTTGACCATCCAGGGGCCCTGGCCCAGAGCGTTGGCAGCGGCAACCGCCTCGTCCGGGGTCGCAGCGACCTTGCCGGCCGGGACCGGAATGCCGTATTCGGCAAGCAGTTGTTTTGACTGGTATTCGTGGAAATTCATGCGTCACCGTGGGAATAGGAACGACCGCACGCAATTCCTCAGGGGCCCCGGCGGGGCGCCGGCATGGACCGCGGCGGGCCCACTATTGTGGCCGAGCCGGCGCCGGGGCGCAAAGAAGTATGGACAAATGGCCAGACCCGGGCAGATTTCCGCCGTCATTCAGGCAGTTGCGGGCGCCGGGCGGGCCCAGCCACGCGGCCGCCCGGGCCCGATTGCGCAGGAAATCGCTTCCACAGGCCTATACTGGGCCCGGTAGCGTCAAGCTTGCTCGACGGGTGATCTGTAGCGTCGAGCCATGCTCGACGGGTGATCTGTAGCGTCGAGCCATGCTCGACGGGCGATCTGTAGAGTCGAGCCATGCTCGACTGCTTTGCCGAAGCAGTCGAGCATGGCTCGACTCTACAAAGCGGTTCCGATGATCGGGGGAACATCGGCTACGCTGCAGGCCACCGCCGTCAAACCCAGTTCCAGGCAGCCAGAAGGGGAGTTCCGGCGTGTCACCCAGTGCTTCATTGATCGACCGCATCGAATCGATACCGCGGCGTGAGCTGTACTTCTTCGCCCTGTACCGGGTGCTGATCGCGTCGGTCATCGCCGCCCTGCTCTACAGCCCGTTGTCGGCCATGGTCGGCGAAGCCCACCACCCGCGCCTGGCCTATGCCGTGGGCGGCGCCTACCTGGGCCTGTCGCTGCTGTGGCTGCTGATCGGCCGCAGCGAACGCTGGCTGCGCCCCACCGTGGTCGGTGGCGTGCTACTGGATATCGTCGCCGCCAGCCTGCTTGCGCACGCCCTGCCCGGCGCCAGCGCCGGCATTTCGATGTCGCTGCTGTTCAACATCGCCGCAGCCGCCACCCTGCTGCCGCTCAGCTGGGGCCTGTGCCTGGCGCTGGCCGCCAGCGTGGCCACCGCCGCCGAATACCTGTGGAAGGTGCTGGAAGGCGGCGACCCCACCCGCACCCTGGCCGAACTGGCCATGTTCGCCACCAGCTACCTGGCCCTGGCCTTCATCAGCTACCAGGTGGGCAACCGCGCCCGTCGCAACCAGCAGCTGGCCAACCAGCGCGGCGACGAAGTGGCCAACCTGTTCCAGATCAACGAACTGATCATCCGCCGCATGCGCACCGGCGTGCTGGTGGTCGATGGTGAAAACCGCATCACCCTGGCCAACGAAGCGGCATCGCTGCTGCTGGGCGACAACGATGGCGTGGGCGAAACCGGCCGCCTGGACCTGGCCAGCATCGCCCCGGAACTGGCGCGCCGCCTCAACCGCTGGCGCAACGGCTGGACCCAGGACGAACTGCCGCTGCAGCTCAACCCCGACCAGCCGGAAGTACAGCCGCGCTTTGCCCGCCTGCTGGCCGGCAGCGATCTGGCCCTGGTGTTCCTGGACGATTCCAGCGTGGTCTCGCGCCGCGCCGAATCGCTCACCCTGTCGGCCATGGGCCGCTTCTCGGCCAGCCTGGCCCATGAGATCCGCAACCCGCTGGCCGCCATCAACTATGCGGTGCAGCTGCTGGAAGAAGGCACCGGTTTCAACGAAAGCGACCGCCGCCTGCTGCAGATCATCCACCAGCAGTGCCAGCGCACCAACAGCATCGTGGAAAGCGTGCTGGGCCTGGCCCGGCGCGAACGCGCCACCCCGGAAAACGTCGATCTGGCCGCCTTCGTGCGCCGCTTCGTGCTGGAGTACAAGCAGGGCCAGACACTGGAAACGGACAGCATCGAACCGATCATCACCGACACCTCGGTGCCGGCGCAGGTGGACACCCGCCATCTTTACCAGGTGCTGACCGTGCTGGTGCACAACGCGCTGAAGTATGGCCGCGTGGGCCAGCAGCCGGCGCGCGTGCGCCTGCGCGTGGCCCTGCACGAGCGCAACGCAGTGATCGACGTTATGGACCGCGGCCCCGGCATTCCCGAAGCGGTGGCCGCGCAGTTGTTCCGCCCGTTCTTCACCACGTCCGAGCACGGCACCGGCCTGGGCCTGTATATCGCCCGTGAGCTGTGCCGCGCCAACCAGGCACGCCTGGATTACATCCCGGTGCCGGCCGGCGGCTCGTGCTTCCGCCTGGTCCTGCCGGGCCCGCACACCCTGCTTCCGACCTGATCCACCGCGTCAAGTATTTGTCGCTTCCGCCCCCCCTCGGCTATCTTTCCGCCCATGAACGAAACCCGCAGCGCTCTCATCGTCGACGATGAACGCGACATCCGCGAACTGCTGGTGCTGACCCTTGGCCGCATGGGCCTGCGCATCAGCACCGCCGCCAACCTTGCCGAAGCGCGCGAGCTGCTGGCCAGCAATCCCTACGATCTGTGCATCACCGACATGCGCCTGCCCGATGGCAACGGCATCGAGCTGGTGAGCGAGATCGCCCACCACTACCCGCGCACCCCGGTGGCGATGATCACCGCCTTCGGCAGCATGGATCTGGCGGTGGAAGCGCTGAAGGCCGGCGCTTTCGATTTCGTCAGCAAGCCGGTGGATATTTCGGTGCTGCGCGGGCTGGTGAAGCACGCGCTGGAACTGAACAACGCCGAGCGCCCCGCCACCGGCCCGGCCGCCGAACAGGCCGCGCGCCTGCTGGGCAGTTCGCCGGCCATGGACGTGCTGCGCACCACCATCGGCAAAGTGGCCCGCAGCCAGGCCCCGGTCTACATCCTGGGCGAATCGGGCGTGGGCAAGGAACTGGTGGCACGCACCATCCACGCCCAGGGCGCCCGCGCGGCCGGCCCGTTCGTGCCGGTGAACTGCGGCGCCATTCCCAGCGAGCTGATGGAAAGCGAGTTCTTCGGCCACCGCAAGGGCAGCTTCAGCGGCGCCCACGCCGACAAGCCGGGCCTGTTCCAGGCCGCCCATGGCGGCACCCTGTTCCTCGATGAGGTGGCCGAACTGCCGCTGCAGATGCAGGTGAAGCTGCTGCGCGCGATCCAGGAAAAATCGGTGCGCGCGGTGGGCGCTTCCAATGAAGAACCGGTGGACGTGCGCATCCTGTCGGCCACCCACAAGGACCTGGCCGAGCTGGTCGAAGACGGCCGCTTCCGCCACGACCTGTATTACCGCATCAACGTGATTGAACTGAGGGTGCCGCCGCTGCGCGAGCGCCGCCAGGACCTGCCGGACCTGGCCGGTTCCATCCTGGCGCGGCTGGCCCGCAGTCACGGCCGCGCGACCCCGCTGCTGGCCCCGTCGGCGCTGGACGCACTGGCCCAGTACGGCTTCCCCGGCAACGTGCGCGAGCTGGAGAACATCCTGGAGCGCGCGCTGGCGCTGGCCGAAGAAGACCGCATTGGCGCCGACGATCTGCGCCTGCCGCAGCACGCCCCGCGCGCCGCCGGCGGCGCCCATCCGGCCGTGGCCGTGGAAGCGGTAGCAGACCTGCAACCCGGCAGCGCCGCCCTGCCCTCGTACATCGAGCAGCTCGAACGCAGCGCCATCCAGCGTGCGCTGGAAGAGAACCGCTGGAACAAGACCCGCACTGCCGCGCAACTGGGCATCACCTTCCGCGCGCTGCGCTACAAGCTGAAAAAGCTGGGCATGGAATAAGGGCCGGAAGGCCCGGGGTCGGATCCCTTTCCGCAGGAAAGGGCTCTGACCCCATCGGGCCGGCGTTATCCACGCATGGCGTGGATCTACAACCGCATCAATCCTTGGTAACGCGGTTGATCTCAGCCAGGCTGGTCACACCCGCCGCTACCTTCTTCAGCGCCGACTGGCGCAGATCATTCACGCCGATCGCCTGCGCGGCTTCGGCAATCTGCAGGGCGTTGCCGCCGGCCAGCACGATGGTGGAAATCTCGTCGGTCATCGGCATCACCTGGTACAGGCCGGTACGGCCCTTGTAGCCCTCGGTGCATTCATCGCAGCCCACCGCTTCGTGCAGCTGGATACCCGCATCCAACTGTGCCTGGGTGAAGCCTTCGGCCAGCAGCGCATGCGCCGGCAGTTCCGCCGGACGCTTGCAGTTGTTGCACAGCCGGCGCGCCAGACGCTGGGCGATCACCAGGGTGACCGAGCTGGTGATGTTGTACGGGGCAATGCCCATGTTCATCAGACGCGCGATGGTCTGCGGCGCATCGTTGGTATGCAGCGTGGACAGCACCATGTGACCGGTCTGCGCCGCCTTGATCGCGATTTCCGCCGTCTCCAGGTCGCGGATTTCGCCCACCATGATGATGTCCGGATCCTGTCGCAGGAACGAGCGCAGCGCCGCCGCAAAGGTCATGCCGCGCTTGTTGTTCTGCTGCACCTGGTTCACGCCGGGCAGACGGATTTCCACCGGGTCTTCGGCGGTGGAAATATTGCGCGTTTCATCGTTCAGGATGCCCAGCGCGGTATAGAGCGAAACGGTCTTGCCCGAACCGGTCGGGCCGGTCACCAGCACCATGCCGTAGGGCTTGTGGATGGCTTCCAGGAACAGCTTCTGCTGGTCCGGTTCGTAGCCCAGCTTGTCGATTCCCAGCTTGGCCGCGCTGCCGTCCAGAATACGCAGCACCACCTTTTCGCCGAACAGGGTCGGCAGCGTGCTGACGCGGAAGTCGATCTGCTTGCTCTTGGACAGGTTCAGCTTGATGCGACCGTCCTGCGGCACGCGCTTTTCGGCGATGTCCAGCTGCGCCATCACCTTCAGGCGGGCCGCGATGCGCTGGTTCAACTTCACCGGCGCGCGCGCCACCATCTTCAGCAGACCATCGATGCGCAGGCGCACGCGGTAGTCGTCTTCGTAGGGCTCGAAGTGGATGTCCGACGCGCCCTTGCGGATCGCATCGACCAGCACCTTGTTGACGAACTTCACCACCGGGGTGTCGTCGCCCTTGGCGTCTACGCCGCTGTCGGAGGACGACATGTCCTCCTCACCGCCGGAGATGTCCAGGTTGGCCATGCCGTCGTCGTCGCCGCCCAGCGCGTCGCCCAAGGTGTCGTGGCTGGAATGCCACTGCTCCAGGGTGCGCCGGATCTGGTCCTCGTCCACCAGGATCGGTTCCACCACCAGGTTGGTGTGGAACTTGATCTCGTCCAGCGAATGGGTGGGGTTGCTGGTGCCGACGAACAGCTTGCCGCCGCGCTTGAACAGCGGCAGCACGTTGTGCTTGCGCAGCAGCTCTTCGCTGACCAGGCTCATGGCGTTCTGGCTGCTGTCGAACGTGGACACGTCGAACAGCGGCATGCCGAACTCAACCGAGTTGGCCGCTGCCAGCTGGGCGGCGCCCACCACCTTGTTCTGTGCGAACCAGGTCGGCAGGGGCTGCTTGGCAGCCGTCGCCTTGGCCATGGCATCGCGGGCGCCGGCTTCGTCCAGCGCACCGTCCTGCACAAGGCGACGGGCCAGACCGGTGATGCCGACGAGGTTGGCGTTAACGACTGTGTTCATCTATGCACTCCTACTCCCCTGCGCAGATTACCGGACTGACCTTGCAGGCGAAAGGACCGACTGACGTCGCAGGCGCTCGAACTGAAACGACTACCTGCATTCCGGCGGGATATGCTTGGGCTGGCCGGAAACCGTGCTGCACTGCCAGCGGACGACCTCGTTCGGGTTGTACGACGGCGTCAAACGCAAGGTCACCGCACCTGCCTTATCGGTCGTCAGGACGGTAAGCACCCCGTTTCCTGAGCAGCTCATGGATGCCACGTTCTCCGTCGCTGTCGTAACCGCGTCAACTCCTGAACACGCTGCTGCGTCCAAGACGTTCTTGTTGTTGACATTTTCAGTAACGGTGACCTTCGCATAAGACATAAGGACCACCGCCTCAGATACGCGCGCCCTGATCGTGTAGTCCTGATAAGCCGGAAGGGCTATTGCAGCAAGGATTGCGATGATTGCTACAACAATCATCAGCTCTATGAGAGTGAAGCCTCGTTGGGCGTCCATGTACAGTGCCTCCCCATGGCACGTAATGAAGTTGTACCGCTAAATGGAACCGATTGCCGATGCAATGATCCATCCAAAAAGAAAATGGGGAGCATTCGCCCCCCATTTCCTCGCTCAATAGGTCAGCAACACCGATTAGCTGTCACCGCCAGCAGCAGCAGCGGTACGGCACTCTGCCGGGTAGTACTTGGCAGCGCTACCGCTACCAACGCACTTCCAGGTGGTACCGACAGCACCAGCCTGCGCGGTCGGGGTATAGGTCAGAACGGTGCTCTTGCCCTTGTCCGAGGTCATGGTCACAGCAATTGCACCAGTGCCTGCAGTGCAGGTCATGGAAGCGACGTTCGGGTTGTTGGCGGGAATCGCCGTATCAACACCAACGCAGGCATCTGCCGGCAGCGCGCCGCCATTGTTGGCGATGTTTTCTGCGACGGTGGTCTTGGCACCCGAAGCCAGCACAGCAGCTTCAGACACACGAGCGCGGACGGTGTAGTCCTGGTAAGCCGGCAGAGCGATGGCGGCCAGGATGGCGATGATCGCAACGACGATCATCAGTTCGATCAGGGTGAAGCCCTTCTGGTTCTTCATGTTTACATCCCCAAGATAGATGGTGGTTGAGTTCAGTACGCAGGATCGGTCCGGCCATCGGCCGGCTGAGCAGGTCCTGCGCCCTGCGGGTGGATCAACGCAGGTTGCGTGCCAACCCCGGCACGCCTCCCCCTGGATTTCCCCGGCGCCAATGATGGCAGCAAATTCCTGTATGTGAAGCCCCCTGGGCAGGAAATGCGACGGACCCATCAATGTGACGCAGTGCGTCACCTACTGCCCCTGCACGCCGAAAACCCTGCGGCACGTCACGTTGGCGGCCCCCACGAATGCCCCGGAACCAGCTAACATCCTCGGTCATGATGCCCGCCTGGGGATGGCGGGCCTTGGGGAGCCAACATGTCTGTCAGTCGCAGTGCGATCAAGAAAGAGCCCGTGGCGCGCGCCACGATGGAGCTGCAGCCGTTTGTCTGGGAGGGGACCGACAAGCGGGGTGTGAAAATGAAGGGCGAGCAGCTGGCAAAAAATGCCAATCTGCTGCGTGCTGAGCTGCGCCGTCAGGGGATCAACCCTGGCCAGATCAAGGTAAAGCCCAAGCCCCTGTTCGGCGGAACAGGCAAAGCCGTGGGCCCCAAGGACATCGCCTTCTTCAGTCGGCAGATGGCAACAATGATGAAGTCCGGCGTGCCAATTGTCTCGGCACTGGAAATCATTGGCAGCGGGCACAAAAACCCGCGCATGAAAAAGATGGTGGATACCATCCGGACCGATATCGAAGGTGGTTCATCGCTCTACGAGGCCGTTAGCAAGCATCCTGTTCAGTTCGATGAGCTGTACCGCAACCTGGTACGTGCCGGTGAAGGCGCTGGCGTGCTTGAGACCGTCCTGGATACGGTTGCCACATACAAGGAAAACATCGAAGCCCTGAAGGGAAAGATCAAGAAGGCGTTGTTCTATCCGGCCATGGTTGTGGTGGTGGCGCTGCTGGTCAGTGCCATCATGCTGGTTTTCGTGGTCCCGCAGTTCGAGGAGGTCTTCCGCGGCTTCGGTGCCGACTTGCCCGCATTCACAATGCTGATCGTGGGCATGTCTCGATTCATGGTTTCCTGGTGGTGGCTGATTGCCATAGTCCTGATCGGTGCGGTTGTCGGCTTTGCCATGGCCTACAAACGCTCACCCAAGATGCAGCACACCATGGATCGCCTGATCCTGAAGGTGCCGGTGATCGGCCAGATCATGCACAACAGCGCCATCGCCCGTTTCGCCCGCACCACCGCTGTCACCTTCAAGGCCGGCGTGCCCTTGGTGGAAGCCCTGGGCATCGTTGCAGGCGCCACAGGCAACAAGGTCTACGAAGAAGCCGTGTTGCGCATGCGTGACGACGTGTCGGTCGGCTATCCGGTCAACATGGCCATGAAGCAGACCAACCTCTTCCCGCATATGGTCATCCAGATGACCGGCATCGGCGAAGAGGCCGGCGCACTGGATACGATGCTGTTCAAGGTTGCAGAGTATTATGAGCAGGAAGTCAACAATGCCGTGGATGCCCTGAGCAGCCTGCTGGAACCGATGATCATGGTCTTCATCGGTGTCGTCGTAGGCGGCATGGTCATCGGCATGTACCTGCCCATCTTCAAGCTGGGCGCCGTCGTCGGATAAGAATAAACATGGCATTTCTCGACCAGCATCCCGGCCTCGGCTACCCCGCCGCGGCCGGTCTGGGGCTGCTGCTGGGCAGTTTCCTGAACGTCGTCATCCTGCGCCTGCCCAAGCGGCTGGAATGGCAGTGGAAGCGCGATGCGCGCGAGGTTCTGGAAGAACCGGACTACTACGAACCGGCCCCGCCGGGCATCGTGGTGGAGCCCTCGCACTGCCCGCACTGCAAGCACAAGCTGTCCTGGTACGAAAACATCCCCCTGTTCAGCTGGCTGATCCAGGGCGGCAAGTGCCGCCACTGCAAGGCCCCCATTTCCATCCAGTACCCGCTGGTGGAAGCACTGACCGCGGTGATGGTGCTGGCCTGCGTCTGGCAGTTCGGATTCGGCTGGCAGGGCTTCGGCGCCATCGTGCTGACCTGCTTCCTGATTGCCCTGTCGGGCATCGACCTGCGCACCCAGCTGCTACCGGACCAGTTGACCCTGCCGCTGATGTGGCTGGGCCTGATAGGCAGCATTGACAACCTGTACATGCCCGCCAAGCCCGCCCTGCTGGGCGCGCTGCTGGGCTACCTGTCGCTGTGGTCGGTGTGGTGGCTGTTCAAACAGCTGACCGGCAAGGAAGGCATGGGCCACGGCGATTTCAAGCTGTTGGCGGCGCTGGGCGCCTGGTGCGGCATGAAGGGCGTACTGCCCATCATCCTGATGTCCTCGGTGCTGGGTGCCCTCATCGGCTCCATCTGGCTGTACAGCCGGGGCCGTGACAAGGCCACCCCCATCCCGTTCGGCCCCTACCTGGCGCTGGCCGGCTGGCTGTTCTTCATGTGGGGCGAGCCGCTGCTGAACCAGTACCTGGTGATGAGCGGGCTGCGCTGACGGCACCGCCATGAGCCGCTACGTGGTGGGCCTGACCGGCGGCATTGCCGCCGGCAAGAGCGAGGTGACCCGGCGCTTCGAGGCGCTGGGGATCGTGGTGGCCGACGCCGATCTGGCCGCCCGCGCCGTGGTCGCCCCCGGTGCGCCGGCCCTGGCCCGCATTGCCGAGCGCTTCGGCGCCAACATGCTGCTGGCCGACGGTACCCTGGACCGGGCGCGGTTGCGCGCCCACATCTTCGCCGACCCGGCCGAACGCACGGCACTGGAAGCCATCACCCATCCGGCCATCCGCCTGCTGATGCAGCAGCAGTGCGAGCAGGCACCCAGCCCGTATGCGATTGCCGCCATCCCCCTGCTGACCGAAGTGGGCGGACGCACGGCCTACCCGTGGTTGGACCGCGTACTGGTGGTGGACGCCCCCGAGGCCGTGCAGCATGCCCGGCTGATGCAGCGCGACGGCATCGATGCCGCGCTGGCCGACCAGATGATTGCCGCCCAGGCCAGCCGCGCACAGCGCTTGGCGCTGGCCGATGACGTGGTAATCAATGATGGGCATCCGGATGCGCTGCAGGCGCAGGTGGAGCGGCTGCATGGGCTGTACCTGGCTTCGGCGGGATAAACCCCTGCGCCAGCGCCAGCGACAGCGACAGCGACAGCGACAGCCCCCAAGCAAGGCTCACACGGATGACGTCCGGCTGGAGGCGTACATGTGTATGGCTTCGTCAATGCCGGCCGCGGCCTTGTGGAAGCGCTCCCGAGCACGCAAGCTCAAACCGCATCTGGGTTACATAGTCTGGAAGGATCCATGAGCAATTTCCCAACTCAATTGTCCAAAGATTTCAGTGAGATTTGCGAGACACAAGGCTTCAGAGAAGCTTACGACTTCGTAAAGTCGCATCCCGCAGCAGGAACCGCAGAGGGCATCTACCTCATGGGAGGCTTCAGCCCAAAGGGCGAGCCCAGAGAGGCGCATGAGGACAGAATGCTGAAGTCTGAACAGACCGCTGCGGAGATGGGATACATTCCAGCGATCTTCGCTCTCGGGATGAGATACCTGTTCGGCGACTGGGTCGAGATCGACGATGTACGTGCGGCGGACTGCTTCAAGATCGGCACGGACGCGGGCGACCCCGCTTCGATGTACGAATACGGTCTTGCCTTGATGCATGGCAACGGAGTCGATCAGGACACGAAACAAGCGCTTTACTGGATCGACAAGGCCGCCGACCTTGGCGACGAAACAGCCCAGGAGTATGTGGCGGCGCACGGCCCAGCCTCCAATGAGCAGTGATTCCTGCAGCCGCGCTCCTGAGCGAAAGCAACGGGGAAAACACACGCATGCACACCCGGCCGGGAGGGAACTGGCCGAGCTTGCAGTGGGCGATGGCGCGCGGCCTCCCGGTGGCTGGACCGCGTGCTGGTGGTGGACGCCCCCGAGGCCGTGCAGCATGCCCGGCTGATGCAGCGCGATGGCATCGATGCCGCGCTGGCCGACCAGATGATTGCCGCCCAGGCCAGCCGCGCACAGCGCTTGGCGCTGGCCGATGACGTGGTGGTCAATAAGGGGCACCCGGATGACCTGCAGGCGCGGGTGGAAGCGCTGCATGAGCAGTACCTGCAGCTAGCGGATTGAACCCACGTAGCGTCGAGCTTGCTCGACTAAACCGCCTTTCCGCGTGCCTGATCGGGGTCAGAGCCCTTTCCAGCGGAAAGGGATCCGACCCTGGGCGGCTGGCTAAGCTGGGGTCAGAGCCCTTTCCGCAGGAAAGGGATCCGACCCCTTCGGGTGCTCTGCCCTTCAGCCCAGCTGGCGGCGGGCGTACTGGGCCAGTTCGCGGGTGGCCAGCAGCAGACCCTCCACCACGTCGGGTGGCAATTGTTGGCCGGTGCTGCCTTGTACGCGGGCGGCTTCGGCGGCGTGCAGCATCTGGATCAGGGCATTCAGGCCGGCCAGGGTGCGGCTCAGGCTGGCCAGGGTGACGGCCTGGGCCGGGGTCAGGCCGGTGGCCTTCTGCGGCTGGCCTTCGGCGGTGTCGCGGCCATCCATGCGGGCCAGCAGGTTCGGCAGCAGGTCGGTGGGTTCAGAGAGTACGTCTTCAATGCGTTCGGCAATCTCGGCCGGAAGCTGGTCGATGGAATCGCCAACCAGGCGATGCAGGTTGGGATAGGCGGTGCGCTGTGACATGACGATGCTCCTCCGCAGACGGCGGGGCCACCTGCGGATGCAAGGTGGCGGACGGTGCGGGTTGGCGTACCGGATCACAACAATCAACGAAACACTCCGGCGGATTCCAATGAATCCCCACGCACCGTCCGCCAGAAGCAGGCACACGGTGCATATTCCATGATGGCCAGCGGCACATCAGAGGTTTGTTGATTGTTGGGTAGATTTCAGGACGCCAATCCCGGCCAAGGCACCTGCCCCGGCCGGGCCATCAGGCCATCGCCCGCCTCGGCAATCACGAGGCAAAAGCGCCACCGCCCCTACTCCGCAGCCCATTCGTGCCGCCACGCACAGCCGCTGCGCGATTCCGATCACATCACCACGGTGTCAGCGCCGCACAGAACGCCGCAACGTCACCCACGCACACGCCAGTCACGACACATCGCGCGCAGTACGCGCGCCGACCAAGGTCGGCGCCTACCGGGTTTCCGTGTGCCCGATTACAGCGGCTTCGGCGAGAACGTCAGCGTGGCGATCACGCCGCGCTGGCCGCCCGGCCGCACGCTTACCTGCCAGCCGTACAGATCGCACAGGCGGCTGACGATCGACAGGCCAATACCGCCGCCCTGCGAATGGCCGGCATGCGTGCCGCGATAACCGCGCTGGAACAGCTTGGCGGCATCTTCTTCGCTCAGGCCCGGGCCGCTGTCGGTTACCGACACCGCATTGCCGCCCACGTGCACGCGCACGTCGCCGTCCTGCGAATACTTCACCGCATTGCCGATCAGATTGCCCAGCGCCACCGACAGCGCGGCCTCGGGCGCGTCGATCACCAGATCGCGCTCGCCTTCCAGCACCAGCTCCAGCGGCTTGCCGCCCAACTGGGCGCGATGTGCATCCAGCAGTTGCTCGGCCACGCGGGCCACGTTGCTGGTGCCCTGCCCGCGCTCGTTGCGAGACAGCAGCAGCAAGGCGCCAATCAGATCGCTGCACTGCTGTTCGGCACGCTGGATGCGCTGCAGACGCTGCAGCACCTTGTCGTCCAGGCCCGGGCGGGTCAGCAGCAGTTCGGTGGCGCCGCGGATCACGGCCAGCGGCGTGCGCAGCTCGTGGCTCACATCGGCATTGAACTCGCGGTCGCGCTGCACCACTTCGGTCAGCCGCGATGAATAATCGTCCAGCGCCTGCGCCAACTGCCCCACTTCGTCATCGGGGAAGCGCGGTGCCAGCGGCTCGGGGTCGCTGCTGCCACCGCGATACGCGCGCAGGCGTGCGGCCAGGTCGGACACCGGCTTCATCACCTTCGATGCCGACCACCAGCCCAGCACCAGCGACAGCAGGCTGAACACCAGCACTGACAGCACCAGCGCGCGGCTGAGCTGCTGCCCGCCGCGCACGCTGTCGGTCATGTCATAGGCCAGGAAGAACCAGGCGTCGTCGGCCTTGCGCACCGCCAGCTTGTAGGCGTACGGCTGGCCCTGCTCGTCGGTGCCGCTCAGGTTGTAGTTGCCATTGGGCAGGGCGGCCCAGTCCGGCTGGTTCTCGCGCACCCGGTCGAACTTGTCGCGCGAGTACGCATACGCCTTGATCTGCTGCACCGGCACTTCCGGGTTGCGCCCGGGGTGTTCGTAGAAGCGACGCGCGTACTCGTTGATGTTGCGGTTCATCACGTCTTCCACCAGCTGGTTTTCCACGCGGATGCGGGCCCAGTTGGTGGCGAACGCGAACAGGGTTGTCAGGCAGAAGCCCAACAACACGAATGACACGATGATGCGGCTGCGCAGGCGCCGCCGATAAGGCGTGCGCCGACGCTCCCCTTTCGCCGCCACCGAATCAGGCTTCCGGTGTGGCGATGCGGTATCCGATGCCATGGCGGGTCTGGATCAGCGGCACTTCAAACGGCTTGTCCACCACCGCACGCAGGCCGTGGATGTGCACGCGCAGCGAGTCGGAATCGGGCAGCTCTTCGCCCCATACGCGGGTTTCCAGTTCCTGGCGGGTGACCACTGCCGGGGCCGCTTCCATCAGTGCCTGCAGGATCTTCAGGGCGGTGGGGTTGAGCTGCAGCAGCTTGCCCTGGCGGCGCACTTCCAGCGTGTCCAGGTTGTATTCCAGATCGCCGGTTTCCAGCACGCGGGTCTGTACGCCCTTGCCGCGGCGCGACAGCGCGTTCAAGCGCACTTCCACTTCCTGCAGCGCGAACGGCTTGATCAGGTAGTCGTCGGCACCCGAATCGAAGCCGGCCAGCTTGTTGTCCAGCGAATCGCGGGCGGTGAGCATGAGTACCGGGGTCTGCTTGCGCGCTTCATTGCGAAGCTTGCGGCAGACCTCGATGCCGTCCATGCCGGGCAGGTTGAGATCCAGCACGATCGCGTCGAACTCATGCACCACGGCCAGGTGCAGCCCGGTCACACCGTCGGCGGCGAAATCGACGGTGTGGCCACGGTCTTCCAGGTAATCACCCAGGTTGGCCGCGATGTCACTGTTGTCTTCGATTACCAGAATTCTCACTGTAGCCTCTTGAATGTTTGGTGTTTTAGCGTTCCGGCAACGGCCGGTTGCGCTGGACGTCGTTCAGGTCGCGCTGGCTGTCGCGGCGCAAAGCGCGGCGCTGGGCCACGGTCATGCACTGCGAGGTCACCATGTTGCTGCCCACCGCGCGGGTGCGCTTGCAGATCATGCGGCTATCATCCTTGGCGCGGGTCAAGACCGTGTTGACGATCTCCTGGTCGTTGAACACAGAGACCTGCTGGCCGCTGGAAAGTTCAGCGCCACCGCTGCGGTCAATGGCGGTCTGGATGCGGGTCAGCGCATCGCTCACCTTGGCCTGTTCGCCGGCAGAAATTTCGGCATAGAGCTCACCCTTGGCCAGATCGGCGCGGATGGTGGAAATCTGGGTGGTGACCAGATCGGCCGGGCGGCTGACATCCAGCGGGCCGGCCGTGCCACTGCTTGCCGCAGCGCTGGCGGAGGCCAGGACGAACAGGACAGCACATGCAACCTTACGCATCACATTCCCCTCCTTAGGTGTGCCGGTAGTGGCCCAAGCATGTTCAGCCAAGACCCCGCCGTGCGCAAGTTGCTGCGCGGCAAGAAAAAAGCCCAGACGGCGCTGCGCCGCCTGGGCTTGAAGTGTCATCCCGATTACCGATCCTGCTGAGAGGCAGAGCTGCGGTGAAATGGAGACTACGCCCCGGCCGATTAAAGCGGTGTTAAACCCGCTCCTGCCAGCTGAACGAATGCGCAAGCCATTGAATTTCAGGGTTTTTTCAGCTTTTCCACGTGCACGATGATGCGCTCGGCCACGTCCACCCCGCAGGCGGCCTCAATGCCCTCCAGCCCCGGGGTCGAGTTCACTTCCAGCACCAGCGGCCCGCGCTGGGAGCGGATCAGGTCCACCCCGCAGACCGACAGGCCCAGCGCCTTGGCCGAGCGCACGGCCACCTGCTGCTCGGCGCGGCTGGCCTTGGCCGGCTGGGCGGTGCCGCCGGCGTGCAGGTTGGAACGGAAGTCGCCCTCGGCGGCCTGGCGCTGCATGGACGCCACCACCTGGTCGCCCACCACGAAGCAGCGCAGGTCGGCGCCCTTGGCCTCGCCAATGAATTCCTGCATGAGAAAGTTGGCGTACAGGCCACGCAGGGCCTCGACGATGCCGCGCGAGGCGCTGGCCTTTTCGGTCAGGATCACGCCCCGCCCCTGGGTGCCTTCGTTGAGCTTCACCACATGCGGGGCCGGGCCCAGCATGGACAGCAGGTCCACGGTGTCGTCGGGGTTGTCGCCGAACACCGTGACCGGCATGTCGATGCCCTTGGCCGCCAGCAACTGATGCGCGCGCAGCTTGTCGCGCGAGCGCAGGATGGCGTCTGACGGGTTGGGCGTGCGCGCGCCCATCAGTTCGAACTGGCGCAGCACGGCGGTGCCGTAACGGGTGATGGAGGCGCCGATGCGCGGAATCACCGCATCCACGCCGGTCATCGGCCGGCCCTTGTAATGCATCGAAAAGCCATCGGCGGCAATGCGCATGTAGCAGCGCAACGGGTCCAGCACGCGCACAGTGTGCCCGCGCGCGCGCGCGGCCTCGACCAGCCGACGGGTGGAATACAGGGAACTGTTGCGGGACAGGATGGCGAGCTTCATCGCGGGGGCATCGGGCGGCAGGCGCGCAGCATAGCGCGGGCGTGTGGCGGCGGGATGATGCTGGTGTGGGTTGCGTTCAAAGCCCCCCCCTGTCCTTCCGAGGGCAGAACCTGACGCTGGTGCCTGCCTGGCAAGGCACGCCCATCGGCGTCCACCCGCACGGACAGGCCAGCGGCGACGCACAGAGGGGCATCTTCGGCCGCCAAATGTCGTGATTCTCCGCCGATGTCTGAGAATTTCATGAAAAGCGGGCCGACGCCTTGCAGTCGTATCGATCACATTCCTACATTGCACTGGCCCAAGGCGCCGGACGAATGGAAGCTCAGCATTTGCCTGTCGCAGTTCCTGCGGCCGCTATCGCGAGCTGGATGAATCACCGCGCGACAGAATTGTCAGGTCTGCGTTGGCAGATTAAAGAAATCGCCAACTTTTTGGACATTCAGCTCGAATTCCGTGAAACGATTAACCAGCGCAATCGCATGCCCCATGAACAGATGCCAGATCAAAAAAAAACAAGGCATTGCGATTAAACCTGCCGCACTGTGCACAGCAACAATGGCGCACTTGGATGGAGCGAAGAAAACAGCATGAGAAACGGCCTGCCTCTCCTTATCGGTACGCTGATGATCGTTGGACTAGGTATTTTGTTCTCAAAGAGCAGAACTGATTTCACTGTAGCTCCGCTCGCTCCAGTGCAACATACAGCCCAATCATCCGCCCGAGTAGATTCCCGCGCTCCCAGCACTCCCTTGCAGGTACATCGAGCAAGCGAAAAGTATGTCGTGATGCCAGGACGCGCGATTGATGTCGAAGCGCAACTTAGGAACGCCGCCTCCGCTGGCGATGCGGAGGCCGCCTTCAAAATCTACCTTAAGCTCAACCAATGCGCTGACCCCATGGTCAATGGAGTGAGTGAGCAGGAACTCGCGATGTATCGCAAAGTCGGCGTTGACACAAGGACCCTTGAAGCGACTGCATCCAAACTTAGAACCGACTGCGAGGATGCACAGCCATTGGTCGCTGAGCGCGGGACGTGGCTGGACCAGGCTGCGTCGGGAGGGCTCGAAGAGGCCCAAAAGCTGTTCGCGGCTGACCCCAATGCAATTCTTGGGACAAATGACTTAGCCAAGATTGATCCAGCAGCAGCAGATGCCTACGCAGAACGAAGCGAAGCATATATGAGTGCACTGGCCCAGAAGGGAGACACTGATGCCATGCTTTCACTCTCGCTGATGTACAAGGCCAGCGCATTCACACCGAGGGATCAAGTGCGATCCGCGGCATATCGCTTGGCAGCCGAGAATATCGCGCCACTACAGATCAGACCTCAGCCAATTGAAATGACCATGAAGGGCTTAAGCTCCCGGGAACAGACTGAGGCAACACGGTTAGCCAGAGAGATTCAATCTCTGTGCTGCAAGAACTAGGCACGTCATGCCTAGGGCGTCCTCGAGCCATCTAAGACACAGATGAAAGGGGACGGCAACTTTCTATCAGAAGGATGTGATTGTGATCAAGAAGATCTCGGCTTTAGCTTGTGTTTTTGTCTCGGGAATCGGCATCGGTATAGCCGGCAACTATGTATTCGGAACTCCCGAAATGTACGGCCCATTCGTATGCGACTCGTGCACGCTTAGAAGCCCCGCTCCGGATGCAGCAACGAAGGCATACATTGACTACCGCGACAACTGGCTCAATGACGGACCGAACTACACCCGACTGGTCGGCGATAAGTTCGTAGTTTGCAATGCGACGCATTGCGCCACCTACACGCGCAGCGCGAGCGGAGACTATATGGGTTCACCAGCGTCGCCGCAAAACAACTCCGGTGGCGGTGGTGGTGGCGGTGGCGGTGGTGGTGGTGGTGGTGGTGGCGGTGGCGGTGGCGGTGGCGGTGGCGTGAATCTTCCCGGCGGCTGCATCGGCAACTGCGGGGTGGTGACCGTAGGCAGCAAATAACCTGCGATTCAAGCGACCGCCTTGAGAAGCACGCGCTCCATGGATGGAAAAATCGAAAGAGTTCTTTGCAAGCGGCCCTCACTTCGCCGTCTATTTTAGGCGACGAAGTGTTATCCGCTCACTGTAAACTCAAGAAGGCGGCGGTGATCCAAGTGGAGTGGCACATGGCGCCACCCGGCTTGCAGCGATGTTCAACCGCCTGGTTGACTGCGTCGCGCCAAGCCACCAAGGCACGCACCTCCAGCCGATAGCATTCGACGCAGCTACGCTGTATCTGAAGCACCATTCGATGGTCTCCTAGCCGCGCGCCATGACCAGGTCGGCCATTCTGTCGACAGCGGTACCGCGGCCCGCCCGGCAATGCTCGGGGGGCGGTGCTGGTCTGGAGAAGATGATTTGAAGTCCAAAGCGTCCCATCAATGACGCCCTTGACCTCTCGAATTGAGGAATTGCGGAGCGGTCTGGGTATTACGGAACGGCTGTAAGTGGCGCAATCCGTTGGGAGACATGGAGCGGGCGATGGGAATCGAACCCACGTCAGTAGCTTGGGAAGCTACAGCTCTACCATTGAGCTACGCCCGCATTGCAGGGTGGAATCTTATGCGCAGCGGCCTGTGTTACGCAATGGTGGCCGCTGCAACCGCCGGGCATGGCCCGGCGCTACCGACAATGGGGTCAGATCCCTTTCCGCCAGGAAAGGGCCCTGACCCCGCGTTGCATCAGAAGCTGCCGCTGAAGCTGGCGAACAGCGTGGCGTCCATTGCACGCTTCTGCAGCGTCGTGGCGCTGATGCCCACGTTGCTCTGCAGGCCGAACAGTTCCATGCGCGCGCCCAGGATGGCGGTGGCATAGTTCTTGTCGAAGTTCATGCCCGGCACGCGGTACATGCCCACGTCCGGCAGGCTCTGCACCCAGGCGCTGGCCTGCTGGGTGTCTTCGAACTCGTGGTCGTAGGTCAGCTGCGCGTACGGCTTGACGGCACCGCCGTCGAAGCGGGCCTGCCAGCCGATACGGCCCACGGTGGAATCGACATCCTGCTGGGCGTAGCCCAGGCCGGTGGCCAGGGTGTTGGCGGTGGCGCTTTCGGTGTAACCGTCGATCTTCACCTTCTGCCAGATGACCGAAGCGATCGGGCCGTGGCGGAAGCCGCCTTCGGTGCCGAATTCGTAGCCGGCGTTCAGCGCCGCGGTCAGGTTGCTGCCGTCCGGCGAGCCGCCGTGTTCACGGGTGGCCGGGCCCAGCTGCACCTTGCGGTTCACGTCGTAGGACAACCAGGTGTAGCTGACCTGGCCGTTCACCCACACGCGCTCGCCGTACCAGCCGGCGAACAGACCGGCAGTGGTGTCCTTCTGGGTGAAGTCGCCACGGTTGTTGCCGAAGTCGGCGTCCATGCGGCCGAAGCCGGCGAAGCCGCCCACGACCATGCCGTCACGCGCCCAGTCGATACCGGCCAGGCCGGCCGGGGCCATGCCGTCGTACACGTCGGCGTGGTCGTAGCGCTGCATGTCACCACGCAGGCCGCCCCACCACGACAGGCCATCGGCCGGACGACCACTCTGGTGCAGGCTGACCTGGTCGGCACGCGAACGGCCGATGGTCTGCGCCGAGTGGGTCAGCACCTGCTGCAGGCGCGGGCCTTCCAGGATGGAAATGGCGTACTGGCCCAGCATCTGGTGGGCAGCACTGGTCGGATGCACATCATCGGCGAACAGATAGGTGCTGGCCGCGTCCGGGCGCGCGTAGGCCAGCGGGCTGCAGCTCAGCGACGAGGCCACCAGGCAGGCGCGGCCGGTGACGTTGCTGAAACCGTACATGCCCGGGTTGGCGATGATTTCGTGCAGCAGGGTGTAGGTATCGAGCGGGATGAAGTCGATGCCGGCCTGCTTCAGGCCGCCGTACAGGGCGCTGTTGTAGGCATTGGACAGCGAGGTGCCCAGGGCCTGGCCAGCGGCGCCGCGGTCGATGAACCCCGGGGTGATGCCGACGTCGGGCAGGTTGGGCACCATCACGTACTCGGCACCGGCCTGCTTCAAGGAGGCCACGATGCCGATCTGGTCGGTCACCGCCGCGCCGATGACGGCCGGGGCCTGCGCCGGGGTGGTGATGGCGAACAGATCGTTGGCGCCGCCCCACACGGTATAGAGCGAATTCGGGTCGGCCTTGCCGCCGTTGGCCGCCAGATAGTTGGCGGTCTGGGTCTTCAGCGACGGCACCGGCACGTTGCCGAACGCCGGCTGGGTCAGGTCGGTGCCCACGCGGGCGCCGCCCACGGCGTAGTTGTCGCCGCTCTGGCCCAGACCGTTCGGGGTGGCGTTGGTGCCGTAGTAGTCGGCCACGAACTGCGCCCATACCCAACCCGGGTTGGTGGTGAACTGGCCCGCCACCGGGCGCGCATCAGCCGGCAGCAGCGGACGGTAGTAGCCGCTGTCGGTCAGGCTGTCACCGAAGAAGACGGTGCTGTTGAATGCGGATTCGCCTGCCATGGCCGGCAGCGCGGCCAGCGCGATCGCGGCCGCCATGAGGGAGCGGATCGGGCGTTTGCTGAGCAGCATGTAAAAACTCCTGGGGGAAAATGTTGGGGACCCGGCACACGTACGCCGGCGCACGGTGAATGGTTTCACCGTACCGCCGATTGCTCACGCTGCGCCGCCGCATGAATTGTCGCCCGGACCACCCCGGAACAACTGTGCCGGAGGTGGCGTTGCGACAGATTTGCAACGGTTCCGATCCGGGCGGGCCATCAGCGACAATGGCGGGCATGAACATCCAGCTCAATGGCGAACCCCGCACCCTGCCCTCCCCGGCCACCATCCACGATCTGCTTGCTGCCGAGCAGCTGCTGCAGCGGCGGGTGGCGGTGGAAGTGAACGGTCAGATCGTCAGCCGCAGCCGCCATGGCGAACACGCCCTTGCCGAAGGCGACGTGGTGGAGATCGTGCACGCCCTGGGCGGTGGTTGAGGCCAAGGAGTCAGAGCCCTTTGCCGCTGGCAAAGGGATCCGACCCTGTTTCCGGCGTGACCCCATCTTCAGGCGGATAGGCGATAATCGCGGCATGAACGTTCATGTCTCCCCCGATTCGCTGGTCATCGCCGGCAAGACCTACGGCTCGCGGCTGCTCACCGGCACCGGCAAGTTCAAGGATCTGCAGGAAACCCGCCTGGCCACCGAGGCTGCTGGCGCCCAGATCGTCACCGTGGCCATCCGCCGCACCAACATCGGCCAGAACCCCGGTGAACCGAACCTGCTGGACGTGCTGCCGCCGGACCGCTTCACCATTCTGCCCAACACCGCCGGCTGCTACACCGCCGAAGACGCCGTGCGCACCTGCCGCCTGGCGCGCGAGCTGCTGGACGGCCACAACCTGACCAAACTGGAAGTGCTGGGCGACCAGAAGACCCTGTACCCGGACGTGGTGCAGACCCTGAAGGCCGCCGAGCAGCTGGTCAAGGATGGCTTCGAAGTGATGGTCTATACCTCCGACGACCCGATCCTGGCCAAGCGCCTGGAGGAGATCGGCTGCGCGGCGGTGATGCCGCTGGCCGCGCCGATCGGCTCGGGCCTGGGCATCCAGAACAAGTACAACCTGCTGCAGATCATCGAAGACGCCAAGGTGCCGATCATTGTCGACGCCGGCGTGGGCACCGCCTCGGATGCGGCCATTGCCATGGAACTGGGCTGCGACGGCGTGCTGATGAACACCGCCATTGCCGGCGCGCGCAACCCGGTGCTGATGGCCAGCGCCATGCGCAAGGCCGTGGAAGCCGGCCGCGAGGCCTTCCTGGCCGGGCGCATTCCGCGCAAGCGCTATGCCAGTGCGTCTTCGCCGGTGGAAGGGGTGATCGGCTGATGACCAATCCCTTCGACAGTGCCGGTTCCAAGGCCCCGCCCAAGCCCTTCACCGTGAGCGAGGGCCGTCGCGAGGTGCGCAGCTTCGTGCTGCGCCAGGGCCGCTTCACCCCGGCCCAGCAGCGCGCGTTCGACGAACGCTGGCCGCGCTTCGGCATCGACTACAACGGCCAGCCGCGCGACCTGGACGCCACCTTCGGCCGCCCGGCGCGCAAAGTGCTGGAAATCGGCTTCGGCAATGGTGCGGCCATGCGCTTCGCCGCCCAGCACGATCCGTCGCGCGACTACATCGGCATTGAAGTGCATGCCCCGGGCGTGGGTCGCCTGCTGAACGCGCTGGCCGATGACAACGCCGACCACGTGCGCCTGTACCACCACGACGCGGTGGAAGTGCTGCAGAACGAGATTGCCGACGGTGCGCTGGACGAAGTGCGCATCTACTTCCCCGACCCGTGGCACAAGAAGCGCCACAACAAGCGCCGCCTGTTGCAGCCGGCGTTTGCCGAACTGATCGTGCGCAAGCTGCGCCCGGGTGGCCGCCTGCACTGCGCCACCGACTGGGAAGACTACGCCGAGCAGATGTGGGACGTGCTGGACGCTACCGCTGGGCTGGTGAACCGTGCCGGCCCGCGTGGCAGCGTGCCGCGCCCGGACTGGCGCCCGCAGACCCATTTCGAGACCCGCGGCCAGAAGCTGGGCCACGGCGTCTGGGATCTGCTGTACGACCGCACCTGACCGCCCACCGAGGACCCTGCGCCCCACATGGATACCGCGCTGACGCTGACCAACGACATGAAGCTCGTGCTCGGGCTGGTTGGTTTCACGATGGCGATGTTCCTGTTCGAGCGCATCCGCGCCGACGTGGTGGCGCTGGTGGTGCTGGTGGTGCTGGGCGTGACCGGCCTGATCGCCCCTGAGGAAATCTTCGGGGGCTTTTCCGGTAACGCGGTGATGAGCATCATCGCCACCACCATCCTGGGCGCGGGCCTGGACCGCACCGGCGCACTGAATCGACTGGCGGCGTGGCTGCTGCGGCGCGGCCACGGCGTCGAGCAGCGCCTGTTGATGATGACCACCGCCATTGCCGGCTTGAACTCCTCGTTCATGCAGAACCCCTCGGTGATGGCCCTGTACCTGCCGGTGGCCTCGCGCCTGGCCGCGCGCACCGGGCTGACCCTGCAGCGCCTGCTGCTGCCCATTTCCGCGGCGATCGTGATGGGCGGCGCGCTGACCATGGTCGGCAATTCGCCGCTGATCCTGCTGAACGATCTGCTGGCCTCGGCCAACAACAACCTGCCGTCCGGCCTGGCCACCATCGAGCCGCTGCGCATGTTCGCGCCGCTGCCGATCGGCGTGGCCCTGCTGATCGCCTCGCTGCTGTACTTCCGTTATTACGGCGACCGCAAGCTGATCGAGGAAGAGAACCTGGTGAACGACGGGGTGACCCCGGCGCGCACCGAAAGCTATTTCGCCAAGACCTACGGCATTGAAGGCGATGTCTTCGAGCTTGTAGTGACCGCCGAGAGCCCGCTGGTGGGCATGACCCTGGGCGAGGCCGAGAACCTGCACGATGCACCGCTGCTGCTGGCCCTGAAAACCGGCAATGACACGCGCCTGGCGCCGCCGGCGGAAATGCGCATCTGGGTGGGCAGCGTGCTGGGCGCGATGGGCCCGCGCGCGCAGATCAACGATTTCGCGCAGAACCAGTTCCTGCGCATGTCTTCGCGCCTGAAGCACCTGGGCGACCTGTTCAACCCCAGCCGCGCCGGCATTTCCGAAGCGGTGGTGCCGCCCACCTCGAACGTGATCGGCAAGAGCGCTGCTGACCTGCGCCTGCGCAAGGAACGCGGCATCAGCCTGCTGGCGATCAACCGCGACAAGCAGGTGATCCGCGAGGACGTGCGCGACGTGCAGTTGCGTGCCGGCGACATGCTGGTGTTCCACAGCATCTGGACCGACCTGGCGCAGGCCGCACGCAGCCGCGACTTCGTGGTGGTGACCGACTACCCGACCGGCGAACAGCGCCCGCACAAATTCAAGATCGCCATGGCGATCTTCGCGCTGACCATCCTGATCGCGCTGACCAGCAAGCTGCCCGTGGCACTGACCCTGATGACCGGCGTGGCCGGCATGCTGCTGACCGGCGTGCTGCGCATGGACGAGGCCTATGCCTCGATCAACTGGAAGACGGTGTTCATGATGGCCGGGCTGATTCCGCTCGGCTGGGCGATGGATTCCAGTGGTGCGGCGGCGTGGGTGGCCGGGCACACCATCGACAAGCTGCCCACCGGCATTCCGCTGTGGGTGCTGGAAGTGGCGCTGGCGCTGCTGACGACCGCGTTTTCACTGGTGATCAGCCATGTGGGCGCGACCATCGTGATGGTGCCCATTGCGGTGAACCTGGCACTGGCAGCGGGCGGCAACCCGACCGCGTTCGCGCTGATCGTAGCGCTGTCGGCGTCCAACAACCTGATGACCGCGTCCAACCCGGTCATTTCGATGATCACCGGCCCGGCCAACTACACCCCGCGCGAAATGTGGCGCGTGGGCGGACCGCTGTCACTGATCTACACCTGCGTGGTGGTGCTGATGATCAACCTGATGTTCTGAAGGGGCACACGGCTCTGGTAGATGTCGACCTTGGTCGACACAGCTCTGGTAGATGTCGACCTTGGTCGACACAGCTCTGGTAGGTGTCGACCTTGGTCGACACAGCTTTTGTAGCGTCGAGCCATGCTCGACTGCTCCCGGTCCGATGGGGTCAGAGCCGTTTTCCTGCGGAAAACGGATCCGACCCCGGACCTGGCCTCAGGCCAGGTAGACCTGCCCGTCGCGCACATCCACCGGCACCGCGCGCAGGCGATCACCCTTGCATGGGCCCGCCACGCAATCGCCACTGTCCAGCGCGAACGATGCGCCATGCGCCGCGCACACCAGGTGGCCTTCGCGGCTTTTCAGGAACTGGCCCGGCGCCCAGTCCAAGCGGCGGCCGGCATGCGGGCAGATGTTCAGGAAGGCACGCACTTGACTGCCGTCGCGGTACAGCACCACCGATTCGGCATCGCCGTCCACCAGCGCTTCAACCTCGGCAAACGCCCCATCAGCAAGAGCTTCCAGAGCAATGAGGGCGGCAGCAGGGGTCGTCATGGCGAAGGCTCGAACGTAAAGCGGCATTGTCGCACGCGCGCTCAGCTCACTGGCTCTCACATGAACACAAGTCATTGATTGGTAATAAGCCAAGGCTATATTTAACGACTTTTTCACTCAATGACAGTGGCGCCTCCGGATACTGGCGGTTCGCTGATTTCAGCCTATCGAGCCGCCATGTTCACTCGCGCATCCGCCGTCCACCACTTCCGTACCCTGTTCGCGCCGCGCAAGCCGCGTAACCCACTGGTGCGCATTGCCGTGGGCCTGCTGGGCCTGGCCATCCTGGCCGCCATGGTGTTCGTGGGCGTGTTCGTGGGCGCAGCGATGATCCTGATCGGCCTGGCGTGGAAGCTGCTGGCCTCGCGCAAGCCGGCCAGCGTTGGCCGTGCCGCCGACCCCAACGTGGTGGAAGGCGAGTACCGCGTGGTGCGCAAATCGGCGCTGTCCTCGCCGCGTTGAAGGCGCGCACCCGCTGACGGCGGGTGGCGTTAAGTTCTAGACTGCGGGCACGCCCTTCCTGGATGTCCGCATGTCCGATGTTTCCGATGTGATTGCCGCACCCGCCGTGCCCCGCGTTCCCGTGGTGGGCGGTGGCAGCTTCCCCGTGCACCGCGTGTACTGCGTGGGCCGCAACTTCGCCGACCACGCGCGCGAAATGGGTGCCGCGGTTCCGGCCGCCGATGATCGCGGCCGGCCGATGTTCTTCACCAAGCCAGCCGATGCCATCGTGGTCGGCCACGACGATGTGATTCCCTACCCGCCGGCCACCGCCAACCTGCACCACGAGGTGGAGCTGGTGGTGGCGATCGGCCGCGACGCGCCGGCCGGTGAGCTGGCCGTGGCCGATGCCGACGCACTGGTGTACGGCTATGCCGTGGGCCTGGACCTGACCCGCCGCGACCTGCAGGCCGCCGCCAAGGAAAAGGGCCACCCGTGGGATTCGGCCAAGGGCTTTGATGCCTCCGCGCCGATCAGCGAAATCGTGCATGCCGGTGAAGTCGGTGATCTGGCCGCACTGAATCTTTCGCTGGAAGTGAACGGCGAAGTGCGCCAGCAATCGCTGCTGGACCAGATGATCTGGAACGTGCCGGAAATCCTGCATGAGCTGTCCAAGCTGTGGCAGCTGCGCGCCGGCGACCTGGTGTTCATGGGCACGCCGTCGGGCGTGGCCGCACTGAAGCCGGGCGACCGTTTCAGCGCACGCCTGGAAAACGTGGCCGAGCGCCACGGCGTCATCGCTGGCTGACATCTGCTGCGTTACCCTGCGCCTGTCCCCTCGCCCTCTGGAGAAGAACAACAATGGGAATGCTTACCGAGTTCAAGGAATTCGCGATGCGCGGCAACGTCATCGACCTCGCCGTGGGCGTGGTGATTGGCGCAGCCTTTGGCAAGATCGTCACCGCGCTAGTGGAAAAAATCATCATGCCGCCGCTGGGCATGCTGATCGGCAAGGTGGATTTCTCTGACCTGGCCTGGGTGCTGTCACCGGCCAGCATCGGCCCGGATGGCAAGGAGATTCCGGCGGTGGTGATCGGCTACGGCGATTTCCTCAACACGCTGGTGCAGTTCGTCATCGTGGCCTTCGCCATCTTCCTGGTGATCAAGGTGATCAACCGCCTGTCGCGCAAGAAGGAAGCCGCCCCGGCCGCGCCGAAGGAAGAAGTGGTGCTGCTGCGCGAAATCCGCGACAGCCTGAAGCGGTAACCTCGAGCTTTGCGTAAAGTCGAGCCATGCTCGACTTCGCTCGTCCGTAGAGTCGAGCCGTGCTCGACTTCGCTCGTCTGTAGAGTCGAGCCGTGCTCGACTTCGCTCGTCTGTAGAGTCGAGCCGTGCTCGACTTCGCTCGTCTGTAGAGTCGAGCCGTGCTCGACTGGGCGTGATGAAGCAGTCGAGCATGGCTCGACTCTACAGAAGCGTGAGAAGGCCCCGCTCCGGCGGGGCTTTCGCTTTGCCGCTCATGGCCGGAAAACAGCATTCGCCCCCGGCATGACCTCCCACCCATGCGCGGCGCTGAACGACTGTTAAGCTCCAAGGCTTCCACCCTTCCCGGAGCTGTCCATGCGTCGCCGCATTCTTGCCATCGCATCGTCCCTCGCCCTGTTGGCCGCGCCTGCGTTTGCGGCGCCCCGCACCACCACCCTGCCCCCGGCCTCGCTGGCCACGGCCGCGCAGCTGCGCGACCAGGCACTGGCCGATGACACCGGCTGGAAGGTGGTCGAATCGCTGACCACCGAAATCGGCCCGCGTATTGCCGGCAGCGAGGCCGATGCCCGCGCCGTGGCCTGGGCCGAAGCCAAGTTCAAGGCGTTGGGCTTTGACAAGGTGTGGAAGGAACCGGTGACCTTCCCCAAGTGGGAACGCCGCAGTGAACACGCCGCGGTGACCGGCAAGAACCCGCAACCGCTGCAGATCACCGCGCTCGGCGGCAGCCCCGGCGGCACCGTGGAAGCCGAGGTGGTGCGCTTTGCCGATCTGGCCGCCCTGCAGGCCGCCCCGGCCGGTTCGCTGAAGGGCAAGATCGCCTTCGTCGATTACCAGATGCTGCCGTTCCGCGATGGCCGTGATTACGGCCGTGGCGGCGCGATCCGCAGCAAGGGCCCGTCCGAGGCCATCCGCAAGGGTGCGGTGGGATTCCTGATGCGCTCGGCCGGTACCGATTCGCACCGCGTGCCGCACACCGGCATCACCCGCTTCGACGATGGCCTGACCCCGGTGCCGTCGGCCGCGCTGTCGGTGCCCGATGCCGACCAGCTGGCCCGCCTGCTGGCCCGCGGCAGCACCACGGTGAAGGTGGCGCTGGACTGCGGTTGGGATGGCAGTGCCACCTCGTACAACGTGATCGGTGAGATCACCGGGCGCAGCCTGCCCAAGGAAGTGGTGGTGATTGGCGGCCACCTGGATTCGTGGGACCTGGGTACCGGCGCGGTGGATGATGGCGCCGGGGTGGGCATCACCATGGCCGCCGGCCATCTGATCGGCCAGCTGAAGCAGGCACCGAAGCGCACGATCCGGGTAATCGCGTTCGCCAACGAAGAACAGGGTCTGTACGGCGGCAAGGCCTATGCCGAAGCACACGCCAAGGACGTGGCCCTGCACCAGCTGGCTGCTGAGAGCGACTTCGGTGCTGGGCGCATCTATGCGTTCAACACCGGTTCGCCGAACCCGGAAGGGTCGCGCGAGGCGACCAAGCAGATTGCCGAGGTGATGAAGCCGCTGGGCATCGAGTACCAGGCCGACAAGGGCGGCCCGGGCCCGGACGTGGGTCCGCTGGCAGCCAAGGGTGGCGCGTGGGCGTGGCTGGCACAGGATGGATCGGACTATTTCCACCTGCACCACACCGCCGACGACACCCTGGACAAGATCGACCCGAAGGCGCTGGCGCAAAACGTGGCCGCGTACACCGTGTTCGCATACCTGGCCGCGGAGGCTGATGGCAGCTTTGGCAGTGAGGCCAAGGCGACGGTTCCGCCGAACGAGTGATGCGGTAGCGCTGGCGCAAGAGCGGTGCGACCCAAGGTTCGCACCTACCAGGCAAGAGCAGCAGCCCGACGGTAGCGCCGGGCCATGCCCGGCGAGCGCCGCGGCAAGAACGGTTCGAACCAAGGTTCGCACCCACCAAGCGGTGCGGTTCGCACCCACCAGGCGATTGCGTGGGGTCAGATCCCTCGCCGTAGGCGAGGGCTCTGACCCCGATCGCGTCAGCCTTCCCATACCCGCGTGTTGCGTACGCCGATCTTCTGCGGGTTGAACAACGGATCGCGCTTGTTGCGCTTCTGCTGCTCGTAATCGCGCAGCGCGGCCAGCGCAGGCTTCTGCAGCAACACGATGGCGATGATGTTCAACCAGCTCATCATGCCCACGCCGATGTCGCCGAGCGACCAGGCCACGGTGGCGCTGTTCATGGCCGAATAACCGGTGGCGGCCAGGAACAGCAGCTGGAATACCCCCGTCACCCACGGGCTGGGCCGGTCGCGGCACAGGTAGCTGACGTTGGTTTCGGCCATGTAGTACAGCGCCAGGATGGTGGTGAACGCGAACGGCAGGATCGCCAGCGCCACGAACGAGCGACCGAAACCCGGCAATGCCGATTCCACCGCGTGCTGCACGAAGCGCGGACCAGCCTCCACGCCCGGCAGATTGCCCAGCAGCAGCCGCGCCTCATCCGGAATGCCGTTCACCGCTGGGTCGTACACGTTGTACAGGCCGGTGGACAGGATCAGGAATGCGGTGGCGCTGCACACCACCAGGGTGTCGATGTAGACCGAGAACGACTGCACCAGGCCCTGCTTCACCGGATGCGAGACCTCTGCGGCGGCGGCCGGATGCGCGCCACTGCCCATGCCCGCCTCATTGGACAGCACGCCACGGCGCACGCCCCACTGGATGGCCGTGCCGATCATCGCGCCGAAGGCGGCATCCACACCGAAGGCGCTGCGCACCACCAGCAGGATGACCTCGGGCAGCTTGTCCGCATTGATGACCATGACCACGGCGGTCACGCCCAGATAGGCCACGGCCATGATCGGCACCACCCATTCGGCCACGCGGGCAATGCGGCGCACGCCGCCGAACAGCACCACGGCCAGCACCACCAGCAGTACGCCCGTGGTCGCGGCCACCGGCACATTCCAGGCTTCGTTCACCGCGCTGGTGATCGCATTGGACTGGGTACCGGCCAGCATCGCCCCGGCCATCACCGTGACCACCGCGAACAGCACCGCGTACCAGCGCTGGCCCAGGCCCTTTTCGATGTAGTACGCCGGCCCGCCGCGGTACTGGCCCTTGCCGTCGCGGTCCTTGTAGATCTGCGCCAGGGTGGATTCGATGAAGGCGCTGGATGCGCCCAGGAACGCCACGATCCACATCCAGAAGATGGCCCCCGGGCCACCGAACGCGATGGCCATGGCCACGCCGGCGATGTTGCCCACGCCCACCCGGCTGGACAACGACAGCGACAAGGCCTGGAACGGCGATACCCCTGCGTCGGAACGTTCATGGCGGAACATCAGGCGCAGCATGTCCGGCAGCGCGCGCAGCTGGATGAAGCGGGTGCGGATGCTGAAGTACAGCCCGGCCAGCAGGCACAGCACCACCAGCAGAGGGCTCCAGACCACGCCCAGCACACTGTTGACGATGGATTCGACAGTCATGGCGTGCCCTCTTAGAAGAACATGCCCAGGGCGACCTGGGGGCTGATGATGCGGCCGCTGTTGCGCCCGGCCACGGTCACTTCCACGCCGGCGATCAGCCCCAGCGACGGGCTGAAGTGGTATTCCACCGCAGGCGCCAGGGTGAGGTTGCGACTGGCCGGGCGACGCTCGTCGATGCGGCGCACCTGACCGTCCGCGCCCGGCGCAAAGCCGGTCAGGCGCTGGCCCGATTCGCGGCTGGCCGCGAACTCCATGACCCCGACCCAGCGCGAATTGAAGCTGTACTCGGCACCGACCGACAGCCCCAGCACCGAGCCGCGCGCGATGTGGCCCTGGAAGCCACGTTCAGTGCCATACACGCTGGCGCCGGAAATGGCCGTTCGCGACGGTGCAGGGCCTGCACTGAACTGCGCACGCCAGCGCAGCGGCCTGTCGTTGCCCATCCATTCCACCTTCTGCATGCCCAGCGCCAGGGTGGTGCGCTGCACGCCATCGCCCTGCGCGTCCAGCGCATTGCCGGTGATGCGGTCGTGGCTGCCGGTGCTGAAGCGCTGCACCAGGGCCAGCGAAACGGCCGGGGTGGTGCCATCGGCACTGGGGGCCTGCAGCAGGTACTGCAGGCGCGCGGTGGTATCGCCGGCGCGGAAGCCGCTGCTGTGGGTGCTGCCCGATTCGGCGCGCGAGGCGCTCAGGTTGACCTGGCCGGTGACCCGTTCGCTGAAGCCGTAGGCAATGGGCACCACCACCGCCCAGGCGCCGCTGCGTCCATCGCTGCGGTGGCGATCGCCGCTGTCGTCGAAGTACGCGGTGCTGTCCACGCGCACCAGATAGGGTTCGATGTACCAGTGCCCGGCCGCCATGCCGGCGGGATTGGGAGTGATCAGCGGGCCGGTGAAGTTGACCCCTTCCAGGCTGTGCTGCTGGGCCAGCGCACTGGCGCTGTGCAGCGTGCAGGCCAGCAGCAGGGCAACGGCAAGGGTTGAACGCGGGTGATGCATGACAGCCACTCCTGGACAACGTGGGTTGGACTTCCACCCTGCGTCGCCGGGAACGGCGGACCAATAAGGAAACTTTCAAAACGTCATGCGTGCTTGACGCATTGACGTGTGGGGCAAATCTGCGGCGTTGGGTCAGAGCCCTTGCCTGTGGCAAGGGATCCGACCCTGCGCGAAGGGGTCGTATCCCTTGCCAAGGGCAAGGGCTATGACCCCGCCACAGCATCACATGCGACGGCTGGCCCACTGCGCCAGCAGCACTGCCGTGGCGGATGCGACATTCAGGCTTTCCACCGCGCCGCTGCCCGGAATCGACACCTGCTGGTCGCACAGACCGGCCAGTTCGCGGTCCATGCCCTCGCCTTCGGCGCCCATCACGTACACCAGGCGCGCCGGCAGCGTGGCACGGAACACGTCTTCACCCCCCTCCACCAAGGTGGCGGCCAGGCCGAAACCGGCCGCACGCAGCTGTGCCATGGCCTGCGCATCGTCGGGCAACTGCACCAGCGGCACGGCTTCGGCACCGCCTTCGGCCACGCGCGCGGCGGCGCCGGACAGGGCCAGCGTGCTGCCGGCCGGCAGCAGCAGCGCCTTCACCCCGAAGTGCGCGGCCGAACGCAGGATCGCGCCCAGGTTGTGCGGGTTGCCCACGCCATCCAGCCACAGCGCCAGCGCCGGGCCATCGCCCACCTGCTGCAGCCACTGCGCCAGTTCCAGCGCGGGTGCGCGCAACACGTCAGCCACCACGCCTTCGTGGTGGGTGGTGCCGGCCAGCTTGTTCAGATCGCCGTCTTCCACCACGCGGTACCCCACGCGGTTGGCCACGCACCACTTCAACAGTGGCTGCAGGCGCGGAATGCGCGCCTCCAGCAGGTACAGCTTGCGCAGTGCCTGCGGGCGGGCTTCGAACGCAGCCAGCACGGCGTTCAGGCCGTACAAGCGCAGTTCGTCATTGCCACGCCCACCGGCGCCTGCACCACCGCCACTGCCCTGCCCTTCCGGGCGCGGCAACGGTGTGGCACGCGGCGGACGGGCGGACGGGCGGCGGTTGTTCCAGGGGTTGTTCACTTACACGGTCTCCTGCTTGCGCTGGCGCCAGAAATCGGCGTTCTTGATCCCCAGTGCATCGGGGTCGAACACCGGGTCCAGGCCCAGCTTCTTCTGTCGTTCGTAGTCGCGCAGTGCCAGCATGGCCGGCTTCTGCACGATGAGGATGGCAATGATGTTCAGCCAGGCCATCAGGCCTACGCCGATGTCACCCAGCGCCCAGGCCAGGGTGGCGTTGTGGAAGGCACCGAACACGACCATGGCGATGATGCCCAGGCGCAGGACCAGCACGGTCAGCGGGCGCTTCTTGTTGTGGTTGACGTAGGTCAGGTTGGTTTCGGCCATGTAGTAATAGGCCATGATGGTGGTGAAGGCGAAGAAGAAGATGGCGATGGACACGAACGCCGACCCCCAGCCCGGCAGCACCGCTTCCACGCCCGCCTGCGCATAGCCGGCGCCTTCGGGAATGCCGGCCAGGCCCTGGAAGATCGGGGCGGCCCCTTCCACCGGCGAATACACGTTGTAGGTGCCGCTGGCCAGGATCAGGAAGGCGGTGGCGGTGCACACCATCATGGTGTCGAAGTAGATGGCGAAGGCCTGCACGTAGCCCTGCTTGGCCGGGTGCGAGACTTCCGAGGCCGCCGCGGCGTGCGGGCCCGACCCTTGGCCGGCTTCGTTGGCGTAGATGCCGCGCTTGATGCCCCACTCGATGGCCAGGCCCATCATGGCGCCGAACGCCGCATGGGTACCGAAGGCACTGTCGAAGATGATGCCGAACATTTCCGGCACGCGGTCGGCGTTGATGATCATGATGACGATGGCCATCAGGATGAAGCCGGCGGCCATGAACGGCACCACCACTTCGGCGAAGTTGGCGATGCGCTTGACGCCACCGAAGATGACCACGCCCAGCAGCAGGGCCACCACGATGCCGATACCCAGCTTCAGCGCCTGCACCTGGTCCATGCCGAAGGCCTGGCCATCCAGCGGACCGCACAGCGCGGTGCCACGACAGGCGTTGATGACGCTGTCAGCGATGGCATTGGCCTGCACGCCCGGCATCAGGAAGCCGGCCGCGATGATCGTGGCGACGGCAAAGGCCAGCGCGTACCACTTCAGGCCCATCGCCTTTTCGATGTAATAGGCCGGGCCACCGCGGTAGCGGCCTTCGGCATCCTTGGTCTTGTAGATCTGCGCCAGGGTGCATTCCACGTACGAGGTGGACGCGCCGAGGAAGCCCATCACCCACATCCAGAAGATCGCACCGGGGCCGCCGAAGGCGATGGCGGTGGCCACGCCGGCGATGTTGCCGATGCCCATGCGGCCGGCCATGGACATGGCCAGGGCCTGGAAGGACGACACGCCGGCGTCGGACTTCTCGCCCTTCACGGTCAAGCGGCACATCTCGAAGAAGCCGCGCAGCTGCATGAAGCGCGTGCGCAGGCTGAAGAACAGGCCGGCGCCCAGGCACACCACGATCAGTGCCTTGCTCCAGATGATGCTGTTGATGAAATGTACGGTTGCTTCCACGCGCGCTCTCTCCAGTCGGCGGGTTGGGGGACGTCCCGTCGGCTGGAAGGGACGACACCGATTCTCCCTGATCGCGGACCGGGGCGATAGCGGCAGAAGCAATACGCCGGGCATGGCCGGGCGGGCGCAGCGGCAAGAGCGGTGCGAACCGAGGTTCGCACCCACCAGACAGTGGCCCCTGGCCGTTCAGGGCAGCTGGGTGCGCACCCGGGCGAAACGGCGCAGGTCGTGCAGCTGGCCGCGCTTGTACACCGCGCAGCGGGCCGTGCCCTCTTCGCTGAAGCCGTTGGCCAGCAGCACGCGGGCCGAGCCATCGTTGAAGTCGAGGACTTCGGCCTGCAGCCTGAACAGGCGCAGCTCGTCCATCACCCAGGGCGTGAACAGGGCGACCACGCGGGTCATTACGCCCTGCCCCCAATGCGCCCTGCCCAGCCAATACCCCAACTCGGCACTGTGCCCGCGTTCTGCGCTGCCCGGCTGGGCGCCCACGCTGCCGCAGGCCTGGCCGTCGATTTCAATGGCCAGGTTCAGGGTGCTGGCCGCCAGCACGCGGCCGGCCAGAAAGGCCAGACCGTCGTCGCGGGTATATGGGTACGGGAAGCGGTCGCGCAGGCCGCGCGATACCTCGGGGTCGTTGGCGTGCTGCAGCAGCGATTCCAGGTCGTTGGGGTGCCAGGGGCGAAGGATGAAGCCTTCGCCCTGCAGCCTGGGGGTCAGAGCCCCTTCCCGTTGGGAAAGGGATCCGACCGCGTCCGGCCCCCCGTCGCCGTGCCGATCAGGCATGGCCGCCGACCGAGGGCGATTCGGCTTCCTGCTTTTCCAGTTCGCGCTTCACCGCTTCGGGCGAACGGGTGTACGGGGCCAGGCGCGCGTAGAACGCCGGCACCACGAACAGCGACAGGAAGGTGGACAGGGTGACGCCGAAGATGATCACGATGCCGATGGTGCCACGGCTGGCCGAGCCGGGGCCACCGGCCACCACCAGCGGAATGGCACCGACCACGGTGGCGATCGAGGTCATCAGGATGGGGCGCAGGCGCACCATGGCCGATTCGATGATGGCCTGCCGCACGGTGCGCCCGTCATCACGCAGCTGGTTGGCGAATTCCACGATCAGGATGCCGTTCTTGGCCGCCAGGCCGACCAGCATGACGATGCCGATCTGACTGAACAGGTTCACCGTGCCGCCGCTCACCCACAGGCCAACCAGCGCGCCGAGCACGCCCAGCGGCACGGTCAGCATGATGGTGAGCGGATGGATGAAGCTTTCAAACTGCGCGGCCAGTACCAGGTACACCACCAGCAGGGCCATGGCGAAGGTGAGCAGCACCGCACCGCCGGCGCTCTGGTACTCGCGCGATTCGCCCTTCCAGTTGATCTGCGCGTACTGCGGCAGTTCTTCGCGGCTGACCTGCTGCGCCCAGGCGATGGCTTCGCCCAGCGGGTAGCCCGGCGCCAGACCGGCGCTGATGGTGATCGAGCGCAGGCGATTGAAACGGTTCAGCGTGCCCGCTTCGGCCACTTCGCTCAGGGTGACCAGGTTGGACAGCGGCACCAGTTCGCCGGAGTTGGCGCGCACGCGGATGGCGGCCAGGTCGGCCGGGCTGGCGCGGCCATCGCGGCCGGCCTGCACCAGCACGTCGTACTCTTCGCCGTTGTCGACGAAGGTGGTGACGCGGCGCGAACCCATCATGGTTTCCAGCGCCGAACCAATGGCGGTGACCGGCACGCCCAGATCGGCCGCACGCTGGCGGTCGATGTTCACCCGCATCTGCGGGCGGGTTTCCTTGTAGTCCGAATCGGGGCCGACCAGGCCGGGGTTGTCGGCCATGCGCAGCAGGATGCGGTCGCGCCACTGGGCGATTTCCGCGTATTCCGGCCCACCCAGCACGATCTGGAACGGCTGCCCGCCACTGCGCACCAGGCCACCACCGACCTGGGTACGCACGCGCACGCCACGCAGGGTGTCCAGTTCCTTCTGCAGTTCGTTGGCCACGTCCACGGTGTTTTCGCTGCGCTGGCGCCACGGCTGCAGGAACACGCTCACCCGGCCGGTGTGCATTTCCTCGCTGGCACCGAAGCCGCCGGGCACGCGCGGGTTGGCGCGGGCGATGGTCTTGTCGGCGCCCACGTGCGGGGCCAGCAGCGCTTCCACCTGTTGCACCTGCTGCACGGTGTAGTCGTAGCCGGCGCCTTCGGGGCCGTCGATCATGATCTGGAACGAACCGCGGTCTTCGGCCGGCGCCAGTTCCGAGGGCAGGATCTTCATCAGCCCCCAGGTGGCCAGCAGCGCAGCGGCCATCACCACCAGGTAGATCCAGGTGCGATCGACGTGGTGGTCCAGCACGCGGCCGTAGCCGGAGGCCAGGCGGTCCAGGTTGCGGTTGATGAAGCCATGCAGGCCGCGCGGTGCCTGCCCGGTATGCGGCTTCAGCAGCTTGGAAGCCATCATCGGGGTAAGCGTGAGGGCCACGAACGCCGACAGCGCCACCGCTGCGGCCAGCGCCACCGCCAGTTCGCGGAACAGGCGCCCGGTATTGCCTTCCAGGAAGCCCACCGGCAGGAACACGGCCACCAGCACGGCGGTGGTGGCGATGACCGCGAAGGCGACCTGGGTGGTGCCGCGCTTGGACGCCACCAGCGGTGGTTCGCCCAGGTCGATGCGGCGCTGCACGTTTTCCACCACCACGATCGCATCGTCCACGACCAGGCCGATACACAGCACCAGCGCCAGCAGGGTGAGCAGGTTGATGGAAAAATCGAAGGCGTACAACGCAATGAACGCAGCCACCAGGCACACCGGCACCGTCACCGCCGGAATCAATGCGGCACGGAAGCTGCCCAGGAACAGCCAGATGACCGCCAGCACCAGCAGCATCGCTTCCACCAGCGTGGCGTACACGCGGTCCACCGCCGCTTCGATGAAGGTGGTGTTGTCGAAGGTGACCACGATCTGGGTGCCTTCGGGCAGCGTGGCGGCGACCTTTTCTGCTTCCGCGCGCGCGGCGCGGGCCACGTCCAGCGAGTTGGCGGTGGAGGTCTTGACGATGCCCAGGCCCACGCCCGGTTCGCCGTTGCTGCGGAAATAGGCGCGGCGTTCGGCCGAGGCCAGTTCGATCCTGGCCACGTCGCCCATGCGCACCACGTAGCCGTCGGCGCCCTTGCCCAGCGGAATGGTAGCGAAGTCATCGGGTTTGACGTAGTTGCGCTCCACGCGCAGGGTGAAATCGCGGTCGGCCGACTCAATGCGGCCGGCGGGCAGTTCCACGTTCTCGTTGCGCAGGGCGGTTTCCACATCACCGGTGGTCAGCCCACGCGCGGCCAGCTGGTCGCGGTCCAGCCAGATGCGCATGGCATAGCGCTGGCGGCCACCGATACGTACCTGGGCCACGCCGTCCAGGCTGGAAAAGCGATCGACCACGTAGCGGTCGGCGTAATCGCTCAGTTCCAGCGTGTCCATGGTGGTGGAGGACATGTTGAACCAGATGATCGGATCGGCATCGCTTTCCACCTTGGCGATTTCCGGTGGGCGCGCCTCTTCGGGCATGCGGTCGGCCACGCGGCTGACCGCGTCGCGCACATCGTTGGCGGCCGCTTCGATATCGCGGTTGGAGGTGAATTCGATGCTGACCTGCGAGCGCCCGTTGGTGCTGCGCGCATTGATGGTGTCGATACCTTCGATACCGGCCAGCGCGTCTTCCAGCACCTGGGTGATGCGGCTTTCGATGACCGCCGCAGAGGCGCCGGTGTAATCCACCGACACCGAGACGATGGGCGGATCGATGGCCGGCAGTTCGCGCAACGTCAGGCGGGTGAAGGACATGATGCCCAGCACCAGCAGCAGCAGGCTCATCACCACGGCAAACACCGGCCGCTGGATGGAGATGTCCGAAAGCTTCATCCGCCCTGGCCCTCGGCGGCGGCCGGGGTGGTTTCAGACGGAGCCTGCGCACCGTTGGCCTCGGCCGCGTTGGACGCCGCCACCTTCAGACCCGGGCGCAGCTTGCCGGTTCCATCCACCACGATGCGCTGCCCAGGCTCCAGACCCTGGCGGATTTCCACCACGCCCGAGCGGCGCGCACCGATCACCACGTCGGCACGTTCCACCGTGTCGTCGCTCTTCAGGCGGTACACATACGAATCGCGCCCGACCTGCACCACGGCGATTTCCGGTACCACCAGCGCCGGGCGCTCGGGGCGGAACAGGCGCACATCCAGCAGCATGCCGGGACGCAGCGCGTGGTCGGCATTGGCGAAATCGGCGCGCACGGTCACCGCACGGGTGGCCGGATCGATGCGCGCATCGATGGTGCTCACCTCGCCTTCGAAGGTGCGGCCGGGCCAGGCCACGCTGGTGGCGCTGACCTTGTCCCCCGTGGACAGCGCGGCCAGTTCCACTTCCGGCACTTGGAAATCGACGTGCATGCGCTCGATGTCATCCAGCGTGGCGATGACCGTGGTGGGCGTGACCAGCGAGCCGGGGCTGACCTGGCGAATGCCGAGCACGCCGGCAAACGGCGCGCGCACGCGGCGATCGCCGATTTCCGACTGCATTTCCGCCACCCGCGCTTCGGCCGAATCGCGGATCGCTTTCTGCGTATCCAACGTGGCGCTGGACACCAGGCGCTGGGTGGCCAGTTCACGCTGGCGCTTGTACAGCTGGTCGGCTTCGGCAAACGTGGCCTGGGCCTGGCTGAGCGCAGCCTGCTGGGCCTGGCCGCGCAGGGTGACGATGGGCGCACCGGCGGCCACCTGCTGGCCGCTTTCGAAATGCACGCGGTCCACGATCTCGCTGACCTTGGCGGTCACGCTGATCGATTCACGTGCCTTGGCCGTGCCCAGTGCCTGCAGCGTGTCATTCCACTGCGTGGGCTGCACCACCTGCGCGGTGACCGGTACGGCTTCACCCTGCCGGCGTGCGGCAGCCTCCGGCTTGCCTGCACAGCCGGCCAGAAGGGCCAGGCCGAGGCCAAGGGCCAGGGGGGAAGCGATACGAGCCAACATGCACAGTCCTGATTGATCCACGGCCGCCGAGTGTAGGCACCGCCCCATGAAATCGGTATGTGCCAAGCGTTTACCGGCGTGAAACCTGCCGCGCGATAGCGCCGGGAACCCGTTCCATGCAAGGGTTGCCGCCGTGGTGTCGGCGTATGTCGGGATGTATCCAGCGCGTCCGCATGTGCCGGTGCCATCGTACAGTCAAACCTGCCTGGCTGAGGGCGCCAGGCAGGGGTCGGCCCTGGCGGGGTCCGACCCCGTTTTTTTGCCCGGTGCATGGGTTGCGCCTGGCCGTGCCCGGCGGATCAATACCGGTAGTTCACCTTCATCCACAGGCTGCGCCCGGGCTCGTTGATGCGTACCGGATCGGCCGGGAAACCGAAGTCGGCGCTGCCGGCCAGGTTCAGGTGTTCGCTGTAGGCGCGATCAAACAGATTGTCCACGCCGGCACTGAGCTGCAATTGCGTGCTGAAGCGATAAGCCGCATTGAGCGCGAAGGTGGCAAAGCCCGCGCTGGGGCCCAGATCCTGCGCCACCACATTGCCCTGCCCTGCGGCCACCCGATGCTGGGCGGTGACCGCGCGCAGCAGGGCACCGGCACTCCAGCGCTGGCCCTGCCAATCGGCGCTCAGGCGCGCTTCCAGCGGCGGCATCTGCGGCAGCGGGCGGTGTGCATCGCGGTTTTCGCCCCAGGCATACGCCAGGGTACTGCCCAGCGACCACTGCTCGTCCAACTGCAGCTTCAGCCCGGCTTCGGCACCGGCAATGCGTGCGTCGATGTTGTCGGCCTGGCTGCTGCTGCCCATCATGCCGCCACTGCGGTAGGTGAACAGGATGTAGTCCTGGATCTGCCCGGCGTAGGCCGACACCCAGGCCTGCACCCGCGGCCCGTTGTACTGCAGGCCCACGTCGAGCTGGGTGGTGCGTTCGGGCTGGATGCCGGCGAAGGCGTTCACGCTGCCAGCCGGCCCGGCATCGGGCGAGAACAGCTCCCAGTAATCCGGCATGCGCTCGCTGTGGCCCAGCCCGGCGTAGGCGGTCAGGCCCTGGGCCAGGTCCTGTTCGTAGCGCAGGAAGCCGCTGCCCAGCCACTGCCGGCGCTGCTGCCCGGCCGTGGGATTGGGCATGCCCATCATCATGCCGCTGATCTGCGCGCGCGTATCGCGCACGCGCGCACGATCGATGCGCAGCCCGCTGATCCAGCGCTGCGCGGTGTCGGCGCCCAGGGTCAGTTCGGTGAACACGCCCTGCCGCTCGAAGTCGGCATCACGGCTCCAGGCCGCGTTCTGGTAGGTGTTGCGGCCCATGCCCACGCGGCCGCGGTGGCGGCTGTCTTCGGCATCCACGCCGGCCACCAGCTGCACATCCTGCCAGCGCCATTCGGAGCTGATGCGCCCGCCCTGGGTACGCCGATCAACATTGGAGGCCATCGGCATGGGCATGCTGCTGTGCGGGTTGGGCGTGCGCAGCGTGTAGTTGTCCATCACGTGGTCGGCTTCGTTGTAGTACACGTTGGCCTGCAACGTGTCCCACGCACCGGGCAGGTTGCGCTTCTCGAAGCGCGCGCCGAACGTGGTGCGTTCGAAGGCGGCACCGTCCATGCCGCGGCCGGCATAGCGCGCGATGGCATCGCCGGCGCCGGCGGACACTTCCAGCAGCGTATCGGCATCGGGCGTCCAGCCCAGCGCCACATCGCCATTCCACTTGCGCCACTTCGAAGGCACGACATCGCCGTGACCGTCCTTGTAGTCGTCGGCTTCGGAACGGTTTCCGCTGGCGCGCACGTAGCCGGTGGGATTGCCCAGTGTCAGGTCCAGCACCTGGTCGTTGCGGTTGCGCGAGCCGACCAACGCACTGGCATCGGCGCGCAGGCCCGGCGCTTCGAAGCGCGGCGTATCACGCTCGAAACGGATGGTGCCGGCCGAGGCGCCCGCGCCCCACCGCACGCTCTGCGGGCCCTTGATGATGGTCAGCCGGTCGAAGCTTTCCGGTGCGATGTAGGACAGCGGATTGTCCATGCGCGAAGGGCACGCGCCGATCAGGTTGCCATCGTTGCTGAGGATGTTCAGGCGCGACCCGAACATGCCGCGCAGCACCGGGTCGCCATTGGTGCCGCCGTTGCGGATGGCGGAAAAACCGGGAACGGTCTTCAGGTAATCGGCACCATCACTGGCCGGCACCGGCTGCCGCGGCAGCCGCGGATCGGTCACCCAGTGCAGTGGCGAAGAGGGTGCAGCGGCGGTCACCACCAGGGTATCGAGGGTGCGCGCTTCATCGGCGGGCGCGGCATGCGCCAGCGACGCGGCCACCGCGAGGCCAAGGGCAACCGGCAGGCGCGCGGATGCGCCCGCGGGGCGGGACAGGTTTTTCATGCAGACAACTCCAGGGTACGCACGCGCGCACGGCGCCCGGTCAGGCGTCGTGCGGCGTATTGAATGGAAAATTCAGCGGACGAGGGAGCGCAGCGGCGGGCCACGCGCGGCATGCGCGGGCCAGTGTTGGGGTGGCAGCAGGGGCAGCAGCGGCGCGAACAGCACGCGTGGCCGCCACAGCAGTGGCACCAGCAGCAGTGCCACGGCCAGCCACGGCAGCAGGCGCAGGGCCAGCACGCAGTACTCGCAGGCTTCGCCGTGCATGGCATGCGGATCGGCCGGCGGGGTTGCATTCCGTTGCGCATGCAGCGCGCCGTGTTCTTCCGCCATGCTGCCGTGGTGCATATGGGCATGCATGGCAGGCGACATCTGATCCATCTGCGCATGCGCAGGAGCGTGATGCTCGGGCGCCTGCAGCGCGCGGCTGACCAGCGGCGCAAGCACCATCAGCAGCGTTGCCACGAAGGCAAGCTGCAGCAGGAGGCGTTGCGGGCGGGACAGGCGGCTCACCGCGCTAGTGTAGAGCCCGGTCCAGGGTTGGCCGTGCGACGAACCGTCGCAGGGGATGGGGGTTTTTCGGCAGGGCTGCGCCCTGCACCCGCCGAATCAACGTCAACGTCAAAAGCGGCATTCCGTGGGATGGCGGGGTGGGGCCGGTTGCGGGGGACGCCGCAAGTACGTCCTTGTAGGCTTGGCCGCGGCATCCATGCCGCGGACACCCCCGCAACCGGACCCACCCCGCCTTCGACAGTTGGCCGCGATCTGGCGGAACGGCACGGCGCTCTGCCCCGGTAGGTGTCGACCTTGGTCGACACGGATGAATCCACTCGATATCTGACGGATGTGTCGACAAGGTCGACACCTACCAAAGCAAGATGCGGTTCCGGCAGATCGCTGGGGACTGTCAGAGGTGGGGCGGTGTCGGAGTGCGGGGTGTCAGCCGCATGGATGCGGCTGCCAAGCCTACACGGACGTACTTGCGGCGTCCCCGCAATTCGACACCGCCCCGCCATCCCACGGAATGCCGCTTTTGACGTTGACGTTGAGCGGGTGCAGGGCGCAGCCCTGCAATGCCCCAACCCTCAGACGGTGATGGTCTGGGTCAGCGATTCCCAGGTGGGGGGCTGCGGCCACGCGGCGGCCTGGTTGCCGTCCAGCACCCGGCGCAGGTCGCGCGGGTCGATCTGCGGGGCCAGCACATGCACCAGCTCCAACGCGTAGTCACGCAGCACGCGATCACGCGGCAGCACCGCCCAGGCAATGCATTCGGTGATCGGCTCCGGCGCAGGCCACGATTTCAGATCTTCGTCGTAGGCACTGACCGCCATCTCCGCCAACAGGCCCACGCCCAGACCGGTGCGCACATAGGTCTTGATCAGGTCCGCATCCAGCGCCGTCAGGGCCAGATCAGGCACCAGTCCCTGGGCGGCGAACGCACGCTGCAGCGACGAGTTCGGACGCGTGGACGATTCGTAACTGATCAACGGCTGGCGCGCCAACGCGGCCAGGTCCGGCGCGCGGCCGGCACGGTCCAGCGGGTGACCCTTGGGCACCACCACCAGCCGGCGCCAGCGGAACAACGGCACGGCAATGCCGTCGGTTGGTTCGCTGCCGGCGGTACTGATGATGGCGATGTCCGCATCACCCTGGTTGAGCCGGTCCAGCGCATCGGCTTCGCCGGCCTGCTGCAGATGCACGCTTACCTGCGGGTACGCCTGCTTGATTGCCGCCACCGCCGGCGGCAGCACGAAGCGCGCCTGGGTGTGGGTGGTGGTCAGGATCAGCTGCCCCTGGCTTTCGCGGCGCTGGTTGGCCGCATAGGTGCGGATGTTGTTGGCCTCGGCCAGCACCGCGCGCGCGCGGGTGATGACCTCGGTCCCGGCCGGGGTGACCGATTCCAGGCTGCGCCCCTTGCGCACGAACAACAGGAAACCCAGCTCGTCCTCCAGCTGCTTGAGCTGCTTGGACAGACCGGGCTGGGTGGCGTGCACGCGCGAGGCGGCGAGCGTGATGTTCAGCTCGGCATCGGCGATGGCGACCAGGTAGCGCAGCTGGGTGAGCGTCATGGCAGGCAGGCGGCGGGGGCGGAGGTCCACTCTAGGGTCAATTCCCGTCACCAGCTTATAACCAAAGGTTGTTTAAGAAAGGTATCTGGTCATTTCCGGGTGTCATATGCCGGCGCTACGGTCAGCCGGCAGCCGCTGGCCCGATGGCCAGCCCTCCCCTCTTCCGCCCGCCGCAGCCCGGCGCGGCCGCCTTCCGGAGCGCTTCCATGGCCCTGTACGACTCCATCCTGGACACCATCGGCAATACCCCCATCGTCAAGCTGCAGCGCCTGGCGCCGCAGGGCGTGACCCTGTACGCCAAGGTCGAATCGTTCAATCCGGGCGGTTCGGTGAAGGACCGCCTGGCCCTGGCCATCATCCTGGACGCCGAAGCGCGCGGGCTGCTCAAGCCCGGCGACACCATCGTGGAAGCCACCTCGGGCAACACCGGCGTGGCCCTGGCCATGGTCGCCGCCGCCCGCGGCTACAAGTTCGTGGCCACCATGGTGGAAACCTTCTCCATCGAGCGCCGCAAGCTGATGCGCGCCTACGGTGCCAAGGTGATCCTGACCCCGGCTGCCGAACGCGGCAGCGGCATGGTGCGCAAGGCGCGCGAGCTGGCCGATCAGCATGGCTGGTTCCTGGCCAGCCAGTTCGCCAACCCGGCCAACCCGGCCTACCACCGCAACACCACCGCCGCGGAGATCCTGCGCGATTTCGCCGGCAAGCGCCTGGACTACTTCGTAAGCGGCTGGGGCACCGGCGGCACGCTCACCGGCGTGGGCGAAGTGCTGAAGGTGGCACGCCCGCAGACGCGCATCGTGGCCACCGAACCGGCCGGCGCCGCGTTGCTGAAGGGCGATGACTGGAAACCGCACAAGATCCAGGGCTGGACCCCGGATTTCGTACCCGATGTGCTGAACCGCGACGTGGTGGATGAACTGCTGACCGTGGAAGACGAACGCGCCATCGCCACCGCGCGCCGCCTGGCTGCCGAGGAAGGTCTGTTCGTGGGCATCTCGGCCGGTGCCACCGTGGCCAGCGCGCTGGATGTGGCCAGCCGTGCCGAAGCGGGCTCGGTCATCCTGGCGATGCTGCCCGATACCGGTGAACGCTACTTCTCCACGCCGCTGTTTGCCGATGTGAACGAAGGCTCCGACGACGACTGGCTGGCTGGCCTGCCGTAAGCGGTGCGGGGTCGGATCCCTTCCCCGCAGGGAAGGGCCCTGACCCCACCAATGTGGCGCAATGATGGGGTCAGAGCCTTTTCCATGCGGAAAAGGATCTGACCCTTTTCTGCTTCAGCCTGCGTGAAGGTAATTGCCGCCATCGTGCGTGAAGGCCGGATCGCAGGTTGTGAGACGGTCATGACGCAGCATCCATGCCCTGTGCCCTACCGTGGGTACAGCCAGCGCGGAGGATGCGCGGAACAACCGACAGGCAGGAGACGGACGCATGAAGATCGAAGTGTGGCAGGGCGACATCACGACCCTGGCGGTGGATGCGATCGTCAACGCGGCCAATGAATCGCTGCTGGGCGGCGGCGGCGTGGACGGTGCGATCCACCGCGCAGCAGGCCCGGGCCTGCTGCAGGAATGCGAACAGCTGCCGCAGCTGCGCCCCGGTGTGCGCTGCCCCACCGGCGAAGTGCGCGCCACCGCCGGCCATGCACTACCGGCCAAGCATGTGTTGCACACCGTGGGCCCGGTCTGGCACGACGGCCAGCGCGACGAACCGGCGCTGCTGGCCAACTGCTACTGGAAATCGCTGCAGCTGGCCGAATCACTGGGCGTGCAATCCATTGCGTTCCCGGCCATCAGTTGCGGCGTGTACGGCTACCCGCTGTACCAGGCCGCGCAGGTGGCGGTGACCGAGACGCTGGCATGGCAGCGCAGCCATGCGCAGCCGATGCGCATCGTGCTGGTGGCGTTCAATACCGCCACCGCCAAGGCCTACCAGCAGGCGTTGGCCGCCGCCGGCCAGGCGGTGGAGGCCGAACGCATCCTGCCGCTGCCGCCGGTGGGTGATGCCGGGTTTGCGGCTGCGCACTGAGGCGTTGCCACGCAGCCGACAGTAGATGACGCCAGCGTAGCCGCTGGCGTCATGGTTCCAACTCAGGGACAGGTCTGGGTGACCCTTGCGGTGCAGCTCAGGCCACCGCCGGACGCCGGGTACTGGCCGCCGCAGGAAAGAGCGACCGTGCCAGGCCCGGTAGATCCGATGATCTGGCCGGCCGTCATCGACGCATTGGCACCCGGCGCCTGGATGCCACAGGTGGTGCCGTTGGTGCCGCCGGTTGCCGATACGCATTGGATGGTCGCGTTGGCTTTCACTGCGGCCAAGCCACGATAGGAACTGCCAGCGCTGGCCGAGCCCGTAATGGTCTGTACGGCGGTGCAGACCGTGTCGTCGATCTGCGCGGCGCAGCTGAGACCGCCATTGGCCGGATAGGTGCCACTGCAGTTGAGGATGACGTTGCCGGCGCCGGTGGTACCGATCGACTTGCCAACTTCCACTACCCCGTTCCAACCCGGCGCCTGGATGCTGCACCTGGGCGTGGTACCCGAAGTGCCGCCCGAGGCCTGGGTGCAGGTGATGCGTGAAGCCGTGGTGGCCAGCGCATTGCCTGACGTCGACCCGCCATTGCTCGTGCTTGCGGTGATGGTCTGGGTTGCCGCCGCAGCCGATCCGGCCAGGAACATGCCGACCAGCAGCACGGCGAGGGAACCTTTCAATCGTCGAATCTTCATCTTTCACTCCTGTGATGAGAACGCTGAAGCAGGACTGCTTGAGTGGTTCACCAGCGCGCACACATCAGGATTGAAAGCAGGACAGCCTGCATGGCCTCCTTGCCGATGGTGCCGTCCGCTGGCGAAGCACGAGCGGGCCATCCGGCCTGCCCCATGCCACGGCGAGCGTACGCGGGTCGGAGAGTGCAGAAAGTGACATCCATTCAATTTACGTCCATGACATCGTCTCTCTGCGTGCCACAATCGCAGACGGCACCAATGGACGGGAGCAGAATGTGGGCAAGCAACGCGCAGGCCTGGTCGCAGCACTTCTCGGGCTGCTGGTGCTGGCTGCAGCCGTACTGCTGCCGATCGGCAGCAATGGCAGCGACGTGCGGCCGTCGGCGCGCGCCGCCCTTCGGCCAGCATCCGCCACGGATGCCCCAGCCCTCCCTGCACAGGCAACCAGCGTGGCGCCCGCGCCATGGCGATGGCAGGCGACGACGTTGAAGGGAGCGGATGCCGCGCTGCCGCAACTGGCGTTCGAAGCACCGTTGGTTCCAGCGGGACAGCTGTCCTACGATCAGGCGCTGCTCGCACTCCGGAACGAGCATTTCGACCGGTACATGCAGACGGTCATCGAACAGTCACAGCGCGATGCGGATGCAGCGTCGGTCACCGCGCTCTATGCCCAGAACCTGCAGCAGGCGCTGCAGAACGCACCGGATGTTTCGCTGCAGCAGTTCGCCTGTGGCCTCAGGATCTGCGTAGGCAGCCTCGGCAAGCGCGACAACGGCGCAGACAACGGCGCGGGAAGGCTGTTGCAGCACGCACTGCGGCTGGAGGGTGTCACCCCGGCCTATTCGATGATCGAGCTGCCCGTGGAAAGCCACGGCGAACACCGCTTCATGTTTTCGCTGGACGAAGGCGTAACCGGCATCGAAGGCCCGTCACTGCCTTGATGGCGTGGGTCTACGGCACGTTGCCGCCATGGCGGTCGGGCGCCGCGGCGGGCGCTTCGCTGCGCTGGACATCCAGCGTGAACGCGCCCGTGTCCTCGTCACTCAAACCGCTGACCCTGAGGGTGTAGCGGCCGGGCTGCAACGCCAGGTGGATGCGCGAATCGGTGCCCTCGCCGTCCTCGTCGTCATCGTTCTCGGCGTCCTGGCCCTCTCCCTCCAGCGACAGCACGGTGTCGAACACATCCGAGCGCAGGTCGATGGTGTACAGGCCGGGGCTGTCCACCTTCAGCGTGTAGTCCTGCGTTTCATCCAGCAGCAGGTCGCTGATGCGGCCGGCGCCGACGATCGGCGTGCCGTCATGGGGTTGCAGGGTTTCGGCCCGCAGCCGGAACGGGCCGAACGCCCCTGCGCCATCGGCGCTCACCGCGACCTGGTAGAGGCCGCGGCCAGGGGCGCGGAATGCCACCACAGCGTCGCTGCTCTCGTAGCCGGTGCGGCTTTGGGCCACCACGTTGCCATCGCTGAAGACCGTGATGGTGCCACTGAGCGTCCCGGTCAGCTTGATGCCGACCCGCTGCTGGTCTTCCAGCGGGATCTGGTAGAGCTGGTAGCGGCTGCCATTGTTGAAATTCATGCCACTGCGCGCGGTGATTTCACCGGACACGGGCGTGTCGAACTGCAGGGCCGGCACCCTGGCCGTCGGCTCAGGCGAGCCGATGCGGTCGCAGCCTGCCACGGACAGCAGCGTGGCCGTGGCCAGCACGATTGCGGTGGTACGCATTGAGAGCCTCCCTGGCCTTCCCGGATCCCCCTTGCGCACAGGCCCTGCGCAAGGAAGCGCAACGATACCCGCAAATGAAGACGCCGGCACAGGGCCGGCGTCCATTACTGCTCAGGCGGTGGTGCGGCTCAGCCGTTCCACTTGCCCAGGGCGGCCTGGCCGTTTTCCTTGGCGCGCTCGAACACGGTCTTCTGCGCGGCGGCGTAGTTGCCCTTCATGTCCTTGGCCCACAGCTTCAGCGCGGCCTGCTGCATGGCGCGGCCGTAGGAGAAGCTGAGCGGCCACGGGAGGTTGCCGAGCTGGTTCATGGCATTGAGGTGGGCGGTGGACTGTTCGTCGCTCTGGCCACCGGACAGGAACACCACGCCCGGCAAGATGGCCGGCACGGTGCTCTTCAGGCACATCACGGTCGATTCGGCCACTTCTTCCACGTCGGCCTGCTCATCGCAGCCCTTGCCGGAGATGACCATCGAGGCCTTCAGGATGGTGCCTTCCAGCAGCACGTTCTGCTGGTACAGCGCGTCGAACAGCGAACGCAGGGTGGCTTCGGTGACTTCGTAGCAGGTCTCGATGTCGTGGTCGCCGTCCATGATCACTTCCGGCTCGACCATCGGCACCAGGCCGCATTCCTGGCACAGGGCGGCGTAACGGGCCAGCGCGTGGGCGTTGGACTCGATGCAGGTGCCCGACGGGGTGTTGTCGCCGATGTTGATGACCGCACGCCACTTGGCGAAACGGGCACCCAGCTTGTAGTACTCCTGCAGGCGCTCGCGCAGGCCGTCCAGGCCTTCGGTGACCAGCTCGCCCGGGCAGCCGGCCAGCGGGTGCGCACCCTTGTCCACCTTGATGCCCGGAATCATGCCGTGGTCGGCCATGTACTTGGCGAACGGCACGCCGTCCTTGGTGGCCTGGCGGATGGTTTCGTCGTACAGGATGGCGCCGGAAATGTGCTCGTTGAGCTTCGGCGTGGTCAGCAGCAGCTCGCGGTAGGCACGACGGTTCTCCTCGGTGTTCTCGATACCCACGCCGGCGAAACGCTTGGCGATGGTAGCGGTGGATTCGTCGATCGCGATGATGCCCTTGCCCGGGGCGACCATGGCCTGGGCGGTTTCAGCCAGCTGTTCGATGCTCATGTATTTCCTGTGGCGGGTGCGGGAAAAACACAAGTATAGCCCCGCTGCCCGTTGCCTCGCCGTGGAGGACAGGATGGAAACGCTTCCATGTCTGCGCAGGACAAAGGATGTCCTGCGGCATGGGGTCGGAGCCCCTGCGGGGGTCCGACCCCGGGCCGGCAGCGCCGACCCGATGCCGTCAGGGCTTACAGGTCGCCCAGGCCGCTGGCGCGGCCGTCTTCGCCCACTTCCAGCAGACGCAGGGTGTTGGTGGCACCCAGGGTTTCCATGTGCTCGCCACTGGTGAACACGACACGATCACCGGCCTGCAGCAGGTTCGATTCCACCAGCAGGCGGATGCTGCCGCGCGCGGCTTCGCGCGGGGTCAGGCCACGGCTGTCGAAGTTGATCGGGTACACGTCGCGCATCAGCGCCATCTGGCGGCGGGCGCCGTCATGGCGGGTGACCGCGAACACCGGGGCCTTGGCGCGGAAACGCGACAGGTAGCGGGCGGTGCCACCGGATTCGGTCATCGCCACGATGGCGCGCACGCCCACGTGCTGGGACAGGAACATGGTGGCCATGGCGATGGCCTGGTCAGCGCGTTCCAGGTTGCGCGGCGAGGCATTGAAGTCGGTTTCGGTCTGGAACTGGCGTTCGGCGCCCAGGCAGATGCGCGCCATGGCCTCCACGGCCTTCACCGGGTAGGCACCGGCGGCGGTTTCGGCCGACAACATCACCGCATCGGTACCGTCGATGACCGAGTTGGCCACGTCCAGCACTTCGGCGCGGGTCGGAATGGGGCTTTCCACCATCGACTGCAGCATCTGCGTGGCGGTGATCACGACCTTGTTCTGCGCCAGCGAGGCCTTGATGATCTTCTTCTGCAGGCCCGGCAGCTCGGCATCGCCGATTTCCACGCCCAGGTCGCCACGGGCCACCATCACCACGTCGCTGGCCTCGACGATCTCTTCCAGGTTCTCGATCGCTTCGGTGCGCTCGATCTTCGACACCAGGGCGGCGTCGCAACCGTGCGAACGGGCGATGTCACGGGCGTCATTCATGTCCTGCGCGTTGCGGCAGAACGAGACCGCGATGAAATCCACGCCGATCTTGGCGACGATGCCGATCAGTTCCTTGTCGCGCTCGGTCAGCGCGCCCAGCGACAGGCCGCCGCCCTGCTTGTTCAGGCCCTTGCGGTCGGACAGGGCGCCGTCGTTGAGCACGGTGTTGATGATGCGCTCGCCCTGCACTTCCACCACCTGCAGCTGCATCAGGCCGTCATCAAGCAGCAGCACGTCGCCGGGGCCCACGTCCTGCGGCAGGCCCAGGTAACTCACGCCCACTTGGCTGGCATCGCCGGGGCCGGCCTTTTCGCTGGCGATCAGGTCGAAACGGTCACCGGCCTTCAGGAAGACCTTGCCTTCGGCGAAGCGCTCAATGCGGATCTTCGGGCCCGGCAGGTCGGCCAGGATGCCCACTTCCACGCCCACGCGGGCGGCAGCGGCGCGCACGTCGGCGGCGCGCTTGGCCTGGCCGGACGGGTCACCGTGGCTGAAGTTGAGGCGCACCACGTTCACGCCGGCGCGGAACAGATCCTCCAGCACGCCCGGCGGGTCGGTCGCCGGACCGAGGGTGGCAAGGATCTTGGTGCGACGCTGACGCTCGAACATGGTGAATGGGCCTCTCCCGTGAAAGGGGGGAAATTAGCACATCCTTCACGCCCCATGTATACGGTTACACCCTTGTGGCGCCTGACTCTTCGGGACATGGAGCGGACATGCTCCGGACAGGGGACGGATGTAATCGGTTCCCGCCCTTGCACTGGCCCGGCCAGGGGGTTCAGAGCCCTCTCCCTTGGAGAGGGGTCCGACCCCTCGCGGGCAGCGGCGGCAGAGCCCTCTCCGCTGGAGAGGGATCCGACCCCTGGTGGGTCAGGCCAGCAGGGTGAGCAGCTGCGCCGGTTCGCGGGCCAGATGCCCGGCGCCAGCCTCGGTCAGCTCGGCTTCGCCGCCGAATCCCCACAGCACGCCCACGTTGCGCACGCCATTGAAGCGCGCACCCTCGATGTCCATGCGGCGGTCACCGATCATCCAGCACTGCGCCGGGTCCAACTGCAGCCGCTGCAGGGCCTCGCCCACCAGTTGCGGCTTGCTGCTGCGCGAGCCATCGGGGGTGGAGCCGATCACATCGTCGAACAGATGGCCAAACGGCAGATGTTCGGCAATACGACGGGCATGTACCTCGTTCTTGGCGGTTACCACGGCCAGGCGATGGCCCCGCGCATGCAGCGCACGCACGGTCGCTTCGATGTCCGGATAGACCGTGTGCTCACGCCAGCCCTGCACATCGAAGCGCTCGCGGTACAGCGCCACCGCCTGCTCCACCCGCTGCGCGTCGCCGAACAGCGGGGTGAAGGTGGTGCGCAGCGATGGGCCGATCCATCCCAGCAGGGTTTCCTGCGGTGGTACCGGCTGATCCATCTTCTGCAGCGCATAGGCAATACAGGTGGTGATGCCTACTTCCGAATCGATGAGCGTGCCATCCATGTCGAAGAAGAGCGTGGCACGCCCTTCCTCGATCTGTTGCGGCTGGATCGACATCAGGCGCCGCGCGCAGCCAGGGCAGCCACCGCTGGCAGGGTCTTGCCTTCCAGGAATTCAAGGAACGCACCGCCGCCGGTCGAGATGTAGCTGACATCGCCGGCGATATCGAACTTGTCCACCGCCGCCAGGGTGTCACCACCACCGGCGATGGAGAACGCCTTGGAGCGGGCGATGGCGCGGGCCAGGGCTTCGGTGCCCTTGCTGAAGGCTTCGAACTCGAACACACCCACCGGGCCGTTCCAGACCACGGTGCCGGCCTGTTCGATCAGCTGCGCGTACTGCGCGGCCGTCTGCGGGCCGATGTCCAGGATCAGATCGTCTTCGGCCACGGCATCGACGGCCTTCACTTCCGCCGCGGCGTCGGGCAGGAACTGCTTGGCGGTGACCACGTCCACCGGCAGCGGAATGGCTGCGCCACGGGCCTGCGCGTCGGCCACGATCTTCCTGGCGGTATCCAGCAGGTCCGGTTCGTACAGCGACTTGCCGACCTTGTGGCCGGCCGCGGCGATGAAGGTGTTGGCGATGCCGCCGCCGACGATCAGCTGGTCCACCTTGTTGACCAGATTCGCCAGCAGTTCCAGCTTGGTGCTGACCTTGCTGCCGGCGACGATGGCCAGCAGCGGCTTGGCCGGAGCATCCAGCGCCTTGGCCAGTGCGTCCAGTTCGGCCATCAGCAGCGGGCCGCCGGCGGCCACCGGGGCGAAGCGGATCACGCCGTGGGTGGAGGCCTGCGCGCGGTGCGCGGTACCAAAGGCATCCATCACGAACACGTCGCACAGGGCGGCGTACTGCTTGGACAGGGCTTCGTCATCCTTGCCTTCGCCGACGTTCATGCGGCAGTTTTCCAGCAGCACCAGCTGGCCCGGCTGCACGTCCACGCCGTCCACCCAGTCGCGCACCAGCGGCACTTCACGGCCCAGCAGCTCGGACAGGCGCGCGGCAACCGGCGCCAGCGAATCGGCTTCGCTCCAGACGCCTTCCTTCGGACGGCCCAGGTGCGAGGTGACCATCACCGCGGCGCCCTGTTCCAGCGCGCGCTTGAGCGTCGGCAGCGAGGCGGTGATGCGCTGTTCGGAGGTGATGCGGCCATTCTCGATCGGCACGTTCAGATCCTGGCGGATCAGCACGCGCTTGCCGGAGAGGTCGAGGTCGGTCATGCGGACGATGGACATGGGCAACTCTTTGGCTCGGGGACAGGATGCCGGTGACGGCAGACGGGCATTGTATCGGCTGCCGGTGGCGGGAGGGCCGATGCCTGCGGCAGGCAGAAGCGCACGGCAACAGCAACGGCCAAAGCCAGAGCCAGAGCCAGAGCAAGAGCCGGAGTGCTGGCGCTTCTTGGTGCTGTGGGTGGGCCGGGGTGGTGTGGGCTGGCAGGGGACGCCGTAAACCCTTCCATGAAGTGACCCCCGGGAGTTGGACACCTGATCCGACCCCGAGGTTTGCATGAATAGATATGAGGTTTGTTTCAAATTGCAGGTCGCCAAGGAGGCCTGTAACACCTCCACATCGGTCAAGGCCGTTGTACATCCGTTACTACAACGAGAATCGTATCCGCCTGAAATTAAAGGGCTTGAGCCCGGTAAAGTACCGGGAGCAGGCCGCGCTGGCCGCCTGATCCCCCACCTGTCCAACTTCAGGGGGTCACTTCACCATGGGGGCTTGGCCGCGGCATCCATGCCGCGGACACCCCTGCCAGCCCACACCGCCCCGGCCTCGACAGGTTCATGGGCGGAGCGGACGGCAACGGCCGAAGCAAGAGCGGTTTCTGATGTCGGTTGGGGAAAGAAGGGGTCAGAGCCGTTTTCCTGCGGAAAACGGATCCGACCCCGCAGCGAGTGCGCGCAGCGCGCGACCCGCTTTTGATTTTCTTTTTTCTTTTCCGTGGGTGGACGCACACGGAAACTGTCAGAGGCCGGGCGGGTGGGTTGGGCAGGGGTGTCCGCGGCATGGATGCCGCGGCCAAGCCTACAGGGACGTACTTGCGGCGTCCCCTGCCCAGCCCACCCGCCCGGCCAAGCGCATGAATCGCGTTTTGCGCCCACCCACGAGGGGCTGCGCCGTTCGCGGGAACCTACGCCGAAGGCGCAGGCTTCTGCCGCAGCAGGCTGACCGCCAAGCCAGCCACTACCAACACGCCCAATCCCAGCAGCGCCCACAACAACCACGCCTTCCAGTCGCGCTGCGGCCTCAACGCCGCATCGCCGGCCAGCGTCTCCGGGCCGCCTTCCAGCCGCGCCAGCGTCGGCTGCCACGACGGGTCGTTGCGCTGCCGCAGCTCTTCGATCAACACGGTGATCGGTGCTTCGGCCCGACGCGCGGTGGCGCTGCCCACCGCCAGCGCATACGGCGCAGCCCCCTGACTCAGGAACACCATCACTTCGGGCTGGTAGCCCAGGCGCAGCGTCGGCGTACCGCCGGTCTGCGCGGGATCGGCCACCAGTTTCCAGTAACGATCGCGGTACGTGCCCGCCAGCGGCTGCGAGGCCGACTGCTGGCGCTGGCCCGCCGCGCCCTGCTGCAACTGGTAGGCGATCCACGGCGCACTGCGGCGCTGCCATTCGGCATCGGCATCGTCGCGGCTGTAGAGAGTCCACTGCACCAGGCTGTTGCCGGTGCTGGCCACATCGGCGCGCGACACCGGGAAACGGCCATCCAGCTCAAAGGTGAATTCGCCCTTGCCCTGCGTGCGCGGCTGCAGCGGTACCCATTCCCACGGTACGGTGGCCGGTGCCGGCGGCAGTTCGGCCAGCACGCTGCGCAGCGCCGGCAGTGCGGCACTGCCCTGCGGCAGGATGCGCAGGTAGCGGGTGGTGCCATCGATCTGCAGGCGACGCTGCAGCAGACGCTTGCCGGCGCGCTGCAGGTCCACCAGCGGCACGTCACGGGCAACCGCGCGCCAGTGCTGCAGATCGTCGCTGGCATCGACCTGTACCTGCGCCTGCAGCGGCTGGCCGCTGTCGGCCCAGTCCAGCACCAGCGCCGCCAGCGGCTGCTGGCCCAGCACGCTGGCATCGACCAGCCAGCCGCCCTGCCCGTTCGCGGCCGCGCTGGCGCCCACGCGGGCTTCCACCCGACGCACGCGGCCATCGGTGTCGCGCTCGGTCAGCAACTGCAGATCGTTGCGCTGTGCGTCGGCCAGCGGCGGCAGCGCGAACCAGGGCAGCTCGCGCTGCACCGGTGCCTGCGCCAGTGGCTGGTCCGGCGCCAGCAGCGCCGACGGCAGTGCCTGGCCGGCGGCGTTGAACACCTGCAGGTCGGCCAGGTCGGCCGTTCCCGCGCGGCGGTAGATGGCCGGCTCCAGCACCACCCGGTAGGCACCGGACTGGGCGCTGGACAGGCTCAACGGCCATTGCTCGGCATAGTGCTGGCGGTAGTCGGTTGCCTGTGCGGCAACGCTGCCGGTGACGGCCATCAGCAGCGGCAGGACCACCGCGCTCCAGGTTTTCATGCGTTTTCCTCCACGGTTGGCGCCGCCGGCGGGGCCGGCGCCAGATAGCCCACGACCGTGCACAGCAGGCCGTAGGCAATGAACGATGCGATGCCCAGCAGGTTGCCCAGGTGCTGGCGGTCGATCAGCACCAGCTTGGCCAGCACCACGCCCATCAGCACCGCGCCCACCATCCACAGCACGCGCTGGCCACGCTTGGAGCCCCACACCCAGGCGATCACGCCGAGCACGCTCCACAGCACGGTCAGGCTGGTCTGGGCCAGGCTGGAACGGGCCATGCTGGCATTCCACGGCAGGCCGCCCCAGTGATGCACGGCGTGCAGCACGGTGCTGGTAAGCGTGACGAAGCCGACCACGGCCAGCAGCGGAACCCGCAGCCTGCGCAGTTCGATCGGCCCTTCGGCGCTGTACAGCCAGCAAGCCCCCAGCAGCAGTGCCAGCCATTGGGTCAGCTCGGCCGGGTTCAGCACAGGCAGCCAGGCCAACGGTGCGGCATCGCCCGGCTGCAGCAGCGCGGCCAGCCAGGCCAGGGCCAGCGCCGCGAACAGCGTGGTCTGCAACGGCGCGCGTGCGGCGGCAAAGCGCTCGCCCAGCGGCCAGCTCACCGCCATCCAGCGCCACAGCGACAGCGCCGCCAGCAGCAGCCACGGCAGGGTGACCAGCAAGGTGGTCCAGCCCTGCGCCAGCGCGGCCGCATCGCCGGCCCACAGGGCCAGCAGGGACAGCAGGCAGGGCCACAGCAGCAGCCACAGGAACTGCGCGATGCTGGCCACCCAGCCGTTGCTGCGGCGCAGGCACAGCAGGGTACGCACGCCCAGCACCGCGAACACCGCCCAGGCCAGCGCACCGTAACCGGCGAACGGCTGGGCATGGGCATCGTTCTGCCACAGCGCCACCGGGAAGGCCAACGCCAGCGTGCCCAACGCGGTCAGCGCCAGCGCGCGCGCGGGGCGGCGGTGCTGCAGTTCGGCGGCCAGCCAGCCGGTCACGGCCACCAGCACCAGCAGCGCATCGGCCTGCGACAGCAGCGGCAGGAAGCGCGCGATGTCATGGGCAAACCCGCCAAACCACCACAGCAGGCCCCACAGGTAGTAGACAAGGGCGACGTCATGGCGGCTGCGCTGCTGGTAGCTCCATGCCGAGGCAAACCCGGCCAGCGCCAGCAGCAGCGCGCCAATGGCCGTGGGGTTCAACAGGAAGCGGCCGTCGTCGTGCCAGTAATCGGCACCCACCACGAAGGCAAAGGCCGCGCCCAGCTGCAGCAGCGCGCCGGCCACCTGCGGCAGCCAACGCTGCTGGCGCAGGCCCAGCCAGGCCAGGCCCGCCCCTTCCAGCGCGAATACCGCGCCGGTGGCACGCGCCGACAGCGCCAGCGGCACCGCCAGCGTGGCAAAGCCCACCGCGAGCACCGCATGGGACTGCGCCAGCACCGTGTACGACGCACGCGCCAGCAGCGCGCGGGCCAGCACCGCATAGATCGCCGCCAGGCCCAGCGCACACAGGGCCAGGGTCATCGGCTGGGTGTGCAGCATGCCAGCCTGCAGCGAGAACGCCACCAGCGGGGTGCCGAACACCAGGCTGCCATCGACCAGATCACGCCGCGCCGCCGGCTGTCGCCGCGCGTACAGCAGCGGAATCAGCAGGTAGAAGGCGAAGAACAGCAGCAGGAACGGTTCGGTACTGGCGAACTGCTCCGGCCGGTACTGCAGCACACCCCAGAACGTGCCGATGCCGAAGGTGAAAGCGAAGCCAAGCAGGTTCAGTGCACGCCAGGGCCGGAACCAGGCAATGGCGAAGATGCCGGCATTGAGTACCGCGTAGTAGCTGAACAAGCCCACGTGGTTGCCGCTGCCGGTGGACAGCCACAGCGGCGCCATGAAGCCGGCCAGGATGCCCAGCACCGCCAGCGTGCGCGAATTCTGCAGCACGGCCAGCACGCACAGCCCGGCCACCAGGGCGATGGAGCTGCCGAAGGCAAAGCCCGCGTTGAGCAGTTCATAGCGCTTGAATGCGGCGAACACGGTCAGCAGCAGTACGCCGATCGCCCCGCCCTGCAGTGCCAGCGCGAACATGCGGCGGCGCTCGCGCTGCTGCCAGCCGAAGCCCAGCAGGCCCAGCGCGGCCACGGTAATGCCGGCCAGGCGCAGTTCGATCGGCACCACCAGCCAGCCCTGGTCGCTGACGTATTTCAGCAGCGCGGCAACGCCGGCCAGCAGCACCAGCATGCCGATCTTCACCGGCACGTTGCCTTCGGTGAACCAGCGTTTGACGGCGGCGGCAGCACGCTCGATGACGTTCGGCAGCGCAGGCTCGGCCGGCAGTGGCGGCAGCACGGGTTCAGGGGGCAGCGGCGGCGGCGGTGCGGGCCTGCGTGGCGGCGGCAGGGGCGCGGCCGTGGCAGCGACCACAGGCGCGGGCGCCGGCGCGGGCACCGGCCCGGTCAGATCGGCCGCAGGTGCGCGCACCGGCACGGCAACGGGCGCGACCTCCGCCGGGGCCGCAGGCGACACCGCGGGCGCCGCAGCCACGGCCTGTTCCAGTGCCGCCACGCGGCGGCGCAGCCCGGCAATCATCACCAGAGCCACCACCAGCAGCAGCGGAACGGCCAGCAGGGCCAGTACCGCCAGAACGATCAAGGCTTCCATTGCGTGTCTTTCCTCCGCACCCGCGCCCCAACGGCAGCGGTCGACCCCGCCCATGCTACGGCATGCCCGGACCCCATAAACGACGAACCCCGGCCAGGCCGGGGTTCGTGCGGCGATCTTCGCAGGCCTTACTTGGCCGCGACGACCTTGGCCATTTCCAGGCACTTGTTGGAATAGCCCCACTCGTTGTCGTACCACGACACGAGCTTGACGAAGGTGCCGTCCAGGGCGATGCCGGCGTCGGCATCGAACACCGAGGTGTGGGTCTCACCGACGAAATCGGTGGCCACCACCTTGTCTTCGGTGTAGCCCAGGATGCCCTTCAGCGCGCCTTCGCTCTGTGCCTTCACTTCGGCGCAGATCTCGGCGTAGGTGGCTTCCTTTTCCAGCTCGACGGTCAGATCGACCACCGACACGTCCGAAGTCGGCACGCGGAAGCTCATGCCGGTCAGCTTCTTGTTCAGTTCCGGAATGACCACGCCCACGGCCTTGGCCGCACCGGTGGACGAGGGAATGATGTTTTCCAGGATGCCACGGCCGCCGCGCCAGTCCTTGTTGGACGGGCCGTCAACGGTCTTCTGGGTGGCGGTTGCCGCGTGCACGGTGGTCATCAGGCCACGCTTGATGCCCCACTTGTCGTTGATGACCTTGGCCAGCGGGGCCAGGCAGTTGGTGGTGCACGACGCGTTGGAAATGATGGCCTGGCCGGCGTAGGTCTTGTCGTTCACGCCGAACACGAACATCGGCGTGTCGTCCTTGGACGGGGCCGACATGATCACCTTCTTCGCGCCCGCATCGATGTGCTTCTGCGCGGTTTCCTTGGTCAGGAACAGGCCGGTGGCTTCCAGCACCACGTCGGCGCCGACTTCGTCCCACTTCAGGTTGGCCGGATCGCGTTCCTGGGTCAGGCGGATCTTCTTGCCGTTCACCAGCAGGTCGTTGCCCTGCACGGCCACGTCGGCCTTGAAGCGGCCGTGCACGGAGTCGTACTTGAGCATGTACGCCAGGTAGTCCGGCTCCAGCAGATCGTTGATGGCCACGATTTCGATGTCGTCGCCGAAGTTCAGCACCGCCGAGCGCAGGACGTTGCGACCGATGCGACCGAAACCGTTGATACCAACCTTGATTGCCATGTTCTCAAGCTCCTGCGGCCGCGACGGGTGCGGCGGGATGGATAGGGCCCCCAAGTCTAGCAAACCGGGCCTGACCACCGTGGGCCAGACCCCATGCTGGCAGGGGCCGCCGGGGGGATTTGATCCGGATCAAAGCGTTAGCGCGGCGTGAGGCCGACACTGGCCCCATCAACCCCGCAACGAGAACACCCCCATGCGCACGCCTTCCCCCCTGATCCTGGCCAGCCTGGCCACCGCCCTGTCGCTGGCTGCTGCCCCGGCCATGGCGCAGTCCAAGGGCGACTGGACCGTTTCGGCCGGCGTCCACCAGGTCGCACCGAAGTCCAACAACGGCTCGCTGGCCGGCGGCACCCTGAAGGTGGACGTGGACAATGACGTGAAGCCGACCATTACCGGCGAATACTTCATTGCCGACAACCTGGGCATTGAAGTGCTGGCCGCGCTGCCGTTCAAGCACGACATCAACATCACTGGCCTGGGCCGGGTGGGCAGCAGCAAGCAGCTGCCGCCAGTGGTCACCCTGCAGTACCACTTCAACAGCACAGGCAAGGTGTCCCCGTTCGTGGGTGCCGGCCTGAACTACACCACCTTCTTCAGCGAGGACACCACCGGCGCGCTGGCGGGCAGCAAGCTGAAGCTGGAAGATTCCTGGGGCCTGGCCGCGCATGCCGGCGTGGACTTCGCCATTGGCGAAAAGGGCGCCCTGCGCGTGGACATGCGCTGGATCGACATCGACAGCAAGGTGAAGCTGGACGGCGAGAAGATCGGCACGGTGAACATCGATCCGCTGGTGTACGGCGTGTCGTACGTCTTCAAGTTCTAAACCACAAACGCTCGCAGCATGTTGCCCCGGTGTGTGTGCCGGGGCTTTTTTTATTGGGCGGGGCGGGTGGATTGCTCGGGACACGCCGCAAGTACGTCCATGTAGGCTCGTAGGCGCCATCCATGGCTTGTGTTGGCCGGGTGTGTGGGCGGGGGTTTTTTTATTTGGGTGGGGCGGGGTGGTGCCTGGGGACACCCCAAAGGTCCTCCATGATAGGCTCGTAGGCCCATCCATGGCGCCTGCGGTCCCGAGCAATCCACCCGCCCCGCCCTTCCCATTTCCGCGCGCGTGCCAGCGAAGTCAATATCCGCGCGCATGAGTTGAGTGGACATTGGATTTCATTGGTCCGCGGCCACTTCCACCCGGTTGCGGCCGGCGGCCTTGGCGCGGTAGAGCGCCTGGTCGGCCCTGCCCAGCGCCTGTTCGAGGGTGTCGCCGCCGTCGTCATGCCAGCGCGCCACGCCGATGCTGACGCTGACCACCGAGGCGGCATCGGAATCGGCATGGGCGATCGCCAGCGCCTGCACCTGCTGGCGCAACTGTTCGAACGGCGCCGACTGCGGCTGGCCCGGCTGCCAATGGCCCAGCGCCACGAACTCTTCGCCACCATAGCGCGCCACCACCGAATCCCTGTCATGCAGCTGCGCAGACAACGCCGCGGCCACCGCGTGCAGCACGGTGTCGCCGGCGGGGTGCCCGTGGTGGTCGTTGTAGCGCTTGAAGTAATCGATGTCGATCATGGCGATGCGCAGCGCGCCACGTGGGTGCGGCGTGCGCAGGTAGCGCTGGAAGATCTGCCGTGCACGACGGTCGAAGGCGCGGCGGTTCAGCAGGCCGGTCAGGCCGTCGTGGTTGGCCAGCGCGTCCAGCCGCTGCTCGGCAATGAAGGTGGCACGTGCCTGGCGCTCGGAGATGTAGCACCCCACCATGCCGGCCACGTGCGTGGCCAGCACGAACATCAACGCCTCGGCCAGGGCCGGCCCCGCGGGCAGCACGTTCACTTCGGCCAGCACGAAGGCGGCGCTGATGACCGTGCCGTTGAACGTGGCCACCCTGAAGCGCAATCCGCACAGGAAATAGTTGAACAGCAGGAACAGGCTGACGCCTTCGTAGGGGTAACCGGTTTCGGCGTGGTGCGCGGTCCACACCATGGCCACCAGCGCCAACCCGCTGCACAGCACCATGGCCCCGCCGATGTACTGCTGGTGGCGGCGCCAGGCCGGCAGATAGGTCATCACCACGCCCACCAGCAATGCCGGCAGCAGCACGCCCAGCCGCCAGCGCAGCACCAAGGCGCCGATGTCGGGCGGCAACCATTGCTGGTCCAGCGCAATGAACAGCAGCGAGAAGCAGGCCGCCACGGCGCAGGCCCAGCGCATGCGCCACAGCACCTGCGCATCGAAGGCGGCGGCAAACCCGGATTCGTCGATCGGTACAGCCGTAACGCGCCTGTCGGTGCTGGTCATCGCCGTCCCCATGCGTGGCCGCGCCAGCCTAGCGACACGCGGATCAACGCGGCGTCGGCAGCGGGTCGCCGCCGACGCGCCGCGTTGCGTCAATTCCCTGTCCCTGCCGCGCCGCTAGAATGGGCGGATGAAAGCCCTGCACTCCCTGTTCCTCGCCGCCGCGCTCGCCCCGGCCCTGCTGACTCTGTCCGCGCCCGCCCATGCCTGGGGCGCGCAAGGCCACCGCCTGGTGGCCGAGGTGGCCGAAACCCGCCTGAACCCCACGGCCCGTGCCGAAGTGGACCGCCTGCTGGCCACCGAACCCGGCGCCACCCTGGCCAGCATCGCGCCCTGGGCCGACCAGCTGCGCGCCAAGGACCCCGGCCTGGGCCGCCGCTCTGCCGGCTGGCACTACGTCAACATCGCCGAAGACGGCTGCCATTACGAAGCCCCCAAGCACTGCAGTAACGGCAACTGCATCGTGGAAGCCCTGAAGGCGCAGAGCGCGATCCTTGGCGACCGCCAGCTGACTGATGGCGAGCGCCTGCAGGCGCTGAAGTTCGTGGTGCACATGGTGGGTGACGTGCACCAGCCGATGCACGCCGGCTACGGCCACGACAAGGGCGGCAACGATTTCCAGCTGCAGTTCGGCAACCGCGGTACCAACCTGCATTCGCTGTGGGACAGCGGCATGCTCAATACCCGCAAGCTGGATGACAGCGGCTACCTGCCGGTGCTGCGCGCACTGCCGGCGCCGAAGCTGGCGCGCCAGTCCAACCCGCAGCGCGATCCGCAGCGCTGGGCCGAAGCCAGCTGCCGCATCTCGGTGCAACCCGGCGTCTACCCCGCTTCGCGCAAGATCGGCGATGAATACACCGCGCGCTACCGCCCGGTGGCCGAGGCGCAGCTGCGGCTGGCCGGTGAAAACCTTGCCCAGCTGCTGAACCGCGTGCTGGGCACACGCTGAGGAGGTTCCATGTCGGTCCAGGTCCAATCCTTCTTCCACCGTGACAGCAATACCTTCAGCTATCTGGTCAGTGATCCGGCCAGTGGCGAGGCGGCGTTGATCGATCCGGTCCTGGATTACGACCCGGACACCGACGCCAGCAGCGACGCGCCCGTGCGCCCGCTGCTGCAGGCCATCGAACAGCAGGGCCTGCAGCTGCGCTGGCTGCTGGAAACCCACGCCCACGCCGACCACGTGTCGGCCGGGCGCCGGTTGAAGGCGCGGTTCCCGCAGGCCACGCTGGCCATCGGCGAAGGCATCCGCGCGGTGCAGGCCACCTTCGCGCCGCGCTACGGCCTGGACTTACCGGCGCAGCACGCGCACTTCGACCATCTGTTCAGCGATGGCGAAACCTTCGCGCTGGGCACGCTGCAGGGCCGCATCATCGCGGTGCCGGGCCACACCGGCGACAGCATCGCCTACCTGATCGGCGATGCGCTGTTCACCGGCGACTCGCTGTTCATGCCCGATGGCGGCACCGCCCGCTGTGATTTCCCGGGCGGTGACGCGGCGCAGCTGTACCGCTCCATCCAGCGCCTGCTTGCGCTGCCCGATGCCACCCGCGTGTTCGTCTGCCACGACTACGGCCCGGGTGGCCGCGCGATCGCCAATGAAACCACCATCGGCGCGCAGCGTGCGCACAACATCCACGTGCACGACGGCGTGGATGAAGCCGCGTTTGTCAGCGTGCGGCAGGCACGCGATGCCACCCTGGCCGAACCGAAGCTGATGCAGCCGGCGGTAAAGGCCAACATCGTTGGCGGAGCCTGACGACAGCGGTGGAAAACCGCCGGGCGTGGCCCGGCGCTACCTTTACCTGCCCTGCGTGCGCACCACGTGCTGGCCCTTCACGATTTCGAAAGTGAAGGCGTACTGCAGGGTGACCGCCACCGGTTCGATGCTGTCGGCGCCCTGGCAGTCGCTGCGGTCCTTGGGCACCTTCCCGGGCGCGAAACGGCAGACCGCCGCCGAGGAATACTTCCACTGCGCGACCGCGTCCTGCGCGGCCTGCAGCAGCGGGGCATTCTCCGTCGCCGCACCCGCGCTGCATTCCGTGCGGTCGGTCAGCGGCATGCTGCGTTCAACCCCGCCCTGCGCGTCCACCACAACCTGCAGGCAGACCGTGGTTGGCGGCAACGCGGTGCGTGGATCGCGCTCGCCCACCACCGGGTCCGGTGCCGCATACAACTGCGGCATCCGGTAGCCCTCGCTGGCGGCCAGCGTGTACGGCTGGACCTGCCCTGCACCACCGGCCGCATCGGGCTGCAGGCGCTGGTGGCCGACGCTCTCGTTGCGCGTATCGACCGTGGTCAGGCGTTCATGGCTGGCGCAACCGGCCAGCAACGCGGCCAGCAGGCACAGCGGCATGCCTCTCACTTCCGGCCACCTTCGGAATCATCGTCATCCATGGCGAAGGTGATCGGCACCTTCACCGCGGCCGCCACGGGCACGCCGTTCTTCAGTGCCGGACGGTAGGTCCAGCTGCGCGCGGCGGCCTTGGATACCTCGTCGAACACGCCTGGATTGGTGGCGCTGAGGATCCGCACATCGGTCAGCTGGCCCTGTGCATCCACCTCCAGGCGCAGCGTGACCACGCCGGTCTGGCCGTTTTCAAACGCCGAGCGCGGATAGCTGGGCGGGGGCATCTTGTCGATCTGGATATCGCGATTGCCCGCGCCCGCTGCCGCGCCGCGCTCTACACCAGCGGCCCCCTGGCTGGCCCACGCCAACGCCGCCCCACCCATGCACAGACCCACCAGCAACAGCTGGCCCGACAACTTCGGCAATGCCTTCCGCTTCGACTGCTTCAACATGGCGATACGCTCCTTCAACACGGGTTGGCTGCGCCAATGGCAGGCCATCGGCGCAACCGGGTGGACCAGCTGCGCCTTCAGCAGCGTGCTGGCGTAGAGACGGCGCTGCGAGGGCTGTGCGGCAACGGTACGTGCGTCGCAGGCCAGTTCCTGGTCGCGCAGGAAACGGCGCGCGGCCCAGGGCAGCAACGGGTGGAACCAGAACACCGTGCGCGCCAGCAGCAGGGCCCCATTGGCCCAGTGGTCGCCATTGCGGCGATGGCTGCGTTCGTGCAGCAGGATAAGGGCCTGCTCGTGGGCATCGAACTGCTGGTCGAAGTGCGGGCCAACCACGATGCGCGGCCGCCACAGCCCCACCAGCGCGGGCAGGCCGGGGTCGGCGCTGGCCTGCCAGCTGCCATCGGCACGCGCCTGCAGTGGGCCCAGCGTCCGCTCGAAACGGCGTTGCGCACGCAGCGCGCGCAGCAGCTGCAGGCCGGCGCCCAGCCCCCAGGCCACGGCCAGCAGCCACGGCCACAGCAACACCTGCGCGGCAGGCCCTTCCACGGTGCCCGGCACCACTTTGAATGGCAGCGTGGGCACGTGCTGCAGCACCGGCAATGCCGGCACGGGCAGCAGCAGGGCCAGCAACAGCAGCGGCAACAACCACCAGCTGCGATAGGCCAGTTCCGCACCGCCCAGCGTTACCAGCACGGGCCGCACGGCCGCCAGCAGCAGCACGCCCAACGCCAGCCCCAGGCTGGCCTGCCACAGTCCATCGAGCAGCTCATTCATCGTCCATCTCCTGGATCAGCTTCTTCAGTTCGGCAATGTCCTGTGCGGTCAGCTGCCCGCGCTCGCTGAAGTGGGCCACCAGCGGCGCCACGCGGCCATCGAACACGCGGCCAATGAAGTCCTGGCTCTGCGTGTCCACCCACGCCTGGCGTTGCAGCAGGGGCAGGTACAGGTAGCGACGGCCGTCGCGTTCGGCGGCAATGGCGCCCTTGGTCAGCAGGCGGTTGAGCAGGGTCTTGATGGTCGGCTCGGCCCAGTCGCGGTGGGCCAGCGCGGCGACCACATCGTCTGCGCTGCGCGGCGACTGCTGCCACAGCACCTCCATCACGATGGCTTCGGCTTCACTGATCGGGCTCATTGTTTACATCCGTAATCGACAATTCGATTACGCGCGTAATCGACCCGGCTGTCAAGCCCCTCGACATGCGGTTCATCTGCCCCGGACCAGCATCGAAGCCACCGCCCACGGAGCCTGCATGAAGCCGCTGCGCAAGAAGGACTACCCCGTCGAGGACGCACGCCGGTACCTGGAACCGGGGCCGATCGTGCTGGTCAGCACCGCGGCGCAGGGCCACCGCAACCTGATGACGATGGGCTGGCACATGGTGGTGGGTTTCTCGCCGTCGCTGGTGGCCACCTACCTGTGGAGCGAGAACCACAGCTTCGCCCTGGCCCGGGACAGCGGCCAATGCGTGATCAACGTGCCTGGCGTGGATCTGCTGGACACGGTGGTGGACATCGGCAACTGCAGCGGCCGTGACCTCGACAAGTTCGCCCACTTCGGGCTGGACGCGCTGCCAGCGCGCGACGTGGCCGCGCCGCTGGTGGGCCAGTGCCATTCCTGCTTCGAATGCCGCCTGTACGACGACAGCCAGGTGCAGTCGAGCAATCTCTTCATCTGGGAAATCGTGCGCGCGCACGTGGCGCCGCGGCCGAAGCTTCCGCGCACGTTCCACTATCGCGGCGATGGCCAGTTCATGCTGTCCGGTGCCGAAGTCTCGCGTCGACGGCGGTTCAAGCCCGACATGCTGTAATGCCCGCACTCCCCCGCACGCAGGACCTTGCCGCATGACCGAACACCTGACCGACCTGGACGCCGCCGTTGATTGGCTGTTCGCGCGCGTGGACGGGCCGCTGCGGGTGGGGGCGCCGCTGGCGCTGGGCAAGCCGCACCGGCTGTTGAATGCCTTGTATGCACGGGTGGAGGCGGATCCGTCGCGGCCGCTGCAGCTGTACACCGCGCTGTCGCTGAACCCGCCCAAGGCGCGCGGCGATGGCCTGGAGGCGCGCTTCATGGCGCCGTTCGTGCAGCGCCATTTCGGCGAGGATTTCCCGCGCCTGGCTTACGCCGATGCCATCGCCCGCGATGCGCTGCCGGCGCATGTGCAGGTGGAAGAGTTCTACATGCAGTCCGGCGCGCTGCTGGGGTCGCGGCAGGCGCAGTCCAGCTATACCAGCCTGAACTACACGCACGCGGCCGATGCGGTGGCCCAGCGCGCGCCGCAGGTGATCGTACAGAAAGTGGCCATGCGCCCGGATGATCGCCGGCTGTCGTTGTCCTGCAACAACGACATCACCCAGGACACGCTGGATGCGATGGCCGCACGCGGCCTGCCGCGCCCGTTGCTGGTGGCCGAGATTGATCCGCAGCTGCCCTACCTGGGCGGTTCGGCCACGGTGGATGTGTCCTTCTTCGACCTGGTGATCACTCCGCCGCCGCCTTACCCTGCGCTGTTCGGCCTGCCGCGGCAGCCGGTGGCCGACGCCGACTACGCCATCGGCCTGTACGCCAGCACCCTGGTGCGCGATGGCGGCACGCTGCAGATCGGCATCGGCACCCTGGCCGATGCACTCAGCCACGCGCTGGTGCTGCGCCATACCGACAATGCGCGCTACCGCCGCGTGCTGCATGCGCTGGACCCGCAGCTGGCCAGCCATCCGCTGGTGCAGGAAATCGGCGGGCTGGAGCCGTTCGAGGTCGGCCTGTATGGCTGCAGCGAGATGCTAAATGAAGGCTTCCGCCGGCTGGTGCAGACCGGGGTGATCAAGCGCAAGGTGCACGACGACCTGGCCCTGATGCAGCGCATCGAAAACGGCAGCACGCTGTCGATCGACCACGCCACGCTGGCTGCCGAGGGTGAATACCTGCACGGCGCGTTCTACCTGGGTTCGCCGGAATTCTACGAATGGCTGCGCACCCTGCCCGAAGACGAATGCCGCGCGATCGGCATGCGCCGCATCAGCGAGATCAACCAGCTCTATGGTGGCAACGAGACGCTGGAGCGCCTGCAGCGCCGCCATGCGCGCTTCTTCAATTCCTGCATGATGGCCACCGCGCTGGGCGCTGCCGTATCCGACGCGTTGGACGATGGGCGCGTGGTCTCGGGCGTGGGTGGGCAGTACAACTTCGTGGCCATGGCCCATGCCTTGCCGGAAGCACGCAGCGTGCTGATGTTCCGCGCCGCACGCGACGACAAGGGCCAGCGCGCATCGAACGTGCGCTGGAACTACGGGCATACCACCATTCCTCGGCACCTGCGCGACATCTATCTGAACGAGTACGGCATTGCCGATCTGCGCGGATTGACCGACGAGGACTGCGTGCAGGCGATGACCGCCATTACCGAAGCGCCGTTCCAGGCGGGGCTGCTGCAGCAGGCGCACGCCGCACGAAAACTGCGTGCCGCGCAGCAGCCGGATCCGCAGCGACTGCAGCGCAACACGCCTGCCGCGTTGGCAGCGGCACTGGCGCCCTTCCGCAGTGACGGCACCCTGCCCGACTACCCGCTCGGCAGTGATTTCAACGAGATCGAACAGGTGTTGGTGAAGGCGCTGGGCTGGCTGAAGGCCAATACGCAGACACGCGGCGCGACGTTGCGCACGGTGTGGGACGCGCTGCGCCAGCCGGCCGGCGATGGCGATGCGGTGTATCTGCAGCGCATGGGGCTGCAGGCGCCGAAGGATTTCGGCGAGCGCTTGAACGCGCGGCTGCTGCGGCTGGCGTTGGCGCGTACCGCGTAATCGCGCGTACGGTGGCGCCGAGGCATGCCCTGCGGAACGGTAGCGCCGGGCCATTCCCGGCGGAACATCTTCTGTGCCAACCAAAGTTGGCACCTACCAGCCTGCAGCGGCGCGCTATGCTGTGCCGATGAACGACGATTCCCGTTTCCTGCACGACCTGCAGCAACGCCAGGCCGCAGGCGAAGACCTGCGCTATCTGTGTTTCTGGGGCCACCAGCCACCGCGTAGCGGCGTGTCCGCATCCTGCTTCAGCCAGTGGTACGACGCCGGCTTCGACATCGATGGCGTGCACTACCGCACCGCCGAGCACTACATGATGGCCGGCAAGGCGCGGCTGTTCGGCGCAACCGCCCTGCTCGAAAAGATCATCGCCAGCGCCACGCCGGACAAGGCCAAGGCGCTGGGCCGCCAGATCGAAGGCTTCGATGAAGCGCGCTGGGTGCAGGCACGCTACGACCTGGTGGTGGCCGGCAACCGCGCCAAGTTCAGCCAGAACCCCGAACTGGGCGCCTTCCTGCGCGCCACGGCGAGTTGGGTGCTGGTCGAAGCCAGCCCGGTCGATTTCATCTGGGGCATCGGCCTGGCCAAGGACCACGCCGACGCGCACAACCCGGCGCAGTGGCGCGGGCTGAACCTGCTGGGGTTTGCATTGATGGATGTGCGCGAGGCGATGTAGCGTTCATCCACGCATGGCGTGGATCTACTGCGGGCGGTTCAATGCTTCGGGGAGATCGAGACGCGCGATCGCAGGATGTTCGCGATGTTCTGCCTGCCAGAGATCGTAGGCCGCTTGCATCGCCAACCACATCCGGGCATTTCCCAGACCGGCCAGTTCCAAGCGGTACGCCAGCTCGGCAGAAATGCCTGCATGGCCGTTGATGACCGTCGACAACTGCCCACGTGAGTACCCGAGGTGGTGCGCGAGCGCACTGATGGACATCTTGATCGTCGGCAGGATGTCTTCGCGTAGCGCTTCCCCAGGATGGGGCGGATCATGCAGCGGCATCGGGCATCCTCGGTCCAGCCATCAGGCAACCCCTGACATCGCACTGTTATTGCAGAGTTCGCCGTACCGGCGGAAGAGGCCATCGCGTCATCGACATCGACACGGCGGTCAGTGCCGATCGGAAAACAAGAAAGGCCGGCTTGCGCCGGCCTTTCCCTTTCTGCTTCGCGACGCGGCTTACAGCGCCTTGGCCGCTTCCACCACGTGCGTGGCGGTGATGCCGAAGTGCTGGTACAGCTTGTCGGCCGGGGCCGAGGCGCCGAACGTGTCGATGCCGATCACGGCACCGTCCAGGCCGACGAACTGGCGCCAGAAGCCGGTGACGCCGGCTTCCACCGCCACGCGCTTGCGCACGGCGTTGGGCAGCACCGATTCACGGTAGGCCGCATCCTGGCGCAGGAACACGTCGGTGGACGGCATGGAGACCACGCGGGTCTTCAGGCCGGCGGCATCCAGCTGCGCCTTGGCTTCGGTGGCCAGCGACACTTCCGAACCGGTGGCGATCAGGATCACGTCCGGGGTGCCGGCCGCATCGGCCAGTACGTAGCCGCCGCGTTCGATCTGCGCGATCTGCTCGGCATCGCGCGGCTGGTGCGGCAGGTTCTGGCGGCTGAACACCAGGCAGCTCGGGCCATCCTGACGGGTGATCGCAGCCTTCCAGCTGACCGCCGACTCCACCGCATCGCAGGGACGCCACACATCGTTGTTCGGGATGTAGCGCAGCGAGGCCAGGTGTTCCACCGGCTGGTGGGTCGGGCCGTCTTCGCCCAGGCCGATCGAGTCGTGGGTGTAGACGTGGATGGCATGGGCCGGGATCAGCGCGCTCATGCGCACGCCGTTGCGGGCGTAGTCGCTGAACACCAGGAAGGTGGCATCGAACGGAATGAAGCCACCGTGCAGAGCCAGGCCGTTGGCAATGGCGGTCATGCCGAACTCGCGCACGCCGTAGTACACGTAGTTGGCGTTGGCGTCGTCGCTGGCGACCGACTTGCTGCCCTTCCACAGGGTCAGGTTGGAGTGCGCCAGGTCAGCCGACCCGCCGACCATTTCCGGCAGCAGCGGGGCGAAGGCTTCGATGGCCAGCTGCGAGGCCTTGCGCGAAGCGATCGTCGGGCCTTCAGCGGCCACCTGGGCGATGTAGGCATCGGCCTTGGCGACGAAGTCGGCCGGCAATTCGCCGTGCGAGCGACGGGTCAGTTCGGCGGCTTCGGCCGGGAACTGCGCGGCGTACTTGTCGAACTGCTGTTCCCACTCAGCCTGGCGCAGGGTGCCGGTACCGCCGGCACGCCAGCCGGCGTAGATCTCTTCGGGAATCTCGAACGGACCGTAGTTCCAGCCCAGCTGCTTGCGGGTGGCTTCCAGTTCGTCCTTGCCCAGCGGCGCGCCGTGGCTGGATTCCTTGCCGGCCTTGTTCGGCGAACCAAAACCAATCGTGGTGCGGCAGCAGATCAGGGTCGGCTTGTCGCTCTGCGACAGCGCGGCCTCGATGCCGGCCTTGATGCTTTCCGGGTCATGGCCGTCGACATCGCGCACCACGTTCCAGCCGTAGGCCTCGAAACGCTCGGGGGTGTTGTCGGTGAACCAGCCTTCGACGTTGCCGTCGATGGAGATGTGGTTGTTGTCCCAGAAGCAGACCAGCTTGTGCAGGCCCCAGGTGCCGGCCAGCGAAGCGGCTTCATGCGAAACGCCTTCCATCAGGCAGCCATCGCCCATGAACACCCAGGTGCGGTGGTCGACGATTTCCAGCTCCGGGCGGTTGAAGCGCTGTGCCAGCAGCTTCTCGGCCAGGGCAAAGCCCACGGCGTTGGCGAAACCCTGGCCCAGCGGGCCGGTGGTGGTTTCCACGCCCGGGGTCTCGTGGCGTTCCGGGTGACCGGCGGTGTGGCTGCCCAGCTGGCGGAACTGCTTGAGCTGTTCGATCGGCAGGTCGTAGCCGCTCAGGTGCAGCAGGGCGTACTGCAGCATCGAGCCGTGGCCGTTGGACAGCACGAAGCGGTCGCGGTTGAACCACTGCGGGTTGTTCGGGTTGTGCCGGAGATAGTCGTTCCAGAGGACTTCGGCGATATCGGCCATGCCCATGGGCATGCCGGGATGGCCGGACTTTGCGGTTTCAACCGCATCGGCGGCAAGGAAGCGGATGGCGTTGGCCAACTGGCGACGGGTAGGCTGCGTCATGGTTCTGTCGGAATCGGGAGGCGGCCGCGGACGTGCGGGCCCCCCATTGTCCCACAGACCCGGGGCCGGGTTCAGGCGTAGGGCCAGATCCCTTGCCAGAGAAAGGGATCTGGCCCCGCCCGCCGCTTACTTCGGGGCGGCGGCCTCGATCACGGCGCACATCGACTTCTTCTGGAAGTCCTCGCCGGTGGCGTAGGTGGCCGGGGTGGTCTTGGTCACGGTGATCTTCGAGCCCTTGCCCTCGGCCTCGATCAGCACGTTCCACGGCAGGGTGGTCTGGCCGCCGTTGAACTGGACGTTCTGCTCCATGGTGAGCATGCCCAGGTCCTTGTCCACGGTGGCTACTTTCAGGCCCGACTTCACGCCTTCGATCTGGATGCGCTTGAGCGCGTCAGCCGGGGTCGCGTTGGGCACTACGTCCCAGGTGGTGAAGGTGCGCCCGGCGAAGAAGCTGCCGGTCTTGGTGTAGTTGGTTTCACAGGCCTTCTGGGCACTGGCGTCGAAGGCCAGCAGGCCCAGGGCGGCGACCATCACGTACGAAATCCTCATTTCTGCTCCCGTTCGCACGGCGCCAATCCCGACGCCTTCCATGCGTCGGGATAGTATCCATGGCATTCAGGGCGCGTTCAATCGCGCGGCGCTGCCGGCTCCGGGCCATCGTGCGCTTCGCCCTTGGCCACCAGGGTGGTCAGGGCCAGGTCGCCGGTCACGTTCAGGGCGGTACGGCACATGTCCAGGAAGTGGTTCACGCCCAGGATCAGGCCGATGCCCAGCGGGTTCACCCCGACCATGGCACAGATCATCGCCACCACCGGCAGCGAGCCGGACGGCACGCCGGCCGTACCGATGCCGCCCAGGATGCACACGGCCATGACCATGATCTGCTGGCCGATGCTCAGGTCCACGCCGAAGAACTGGGCCAGGAAGATGACCGTCACGCCCTCGAACAGCGCGGTGCCGTTCTGGTTGGCGGTGGCGCCCACGGTCAGCACGAAGCGCGACACGCGCTGCGGCAGGCCCATCTGGTCGGCCACGCGCAGGGCGGTGGGCAGGGTCGCGTTGCTGGAGGCGGTGGAGAAGGCCATCACCGTCGCTTCCTGGGTATCGCGGAAGAACGACAGCGGCGAACGGCCCGACAGCCACACGGCGGTACCGTAGGTCACCACCATGTGCAGGCCCAGGGCCAGCACCACCACGCCCACGTAGGCGCCCAGGCGGATGATCAGCTCGAAGCCGAACAGTGCGGCCAGGTTGAACATGAAGCATGCCACCGCATACGGGGCCAGGCGGATGACCAGGTTGATCAGGGTCATCGAGATTTCGAACACGCCCTCGATGGCGCGGCGCAGCGGCGCAACCTTCTCATCGTCGGTCAGCACCATGCCGATGCCGAACATCAGCGCAAAGAACATCAGCGACAGGATGGCGCCGTTGTCCGAAGCGGCCTGCAGCACGTTGCTGGGCACGATCGACAGCAGCATGTCCATGCCCTTGGGCGTGCCATGGATGCCGGCCACGATTTCCTTGCTGCGCTCGGCGTTCTCCGAAAGCATCAGTGCGGCGGTCTGCGGGTCCACGCCGGCGCCGGGCTTGAGCACGTTCACCAGCACCAGGCCGATGCCCACGGCAATACCGGACAGCAGCACGGTGTAGGCCAGGGTCTTCCAGCCGATGCGGCCGAGCGCGCGGATATCGCCCATTTCCGACACACCCATGATGAGTGCCGAGAAGATCAGAGGCACGATCAGCATGAAGATCAGGTTCAGGAACAGGCCCGAGGCGGGCGTGGTGATGTAGTCCATCACCCACTTGGCGCCGGTCTGCAGGCCTTCCACGCTGCCACCCAGGGCGTGCACGATCAGTCCCAGGACCAGGCCGATCGCGAAGCCGATGCCCATCTTCCAGTGCAGGGGCAACTTCTTCTTGCCGGCAGCAGCTGCTGTCATATGCGGGGTTCCTCGAAAAATGAATCTACTCTAACAAAGCGCGCCGGCCGCGCTGGTTCAGGGTTGCCGCGTGGGGTACAGCGGCGCCAGCCCAGTGTCGCCGTCCGCGTGCGGGGCCGACCAGTGCGGCCCGGCACGGAAGGCCACCCGCAGGCGGGCCCGCAGCGCGCCCAGTTCGCCCTGCCCGCCCCAGCGCGCCTGCTGCAGGTCCCGCAGCACCTGGCGCTGTTCGGTGTCGGCCAGGCGATCGATCACCTGCTCCAGGCGCTCCACGCCGGCCATCGCGCACAGCTGTGCTTCTACCTGGTCGAAGCCGTCGGCATCCAGCGCGCGGCGCAGGTCGGCCGTGCTGCCGCCCCCGTGGCGGACCGGAGATGCCGCCGTGCCCGCCGCTGCACCGGCAGGCGCCGCTGCCCTGCGGCCACGCCGCCAGCCCCACAGCAGGGTCAGCAGCCACAGCACGACCAGCCCCACCACGGCGGCCACCCACGGCCATGCCGGCACCGCGCGCGCCGTCGCGGCCAGTGCCGTCTGCGCCGTCGGGGTCGCATCCTGGCCAGGCAAGGCCGATTGCGTGTCGATGGGCTGCGGTGCGGGCACCCCGCCACGCCCGGCGCTGACCGCTAGGCGCAGTTCGGGCAGGCGCGCCTGCTGCGCCGTACCACTGTCCACGTTCCACCAGGCCACATTGGGCCCGGGCACCAGCAGTTCGCCCGGCGTGCGCGGCACGATCGAATAGCGGCGGGTGATCTTCAGCCGGGGCGTGCTGCCGGTGAAGGTTTCATCGTATTGCGCCGGTTCGGCGAACACCTGCGCCGCATCGCCCAGGTCGGGCACCGGCAGGTCGGTGAACTGCGCGCGCGTGGCCCCGTTGGCCACCGCTTCAACCACCACGGTGGCGGCTTCGCCGGTACGCGCGGTGTTCGGCGCACTGGTATAGCGCAGCTGCAGGCCGTGCAGCGGCAGCCACGGCTGTGGCGCCTGCGCCGGTTGCTCGCGCACCTGCAGGGTGCGCTCGGGCGCGACGGCATTCATGCGGCCATCGCCCCCGTTGCCGAAGAAATCGTCAAAGAAACCGCCCGCGCTGCGGCCACTGAAGCGTGCGCCCGGCAGGCGCAGCGCACCGCTGCGTTCGGGAATGAGCAGGAAGCGCCGCTCAACAACGTTGTAGCGACGGCCATTGATCTGCCGCACGTCGGTGCGGTCCTCGCCCACCCGCTGCAGCGATGCGCCCTGCGGTGTATCGAGCACCAGCTCGCCCGAAGCCAGCTGCGAGGCGAAGTACAGCCGCACCACCACGCCTACGCTCTGCTGTACGTAAGGCGTGTCATCGTCCACTTCGGTTTCGACGAAGGCGGCGGCATTGGTCTGCGCTGTCGCCACCGCGGCGGCATTCACCTGCAGGGTAAGCGGCACCGTACGCGCGGCGCCGACCTGCAGCGAGGGCACCTGCAGCACGCCGGTGCGGCGCGGCGTCAGCAGCACCGTATACACATCGCGGCGCTGCATGCCGCCATTGCTCCACTGCACCTGGCGGCTGCTGCTCTGTGCGCCCAGCGCGAAATCAACGTTCAGCGGCGTGTAGTCGGGCGTGCCCTGGTCGGTTTCCACATTCAGGGTGACCGAGTCGCCGGCGGCGATGGTGTCCGGCTCCAGCCACGCACGGGTCTGGGCCATGGCGGCCAGCGGCAGCCACAACAGCCACAGGGCCAGCGCCGGCAATGCCCAACGTTCATGCACGCGCGCCTTGCGCTTCATCGCCCTTCCCTCTTTCTACGTTCGTTTTCCAACTGGAACTTGGTGCGCAGCAGCGCCCCCGGATCATCGGGAACGCGGCGCATCCACGCTTCCACGGCCTGTTGCTCCTCGCGCTGCTGCGGGGTGCGGCCGTCGCTGCGTGCGGCGACCTTGCCGGCCTGGTCGGCGCGCTGCGCCTGCTGCAGGGACTGCTGCATGCGCTGGCGCTGCTGGGCATCGGCCTGCGCCTGCGCCTTGGCGTCGGCAGACTGTGGCGGTTGCTGTGAATTGCCCGCGCCCGAACCGTCCTGCTGCTCACCCGGCTTGCCGTCCTGCGGACGTTGCGGTTGGCCCTGCTGGCCCTGCTGGCCTTGTTGACCCTGCTGGTCTCGTTGACCCTGCTGGCCCTGCGACGGCTTGGTTGGCTGCGATGGGTTCTGCGACTTCGGCGGCTGTTTGCCCTGCCCCTCGTTCTTGCCCGGCGGCGGCTTGCGCTTGCGCGCGGCATCGACCACCGCGCGGTTGGCCGCGGCATCGGCCATGCCCGGGTGCTTGGCCAGCGCCTTGTCATAGGCGGCGATGGCACCGTCATAGTCGCCTTGGCGTGCCAGTGCGTTACCCAGGTTGTACCAACCGGCATCGCTGTCGATGCCTTCGAACTTCTGTCGGGCCGCCGCGAAATCGCCGTTGTGGTACGCCTGCACGCCATCGGCCAGGCGCTCGTGTTCGCGCTGGTCGCTACGCTGCCACAGCGTGCCGTGCTGGGCAGGGTTGGGAGCGGCAGGCTGAGCGGCCTGCACCTGCCCGCTCAGCGGCAACAGGCCCACGGCCAGCACGGCGGCCAGCAGCGCGCGGCGACGGAACGCCAGCAGCGCCAGCAGCATCACCGGCGGCAGCAGCCAGTAGCCTTCATCCTGCCACTGCCGGCTCTGGCCGGGCCGCGCCTGCGCCTGCGCGCCGCTGCCGTCCAGCACATCCAGCGCCTGCAGGTCGCGATCATCGGCGGCAATGCGCTGGTAGCGACCGCCACCGGCCGTGGCCACCGCGCGCAGCCCGGTTTCGTCCAACGCGGCCTGCTCGATCTGGCCGCTGCTGTCGCGGTAAGCGGCACCGGCGGGCGTGCCCAGACCCAGCACCGACACCTGCAGGCCGAGTGCGCGCGCCTGCGCCGCGGCCAGTGCCGCTTCGCCGTTGGCCTGATCGCTGATCAGCAGGATGCGCCCGCGCAGCGCGCCGGTCTGCCGCAGCAACTGCGTGGCCCAATCGATGCCGCGGTCGGCACGCTGGCCATCACGCGGCATCACATCCGGCGCCAGCGCATCCAGGTACAGCGCCACGTTGGCCACATCATCGGTCAACGGCGCCACCGTATAGGCATCGTCGGCGTAGACCACCAGGCCCACTTGCCCGCCCTGTCGCGCCCGCAGCAACGCGCCGATCTTGGCTCGTGCCTGCAGCAGGCGCGACGGCGGCAGATCGGTCGCGGTGATGCGGCTGGACAGGTCCAGCACCACCACCAGGGGCGCACTGGACTGGAACAAGGGCTGCGCCTGTTGCCGCCAGCTGGGCCCGGCCAGGGCCAGCACGGCCAGCGCCCAGCCCAACACGATGGCCCACGGCAACCGCAGCCGCCGGCGCCCTTCGGTGGCCAGCAGGTGTGGCAGCAGATGCGCGTCCACCGCCTGCCGCCAGCCCTCGCTGCGGCGCTGCCGCCACAGGGCGAAGGCGATGATCACCGGCAGCGCCACTAACGCCCACAGCCAATCAGGCCGCAGGAAATGCAGCGCGTTCCAGTCCGGCAGGGCCAACGACAGGGCGATCATCGGCGGCGCTCCGGCCACAGCCAGGCCAGCGAACCCAGCAACAGCGCCAGGGCCAGCGGCCAGGCGTAGCGTTCGTCGCGCGGGCGCGTGCTCGGGCCCTTGCCGGCAATCGGCTCCAACCGGTCCAGTTCGGCATAGATGCCCACCAGTTCGTCGGTATCGCGCGCACGGAAGAAGCGGCCCCCGGTCTGCTCGGCGATCCGCCGCAGCGTGGCCTCGTCCACCGGGTCGCGATCGGCGGCGATGGGAATACCGAACAGGCGCATGCTGCCGTCGCCACCGAAGGCCACGGTGTGCACCCGCACGCCTTCGGCCTTGGCCAGCTCGGCCGCGCGCAGCGGTTCCAGCACGCCGGCATTGCTGACACCGTCGGTCAGCAGGATCAGCACCCGCTGTCCTTCCGGCTGCGCGCGCAGGCGCTTGACCGCCAGTGCGATGGCATCGCCGATGGCCGTCTCGCGCCCAGCCAGGCCGACCACACTGTCGCGCAACTGGTCGCGCACGCTGGCCAGATCTGCGGTGATGGGGGTAAGCGTGTACGCGCGGTCGCCGAACACCAGCAGGCCCACGCGGTCGCCGGCGCGGCGGTCGAGGAAGTCAGCCAGCACCGCCTTGGCCGCGGTCAGGCGTTCCACCGCCTGCGGGCCCAGCACCATGTCCGGTTCGCTCATGCTGCCCGATACGTCCATGGCCAGCATCATCTGCCGGCCCTGCTGCGGCGGCGTGATGGCTTCGCCCAGCTGCTGCGGGCGGGCCATCGCCACGCACAGCGCGGCCCAGCCCAGCCACAGCAGCAGGGTGCGCAGCCACGAGGCATCCACCCGCCCACCACCGGCCAGGGCCTGCAGTTCGGCGGCGGCATACGGTACGCGCAGCGCCGCGCCCGGCAATGCGCGGCGCGGCCAGAAGTGCATCAGCAGCGGCAGCGGCAGTGCCAGCAACGCCAGCGGCCACGCCAGTTGCAGATCCGGCCAGGGCCAGTAGGAGGCCAGCAGATTCATCGGCGGCGCTCCTGCAGCAGCTGCACGTAGCGCTGCCGTGCCCACGCGCGGACGTCGTCCAGTTGCGAGGCCTCTATCTGCGGACGGTATGGGCCTTCGGCCAGCAGGGTGCGCTGCGCATCGGGCAAGGCGTTGTGCGGATCGACGCGCGTCCACCAGGCCGCATCCTGCAGCGCTTCGCTGCCCGGTTGCGCCTGGCGTGCCGCACGCCGAAGCAGACCGGCAATCACCGCCAGCTCGGCCGGAGCGTTCGCGGCGGCCCGTAGTTCCGTGTCGAAGGCGTGCAACCAGCGCTGGCGGCGACGGTGACGCCGGACCACGATCACCACGATGACCGCCAGCACCGCCAACACGGCGGCCATCACCATCAGCCAACCCGGCGCAGGCGGCCACCAGGACGGCGCGGGCGGCAGCGCGACGTCGCGCAGCGGCAGCGCGGCGCTCATGCCGGCAACTCGGTGACGGCCGGCGCCAACCAGGCATCGCTGGCGGCATCGGTGGAGAGCATCTGCACATCGATGCGGCGCGCCACCAGGTGCCGTCGCAGCGCATCCACCGGCGCGACGAAATGGGCGTGCCAGTGCGCCTGCACATCGCTGCGGCGCAGGTCCAGGCTGACCCGCTGCTGTGGCGAGAGGAACTGCAGCGCGGCCGACGGTGGCTGCAGTTCCAGCGGATCCACCAGCAGCAGCAACGTCACGTCATGGTGTTGCGCCAACGCGCCCCAGCGCGCAGGTGCGATGCGCAGGGCCTGCTGCGGATCGGCCAGCACCAGCAGCCGCGCACCGGGGCGCAGCACGCGGCTGGCGTGGTCCAGCGCGCGCTCCAGGCCCAGATCGTCGGCGGGCGGCTGCGCGTACCAGCGGGTAAGCGCGTCGAGCACGCGCAGCACACCGCGCGGCCCGCCAGCGGGGGCCACCGGCGGTTCGCGATCGCTGCCGCGCAATGCCCCGATGCGGTCGCCACGGCGCTGCGCGGACCACGCCGCAATGGCGCCGGCACGCGCGGCCTGCACCGATTTGAAGCGCACGCGGGTGCCGAAATACAGGGCCGGCGCGGTGTCGGCCACGATCAACGTGACCCGCTCGCGCTCGGCCTGGAACAGCTTGGTATGGGCGCGCCCGCTGCGGGCGGTCACCCGCCAGTCGATATGGCGCGCATCATCACCGGCCACGTACTCGCGCGATTCGGCGTATTCCATGCCACGGCCGCGCAGCGGCGACGGTGCCTGCCCGGCAAGACCGGTGCGACCGCGTCGCGGCGCCGGCGGGCGCTGCGCCAGGCCACGCAGGGCCACCAGTTCGGCCAACTGCGGTCGCAGGCCGTCACCGGCGCTGGGCGTGGGGAGATCGGTCATGCGCAGACTCAGGGCGCGGGCACGCGGGCCAGCAGTTTCTGCACCAGGCGCTCGCCGTCCCAGCCTTCGGCAGTGGCTTCATAGCTGGGCAGCACCCGGTGGCGCAGCACGTCGGCGGCCACCGCCCGCACGTCGTCGGGGGTGACGAAATCGCGACCAGCTAGCCAGGCGCGCGCACGCGCGCAGCGTTCCAGGGCGATCGACCCCCGCGGACTGGCGCCCCATGCAATGCGGCGGCCCAGTGCCGGGTCGTAGCGGCCGGGATCGCGCGAGGCCAGCACCAGTTCCACCAGGTAGCGTTCCAGCGCCGGCGCCATGTGCAGGTCGAGCACCTGCCGGCGTGCATCGAACACGTCCTGCATCGGCAGCTTGTCCGGTGCCGGCGCCGCTTCACCCAGCGCGCCGCGCGCACGCTCGCGCGCCAGCCGCAGGATCTCCGCTTCGGCGGCCTGGTCGGGGTAGCCGATGCGCACGTGCATCAGGAAACGGTCCAGCTGCGCTTCCGGCAGCGGGAAAGTGCCTTCCTGCTCGATCGGGTTCTGCGTGGCCATCACCAGGAACAGCGAGGGCAGCGCATAGGTGTGGCGGCCAACGGTCACCTGGCGTTCGCCCATGGCTTCCAGCAGCGCCGACTGCACCTTGGCCGGGGCACGGTTGATCTCGTCGGCCAGCAGGATGGGATGGAAGATCGGGCCGGGCACGAATTCGAAACGGCCTTCCTGTGGGCGCCAGATCTCGGTGCCGGTCAGGTCGGCCGGCAGCAGGTCGGGGGTGAACTGCACGCGCGCGAACTCGGTTTCCAGGCGTGCGGCCAGCGCGCGGATGGCGGTGGTCTTGGCCAGGCCGGGCGCGCCTTCCACCAGCAGATGGCCGTCGGCCAGCAGTGCAATCAGCAGGCGCTCGACCAGCGCGGCCTGGCCGACGATCTCGGCCGACAGCGCATCGCGCAGGCTGGTGAAGGCGGCATGCAGCCGCGACGTGGCAGGCGCAGGCGGCGGGGAGATGGATTCGGGCATCGGCGGTGGCAGGTTCATGGGGGCCTTTGACCGGCGCAGAACGGCACGGGTTCCCCACATCATCGCAGGCTGGTCCGGGGATTGGATCAAGGATGGATGAATGGCCCTCCACGCATGGCGTGCATCCACAACGAAAAGGGGCCGCACGTGGCGGCCCCTTCTCGTACATCCGGTGGCACCGATCAGCTGCGCTTGGCCACGCGCAGCACCTTCGGGGTCACGAACACCAGCAGTTCCGCCTTGTCCTTGTTGCGGCCGCGCTTCTTGAACAGATTGCCCAGGAACGGCACGTCGCCCAGGAACGGCACCTTGCTGACGCTGTTGCGGTCTGTGAACTCATACACGCCACCGATCACCACGGTCTGGCCATCTTCCACCAGCACGGCGGTGTTGACCTCGCGACGGTTGATTTCCGGGATTTCACCGTAGCCGGCCAGGGTGATGTAGCGCTGCACTTCGTCCTTCTTCACCGCCATGTTCAGGAACACGCGGTTGTCGTCGGTGATGGTCGGGGTGACCTTCAGCTCCAGCACCACTTCCTTGAACTGCACGTTCGGGGTCTGCGCACCGCCGGCGGCACCGCCACCGCTGATGGTGACGTAGCCGATTTCCTTACCCTGCTTGATCAGGGCTTCGCGCTGGTTGGTGGTGACCACGCGCGGGTTGGAAATGACTTCACCACGCGACTCTTCCTGCATGGCCGACAGTTCCACGTCCAGCAGGTAGCCGGCGTTGAGGATCGACAGTGCCAGCGAACCGGGGTTGCTGGTGGACGCCACCGGCAGGTTCCAGTTCAGACCGCGAGTGATGGCCGGCGCCAGCGGCACCGGTGCGGCACCGACGCTGCCACCAGCGATCCACTCGTTGTAGGCGGTCTGGTTGGCGCGCGCGGTATCGATCTGCGACGAGCGGGTCTCCGAGTTGGCATCAAGGTCGCCGCTGAAGTACACGTTGTCGCGGCTGCCACTGATGCCGAACTTCGCACCCAGTTCGCGGGCGAAGGTATCGGTGGCGATCACGATGCGGCTTTCGATCAGCACCTGGTCGACCGGGCGGTCGATCACCCCGATCAGCTCACGCATGCGCGCGATCTTCTTCGGAATGTCGCTGATCATCAGCGTGTTGGTGCGTTCGTCGGCCACGATGCGGCCGCGCGAGGACAGGAAGCCACTCTCTTCCTGCGACGACGAACCACTGCCACCCTGGCCACCACCACCGCCACCGATGCCCTTGGCTTCGGTCAGCGCTTTGAAGATCTGCGTGGCGCTGTGGTAGTTGATCTGCACGTAATCGGTCACCAGGTCTTCGCGGTTTTCGATCGCGATGCGCGCGTCTTCTTTTTCCTGCTCGAACTTGGCCAGTTCGGCCTGCGGCGCCACCCAGATCACGCTGCCGTCGCGGCGCTTGTCCAGGCCCTTGGCACGCAGCACGATGTCCAGTGCCTGGTCCCACGGCACATTGACCAGCCGCAGGGTCACGTTGCCCTGCACCGAATCGGAGGCCACCACGTTCAGGTTGGATTCTTCGGCGATCAACTGCAGCACGGTGCGCACCGGCACGTCCTGGAAGTTGAAGGTGACCGGCTTGCCGCTGTAGCCGCGCTGCGGCACACCCTTGGCGGCCTGGCTGACGCTGCCGGCGGTAACCGCACCCACTGCGGCCGGGGCCTTGCGCGGGGTGATCTCGACCACGTATTCGTTGCCGCTCTGGTAGGCCAGCGATTCGACCGCACCACCGGTGCTGAGCACCAGCTGGGTGCCGGCACCGGACGGCTTGGCGTCGATGCGCTGCACCGGCGTGGCGAAGTCGGTCACGTTCATCGGCTTCTGCAGGTTCGCCGGCAGGCTTGCGTTGCCCACATCCACGATCACGCTGTTGTCCTGCGTGCGCAGATCCGGGATGGCGCCCTGGCCGTCGAACTGCACGATCAGGCGGCCGCTGCCGTCGTCACCGCGCTTGAAGTCGATGCGCGACACCGCAAGGCTGGCCGGCGCGGTGGCCGGCGCAGCAACGGTGGTGCTGGCCGGCTTTGCAGCCGGCGCGGCAGCCAGCGCCGGAGCGCAGGCCAGCATCAACGCGACTCCCAGCGCGCTGATGCGGTTCAAGGTAGAGCGCCGGATGGGTCGCAGCCCCTTGGCTTGGTGAAAAGTCATCGTGCTATCCCCAGTAAACGATCATTGATCTTCCAGCGCGAGCGTAGCCGGACGTTCCAGCCAGCCACCCGCGCCATCCGGCACCAGTTCGATCAGCTCCACGCGGTCTTCGAAGACCGCGGTGACCCGCCCGTCGCTCTGCCCCAGGTAACCGCCCGGGCGTACCCGGTAGGTCACCTTGTCCGGCCCCATCACCAGCGCGACGGTACCGCCGCCGGTGCCGATGGTGCCGACCATGTCCAGTGCATCCAGCGGGAACCCTTCCAGCGGTTCCTTGCGCCGGTTCGGATCCGGGCGCAATCCGCCAGCCCCCTGCTGTGGATTGGTCCAGGCATCGGTGAACGGATCGCGCATGCCCTGCGCGGAATATTCGAAGGTCTCGAACTGCTGCATCACGGGCAGCGGCTCCAGCGGCTGCGCCGGTCGGGCGCGTTCGCTTTCGACCCACTTCTCAAGGTTGGGGGCATCGCCCGGCGTGCTGGTCACACCGCGGCCGCAGGCGGCCAGCAGCAGTACCACCATCGCCATGCCACCGCGTGCAATGAAGGAACGGATCACTTCTTCGCCTCCTTGCCTGCTGCACCCGCTTCAGCCTTCTGCTGTTCCGCCACCTCGTTTTCATCCAGGTAACGGTAGGTCTTGACCGTACCGGACAGCACCAGCGCACCGGCGCGGATGTTGCCGTTGGTCTTGTCAGCCGGCTTCAGGTTGATGTCGTGCATGGTCAGGATGACCACGCGCGGCAGCGAGGCCACGCCACTGACGAACGCACCGAACTGGTGGTAGCTGCCCACCATGCTCAGCTTGATCGGCTTTTCGGCGTAGAACTCCTTCACCTGTTCTTCTTCCGGCTCGAACAGCTGGTTGGCCAGGCCGCTGGACAGCGCGGTCTGCGAGATGTCGATGATCAGATCGGGCATCTCGGTCTTGCTGGGCAGCTGGCGCAGCATCTGCTGCAGAACCTGCTCCATCTGTGCCAGCTGCTGCTTCAGCGGTTCCAGGTTGACCGCGCGTTCCTGTTCCTTGGTGAATTCCTGGCGCAGGGTGGTTTCCTGGCTTTCCAGGGTCTGCAGCTCTTCACGCTTGCCGCTGATCAGCAGCATCCACAGCACGAAGATGATGACCACGGCGATCAACGAGCAGAAGACAATCTTGGCGTTGCGCGGCCAGTTGCCGATGTCGTTGAAATCCAGGTTCTTCAGTTCGACTTTCTTGCTCATGCGCGGTCCCCCTGCGGCAGGGCATGGAAGGCCTGCGGCGGCTGGGCCAGGCGGCTACCCTCGGTCTTCGGCGCGGCCGGTTGTGCCGGTTGCGCTGCGGGGGTAGCCGGTGCGGCCGGTGCCTGCGGTGCCGGTGCCGGTGCATTGCCCGGTGCCGGTGCCGGCGCCGGCGCTGCGCCCGGAGCTGCCGGTGCCGCAGCATCCGGACCCGCACTCAGTGGCGCCACGGTCGGCGCGGCCGGTGCACCGGTTGCCACGCTGCCGTCGGCGTTCAGGCCCGGAGTGGTCGACTCCTCGCTTTGCGCCGGCAGCTTCACCGTCACCTTGAACACGTACGGCAGGGCCTTGATGTCAGCCACCGGACCCACCGGTGCGGCGTCCTTGTCTTTCTCCGGCTCGCTGGCCTTGATGATCGACAGTTCCGGGTTGGTCATCCAGCCGGACACTTCCAGGTTGCGCATGTAGGCGGACACGCGCGCGTTGGACTGCGTGCGGCCTTCCAGAGTGAGGGTGTCGCCATCCTGCTGCAGGGCGGTCAGCACCACGCCATCGGGAATGGTGCGGACCAGGGCGTCGAACAGGTGAACCATCTGCGAGCGCTTGGCCTGCAGCTGTTCGATCACGGCCTTGCGGGCCAGCAGGCGGTTCTTCTGCTCGTCCAGGCGGTCGATCTCGGCGTTCTGCGCCTTCACCTTGGTGATCTCGGCCTGCAGATAGGCGTTGCGGTCCATCTGGCCGCTCACCTGCATGTCGTAGTAGAACCACACCAGCAGCGACAGCAGCACGCCGCCCAGTGCAGCCATGCCCAGCATGACCCCGAACTCGCGCTGGCGTTGCTTGCGCCGCTCGGCGCGCCAGGGCAATAGATTGATGCGTGCCATCAGTCGAAGCTCCTCAGTGCCAGACCGGTGGCGATCATCAGCGCCGGGGCATCCTGGGCCAGCGCCTGGGCCTGCACCTTCGGACCCAGGGTCATCTGTGCCAGCGGGTTGGCGACCACAGTCGGCACGCCCAGCTGTTCTTCGACCATTTCCGGCAGACCGGCCAGCGCAGCGCAGCCGCCGGCCAGCACGATGTGATCAACCCGGTTGAATTCGCTGCCCGCGTAGAAGAACTGCAGCAGGCGGCTGATCTGCTGCACCGTGGCTTCCTTGAACGGCTCCAGCACTTCCATTTCGTAGCTTTCCGGCAGCCCACCCTGGCGCTTGGCCAGACCGGCTTCCTCGTAGCTCAGGCCGTAGCGGCGCATGATCTCGTCGGTCAGCTGCTTGCCGCCGAACACCTGTTCGCGGCTGTACAGGCTGCGGCCAGCGCGCAGGACGTTCAGGGTGGTCATGGTTGCGCCGATGTCCACCAGGGCCACCACGCCATCGCTGGACACCGGCAGTTCGCTGGCCACCAGGGCGAAGGCGTTCTCGACCGCGAAGGCCTCCACGTCCATCACCTTGGCCTGCAGGCCGCCCAGTTCCAGCGCCGACTGGCGCAGTTCCACGTTTTCCGAACGCGACGCGGCCAGCAGCACCTGGACCATTTCCGGGTTGTTCGGGATCGCCCCGATCACCTCGAAATCCAGGTTCACTTCCTCGATCGGGTACGGAATGTAGTTGACCGCTTCCAGCTCGATCTGGGCTTCCATGTCGTTTTCGTCCAGATCGGCAGGCATCGGGATCACCTTGGTGATCACCGCCGAGCCGGCCACGGCAGCGGCGGCCAGCTTGGCCTTGCTGCCGGAACGGTTCATCGCACGGCGGATGGCCTCACCCACGGCCTCCACTTCCACGATGTTCTTCTCCACCACCGCATTCGGCGGAAGAGGTTCCACGGCGTAATGTTCCACGCGGAAACGGCTACCGCTGCGGGAAAGCTGCAAGAGCTTCACCGCAGTCGAACTGATGTCGACGCCTATGAGTGGCGACTGACTTTTTGGGATAAGCCCCACGGTTTCTCCCCTGCCGACGGGCACTTGGACACAAGAGCTGTGTCCGCGCATTAATAACGTATTCTTAGCAAATGGCAACCACCCTGCTGTGAAGTCCCTCACAGGTTCACGATGCAGCCCCTAGCGTTTGTCGTTGCGTCCCCTGGTAGCGACCCCAGCCGCCACCGTGCGTAATCTATACTCTGCGACCACGAAATTCGCAATCGGAATCTGAACCCGATGACTCGACTCCGCCGCTGGCTGCGCTGGATCTTCCTTGTTGTACTGGTCCTGGCGCTGGTCGGAGCGGCCGCCGTGGGCGGCCTGTACTACGCTGTGTCCTCCAAGCTTCCCGACGTGCAGACCCTGCGCGACGTGGAAATGCAGGAGCCCATGTACGTCTACGCTGCCGACGGCAAGCTGATGGCGGTGTTCGGCGAGACCCGGCGCACCCCCATCACCATGAAGGACGTGCCGGACAAGCTGAAGAAGGCCTTCCTGGCCACCGAGGACGCCCGCTTCTATGAACACGGGGGCGTGGATTACAAGGGCATCGGCCGTGCGGTATGGCTGCTGGCCACCACCAACGACAAGCGCGTGCCCGGTGGTTCCACCATCACCCAGCAGGTGGCCCGCCAGTTCTTCCTCAGTTCCGAATACAGCTACACCCGCAAGCTGGCCGAGATCCTGCTGGCCCGCAAGATCGAGTCGGAGCTGAGCAAGGATGAGATCTTCGAGCTGTACCTGAACAAGAGCTTCTTCGGCAATCGCGCCTACGGTGTGGCCGCCGCGGCCGAGTTCTACTACGGCAAGAAGCTGAACGAGCTGGACCTGGATGAAATGGCCTCGCTGGCCGGCATTCCCAAGTTCCCCTCCTCGGGCAACCCGATCTCCAACCCGGAACGTGCCCGCCAGCGCCGCGACAACTACGTGCTGCAGCGCATGGCCGACCTGAAGTTCGTCACCCAGGCCGAGGCCGACGCGGCCAAGGCCGTGCCGATGCACGCCACCGCGCACGAACCGCCGGTGCAGGTGGAAGCGCCCTACGTGGCCGAGCTGGTGCGCCAGGAAATGATCGCCCGCTTCGGCGGCGACGTGGTCAACAAGGGGTACCACGTCACCACCACCATCGATGCCACCCTGCAGACCGCGGCCAACCTGGCCGTGCGTGACGGCCTGCTGCTGTACGACCACCGCCACGGCTGGCACGGCGTGGAAAAGCAGGTGACGCTGGGCGCCGGCGACGATGCCGCGGCCCTGGCCGAGCACCTGCGCGGCATGTATGGCCAGGCCGGCCTGCTGCCGGCGATCGTGGCCAGCACCGGCGCCGACGGCAGCGCCACGGTGGTCCTGGCCAACCGCAGCGAGATCGTGCTGCCGGCCGGTGCCGCCAAGTGGACCAACAAGACCCCCGGCAAGCTGGTGCAGCGCGGTGACATCGTGCGCGTGCGTGCCGGCGCCAAGGAAGGCGAGTGGCTGCTGGACCAGATTCCGCGCGGCCAGTCCGCCCTGGTCTCGCTGGACGCCCACAGCGGCGCGCTGAAGGCGCTGGTGGGTGGTTTCAGCTTCTCGGGCAACAAGTTCAACCGTGCCACCCAGGCCCGTCGCCAGCCCGGTTCCAGCTTCAAGCCGTTCGTCTATGCCGCCGCCTTCGACAAGGGCTACAACCCGGCCTCGATTGTGCTGGACGCCCCGGTGGTGTTCCGCGACCGCCGCGGCAAGACCTGGGCGCCGCAGAACGATGGTGGCGGTTTCCGCGGCCCGATGCGCCTGCGTGAAGCGCTGGTGCAGTCGCGCAACCTGGTGTCGGTGCGCCTGCTCGACGGCATGGGCGTGGACTATGCACGCAAGTACATCAGCGAGTTTGGTTTCGCCGAATCGGAACTTCCGCCGAACCTGTCGATGTCGCTGGGTACCGCCTCGCTCACCCCGCTGTCGGTGGCCCGTGGCTATGCCGTGTTCGCCAACGGCGGCTCGCGCGTGGACACCTGGCTGATCGACCAGGTGAACGACCGCGACGGCAACCTCGTGTTCAAGGAAAACCCGGCGCTGGCCTGCCGCGAGTGCGCCGGCAGCAGCGACCAGCCGGTGAACCAGGTGGTGGACGGCTTCAACTTCGGCGCCCCGGCCCCGAAGGTGGACCCGAGCGCTGCCACCAAGCCGGCCACCGAGATCCCGGCCGCGCCGGCCAACCCGGACGCCCGCACCGCCCCACGCGCGATCGACGCCCGTACCGCCTACCAGCTGGTGTCGATGATGCGCGACGTCGTGCAACGCGGCACCGGCACCGCCGCCAAGGTGCTGGGCCGTGAGGACGTGGGTGGCAAGACCGGTTCCACCAACGACCACCGCGACGCCTGGTTCTCCGGCTTCGGCGGTCCGTACGCCACCACCGTCTGGGTGGGCCGCGACGACTTCCGTTCGCTGGGCTACCGCGAATACGGCGGCAAGGCCGCCCTGCCGATCTGGATCGACTACATGCGCGTCGCGCTGAAGGACACCCCGATCGCGCAGAACGAACCGCCGGCGGGCATGGTGCAGACCACGTTGAACGGCGCCACAGAGTGGGTGAAGGTGGAAGACATGGACCGCCTGACCGACTACGACCTGGACCTGCAGAGCACCCCGCAGGCGGACGCCGCCGCGTTCGATATCTTCTAAGGCACGCATGGGTGGGGGCCAACGTGTGTTGGCTCTTCCACAGCCTGGTAGCTTCGTGCCGACCAAGGTCGGCACCTACCAGAGCAGCCCGCAGCCCGGTAGCGGGCCAACCTTGGTTGGCCCTTCGTGCCGACCAAGGTCGGCACCTACCAGAGCAAGGCCCGCAGCCCGGTCGCTTCGTGCCGGCCGAGCACGCGCATGTCACATCCCTGCGCTACTCTGTACCCAGGTCGCAACAGGAGTCATCGCATGCATCGCGCACGCCAGCATGCTGCCAGCCAGACCCGCGAGCGCCGCCATCGCCTCGCCCACGAAGCCGCCCGCCTGATGGCCGAAGGCGGTATCCGCGACTACCACCAGGCCAAGTTGAAGGCCGCCAGCCGGCTCGGCATCCACGACGACGCCTCCCTGCCCCGCAATTCCGAGATTGAACACGCCCTGCGCGAGCACCAGCGGCTGTTTGCCGGGCCCCAGCACAGCACCCAACTGCAGCGCCGCCGCGAAGCTGCGCTCAATGCACTGGATTTCCTGCACGGCTTTGCCCCGCGCCTGATCGGCCCCGTGCTGGACGGCACCGCCGATGGCAACAGCCCCGTGCAGCTGCACCTGCACAGCGACGATGCCGAGGCCGTGCACCGCTTCCTGGACGAACACCGCATTCCCGCCGAATCGCGCACGCGTCGCCTGCGGCTGGACCGCGAGCGCAGCCTGGACGTGCCGGTATGGGTGTTCAGCGCCGAGGAACTGACCTTCGACCTGGCCGTGCTCCCCTACGACGCCCTGCGCCAGGCGCCGCTTTCCCCGGTGGATGAAAAGCCGATGCGGCGTGCTTCAGCCGCGCAGGTGCGGCAGCTGCTGGCCGAAGACGAGGCCAGCAGCTACTTCAGCGGGTGAGGCAGCGCCGGACCTGATCGGCGCCGCCTTCACCCACGGCTCGCTTCTACCACCGGCTGGGCGGCTGCTGGTCGCGAAGCACCACCCGCGCCAGCAGCGGCCATGGCTCCCGCGCCCGGGCCTGCAGCATCATGTTGCCGTGCATGCGGCGCAGGTCATGCAGTATCCACAGGTGTGCGTCCACATCATCGAAACTGTCCGCCCAGCCGTGGGCCAGTCGAGCACGCTCTCCCTCCAGCGCAGGCACCACGTGCTCGGGAAGCTCCAGCACGGGCTGCAACGCCTGCTGTACCTGCAGGCTGCGTTCGCCGGCCTCATGCAGGGTCTGAACGTACTCACGCACCACCTCGCAGGGATACGGCGCGCATACTCCGGTCATGCCGATGTAGTCGGCAATGTCGGCCAGCATGTCCGACTGCAGCTGCAGCGCCGCCGGGACCTGAAGCGCCTGCCGCACCCGGATGGCCCGCTCCGCACCGGCCACGATGCGCGCGTGGGTGGTGAATGGGGTGAGGCCACGACCGTCGGCATAGCGCACTGCCCCCATCCGCCGATACGCCTCGAAAGACAGCGCTTCCATGCGCACCTGCGCCGCCTGCGGATGGATGCGTGGCACCGTGGGATTAAGCGCGCGCCACTGCACCCAGCACATGGTGGCCAGGCACAGCCCCATGAACGCGATGAGGAGCGTGGTCTTGTTGACGTAGCGCCAGTAATAGTGGAATTTCGCACGCCACGCGTAATATCGCCGGTAGCTGATGAAGCGGCTCACGTAACGATAGTTGCGCATTTCCTGTTCCAGCAGGCTGTAACGCCGGCCAGGTCCGGGCTTCTGCTTGTCAGTACTCATGATTCACCAGCCGATGCCCACACCCACGCCCATGCTGCGTTCACCGCTGTTGGTGAACGCACCATTGAGGCTGAAGGTGGCCGAGCCCTTGTCGTTGAGTACGCGCTGGTAGCCCACCGCCATCGCCGATTCGCCCTCGGCATAGCCCACGCCCGCGCCGAGGCGGTTGTAGGTGGCCAGGCCGGCGGTGTTCATCGCCATCGCGCTCTGCGCACTGTTCATCGCCGCCATGCGGTTGAAGCGCTTGTCCATCTTTTCCAGGCGACGCTCGATGCCGGCGGTGGCCTGGTCGGTGTACTGGTTGGCGCGCTCCAGCATCTGCTCCAGGTCGCGGGTGCTGACCTGCGGTGCGGGCGACTCGGCCGCTGCGGGCTTGCCACCGTCGGCACTGGCGATCTTGCCGGTGGGGGTATCGCCTGCGGATGCGGGCGTGCCCGAGGCCTTGCTGCCCTGCTCGTCCGGCGTGACCGGCGCGGTGGGTTCGGCAGGTGCATCGGCACTGGCCATCATTCGCCCCTGTGCCTGCGGCTGATCATCGATGCGCTGCTCGATGCCGTCGATGCGGCCGTCCAGGCGCTGCTGCATGGCGTGCAGCTGACCACCGTTGACGGCATCGCGGCTACCGGCAGCGATCATGCCGTTGGCAACGTTGCCCAGGACCATGCCGTTGGCGCCGGCCAGGTTGAGCTGGGGGAGGCCGTCGCTGCGGGTGGAGGGGGTGTTCTGGAAGACGGAGCGGAGTTGGTGTTCGATGGTGTTTACGCGGGAGGCGTTGGTGGTTACGGCGCCGTCGAGTGACTGCAGGGCAGCGTCGAGCGTGGACTGGGTGCCGCCTTGCACGTTGAAGTGAGGGCCGATGATGTTGCCGTTGGTGTCGACATCACCGCCCAGTGTTGCAAGGGCGCCGCGGAGCTGACCAACGGTGGCGGCGTCGGTGGCCGATTTGCCATTAGCTACATTGACGAGACGGCGCGTGGAGTATCTATTCCCAAAGGAGACTACGTTCGCCTCGTTCGCTACTGAGTAAGTGCCGATAGCAACTGATGACGTTGCGCCATCCAGTATTCTGCTGTATGCGCCGATCGCGACGCCCTCCTGCTCCGAAACCCTGGAGGCAACCCCCAATGCGAAGCCTTCATTTGCATGCTCTTCAACGAAAGACGCTCGGCCAAGCGCAACGGAATTGCGGCCCCTGGCATTGGCAAATGCGCCCAAAGCAGTACCCCCTTCACCACCCACGGTAGCAACTGATGAGTCGCCGATGGCTACACCAAACATACCTGCTTGCGCTGGCTTGTTTTCACCGTCGTGACCAATGGAGATGAATGCAGAATCGCTTTCCAGTTGATGGATCCGAGCATTTGTGGCAAACAGCTGACCACCGTTGACCGCATCTGAGCTTTCAATCGAACTGATGTCACCAGCACTCACCCCTGTCAAACGTGCGCCACCATAGTCAATAACGCTGGAATCAACTGAAGCAGATGCGGAAGCCGCTGGCCGCCGCTCATCCCACAGCAAATCCAGATCGGACCGGTTGCGGTCGATCTGCTCCTGCGCCGCGTGAAGCTGATCACCATTGACCGCATCACGACTGCCAGCCGCGATGCGGCCGTTCGCAACATTTGTCAGCACCATTCCGTTGGCACCAGCAAATACCAGCTGATTCGATCCATTGCCCAGTGGGCCATAACCCTCCTGGAACAACGCGCGGTACTTGTCTTCCACGTTCTCAATGCGGGCATCGCTTCTGATCACAGCCCCGTCCAGAGCAGTGAGTGCGTCACCCACCGTGTTGTGGACAGTGCCTTGTATCCGATAATTGGGGGCGATGACGTAACCATTGGAGTCAATCCCCGCTCCGCCTCCGAGCAGTTCGGCGTTATCCCTCAGTTGTGAAACCGTCGCAGCGTCGCTGCCATCCTTTCCTCGGCTGACGTTAACCAAGCGCCTCTCCAGATTTTCGTTTCCCAACGACACCGTATTTGTCTCTACGGCCACAGAGAAATTCCCCAAGGCAACGGCTCCGTCTGCACCAGCACTCACCATACTGAACGCACCAACGCCGACACCGTCCTTTGAGTAGACGTTTGCACCGGTACCAAGCGCAAAGCCGTTCTTGCTCATTGCATCCACAAACGAGCCGCGGCCCAGTGCCACTGATCCACTTGCACGGGCCCTCGCAAAACTCCCGATCGCAGTAGCACCGTCCGCATCGATTGATGCCTCGGCAGATTCACCGATTGCGACGCCTTGCTGCCCCGCTTTGGCTTCCACGCTTTCATCGTTGGAATCCACCGCAAGGAAACGAGCACCTGCCTCGACCATCGAAATGCGGTGATTAGTAGCAAACAACTGCCCACCATTCACCGCATCCGTACTGGCAGCCGAACTGATATCCCCGGCCGCAACACCTTCCAACCTCGCGCCTTCCAGGTCCACATAACTCCGGTCATCACTGAACTTCACCACCCCTTCCAGATCCGGATCGAAGTTGTCCACATCCTCCCGCAGCCTGTCCAAATCACTGCGGTTGTCACCGATGCGACCATCCTGTGCGAGCAACTTCTGTGCGTGCCCCTTCAGCTGGCTGGCGTTTCCCTCTACCAACGTATTGGTGGCAAACAACTGCTGGCCGGTCACGGCGTCGGTGCTGCCAGCGCTGAGTACGCCGTTGGCAATGTTGTAGATGCGTCGCTTCACTCCAGTCTTGTTGGCCACATCCAGCTCGGTGCCGGTGTTCTGCGCACCCAAGCGAACATTGCCGCTGGCCGAGGTCTGGCCCACCAGCCCCTCCAGCGCTGTTGCCTTGCGCAGTGCGCTGTCGGCGACGGTGCGTGCTCCCGTGGCGGTCGTCTGCGCTGCGGTGGCGGTGTTCTGCGCGGCAGTGACGTTGCTGTTGGTCGCCGTCAACTGGCGACCACTGACCGCGTCTGTGCTCGTGCTGCTTAGCGTGGCGTCTGCTACACCGCTGATCTTGCGGCTGGCGTTGCTCTTGTTGCGCACGTCCAGCACGGTGCCGGTGTTCTCGGCGCCGAGGCGCACGTTGCCGGAAGCAGCGGTCTGACCGACCAGGCCGGACAGTATGTTGGCTTTCGCCAACGCCGAATCCGCGGTGGTACGGGCTGTGGTGACCGCTTGATTGGTGGTGTGCAGCTGATTGCCGGTAACGGCCTCATTGCTGCCGGCGCCCACCGCGCCATCGGCAAGGTTTACGATCTTGCGCTTAATGGACGCGCTGCCCACCGAGACCTGATTGGCAGCGCTGGTCTGTGACCCGTTGCCAAGCGCCACACTGCCACTGTGCTGCGCCAGTGCACGATCGCCAACGGCGACGGCGCTGGTCTGCGTGGCTTGGGAAAGATTGCCAACTGCGGTCGAGAAACTGCCAGATGCCACTGACTCGCGACCCAAGGCGGTTGCTTGGCCCGCAATGGCTTGCGCGCGGTAGCCGAGCGCCGTCGTATGCGTTCCATCGGCCTTCGCCATATTGCCCATGGCAGCGGCACCACCACCAACGGCGCTGGCCAATGCACCGGCCGCCAGCGCGCCGCTACCGGAGGCCGCAGCCTTGTTGTTGCCCGTCATGGCCGTGCCGGAAGCCACCGCGTAGGTAGCCGCGTCCAGGCGCGTATTGGTGGCATGCAACTGCTTGCCGGTCACGGCGTCGGTGCTCGTTGCAGACAGCCGAGCATCGGCCAGGTTGATGACACGGCGCTTGATGCTGCTGCTGCCGACGGACACGGCATTGGCTTCCGTTGCCTGGGAGTTCGTCCCCAACGCCACCGCGCCAACCGCTGCCGCCTTGGAACCATAGCCCAATGACAGGCCGTCGTACTCGGCGCGCGCATTTCCGCCCAACGCGGTCGCACCGGTATAGCCCGACGTGCCTGCGTAGGCGTCGCCTCCGATGGCAATGCGCGAGTTTCCCGAGCCGTAGTAGCTACTGGATCCACTGCCAATGGAGATCGAATTGAGCGTGTAGGACTTCGCGTTGTTTCCCAGTGCAACCGAACCCACACCCGCAGCGAGCGTACTGCCGCCGACGGCGGTCGCGTAGCCGTTGGGCGTAGCGGCGCTGAAGCCGATGGCTACGTTGTGCTCCCCGTGAGCTCCAATGTTGTTGCCGAATGCCACCGACGTGGAACCGGTAATCCAGGAACGCGACCCTACTACCAGAAGATTGTCACCCGTGAGGATCGAGTTCTTGTAATTCGTGTCGCTCACCAATGCAAACTGGCTGTAGGTAGCTGTAATCGGAATCACCAACCCAGGCAGTCCACTGGGCATGCCCTCGAATCTCGCAGCGGCACTACCGAACACAGTCTGCGACGTCCTGTTCGCGGTGTCGGAAGATTCCTCTCCGGCTGCATCTACATCAATGGATTCGACGTCAGCTGCAACTGCCAATCCTGGCAGCGACAGCACCGCCACCAACATGGGCGCGGTTACGCTGCGGGACGCCTTGCCCCGCGCCGGGCTCAGTTCACTGGCAACGACCCAGCAGCGCCGGGCCGTGGACCAGATACGGCGATAGATATGATTCATCGTGAATCTCCTTAACATCAGAAGGAAAGAAAACCCACCCGCGCCCTATGCGCGGTGGGCGCTGGAAATCAAAGGGAAATGCTGTGCACGTGCTCGCGGTAGCCGTCGTTGGTCAGGCGGTAGCGCAGCTGCAAGGTGTGGCCGGGTACGGGCTGAAAGGGCAGATCAACGGCGGTGCCGGGATACAGGCTGCTGCGTAGTTCGTGCGCGGTGCACGCACCACTGGCAGTGCAGTCGGCCACGCTGGTCAGACCCACGCGCAGCGTGCCGGTGTTGTGCACCGTGGCGTCGCGCAGATCCAGGTTCACCACGCCGTCGGCGGGCACTACGTTCACCAGCGCGCCCCACACCAGGCTGACACCCACATTGGCGCGCGCGCCATCCACCGCAATATCCAACGGACGATCATCCGGCCCGCGCACGCCTTCGAAGTACACGCGGTAGGCCTGTTCCTCCTGCACCGGCTGCAGCGGAATGACGCGGATCAGGCGGTTGCCACCGCCACTGAGCGCGAACTTGCCCGGGGTGATGGCGATGGCGGCTTCACTCGGATCCAGCTCCACCTCGCGCTCATCTGCCGCGGCCGGGTTGACGATGCGGCGCATCGCCACCTGCACATACTGGGCGCGGGTGGATTGCGAGTACACGCGGATCTGCGTGCCTTTTTCCGGGCCGACCGCAGACCGCATGGGATGCACGGTCAGATTGGCCGAGGCCGGGGTGGCCAGCAGCAGCGACAAGGGAATGAAGTAACGGGTACGGAGGTTCATCAGGTTGCCTCGCAACTCAAGGGCGGGAGGTGGGCAGGCGTAGCTCAACCTGGAGCTCGCCTTCGTAGTGGCCATGGCGTTTGCTGCTCGCATCGAATGACGGTGTCTCCAGCGTCAACGGGGTGGGCACGCAGAACACTGGCTGGGTCATGCCAGGCAGCACCACCAGCCGCAGCTTTGGCGGTGTCGATGCCGCGCAGTTCCTGTTCGACGCCGTTGCCCATGCGCACCTTGCGGCCGTCATGGTCGAGGCTGACATTGAGGTCGACGCGATCCCGGTCTGTGTTGGCGCCGTCCTGGTGCCAGACCGAGAATCCGCTGGGCCCTGGCGGGCGCGGATCGCGATTGCGTACCGTCACGCCGAGGAACTCGCTCTGCGAGCCCAGGCCGTCATACAGGCACATATCCAGCACGGTGCTGCCGCCAATGCTGGGCGGGCGGCTGATCGGGTTGTATTGCAGGTTCAGATCGACCAGCGGGGCTGAGAAGTCGAACAGCGGGAAGTAGATCGCAACGTTGTTGTGATCGGTGATGGTGAGGTCGAAGGTGAAGGTGTAGGTGGCGAGAATGGGCCCGGCCGGATCAGCGCGCAGGTTGAGAACCAGTTCGGCGTCCCAGTGGCCAGCAACCAACTTCGCAAGCTGTTCCGAGCCAACGCTTACGTCGAGACCTGTTCCAGTAGTTGGGTCCCCGGCGCAACGCTCATGCGAACTCGTCCACAGAGGTCGCTCGACGCCCATCCAATAATCCGGACCGCACGCCTGAGTTTTCAACAAACGTGTCAATGAGCCTGAAGCATCTATCGTTGTGCGATAGCCTGATCTCCGCTCCACGAAACGCAGTGAAATGGGCGCTTTGCCGCTCGATGAATTGTCGGCGCCTTCAGTTGGGCAGGCACCCTTGGACGGATCTGATCCAGACAGGCAGGTCAGGTGCAGCCTTCCATACTGCAGAGACTCATCCATGCTGTACCCCAACACCGTTCGCGGCGCCCAAAGCACCACATCCCCAGGTGGGGAAGATCGGTCAAACGTTGCGGTGATCCTCTGGTGGTCACTGCTTGGGTGCGTCTCCGGCGGCCGCTGCGCCGAAGCACGCGGCACCACCACCAGCGCCCCCACCAACATCACCACCCAAACCCACAAGCGCTTCACTTCGTCTCTCCCACAGCAGCAGTCTGCGGCGTGGCCGCGATCAAGGCGTTTTCCTGCAGCAGTCGCTGCACGCGTGCCTGTTGGCGGATGGCCGGCGGCAGCTGGGCCACGGCAAGCGGCTCGCACTGCACTGTTCCCACCAGCAGCACCACGCTGCGGCGCTCGCGCACCTGCAGCGGGCACTGCAGCAGCTGCTCGTTGCGCAGCAGGTAGAGCGTGGTTTCGCGGCGCGGGAAGTCGGCCACGAAGCCGCCGCTGGGGCCGACGGCGGGCACCGGTGCATTGAGGATGCGGGCGCCCCCCACGGGTATGCCGGCGATGTCACGCGCGTTGCCGATGAAGGTGTAGGTCACCTCCAGTGGCACCGGCATGCGCGCCACCTTGCCCGGCGCCAGGAACAACGGCTGCGCGCCACCACCGCTGCCCACGCGTACGGCGGCCTGGCCATCGTGTACGGTGGCGTCCTGCACTTCGGCGCGATGCACCTGGTAGGCCGCCAGGGGCAGCAGGCGGCGTTCGCCGATGCGCAGGCGCTGGCGGCGCAGGCCACCCACCTGCAGTTCAGCGGCCACGCCGGTCAGGTCAAGATCGTCGGTATCGGCCACCTGCACAGCCAGGCCGGCATCGGCGCCGGATTGGCCGCCCCAGAACAGGCCATTGGCAGTGAGCGCCAGGCCGGAGGTGTGGCTGGCGCTGTAGGACAGCTGGTTGCCATTGCGCTGCTGGTACCAGCTGGCTGCGCCGCTGGTCTGGCCGTGCGCGCCCTGCAGCTGGCCGCTGATGCCGGCGCTGTAGCGATCCTGGTTGTTGCCGCGCAGGTCCAGCGAGAGCTCGCGTGCACCGCCGATGCCATCGCGTCGATAGGTCTGGCCGGCGTTGTACTGCACATCCGGGCGCGCATGCTGCGGCTGCCGCACATCCAGCGCGTAGCGGTGCTGGTGGCTGTTGCCACCGCGCACCTGCAGGCGTGACAGGGTGAAGCTGAGGAACACGCCACGGTCGCGCGGAGTCACGCTGCTGCCTTCGTTGCGCTGCTGCCACACGCCCGCGCGCAGGCCCAGGTTGAAATCGCGCCAGCGCTGGCTGCGGCTGTAGCTGGCCTGCAGCGCGCGGCTCAGATACGCCGGGCGCAGCTCGGGAATGAAGCCGGGCGGCGGCAACACGCCGGGCAGCGCCTGCCAGCGGTCGTCGTCACTGCCGGGCAGCACCCAGCTGGGGCGATAGGTCTGGCGCCGCGTGTAGCCCATATAGACATTGCCGCCGGCCAGCGGCAGCGCCACCGACACGCTCAGCGCGTCCACACAGCCGATACGCTCAAGGCTGGGCGTCGTGCGCTGGCAGGCGGCGCCACGCAGGCGTTGGTGGTACACGTTCCATGATGCCCAGCGCCGGTACGACAGCTGGCTCTGCACGCCATGGCTGCCATCGCTGCCGCGCAGCACGCTGGCACTGCCGCGGTATTCCTGGGTACGGAACTGGCGGCGCGCGTCCACGCGCAGCTCGCCGTAGCTGGCACTGCTCATGTCGGCCACGCCGACGGTCATCGCCAGGTCGCGCGCGAACGGGATGCGGATGCCGGCCTGCGCGGCCATCTCGCCGTTGAAACCATCGTCGCGGCGCTCATGGCGGCGGCCGGCCTGCAGGAACCACTGCACGCTGGTATCGGTCCAGTCGCCGCCCTTGTTGAAGGGCGCGTCTTCGCTGCGCACCAGCACGCCATCCTCGTAGATGCGCAGGGTGACGGTATAGCTGCCGAACGGAAAACGGCGGGTATCGAGCTGGTTCACGCCCGCCTCCAGGTAGAAGGTCTGCAGCAGGCGGTCGCCATCGAAGGCGTCCACCCGCGCATTGCGGGCCAGCAGCACGGTGACCGGCAGCGCATCGACGGCACCGTCCGGGTCCAGGTAGGCCTGGGTGGTGCCCAAGCGCAGGCCCTGGAAGCGGTCCAGCGGCAGCATGCTGAAACCGAAGGTGCCGCCCTGCGGGCTGGCCAGGTTGCGGCGGTCCATGCGCCCGGCCTGCAGGTAGTGCTGCTGGCCCAGGTCGTTGCGGTAATAGGCGCTGTCGATCTGGAACTGATCGCGCGTGTGCTGGTGTCGTTGCTGCTGCCGGCTGTAGTTCCATTCCACGCCCACGTGGCCGTCGCTGAGCACGCCCAGCGTGCCGGTGCCCTGCGCCGCCAGCGCCTGGTAACCGTCGCCGCCGCTGACGTTGAGCACGTGCTGGTGGATGAACGCGTTCTGCGCGTTGGCGGTGACCGTGCGGAAGCGGTGCGCGGCCGGGTCATCCACCGGCAGCCACTGCGGTGCGAAGAACAGCACGATGGCGCCCTGCCCTTCGTCGTAGATCGCGCGTACGCCATCGGGTTCTTCCGGCGGCGGCAGGTAGCCGCAACCGGTGCTCTCCTGGCCATGACGGCAGGCGCGGTGGCTGTTGCGTGGCAGCGGTTGCGACAACGCGGGCAGCAACGCGGCCTGCGCTTCAGGGCTGAGATCCAGTGCCTGCAGTGCCTCGGCCGGCGCCTGCAGCTGCACCGTATCCAGGGTGACCAGCACGGGCGACAACCCCGCCGAGCGACCCGGCAGGCGGATATCAAGCTGTTCCAGCTGGCCTTCCACCAGATCTTCAAAGCCTGGCGGAACGTTGCGGGCGACAACGGCGGGCGCCGCCAACGCCAGGGCGAGCGCCACCGCCAGCCGGGTGACGGCGGGTGCGGAATTCTTCATAGGGGGGCGTGCCTGAAACCGGTCGGCCCGGGCAGGGCCGACCGAGGGGGAGGTGCGTTACGGCTTCTGGTTCAGCACGATGTTGATCACGCCTTCGTAGTAACCCTTGGCGGTGATCGGCGCCTGCGTGGCCTGCGCCACGCGCAGCGGCATTTCAATCGAGGCACCCGGGATGTTCGAGCCCGGGAACAGATCGGTGGCCAGGAACTCGGCCGTGGTGGTGGTCAGCGCACGGTTGTTCAGGGAGACGCTGAGCGGAACGTTGGCCGTGCCCGGTGCGCCGGCGGTGGCCACCAGTTCAGCGGCGTGGCCCAGGCGGACTTCCACGTCGGCATCGACGTCGTTGCTGAAGATGCGCACGCTCTCGGTGAACGGGGTCAGGCCGCTGATCGGGTTGTGGCTCATTTCTGCCGCGTCGGTCAACGGCGTGCCGTCGGACTTCAGCAGGGCCAGCGACGGATCCACGTTGGCGCGCAGGGTGATGTTGGCTTCGATGGCGTGCGCGGACAGCGATGCGGTGGCCAGCGCTGCAGCGAGCGCGGCCTTCTTCAGGAGGATATTCATCGGGTTGTCTCTCTCGGACAGTAACAGGAAGAAGCTCCCCTCCCGGAGGAAGGAGGGTGGGAGGGGAGCATCGCTACGCCGGAGGTAGGCGGCGGCGACGGAGAGAATGGTAGGAAGCCCTACCCCCGCTGACCATTCAACGATTCCTAAAGGTCTCGTTGTTAAGGAGTTTTGGCGATGACGATCAAGATTTGAGAGAGATACAACTTTTCGCTGTTTGTTTTGCAATTAACCTCATTGCACAAGAAGAAACATCCACGCACGGCACTGCCCTGCGCTACCCGAAACACATCAGGCCGCCTTTCGGCGGCCTGATGCTGGCTTACTCGACAACGTGGTGTCAGAAGAAAATCGCGTACAGGATCAACAACGGAATCGGCACGCCCAACAGCCAAAGCAGAATCATTTTCATGGCAGGTCTCCTTGCATGGAATGCGGGTTACAGGTCGCGGCGGCGGCCGCCCCAGGTGGCGCTGAGGCTGGCGAAGAACGCGCCGATCAGCAGGGTGATGAACAGCCACAGTGCGGCATAGGCGGTCGCCTTGCGGGCATCATCGGCGGCCTGCTTGGCGGTGTTCTTGGCCTTTTCCAGCGCTGCGCGCATGCGCGTCTGCACATCGGTGACGCGGGCCTGTGCCTCGGCCGGGCTCATCCCGGTTTCGCGAGCGATCAGCTGCGACAGGTACTGGGTGTCCGCCGGATCCAGGCCATCGCCCTGCAGGCTGTTGACGATGATCCGGTTCACTTCGGCGCGAACTTCGCGACGGTCACCCATCGGGCCATGGCCCGGCATCGGGCGCGGCGGCGGCGCCATGCGCGCATCACGCGGGCCGGCACTGGCGGCCGGCGGCGGCGCGGTCGGGTCCATCGGCGCAGCATCTGGTGCCGGCGGTGCAGCCGCAGCCTCGGGGCCCGGGCTGGTGGCGTTGCGGAACAGCGAATCGACCCAGTAATTGAGGTCGCCTTCCGGCGCAGCAGCCGCCGCGCTGCCAGCACCTGCAGCGGCGACGCCTGCGGTGGATACGGCGGCACCTGCAGTAGCACCTGCGACCTTGGCACCGGCACCCAGCACGCCCCCGATGGCCGAAGTCAGCAGGCCCGCGGAGAGCAACGTGGCCACGGCCCACGACACGAAGCCGTGCGCGGTATCGCGGAAGTAGGTTTCATCGCCGTGGATCTGCGTCCACCTGGTGCGCAGGCGACCGGCGAGGTAGCCACCGAGGCCCGAAGCAGCCAGCGCGGTGAAGGTGAGCCAGGCGATGCTGGACCAGCCGAAGGTTTCCTTGCTGACGCCTTCGAACGACCACGGCGACACCGAGGACAGGCCCAGGCCCACGCCAAGGATCAGCAGGATGAGGGACAGCGCAGCGGCGGCCGCGGCACCGGCGAAGATCGCAGCCCACGACACCGCGCTCTCGCTGGCGGGGGCAACGATGGGGGCGGTGACGACGGTTGCGATATCGCTGCCGAGCGGGCCGCGCTCGGGTGGATCGAATCGGGTACTCATGGGTGGACGCTCCGTATCAGTGCTGCGGGTGCAGCTGGCGTCCTGAGGCTGCGCGAGCGGTTGTGAAGCTGGTGAGACCCTTGAATCACGCGGCCTTGGCACAGTGATGGTGCGGTCAACAGCGTGCCAACCAAGGTTGGCAACTACCAACAGCGGGCCCTTGTAGCGCCCCACCTTGGTTGGCACCGGCCAGGCGCGCGCAGAAAAAACGCCCCGCGGATGCGGGGCGTTCTCGGCCACGTTGCAGATTCAGCGTGCGCCGACGATACGGACGATCTCGACGTCGATGTCGGTCGGCTTGAAGCGGTGCGTGTCCACTTCACCGTGCAGTTCGACCAGAGTGTCGGCACCAATGGCCTGGTGGTTGGGCAGGTCGTCATCGTCGATCTCGACTTCAATTTCGCCGCTGGCGTCCTTGAAGCGGTAGCGTTCGTGCCCGACCTTGGCGATCAGTTTGCCTTGCAGCACAACAGGCTGGTCGTCGCGCTGGCTGCGGGCCTCGGCAACCGTGGTAACGGCGCTGGTGGCGCCCGGGCCGGTGTACTGGGCCTGCGCGGGAGCGATGGCAGCAACCAGCGGGGCGGCGATCAGGGCGATCGTGAGCAGATGCTTCATGGGGAGCTCCTGGGGGTAAATGGGATGTCCTATGACGCAATCAGCTTGTACCGCGGCAACCGTGATGCCCATGCAATTTGTCCGAAAACGCGTGAAAACCGTGTTCCGCCGCCATGCATGGCCCGACGCGCGAGCAAAAAAAAACGCCCCGCGGATGCGGGGCGCCTTCAGCACAACTACGCCGGGCGGTCAGCCCTGGTAGTCGCGCACGTCGCTGCCGGTGTAGACCTGGCGCGGACGGCCGATCTTCATTTCCGGGTCGACCTGCTGTTCCAGCCAATGCGACACCCAGCCGGAGGTACGGCCCAGGGCGAACATGACGGTGAACATTTCGGTCGGGATCTGCAGCGCCTTGTAGATGATGCCGCTGTAGAAATCGACGTTCGGGTACAGCTTGCGGGCGACGAAGTACTCGTCCTGCAGCGCGGCCTGTTCCAGCTTCACGGCCACGTCCAGCAGCGGATCCTGCACGCCCAGCTGCTTCAGCACCTTGCCGGTCATCTCACCGATGACCTTGGCGCGCGGGTCGAAGTTCTTGTACACGCGGTGGCCGAAGCCCATCAGGCGGAAGCCGGAGGTCTTGTCCTTGGCCTTGACCACGGCGGACTCGACGTTGTCGGCGGTGCCGATCTCTTCCAGCATCTTCAGCACGGCTTCGTTGGCACCGCCGTGGGCCGGACCCCACAGCGCGGTGACGCCAGCGGCGACCGACGCGTACGGGTTGGCACCGGTCGAACCGACCAGGCGCACGGTCGAGGTCGAGGCGTTCTGCTCGTGGTCGGCGTGCAGGATGAACAGCAGGTCCAGCGCCTTGACCACGTCCGGGTTCAGATCGTACTGGCCGTCAGCCGACTCGAAGGTCTGCTTCAGGAAGCGGCTGACGTAATCCAGCGAGGTGTCCGGCTTGTTGGCCGGCAGGCCCTTGCCGTGGCGGTAGATCAGCGCCGACAGGGTCGGCACCTTGGCGATCAGGCGCACGGCGGCCTGGCGGCGCTGTTCGGCGTCGGACAGGTCCAGCGAAGCGTGATAGATGCCCGACAGCTGCGCGATGGCGGCGGTCAGGATGGCCATCGGATGGGCATCCTTGGCGAAGCTGCCGATCAGGGTATTGATCGAGTCATCGACGTTGGCTTCGGCAGCCAGCTCGTCGGTGAAGGCCTTCAGCTGCTCGGCGCTCGGGCGCTCGCCGTTGATCAGCAGGTAGGCCACTTCGACGTAGCTCGACTTTTCCGACAGCTGTTCGATCGGGTAGCCGCGGTACAGCAGCACGCCCTTGTCGCCATCGATGTAGGTGATGGCGGACTTGCAGCTGGCGGTGGCGGTGAAGCCGGAATCGTAGGTGAAATACCCCGTTTCCTTGGTCAGCTTCGCAATGTCGACGCAGTCGTTGCCAAGGGTGGGTTTGATGACGGGCAGAACGACCGACTTGTCGCCGGCGTTGAGCGTGACCTGATCAAGATCGGACACTGTGTGCGCTCCTTCATGGGAAGGCGCCTGCCCAAGCGCATTGGTCAGGCACGTGAATGACGTCCTCGGCCTGTGCCGGGGATCAGGTCATTATCGCACAGCAGCATTTGTCGGGTGCTAGACGGAAGTCGTAGACGACGGGCAGGGGCAACCCTGCCGGCAAGCGGCCTTGATGGGCAAAGACACCATCCCCTGAACGGTCTGTTCCGCCATTCCAAACGCCCGTTGGGTGGGCGCCGGACAAAAACAAACGGCCGCGCAAAGCGCGGCCGTCGGTTCGAAGCTGGATCGACGGATCAGCGCGCGTAGCGCTTCTGGAACTTGTCGATACGGCCCGAGGTGTCGATCACCTTGTGCTTGCCCGTGTAGAACGGGTGCGAAGCCGAGGAAATTTCGACCTTGACCAGCGGGTATTCATTACCGTCGGTCCAGGTGGTGGTTTCCTTGGTCGCCATGGTGGAGCGGGTCAGGATCTTGAAATCGGAAGTGACGTCTTCGAAGACGACGTCGCGGTAGTTCGGATGGATATCGGCCTTCATGGGCTCACACCGTAAATGGGCTGGTGGTCAAGAGCGGCATTATAAGCACCGGTTGCCGCTCGGGGCAACCGGTGCGTGGGCCTTGACCTCAGACCGCGCCCAAGGCCTGGCGTACCAGAGCCTCGAAACGGGCCTGGTCGTAGGCCATCAGCAGATCGCAGTTGTCGGGCTGGCCTGTCTGGCGGTTCCAGTCGACGATGGTGGCGCCGCGGCTGAACGTGCCGTTCAGTTCCACGTTCAGCGGACGCGATTCCACCTGCAGCTGCCCTTCCGGGTTCAGCGCCCAGGCCATGGCCACCGCGTCGGCGGTGTACCAGCGGCCGCCCTTGGCGTCTTCGGACAGGGCGCGGGTCTTGCGCGAAATCAGCTCGTAGAAGCGCGCGCGGTCGGAATCAGCCTGCAGCCACTGCTCGGCCTGCTCCAGCGGCAGGCCGTGGGCAACGGTGGCTTCCCAGTCCGACACCAGCAGGTGCTTGAACGAGGTGAACACCACGTGCGCCGCTTCCGGGTCGAAGGCGATGTTGAATTCGGCCGCCGGGGTGATGTTGCCGTGGCGGGTGACCGCGCCGCCCATCACCACGATGCGCTTGATGCGCTGGGGCAGGGTCGGGTCCAGCTTCAGCGCCAGCGCGAGGTTGGTCAGCGGGCCGAGCATGACCAGCATCAGCTCGCCGGCGTACTGATGCGACAGGCGCAGGATGGCCAGCGCGGCGTGTTCGGCCTCGGCCTGGCGGCTCGGCGGCGGCAGGTCGACATCGCCATAACCGTCGCGGCCGTGCACGTGGGCAGCGTCCATCGAGGGGTGGATCAGCGGATCGGGGCTGCCAGCGAACACCGGCACGTCGGTGCGGCCGACGATGTCGCAGAGCTTGAGGGCGTTGCGGACGGTGTAGTCGAGGCCGACATTGCCGGCGGCGATGGTCAGGGCGACCACGTCGTGCCGTTCATCGGCGAAGGCCATCAGCAGGGCCAGGGCGTCGTCCACACCGGGGTCGGTGTCGATCAACAGCGGGATCTTGTGGGTCATCGTTGCCGTCTTCAGATCGGCAACGAAGTGTGGACCGGGTTGATGACCGTTGCAAGTATGGGGGTGGGGGTGTCTGGCAGGGCTGCGCCCTGCCCCCCTGTAGAGTCGAGCCATGCTCGACTGAAGCAACGTCAAAAGCCTGCATTCCGTGGGATGGCGGGATGGGCCCGGTTGCGGGGGACGCCGTCTGTCGGAACGGCAGTGGGGTCGGATCCCGTTGCCTTGCAACGGGCTCCGACCCCGTTCTGAAGCCATTCGATGTGTCGCAAATGCCTGCTTTGAAATGGATGTCGTGCGCTTGCACGGAATTCGAGGTTTCAATCTTTCCTCATTGAGGCGGCAGGGTCTTCGTGGAAAACATGGGGCGCCATCGACAATGGATGGCAGGCGTCCAATGCCGTTTGACTACCTTGTTGTTTACGCTTGCCTGCCGGCGTTGCGCGCTCATTCCCGTGTGGCGTCCGGCAGGCAATCCGTCCGTGCGCCGTATGGCGGGTGGTGCGTGGGGGCCTCGTGTCCGCCGGCGTTTGCGAGATGGTCACCGCTATTGGAACCACGCACCGCCTGCCACCGACCCAATGATCCACGCCCCGGGTCGATGGGCTTTTTGTAGAGTCGAGCCCTGCTCGACTCACGCCCGCCACGCAAACGGCAGCCAAGCATGGCTTGGCTCTACAACGCCGCCGGGCATGGCCCGGCGCTACCGGGTAGATCCACGCCATGCGTGGATGGGCATCGTGGGCCATGGGGTCAGAGCCCTTTGCCGCGCGAAGGGATCTGACCCCATGGCCCTTATGCCGAGGCGTAGCGCACTGCGGTGCCGATCCAACGGTTGACCAGGCGGTCGGCCAGCGCCGGCTGCTGGGCCAGCAGGCGTTCGGCCAGGTCGTGTACGCCCGGCAGCAGGCCGGCGTCGCGGGCCAGGTCGGCAATGCGGAAACCGGCCAGGCCGGTCTGCCGGGTACCCAGCAGCTCGCCGGGGCCGCGCAGTTCCAGGTCCTTTTCGGCGATGACGAAGCCATCGTTGGTTTCGCGCATGGTCTGCAGGCGCTCGCGCGCCATCTGCGAAAGTGGTGCCTGGTACAGCAGCACGCAGCGCGATACCGCCGAACCACGCCCCACCCGACCGCGCAGCTGGTGCAGCTGGGCCAGGCCGAGCCGCTCGGCGTTCTCGATCACCATCAACGAGGCATTGGGTACGTCCACGCCCACTTCGATGACCGTTGTAGCCACCAGCAGATCGATCTCGCCGGCCTTGAACGCAACCATCGTGGCCAGCTTTTCCGCAGCCTTCAGGCGGCCATGCACCAGGCCCACGCGCACGCCGGGCAGCAGCGCCTGCAGCGATTCGTAGGTGGCCTGCGCCGGCGTGGCATCCAGCTCTTCGCTTTCCTCGATGAGCGTGCAGACCCAGTACACCTGGCGCCCTTCCTGGCAGGCCAGCGCGATGCGCTCGATCAGTTCGGGGCGGCGATCGTTGTTCAGCGCCACGGTCTGCACGGGGGTGCGGCCGGGCGGTAGTTCGTCGATGGCCGAGACATCCAGGTCCGCGTATTCGGACATCGCCAGCGTGCGCGGAATGGGCGTGGCGGTCATCACCAGCTGGTGCGGCACGCTGTGTGCGCCAGCACCCTTGTCACGCAGGGCCAGCCGCTGGTGCACGCCGAAGCGGTGCTGCTCATCGACGATGGCCAGGGCCAGGTCCTGGAACACCACTGCTTCCTGCATCAGTGCGTGGGTACCGACCACTACCTGCGCCTCGCCGTTGGCCACCTGCTCGATCACCTTGGCGCGTGCCTTGCCGGTGACCTTGCCGGCCAGCCAGCAGACGCGCACGCCCAGCGGTTCAAGCCAGCCACGCAGATTGTTGAGGTGCTGTTCGGCCAGCAGCTCGGTGGGCGCGGCCAGGGCGACCTGCTTGCCCTGCTCCACCGCCAGCATGGCGGCCAGCGCGGCCACCACGGTTTTGCCAGAGCCGACGTCGCCCTGCACCAGCCGCAGCATCGGGCTGGGCCGCGCCAGGTCTTCGCGGATCTGCTTGAACACCCGTGCCTGCGCGCCGGTCAGGGCGAACGGCAATTGCTTCAGCAGGGCCTTGGCCAGCTTGCCCGGGCCTGCCAGCGGCGGCGCGTGGTGGGCCTGCAGGGCAATGCGCTGGCGGCGCAGGCTGAGATGGTGGGCCAGCAGTTCTTCCATCGCCAGCCGGCGCTGGGCCGGGTGGGTGCCAGCGGCCAGCGCGGCCAGGTCGGCATCCGGCGGCGGCCGGTGCACGGTCAGCAGCGCACTGCGCAGCGAGGGCAGCCCCAGGCCATCCAGCCAGCCAGTGGGCAGCAACTCCAGCGTGTCTTCCTCGGGAAGGCGGTCCAGGGCCTGGCCGATCAGCTTGCGCATCGTCATCGGCCCCACGCCTTCCACGGTGGGATAGACCGGGTCCAGACGATCGCCCAGATCCGGATCGTCATGGCGGCCCAGCACCTGGTAGCTGGGGTGGACGATTTCCAGGCCCAGGTGGCCTGGCTTGGGCGTGCCGAAGCAGCGCAGCCGGTTGCCCACCGCGAACTGGCCCACCTGCTGCTGGCGGAAGTGGAAGAAGCGCAGCACCAGCGTGCCGCGGCCTTCATCTTCGACCGCCACCTTCAGCATGGGCCGGTGGCGCATGCCACGTTCGACCGCCACCACGCGCACGTCCACCTGCGCCGGCACGCCGTTGCGCAGGTCTTCGATCAGGGTCAGGCGGGTACGGTCTTCATAGCGCAGTGGCAGGTGCAGCCACAGATCCTGCAGAGTGGCCAGGCCACGCGCCTGCAGTTTGGCGGCCACGGCCGGGCCCACGCCGGCCAGCATCGCCAGGGATGCTTCGCCGGACGGTGACAGTACCGGGGTGACCGCCGCCTTGCGTGCCACGTGGCGGTCAGTCGATGACCATCACCGCGTCGACCTCGAAGTTGGCGCCCTTCGGCAGGCCCGAGACTTCGATGGTGGAACGGGCCGGGAACGGGGCCTGGAAGTAGTCCTGCATGACCGCGTTGACCTTGGCGAACTCGCCCAGGTCGGTCAGGTACAGGCCCAGACGCACGACCTTGTCCAGCGAACCACCGGCGGCTTCGGCCACAGCCTTCAGGTTGTCGAAGGCGCGGCGGGCCTGCGCTTCGATATCGCCGGCACCAACGATGTCACCGGTGGCCGGGTCCAGCGGAATCTGGCCGGAGAAGTACACGGTGTTGCCGGCGCGCACGGCCTGCGAGTACGGGCCGATGGCGGCGGGTGCCTTTTCGGTGTTGATGATCTGGCGGGACATGGTCGCTCCGGTGCTTTGGGAAAACAGAGCGGTGATTGTACCGGGTGGGGATGCATCCACGCATGGCGTGGATCCACGGCCATGGGGTCAGAGCCCTCTCCGTTGGAGAAGGATCCGACCCCGGGTTTGCGTTACTGGCGGCGTACCGACTGCACCACCGACAGGCGGCGCAGGCGGCGCATCACTTCGGCCAGGTGGTTGCGATCGCGTACCTGGATGTTGAACGCCAGCACGGCGGCGTTGAAGTCGCGGTCCAGGTAGTCCACCCGTTCGATGTTGGAGTGGCTCTGGGCGATCGCGGCGGCCAATTGCGCCAGCACGCCGGTGCCGTTCTCCACTTCGACCACCAGCGCGGTGTCGTAATCGCCGGACACGGTGGTGTCCCAGCCGATCGGCACCCAGCGCTCGGGCGATTTGCGCAGCTCGGCCAGGTTCGGGCAATCCATGCGGTGCACGACGATGCCCTTGCCGGCGGTGTGGTAGCCCATGATCTCGTCGCCGGGAATCGGCTGGCAGCAGCCGGCGAAGGTGACCACGCCGCGCTCGCTGCCGTTGATCAGGATCTTTTCCTGCGAATGGTGCCGCGGGCCGCCACGCAGTTCGGCGTAGGACATCAGCGCCTGCGCGGCCTGGGTTGGCATCCAGTTGCCCAGTGCCACTTCGGCCAGCAGCGCTTCCAGGCGCGGGTAGCGGTGCTCGGCCAGGAAGGCGTCCAGACGGCCCTTGGGCAGGCGTTCCAGCGACGAATCCATTGCTTCCAGCGCGCGGTCCAGCATGCGATGGCCCAGCTGCACGGCGTCTTCGTGTTCCAGCTGTTTCAGCTGGTGGCGGATGGCGGTGCGCGCCTTGCTGGTCACCACGAATTCCAGCCACTGCGGCTTGGGCGTGGCCGAACGCGCGGTGATGATTTCCACCGACTGGCCCGACACCAGCTTGGTGCGCAGCGGCACCAGCTTCTTGTCCACGCGCGAGGCCACGGCCATGTTGCCCACGTCGGTATGCACGGCGTAGGCGAAATCGAGCGCGGTGGCGTTGCGCGGCAGGGCCAGGATCTTGCCCTTCGGGGTGAACAGGTACACCTCGTCCGGGAACAGGTCGACCTTCACGTTGTCGAGGAATTCCAGCGACGAACCGGCGGCGCGCTGCGAATCGATCAGTTCCACGATCCAGGCATGGGCCCGGCTCTGCGCGCTGTTGGGGGTGTCGCCGCCGAACTTGTAGGTCCAGTGCGCGGCCACGCCGCGTTCGGCGATCAGGTCCATTTCCTCGGTGCGGATCTGCACTTCGATGGGCGAACCGTAGGGGCCGAACAGCACGGTGTGCAGCGACTGGTAGCCGTTGGCCTTGGGAATGGCGATGAAATCGCGGAAGCGCCCGTCCAGCGGCTTGAAGGTGGCGTGCACCGCGCCCAGCGAGTGGTAGCAACTGGGCACGCTGCGCACGACCAGGCGGAAGCCGAACACATCCATTACCTGGTCGAAGGATTTGTTCTCGTCGCGCATCTTGTTGTAGATGCTCCACGGGGTCTTGATGCGGCTGACCAGGCGGTGTTCCAGGCCTTCTTTGGCCAGCCGCTGCGACAGCTGCACTTCCACCTGCGCCATGGCCTCGCGGCGCACCACCGGCTGGCTGCGGATGTGTTTTTCGATGATCGCGTGGCGCCACGGGTACAGCGCCTTGAAGCCCAGATTCTGCAGTTCGCTCTTGACCAGGCTCATGCCCAGGCGCTGGGCGATGGGCGCGTAGATTTCCAGCGTTTCGCGGGCGATGCGGCCGCGCGCTTCGCGGCTCTGCGCGCCCAGCGTGCGCATGTTGTGCAGGCGGTCGGCCAGCTTGATCATGATCACGCGCAGGTCGCGCGACATCGCCAGCAGCATCTTGCGGAAGCTTTCGGCGGCCGCCTCCTGGCGGTCGCGGAACTTCAGCTTGTCCAGCTTGGTCACGCCGTCGACCAGCTCGGCCACGGCTTCGCCGAACTCGGCGGCCAGTTCCTCGCGGGTCAGCGGGGTGTCTTCGATGGTGTCGTGCAGGATCGCAGCGATCAGCGCTTCCACATCCAGGCCCAGCTCGGCCAGCACCTGCGCTACGGCCACCGGGTGGGTGATGTAGGGTTCGCCCGACTTGCGCGTCTGCCCAGCATGTGCCGACGCACCGACTTCCCAGGCCCGGCGCAGCAGTGGCAGCTGCTCGGGGGGCAGGTAGTGGGCGGCACGTTCAAGCTGGAGGACGTAATCAGGTACGGCCGCGGCGGTGGGCGCGGCTACCTTGGCAGTGGGGCCTGGGTTCATGCCCGAAGCCTATTCCAGCGCGACGTTTACGGCAAACCCTGAATGCGAAACAGCCCGCACGGGGCGGGCTGTTCGGCTGTCCAGCAATGACCTTGATCGATGCGATCAATCGTCGTTCTTGGACATGTCTTCGTCGGCAACCACTTCGGCGGCGGCCCATTCCAGCGCTTCGCGCTCGGCACGCTCGCGCTCGGCCTTCTCGACTTCGTCGATCAGCGCGTTGTCGATCTTGCGGGCAGCGATTTCACGCAGCGCCAGCACGGTCGGCTTGTCTTCGGTTTCGCTGTTGTCCAGCGTGGCCTGCACGCCATTGGCGAGCTGGCGGGCGCGCTTGGAGGCCATCATGACCAGGTCGAAACGGTTGTTAACGACTTCCAGGCAATCTTCTACGGTAATGCGGGCCATACGGGCTCCCGGCGACCGGTCGGCCGCTCAGTCGAATGAGGGAAAGGGGACGGAGTGTACGGCCAGGGGCTGGACAAAATCAAGCCAACCCCTGGCGGAGCCTTTTGGAATCAGTCAGTTGCGCCCGAATCCGGGGTCAGCAGGGCCTGGATCAGGCCGGCGTGGCGGACCTTCTGGGCTTCACGGCGCAGGCGGCTGGCAGTGAAGATGGCGCACAGCTCGTTCACCGCGGTATCGAAGACTTCGTTCACGATCACGTAGTCGAAGTCGTTGAAGTGCAGCATTTCCTCGCGCGCCGCACCCAGCCGCTGGGCGATCACCGCCTCGCTGTCCTGGCCGCGCTTGCGCATGCGGTCCTGCAGGGCCTGCTTGGACGGCGGCAGGATGAACACCGTTACCGTGCCGGGCACCAGCTGGCGCACCTGCTGGGCGCCCTGCCAGTCAATCTCCAGCAGCACGTCCTGGCCGGCGGCCAGCTGCGGTTCCACCGACTGCCGGGCGGTGCCCTTCCAGTCGCCGTGGACCCAGGCGTGTTCGAAGAAATCGCCGGCGGCGATCATTTCCTCGAACTTCTCCGCGCTGACGAAGTGGTAGTGCTCACCGTTCACTTCGCCCGGGCGCATGGCGCGCGAGGTGAAGGAGATCGACAGCGCGATCTGCGGGTCGCGCGCCAGGGTGGCGTTGACGATGCTGCTTTTGCCGGCGCCGGACGGCGCGGCCACGATGTACAGGGTGCCGCGCGCGGGCGCACCGATGGGGGTGGGCTGGCTGGTCATTCGATGTTCTGCACCTGTTCGCGGATCTGGTCGATCAGCACCTTCAGTTCCACCGCTGCGTTGGAGGTGCGGCTGTCCACCGACTTGGAACCCAGGGTGTTGGCTTCGCGGTTGAATTCCTGCAGCAGGAAATCCAGGCGGCGGCCGACCGGCTCGCGCTGCTTCAGCACGCGGCGGATTTCCACGATGTGGCTGCCCAGCCGGTCCAGCTCTTCATCCACGTCCAGCTTCTGCAGCCACATGACCAGTTCCTGCTCGGCGCGGCCGGGGTCGACCGGGTGCGGCAGGTCGGCCAGGCGGGCGGCGAGCTTGGCGCGCTGCCCGTCGCGAATGGCCGGAATGAGCGTGCGCACTTCGGCGGCGATGCGCTCGATCGCGTCCACGCGCTCGGCGATGGCGGTGGCCAGCTTGTCGCCTTCGCGCTCACGGGCGGCCACGAAGCCGTCCAGTACCTGCTCCAGCAGGGCCAGCGCTTCCACCTGCAGGGCGGCGGCATCGGTGGCCTCGCCCTGGGTCACGCCCGGCAGCTGCAGCAGCTCGGTGAAGCTGACCTGCAAGTTGGGGAAATCCGAGGTGAGGCGGTGCGCCAGCTGGCCCAGTTGGCCCAGCAGCGCTTCGTTCACCTGCAGGCTGGCGGCGGCTTCCGGTGCGCGCAGGCGCATCACCAGGTCCAGCTTGCCGCGGCTCAGGCGCGCGGCGATGCGTTCGCGCAGCTGCGGTTCCAGCGCACGCAGTTCCTCGGGCAGGCGGGTGCCCACTTCCAGGAAGCGGTGGTTGACCGAGCGCAGCTCGCAGCCCAGCGTGCCCCAGGCCGTGGCGCGCTCGCCACCGGCATAGGCCGTCATGCTTCGAATCATCAGCGTTTCCGATGCTCTCAAAGGGGGAATGGTACCCTAGCGGCCCTATTCGAGCCTCCCTGCCTGCCCCTGACGGGTGCGGGCATGGCGGCGTACCTGCCTGTCTTACCCTCCAGGGAATTCGCACCATGTCCGATGCCCGCCCCAGTGGCCGCCAGCCCGACCAGCTCCGTCCGGTCGTCATCCAACGCGGCTTCACCCGCCACGCCGAAGGCTCGGTGCTGGTCTGCTTCGGTGAAACCCGCGTGCTGTGCACCGCCAGCGTGGAAAACCGTGTACCCGGCTTCCTGCGCGGCAAGGGCGAAGGCTGGGTGACTGCCGAATACGGCATGCTGCCGCGCGCCACCCACACCCGCAGCGACCGTGAAGCCGCGCGTGGCAAGCAGGGCGGCCGTACGCTGGAGATCCAGCGCCTGATCGGCCGCAGCCTGCGTGCCTGCGTGGACCGCAACGCGCTGGGCGAACGCACCATCACCCTGGACTGCGACGTGCTGCAGGCCGACGGTGGCACCCGCACCGCGGCCATCACCGGCGCCTACGTGGCCCTGGTCGACGCGGTGAACGTGCTGATGAAGCGCGGCGACATCAAGCGCAACCCGATCCTGGGCGCGGTGGCTGCCGTGTCGGTGGGCGTGTACCGCGGCACCCCGGTGCTGGACCTGGATTACGCCGAAGACAGCGACTGCGACACCGACATGAACGTGGTCATGAACGATGGCGGCGGCTTCATCGAACTGCAGGGCACCGCCGAAGGCCATGCCTTCCGCCGCGATGAACTGGATGCGCTGCTGGGCCTGGCCGAAAAGGGCGTGGGCGAACTGCTGGCCGCGCAGCAGGCGGCGCTGTCGGCATGAACCGTCGCATCGCCCTGACCACCCTGGTGGTGGCCGACTACGACCAAGCCATTGCCTGGTACACCGGCAAGCTGGGCTTTGCCCTGCTTGAGGACATCGACCAGGGCAGCAAGCGCTGGGTGGTGGTCGGCCCGACCGACGGCAGCGCCGCCGCCCTGCTGCTGGCCCGCGCCAGCAACGAGGAGCAGCGCAGCCGCATCGGCAACCAGACCGGCGGCCGCGTCGGCTTCTTCCTGAACACCGATGATTTCCGCCGCGACCACGCCGCCATGCTGGCCGCCGGGGTGGAATTCCTGGAAGCCCCGCGCGAAGAACCCTATGCCACCGTTGCGGTGTTCCGCGACCTGTACGGCAACACCTGGGACCTGCTGGAGCCCCGCGCATGAAGACGCTCGTGCTTGCCAGCCACAACGCCGGCAAACTGGTGGAAATGCAGGAAATCCTGGCCGACCTGCCGCTGCAGATCACCTCGGCGGCCGAGCTCGGCCTGGGCGATGTGGACGAAACCGGCCTGACCTTCGTCGAGAACGCGCTGCTGAAAGCGCGCGCGGCCTGCGAGGCCACCGGCCTGCCGGCGCTGGCCGATGATTCAGGCCTCATCGTCGATGCCCTGGGCGGTGCGCCCGGCCTGTACAGCGCGCGCTATGCCGGCCACCCGACCAACGCGGCGGCCAACAATGCCAAGCTGCTGCAGGCCATGGCCGACGTGCCCGATGGCCAGCGCAGCGCGCGTTTCTATGCGGTGATCGTGCTGCTGCGCCACGCCACCGACCCGCAGCCGCTGATCTGCGAAGGCCGCTGGGAAGGGCAGATCATCCGCGAGCTGCGCGGCACCAATGGCTTTGGCTACAACCCGGTGTTCCTGGATACCGCCCACGGCCTGACCGCCGCGGAAATGGAGCCGGCGCTGAAGAACGCGATCAGCCACCGCGCACTGGCCCTGCAGCAGCTGAAGCTGCAGCTGGCTGCCGCGCTCTGACCCACACCCGCACGTAGTTCTGCCGTCATGTCCCACGCCCACGATCACTGCAACCACCTGCCCGGCGAAGCCTGCGACGGCGACCACGGCCACCCTGCACCGGTGCGGCTGGTGCCGCCGCCGCTGTCGCTGTACGTGCACCTGCCCTGGTGCGTGCGCAAATGCCCGTACTGCGATTTCAACTCGCACCAGGCCAAGGGTGAGCTGCCGTTCGAGGCCTACATCGACGCCCTGCTGCGCGACCTGGACCAGGATCTGCCGCTGGTCTGGGGCCGGGTGGTGCACAGCGTGTTCTTCGGCGGCGGTACGCCCAGCCTGTTCCCACCCGATGCCATCGACCGCTTCCTGCAGCAGGCCAGCGCGCGCCTGCGCTTCGCGCCCAATGCCGAAATCACTCTGGAAACCAACCCGGGCACCGCCGAACACGGGCGCTTCGACCGCTACCGCGCGGCAGGCGTGAACCGCCTCAGCTTCGGCATCCAGAGTTTCGACGATGCCGCGCTGAAGCGACTGGGCCGCATCCACGACAGCGGCGAGGCCGAGCGCGCGGTGAAGATGGCCCAGGACGCGGGCTACGACAACTTCAACATCGACCTGATGTACGCCCTGCCGGAACAGACCCTGGCCGGTGCCGAGGCCGACCTGGAACGCGCCTTCGCGCTGCAGCCGGCGCACATCTCGCACTACCAGTTGACCCTGGAACCGAACACCGTGTTCTTCGCGCGGCCGCCGCAGGGCATTCCCGATGAAGACAACGCCTGGGACATGCAGGAACACTGCCAGGCCTTGCTGGCCCAGGCCGGTTACGGCCAGTACGAGGTCAGCGCCTATGCCCGCCCCGGCCGGCAGAGCGCGCACAACCTGAACTACTGGCGCTTCGGCGATTACCTGGGCATCGGCGCCGGCGCGCACGGCAAGATCAGTTCCGGTGCCGAAGAACACGTGCTGCGGCGCTGGAAGGTCAAGCACCCGCAAGCGTACCTGGACAGCGCCGGCAGCCCGGCCTCGTTCGGCGGTGACGAGGTGATCGCTGCCGAGCGCCTGCCGTTCGAGTACATGCTGAACCTGCTGCGCCTGCACGAAGGCTTCAGCCTGCGCGATTTCGAATCGCGTACCGGCCTGCCACGCACCGTGCTGGACGCGCCGCTGGCGCAGGCCCGGCAGCGCGGCTGGCTGCAGGTGGCCGACGGCCATGTGCAGCCCACCGAGCTGGGCCGGCGCTTCACCAACGATGTGGTGAGTCTGTTCCTGGAAGATTGATCGGACGCCCTGGATGGTTCCGGGCGATACCCGGCGGCTGGCGCCCTGCCCTGCCGACACGGTAGATTGCTGCAACGATCCGCGGGAATCCGGAACCCCTCGTCGATGTCTGCCGTTTTTTCATTGTCCAGCGCGGACTCCGCGCGCCTGGCCGCCGCCGACCTGCCACCGCGGGTACGCGAGGTGCTGGGCGCGTTGATCGGCCTGTGCCACCACACCCTCACCGCGCCGTTGATCCTGACGGTGGAGGCGCTGGAACAGACCCTGCTGCACGACGCCGACCACGCGCGCAATCCGCAGCAGCAGGCCGACCTGCTGGCCCAGCGCGGGCAACTGCACGCCTTCGCCGGGCACTTCAGCGAGCGCATGCTCGATGCCCTGACCGATGCACTGGTGCGCTTGCGCGAACCGGCCGCCGCGCCCGCGTCTCCGGCGACGCCGCCACCGCTGCCAGCCATGATGGGCCTGTCGCTGGTTGCCGAACACGAGGTGGACCGCGACCTGCTGCTGGTTGAAATGGTGCGCAGGGAAACCCTGCGTTCGGCCAATGCGCTGAACCTGCTGGGCCAGCGCATGGGTGTGCTGGCCGCCGCGCCGGCCTTCGATGCGGAAACGCTGCCGCTGGCGCCGCAGGCGCTGTGCGCGATGGTGCGCCGCCTGGCTGAACGCGATGGCCTGAGCATGGAGGTGCAGCTGGCGCTGTACCGCAGTTTCGAGCGGCAGTGCCTGGAACGGCTGGGCGATACCCTGGACCGCGCCAATGCGCTGCTGGCCCAGCACGGCGTGCTGCCCGGCCTGGTCTACACCCCCTACCTGGCCCGCTCGTCGGCCACCCGCCGGGTGATCACCCGTTCGGTCGGCTACGAACGCAGCGGGCGCCCTGCGCCGCGCACGGTGACCCCGATGACCGGCTGGGGTGGTTCGGCACCGGCCGGTTCGTGGTCGAACCTGATGCAGGACGCCTTCGCCGGCGCCGACGCGGCCGCCGCCGGGCTGACCGTGCCGGCCAACACCGTACTGCACGAACTGCTGCAGCAGGCCCGCCGCCTGCCGCCGCAGCCGCTGGCACTGGAACCGGCCGCGCTGCCCACCGCTGCGGTGGATGCCGTGCTGGCGCGCCTGCAGGGCCAGGCCAGCGCCGCCACCAGCGTGACCGACCTGCAGGGCGCCCTGCTGGCCCAACTGCGCAGCGAACATGGCGCGCAGGCGCAACTGGCCGGGCACGACCGCGACAACCTGGACCTGCTGCGGCTGCTGTTGCAGCAGGTGCAGCAGCAACAACGGCCCGACCCGGTACCGGCGGCCCTGCTGGCGCGCCTGCAGGTGCCGCTGGCCCGCGCGGCCATGGCCGACCCGGCCTTCTTCGTGCGCGACGAACACCCGGCGCGCGAACTGCTGAACACCGTGGCCGAAGCCGGCGCACGCTGGCTGGGCGACGACGACGTGGACCCGCAGCTGCTGCAGCGGCTGGCGCAGAGCGTGCAGGGCCTGCTGGGCCAGGATGCGCGCACGCCGGAGGCGTTTGCCGCCGCCAACGAGGACATCCAGCAGCACCAGCGCGCCGCCGCGCACCGCGCCGAACTGGCCGAACGCCGCCACGTGGAAGCCGCACGGGGCAAGGAGCGACTGGAACTGGCCCGGCGCGAGGCCACCACCCAGATCGACCACTGGTGCCAGGCCACGCAGCCGCCGCGCTTCGTGCAGACCCTGCTGCGCCAGGCCTGGGCCGATGCTCTCACCCTGACCCGCCTGCGCCACGGTGAGGATTCGCCGCAATGGCGCGAGCGCCTGCAGCAGACCGAGCGCATCGCCACGGTCACGGCCGCACCGGCCAGCGCCGCCGGCGTGACCGATGCGCCGCTGGCCGCCGACGTGGAAGCGGCGCTGCTGCAGGTGGGCTACCACGCCGACGAAGCGGCCGCCGTGGCCCGTCGCCTGGCGACCCCGGGCGGCGAAGACGAAAGCACCTCGCGCACGGAACTGAGCGCGCGCCTGAAGGCCCGTGCTCGCCTGGGCGAACAGAACGACGGCAGCGCTGACAGCCAGGCCGAGGCCGGGCGCGGCGCGCGCAGCGACAGCGAGGAAGCCTGCTACCAGCAGCTGGTCACGCTGCCCTTCGGCGCATGGTTTGACATCGACCAGGGCGAAGGCGCACAGCGGCGCCAGCGCCTGTCCTGGTACAGCCTGCTGACCGGGCACGTACTGCTGGTGAACGCCCGTGGCCAGAAGATCGGCGAAACCACGCTGGATACGCTGGCGCGGCAGATGGCCGGCGGCCAGGCCCAGCTGGTCACCGAAGAAAAGGGCCGTCTGGTGGACCGCGCCTGGCAGGCCAGCCTGTCGGCGCTGCGTTCGCTGGCCAGCCGCCTGAACCCGGAGCCCAAGGCATGAGCACGCAACCGCACGTGGATACCCGCCGCGCCCCGCGCCGGCAGGTGGCCGACCTGGTGCCGGTCACCGACCAGATGCGCGACGCCGTGATCGGCCGGCTGGGCAATGTTTCCGAAACCGGCATGCTGATGCTGGCCAGCACTGGCCTGCGCGAGGATGCGCTGTACCAGCTGCGCTTCCCGTTGGCGCTGGGCGATGGCCGCAATGAAACGATCGACGTGGGCGTGCACCTGCTGTGGAGCGAGCCGGCGCACGTGCCGGGCCAGCACTGGGCCGGTTTCCGTTTCCTGACCCTGTCGCGCGAGCACCGCCAGCTGCTGCGCGGCTGGATCGGCGAAGACAACGATCAGGCGCCGGTTTCGACAGGCTGAGTGCCGGTTCCGGCACAGCGGTTTTTCGCCGTATGCGGCAGAATCTAGGGCCGTTTTCCGTGTCGAGCCACCGCAATGATCCAGCAAGACCCCGGCGCTCTGTATTCCGACCACCTGGCCGTGCTGTGCCGACGCGCCGAACAGGCGCTGGCGCGCGGCGGCTTTGACCATCTGGTGGTGCCCAGCGGCACCCTGCATTACCAGGTGTTCGACGATCGCGATTACCCCTATGCGGTGAACCCGCAGTTCAAGGCCTGGCTGCCGCTCACCCGCGTACCCAACAGCTGGGTGGTGTTCACCCCGGGCAAGCGCCCGGCGGTGATCTTCCACCAGCCCTTCGACTACTGGCACGTGGTGCCCGATGCGCCCAGCGGCTGGTGGGTGGAGCACTTCGACATCCACATCATCCGCACGCCGGACGAGGCGCTGGCCCTGCTGCCGGCCAACCCGGCCCGCTGCGCGATCCTGGGTGAGCCGCAGAGCGCGCTGGGCGCCTACGTGCCGAACAACCCGGCGCCGGTGCTGAACTACCTGGAATGGCACCGCGCCTACAAGACGCCGTATGAAGTTGCCCTGATGCGCCAGGCACAGGTGCTGGGCGTGCGTGGCCACCGCGCCGCCGAGGCCGCGTTCCGCAACGGTGCCGACGAATTCAACATCCACATGGCGTACTGCCAGGCCGTCGGGCAGGATGCCAACGAGCTGCCCTACGGCAACATCGTGGCCCTGAACGAACACGCCGCCGTGCTGCATTACACCGAGCTGGGCCGCAAGGCACCGCAGCCGCTGCGCAGCTTCCTGATCGATGCCGGCGCCAGCGCGCACGGCTACGCCAGCGACATCACCCGCACCTACGCCGCGCACGGCCGCGACGAGTTCGCCGCGATGGTCGAAGCGGTGGACGCGGCCCAGCAGCAGATGTGCGCGGCGGTGCGTGCCGGCTTCGATTACAAGCAACTGCACGTGGACGCACATCTTTCGCTGATGGGCGTGCTGAAGGACTTCGGCGTGATCAACGTTTCGCCGCAGACCGCACTGGAAACCGGCGTCAGCGCCGCGTTCTTCCCGCATGGCATCGGCCATCTGATCGGCCTGCAGGTACACGACGTGGCCGGTTTTGCCGCCAGCGAAGACGGCGGCCGCATCGAGCGCCCGGCCGGCCACCCGTACCTGCGCCTGACCCGTGTGCTGGAACCGGGCATGGTGGTGACCATCGAACCGGGCCTGTACTTCATCGACATGCTGTTGAACGAAGTGAAGGCCGCCGGCCATGGCAATGCGATCAACTGGGACCGCGTGGACTTCTTCCGCCCCTACGGCGGAATCCGCATTGAAGACGAAGTGCTGTGCACCGAAGGCGACGCGGACAACCTGACCCGCCCGGCGTTTGCGGCAGCCAACGGCTGAGCCCCTCGTGGCTGGGCGCAGGGTGCGGCGGGATTACTGCCGTCTGGCCGGGCGGATGGGCTGTGCAGGGGACGCTGCAAGTACGTCCATGTAAGCTCGGTCGCCGCATCCATGCGGCTCACGCCCCTGCGCACCCCATCCGCCCGGCCACGGACAATTTCCGTGCGCGCCAGCCACGGAAAAGAAAAAGAAGATCAAAAGCGGGTCGCTCGCTGCGCTCGCTCTGTGTCGACCAAGGTCGACACCTACCAACGGCCGCGTGAACCAACACCGCATGTTCCAAGAATCGCCGTTACCAACAGCCGCGTGAACCTCTCGAAGGCGGGGCACTGCGGGTTTGCGGGGTGTGAGCCGCATGGATGCGGCGACCAAGCCCCCATGGACGGGTTTACGGCGTCCCCGCAAACCCGCAGTGCCCCGCCATGCCACGGAATGCCGCTCTTGCTTTGGCCGTTGCGGTTGCTTCAGTCGAGCAAGCTCGACTCTACGCAGTCCGGCTCAACCCGCCATCACCGCTTCAATCTCGTCCGCACTGCGCGCCAGGCCTTCGGTCAGCACGCGATGGCCGTCGTTGGTGATCAGCACGTCATCCTCGGTGCGGATGCCGATACCGCGCCAGCGCGGTTCCACCGTGGTGTCGTCCACGCCGATGTACAGGCCCGGCTCGATGGTGAAGGCCATGCCCGGTTCCAGCAGGCGCGATTCGCCGGCCAGCCGGTAGTCGCCCACATCGTGTACGTCCAGGCCGATCCAGTGCCCGGTCTTGTGCCGGTAGAAACGCTGGTACAGCCCTTCGGCCAGGTTCTTTTCCAGCGTGCCCTTCAGCAGGCCCAGCCGCAGCAGGCCCTCGGTCAGGGTCTGCACGGCGGCCAGATGGCCGGTCTCGTAGGCCACGCCCGGGCGCGCCTGCGCCATGGCGGCGGCCTGCGCCTGGCCGACCAGATCGTGCAGCGCACGCTGTTCGGCAGTGAAGCGGCCGTTCACCGGGAAGGTGCGGGTGATGTCGCTGGCGTATCCACGGTACTCGGCGCCCGCATCGATCAGCACCAGTTCGCCGTCGCGCGAACGCGCATTGTTGTCGCGGTAATGCAGGATGCAGCCGTTGCGACCGGCACCGACAATGCTGCAGTACGCGGGAACGGCATCGCTGGCGCGGAACACCCGCTCCAGTTCGGCCTGCAGTTCGTATTCGTGGATGCCCGCCCTGGCCGCGTGCATCGCCGCCAGGTGCGCACGCACGCTGATCTGCGCTGCATGCTGCATCAACGCCACTTCGGCACCGGATTTGAACAGTCGCTGCTCGTGCAGCAGGTGTCCCAGTTCCAGGAACTCGTGCGGCGGCTGCGCGCCATGGCGCACCTGCGAGCGCACGCGGTTCACCCAGCCGATCAGCTTCAGGTCGAAATCCGCTTCGCGACCGAAGTGGTAATAGACGCGCGAGCGCCCTTCCAGCAGCCCCGGCAGGATGTCGTCCAGATCATCGATCGGGTAGGCATCGTCCATGCCGTAGTGCGCCACCGCCCCGTCCTGGCCCGCGCGGCTGCCGTCCCAGGCTTCGCGCTCGGCATCGCGTTCGCGGCAGAACAGGATGGCCTCGCCGTGGCGGCGGCCGGGAATCAGTACCAGCACGGCCTCCGGTTCCGGGAAGCCGCTCAGGTACTGGAAATCCGAATCCTGGCGGAACGGGAAATGGGTATCCAGGCTGCGCACCTTCTCCGAGGCCGCCGGCAGGACCAGGATCGCATCGTCGCCGGCCATGTCCATCAGCTGGCGGCGGCGGCGCTTGTACTCGCCGGCGGCAATGCCGGTGCGCTGCTTGATATCCATCAGTTCAGGCGCTGGCGGTGGCGCGCGGCCAGCACCACATCGCCGTGCAGCAGCAGCACCGCCACGCGGATGAACTCCTCGATTTCCGACAGCGCCTCGTCATCGTCCTCGCCACCGGCTTCGAAATCCTCGCTGGAGGCACGTGCCAGGCTGGCCATGTCGGTCAGCGCTTCCTCGCCCTCTTCGGACAAGGTAGGACGGCGGCCGCCGCTGCCCAGGCCGAAGCCACCCAGGAACGAACGGGTCCAGCTGAACATGGCATCGGCCTGCGCGGCCACGTCGTCGTTGTCGGTCAGCAACAGTTCGAAGGCGAAATCGCGGTCTTCCAGCTGCTTGATGGTGGCTTCCAGCAGCTGCGCCAGCGCGCTGCCGGGGGCGACCGGGGCCAGGTTGTCGTCGGCCAGCACGCGGGCCGGCCAGTCGTTGCCTGGGGCGCCGCCGGCGGCCAGCCAGCCGCACAGGCCGCCATGCAGCTCGGCAGCGGTGGCGCCCAGGCCCAGTTCCTGGCTGGCGCGGGAAACGTCGTCGACGGAGGGAAGTTCGGTCATCGTGCGGCTCGTTCGTAAGGGAAACCCGGAGCGCGCACGCGCGCGCCCGTGAGCCCTGTAGTGTAGCAACCCGACCGGGTCGTCCTCGTGGCAGTCCGGCCCTGCTGCGACAACGCTTGACCGCCCTCGCCCGGCTTGCCTATCGTGCGGCATGGAACCCGCCGACCCCCTTGCCCAGCTGCAGGCTTTTGCCGCCCGCGTGGAAGCGCTGTTGGAGCGCAACCAGCGCCTGGCCGAGGAGAACCGCAGCCTGCGCCACCAGCAGGAACAGCTGGTGGCCGAGCGGTCCACCCTGCTGGCCAAGAACGAACAGGCCCGCTCGCGGGTGGAAGCGATGATCAGCCGGCTCAAATCCCTGGAGCAGCACACATGAGCGCAGAACCGGTCAGTGTCCGCATCCTCGATCGTGAATACACCGTGGGCGTGGGCGGCGATGAACGCGACAGCCTGATGGCCGCCGCGCGCCTGCTGGACGCGCGCATGCGCGAGATCCGCGGCAGCAACCGCATGGCCGCCGTCGATCGGGTGGCGGTGCTGGCCGCACTGAACCTGGCCCACGAGCTGCAACTGCTGCGCGACGAGAATGCACGCCAGGCGGTGGCCCTGCAGCAGACCCTGGCCGATCTGAACCGGCGCCTTGACCGCGCGATCGATAGCAGCGTGTGAGCAGCGCACGCAACGCGTCTTCTCATATCTGAATTGGCACGGACTGTTGCCGACGAACGGCCTATCCAGATCGTGCACGCTGGCTATAATGGCCACGCGTTCTCTGCGGTACTCGACGGCATGTGCAAACATTCGCCTTGTCCCTTAAGAACGACACCGGGAGCGCGACAGCGCCGGGAGTGCAGGTCCGCCTTGTAGCGGGAAGCCCGATGGTTCTCCAGCGTTCCCACTTGAGCCCCCGGGTTCAAGGTCGTTTCGCATGCATCGACATTGCGGAGAATGCAATATTCCAGCAAGGGCGGCGTCTTCGGGCGTCGCCCTTGTTCTTTCCGGCACAATGGCCGCTGTTTTCTGCCGCCACCTGCCATGACCGACCCGCGCCAGGCCCTGCGCCACGACCTGCGGCAACGCCGCCGCGCACTTTCCGCGCCCATCCGCATTGCTGCTGCCGAATCGCTGGCAGACGCCCTGCTGGCCCTGCCGTTCGCCCCGCGCGAAGGCGCCGTGGCCGGCTACTGGGCGCTGGATGGCGAGATCGCCCTGCACCGCTGGCAACTGCAGTTGCCTGACACCGTGGCCTATTGCCTGCCGGTGCTGGCCGGCGATGTGCTGCGCTTTGCGCCCTGGCGGCCGGGCCAGCCCCTGACCAGCAACCGCTACGGCATTCCCGAGCCCGATGTGGCGGCGGCCGACACCCTGGACGCCAGCCAGATGGCGCTGGTGGTCACTCCTCTGGTGGGCTTCGACGCGCAGTGCCGGCGGCTGGGCATGGGGGGCGGCTGGTATGATCGCAGCTTCGCCTTCCGCCACGACCGGCCGGCACCGCCCTGGCTGGTGGGTGCCGCGTTCGCTGCGCAGCAGGTCGAGTCCTTGCCGGTGGCGTCGTGGGACGTGCCGGTGGATGCGATCTGCACCGAAGACGGCGCCCTGTTCCCCTCCGCTGCCCCCGTGAACGCATGACCGCCCGCAAGCGCTATTGGCTGATGAAGTCCGAACCGGACGCTTTTTCCATCGATGACCTGGCCAAGGTGAAGGTCGAGCCCTGGAACGGCGTGCGCAACTACCAGGCGCGCAACTTCATGCGCGACGGCATGCAGGTCGGCGACGGCATCCTGTTCTACCACTCCAATACCAAGGTGCCCGGCATCGTCGGCCTGGCCACGGTGGCCAGTCCGGCCTACCCGGACGACACCCAGTTCGACCCGGAATCCGACTACCACGACCCCAAGAGCACGCGCGAGAACCCGCGCTGGATGCTTGTGGACGTGGCCTTCGACCGCAAGCTGCCGCAGGTGATCGCGCTGGACGAGATCAAGCTGCACGCCGACGAACTCGGCGAAGGTTTCCCGCTGGTTGCCAAGGGCAACCGCCTGTCGGTGTTCCCGGTGACGGCCGCGCAGTGGAAGCTGCTGCTGTCGCTCGAAAAGAAATCCTGATTCCCTGCCTGAGAGTCCTCCCATGTCCGAAGCCAAGCGCCTGGCCGCTGAAAAAGCCATCGAATACGTCGAAGACGGCATGATCGTCGGGGTCGGCACCGGTTCCACCGTGGCCTACTTCATCGATGCATTGGCCCGCATCCAGCACCGCATCAAGGGCGCGGTGTCCAGTTCGGAACAGAGCACCGCACGCCTGAAGCAGCACGGCATCGAGGTGATCGAGCTGAACCACGCCGGCAACCTGTCGCTGTACGTGGACGGCGCCGATGAGTGCGATCCGGGCAAGTGCCTGATCAAGGGCGGTGGCGCGGCGCTGACCCGCGAGAAGATCATTGCCGAGGCCAGCGAGCGTTTCGTCTGCATCGTCGATCCCAGCAAGCAGGTGCCGGTGCTGGGCAACTTCCCCCTGCCGGTGGAAGTGATTCCGATGGCGCGCAGCCTGGTGGCCCGACAGATCCGCGACATGACCGGCGGCCAGCCGACCTGGCGCGAGGGCGTGGTGACCGACAACGGCAACCAGATCCTGGACATCCACAACCTGCAGATCACCGATCCGGAAAAGCTGGAGCGCGAGCTGAACCAGCTGCCGGGCGTGGTCTGCGTGGGCCTGTTCGCGCGCCGCCGCGCCGACGTGGTGATTGTCGGCGGTGAACCGCCGGTCGTGCTCTGACCCCTGCGAAGGACCCTGACGATGTCGCTGTTGCGTTCGCTGCTGATGCTTCCGCTGCTGGCCCTGACCGGCTGTGCCACCGATGCCGCCCGCCACTGGGTGGAGCTGGACGGTGCCCGTTACAAGGTCGAACTGGCCACCAACGATGACACCCGCGCCCGCGGCCTGATGTTCCGCGACCAGATGCCGGCCGACCACGGCATGCTGTTCGTGCACGAGCAGGAAGAGATGCAGGCGTACTGGATGAAGAACACCCGGATCGCGCTGGACATCCTGTACTTCGACAGCCAGCGCCGGCTGGTCAGCCAGCAGCGCGATGTGCCGCCCTGCTCGGCCGGCGACCGCTGCCCGCCCTACCCCAGCAGCGGCCCGGCCCGCTACGTGCTGGAGCTCAATGCAGGCCAGGCGGAAAAGCTGAAGCTGAAGGACGGCACCGCACTGACCTTCGGCCCGGGCATCGAGAACTGATGGGGTGCCGGGTGGCGCCCGGCACCCGCCGAATCAACATCAACGGCAAAAGCTGGGCGGCCAAGGGATGGCGGGCGCTGCGGGCTTGCAGGACACGCCGCAAACCCATCCTTGCGGGCTCGTAGGCGCCTTGCTCGTGTGCGCAATCCTGCGCACACGAGCAAGACCGGGGTTGGCGTCCTGCCCAACCCGCCCGAGGCATGCCTCGGGCCCATGGCGCCTGCGGTCCTGCAAGCCCTCACCGCCCCGCATCTGACAGATTCCTTGTGCTGCTGGCAGGTGTCGACCCTGGTCGACACGGTAGATCCTCGCCATGCGTGGATGGGGAACAACGACAAGCGGAATTCACGCCGCACCGCTTGAAACCGCCTGCGATTGCCGCCAGTCTGTGGCCATGCAGGACCGGATCACACTCCCCGACTGGGATGCACTGGCCGACCTCGATGACGAGGCGCTGCCACTGTTGCCGACCGCGCTGCTGATCGCGCGCGATGAATACCCCGATCTTCAACCCGGCGTGTACGAGGCGCTGGTGCAGAGCCATGTCGATCACCTGCGTGCCGAAGTGGACACGATCGAGCGCTGGCCGATGAAGATGGCCGCGGTGAACCGCCACCTGTTCGACGAGCTGGGTTACAGCGGTGACCATCAGCAGTACTACGACCCCCGCAACAGCTACCTCAACCAGGTGTTCGAACGACGCCTGGGCAATCCCATCTCACTGGCCCTGGTGCAGATGGAAGTGGCCCGGCGGCTGGGCATTCCGCTGGACGGGGTGTCTTTTCCCGGCCATTTCCTGGTGCGGCTGCCGGTGGATGACGGGGTGCTGGTGATGGACCCGTTCAATGGCGGCCGCCCGCTGGACGTGGACGAGCTGCGCGAACGCGCCAAGTCACACCTGGGCGGGCAGGCCCCGGACGACCAGGTGCTGGCGCAGATCCTGGATCCGGCGCCGAGCCGGGCGATCCTGATCCGCATGCTGCGCAACCTGCATGGCGTCTATGCCGAAGCGGCCGAATGGGACCGTGCCGCGCGCAGCGCCGACCGCCTGCTGAAACTGGCCCCGGAACAGGACGATGCCCTGCGCGACCGTGGCCTGGCCTATCTGCAACTGGAGTACCTGGCCGGCGCCCGGCATGACCTGGGGCAGTACCTGAAGCGCAACCCGGACGCCAGCGATGCACAGTGGCTGCGCGAGAAGCTGATCGACCTGGTCGGGCCGATGCCGCGGTTGCATTGAGTCATCAGTGTGCGGACCTACGGTCCGCACCTACCGGTAGCGCCGGGCCATGCCCGGCGGCGCCTCAATCAATCGATCTCGACCATCTCGAAATCATCCTTGGTCACCCCGCAATCGGGGCAGGTCCAGGTCTCGGGAATGTCCTCCCAGCGCGTGCCCGGGGCGATGCCCTCCTCCGGCAGCCCGTCCGCCTCACGGTAGATGAAGCCGCAGACCACGCACATCCAGGTGCGCAAGGTGGTGGGGGTGGCATCGCTCATCGGATAATCAACGCTGGATTCACTGGCCGTCATTGTCCCACCGCGGCCCTTCTACCGGTAGCCATCCATGAACGCAGCTTCCCCGGCGCCCCGCGGCGTCTACCTGATCACCCCGGACGAGGCGGATACCGCGCGCCTGCTGGCACGCACCGCGCCGCTGCTGGCTGCCGGCGCCACCTGGCTGCAGTACCGCAACAAGACCGCCAGCGATGCGCTGCGCGTGGAGCAGGCCACCGCCCTGCAGGCGCTGTGCGCCGGACACGGCGTACCGCTGATCATCAATGACGACCCGGCGCTGGCCCAGGCCGTGGGCGCGGCCGGCGTGCACCTGGGCGGCACCGACGGTGATATTCCCAGCGCGCGTGCCCTGCTCGGCCCGGCCGCCATCATCGGCGCGTCCTGCTACGACCAGTTGGCCAACGCCGAAAAGGCCGTGGCCGCCGGCGCCAGCTACGTGGCCTTCGGCGCCTTCTTCCCCACCACCACCAAGATCACCAGCAGCCGCGCCCACACCGACCTGCTGCGGCAAACCGCCGCACTGGGCGTGCCGCGGGTGGCCATTGGTGGCCTGACCCCGGACAATGTGGGTCCCATCATCGATGCTGGCGCCGACCTGGTGGCCGTGGTCAGCGGCATCTATGCCGCACCGGACCCGGTCGCGACCCAGCGCGCCTTCCTCGCCCAGTTCGCGTAATGCCCAGGAAAGCCCCATGAACCACGACCAGTCCCACGCCCTGTTCTCCCGCGCCCAGCAGCTGCTGCCGGGCGGCGTCAATTCGCCGGTGCGCGCGTTCAAGTCGGTGGGCGGTGAACCGTTCTTCGTCGAACGCGCCGACGGCGCCTACCTGTACGACGTGGACGGCAACCGCTACATCGACTACGTGGGCTCGTGGGGGCCGATGATCGTCGGCCACAACCACCCGGCCGTGCGCCAGGCAGTGAAGCGGGCGATCGACAACGGCCTGTCCTTCGGCGCGCCGTGCGCGGCCGAAGTGACCATGGCCGAGACCATCACCCGGCTGGTGCCGTCGTGCGAAATGGTGCGCATGGTCAATTCGGGTACCGAAGCCACGCTGTCGGCCATCCGCCTGGCGCGCGGCGCCACCGGCCGCAACCGCATCGTGAAGTTCGAAGGCTGCTACCACGGTCACGGCGATTCGTTCCTGGTCAAGGCCGGCAGCGGCATGCTGACCCTGGGCGTGCCGACCTCGCCGGGCGTGCCGGCGGGCCTGAGCGAACTGACCCTGACCCTGCCCTACAACGATTTCGAAGCGGCCACCGCGCTGTTCGAGGCGCAGGGCAGCGAGATCGCCGGCCTCATCATCGAACCGGTGGTGGGCAACGCCAACTGCATTCCGCCGCGCGAGGGCTACCTGCAGCACCTGCGCGCGCTGTGCACGCAGCACGGTGCGCTGCTGATCTTCGATGAAGTGATGACCGGTTTCCGCGTGGCCCTGGGCGGCGCGCAGGCGCACTACGGCATCACCCCGGACCTGACCACTTTCGGCAAGATCATCGGCGGCGGCATGCCGGTGGGTGCCTATGGTGGCCGCCGCGACCTGATGCAGCAGATTGCACCGGCCGGCCCGATCTACCAGGCCGGCACGCTCAGCGGCAATCCGGTGGCGATGGCCGCCGGCCTGGCCATGCTGGAGCTGGTATCACAGCCGGGCTTCCATGCCGACCTGGCCGAGCGTACCGCGCGCCTGTGTGCTGGCCTGGAAGCCGCGGCCGCCGAAGCCGGCGTGGCGGTCACCACCACCCAGGTGGGCGCGATGTTCGGTCTGTTCTTCACCAGCGAAAAGGTGGAGACCTATGCTCAGGCCACGGCCTGCGATATTCCGGCGTTCAACCGCTTCTTCCACGCCATGCTGGAACAGGGCGTGTTCCTGGCGCCGTCGGCGTACGAAGCCGGGTTCATGTCCAGCGCCCACGACGATGCGGTGATCGAGGCCACGCTGGCCGCCGCGCGCGTTGCGTTCAAGGCCGCGAAGGGGTAAGCGGCCTCGGGCTGCCAACCTCCCGCTCCCTGGTAGGTGCCAACCTTGGTTGGCACGCGTGCAGTCGAGCATGGCTCGACTCTGCAAACGGCATCAACCGAAGACGAAGCTGCCCTTCATCATCGCGAAGTGCCCCGGGAACGAGCAGAAGAAGGTGTAATCACCGCCCTTCTGCAGGCCCTTGGTGGAAAACCGCACGCGCGTCGTCTCGCCGCCACCGATCACCTTGGTATGCGCCAGCACCCGCTTGTCGGCCTTGGGCAGGTAGCTGTCGGCCAGGCTCATGCGCATGCCGGCCAAGGCCACCGGCTGGTAATCGGCCGTGCGGGTCAGCACCCAGTTGTGGCCCATGGCGGTGGCCGCCAGCTTGCCGGTGTGGCGCAGGGTCAGGTCCACTTCGCTGCAGTCGGCTGCCACCTTGATCTGCCGGCTGCTGAAGGTCATCTGGTCGGTGCTGTCGATGCTGACCGCACACACCCGCGCCATTGCCGCCGGTGCGAACAGCAGCGCACCCAGTCCGATTGCCACGCCCCAAGCCTTCATCAATGCGTCTCCTGCCAAGTCATCTTCATTCTAGGCAGTGACCGCGCGCACGGGCTGCGACAGGGTGTCGCATGCGGTGTGCAGGCTCAGGCATGCTGCAGGCATGGAGATACGAATGTTGCTGCTGGATGTGGATGGCGTGCTGCTGCAGTACCAGCGCACGCAGCGCGTGCTGTTCCTGGCCCAGGCCCTGCAGTGCAGCACCGCGCAGGTGCAGGCCGCGTTGTTCGACAGTGGGCTGGAAACCGCCTACGACGCCGGGCAGGTCAGCACCGATGACTATCTGGCACAGCTGGGCCACGCATTGGATGTCAGCGTGGATGTGCCGACCTGGATCGCTGCGCGCCTGGCCGCGTGCCGGCCGCAGGCGGCAGTGGTGCAGCGCTTGCTGGCCCTGGATGACGCTCTGCCGCTGGCGGTGCTGACCAACAACGGGCCGCTGATGGCGCAGGTGCTGCCGCAACTCCTGCCGGAACTGCACGCCCGCCTGCAGCCGCGCGTGCTGTGCAGCGGCATGCTGGGCGGCCGCAAGCCGGACCCGGCGGTGTTCAAGCGCGCATTGCAGCGGCTGGATGCCGATCCAGGCCACGCGCTGTTCGTGGATGACCTGTTCGTCAACGTGCGCGGCGCACGCGCGGCCGGGCTGCATGCCGAAACCGTGCGCGACGGGCGCGGGCTGGGGAAGGTGTTGAAGCGCTACGGGATACGATGATCCGGGGTCAGAGCCCTCGCCGTGGGCGAGGGATCCGACCCCTGGGCCACGATGATCCGGGGTCAGATCCGTCTCGTACGAGAGGGCTCTGACCCCATCATCAGGACGTGCAGCTCAGCGCGCGGCGACGAACGCGGCGATGGCCGCGCGCAGGCGCTTCAGGCCTTCGGCCACTTCTTCATCGGTGATGTTCAGCGACGGCACGAAGCGCAGCACGTCCGGGCCGGCCTGCAGGGTCAGCAGGCCCTGGTCGGCGGCGTGGTCCAGGATGGCACCGGCCTGGCCGGCGAAATCCTTGTTCAGCACCGCGCCCAGCATCAGGCCGCGGCCGCGCACATCGCTGAAGATGTTGAACTCTTCGTTGATGCGGGCGAACCCATCGCGCAGCGCCTTCGACTGGCGGCTGACGTTGGCAGCGATCTCGGCCGAACCCAGCTTGCGCAGCGCCACACGGGCAACTGCAGCGGCCAGCGGGTTGCCGCCGAAGGTGGTGCCGTGCGCGCCGAACTGCATGGTTTCGGCCACCTTCGGGCCGGCCAGCATGGCGCCGATCGGGAAGCCGCCGCCCAGGGCCTTGGCCAGGGTGACCATGTCCGGCACCACATCGTCCTGCCAATGCGCGAACAGGGTACCGGTGCGGCCCATGCCGGCCTGGATCTCGTCCAGCACCAGCAGTGCGTTGTGCTGGTCACACAGCTCGCGCACGCGCTTGAGGAAACCGGACTTGGCCGGCATCACCCCGCCCTCGCCCTGGATCGGCTCCAGCATCACCGCGGCCACGTCGCCGGCGGCCATCGCGGTTTCCAGCTGCACTTCATCGTTGAAGTCGATGTAGCGGAAGCCACCGGGCAGCGGCTCGTAGCCTTCCTGGTACTTCGGCTGGGCAGTAGCGGTCACCGCGCCCAGGGTGCGGCCGTGGAAGCTGCCGCGGAAGGTGATGATGACGCGCTTGTCGGCCGGGCGGCCTTGGCTGGACGCCCACTTGCGCACCATCTTGATCGCCACTTCATTGGCTTCGGCGCCGGAATTGCACAGGAACACGCGCTCGGCAAAGCGGCTGGCCTTCACCAGTTCTTCGGCCAGGTGCAGCGGCGGTGCGCTGTAGAACACGTTGCTGGTGTGCCAGAGCTTGCTGGCCTGTTCCACCAGGGCGGCAGTCAGGTCCGGGTCGTTATGGCCCAGGCCGCACACGGCAATGCCGGCGGCCAGGTCGATGAATTCGCGGCCCTGGCTGTCCCACACGCGGGCGCCCTGGCCTCGCTCCAGCACCACCTGGCGGGGCTTGTAAACCGGCAGGTAGTAGTGCGAAAGGGAGATCAGCGGATCGGTAGCGGCGGTCATGGCAGTGGGCAGGATTCAGGAACCCCCATTCTCGCCCCCCAGCCCCTGCGGCACAATGCACCGATGCGCCCGTTTTCCGCCCCCCAACTGAACCCCGCCACCGCCTCCGGCTGGCGCCGCACCTGGTTCGACATCATCTACCGGCGCGACACCCGGCCCTCCCGCAATTTCGACCTGATCCTGGTGGTGGCGATCATTGCCAGCATCCTGGTGGTGATGATCGACAGCGTGCAGCACCTGCATGTGGCCTGGGCCGATGGGCTGTACGTGATCGAATGGGTCTTCACCGCCCTGTTCACGATCGAATACCTGCTGCGCCTGGCGGTGGTGAAGCGCCCGCTGCGCTATGCGGTCAGCATCTGGGGGATCATCGACCTGCTGTCGATCCTGCCCGCCTATCTGTCGCTGTTCGTGCCCGGCGCGCAGAGCCTGCTGGTGGTGCGTGCGCTGCGCATCCTGCGTGTGTTCCGCATCCTGAAGCTGACCCGCTACATCGAAGAGAGCGGCATCCTGCTGCAGTCGCTGTGGCGCAGCCGGCGCAAGATCCTGCTGTTCCTGTTCACGGTCATCACCATCACGATCATTGCCGGCACCCTGATGTACGTGATCGAAGGCCCCGAGCACGGCTTCAGCAACATCCCGGCCAGCATGTACTGGGCGGTGGTGACCATGGCCACGGTGGGTTTCGGCGACATCGTGCCGCAGACCGTGCTGGGTCGTTTCGTCACCTCGGTGCTGATCCTGATCGGCTACAGCATCATCGCCGTGCCCACCGGCATCTACACCGCTGAACTGGCCAGCAGCATGCGCGAAGCCGAACTGGCTGCGCGCCGCGACGCCCGCGGCTGCCCGCACTGCGGGCTGGAAGGCCATGAGCCCGATGCGCGGCATTGCCGCCGTTGCGGCCACGCCATTCCCGATACCTTCAACAGTTGATGGCAGCCGCCGGGCATGGCCCGGCGCTGTCCGTCGGTCTAGTCAGTGCATGCGGTTGCTGGTGGTGACCAGGTCGTTGTAAGCCTCCATGATGGTCGACTGCGCACCTTCCGGATCGGAGGTGAGCCAGCTGCCGGAGGCCTTGCGCTCGGCGGCCAGCGCTTCGGCGGTGATCGGCTTGCCCTCGCTCAGGCGCTCCACCCCACGCCCGGCGCTGCGCACCAGCTTGTCCGCCGAACGCTGCACGTGGCCCCACATCGGGTTGTCCTTGCCGACCCCAGCCGCCTGGATTTCCTTGATCAGGCCCTGGTAGTCGGCCAGGCGCGTACGCAGTGCCGGCAGGTCGGGGGCCTCGGCCTGGAAGGCCAGCGCCAGCTGCTTGCCGTCGCCGACGATGCGCAGGTGGTAATAGGCCAACGACCGGCCTTCGCTGTCCTCGATCTGCTGCAGCTGCACGGCGCGGCGTTCCTGCTCGCTCTTTTCCAGCGCAGCATCCAGCGCGTCGCTGGCCTCGAAGAACCCTGCATAGGCCTGCATCAGCGGCCCGTGCTGGGTGCGCAGGCCCTCACCACCGTCACGCCGGTACTCCTCGCGGGTGACGTAGCCATCAGCCTGTTCGACCAACACGTTCAGTGCCTGGAAGGACTGCTGGTAATCGCGCACCGCCGCGTCCATCGGCAGGGCCGGGGTCAACGCCAGCGCGTCGGTCAGCGACTGCGCGCAGTATTCCACCCGGTGCGAGGGCACCTTGCCCGGCGGACGCGGCTGCGTTTCCTTGCCGGTCGGGCCGGCGGCGGCATCGGCCATCCAGCCGGTATAGGTCTGGAAGCCCTCGCGCACGGGTGCGTCGACGCCGTTGTAGCAGGCAATGTAGGCATTGATCTTGTCCACGCTCGAATCGGCAACCAGAGCGCCGCCGCCGGGACTGCAGGCGGCAAGACCGATCATCGCGCCAGCCAGCAGCACGGGGACGGAAACACGGGAAACACGCATGGAAACTCCTCAGAAAACACAGAAAGCGAGGTGCCAGCGTGCCCGGTCGCGGGCCGCGCTGCACCGGGATGACGCCCGATGCCCGGCAAACGCGCGCACTGCGGGGATCACGCATGGAACTGACGCATTTGGCCGTGTCATATACGTCAACTGGAAGCCGTTTACTGCCGGTTGCTCTCGTCCACCAGCGTGTTGTAGGTCTGCAGCAATTTCCCCGGCGAGCCGCTGGGAATGTCCGAGCCCTGCGCCAGCCACTTCTTTTCGATGTCGGTGAAGGGACGCTTGCCGGACACGCGTTCCAGGCGCCACTTCGCATCGCGGCGGAACACTTCGGCCTCATGCTCGAAGCTGTTCCACTGCATGCGCCCCGGCTCCTGTTCGCCAACGGCGGCATGTGCCTCGTCGGAAATTCGGTTGAACGCATCCAGCAACGTCTGTGCCTGGGCGACGTCGAAGTGGTCTTCGGCCATCACGTCGATCAGCGCCTTGGCGTCGCGCATCATCGCCATGCGGTAGTACTCGCGGGTCAGTTCACCGCGCTGCTTCATTGCCTCCAGCGCCGCGTTCTGCTCGGCCATGTTCTGCGCTTCCAGCGCGTTGCTGAACGCCTGGCTGTGTTCGGCGAAGGTCATCAGCGCGGTCATCAGCGGCGCATGCATGTCCTTGCCACGGGCGAAGTCATCGTCCTGGTAGTCCTCGCGCGCGTAATAGTCGTGACCGGCATGGGCCAGCGGCTGCAGCGCATGCAGGCTGTCCAGGTACTGCTGGGCGGCGGCATCCAGCACCGGCAGCGGCGGCTGTGCAGCCCGTGCGCTGGCGATCTTCGTTTCGCAGTTCTTCAGGTCGGCGGCGGTCAGGTCCGGCGGGCCGATCGGGCGATCCTCGCGACCGCTCGGGCCGACCTTCGGGTCGGCCATCCAGCTGGTGTAGTAGTCGATGCCCTGGTGCAGGCCACTGTCCACATCGTTGTAGCAGTCGATATAAGCGTTGAGCTTGGCGGTCATTGCCAGCTCGGCCGGGTCGGCGTCCGATGCAGCGGGCGATGCGTCTTCGGTACCGGCATGGCCGTTGTGTTCGGCAGGGCCTGCCGCACCGGGCAACTTGCCGCAGCCGACCAATGCCAGCGACAGGGCAGCGACCAGCGCCGCAGAGCGCAGTGGCGTTTTCATGCAATCACATCCTTGTTGAAATCGGTTCCAGCCGAACATTCTAGCGATGCGTGGCAGGCGCGATCCTTGACGCCTGCCGCAGATCAGCTGCCGGGCGTCAGTCCAGGAACAGATCCGGCAGCAGGGCGCGCGATGGATCGACCGCATAGCCGGACAGATCGGTCACGCCCGCTTCGGCCAGCACCTCGTCATCGAGCAGGAAGCGACCATGGAAGCCAGCCGCGTCCCGCACCAGCACCGCATGCGCGGCGTCGGCCATGATCTGCGGGGTACGGCAGCCGGCCGCATCCACGCCGGGAATCATGTTGATCGCATCGGTGGCGATGACGGTGCGCGGCCACAGCGCATTCACCGCCACGCCCTGCGGGCCGAACTCGGCGGCCAGGCCCAGGGTGACGAAGCTCATGCCCATCTTGGCCAGGGTGTAGCCGGTATGCGGCGCCCACCATTTCGGGTCCAGGCTGGGCGGCGGTGCCAGGGTCAGGATGTGCGGATTGGGCGCCTGCAGCAGGTACGGCAGGCAGGCCTGCGCGCACAGGAAGCTGCCGCGTGCATTGACCTGCTGCATCAGGTCGAAGCGCTTCATCGGCGTGTCCAGGGTGCCGCGCAGCCAGATGGCACTGGCGTTGTTGACCAGGATGTCGATGCCGCCAAAGGTATCCACGGCCGCGGCCACGGCGGCCTGCACCTGGTCTTCTTCGCGGATGTCGCACTTCAGCGCCAGCCCTTGGCCACCAGCGGCATTGACCGCTTCGGCGGCGCTGTGGATGGTGCCCGGCAGCTTCGGATTGGGCACCGACGACTTTGCGGCGATGGCCACGTTGGCGCCGTCACGCGCCGCGCGCAGTGCGATGGCCAGGCCGATGCCACGCGAGGCGCCGGTGATGAAAAGGGTTTTGCCCTGCAGACTGCCCACGTTCCACACTCCAGCGTATGCAATGAGCCGCTAGTATGCCGCGCCGACGCCGGGTTCACCGCACGTTGACGATACTGGTGCCCCGGTCAACGCACGAGGTGTACGCCATGCGCCGTTCCCGTCTGCTGCTGCCTGCCTTGAGCCTGGCCCTGCTTGTCGCCTGCCAGGGTCGCCCGCCGGAACCCGGCGCTGCATCGGCCGGCCACGACGCGCCGGCCGCTGCCAAGGCCGCCAATGGGTCGTTGCGCTGGAGCGAAGCGGTGGTCTGGGATGGCGACCTGAATGCGTGCCGCCAGGGGGACACTTCGGCCACCCGCGACTGCCTGGCCAAGGCCATGCGCGATGGCGGGGCCAGCGCCGATGCCGTTGCCGCAGCCGGCCAGCTGTCCAGCGCCGGCGAGCTGGCCTACGTGACCGCCTGGCATGAGCACGATGGCCTGGGCGTGGCCACGGTGGCCTACCCGTTCCGCGCGAACACCAATGAAGGCACGCGCCTGGTCGATGCGTCCGGCAAGCGGATCGATGTGGATGCCGTGCAGCTGGATGATGCGCTGCGTGCAGACCCAGGGGTGCAGGCGGTACTGCAGGCCCACCCGCAGGCCACCCCGTTCCCGCCGGCGCAGGCCGCCGGCACCGCGCCACTGGAAGGTGGCGGCATCCGCCTGCTGTACCGCACGCCACTGCGCGACTGCCATGCCTGCCCCGACGTGGGCCATCTGCAGATCGGCTACGACTTCGACGGGCAGCGCAACTTCATCGGCCAGCAGGTGGTGCCGGCGGCGCGGCATTGAATCAGCAGTACGCCTGCACCTGCCTGCGCAGCAGGTGCGGCACGATCAGGCGGTGCACCGGCGCGACCGGCAGCATGTACACACGCCCGAACGCGTTGTGGGTATGCACCACGGTGGCCACTTCCAGCAGCTCACCCTGCCATTGCAGGGCCAGCTGCACGCGCAGGTGGCGATCGTCGTCTTCCAGCACGATGGCATCGTCATCCAGCGACTGCAGGGTGAAGATGCCCAGGCGCTGGCCCAGCCGTGGGGCTGCGGCGGCCTGCACCGCACGCAGCGAGCCCAGGTCCTTCATGCCCAGCAGGGCCATGCCGCGGTTGCGCAGGGCCATCAGGCCATCGAACCAGGCGGGAATGGTCGCGGCCATGTCACGGTAGGCCTGCAGGGCCGTGCGCCCGTTGCGCCGGGTGTGCGCCTGGCAGGCATGCACGAAATCGGCGCCGGCCAACTGCCCCGCGAGCACGCTGCCTGTACCGGGCACGGTGGTCCGCACACGTGCTGCGCTCACGGCTTGGGCCCCTGCCCCTCGTTGTCTTCCCAATGCAGGATGCGCCGGGTCACAAAGCGATAGACCGGCTTGCCGGTCGCAAACCACAGCTCGCGGATCCACGAGGTGCGCTTCAGTACGCGCTTTTCCACCGGGGTCAGCGCCTGGCGGCAGTACATGCGCTTGTGCTTGAGCAGGTGACGCAGGTCCTCGCGGGCGAGCAGGCGCATCCAGCGCGAGCGCGGGTGGCCGATCACGGCCAGCTGGAAATCGATCAACGCCGGTCGCCCGTCCACGGTCACCAGCCAGTTCGCCTCCTTGGCCAGGTCGTTGTGCGCCACCCCGCGGCGATGCAGCTGCTGCAGCAGGCGCCGCGCGGCATGGAACCAGGCCACGTCGCCGCGCGGCGGGCGCTGGTACATGGCATCGCCGGCCATGAAGCTGCGGTCCAGGTGGTGGCCGTTCCAGGCCAGCAGCTGCGGCACGTCGGCCATGCCGTGGATGTACTGCAGCGCGCGCGCTTCGCGACGGGCCAGCCACCAGGCCGGCAGCCGCAGCCACAGCGGCGTGGCGCGCAGGTCGCGGCGCACGAAACGGCCCTGCGGCCCTTCAACCAGCAGGATGCGGCCGAAGCTGTCGGCCTTCAAAGCGTGTGATGGAGCGTCGGGCGTGTACGGCATGCGGCCATTCTAGGCGATGGCGGTGGTTGCAAACGGTCACGAAGCGGCTGGGAACCAGTCACCTTCACGCCTCTATAATCGTGCAATGGACTCTTCATGGATCGACGCCACGCTTGCGTGGATTGCCGCTCACCCCGTATTGGCGGGCGCGGTCATTTTTCTGATCGCCTTCTGCGATGCGGTGATCATCCTGGGCGCGATCGTGCCGGCGCTGCCGTTGCTGTTTGCGGTGGGCGTGTTCATTGGCCTGGGGCAGATCTCCGGGCCGTATGCGGTGGCGGCCGCGGCACTGGGTGCCTTCGCCGGTGACGGCATCAGCTACTGGATCGGCCGCCGCTGGGGCGATCGCCTGCGCGGCGTGTGGCCGTTCAGCCGCTACCCCCAGTTGCTGGATCGCGGCGAGAACCTGTTCCGCCGCAATGCGTTCAAAAGCATCCTGGTGGCGCGCTACGTCGGCGCGATCCGCCCGTTCGTGCCGGCCATCGCCGGCATGATGAACATGCCGGCCAGCCGCTACGTGCAGGCCAGCGGCATCGCCAGCATTTCCTGGGCATTGCTGTTCCTGGCGCCCGGCTGGGTACTGGGTGAAGCCTATGATGCCGTCGCTGCGGTCGCCGGCCGGCTGGTGGTGGTCATCGGCTTGCTGGTGGTGCTGATGGGCGTGGTCTGGGCGCTGGTGCTGTATGGCTACCGCTGGTCGGCCGCGCGCATGGACCATTGGCTGGCCCGGCTGCTGGACTGGTCCAACCGCCACCCCACCCTCGGCCGCTATACCGTGGGCGTGCTCGACCCCAAGCGCCGCGAATCGGTGCCGCTGGCCATGCTGGCGCTGATGCTGCTGGTGCTGGGCTGGGGCTGGTTCGCGTTGTTGACGGTGGTGGTGGCGCATGGCGAACCGCTGGCGGTCGATCTGTGGGTGCACCAGGCCATGCTGGCCCTGCGCAACCCGTTGGCCGACTACCCGATGGCGGCACTGGCTTCGCTGGGTGCCTGGCAGGTGCTGCTGCCGGCCACCGCCGCCGGGATGGGCTATCTGGTGTGGCGCCGGCGCTGGATGGCCGCCGCGCACTGGCTGGCGGCGCTGGCCTTCGGCCTGGCCCTGACCATGCTGCTGGGCGCCACGGTGGACGTGGTGCGCCCGCTGGATGCCAGCAGTGGCTTCGGCTTCCCGTCGGTGTCGGTCACCATGGCCACCATCACCTTCGGCTTCTTCGCCGTGCTGATCGCACGCGAGATGCCCGGGCGCACGCGCGTGTGGCCGTACCTGGTGTCGGGCATCGTGGTCAGCCTGATCGGCTTTGCCCGTCTGTACCTGGGCGCGCACTGGCTGAGCGATGTGATCGGCGGCATGTTGTTCGGCACGTTCTGGCTGCTGGTGCTGGGCATCGCCTACCGCCGCCGCTTCAACCGCTCGTTCTGGGTGAAGCCGGTGGCCTGGCTGTTCTACGGCGTATTCGCGCTGGCGGCCATGTGGTACGCGCCGCGCAACATTCCGGTGAAGCTGCAGCGCTTTGAACCGGCGCTGCCGGCACCGCTGGCGATGGATCGGCAGGCCTGGTGGCAACAGGGCTGGGCAACACTGCCGGCGCGCCGCAATGAATTCGACGATGACCAGCGCTGGCCGCTGGATGTACAGGTGGCTGGCCCGCTGGCGCCGCTGCAGGCCCAGCTGGAGGCCCGCGGCTGGAAGGTGCAGGCGCAGGCCGGCTGGGAAGAAGCGCTGCTGATGCTGGACAAGAACACCGGCGCCGAGCAGCTGCCGGTGCTGCCGGCCACGCTGGATACGCGGGTGGAAGCGCTGCTGATGGTGCGCCAGGGCGCGCGCCCGGAAGAGCGCTACGTGCTGCGCCTGTGGCCGGCGCCGATGCAGCTGCAGCCCGGCGCGGTGCCGCTGTGGCTGGGCAGTGCGCAGACGCTGCGCTATGAACGGCACTTCGAGTGGATCGGCATGTGGCACCCGGTGCGCGGCGTCGATCCGGCGTTCAATGCGGTGAAGGATGCCGTGCAGGGCCTGCCGCAGCGCGAAGACGTGCACCGCGAAACCGGGTTGCCGGTGTTGAGGTTGCAGACGCAGCCGTGATGCATCCGCCGGGCATGGCAAAGCGTGCGCACCAAGGTGCGCACCTACCAAACGCAGGCCTTTACGGCATCCGGTAGATCCACGCCATGCGTGGATGGCAGGCCAAGCGTGCGCACCAAGGTGCGCACCTACCAAACGCAGGGCTTTACGGCATCCGGTAGATCCACGCCATGCGTGGATGGCATGCCGAGCGTGCGCACCAAGGTGCGCACCCACCAAATGCAGGCCTTTACGGCATCCGGTAGATCCACGCCATGCGTGGATGGCAGGCCAAGCGTGCGCACCAAGGTGCGCACCTACCAAACGCAGGGCTTTACGGCATCCGGTAGATCCACGCCATGCGTGGATGGCATGCCGAGCGTGCGCACCAAGGTGCGCACC
>NZ_CP025995.1:3924265-4407570 GCF_003086675.1 Stenotrophomonas sp. ZAC14D2_NAIMI4_7
GCCCAGTCTTATCGCTTCGAGTGTCCAGCTCCAGCAACTGTTCGGGCGGATCAAGGGAGAATCCGGCGTGGGCGCCAAGCTACACGGCGATCGTCGAGATCCAGGCTCATACGGCGGCCCACGCCGGCTCTCGACACCTACGCTGCCAGATTTCCATCAGATAAGGCTCGTAGGCGCCATCCATGGCGCCTGCGGTCCTGCCCACCCACACCGCCCCGCCTCTGACAGTTCCCTGCGGCTGTGGGTAACGGCGACTGTTCGAACGCTCGGCTGTTGGTAGGTGTCGACCTTGGTCGACACATCTTTCAGATATATAGAACTATCTGGGGTCGGAGCCCGTTGCGCAGCAACGGGATCCGACCCCGTGCCATTCCAACAGCTCGCGGAAAACTGTCGAAGGCGGGGTGGGTCCGGTTGCGGGGGTGTCCGCGGCATGGATGCCGCGGCCAAGCTTACAAGGACGTACTTGCAGCGTCCCCCGCAACTGGACCCACCCCGCCAACCCACGGATAGCCCGCTGTTGCTTCGGCTTTGGCTCTGGCTCTGGCTCGTAGCGGGTGCAGGGCGCAGCCCTGCCGGAACCCCCTCCTTGACCCGGGCCGGTCGTGACCGGGAGAATTCCGAGATTAATTCTCATTTACTGTTGCGCAGGGATGCCGCGGCAGACCCACGGCCCCTTCCCGATGTTCAAGAACGTCCTGTTCCAGCTGCACTGGTTCCTCGGCATCACCGCCGGCACCATCCTGGCCATCATGGGCCTGAGTGGCGCAGCGCTGTCGTTCGAGGACGAGCTGCTGCGCGCCGCCAACCCCGGCCTGGCCGGCATTGCCGAACATCACGCCGACGGCCAGCCGCCGCTGAGCCTGGACGAACTGGTGCCGATGCTGCAGGCCGGCAGCGACCGGCCCCTGCAACGCCTGCGCGTGGATGCCACCGGCCAGCGCCCCTCGGTGGCGCGCTTTGAAGGCGGCAAGGAACACTGGGTCTACTTCGACCCGTACAGCGGTGAGCGCTTCAGCACGCTGCGCGGCCAGGCCTTCTTCGACTTTGTCGAGGACCTGCACCGGCACCTGGCCGCAGGCGAGCGCGGCAAGCTGCTGACCGGCAGCTGCGCGATCATCCTGCTGTTCTTTGTGCTTTCCGGCCTCTACCTGCGCTGGCCACGACAGTGGTGGCGCCCGCGCACCTGGCTGGCCGTGGAATGGAAACGCAGTGGCCGCAGCTTCCTGTGGAGCCTGCATTCGGTGGTCGGCACCTGGGTGCTGCTGGTCTACCTGGTCATCGTGCTGACCGGCCTGTGGTGGTCGTTCGACTGGTACCGCGATGGCGTGACCCGCCTGCTGGGCGATGGCCGCAGTGCCCCCCGTGCCCAGGTGCAGCCCGGCCCACTGGACCTGACGCGGGTACAGGACAGCCTGTACGCCCTGCCCGGCGTGCGCAGCGGCTACATCGACCTGCGCCTTCCCGGCAAACCCGGCCAGCCGATCACCGCACGGGTGATGGCCGGCGATCCGGCCCTGCGCGGTGGCGGCCATGACCGCGCCCAGGACAGCCTGCAGATCGACCCGGGCACTGGCGCCGTGCTGGAACACCGCCCCTATGGCCAGCTGGATGCAGGCGGCAAGGTGATGACCAGCATGTTCGCGCTGCACTCGGGCAGCTTCTTCGGCCTGCCCGGTCGCGTGATCGTCATGCTGTCCAGCCTGTGCATGACCCTGTTCTTCATCACCGGCTGGATGCTGTACCTGGACCGCCGCCGCAGCCAACGCGCCGCGCGCGCGTTGCGCCGGTCGCTGCCGGTCAGCGACACCAGCGACGCCCACGAAGGCACGCCGTGGCGGGTGGTACACGCCAGCCAGAGCGGCCTGGCCGAACAACTGGCCTGGCGCGCAGCGGCCCAACTGCAGGCGGCCGGGCATCCGGTGCAGGTGCTGCCGCTTGCGCGACTCAGCCTGCAACAGCTGCAGGACACGCCGCAGGTGCTGTTCGTGCTCAGCACGTTCGGCGATGGCGAGCCCCCGGACAACGCGCGCCGCGCGGCCCGGCAGCTGCTCGCGCAGTCGGCCGATCTTTCCGCCCTGCGCTACGGGCTGCTGGCACTGGGCGATCGCCAGTACCCGCACTACTGCGCCTTCGGCGTGCAGGTGGACGACTGGCTGGCACGCAACGGCGCGCAGCCGCTGTTCGACCGCATCGACGTGGATGCGGCCGCGGTGGCGTCGCTGCGCCAGTGGCAGCTGCAGCTGGGTGCGTTGACCGGCATCCACACCGACGACAGCGTGCTGCCACCGGCCACCGTGCTGCATGACTGGCAACTGCTGGAACGCACGCTGTTGAATCCCGGCAGCATGGGCGGGCAGATCTGGCGCATCCGCCTGGCCACGCCGGCGAACCAGCACTGGAAGGCCGGCGACATCCTGCACATCGCACCGCGCAACGCCGCCGCGCATGCACGCGCTGTACTACAGGCGCACGGGCTGGACCCGCTGCAGCCGACCCGCGTGGATGCGCAGACCCGCACCCTGCTGCAGCTGGCCAGCGAGCGCGTGCTGCCCGATGGCCTGCCGGCCATGCCGGTGCAGGACGCCTGCCTGTGGTTGTCCGGGCTGCCGCTGCTGCCCGGCCGTGAATACTCCATCGCCTCTTGTGCCGCCGATGGCGTGGTGGAACTGGTGGTGCGCCTGACCCACGACGGCGCCGGCCGTCCCGGCCTGGGCTCCGGCTGGCTGGCCGTGCATGCGGTGCCTGGTGAAAGCATCGCTGCGCGCGTGCACCACAACCCCGGTTTCCAGCGCGTGGCCGGAACCCAGATGGTGCTGATCGGCAACGGTACCGGCATCGCCGGCCTGCGCAGCCTGCTGCGTGAAGCCGCTGCCGACGGCGAGCATGGGCACTGGCTGTTGTTCGGTGAGCGCCAGCGCGCGCATGACCTGCTGTTCGCCGATGAGCTTGCGCACTGGCAGGCCGGCGGCCACCTGGCACGGATGGACCTGGCGTTCTCGCGTGATGCCGACGGTGGCGGCTACGTGCAGCACCGGCTGCAGGCGGCAACCGGTGAACTTCAGGCGTGGCTGGCACGTGGTGCGGTGATCCACGTCTGCGGCTCGCTGCAGGGCATGGCCGAAGGCGTGGACCAGGTGCTGCGCACCGCGCTGGGCGACGATGCCGTGGAAACGCTGCTGGAGAACGGGCGCTACCGCCGCGACGTGTACTGAGTCGACAGGTTGGACACGGCCCGGCCGCTTGACCTCAACCCCGGTTGCGGTTGCACAGTAGGGATCTCCGCTTCGCCGGGTGCCGTGATGACCACGCTCGATGTCCCCCGCTACCTGCAACGCCTGCAGCTGTCGGCCGCGCCGGCGGCCACCCTTGCTGGGCTGGCCGAGCTGCAGCAGCGCCACAACGCCCACGTGCCCTTCGAGACGCTGACCTGCCTGCTGCGCGATGCGGTGCCGATCGATCTGGACAGCGTGCAGCGCAAGCTGCTGCACGCCCAGCGCGGCGGCTACTGCTTCGAGCTCAACGGTGCCTTCCTGGCGTTGCTGCAGGCGTTGGGTTTCGACGCCCATCCGCTGAGCGCGCGCGTGCTGCTGTCGGCCAGCGAAGGCGCACTGACCCCGCGTACCCATTTGTTGATCCGGGTACGCCTGGACGGTGAGGACTGGCTGGTGGACACCGGCTTCGGCAGCCTGACCCCGACCGTACCGCTGCGCCTGCGCGAGGCCGCTGCACAGGACACGCCGCACGAGCGCTATCGCCTGCAGCGGTTGGACGATGGCGATTTCCTGCTGGCCGCCAGCAGTGGCGATGGCTGGCGTTCGCTGTATCGCTTCGACCTGGCCTCACCAGCGCCGGCCGACAACGACGTGGGCAACTGGTATGTGTGCACGCACCCGCACTCCAGTTTCCCGGGCGAGCTGCGTGCTTCGCTGACCGGTCCGGACTGGCGCCGCACCATCGGCAGCGGCAACTACACCGAGTACCGCCACGGCCACACGCCGCAGAAGCGGGCGCTGCGCGATGTGGCCGATGTGCGGCAGGTGCTGCAGGATCGCTTCGGCGTGCGGCTTCCCGACGATGCGCGGCTGGACCCTGCCATTGCAGGGTGGTTGCAGCGATGGCAGCCCGCTGCCTCTTGACCGGACGTCAGGCTGCCCGGGCCTGCACGGCAATGCGGTTGCCTTCGCTGTCGGCGATCTCCGCCACGTGCCACTCACCGGCCTGGGCGGGGCCGAACCGCAGCGCGGCGCCGGCCTGCAGCGCACGGGCCAGGCTGGTGTCCAGGTCATCGACACCGATGTAGATGCGCGCACCCTGCTCAGAGGGCCGATAGTCCGCTCCCTGTACCAGGGCCAGGCTGGCGCCGCCGGCGTCATCGTCGAACGGCAGGTAGGCCATCATGCAGTCATGCACCGGCACCGGGGCATCGATCACCACCCGCAGCCATCGCTGGTAGAACGCGATGGCACGGGCCAGGTCGGCCACCGGAATCTCGACATGCATGACAGGGTTCATCGCTGCGCCAGTTCGCTTCAGATGATGCGCAGGGTAATCGCCTTCGGCATCGCGCGGGAGCCATCGCCGGCAGCGAACCTGTCGCGGAAACTGAAGGGCGCACGCCACCGGCACGCTGTGGCTGGCATGCTTGGGTTCCCCCGTGCTTGCCGGAGTACCCCATGACGCTGTCCGACTTCCGTACCGCGCTCGCGCCGCTCGGCTACCTTCGGGTCGCCATCAACCTGGGCAATCCGGTGCTGGCGCGGGGCGACGCATCGGCGCCGCATGGCCCTTCGGTGGAGCTGGCCACGGCGCTGGCGCAACGGCTGGGGGTCGCGCCGGGTTTCACCTGCCACGATGCCGCCGCATCTGTCGTGGCGGCCGCTGCTGCTGATGACTGGGACCTGGCCTTCCTGGCCATCGACCCAGCGCGCGCCGATCGCATCGCCTTCAGCGTGCCGTATGTGGAAATTGAAGGCACCTATCTGGTGCGTGAGGACAGCCCGGTGCAATACGTGGCCGATCTTGATCGCCACGGCATGCGCATCGCGGTGGGCCGCGGCGCCGCCTACGATCTGTATCTCAGCCGTGCATTGCAGCACGCGCGCATCGAGCGTGCCGATACATCTGCCGCCGCCATCGCCCTGTTCGCCCAGCAGCGTCTGGACGCGGCCGCAGGCGTGCGCCAACCGTTGCTGGCGTGGGCAGCGCAGCATCCCGGCCACCGCGTGCTGGCTGACCGGTTCACTGCGATAGCCCAAGCCGTGGCGGCACCGGCCGCGCGCCCGGTGGCAGCACTGCAGGCGTTGTTTGCCGAAGTGGATGCCATACGGCAGACATCGCTGCTGGCTGAAGCGTTCGAACGTGCCGGGCAGCAGGTCACCCTGCTGCGGTAGGGACCGGTAGAGTCGAGATTGCTCGACTGCAGCGTTTCGTAGAGTCGAGATTGCTCGACTGCAGCGTTTCGTAGAGTCGAGATTGCTCGACTGCAGCGTTTCGTAGAGCCGGGCTTGCTCGACTGCTTTTGGCAGTCCAGTCGAGCGAGCTCGACTCTGCAAAGAACGAAGAGCAGTCGAGCATGGCTCGACTCTACAAAGAGCGGGGTCAGCGGCTCAGGGCTTCCTGCACGGCCAACGCTACGTCGGTGTTGTCGATGTAGCTGCCGTCATTCCAGCCCACGTGCTGGCGATAGCCGGCATCGACGCCGCGCACGCGCCGGGCCAGGCCTTCGGCACCGTTGCCCTTGGCCCACAGCGGCACCAGCCCATTGGAATGGTTGCCGGTGGGGCGGAAGCTCATGCCCGGCAGCTGCCCGCGGCCGTTGTTGCGCACCGGCTGGAACGCCACCTGCTGCGCATCCGGCCCCATCGGCATGCTGTTGTCGTGGTCGGTGGTGACGATCAGCAGGTTGCGTTCCCAGCCGCCATTGCGTTCGATCCATTCAACCACCGCGGCGACCGCATCGTTGAACTCCACCGTTTCCTCGATCAGGCGGCCGAACTGCGGCTGGTCGTTGCAGGCGCCGTAGTGCCATTCGGTGCCGCAGGCGCTGGTGTGCGCAGCCCAATCCGTCGCCCCACCTTCCACCATCAGGAACAGGCCCTTCGGTGAGCGCTGCTGCAGGAACTGCAGCGCACCCCGGGTCATGGTGGCCAGGTCGGGCACGCTGTCGATCTTCTTCACCCCGGAAGGCGTGGCCGCATCGTGCCCGACCACGGCCAGCTGCCGCGCCTGCTGCAGCGTGTTGGCGACCTGCGGCACGCCGATCAGCGGGCGATCGCTGGGCAGGCGGCCTGCGGCCAGCGCGGTGAATTCATCCTTGCTGCGGATCAATCGCCAGGCACCCGACGGATTGCCAGCAATCGGCATGCCCGCTTCCAGCTGCTGCCAATCCTGCTGCGACACCCATTCCCACGGGTTCTGGCAGCCTTCGGCGGCGACCGCGTCCAGGCCGTCCACGCAGGGCCTGCCGTCCACGCTGTAGCCAGGGCCGCCGGTGCCCATCACCAGATCCATGTGGCCCTGCGCCAGCATCTGGTGGGCAATGGCGTGGTAGCTGTTGCGCGATTCGTTCTGCGCCGCGAACGCCGCGGGCGTTGCGTGTGCGAACGGTACGGAGGTGACCACGCCGGTGGCCATGCCCAGGCGCTTGGCGCGCAGCGTGTTGAAGTCCACCGGCATGCCGTCGTTGCTGAAGTTGATAGCGTTGTTGTACGTCTTCACCCCGGAAGACAACGCGGTGCCAGCCGCTGCACTGTCGGTGGCCACGGCAGCCAAGTATTGGTATCCCTCGAACGGCAGGTCGGCGGCAGGTACGGCGGTGGCACTCCACGCTCGCGATGCGTCGTAGCCGATGGTCTGCGCGGCATCGCGGGTGGGCTGGCTGCTGGCGTTCAACGGGAACGTGGTCACGCCCAGGCGCTGCGGGAACTGCGCGTAGGGCGCGCCCTCGCGACTGCCGTACTGCCAGTACGCGGCGGCATCCCAGGTGCCCCAGCCGGCGCCGTCGTTGATCATCACGATCACGTTGTGCGGCCGGGTGGCTTCGGCCAGCGGCGCGTCGCCGCGCGCGACGGGCTGGCATGCGGCCAGAGCGGCCACCATGGCCAGCAGCGACGGGCACAGCCAGCGCCGCGAAAGAACTCGGGTCATGCGTTTCCTGCACTTCAAGGCGGACACCGCCGCCGACGGCGCAACGTTATAGCAGTGCAATGTTGCAGTTACTGCGGCGACGTTGCCTGCGTGCTCGCTGCCTTGCGCGATCGCGCGGGCGATGCTGCCTTTGCGGGAATCGCTGCGTCTGCGTCGCACTGTGCCGGCAGTGGCGGCAGGCTCTGCTGCTGTTCGCGATAGCGCTCGCCCCACTCACGCAGGCTCAGCATGACCGGCGCCAGCGTGCGGGCCAGCGGCGTAGCTTCGTATTCCACGCGTGGCGGCACTTCGGCGTAGACATGGCGCAGCACCATGCCGTCGGCTTCCAGCTCCCGCAGCTGCAGGGTCAGCATGCGCTGGGTGGCGTTGGGAATCAGCCGGGTCAGTTCCATGAAGCGCTTCTTGCCGGTCAGGATGTGGAACAGCAACAGCGGTTTCCACACTCCGCCGATCACCGAGAGTGTCAGCTCCACGGCGCAGCCGCTCTTGGGGTCCAGGCGCTTGGTACGCATGTCGCTTCTCCTGCCTGCCATAGGCACACGAATGATAGTAACGGCGGTAATTGTGCGTTCTTACGCACACGGCGGTGCCTGCCTATAGTCGCACCACATCCATCCCCCAAGGAAATCCCATGTCCTTCCGAGCCCTTGTTGCCGAGCGCGCCGCCGATGGCGCCGTCACCACCACCTTGCAGGATCTGCAGGACGACATCCTCCACGACGGCAATGTGTCCGTGCGCGTGGAATGGTCGAATGTGAACTACAAGGATGCGATCGCGCTGGCCGGCATGCAGATCATCCAGACCTTCCCGCTGATTCCCGGAATCGACTTTGCGGGCACGGTGGAAGCGTCGTCGGATCCGCGGTTCCAGCCGGGCGATGCAGTGGTGGCCACCGGCTGGGACCTGAGCCAGGCCCACCATGGCGGCTATGCACAGCGTGCGCGCGTGCCGGGCGACTGGTTGGTGAAGCTGCCTGCCGCACTTGACGCGCGCGCCGCCATGGCCATCGGCACCGCCGGCCTGACCGCCATGCTCAGCCTGCTGGAAGTGGAGCGCCATGGGGTCGCACCGGGCGACGGCGATGTGCTGGTCACCGGTGCATCCGGTGGCGTGGGCTCGGTGGCTGTCGCCCTGCTGTCGGGCCGAGGCTACCGGGTGGTGGCCTCCACCGGCAAGCCCGCCGAAGCCGAGTACCTGCGCGCCTTGGGCGCGGCAGAGATCATCGACCGCGCCACCCTGTCCGCACAGGGCGCGCCCGTGCAGGCCGAGCGGTGGGCCGCCACCCTGGATGCGGTGGGCGGACAGACGCTGGTGAACGCACTGGCGCAGACACGCTATCGCGGCATTGCCACCACCTGTGGCTTCGTCGGCGGGCGCGAACTGCCGGGCACGGTGCTGCCATTCATCCTGCGTGGCGTCACCCTGGCCGGCATCGATTCGGTACGTGCGTCGGCGGCGCTGCGCGAACAGGCATGGCAGCGACTGGCAACCGATCTGGACCTGGCCAAGCTGGCGGCCACCACCCATGAGATCGGCCTGGGCGAGGTACCGGCCTTCACCGCACGCATGCTGCAGGGCCAAGCCAAGGGCCGCACCCTGGTTGATGTGAGCCGCTGATCCCTTCCCTGCCTGGAATACCCATGAAAACCTCCCCCATCGCGCTGGTGACCGGCGCTTCCACCGGCATTGGTGCCGTGTACGCCGATCGCTTCGCCCGCCGTGGCCATGAGCTGGTGCTGGTAGCGCGCGATGCCCAGCGCCTTGCCGCGCTGGCCGAGCGCCTGCGCACCGAGCATGGTTGTGCCGTGGAAGTGCTTACCGCCGACCTGACCGCCGCTGATGATCTGGCGCGCGTGGAAGCGCGCCTACAGCGTGGCGATATCGACGTACTGGTGAACAACGCCGGCATGTCGCTGAAAGGCGGATTGCTCGACAACACGCCGCAGGCGCTGGACCAGATCATCGCCCTGAACGTCACCGCGCCCACCCGCCTGTGTGCCGCCGCCGGCCGCGCCTTCCTGGCACAGGGCCGCGGCACGATCATCAATCTGTCGTCGGTGCTGGCCTTGGCGCCGGAGATGTTCGAAGGCGTGTACAGCGGTACCAAGGCCTACCTGCTGAACCTGAGCCAGGCGCTGGCAGCACAGTGGGAACCGCAAGGGCTGCGGGTGCAAGCGGTGCTGCCGGGCGCCACCCGCACCGAGCTCTGGGAAAAGGCCGGGCGCGATGTCGACAGCTTCCCGCCGGGCTTCCTGATGGAAACCGGCGACATGGTGGATGCCGCGCTAGTGGGCCTGGATCTGGGGGAGACCGTCACCCTGCCCCCGCTGCCGGATGACGCGCAGTTCGCCGCCCTGCAGGCGGCACGGTTGGCCATGGCCCCCAACCTGTCACGCAGCGAAGTACCCGCCCGCTACCGCCGCTAGCGGCCACGATCACACAGGGCCCACCATGGCCCTGTGTATCGCCCTGCATCAAATGCGAATGATTCGTGATACGATTGTTAAGGAATACTGAAACCCCCACACACGGACGTCCCAGCCATCGCCAGTGGACCCCCTCACAGGAGTACCTGCGCGATGTCGCACGCCTCACCGAACCGCCGCCGTTCCGTTGCCACCCTGACCGCCGCGATCGGTCTGGCGCTGGCCGCCCACGCCCACGCTGATGCCAGCGCCGATGCCTCCTCGGCGCGCCAGTTGGACACCGTGGTGGTCACCGCCACCGGTGCCCAGCAGTGGATCAAGGATGCCCCGGCCAGCATCAGCGTGATCACCCGCGAGGAGATCGAGCGCAAGCCGGTCAGCAGCATCGGCCAGCTGCTGAGCACCGTGCCCGGCGTCACCGGCGGCTACGCGCTGTCCGGTGCGCAGTCGAAGATCCGCCTGCGCGGCCTGCCCGAGCAGTACACGCTGATCCTGATCGACGGCCGCCGCCAGGGCAGCTCGGCCGGCGTGAACTACCGCGATGACCTGGGCCCGCAGGATCTGAACTGGCTGTCGCCGGACATGATCGAACGCATTGAAGTAGTGCGCGGCCCGATGTCCTCGCTGTACGGTTCGGACGCGATGGGCGGTGTGATCAACATCATCACCCGCAAGATCGCCGACCACTGGGGCGGCTCGGCCACCTTCAACTACAGCAAGCCCGATTCGGATACGCGCGGCAACACCACGCAGATGGGCGCGCTGTTCAGTGGCCCGCTCACCCAGAACCTGGGCGTGCGCGTGGGTGCCAACGTGACCGACCGCGAATCGGACCGCGGCGCGCGGCAGACGCCCGGCAACAAGGCGGAAAATGCCAACGTGCAGTTCCATTGGCGGGTGAACGACAACCACAGCGTGGGCGTGGAAGCCTCGCGCGGCACCCAGCGCAACAGCGGCGCCGGCGCGGTCAGCAGCTGGGGCCTGTCCAAGCTGGTGCAGACCGGCTACGTGCTCAGCCATGACGGCAAGTACGGCGATGCCAGCACGTCCAAGACCACGCTGGTGCAGAACGATTACGAAGACAAGGGCAGCACGGTGGGCAACCACTCGAAGGAAACCGTCTTCGATACCGCCCTTACCACCGGCTTCCACTGGGGCTTCGAGCACAGCTTGAACGTGGGCGGGCAATGGAAGCGCGAGGAGCTGGAAAACAGCGACACGATCGGCACCGTACCGGTGACCTGGACCGGCAGCGGCCGCATCAGCCCCACCAGCGAGGCCGATTCGTGGGCGCTGTTCGCCGAAGATCACATCACCCTGCACGAGCGCTTCGTGCTGACCCTGGGCCTGCGCTGGGACAACACTGAAAACTACGACGACAACCTGAGCCCGCGCATCTACGGCGTGTGGCACCCGGCCGAGGCGTGGACCGTGCGGGGTGGCATTTCCAAGGGCTTCCGCGCCCCCAACCTGAAGCAGGGCACCGCCGGCGCGGCCACCCAGTCCGGTGGCAACGGCTGCCGCGCGTTGACCGTGGAAGGCTGGAGCAGCACCTCGGTGAATGCCGATGGCACGCGCGGCTGCTACATGGCCGGCAACCCGAACCTGGAACCGGAAACCAGCACCAACTACGAGCTGGGCCTGGGCTATGACCAGGGCGGCTGGTCGGCGTCGGCCACCTACTTCCTGACCAACTTCGACGACAAGATCGAGCAGGTACCGCTGAGCCAGATTCCGGGCCAGACCACCAGCTTCGTCAACGGCTACTGGTGGACGGTGGCGCAGAACATCCAGAAGGCACGCACGCGCGGCGTGGAAGCCAGCGTGACCGTGCCGCTGCATGAGCGGCTGAGCTGGACCACCAATGCCACGCGCATGCTGGAATCGAAGAACCGCACCACCGGCGCCACCCTGCTGGTGGTACCGGAACTGACTGCCAACACCTCGCTGGAATGGCAGGTGACCGATGCCTGGTCGCTCAATGCCAGTGCGCAGCACATCGGCAAGCAGCTGGTGTCGGCCACCAGCGCGACCTTCGCCAAGGCCTACACCACGTGGGATCTGGTCACCGGCTTCGACGTGAACGAGAACCTGACCCTGCGTGCCGGCGTGCTGAACGTCGGTGATGTGTCCACCATCGACGAAGGCAACAACTACGACGGCGGCGCACGCACCTTCTTCGTCGGCGCTACCGCGCGGTTCTGATCAGGCCCCGGGGTCGGACCCCTTCGCGCAGCGAAGGGCTCTGACCCCGCGCCTCCGCATGGGCCGCTGCGCTGTCCACGGCGTCACCGGAACAGGTCGTTCAGCGCGGCGCCGGCAGCGGCCTGCTGCAGCCCGTCGAAGCGGCCGTCGCGCACGAGCGGGTCGGTGGCCTGCATCAACCCGCCCCACGCCGCGCGGGCCAACGCACCGCCCAGGCTGACCCGGCGCACGCCCAGCGCTGCGATGTCGCGCAGCGTCAGTGGCGTCGGCCCACCGACCAGCAGATTCACCGGCGTGCCGGCGGCGGCGGCCACCACGGCCCGGATCTGCTCGACCGTGGTGATGCCCGGGGCATACAGCACATCGGCACCGGCCGCCGCGTAGGCACGCAGGCGCTGCAGTGCGTCGTCCAGATCCGGTACGCCCACGAAGAAGTTCTCTGCGCGCCCCACCAGCAGCACATCGGCGGCGGCACGATCAATGGCCACACGCGCGGCGCGCAGGCGTTGCACGGCCTCATCCAGCGGACGCAGCGGCGCATCGGCCAGACCGCTGGCATCTTCGATCGAGAGCGCTGCAATGCCGGTGTCCAGCGCCGCGGTCACCGCATGACCCACGTCATCGGGAGTTGCGCCGAAACCATCGCCAAAATCGGCGTTGAGCGGCAGATCGGTGGCTACGGCCATCAGGCGCAGATGGTCCAGCGTGGCCTGCAGCGAAACCGCGCCGTCGGGCCGGCCTTCGCTCCACGCACAGCCAGCGCTGGTGGTGGCCAGCGCCTGAAACCCCTGCCGCTGCAGATAGCGCGCACTGCCCACGTCCCAGGGGTTGGGCAGCACGAAGCAGCCCTCGGCATGTAGTAGGCGGAACGCTGCGCGCTTGCGCTGGGTCTCGGCGTTGGTGGTGGTCATGGCAGACGGGCGTGGTGGCAACGGGGCCACCCTAGCCCGCGCGCCGAGGCAACTCAACGCCGCGCTGCCTTAGGCCAAGCATCCGCCAGGCCCAGCCTGGGCGGGGAACGTGGAACGGGTGTTGTCGCAGTTCGAGTCACTCCTTCGGGGTAGGCGGCGCACCGCAGCGGCCGCCAGACTGGTGCTTTCACCCTGGGAGAAACAACGCAGTGAGCAGCCTCAACCGCAGGACGGCCAGCTTTGGTGTGCCGTGGGAATCGGCTTATGGCTACGTGCAGGCCGTGCGCGTGAACAACTCGATCTTCGTCTCTGGCCAGCTCGCGCATACGCCGGAAGGACAACTGGTCGCGCCGGCCGCGCTGGGTGCTGACGGAAAGCCTGCCAGCTTCGACACCATGGAAGCGCAGATGAAGCGCACCTACGAGAACGCGCAGGTATTGCTGGCCGAACTGGGCGGCTCGCTGGCCGACGTGGTGGAAGAAACCCTGTTCGTCATCGATGTTCCGGCTGCGTTCGCCGCCAGCGGCAAGGTTCGACCCGCCGTGTACGGCCAAGCGGTCCCGCAGGTCGCGAGCAACCTCATCGGTGTTTCTGCGCTGGCCTTCCCGGAGCAGCTGATCGAGATCGCATTCCGCGCTGAAGTGCAGTCCTAGACCCAGCACTGCCGCGATACAGCACTGGCGAAGGTATCGAAAACCCGCGTGCGCCATCTCGGCCACCGGCTTTCGTACCCTTCGCCAGTCGTGCTCACAACCCCAGGTCGGACAGCCCCGGGTGATCATCCGGACGGCGCCCCAGCGGCCAGTGGAACCTGCGCTCGCCTTCCTTGATCGGCATGTCGTTGATGCACGAGAACCTGCGCTCCATCAGTCCGTCCGCGGCAAATTCCCAGTTCTCATTTCCGTAGGAACGGAACCAGTTGCCCGAATCATCATGCCATTCATAGGCATAGCGCACGGCAATACGGTTGCCGGTGAACGCCCACAGCTCCTTGATCAGGCGGTACTCAAGCTCCTTCTTCCACTTGCGGGCAAGGAACTGCCTGGCCTGCTCGCGCCCCTGAGTGAATTCGGCGCGGTTGCGCCAGCGGGTATCCAGCGAATAGGCAAGCGACACTTTGTCGGCGTCGCGGGAATTCCAGCCGTCCTCGGCCAGGCGGACTTTCTGGATTGCCGATTCAAGCGTGAACGGGGGAAGCGGCGGACGGGTTTCTTCAGCAGACACGGTGGGGCCTCCAGTCAATATGGATGAACGGGGTGCTTCAACGGGATTACAGGGCGCAGGCGTTAACGCTGGGCCTGTTTCAACAACAACTGCGCAACATCCTTTGCATCATCTGCGGCGCTGTAGTCACCCATCACGCGCGATACGGTGATTGCACCTTCCATGAGAACCAGCAGCTGCCGTGCCAGCGCGGCCGGCTGCGCGACGTCCAGCTGCCCGGTGAGTTCCAGCGTGTAATCAAGCAGCTTCTGCTTGTGGCGTCTGGCGATGGCACGGATCGGGTCGTCAGGATCGCCGACCTCGCCCGCCGTGTTGATGAAGGCACAGCCGCGATACCCCTCGGATTCGAACCATCCCTTGAGAGCCGCGAACATGGCGAGGATGCGCGCTTCCGGACTGTCGGCTTTGTCGCACTCCTGCCGGAACCAGGCGAGCCAACGCACGTCGCGCGCGTTCAACGCGGCCGCAGCGACGTCGTCCTTGTTGTCAAAGTGGCGGTAGATGCTTTTCCGCGCAACGCCAGAGGTTTTCACCAGCAGATCCATGCCCGTGGCATGTATCCCGTTCTGGTAGATCAGGGCTTCGGCGGTGGTCAGGATCTTCTGCCGGGTGTCGGGGGGCGGCGTGTGCATGGGGCAAAGGTAGAACGATCATTCTACCCTGTCAACAGGGGCCGCCATGTAGTGATGCGATCTGCTTACTGGACCTGCAGCGAAGACTGCGAAACCGTGGAAGCCCGCGAACAGGAATCCGAGTATGTCCACTGACCCCGGCGCAGCACGTCCTGTGGGTGATGGCCAGGATGCGCAACACGCCCGGCTCTCCAGCAACACCACCGAACCGGGCCGGCCCGGCTTCCGCCCGATCGTGCCGCCGTCGGCACAGGGCAGCAGTCCGTGGGGCCAGCACACCGTGGGCGAGCCCACACCGCGCCCGCCCAGCGTGCGCCTGGGGCAGTCGCTGCTGCCGGATCGGCCGCGCCCCTATACCAACGTCAAGAGCTACCACGCGCATATCTACTTCGACGAAGACAGCTACCAGAAGGCCGCACTGCTGCGGCGCTGGGTGGCCGAGCGCTTTCCGGTGGAACTGGGCAACTGGAACCTGCAGCCGCGCGGCCCGCACGTCACGCCCTCGTTCTACTTCGGCTTCCGCAACGACCTGCTGCCGGTGCTGGTGCCATGGCTGCAGCTGAACAGCCTGGGCCTGACCATCCTCATCCACCCCAACACCGGCGATGGCCGTGCCGACCATCTGCACTACGCGCTGTGGGTGAACCGGGCGCAGCCGGTGAACGCCTACAACTGGCCTGCGCCGGCACCGGGTGAAGCCGAAGCGCTGGAAGAAGTCTTCCCCAACGTGGTGCCTACGGTGCCGCTGGAAGTGTGAACGCCCGCGCCTGCGTGGCTTACAGCAGCATGCCGCCCGCCACTTCGATCCGCTGCCCGGTGATCCAGTGGCTGCCCGGTGCCAGCAGGTTGGCCACGGCGGCACCGATGTCATCGGCGCGGCCGCTGCGGCCCATCGCCGTGTGCTGCGCCACGTACTGGTTCACGCCTGCGTCGTCGCGTACCGCGCCACCGAAGAAGTCGGTTTCGGTGGCACCGGGTGCCACCGCGTTCACCGCGATGCCGCGCGCGCCCAGTTCCAGCGCCAGATAGCGCGTGGCGCTTTCCAGCGCACGCTTCATTGCCGCATAGGCCAGGCTGCCAGCCGCCACGTGGCGTGTCAGGCTGGTGGAGATGTTGACGATCGCGCCGCCGTCGGCCAACTGCGGTGACAACGCCTGCGTCAGCAGCAGCGGGCCTTTGAAGTGCACACGGTACAGCAGGTCCATGTCTTCGGCCCGGATCTCGCCGAAGGCTGACGGTGCGTGCAGGCCGGCATTGTTCACCAGGTGCTGGAACTGCGATGCGCCCCAGCGCTGCAGTTGCGCCTGCATGGCCGGCACGAAGGTTTCCAGCGTGCCGGTTGCCGCCAGGTCCAGCGGCAGCATGGCTGCGCGCACGCCACAGGCTTCGAGCTGGCGCACGGTGTCCGCTGCTTGCACCTGCTGGTGCTGGTAAGTGATCACTACATCACTGCCCTGCCGGGCCAGATGCAGGGCGATGCTGCGGCCAATACCACGACTGCCACCGGTGACCAGGGCAATCGTGCGCGGGGTGTGTTCGCTGTGCATGCTGGGTTTTGTCTCGTGAACCGGAGCGTGACATGCTGCGCCCACGGCGCCGCCCACACTTGCCCGATTGCACACGACCCTTGCCCGATTCCCTTGCCACTGACGGACGTCCTGCCACGTTGCATGCATTGACCCTGCAGGCGCAATCGGTGCTGCGCGCGCGTGGCGCCGCCGCAGAATCGCTGCTGCAACTGCTGCCCGGCGCCTGGCTGGCACAGTCGGGCGCACCGCGCGTACCCGCCCCCGCGCTGTATCGTCCTGCGCTGGGCACGGTCCTGCAGGGCGCCAAGCAGGTGCTGGTGGGCGATGCGGTGCTCGACTATCGCGCAGGCGATGCGCTGCTGACCCGGCTGCCCGTCCCCGCCCGCGGTGTAGTGACCCGAGGCAATCCCCAGACCCCCTTCGTGGGCCTGGTGATCGAACTGGACACCGCTGCGCTGAGACAGTTGCTGGCCGAACTGCGCGACCAGCCGAGAGGTGACGCTGCAGCGCCCGCACCTTTCAGCGTGGTGGCACTGCAGGCACCGATACTTGGGTGCCTGCAGCGGCTGCTGGAACTGGCCGTGGATACATCCCAGGCCCAGCAGTTGCTATGGCCAGCCTTGCAGCGCGAACTGCTGTTCCGTCTGCTGCAGGGTGCGGCCGCACCGGCGTTGTTGGCCATGGCCCAGCCATCGCCCGTGGCCCGGCGCATGGCCAGTGCAATCCGCAGCGTGCAGCGCGGCTTCCGCCAGCCGCTGGATACCGCGGCGCTGGCCAGCCGCGCGGGCATGGGCAGCACACTGTTCTACCGCCATTTCCGCGCGGCCACCGGCCTGTCGCCGCTGCAATACCAGAAGCAGCTGCGGCTGTTGGAAGCGCGCCGCCTGCTGCAGCGGGGCGGCACCGGCATTGCGGCTGCCGCCTTCGCCGTGGGCTATGAAAGTCCGTCCCAGTTCAGCCGCGAGTTCAGCCGCCTGTTTGGCCATGCGCCGCGCGACAGCCTGCCACCCACCGCCCGCTGAACCTCACTCCTGCGCCGCCACCTGGGTCTTCAGCAGTGCAATGCCGGCCTCCAGCGTGAGCACCGGCCGGTAGCCCAGTTCGCTGCGCGCACGGCTGTCGTCCAGGGTCACTTCCACCGCAGAGGATGCGAATTCCTGGCGGGTCATCGGCGCGCGCAGCGGCAGCCGCAGCGCGCGGAACAGATCGTCCAGCCCGACAAATACCCGCAGCAGCGCGCGTGGAACTTGTTTGTCAGGCGGTTGCACGCCATGGGCCAGCAGCTGGGCGCCAATCAAGCGCCGGAACGGCACCGGCGCGCCGTCGCAGACGTGGTAGATGCGTGCACCTGCGCCGCGGTTCAGCGCGCAGCACACCGCTTCGGCCAGGTTGTCCACGTGGGTGGCCGAGGTCAGGTAGTGGCCGCCATCGATCCACGCGAAGCGGCCGCTGCGCACGGCCTGCAGCAGGTACGGCATGGCCGTGGTGTTGTCGCGGCCCCACACGAAGCGCGGGCGCAGCACCTTCACCGCGAACTGTGGCGTGGACAGCGCCAACGCCACGCGTTCTGCCTCGGCCTTGCTGGCGCCGTAAGTGCCAGCCGCCCGCGCGGGATACGGGTGGTCTTCGCGGGCCTGCTGCAGCGGCGCGCCGCTGGTCAGCGCCGACTCACTGCTGAGCACGATGGCAACGGGCACGCCCGCGCTGCGCGCCGCCGTCAACGCGTTGCGGGTGCCTTCCACGTTGGTCTGCCACTGGTTGGGCGAAGCATTGCGGTGGTCGGTGTCGGCGGCCGCGTGGATCAGCGCCGCGCAGCCTGACATCGCTGCGGCCATGCCCGGGTCCAGCAGATCACCGTGCACGGCCTGGGCGCCCAGCGCCTGTACCGTCGCGGCGGCCTGGTCGCTGCGCACCAGCGCGCGCACGTGGTGGCCATCGGCACACAGGCGGCGAATCAGATTGCGGCCCACATAGCCGCTTCCTCCGGTCAGGAAGAGGGTGGAAGAACTCATCGGGGTACCTCGGGGGGAGAGAGCGGGGTCAGCGCGGCGCGGTGTCGATCAGTGCGCCGATGTCGTGCAGCAGCTGCTGCCGTTGCGCGGGTGGCCACTGCACGTAGTCCAGCGACTCCAGCAGCTTCATGCCTTCCAGCGCCAGGTAGGCCAGCATCGCGCTACGCGGATGGCGCGCCTGCTGCTGGATCTCGGCCAGGATCTGCGCCTGGTTGTGCTGGATGGGGGCGCGCAACTGCGGGTCCTGCGCCATGGCAGCGCACAGTGCAAGCGCCACGGGTTGGAATGCTTCGGGAAAGGGTTGGGCCGCAGCGGCAAGCCGCCCGCGCAGCACCGCATCCTGGTCGAACCCGGCGGCTGCCTCGCGGTTGAAGGCGTTGTCGCGGGCGACCGCACGTTCCACCACCGCGTGGATGAGGCCGGCCTTGGACTGGAAGTCGTAGACCACCGACGCCTTGCTGACCCCGGCCTCGGCGGCCACGGCATCCAGGGTCAGGCGCGCGGCGCCCACCTGGGCCACCACGCGCTCGGCAGCATCCAGCACCTGCTGCGGATCAATACTTTTGCGGCGACCCATGGGCGCACTCCATTTTTAACCATCCGGTCGATTATAAATGGAGCCGTGATCATGTAAAGCCTGCGTGCGGTTTACAGCGCGTCGTACAGGGCCCCCAGCTGCCCGAGGATCTGCGTGGCCGCTGCCAGTTCGGCATCGGAATGCTGTGCCAGGGCCTGCTGCATCCACTGTTGGATGCGTGCTTCGCGCTGCCGGTGGCGGGCGCGCCCGGTGGCCGTCAGCTTCACCCGTACCTTGCGGCGGTCGTCGGCCGATTCCTGCTTGTCCACATAGCCGGCCGCGACCAACCCCTTCAGCAGCTGGGTCACCGCTGCCGTCGAGGTCTCGGTGCCCTCGGCCAGCGCAGTGACCGACAGCGGCCCGCGCTCGTCCAGCAGCTTCAGTACCCGCGCGTGGGTCATCGACAGTGCCCCGGCTTCACGGGTGGCGCGGCCGCGCAGCCGCGCGTCGGCCGCGCTTAGCTGGTACGCCGCACGGGCCAAAGCGTCGAACGCCGCGCGTTCGGCAGTCGGGACAGCATGAACCATGGCAGACCACGGGCTGGGAAGGGTTTGACAGGATAGCGCACGGAATTTAGTTTAGTACTTAGCAAATGGCCATCGCGCTTCCGTCCTTTTCTGGAGACACCGCAATGAGTTCACGTTCCGCAGCACAAAGCTGGGTGCTGGATATCGCCCTGGCCCAGGGCGGCTTCGACGCCCTGCACCCCGAGGCCAAGGCCACCCTGGTCCAGTTGGGGCACGACCCGGCCGATTTCGACCGGGTGTTTTCCCTGGTGAAGAGTGGCGCCATGCTACCCAAGGCCTGGGCCACGGTAGCCGGTGAGATCGAGCGCAAAGCGGCGCATTACGACCGCGATGGCCACGCACAGACCGCGGCCGACCTGTATGTACGCGCCGCCGTCATGTGGGGCCGCGCGCAGTACTCCATCTTCGATGCGGCCGATCCGCGCAAGCACGCGTTCCGCACGCACGCCAACCACGCGGTTGCCCGCATCGGTGCGCTGCGCCAGGGCCGTGTGCGACGTGTGGAGATTCCGTTCGAGGGCAAGACGCTGTATGCCCTGCTGCACCTGCCGGCAGGCCCGGTACAGGGGGCGGCCGCGGTCATCCTGGGCCCGGGCATGGACATGATCAAGGAGGACTACATCCATGCCGCCGACCGCTACTACACCTCCCGCGGGGTGGTGGCGCTGTCCATTGAAGGCCCGGGCCAGGGCGAATCCCGCGCCAACGGCCTGGTGGTGACCCTGGACAACTACGAGCGCGCCATCAGCGCCTACATCGACTATCTGGCTGCGCTGCCGGAAGTGGATGCCGATCGCATCGCCATGTTCGGCATCAGCATGAGCGGCTACTGGGGCCACCGCGCCGCCGCCTGCGAGCCGCGCCTGAAGGCATTGGCCAGTTTCGAAGGGGTGACCGGCGATTTCACCACGATCTTCGAACGGGCCCAGCCCACCTTCAAGGCCAACTACATGTACATGTCCGGCCACACCGATGCGGACACCTTCGACCGCGAACTGGTCGCGCGGATGCCGCTGGGGGCCGGGGTGGCCGACATCCGCTGCCCGGTACTGGTGGGCATCGGCGAATTCGACGAACTGACCCCACTGGCCGATGCCATCGCCAACTTCGAGCGTATCCGCGCGCCCAAGGAACTGCGCGTCTACGAAAACGAGTTCCATCCGCTGGGCGGTGTTGCCGCGGAGATCTTCCGCTACGGTGCGGAGTGGCTGGAACGGGTGCTGGCCGGCGAACTGAGCGACAGCGGCCGCGATGTACGCCACTACGTTCAGCGTGACGGCACGGTCCACGATGGCAGTGCCGACCCGCGCTGGTGGTTGGACCAGGTACCGCCGGCCATCGCCCTGCTGCGCAAGTCCGCCTGACGCAGCACCGGGGCCGGATCACCCAGCGGGTGACCGGCCCCCCATCCACCCCGTTTGCGCGCATCATCGGCGTACATGCCGGCATCCCGCGCGCGCAGGGCGTTCAGCCAGCCTTGATCCGCCCTGCCGCATACGGCCACAAGGGCCTCGGCGAATTTCCAACAAACGATTGAAACGCCGCAAACTTCGCCGAACTGGACACCATCCTCAGGTTCCGCCAGACTGCCGCCCTTTCCCGTTGATCGGATTCCATGGCGAAGCTGCTGGTCCTGCACGGCCCCAACCTCAACCTGCTCGGCACGCGCGAGCCGGAGGTCTACGGGCGCACCACGCTGGCCGACATCGATCAGGCCCTGGCCGCCCAGGCGGGCGCCGCCGGCCACGCCGTGGACAGCCTGCAATCCAACGCCGAGCACGTGCTGGTGGACCGCGTACAGGCCGCACGCGCCGACGGGACCGCTTTCATCCTGATCAACCCCGCCGCCTTCACCCACACCTCGGTCGCCCTGCGCGACGCGCTGGCAGCGGTGGCCGTGCCGTTCATCGAAATCCACCTGTCCAACCCCCATACCCGCGAACCGTTCCGCCAGCACAGCTATTTCAGCGACAAGGCGGTGGGTGTGGTGTGCGGTTTCGGCGCCGACAGCTACCGCTACGCGATGGACGCGGCCCTGCTGCGGCTGTCGGCCACCTGATTGTCGAACCGGGCGCCCACGGCGCCCTCCTCACCTAGATAGAAACCAAAGAGGCCCTCATGGATCTGCGCAAAATCAAGAAGCTGATCGACCTGCTGGAAGAGTCGAACCTGGCTGAAATCGAAATCAAGGAAGGCGAAGAGTCCGTGCGCCTGTCGCGCGCCCCGGTGGCCAGCTACGCCGCGCCGGTCGCTGCCCCGGTGTACGCCGCGCCGGCGGCGCCGGCTGCGCCGGCCATGCCGATGCAGTCGCCCACCGAAGCCTCCACCGGCGGCACCGCCAAGCCGGGCCCGGCCCTGCCGGAAGGCCACGTGCTGCGTTCGCCGATGGTCGGCACCTTCTACGCTTCGGCGGCCCCGGACAAGCCGGCCTTCGTCACCGTTGGCCAGCAGGTCAAGGAAGGCGAAACCCTGGCCATCATCGAAGCGATGAAGATGTTCAACCCGATCGAAGCCGACAAGTCCGGCACCATCGTCGCCATCCTGGGCGAGAACGGGCAGCCGGTGGAATTCGACCAGCCGCTGTTCGTGATCGGCTGAGGGGCACGCCATGCTCGACAAAGTCGTCATTGCCAACCGAGGGGAGATCGCGCTGCGCATCCTGCGCGCGTGCCACACCCTGGGCATCCGCACGGTGGCCGTGCATTCCACGGTCGACCGCAACCTCAAGCACGTGGCCATGGCCGACGAGTCGGTCTGCATCGGCCCGGCGCCGTCGCCGCAGAGCTACCTCAACATTCCGGCGCTGATCGCCGCCGCTGAAGTCACCGACGCCCAGGCCATCCACCCGGGCTACGGCTTCCTGTCGGAAAACGCCGATTTCGCCGAGCGCGTGGAAGAGTCCGGCTTCATCTTCATCGGCCCCAAGGCCGACACCATCCGCATGATGGGTGACAAGGTCGAAGCGATCCGCGCGATGAAGTCCGCTGGCGTGCCGTGCGTGCCCGGCTCGGGCGGCCCGCTGGGCGAAGACATCGTGGCCAACACCAAGATCGCCCGCGAGATCGGCTACCCGGTCATCATCAAGGCGGCCGGTGGCGGCGGTGGCCGCGGCATGCGCGTGGTGCACGCCGAAGCCTCGCTGAAGACCTCGATCGAAACCACCAAGAGCGAGGCCAAGGCCGCGTTCGGCAATGGCGAGGTCTACATGGAGAAGTTCCTGGAGAACCCGCGCCACGTGGAGATCCAGGTGCTGGCCGACGGCCAGGGCAACGCCATCCATCTGGGTGAGCGCGACTGCTCGATGCAGCGCCGCCACCAGAAGGTGGTGGAAGAAGCCCCGGCACCGGGCATCACCGCCGAGCAGCGCGAGCAGATCGGCAAGGTGTGCGTGGAAGCCTGCATCCGCATCGGCTACCGCGGCGCCGGCACGTTCGAGTTCCTGTACGAGGACGGCCGCTTCTACTTCATCGAAATGAACACCCGCATCCAGGTGGAACATCCGGTGACCGAGATGGTGACCGGCATCGACCTGGTGGCCGAGCAGCTGAAGATCGCCGCTGGCCAGAAGCTGTCGATCAAGCAGAGCGACGTGGTGCTGACCGGCCACGCCATCGAATGCCGCATCAACGCCGAAGATGCTGAAACCTTCGTGCCGAGCCCGGGCACCATCACCGGCTTCCATCCGCCGGGCGGCCCCGGCGTGCGCGTGGACACCCACATCTACAGTGGCTACCGCGTGCCGTCGAACTACGACTCGATGATCGGCAAGCTGATCGTGCACGGCCCGGACCGCGAGACCGCCATCGCCCGCATGCGGGTGGCGCTGAGCGAGATGGTGGTGGACGGCATCAAGACCAACGTGGCGCTGCAGCAGCGCATCATGCGTGACAAGGGCTTCCAGGCCGGTGGGCAGAACATCCACTACCTGGAAAAGCGCCTGGCCGAACGCAAGAACAAGCCGATCGCATTGACCTGATTGCGCAGCCAACGCTGGACACGGAAAGGGCGGGGATTTCCCCGCCCTTTTCCGTTGCGCGCGGCGACGATGCGCAACGCCGCCGGGCATGGCCCGGCGCTACCGGGCACGGGTCAGCGCTTGTCGGCCACTTCGGCGGGAATCTGCGAATTGGCCAGCGGGCGCACGCCATTGGGCGAGGTCGGATCGACGATCACCATGGTCTCGGTGGAACCATCGGGCCAGACCACCTGGAAGGTGCTGCCGGCCGGCAACGAAGCGAACGGCACCCCACTCTGCGCGCGGTACACCGCAGCGACCTGGCTGGCACCGGCGCGGCGCACGTCTTCCTGCGCCTTCACCGTGGTCAATTCCACCTTCGACAGGTGCCGGTAGCGATCTTCGTAGGTGTCGATCATCAACAGGCCGACCGCACCGGCCGAGTAGGCCACGAACAACACCACCCAGAACCAGAACTTGGCGCCATGTACCAAACGACGGTAGTTCATCGCCCTGCTCCCGTACCAATCAACCGCTTGATCCACTCTTTCATCTTCCCCGCACCTTGCCGCGAAACCGCGGCGTCATACACGAAATCCCGGAAATCCTGCGTTCCACCCTGCGAACAGATCCCTCCGTTCGCGCAATAACTGTTCACCAGCACACTGTCCGCGCCACACGGCAGCCCCAGTTCGCAGGCGGCAACACGCCAGGCCAGCTCGCTCAGCTGTTCGCCGGCGATCATGCCGGTCATCGCCTTGTCGCCCGCCGCGCGCAGGCCCATGGCCGGCGCCAGCGCCATGTAGGCCTCTGGATCGCGCGATGCCTGCACGCGCTGCACCAGCTCACGGCGATACTGCTCGCTGTCCTGCAGCGGCTCACCTTCGGCCAGCAGCGATGCTTCCGCCGCCAGGTTGCCTTCCTGCGCCGCGCGCCGACGCTCGCCGATCACCAGCGCCGGGCCCAGCTTGTCGCCCGGCACGAAGCCACCGCAGCGCTGGGCCACGCGTTCGCGCGCCTGCACCATGGCCGGCGCCGCACTCAGCCCCAGCCCGGCCAGCACATTGTTGTCCAGGCGGTAACCACCCGGATCCACCGCGTACTGCGCGCAGTAGTCGTAGACCCGGCTCAGCATCCAGCGCGCTTCGTGGTTGCCGTTGTCGGCCTGCACGCGCAGGCGCTGCGCATAGGCGAACAGATCGGTCTCGCCTTCGATGTCCGCGCGGATATCCAACGGCAGACCCGACGGCAGCGCGGTACTGCGCTCGATGCCCGACAGACGCCGGGCCAACGCTTCGGGCATCACCGGCGCCAACGCATCGTCCACCGACGGCGCGGACACGCCCATCGGCACCGCCACGCCATCCTCCATCGCGTGGCCATGGCCGCTGGCCCGGTAACCGGCCACGCCAAGCACCGCCACGGCGGGCAGCACGAGCAACCAGGTTTTCAGGGTGGGAGCGAAGGCCATGGGCGACAGGAGTGGACGCGGGACACAGCAAAGCCGGCAGTTTAGCAAGCCCCCGAAGCGCTGTCTGAACCGCTGCGGTTCATCTCAGGGCATACGGAGACGGCCGGATGGTCTAGCATGGCCCCCTTTCCCGCGATTGCCCCCACCGCCATGCCGTTCCTGGAACTGACCCTGCGCTGCACCGAAGCCACCCAGCCCCGCTATGAAAACGCGCTGGAGGACGTAGGCGCGCTGGCCGTCACCCTGCTTGATGCCGAAGCCGACACCAGCAACGAGCAGGCCATCCTCGAACCGGGCGTGGGCGAAACCCCGCTGTGGGACACCCTGGTATTGAGCGCGCTGTTCCCGGCCGACAGCAATGCGCTGCTGCTGCTGGCAGCGCTGGAAGCCTTCGACCCGGACCTGGACTGGAGCGGCGGCAGCTTCCGCGCCGTGGAAGACGAAGACTGGGAACGTGCCTGGCTGGACCAGTTCCAGCCGATGGATTTCGGCAGCCGCACCTGGATCGTGCCGTGGAACCACGAACTGCCGGAAGCCGCGCAGGCCGCCGATGCTGCCGTCGTGCGCCTGGACCCGGGCCTGGCCTTCGGCTCGGGCACCCACCCGACCACCGCGCTGTGCCTGCGCTGGCTGGACCAGCTGGCCGTGGACGGCCAGTTGCAGGGCCAGCGCGTGCTCGACTTCGGCTGTGGCTCGGGCATCCTGGCCCTGGCGGCACTGAAGCTGGGCGCGGCCGAAGCGATCGGCGTGGACAACGACCCGCAGGCGCTGGTGGCTACCGCCGACAACGCCGAGCGCAATGGCGAGCAGGCGCGCATGCACGTCTATCTGCCGCAGGACGAACCGCTGGCAACCTACCCCATCGTGGTCGCCAACATCCTGGCCTCGGCGCTGGACGCACTGGCCGAACTGCTGGCCGCACGCGTGGCTGCCGGTGGCCGCATCGCCCTGTCGGGCATTCTGCATGGCCAGGAAGGCGAACTGCTGCAGCGCTATGCCGCCTGGTTCGACGAACTGCAGGCCACCCAGGATGGCGATTGGATGCGCATCACCGGCGTACGCCGCGCCTGATCGTGGTTGAATGAGCGCTGGATCCGAGCCGGTGCCCTGACGATGTCCGAGCCGAACCCGCCGCGTCGCCCGCTGGCCACCTTCCTGCGCACTGCGCCGGGAGCCGACGCTGCACCTGCCGACGCCACCGGTCACGCCGCCCCGCAGCTGCTGCAGGAAGGCGAGGCCGCGGAGGACGATCAGGACACCGCGCCCTCGCTCGCGCAGCACGAGGAGCCCGTCGCACGCGCCGATGTCGACGTCGACCGGGCCGAAAGCGACACGATGGATGCGGCCGTTGCCAGCGAGGCGCCCAGCTTCCTGGGCATGCGTCCGCGCGCGCGACCGTCACCGCGCTGGCACTGGGCGCTGGTTGCAGGCCTGGCCCTGTTGCTGGTGCTGCAGAGCGTGCTGGCCGACCGCGCGCGCCTGGCCGCCGATGCCGGCCATCGGCCTTGGATCAGCGCGCTGTGCGGCGTGCTTCGCTGCAGCCTGCCGGCCTGGCGCGAACCCACGGCGTTCACCATGACCAGCCGCGAGATCCGCCCCCTGCCGGGGCAGGCAGGCGTGCTGCAGGTCCAAGCCAGCATCCGCAACGATGCACGCTGGGCACAGGCCTGGCCGGACCTGCGTCTGTCGTTGTCCGATGCCGATGGCCGCCTGATCGGCAGCGGGGTGTTCACCCCGGCGCAGTACCTGGGCGAGGACCCGGCGGCCACGCTGGAGCCCGGGCAGAGCGCGCGGGTCGCGTTCCGCGTGCAGGAGCCGGCGGCCTCCACCGTCGCATTCACCTTCGAGTTCCTCTGACCAAGGTCGAGGCGTCAGGCCGTGGCAGCTCGGGCACGCTCGCGCTAGACTGACGGCCAATCACACGTCCGCCTGCGCGCGCCGCGCGCACCGGCCTTCAGATCGGGAACCCCCTTGAACGCTGTCCTCACTCGTCCTGACACCAGTCGTGGCGCTGCCCGGCCACCGCTGCGCGAACACGTAGCCCAGTCCGTGCGCCGCTACCTGCGCGACCTTGATGGCTGCGATGCGGACGATGTGTACGAGATCGTGCTGCGCGAGATGGAGATTCCGCTGTTCGTGGAAGTGCTCAACCATTGCGAAGGCAACCAGAGCCGTGCCGCGGCCATGCTGGGCATCCACCGCGCCACCCTGCGCAAGAAGCTGAAGGAATACGGCATCAGCGCGTAAGCGCACCGGTGTGTAGAGTCGAGCCATGCTCGACTGCTTCTGTGCGAGGCAATCTGCGAAGAGCAGTCGAGCATGGCTCGACTCTGCAGATGCGGGTCAGTTTCGCTCCAGGGGTCAGAGCCCTTCGCTGTGCGAAGGGATCCGACCCCGGTTTGATCAACCGCCCCCGCCCGCCTTCCAGTAATACCGCACCACATGGAAGAACACCGGTGCGGCGAAGCACACTGAATCCAGCCGATCGAGCATGCCGCCGTGGCCTTCGATCATGTGCCCCCAGTCCTTGATGCCACGGTCGCGCTTGATCGCCGACATCACCAGGCCGCCCCAGAACCCCATCAGGTTGATCAGCAGGGACAGCCCGAACGCCTGCAGCGGCGTGAACGGGGTGATCCACCACAGCGCCGCACCCAGCGCGCTGGCGCTCAGCACCCCGCCCACGAACCCTTCCACCGTCTTCGACGGCGACAGCTTCGGTGCGATCAGACGCCGGCCCAGCAGCTTGCCCCAGATGTACTGCAGCACATCGGACGACTGCACCACGATCACCAGGAAGGCGAACAACAGCACGTTGCGCGCCGGGTCATGGCCCGGCACCTGCAGGTTCAGCAGCAGCGGCACGTGCGAAATGCAGAACACGCAGATCATCAGCCCCCACTGCACCTTGGCCGTGCGCTCGAGGTAGTGGGTGGTATCGCCGCCGATGGTCGACAGGATGGGCAGGAACAGAAACGCGTAGACCGGAATCAGCAGGGTGTACATGCCGTACCAGTCGATCCACACCAGGTAGTACTGCCACGGCAGCACGATGTAGAACGCCGCCAGCAACGCGTAGTAATCGCCCGACCGGGTAGGCGCCAGGGTGATGAACTCGCGCAGCGCGAACAGCGAAATGATGGCGAACAGCACGATCACCCCGGCGCGGCCGAACAACAGCGCGCCGCCCACCACGATCGCCATCACCCACCACGCGCGGATGCGCGAGACCAGGTTGGCGATGACCGCGCTGGGCTGGCCGCGCTGGCGCCAGCGCAGGGTCTCGGCCACCACCGTGGCCAGCACCAGCACCGCGCCGATGCCGCCGAACAGCAGCCCGGTCTGCTGGCCCACGCTCTGCGTGGCCAGATCGCCGGACACATCGATCAGAAAGCTCATGCGCGGCCCCCGTTCGGTGCCAGGTCAAGCAGCGCCTGCCGGCTGCGCGCCAGGAACGCCGCCTTGTCCTCCTCGGCCTGCAGGCGCAGCGGTGCGCCGAAGGTTGCCGTGCACAGCAACGGCAGCGGCAGGAAGCGGCCCTTGGGCATCACCCGCTTCAGGTTGTCGATCCACACCGGTACGAACTCCAGTTCCGGGCGCTGCCGCGCCAGATGGTAAATGCCACTCTTGAACGGCAGCAGCGGCTCCTCGCCGGTGTTGCGCGTGCCTTCCGGAAACAGGATCAGCGAACAGCCTTCATCCACCGCATCGCGCAGCACCTGCAGGGGGTCCTGCTGGCGGCGCGCCGCTTCGCGTTCCACCAGCACGCCGTTGAACACCGCATCGATCAGGTAGCGGCGCAGGCCATCGCGCTGCCAGTACTCGGCTGCAGCCACCGGCCGCACCTGGCGGCGCAACGCGGGCGGCATCGACGACCAGATCAGCACGAAGTCACCGTGGCTGGCATGGTTGCCGTAGTACACGCGGTGGTCGCTGGACGGCGCGCAGCCGATCCACAGCGCGCGCGCACCGGTCAGCACATGGATGGCGCCACTACAGGCGCGGGCAATCACGCTTGCGAACATCAGGTTCCCCTCAGGTCTGCGGCCACAACACGGCCAGCAGCACCGCCACGAACTGCAGCGCGGTGAACAGATACTGGCGCAACAGCAGGCCGCGCATGCCGGCCCAGCGCGCGTCCCAGCCACGCAGCGGCGCATCGGCCGGCAGCCGGCGCAGCCCGGCCAGGTGCAGGGCCTGGTCGACCCGGTGTGCTGCCGCCTCGCCCTGCAGACCTTCCTGCAGCAGCAACCGCAGCAGGCTGGCATCCAACTGCACGCGCACCGCGAAGTACGCCTGCACCACGCCCAGCGCCACGCTCAGCAGCACCAGGCCGGCGGCGATCATCGCCAGCCCCGGCTCGATACCCAGCAGCAACAGCCCCACCAGCAACAGTCCCAGCGACAGCGCGGCAGGCCAGCGGCCCTGGCGCAGCAGCAGGTGCATCATCGGCAGGTCCGGGGCCTGGCTCATAGCGTAGTCTCCTGTGCGGCAGCAGCCGCGATCGCCAACACGTGAACGTCGTGCAGCACGACGGACGGCCGTGCTTGGCGCACCCGCGCCACTGCCTGTGCGGCATCGGCGGCGCGGCCACTGCACAGCAGCCACGTCGCCACGCTGGCGGCACTGCGCGAATAGCCCAGCGCGCAGCACACCAGCAGCGGGCCCTGCGCGTGCAGGCGCTCGATCGACGCGGCGGCGGCGCGCAGCTGCGCAGCGCTGGGCACCACCAGGTCCAGCATCGGCACCCCGGCATAGACCGCGCCCGGGGCGCGGCAGGACAGCTCGGCACAGGTATCGACCACGCCCTGCAGCGGCGCCGGCAAGCGGCCGCTGGGCAGGCGCCCCAGCCACACACCGTCGGCCACCTGCACCGGCTGCGGCGCACGCCGTGTCCATAGCCGCGAATTGATCCATGCCGCGGCCAGGTACGGCGCCAGCAGCCAGCGTGCGGCCATGCTCAGCCGGCCATCGGCGCGCTTCTGGAACACCGCCATGCCCAGCCCGGCATAGGCCAGCGCCACCAGCAGCAGCGACAGCACCGGCCACAGCAGCCACAGCGCCGCGCCGCGCCACTGCAGCACCGGCAGCAGCAGCACTGCCGCCCCCAGCAGGTACAGCAGCGCAAGGCGCCAGCGCTTCGGGTCGCGCGCGGTGCGCCATGCGCGCAGCGGTGGCACGCCCTGGTCGGGCCACAGCCACACGCACAGCCAGCCCACCAGCAGCCCGGTGGGCACGTCGATGAAGTGGTGCTGGAAGGTGGTCAGCACCGAAATGCCGATCAGCAGCGCCCACCCGTGCAGCACCCAGCGCCACGCGCCGTGCAGGTACTGGGCGAACTTCACCCACAGCACGATCAGCAGCACGATGTGCAGCGACGGTGCCTGGTTGAACGGCTTGTCGAAGCCCAGCAGCACATCGAACAACCAGCCGAATACGCCGTCGATCTCCGGCCGCTGGAAACTGAAGCGCAACGGCCACAGCAGGAAACAGCTCACCGCGATCAGCTGCGCACTGAACAAGCGCAGCGCGTGGCGGTCCAGTTCCAGCCGCTGCCGGCACAGGAACAGCGAGATGGCATAGAACAGATCGATGGACCAGTACGGCACGATGGTCCAGGCCACGAACGGAACGTGGGTTTCCCAGGCAAAGGCCAGCACCGGCACGTCGGTCTGACGACCGGCCATCCAGTTGGCAAAGCCGTAACTGGTGAAGAAGAACGGCCCCAGCAGCACCAGCCACAACAGGGCACGCCGCCAGGGGCGCGCCGTGGGGGCCACCGGGGTGGCGGCGACGGCGGACATCAGCCGACCCGGCGCGCCAGCGACACGGTGAAGATGCCGAACTCGTCGATGCGCTGGGCCACCTTCTGGAAGCCGGCCAGGCGCACCAGCTCATCCATTTCCTGCTGGGTACGACGGCGCATCACCCACGCCGCACCACCGCGATGGCTGGTGAGCGCCCGGGCGATGAACTCCAGCTGCGGGTGCCAGGGCTGGCCGGTATAGGCCAGGTAGCCGCCCACCGGTACGGTCGCGGCAATGCCTTGCAGCGAGCGCAGCACCGCGTCGTTGTCGGGGAACAGTTCGTACAGGCCGGACACCACCGCCAGCGTCGGCGCCGGGTCCACCTTCGCCAGCTGCGCCGGGTCGAATGCATCGCCCTGTTCGAAGCGGGCGATGTCGGCCGCCCCCAGGCGTTCGATCAAGGCCTGGCCCTGGGTCACGTTCAGTTCGCTGAAATCGCGCAGCACGATGCGCTCGGCGCGCTGCTCGCCCTGCCCCAGCGCTTCCAGCACGTAGCGCCCATGGCCTGCGGCCACGTCCAGCACGCGTACCGGCGTGCCCTGCCCGCGCAGGCGCTGGGCGGCGTCGCGCAGCAGTTCCTGCAGGTGCTGGCCGCGCACGCGGATGCCGCGCCAGCCGATCGCATCGAGATAGTTGCGGTCGACCATGCGCCCGAGCGGGCCCTTGCCGCGTGCTTCGTCGCGGTAGATGTAGTCCAGCGTGCTGCCCGAATCGAAACCGGTCTGCAGGCCCAGGGCAATGCCCTCGGACAGCGTGCCACCGAAGCGCAGGCCGCCGCGCACGACGCGCCAGCGGACGTCGGCCAAGCTGTTGCGCTCGGGCGGCCACGACAGAATCTCCGATTCTTCGAACGTCGGGCCGTGGCGGTGTGCATCGCGCCGCGACAGTTCGCGCAGCGGCTCGGCGAAGCGTGCCTGGATGAAGCTGCGGATGCGCGCCAGCGCCGGTGCGCGGTCACGCTCGCCGAGGGTGTCGTGGAAGAAGCCCGGCAGGTGCACGCGCTCCTTGATCGGGCTGGACAGGCGCTCGTAGAAGCGGTCCTGCGGGCCACGGTGCACCACGAAATCCGAACCGGACACCAGCAGCTGCACCGGCACGCTGATCGCCTGCGCGTCGGCAACGATGCGGTCGGCCGCTTCGTACAGGCCCAGCAGCACGCGCACCGAGATCGGCCGGGTGATCAGCGGATCGGTGCGGTAGCTTTCCACCCGCGCCGGGTCGTGGGTCAGCCACTGCGGTTTCACATAGCTGTTGACGAAGAAGTTGCCGCGCAGCTTCTGCATCAGGGTCAGGCCAGCGCGCGCGAATGGTACGTACAGCTTCACCTTGAACGCCGGCGAGGCCATCACCAATGCGCGCAGGCGCGGTGCGTAATCGTGCACCCAGGTGGCGGCCACCACGGCGCCCACACTCTGCGCGATCACCACGATGTCCTCTACCGCGATGCCGTGCTCGGCACCGATGTGGGCGATGAAGCTGTCCAGGTCACGCACCAGCGCCGGGAAGCCCGGTGCATCGCCGCGCGCGCCGGGCGAACGGCCGTTGCCGCGCGCATCCCAGGCGAAGAACGCGGTATCGGGCAGGTCCAGCTCATCGACCAGGTGGGTGACCCGGCCGGAATGTTCGTGGCCGCGATGCAGCAGCACGATGGCCTTTGCCGGCGTGGTGGTCGTAGTGCTCGCCCAGTACCGGTAGAACAGCGGTACCTGGTCGAAGCTGTGGAATTCCCGTTCCTGCGCCTGACGCATGCAATCTCCAGATTGTCTTGTTGTTTGTCGTTGATTACTGCGGCGGAAGCGCCGCTTCCTGCAGCCCGCGGCGGACGCGGTTGATCATCGTCAGCACGCACAGTGCGGCCATGGCCGCCGCCACGCCAGTGACCGTCATCGCGCCAACCCACCCGAACGCCAGCAGCAGGCCCAGCGCACCGATCACGAAGGCGCGGTCGCTCTTGCCCATCGGGCCGTCGTAGCGGCGGCTGGCGCCGACCATCAGCCCCAGTACGCCGGCGTATTCGCTCAGCGCCGCGGTCCAGGCCAGCAGCCACAGTGCCTCCAGCCGTACGCCCGGCACGCTGAGCAGGGCCAGGTACAGCGCGGCGTCGGCAATCACATCGCACAACTCGTTCAGGTAGGCACCCAGCTTCGATTGCTGGCCGAACTCGCGGGCCAGCATGCCGTCCACGGCGTTGAGCGCCATGCGCAGCAGCATCCACAGCGGCAGCAGCAGGTACAACAGCGGCTGCGCAGGCGCGCAGCACCACACGGCGGCGGCCACCAGCAGCGAGACCACGGCGGCAGCCACGGTCACCGTATTGGCGGTGATGCCGAGGCGGTAGAGCCCGCGCACGGCCGGACGCAAGAGGTCCTGGAAACGTCCTTTCAATGCATAGATCGACACGATCTGAACCCGCTGATCCTTGGCAGTTCCGGCATAGCCTACCCCATGGCGTGCCCGGCCCAGCATGCCGATACGGGCGTTTGTACGCACCGGGGGCAGGAAACCGCCCCGCGCAGCGCCCGCCACCGGCCCCCACGAACTACAATATCGGCCCCGCTCCGCTGCCGATTGCCCTGTCCCCATGACTGCTGATCTGTTGCCCGTCCGCCGGGCCCTCCTTTCCGTTTCCGACAAGACCGGCCTGGTCGAGCTGGCCACCGCGCTGGCTGCACGCGGCGTGGAGCTGCTGTCCACCGGCGGCACCGCCAAGGCCATTCGCGACATGGGCCTGGCCGTGAAGGACGTCGCGGACGTCACCGGCTTCCCGGAAATGATGGATGGCCGGGTCAAGACCCTGCATCCGATGGTGCACGGCGGCCTGCTGGGCCGTTCGGGCCTGGACGATGCGGTGATGGCCGAGCATGGCATTGGCGCCATCGACCTGCTGGTGCTGAACCTGTACCCGTTCGAAGCGGTCACCGCCAAGGCCGACTGCACCTTGGCCGACGCAGTGGAAAACATCGATATCGGCGGCCCGGCCATGCTGCGCTCGGCGGCCAAGAACTTCGCCCGCGTGGCGGTGGCCACCGACCCGTCGCAGTACGCCGAACTGCTGGCCTCGCTTGAAACCAACGACGGCCAGCTGAGCGCCGCCACCCGCTTCGCGTTCTCGGTGGCCGCGTTCAACCGCGTGGCCCAGTACGACGCGGCCATCAGCAACTACCTGTCGGCGGTCACCGCCACCGACGCCGCCGTGCCGGTGCGTGCCGAATACCCGGCGCAGATGAATTCCACCTTCGTGAAGGTGATGGACCTGCGCTACGGCGAGAACCCGCACCAGAGCGGCGCGTTCTACCGCGACCTGTACCCGGTGCCGGGCACCCTGGCCACCTTCCAGCAGCTGCAGGGCAAGGAACTGAGCTACAACAACCTGGCCGATGCCGATGCGGCGTGGGAATGCGTGCGCCAGTTCGATGCGCCGGCCTGCATCATCGTCAAGCACGCCAACCCGTGCGGCGTGGCCGTGGGTGCCGGCAACGGCGATGCCTACGAGCTGGCCTACGCCACCGACCCGACCAGCGCCTTCGGCGGTATCATCGCCTTCAACAAGCCGCTCGATGCGGCCACTGCGAAGGTCATCCTCGACCGCCAGTTCGTCGAAGTGCTGATCGCCCCGGACTACGAGCCGGCCGCGCTGGAGTACGCGCAGAAGAAGGCCAACGTGCGCGTCCTGCGCATTCCGCACGGTGATGGCCTGAACAACTTCGACAGCAAGCGCGTGGGCTCGGGCCTGCTGCTGCAGTCCTCGGACAACCGCGGCATGACCCGCGACGAACTGAAGGTGGTCAGCAAGCTGGCGCCGACCGAAAAGCAGTTCACCGACCTGCTGTTTGCCTGGAAGGTGGCCAAGTTCGTGAAGTCCAACGCGATCGTGTACGCCAAGGACAACCGCACCATTGGCGTCGGCGCCGGGCAGATGAGCCGCGTCTATTCCGCGCGCATCGCCGGCATCAAGGCGGCCGACGCGAACCTGGTGGTGGAAGGTTCGGTGATGGCCTCCGATGCGTTCTTCCCGTTCCGCGACGGTATCGATGCCGCGGCCGCTGCCGGCATCAAGGCGGTGATCCAGCCGGGCGGTTCGATGCGCGATGCGGAAGTGATCGCCGCCGCCGACGAACATGGCCTGGCCATGGTGTTCACCGGCGTTCGCCACTTCCGCCACTGATACAGGGAGCGACACGGATGTCTGCAGTCTCTTTGAAACCGCTCACCGTGCTCGCCTTGGCCGGCACGGCCCTGCTGGCCGGCTGCACGCCGGCCGCCGATCCTGCGCCGGCCGCTGCCCCTGCAGCGCCGGCCGCCACGACGGCGGCCGCCGAACCGGCGACCCCGCTCAGCCGCACTGCCCGGCTGCAGGCCTTCCTGGCCCAGCGTTACGGCCAGGGTGCCGCGCTGTCGGGTGACTGGCGCGGCAGCTGGACCCAGGACGGCGAAACGCGCCCGGTCAGCTGGCAGGTCTGCGCCGAGCAGCCGGTGGTGAGCGGCGACAGCTGGCAGCAGCTGCTGGCCGTCTGCGGCGCACTGGTCGACGCCGGCCACCCGGAACCGGGCACCATCGACTTCTACGTGCTGCGGCCCACCGCCGGTGGCTTCGACGTCGCCGCCGAACTGACCGGTGGCACCTACGGCAGCAGCGGCCAGCCCGGCACGGTGCAGATCGTGCGCGCCGGCAGCGATTTCTACGGCTTCCGCGTGGAAGACGGCTGGTTCGGCCAGGGCTATTCGCTGATCTCGCAATCGCTGGTGCTGCCTGGCCCGAAGGGCCTGGTCGACACCGGCAGCATGCGCAGCCATATCGACAATGGCGCCGCCTACGATTGCGACGACGCCGACGCGGCCGAAGACTGCCGCAGCAAGGTGTTCAATATCGACTTCAGCCAGCGCTTCGACGACAGCGACCGCAGCGCGCGCGTCTGGCCGCTGCTGGTGGAGGAATCCGGCAGCACCTGCGGTGGCACCGCCGTGCGCCAGCAGCACCGCTTCACCCTGGACCCGAAGACGTGGACCTATTCCTTCCCCGCCGCGCTGCTGCGCGAGGGCTGCGAGTGAGGCACAGCGACCGGCCATGACCAGCCCCCTCGGCGAACTGATCCTCTACCGTACCGACGATGGCCGGACGGAGGTGCATCTGCGCGCTGCGGAAGGGACGGTGTGGATGACCCAGGGCGAGATGGCCGAGCTGTTCGACACGACCAAGCAGAACATCAGCCTTCACATCCGCAACATCCTGCAGGACAACGAGCTGAGGGCCGAGGGAACGGTCAAGGATTACTTGACAGTTCAAACCGAGGGCACGCGCACGGTCAATCGTTCGGTTCAGCGCTATCGATTGGACATGATTCTGGCGGTTGGCTTCCGTGTCCGCTCCCCCCGGGGGAGCCAGTTCCGTCGATGGGCCAGCGATGCCCTGTCAGAGTATCTGGTCAAGGGTTTCCTTCTGGACGACGAGCGGCTCAAGGATGCCGAGCGCGCGGATTACTTCAAGGAGCTGCTGAGTCGCATCCGCGATATCCGCAGTTCGGAAAAGCGCTTCTACCAGACCCTGCGCGATCTGTTCAAAGCCAGCAGCAGCGACTACGACGGTAGCGCAGCCACCGCCAAAACGTTCTATGCCACCATCCAGAACAAGCTGGTCTACGCTGTCACCGGCCGCACTGCCGCCCAATTGATCGTCGAACGTGCCGACGCCAACGCCCCTCACATGGGCCTGACCAACTGGACAGGCGACAAGCCTCGCAAGTCGGATGTCGTCGTTTCCAAGAACTACCTGCATCGACAAGAGCTGGAACAGCTCAATCGTCTGGTTTCCATGTTCCTGGATTTCGCTGAAGATCGCGCCGAACGACGGGTTGAAACCCGCATGCTGGACTGGCTCAAGCAGACCGATCGCTTCCTTGACTTCAACGAGCGCGCCATTCTCGATGGCCCCGGCCGCGTGTCCAACCAACAGATGGAAACCATCATCTCGGGGCGCTACGCCGAATTTGACGCTGCACGACGCGCTTCCGCAATGATCGCGTCCGAGCGCGAAGCCGAGCTTGATCTTGCGGACCTAACGGCTGAGGCAAGACGCCTGGCTTCCACGAAAAAACCAGCTGATTGATTCCCCCGTTCCCTTTCACTTCTGCCCCCAGGATCTCCCCTCAATGAAAATCCTCGTCATCGGCTCTGGCGGCCGCGAACACGCCCTGGCATGGAAGCTGGCCCAATCCCCCCAGGTCAGTGAAGTGCTCGTGGCACCCGGCAATGCCGGCACCGCCACCGAGGACAAGTGCCGCAACGTGGCGGTGAAGGTGACCGACATCGACGGCCTGCTGGCGCTGGCCCAGAGCGAAGGCGTGGCGCTGACCGTGGTGGGCCCGGAAGTGCCGCTGGTGGCCGGCGTGGTCGACCGCTTCCGCGCCGCCGGCCTGCGCATCTTCGGGCCGACCGCCGCCGCTGCGCAGCTGGAAGGCAGCAAGGCCTACGCCAAGGATTTCCTGGCCCGCCACAACATTCCCACCGCGTTCTACGCCGTGCACACCGAAGTTGACGCGGCGCTGGCCTACATCCGCGCCAAGGGCGCCCCGATCGTGGTCAAGGCCGACGGCCTGGCCGCCGGCAAGGGCGTGATCGTGGCAATGACCCTGGCCGAGGCCGAGGACGCGGTGCGCGACATGCTGTCGGGCAATGCGTTCGGCGACGCCGGTGCGCGCGTGGTCATCGAAGAATTCCTCGATGGCGAGGAAGCCAGCTTCATTTCCATGGTCGATGGCGTACACGCCCTGCCGATGGCCACGTCGCAGGACCACAAGCGCGTGGGCGACGGCGATACCGGCCCGAACACCGGCGGCATGGGCGCCTATTCGCCGGCCCCGGTGGTTACCGCCGAGGTGCATGCGCGGGTGATGCGCGAGGTGGTGAACCCGACCGTGCAGGGCATGATTGCCGACGGCATTCCGTTCACCGGCTTCCTGTATGCCGGGCTGATGATCGATGCCAGCGGCGCGCCGAAGGTGATCGAGTTCAACGTGCGCTTCGGCGATCCGGAAACCCAGCCGGTGATGCTGCGCCTGCAGTCGGACCTGGTGGACCTGGTGGAAGCGGCCATCGACGGTCGCCTGGACCAGGTGGAGGCACAATGGGACCCGCGCCCGTCGCTGGGCGTGGTGCTGGCCGCCAAGCCGTACCCGGAATCGCCGATCACCGGTGATGTGATTTCCGGCCTGGCCGATGTGCCGGCCAGCGCCAAGGTGTTCCATGCCGGCACCGCGCTGGACGCGCAGGGCCAGGTGCTGAGCGCCGGTGGCCGTGTGCTGTGCGTGGCCGCGCTGGGCGACAGCGTGCGCGACGCGCAGGCCAATGCCTATGCCGGCGTGGCCAAGGTGAGCTGGGCCAACGAGTTCCACCGCACCGACATCGGCTGGCGCGCGATCGCACGCGAGGGGTGATGTGTGGGCGCACGCATGCGTGCATGAGCCCCTCCAGACAAAAAAAGGCCCGGCATTGCCGGGCCTTTCATCTTTCCAACGCTGCACCGCGTTACGCGTTGAACAGCGCCTTCATCTTCTTCAGCGCGTTCGCTTCGACCTGGCGGATGCGCTCGGCGGAAACGCCGTACTCATCGGCCAGTTCCTGCAGCGTCACCTTGCTGTCGGCGTCCAGCCAGCGGCGGCGGATGATGTCGCGCGAGCGGGCATCCAGCTCGGCCAGGCCTTCGCGCAGCAGCTGCAGCTGGTTGTCTTCGCTGTCGGCACGTTCGTAGGCCATCGACGGGTCTTCGTCGTTGGCGACCAGGAACGCGGCCGGCGACGGCGGGGCGTGTTCGTTGTCCTCATCGCTGGGCGCATCGAAACCGATATCGCGACCGGACAGGCGCGATTCCATTTCCATCACTTCGCGCTCGGACACGTTCAGGTCCTTGGCCACCGCGCTCACTTCGGCCGCGTTCATCCAGCCCAGGCGCGTCTTCGACTTGCGCAGGTTGAAGAACAACTTGCGCTGCGCCTTGGTGGTGGCGACCTTCACGATGCGCCAGTTCTTCAGGATGAACTCGTGCATTTCGGCACGAATCCAATGCACGGCGAAGGACACCAGGCGCACGCCCATATCCGGGTCGAAGCGCTTGACCGCCTTCATCAGGCCGATGTTGCCTTCCTGGATCAGGTCGCCCAGCGCAAGGCCGTAGCCGTTGTAACCGCGGGCCACGTGCACCACGAAGCGCAGGTGCGAATGCACCAGCTCGCGCGCAGCGTCCAGATCGTCACCGTCGCGGAAACGACGGGCCAGGTCCTGTTCGTCATCGACCGACAGCACCGGAATCTGGTGCACGGCACCGATGTAGGCGTCCAGCGAACCGAGCGCACTGGGAATCGGGAGATTGTTTGCCACAAGGGCAGTAGAGGTGTTCTGGCTCATAGGGCTCATCTTAGCAGTCCGGGTTTTGGACTGCTAAAGCGGTAGGAAGTTCCAGTGTTCCGCAGGCGAAACAATGGGCCGTTCAACATCCCTACCCTATCGCGAATTGATGACAATGGCGAGCAGACCCCAGAACGCATCAAACCATTCCAAAACAATGACTTACGCACAAACTGGTGGATGAATTGTGCTTTTGGGCCGCAAAATCCCATCACAGCACCCCGTTCAGCCCGGCAGTGTTGCCGGTCATTCAGGCCCAGGCGGCCCCAGGCCGGTGATGCCGGCCCATGTCCGGCAACCCAGGCGGCGGCCAAAGCGCTCAGTAATAGCCGGACAGGTTCAGGAAGAAGCCCTTGCTCTCGTAGCGCAGCTCGGTCAGGTCGTCGCTGAACTCGGTGAAGTTGTAGCCGGCACCGATCTTGAAGTTCTGCCCGATCTGGCGGTCCACGCCCAGCAGCCAACCCTTCTTGTCGCCGCCGTCGCGCACATCCAGCCAGCGGTACTCGGCCAGGCCTTCCCACTGCGACCACAGCCGGTAGCGCAACTGCAGCGCCGAGAAGTTCACCCGGCTGTCCAGCCAGGGGCCTTCGCCGCGGCCGGTGCGGTAGTCGCCCCAGCGCGCGGCCAGCTTGGCCGCCACTTCCCAGCGTTCACCGATCTGCCGCACGCCTTCCAGCGAGATGATCTGCGACTTCTGGTCATACACGTTGCCGCCTTCCTGGCCCAGCGACGCAACGTCATACAGATAGGTGTACTTGCCGAACGCGGCCCAACGCGTGTTGTCGTGCGGGCGCCAGGCGAAGCCGAGGTTGGATTCCACCAGCTTGGCATCGGCCAGTGCGTTGATCCTGTCCTGGGTATCGGCGTAGTTGGCGCGCAGCGCGATGCGCCAGTCCTCGTTGATCTTGTACAGCAGGCGGTTGGTGGTCACCCACTGCTCGCGCTGCTCGGCGCCCTGGTCGCGGCGGTACTCCAGCTTGCTGGTCCACTGCGTGTTGGCGTCGGTACGGCCACCACTGACGCTGTACGCGCGGCGGTCGACGCGGCCGGTGGTGGCGTCCAGCTTGCCGTCCATCACGCTGAAGCCCAGGTTCCAGCCCTGCGCCGGGTAGAAGTCCATGCCGAAGGTGTTGACCAGGCCTGCGGTGTCCTCGCGCCGGTCCTTCAGGTACTGGCTTTCGTTGAACACATTCACCTGGTTGCTCAGGCGCCAGCGCTGGCCCAGCGTCCAGCCCGACTGCAGGCCGGTGTCGTACAGCGGATCGGCGGTGGTGCGGTCGGTGCTGTAGCTGTAGTTGCCGTAGAAGCTGTGTTCGGGGGTCATCCAGTACTCGGCTTCCAGCTTGGCGCCGTCGCCGCGGCTGCCGCTGCTCACTTCGGCGCCCACGCTGGAACGATCACCGAACAGATAGCGCGTGCCCAGGGTCAACAGGTTGTTGTCCTCGTAAGCGCCGCCGTCATCATCCACGGTCAGCTGGCCGGTGCCGTACAGCTCCCATTTGGCGCCGAAGCGCTGCCGGTAGCTCAATGCGGCCAGGGTGCCATCCACGTCCACACCTGCATTCTCTTCGCGCACGCGGCGCAGCTCCGCCCCCAGCTGGCCGTTGTTGCCCAGCCGCCAGTCCAAGGTCAGCTGCGACTGCTCCAGCGCCACGTCGCCCCGTTCGGCGCGGCTCTGGCGGCCATACAGGCTGAGGTTGTCGGTGAAGTAGCCGAGGAATTCGGCGCCGTACTCTTCCAGTGCCACCCCGGTGTCCATGCGCGATACCGAGAAGCCGGCATCCACATCGCGCCACCAGGCGCCGAAGCTCCAGTCCTGCGTGGTCCAGCCCAGCTCGCGCAGGTTGGCGCGTGCTTCCACGGCCCGTGCATCGCCCTTGCGCGCCGCGCTCACCGGGTTGCGCTGGATGAAGCTCAGGCCGCCGTTGTCGGAATAGAAGATTGGCGCGGCGGTGGCTTCGCTGCGGGTCTGTTCCAGCTTCAGGTAGGTACCGCGCCCGGCCTGCAGGGTCAGGTCGGCGCCCATCAGGCTGTAGTCGTCGCCACTGCGGTTTTCGTCCACGTAGGTGCCACCCACGGCCACGTGGTCGCCGAACCATTGCTTGCCACGCAGGCCGGCACTGACATCGTCGGTGCTGAAGCCCACCGGCACGTACTCGTAGTCCACCAGCAGCACCTGGTCGTAGCCGTCCAGCGGCGTGTCACGGGTGAGCGTGCGCACGTTCTCGCGGGTGATCTGCGATAGCGCGCGGGTCAGCAGGATGCGGCCCTGGATCTCGTTCACTTCGTAATCCACGCCGCGCTGCAGGGTGCTGCGCACTTCGGTACGGCCAGTGGTGCGGTCGCGCACTTCCAGCACCACCTGTTCCGAGCCCGGCAGCAGATCGGTGTGCCGCAGGTAGTACAGGCTGCCGCCGGTGCCCAGGAACTCGCTGTGGCCCAGCGCCGACTGTGCCTCCGAGCCGAATGCCTTCAGATAGGAACGCGGATCGCCCAGCGGCGTTGTCGCGCGTGATCGCCAGCTCAGCGCCGCGCCATACAGCGAGCGCACGTACTGGCCGTATTCGGTGCCGGTGAAGCCGGTGGCGAAGTTGCCCCACAACGCCTGGTTCTGGTCCCAGTCCACGCGCACGTACAGCTTGCCCTGGGTATCCACATCGCGGTAAGTGGTCGAATCATCGCCGTACACCGGGTAGTACTGGTCCGGGTCCAGGCGGCGGAACACATCGCGCGCATCGGCATCCAGGAAGCCACTGAACAGGCGCTTCAACTCGCGGTCGTAGGTATCGGCCTGCGCGGTCACCAGGTACTTCCCGCGCAGCTTGCTCTTCAGGTAGAACGCCAGGCGGCCTTCGCTGAGGAAGCTGTCATCACGGTCCTGATCGGCCACCAGCGGGTCCAGGTTGCCACTGGCGGTGTTTTTGGACAGGGTTACATCGGCCAGCGCCACCAGGAAGCGGTAGCTGCCGGTCACCTCCACGTCCAGCGTGCGTTGCAGGGGCGGCGCGTCCTGCGCTTCCACTTCCACCTGGTAGCGGTGCTGGCCGATCGGCTCCAGGAATTCGGCGGCGAACTTCTGCTCCAGATCCACCGGGAAGCTCTGCCCGTTGATCAGCACGCGCGCGTTGGGTGCCAGGCCGCGGCCGTAGATGCGCACGCGCGAGCCGTAGATGGCGATGTTCTGCTGGCGCAGCGCGTTCTGTCCGTAGATGTCATTGGTCAGCTGCTGGTCGCGTGCTTCCTCGCCGTTCAGCACCTTGCCCAGGGTCTTCTGCACATTGTCGCGCACCTGCTGGGTGCCGCGTTCGTAGTCGGTGGGCAGCACCAGCTGGAAGCGCTGCGCGCTGGTTTCGTCGAACGCGCCATCGTGGCCGTAAGCGCGGGCGATGTACTGCAGTTCGTCGCCTTCGCGCAGGTTCAGCCCGGCCGGCAGCTGCCCATCCCATTCGGTGTTGCCCACGTAGTCCACCGGCATGGGAATGCGCGCCAGCGGCGTGACCAGATCGGTATCGGAACCGCGATACAGCGTGATCTCGATGCGTTCGATGAACGAGGCGTAGTTGTTGTAGCCATGGAAGCGCAGCGGCTTGGTCAGGCGCCCGTTCTCGAACGGCGCCATGGAGCCGGTCTGCACGTTCAGCACCGGCGCCGACAGCGACGGATCTTCGGTGGCCCACACCACCGCGCCGTCAGGCAGCTCGGTCACGAACTGCCCGCCCGGTGCGGCCGCATGCGCGTCCGCAGGCGTCGGCACCGTCTGCGGGGTCGGATCGCCATGCACCTGCAGCAGCAGGTCGTTGCCGCGGCGGCAGCCTTCGGCACCGCACAGGGTCTGCGGCACTTCCGGTGCCGGCGCGGGCGCTGCGGTCTGCGCCCAGGCCGAAGGCAGCAGCAGCGCGGTGGCCAGGGTGATGAGTGCGGTCGTCTTGATCATGGCCCTCTCCTCAGCGGTCCGCGCGGTCAACGGTGGCCGGTGCAGGCAGTACCTGCACCTGCACCCGGTCGGCCCACCCGTCTGGCAACCGCGCCAGCACGGCCTGCTGCAGCACGCGGCCGCGGTCTGCCGCCAATGTTTCCTGGCCCGCCTCGGCACGCACCTGCAGCACCCCGCCCTGGCGTGCCTGCAACGCGTTGGCCGCCTGCACCAGTACCGCCTCGTTGCCAGGTGCCAGTTCGGCGCGGCCCGGTACGAACAGTGCGGGGCCGAACTCCAGCCGCAGCGCCGGACGACCGCTGTCGAACCGTGCATCGGGCAGCTGCACGCCGAAGTCGAAGCGCACCGGCAGCCCCGGGGTGATCCGCCGCAGCAGCGGATTTCGCGTGGTGAAGCGCGCGTCGGCCGGCAGCGTGGTCGGGTCCACCTTCAGGATGAAGTTGCGCCCACGTGCCTGGCCACCATTGATGCCGACCAGGTGGTAGCGGCCGAAGGCATCGGTTTCCATCACAAGGCCTTCCACCGAAGCCACGCGCACGCCGGGAATGCCGCGCTCACCGTCATCCTGGATGCCGTTGCCGTTGCGGTCCTCGAACACGCTGCCCAGGATCAGGCTCTCGTCAAGCAAGGGATCGCCCACCACCTCTACATCGGCCGACGCCACGTTGCCGATGCTGGCGTTGACCGCATCCACCGCGGTCACCCGGTTGGTGTGGATGCCCTGGCCCACGCCAGCCCCCACCCGCAAGTAGTACACCAGCGTGGCGCGGCCGCCGGCGGCGATATCCACCCGTTCCACCCGCAGCGGCGAACGCGCGCTCACGAACGCGGCGTTGTCCAGGTCGCGGGCCTCGAAGCCCTCCTGCACGAAGGTGAAGCCGGCCGGCAGCGTATCGACCACGTTCACCCCCAGCGCATCCACCTCGCCCAGGTTTTCCACGGTCACCACGTAGCGCACCAGCTCGCCCACCTTCACCGTGCGCTGCGCTGCCTGCTTGGTCAGGCGCAGCACGGCACCGCTGGCGGTGACGGTGATGTTCACCCGGCCATCGGCGCAGACCGGGGTGGGAATGGAGACGTCGCAGATGTTGTAGGTGAAGGCATCCTGGCCGCTGTAGCCGACGAAGGCGGTGTAGATGCAGACGCCGTCGGTACAGCCCAGGCGGCCGTAGCGCGGCGCGGCCAGCACGCGCAGCGAACGCGGGTTGATCGGCGCGCCGCTGGTGCTGATGTTGTCCAGCAGCGAGATCGTGACCGGCTCGCCATCGGGCGTGGTCACCGTCTCATCCACCACTTCCACGGCATTGGCCTGCACCTGCACCGTCACGCTGGCCGTACCGCACTGCACCGGCGCGGCCTGCGTGCAGACGGTGTAGGCAAAGGTGTCGCTGCCGCTGAACATCGCCGCCGGCGTGTAGCGCACGCTGCCGTCGGCCAGTACCTCGGCCGTGCCCGAGGTGGGCGCGGTGCTGATCGTCACCGCCACCGACGCCGGCACCACCGGGCTGCCAGCAACCAGGTCGTTGGCCAGCACCGCTACCACCACCGGGCTGTCCTGAGGCGTGCTGGCGGTGTCGTCGGCCGGCTGCACGGGGCTGCCAGCCGGCGGGTTGGCCAGGGTCACGGTGACCGTGCCGATGTCGCAGACACTCGGCTGGCTCACCAGGCAGATCTGGTAGGTCGTGGTGTAGGTCGCACCGGCCACGCCGGCGGCCACGTCCACGCTGCCATTGGCCTGGAGGGTGATGGCCGTGGTGTTGGTGGGGGTCAGCAGCACCGTGGTCGGGTCCAGCGCTGCGCCGTTGAACGTGTCGTTCACCAGCACGTTCAACACTGCGGTGGCGCCGGTGGCCGGCACATCGGCAATCGCATCATCGACCGCGACCAGGGTGCCACCCGCGGCGCTGACCGTGATGGTCAGCGTGGCGGTATCGCACACGCCGGCATACGGCGCGGGCAGGCACAGCTGGTAGATGAACGAATCGCTGCCGCTGAAGCCCGTGTTTGGCGTGTAGGTGTAGCTGCCGTTCGCGTTGAGCACCACCGTTCCCTGCGCCGGTGCGGTCACCAGCGAGAACACCGAATCGCCGCCGGCGTTGTCATTGCCAGCCACGCTGCCGCTCAGCGCCTGCCCGGCCGGTGTGGTGGCCACATCGTTCACCGCATCCGGACGCACCACTACCAGCGCCGTGGCCTGCGCGCAGTTGCCCGAGTTGCTGGCCTCGCAGATCTGGTAGGTCAGGTTGAGCGCACCGGCCGCGGCACTGCCGGCGATGGTGATGATGCCGTTGGCATCGATGCTGACGCCTGCCGGCGGTGCGATCAGGGACACGGTGACCTGCGCCGGCTGCACCGGCACGCCGTTGATCAGGTCATTGCCGAGCACCGACGGCGTGGACCCGCCCGCGCCAGGCAGGGTGGGCGTGCCACTGAAGTTGTCGCTCACTGCCTGCAGGGTCGTGGCGCTCACGGTCACGCTGACCGACCCGGTATCGCAGACATTGAGGTTCGGTGCCGGCAGGCAGACCTGGTAGGTGAAGGTATCGGTGCCAGTGAAACCCGGGTTCGGGGTGTAGCTGATCGTGTTGTCCCCGTTCACCACGGCGGTACCGTTCAGCGGCGCGACGATCACCGTGAACACCGGGTTCAACGGCAGCGTGTCGTTGGCAGCAACGTTCAGCACGGTGGTGCCGGTACCGGCTGACAGCGTGTCGTCGACCGCGTTCGGACGCACCGCCACCAGTGCCGTGGCCTGCGCGCAGTTACTCGGCACCGCGTTTTCGCAGACCTGGTAGGTCAGCGTGGTGGCGACCGGGGCCAGGCCCGCCGCCACGGTGATGACGCCGCTCGGGCTCATGCTGTAGCCGGTGGGCGGCGTGATCAGCGTAGCGGTCACCGGCGTGGTGCCCGGCACGATGGGCGCACCGTTGAAGTTGTCATTCAGCAGGACGCTGGTGGTGGTGCCACCAGTGGCCGGCACGATGGGCGTGGCACTGAAGTCATCGTTCAGCGCGCCCACACTGGTCGTACCCACGGCCAGGCTGACTGTAGCGGTGGAGCACACGGCTGGTGCCGGTGCGGGCAGGCAGACCTGGTAGGTGAAGCTGTCAGCGCCGGTGAAGCCCGCCGCAGGGGTGTAGCTGATGGTGTTGTCGGCGTTGACGACTGCGGCACCATTGCCCGGTGCCACCAGCACGGTCAGCGTTGGGTTGGACGGCAGGGTGTCGTTGGCGGTGACATTGAGCACCGTGGTGGTGCCAGCCGTTGCCGTCAGGTTGTCGTTGGCCGCAGCAGGGCTGACCGCAACCACGGCGGTGGCCTGGGCGCAGTTGCTGGGCACGGCGTTCTCGCAGACCTGGTAGATCAAGGTGGTTGCGGCCGGCGGACTTGCCGGTGCCACGGTGATCTGCCCGTTGCCTGCCATGGTGTAGCCCGCAGGCGGGGCAACCAGCGTTGCCGTGACCGGCGTGCTGCCCGGCACGATCGGCGTGCCGTTGAAGGTGTCATTGAGCAGCACGCTGCTGGTGGTACCACCGCTGGCCGGTGAGATTGGCGCTGCGGTGAAGTCATCGGCGCTGGCCACCAGGGTGGTGGCGGCGACGGTGAGGCTGACCGTGGCGGAATCGCAGACGGCGGCGGCCGGTGCAGGCAGGCACAGCTGGTAGGTGAAGCTGTCGGACCCAGTGAAGCCTTCGGTCGGTGAGTAGCGGATCGAGCCGTCGGCCAGCACGGTGGCAAGACCGTTGGCGGGCGTTACCGTCACGGTCACCACCGGATTCAACGGCGCGATGTCGTTGGCCAGCACGTTCAGAACGGTGCTGGTACCGGCGGTGGCCAGCAGGGCGTCGGCCACCGCGTCCGGGCTGACCGCCACCAGCGCCGTTGCCTGCGCGCAGTTGGTGGGCACGGCGGTTTCGCAGACCTGGTAGTTCAGCGTGACCGCCGCGGGCGTAGTGCCCGCCGCAACGGTGATGACCCCCGCAGCGTTCATGCTGTAGCCGGCCACGGGCGCCACCAGCGACGCGGTGACGGGGGTGGTGCCTGGCACGATGGCCGCACCGTTGAACGTGTCGTTCAGCAGCACGCTGGCGGTGCTGCCACCGGCGGCGGGCGCAATCGGGGTGCCACTGAAGTCATCGGCCAGCGCGCTGATGCCATTGGCACCCACGGTCAGGCTGACCGTGGCGCTGTCGCAGACCGCACTGCCCGGCGCCGGCAGGCACAACTGGTAGGTGAAGCTGTCCGCGCCGGTGAAGCCGGGCGTCGGCGTGTAGCTGATGCTGCCATCCCCATTGACGATGGCAGTGCCATTGGCCGGTGCCACCGACACGGTCACCACCGGATTCAGCGGCGCGGTGTCGTTGGCCAGCACGTTGAGCAGAGTGGTGGTCCCCGCCGTCGCGGTCAGGGTGTCCGCCACCGCTTCCGGGCTGACCGCCACGATGGCCGAGGCCACCGCGCAGTTGGTCGGCGCCGCGTTCTCGCAGACCTGGTAGTTCAACGTCACTGCGGCAGGCGTGGTACCCGGCGCCACGGTGACGACGCCGGCCGGGTTCATGCTGTAGCCGGCAACCGGCGTCACCAGCGAGGCACTGACCGGCGTGGTGCCCGGCACGATGGCCGCACCATTGAAAGTGTCGTTCAACAGCACGCTGGCGGTCGAGCCACCGGCCACCGGGGCGATCGGCGTCGCAGTGAAGTCATCGCCCACGGCGGTGAGCGTGGTGTTGCTGACGGTGACCGTCACCGTCGCCGAATCGCAGACGGTGGCGCCGGGGGCCGGCAGGCAGACCTGGTAGGTGAAGCTGTCGGTGCCGGTGAAGCCCACCGTCGGGGTGTAGCCGATGCTGCCGTCCGCATTCACCGTGGTGCTGCCGTTGGTCGGCGCGACCGACACCGTCACCGTCGGGTTGGCCGGTGCGCGGTCGTTGGCCAGCACGTTCAGGACGGTGGTGGCGCCAGCGGCGGCGGGCAGCGCGTCGGCCACCGCCTCCGGGCTGACCGCCACCACGGCGGTGGCAGCCGCACAGTTGGTCGGCGCCGCGTTCTCGCAGACCTGGTAGTTCAGCGTGGTCGCCGCCGGCGTGGTGCCCGCCGCAACACTGATCACCCCGCTGGCCGACATGCTGTAGCCACTGGGCGGCGCCAGCAGCGACGCCGTCACGGCGGTGGTGCCCGGCACGATGGGCACGCCATTGAACGTATCGTTGAGCAGCACGCTGGTCGTGCTGCCGCCGGTGACCGGGGCGATCGGCGCTGCGGTGAAGTCATCGTTGGTCGCCACCAGCGACGTGTTGCTGACCGCAAGCGATACGGTTGCAGTGGCGCAGACCGTTGCCGCCGGCGCGGGCAGGCACAACTGGTAGGTGAAGCTGTCTGCACCGGTGTAGCCAGCCGTCGGCGTGTAGCTGATGCTGCCGTCGGCATTGACCGTGGTGGTGCCGTTGGTCGGCGCCACCGACACGGTCACCACCGGGTTCTGCGGTGCGGTGTCGTTGGCCAGCACGTTCAGCACGGTCGTGGCACCGGCAGTTGCCGGCAGGGTGTCGGCCACCGCCACCGGGCTGACCGCCACCACGGCCGAGGCCGACGCGCAGTTGCCCGGCACCGCGTTTTCGCAGACCTGGTAGTTCAGCGTCGTTGCCGCCGGCGGCGATCCTGCGGCCACGGTGATCACGCCGTCGGCTGCCATGCTGTAGCCCGGCACCGTGGTCAGCAGCGAAGCGGTCACCGCCGTGGTGCCCGGCACGATGGCCACGCCATTGAACGTGTCGTTCAACAACACGCTGGGGGTGCTGCCGCCTGGCGCAGGCGCGATCGCGCTGCTGCTGAAATCATCGTTGGCCGCGGTCAGCGTCGTGGCCGCCACGGTGACGGTTACCGCCGCGGTATCGCAGACCGCCGCCGCTGGCGCCGGCAGGCAGACCTGGTAGCTGAAGGTGTCGGTGCCGGTGAAGCCGGCGCTGGGGGTGTAGCTGATGGTGCCATCGCCATTGACCAGAGTCGTGCCGTTGCCCGCAGCCACCGAGACGGTCACCAGCGGGTTCAACGGCGCGGCATCGTTGGCCAGCACGTTGAGCACGGTGGTGGCGCCGGCGGCTGCCGGCAGTGCATCGGCCACAGCCTCCGGGCGGACCGCCACCAGCGCGGTGGCCGCGGCACAGTTGCCCGGCACCGCGTTTTCGCAGACCTGGTAGTTCAGGGTCGCCGCGGCCGGCGTGGTTCCCGCAGCAACGGTGATCACACCGCTGGCCGACATCGTATAACCGGCCGGCGCGGCAATCAGCGTGGCGGTGACCGGCGTGGTGCCGGGCACGATGGGGGCGCCACTGAAGGTATCGTTCAACAGCACGCTGCTGGTGCTGCCCCCGGTGGCCGGTGCAATCGGGCTGGCGCTGAAATCATCGTTGCTGGCCACCAGCGAGGTGGCACTGACAGTGACCGTCACCGTGGCCGAATCGCAGACCGTGCCGCCCGGCGCGGGCAGGCACAGCTGGTAGGTGAAGGTATCGGTGCCGACGAAGCCGGCGGTCGGCGTGTAGCTGATGGTGCCATCGCCATTGGCCACGGCCGTGCCCTGGCTCGGGCCGGCACTGACGGTAACCACCGGGTTCAGCGGCGCGGCATCGTTGGCCAGCACGTTCAACACCGTGGTGGTGCCGGCGGTGGCCGGCAGGCTGTCGGCGACGGCATCGGGGCTGACAGCCACCAGCGCGGTGGCGGCGGCGCAGTTGGTCGGCACCGCGTTCTCGCACACCTGGTAACTCAGGGTGGTCGCGGCCGGGCGCGTGCCCGCGGCCACGCTCACCACACCGTCGGCCGACAGGCTGTAGCCGGCCACCGGCGTGACCAGCGATGCGGTGACCGGCGTGGTGCCCGGCACGATCGCACTGCCGCTGAAGGTGTCGTTGAGCAGCACGCTGGTGGTGCTGCCGCCAGCAGCCGGATCGATGGGCGTGGCCAGGAAGCTGTCATTCACCGCGACCAGCGAGGTGGTGCTGACCGTCACCGCCACCGTGGCGGTATCACACACGCTGCCATGGGGTGCCGGCAGGCACAGCTGGTAAGTGAACGAATCCGGCCCGCTGAAACCGCCGGTGGGGGTGTAGCTGATGCTGCCGTCGGCGTTGACCACGGCGGTGCCATTCACCGGCGCCACGCTGACGGTCACCACCGGCGTGGCCGGTGACACGTCGTTGGCAAGCACATTCAATACGGTGGTCGCACCGGCCGCGGCCGGCAGTGCATCGTTCACCGCATCCGGGCTCATCACCACCACCGCGGTGGCGGTGGCGCAATTGGTCGGCGCGGCGGTTTCGCAGACCTGGTAACCCAGCGCGACCGAGCCCGGCAAGGTACCGGCCGCGACGCTGATGACGCCATTGGCGGCCATGCTGTAGCCGGACACCAGGGTGGTCAGGCTGGCGGTAACCGGGGTGGTGCCCGGCACGATGGCCGCACCGTTGAAGGTGTCGTTGAGCAGCACGCTGGCGGTACTGCCACCGCTCGGCGGGACCGCGCTGGCGCTGAAATCATCATTCACTGCCACCAGTGCAGCGGCGGCCAGGGTCAGCGCCACCTGGGCGGTATCGCAGACCGCGCCGTCCGGTGCCGGCAGGCACACCTGGTAGGTCAACGTGTCGGCACCGCTGGCGCCGGCGTTGGCGGTGTACTGCAGGCTGCCGCTGGTCGACAGCACCGCGCTGCCCAAGGTAGGCGGGGTAACCACGGTATAGGTGGCACCGGCAGGCACGTTGTCGTTGGCGGCCAGGTCGAAGGTGCCCGGCTGGGTGCCGGTCACGCTGCCGCTGTCATCGACGGCATCGGGCGCAACCAGCACCTGCACGGCGGCGGTATCGCAGGTGCTGCCGCCCTGCTCGCACAGCGAGTAGGTGAGTGTGGTGGCACCGGCCGGCGCGTAGCTGGCCACGGTGATGATGCCGTTGGCATCGATGCTGAAACCGGTGGGCGCGGCCAGCAGATTGGCCGTGACCTGCAGCGGATTCACCGGCGCGCCGTTGAAGCTGTCGTTGGCAAACACCGTGGGCGTGGTGCCGCCGGCACCGGGCGCGAACGCGGGACTGCGGAAGTTGTCGTCCACCGCATCAAGGGTGTTGGCCACCACCGTGATCGTGACCGTACCGATGGCACAGACGGCGGCATCGGGCGCCGGCAGGCAGACCTGGTACTGCGCGGTCTGCGGCCCGGCCGCGGCCGGCGCATAGCTGAAGCTACCGTTGCCCTGCAGGATGAAGGCGCCCGCGGCCGGCGGCGTGACCAAGCTGTAGGTCGCCGCTGCGGGCGCGTTGTCGTTGAGGCTGACATCGCCCACCAGGGGCTGCCCGGCCGAAGTGCTGTAGATGTCGTCGATGGCAGCGGGCGCCACCACCAGCGCGACCTGCGCGGTGGCGCAGTTGGCGGTACCGGCCTCGCACAGTTCATAGGTCAGGGTCTGCGCACCGGCCGCAGCGCCGGCCGGCACGTTGATCACCCCGGCCCTGGTGAAGGTGTAGCCCGGCGGCGGTGCGTCCACCAGGCTCACGCTCACCTGCGTGGCGGTCACCGCAGCGCCGTTGAACAGATCGTTGCCCAGCACGCTGGGCGTGCTGCCGCCGGTCACCGGCGAGATGGCCGGCGTGCCAAAGGCATCGTCCACCGCATTGACCGTGTTGGCGGTGATGACAAAGGTGGCCGTCGCAGTCGAGCACACCGCACTGTTCGGCGCGGGCAGGCAGACCTGGTAGCTGGCGCTGTCAGTGCCACTGCTGCCAGCCGCCGAGGTGTAGGTGAAGCCGCCATCGGTGGCCAGCACCAGCGTGCCCTGGGTGGGGGCGACCAGCACGCTGAACTCCGCACCGGTACCGGTGCTGTCATTGCTGGCCACCGAACCGGTCACGGCCTGGCCCGACTGCACCGGTACGCTGTCGGCCACGGCCGTCGGCGCGACCAGCACCTGCACGCCGGCGATATCGCAGTTGGCCGGGGCTGCCACTTCGCACAGCTGGTAGGCCAGGGTCGCCGCACCCGGCGTGGTGCCTGCGGCCACGGTGATCACGCCGCTGCTGGCATCCAGGCTGAAGCCCGCCACCGGCGCCTGCAGCGTTGCAGTAACCGCCCCGGCGGTGACCACCACGCCATTGAGGGTGTCGTTGCCCAGCACGCTGGGCGTCGTGCCGCCGGCAAGCCCCGGCACCGGGGTGGCGAACAGATCATCGTTGGCCACCAGCGCATTGGCGCCGAGGGTGACGGTGACCGTCGCGGTATCGCACACCGCAGCATTCGGCGCCGGCAGGCACACCTGGTAGCCGAAGGTGTCGCTGCCGGTAACGCCGGCATTGGGCGTGTAGGTGTAACTGCCATCTCCGTTCACCACCGCCACGCCCTTGCTGGCGGCGGTGCCGAGGCTGAAGGTGGAGCCGGCCGGGGTGTTGTCGTTGCTGCCGACGTTGGCGGACACCGGTTGCCCCGCACCTGGTGTCGCGATCGCGTCGTCCACCGCGACGGGAGCGATGACCAGCTGCACGCTGGCCGTATCGCACAGCGTCGGCGCGGCGGTCAGGCAGATGCGGTAGCCCAGGGTGACCGGACCGGCCACGGCGTTGGCCGGCACCGTGACGGCACCCGCGGCGTTGATCAGATACCCCGCCGGTGCGGTGATCAGCGTGGTGGTCAGGTTGGCCGGCACCACTGCGGCGCCATTGAAGGTGTCATTGCCCAGCACGCTGGCCGTGGTGCCGCCGCTGGCCGCGGCGATCGGCGCGGCGCTGAAATCATCGTTCACCGCATCGATGGTGTTGGCGGTCAGGTTCACCGTGACCGTTGCGGTGTCACACACCGCCGCGTTCGGTGCCGGCAGGCACACCTGGTAGCCGAAGGTATCGGTGCCGGTGGCGCCCGCGTTGGCGGTGTAGGTGAACGCGCCGCTGGGCTGCAGCACCACGCTGCCCTGGCTGGGCACCGCGCCGGTCTGCACGAAGGTGGAACCGGTAAAGACATTGTCGTTGCTGGCAACGTTGCCGTTCAGCGCCTGCCCGGCCTGCACGGCCACGCTGTCATCCAGCGCATCAGGGCTGACCAGCAGGCTGACCGTGGCGCTGGCGCAGTTGCTGGGCGATGCCGCTTCGCAGATCTGGTAGGTCAGGCTGACCGGCCCGGCCGCTGCGGTGGCCGGCACGCTGATGGTGCCGTTGGCCGCGATGGCATAGCCGGACGGCGCGTTGGTCAGCGTGGCGACGACGGCGGCGTCGGCAAACGCCGCGCCAGCCAGGGTGTCGTTGCCGAACACGCGCGGCGTGCTGCCACCGCCGCCGGGCGGGAATGGCGCGGCACTGTAGTCGTCGTTGTTGGCGACGATGGCGGCCGCCTGCACGCCGATGGTGGGCGTGGTGGCGGTGTTGTCGCCTGGCGTCGGATCGGTCGTACCCTGCGGCGGGGTGATGGTGGCCGCGTTGGCCGAAATGGTCGCCGGGGTGACGGTGGGCGCGGTGCCATTCACCAGCACCACCAGCACGTCGCCCACGCCCACGTTGACGCCGACGTTCAGGCTGCCGGTGCCCGAGGCCGCCGAGCAGGAGGTGGCCGCCGACACCGTTGCGCAGGTCCAGGTGACCCCGCTCAGCTGCGCGGGCACCGAATCGGTGAGGGTGGCGCCCACCGCCTGCGACGGGCCGGTGTTGCGCACTTCAATGCGGTACTGCACCGCTCCACCGGCCGCGACCGGCACCGGCGTGGTGATGGTCTTGACGATGCTCAACTGCGCGCTGGCGGCCAGTGTGTTGCTGTCGCTGCTGCTGTTGTTGCCCGGGGTGGGATCGGACACGTCGGCCGGCGCGGTCACCGTGGCGGTGTTCACCAGCGGGTTGCGGTACGCCTGTGCCTGCGCACCCGCCATGGCCAGCGTGGCCAGCAGCGCGGTGCCCAGTTGCAGCGCGCGCGCGCGCAGGCAGGCGTGGCCGGGCAGGCAGTTCAAGCGACGGGCGCGGGCGGTGTGCATGCTGTCATCCTCGAAAGCACCGCGCAGGCTCTGGCGTTCCCCGCCTGCGCGTCACAAGAAGCGTCGTTGCTGCCGGGCCGCGCACAGCGCAGCGGCCCGGGTGGATACGGCTAGTACGCGCCCGGATCGGCGCTGAAGCTGACAGGCACGGTGATCGTGGCCTGCCCCCCATTGATCAGGTTCACCCCCAGGCTGACGCTGGTGCCACCGGCCGCACCGCCACTGGCGGCGCTGCACGTGCTGCCGGCCGAGGCGCTGCAGGTCCACGGCGCGCTCAGCGTGGCGCCCGCCGGCAGCGTGTCGCTGACCTGCGCGGCGGTCACCGCATCGGGGCCGGCGTTGCTGACCGTCAGCACATAGCTGGCGCTGCCACCGGGTGTGTAGGTGGCACTGCCATCGCTCTTGCTGATCGACAGATCGGCCTGACGCGTGCGATTGGTGATGCGGCAGACCACGGTGAGCGGCTGCGCCGCCAGCGCCGGTGCGGTGAAGTTGAAGCTCTGGCCGGTGCCGCTGCTGAGCGTGGTACCGCCCTGGTCCTTGCACTCCCAACTGCTGGCGTAGCGCGCCAGGACCGTGGCGGTGCCTGCGGTTTCGGCCAGGGTGTAGACCGTACCGGGTGTGGTGACCACCGCCGTGGTGGCACCGTTGTTACCCACGTTGGCCACGCTGGCCAGCACCGTGGTCCCCTGCGCCACGCTCAGGTTGAACACACCGGTATCGGTGGTCGGCGCCAGCGTCTTCACCAGCTGCACGGTAGCCGCGCAGCTCTGCGAAATGCTTTCCACGGTGAACACGGCCTGGCCGATGCGGATGCCCAGCAGGGCCAGCAGGTTGTCGACCACCCCGCCCAATACGGTGGTCAGCACCGGCCCCACCAGTGTGTTCACCACGGTGCGCAGGGGTGGCAGCAGGGTGGATACCAGTGCGTTGACGATGTTGTTCACCGGCAGCGGCAGCGTGATCAGTGCATTGACCAGACGCACCACCGGCGTTCCACTGGTAATGGTCACATCCAGCGAATTGATCAGCGAGGTGACCATGGTGCTGGCGCTGACCGTGCCTGCGGTGAGCGTGCGTGTCTGTGGAAATGCACCGGGTACCACCACCGACTGCAGGCCGGGGGTGGCGGTGGCGACGGCGCGCACCGACACGGTCAGCGGGACATCCACGTCGGCCACCTTCAGGCCACCGGCCAGCAGGCTGACCGCCACGGTCACGTTCAACGTCGTGGCGTTGATGGGGGTCACGCTGGCCGGGGTGAGCACGGCACTGCGGTTGAAGAACACCGCGTCGCTGATGGTGCCGACATACAGGTTTACCAGGCCCGGCCGTGCCTGCAGGGTGACCGCGTTGCTGGCCAGGCTGACCGCGCTGATGGTGCCTTCGGCGCGCGCCACATCGGCGTAGACCGACAGATGCAGCAGCGAGGCATTGATGCTGGTGCCCGACAGCGAGACCAGCGCGCCAACGTTCAGGCCGTTCACCGCCGAGATCAGCGGCGCCACGTTCAGGCCCTGCACGATGTCGAAATCCAGCTTGAGGCGGATCGCCGCGCTGTGGAAGCTGGTTCCGACCGGGCCGCAGTTGAACACCGGCGGTTCGACCACCTGCGCCCACACGCGCACGTTGGCCAGCCCGCCCAGGCCCAACGGTGCCAGCTGCGCAGTGGTCAGGGTGATCGGCGTGGGCGTGGTGACCACGTTGCGGAAGTTGTACAGCTGCACGCCGCCGGTGATCAGGTCCAGCACGTCCAGGTTCACCGTGGCCAGCGAACCCGGCGGCAGGCTGACCTGCAGCAGATCAGCAAGGCGGATGTTGCCGGTCAGCCCGCCGATGGAGGGAGTGAGCAGACCCAGGGCGCTGGCCGCGGCAGTCTTGCCATCGGCCTGCAGCACCGACACCATCGCCGCCTGCAGCTGGGCCAGGGTGATGTTGGCGTTCAACACTTGACTGGGATCGCTGACCACCACGCCGCCGTTGAGCTGGGTCAGCAGCGCGTTGAGGTTGATGTCGGCGCCGGCCAGATTGTTCCAGTCCAATGCGGTGAGCTGGACGCTGGTGCCGGGCAGCAGCGTGCTGAACAACAGATTCAACACCGGGCTCTGGGTGGAATCGACCGATACCAGGCGCGGCCCGGCCGAAACACAGGCGCCATTGGCGGTACAGGCATCCTGGGCGCGGGCCGTCGGCACGACCATTATTAATGTGCACAGGATCACACTAAATAGCAGGATATTTACTTTGGTGAGTAACACTGACACCCGCTTCACGACTGAAGCCTTATCCATCGCCCATCCCCTGCGCCGCGGCTGCACGCGCCCTGCACCGCCCGGATATTGCCGGTGATGAGGCATGTGACGCACACTGGCTTCGATGTTTCTGATGTTTTCCGGCGCTGCGTGGCCGGTTTGGCGATTAATTACGTTTGCGCGCGCATGGGTCAAACAAGACGGCGTGAAGACCGTAGTAAGCAGCACTGTCGCCAGGGAGGAGACGATGGGAAACCCAGGTGCGGCAAGGGCAGACAGTCATTCTGTACAGGCAGTTAAAAGAATCGCTGCCCGGTAAGTATCGATAACCACCCATCAACTAGGGATAGGGAAAGGGGGAATACCGATGTTGTCGATGGCTGATCGAATCCGCGGTGCACGCACGGCGGCTGGACTTTCACAGACACAGCTGGCGCAGGAAACCGGGGTGAAGCGCAGTGCGGTCGCGCAATGGGAGCGGCGCGGCGGCACCCATCCCAGCGTGTCGCATCTGGCCCGGATCGCGGTGGTGACCCAGGTCCGCTTTGAATGGCTGGCTACCGGCCGTGGCTGCGGCAAGCCGGACGACGAGGAACTGGGGGCGGCGCCGCCCAGCGCCGATTACGCGCGCAACGACCTGGAGGGCAACATCCTGTCGCTGGTACGGCGGCTACCGCCGCGCAAACGCAAGGTGGCGCACGACATCATCGAGATGCTGGGCGTGTGACGCTGCGGCGGGCCCGCCGGGTTACAGGCGGGCGCGCGGCGGCAGCGACCAGTCGATTGGCGCCTGGCCCTGGCGCTGCAGGTAGTCGTTGGCCATCGAGAAATGGCGGCAGCCCAGGAAACCGCGATGTGCCGACAACGGCGAGGGATGCGGCGCCTTCAACACGCGGTGGCGGCCGGTGTCGATCACCTTGCCCTTCTTCTGCGCGTACGCGCCCCAGAGCATGAACACCAGGCCGTCGCGTTCGCGGTTCAGCACGTCCACCACGTGGTCGGTGAAGCCTTCCCAGCCGCGGCCCTGGTGGGCGCCGGCACTGCCCTCTTCCACCGTCAGCACCGCGTTCAACAGCAGCACGCCGCGCTGCGCCCACGGCAGCAGGCAGCCGTGGTCGGGCCGGGCAATGCCCAGGTCGCCTTCGATCTCTTTGTAGATGTTCAGCAGCGAAGGTGGCACCGGCACGCCGGGCTGCACCGAGAAGCTCAGCCCATGGGCCTGGCCCTGGCCGTGGTAAGGGTCCTGGCCCAGCACCACCACCTTCACCTGCTCGAACGGCGTGGCGTCGAACGCGGCGAAGATCTGCGGCCCGGGCGGAAACACCGCCGCGCCGCTGGCCTTGCGCTGGCGCAGGAACGCGGACAGGTCGCGCATCTGCGGCTGCAGCAGGTAATCGCCCACACGCTGTTTCCAGCTCGGCTCCAGCTGGATCGCCGGGGTTCCCACATCGTCGATCATTTCAATACAGGTCCATCGTTCAAGCGGGCCAGACGCAACTGGAACAGCACCTTGGTCACCAGCAGGCGTTCTTCGATCGGCTTGAGCACCAGATCGTTGGCACCGGCCTGCAGCAGGCCAGTCTGGTTGTGCGGATTGCCGTCGCCGGTCATCACCAGCACCGGCAGGCGGCGCTTGCCGTAACCGAAATCCACGCGCACGCGCTGCACCACGTCACGCCCGCTCAGTTCCCCCTTCAGGGTCACGTCGGTCAGCACCAGGTCGATGCGGTGGCGGCTGCGGCCCAGCGATTCGGCGGTGAGCAGGGTGAAGGCTTCTTCGGCACTGACCACGTGCAGCACGTTCAACTGCTGCCGTTCCAGCATGCGCTTGGTGGCCTCGGCCACCACCCGGCTGTCTTCGACGTACAGAATGGTGGCGCCAGGAATGGTCTGCGGCTGCACGTAGCCACGGATGAACGTCGCCAGGGCTTCGTGGCCCAGCGCCTTGTCGAAATAGTCGGTGACGAATTCGGTGAAGCGGCGCTGCTCCAAATGCTGCTGCGCATCGCCAGACACCACGATCACCGGCACGTAGGCCTGGCCGGCGGTCTCGCGCACCTTGCGGGCCAGGTCCAGGCCGTCGCCATCGCGCAGGGTGAGCGAGGTGGTGACCAGATCCACCGGGCCCTGCGCCAGCACCTGCTGCGCCTCTTCAATGCTGTCGCAGCCGATCACCTCCACGCCGGGCAGGTCGCGCTGCAGCACGTCGGCAATCAGCTTGCGTACCAGCTTGGACCCATCGACCACCATCACCCGCGTCGCGGGCCCTTCAATATGCTTCAGCGCTTGCGGTTGCATGCAGGTCTCAGGTGTCAGTGGGGCGGGTCTGGCGCAGGAAGTGGCCGGTGACCAGCCAGGCCCCCAGCCAGCCGAGCAGCAGCGTGCCCAGCAGCACCAGGCTGCCGTGCAACAGGTCCAGCCCGTGCAGCACGAACGGGCTGCCGTAGCTGCGCGAAAGTTCGGCCAGCGGTGCGCGCAATGCGGCACCGGCCACGCCGATCAGCGCGAGCGCCACGGCACCGGCGCCCAAGCCGTACCACGCACCCAGGTACAGGAACGGGCGGCGGATGAAGCCATCGCTGGCGCCCAGCAGCTGCAGCACGCCGATTTCCTCGCGACGGGCCTGGATGTCCAGGCGCACGGTGTTGCCCACCACCAGCGCCGCGCCCACACCCAGCAGCGCCGACAGCACCTGCACCAGCCGTGCGCCGAAGGCCAGCCAGGCATCCAGTCGCTTGCGCCACAACGCATCGTGCTGCACCAGGTCGGCACCGGGCAGGCTTTCCAGCGCGCGCGCCAGACGCGCGTCATCCTGGCCCTGCGCCGGGGTCACCACCAGCAGCGACGGCAGCGGGTTGTCGTTGAGGGCGTCGATCGCCTCGCCCAGGCCGGCCTGGCGCAGTTCCTCCAAGCCCTGTTCGGGCGTGCGCAAGGCCACGTTGGCCACGTCCTGGCGGTCGCGCAGTTCGCCGGCCAGGCGCAGTGCGCCGGGACCGTCCACATCGGCTTTCAGGAACACGTTGATGTCGCGCGACTGCTGCACGCTGCCGGCGAACTGCTTCAGGTTGTCCAGCGCGATGGACAGCCCCAGGGGCAGCGCCAGCGCCAGCGCCATGACCATCACGGTCAGCAGGGTGGCCCACGGCTTGCGGCAGGCGCGGCCCAGGCTGAACACCACGCTGTGCACGTGGTGCTGGATCCATACACCCAGGCGCGAGGGTGCGGCGGCTTCGGCGTTTTCGTTCTTGGCCATCGGTTACTCCGCCAGATCCTGCGGCGAGATGTCATCCACCAGCCGGCCGTGGTCCAGGATCAATACGCGCTTGCGCATGCGGCGCAGCAGCGGCAGGTCGTGGCTGACCACCAGCACGCTGGTGCCGCGCGAAGGCAGTTCGGCGAACAGGGCCATGATCTCGGCGGCCAGGGTCGGGTCTAGGTTGCCGGTGGGCTCGTCGGCCACCAGCAGCTTGGGTTCGCCCACGATGGCGCGGGCAATGCCGACGCGCTGCTGCTCACCGGCCGACAGCTGCGACGGCAGTGCCTTTTCGCGGTGGCCCAGGCCCATGCGTTCCAGCACCGAGCGCACGCGCTTGCCGATATCGGCCCGGCGGGTGCCGCGCAGGATCAGCGGCAGGGCTACGTTCTCGGCGATGGACCGGTCCATCAGCAGGCGATGGTCCTGGTAGACCGCGCCGACCGCGCGACGGTGGCGCGGCACATCGCCGCCGCGCACCTTCAGCAGGTTGCGATCGTCGAACACCACCGCGCCGCGGCTCGGTCGTTCGTCCAGGTGGATAAGCCGCAGCAGGGTGCTCTTGCCCGCCCCGGAATGGCCGGTGACGAACAGCATTTCGCCGGGGGCCACTTCGAAGCTGACATCGATCAGCGCCTCATGGCCACCGGCGTACTGTTTGCTGACATTGTCAAAGCGCAGGACACTCATGCCCCGATTATGCAGGACCGACGCGAAGGATCGGTAGCGCCGGGCCATGCCAGTGGGTGCCGACCGTGGGTGGTGGGTGCCGACCGCTGGTCGGCACGCCGTTAAAGCCATCGGACCAACGGTCGGGTGCTACCGGTCCTGCGGGGTGGGCGCCGATCAGCTGCCCGACAGCATCCGGCGGATCTTGCGACCGATGCGGGTCAGGAACGAATCACCGGTGTCGGCGGCGGTGCGCACCGGCTTGGCCACCACCTGCACCGGGGTGACCGGGTTGGCACCGTTGCCCGACGAGGTCTGCACGCCTTCGGCGCCTTCGACCGGACGGCCGTGGCGACGACGACGGCGCTTGCGCGGCTTGCGCTCGCCCTCGGCGGCGCCTTCCACTGCACCTTCGGCGCGCGGCGGACGCGGCGGACGCGGGGCCTGGGCCACGGCGGCCTCGGCACCCTCGACCGGCGCGGCGGCCGTCTGCTCGCCTTCCACGCGCGGCTTGCGCGGGCCACGCGGGCGACGCTCGCCACTGCGCTCACCCTCACGGCGCTCGCCACGGCCACCGCCGGAGCGGCCACCACTGCGGCCACCGCCACGGCGCTCCTCCTCGGCAGCGCGGGCTTCGCGCGCTTCACGGAAGATCTGGCCGACGCTCTCGTTTTCCTCGCCTTCCTCGCCCGCAGCCGGGGCCGGACGTTCCGGGCGCGGCAGCGGGGTCAGCAGCTCCTTGGTGACCGGCTCGGACGGAATCTTCTGCTCGATGTAGGCCTCGATGTCCGGCAGGCCCATCGCGTAGCGCTCGCAGGCGAAGCTGATGGCATCACCCTCTTCGCCCAGGCGCGCGGTACGGCCGATGCGGTGCACGTAGTCTTCGGCATCGAACGGCAGATCGTAGTTGTAGACGTACTTGATGCCGTCGATGTGCAGGCCGCGGGCGGCCACGTCGGTAGCCACCAGGATTTCCAGCTGGCCCTTCTGGAAGCGGTTGAGCAGGCTCTCACGCTTCTTCTGCGGCACGTCGCCAGACAGCACGCCCACGCGGTAGCCGGCCTTTTCCAGCGAACGCGCCACGCGCTCGACGAACACCTTGGTGTTGACGAAGACCATGGTGCGCGCGCCTTCGCTGCGCGACAGCAGGCCCAGCAGCAGCGGGATCTTCTCGTCGTCGGCCGGGAAGTAGATGCGCTGGCGCACGCGCGCGGCGGTGATGGTCTCGGCTTCGACCACCAGCTTCTGCGGCTCGTTCATGTGTTCGTAGGCCAGCTCCAGCACGCGGTGGCTGAGGGTGGCGCTGAACAGCAGGGTCTGGCGGGTGGTGCGCTCGGGCATGCGGCGCAGCAGGAAGCGGATGTCCTTGATGAAGCCCAGGTCGAACATGCGGTCGGCTTCGTCCAGCACGCAGATCTCGCAGGCGTGCAGCGAGACCACCTTGTGCTGCTTCACGTAGTCGATCAGGCGGCCCGGGGTGGCGATGATCACGTCCACGCCCTGCTGCAACAGCTCGCGCTGCTTGTCGTAATCCACGCCGCCGTAGACCAGGGCGAAACGCAGGCCCAGGTCGGAACCGAACTTCACCGCATCCTTGTGGATCTGGATGGCCAGTTCGCGGGTCGGCGCCAGGATCAGTGCGCGCGGATCTTCCGGCTTGCGGTCGGCCAGTGCCGGACGCGTCAGCAGGCGGTTTACGACAGCGACCAGGAAGGCCAGCGTCTTGCCGGTGCCGGTCTGGGCCTGGCCGGCAACGTCGCCACCGGGCAGCGCGACCGGCAGGGTCAGCGCCTGGATGGGGGTGCAACGGGTGAATCCGGCTCCTTCAAGGCCCGCCTGCAGGGCCGGATGCAGCTCGAAGGAGGAGAAGGTCAAATCGGTCAGCGGTTTGTCGCTCATGAGTCCGTCTTGGTATGGCCGCCGGCCCGTAGGGCGGCTGGCACTTCATCGTCTAGGGGCACCGTCGCAAACTGCGGCCCCTGCGGCGGGTTGGCAGGCTGGGACCACCCGGTCCGCACGCCGCACAATGCCTCAGTTTACCGCAACCGGGCCGGCAATCCCGCGCACCCGTCTCAGCCGACCGGGAGACGCACCCTGCAACCCCCTCTTCACCCAGCCACACCGCACTTGAACGCCCCCGGCCGACAGGGGCTGGGCCGGAGGCCAGGTGCCCCCATATTCTGGGAAGACAGTGAAATCCGACACATACCTTCGTCGGACACGGTCACGATACGCTGGGTTCCAGCCAGCCTCTGTCCCAGCGCTGCGATAGGGGTACACTGCCGGCCGTGAGCGTCCAGGCATCCCGCCGAACGCACCGTGGCACACCGCCGCGAGGCAACGACGAGGGTCGCGCCACCGGGCATGGCCCAGTTCACCCACCTCCGGCCTGGCCGGGTGCAATCCAAGACGAGAAACCAAGATGAGCGACAAGGTTGTACACGTCGGCGATGCCGACTTCGATAGCGCAGTGCTGAATTCCAAGGAACCGGTGCTGGTCGATTTCTGGGCCGAGTGGTGTGGCCCGTGCAAGATGATCGCCCCGGCGCTGGACGAACTGGCCGACGCCTACCAGGGCCGCGCCAAGATCGCCAAGGTCAATGTCGACAACAACCGTGCGCTGGCCGCCAAGTACCACGTGCGTTCCATTCCCTACCTGGTCGTCTTCAAGGACGGCGAAAAGGTGGGCGAGCAGATCGGTGCGGTGGGCAAGGCCCAGCTGGCCGGCCTGCTGGACAAGGCACTGGCCTGATCCTGCTGTTCCACGGCAGCCGCTGACCGCGGCTGCCGCTGGGCGCCCCGCGCCCGCATGAATGCCATTCCCGGTGACCCTTGCAAGGCGCCGCGGGCCGATGATAGTGTCGGCATATCCGGCCGCGTTCGCGTGCCGCACCCTCTGGACGCAGTTTCTTCCAGACCCATTCCCAACGTTCGCCGCCCCAGCCGGGCGCTCGCACCTTCAAGCGAGGAATAACGCTCTTGTCCGATCACACTTCCGAAACCGGCAGCGCCGATGCGCCCGCCGAAAAGCGCGTGCGCAAGCCCCGCGTGAGCAAGGCCGCCGCTCCGGCAGCCGCCGAAACCAGCGCTGTCCCCGCGCAGCCGACCCTGCCGCTGGCAGCCGCGCCCGAAGCGCCGGCACCGGCCGCAGCCGCCCCCGCGCCGAGCGCGCCCGCCGCTGAAGCCCCCGCCTCCGGCGGCGGTGATGCCGGCGAAGGCCGCGAATCCGGCCAGCCGCGCCAGCAGAACCACCAGGGTGGTCAGGGTGGCGGCCAGAACCAGGGCCAGAACAACAACCCGTACAACCAGAACGGCCAGCAGGGCCAGGGCAACCGCCGCGACCGCTTCCGCAACCGTCGCGACCGTGACCGCAACCGGGGTGGCCGCGATGACGGCATGCCGCAGGACGGCGGCGAGCAGCAGCCCTTCGTGCCGCGCCCGCACGCCAACGTGCCGGAAGGCTTCCCGGTCTATTCGCTGAGCGACCTCAAGCGCATGCCGGCGCAGAAGCTGCTGGAAATCGCCGAGCAGCTGCAGATCTCCGAAGGCGTCGCCCGCGCCCGCAAGCAGGACGTGATCTTTGCCCTGCTGAAGGTGCTGACCCGCCACGGTGACGGCGTCGCCGCCGACGGTGTGCTGGAAATCCTGCCGGACGGCTTCGGCTTCCTGCGCGCGGCCGAAGCCAGCTACCTGGCCGGCCCGGACGACACCTACATCTCGCCCAGCCAGATCCGCCGCTTCAACCTGCGCACCGGCGACCATATCTCCGGCCGCATCCGCTTCCCGAAGGACGGCGAGCGCTACTTCGCACTGAACATCGTCGACACCATCAATGGTGAGCCGATCGAAGCGTCGAAGAACAAGGTGCTGTTCGAGAACCTGACCCCGCTGTTCCCGCGTCGCCGCTTCACCCTGGAGCGCGGCAACGGTTCGTCGGAAGACATCACCGGCCGCATCCTCGACCTGATGGCGCCGCAGGGCAAGGGCCAGCGCTCGCTCATCGTTTCCCAGCCGAAGGCCGGTAAGACGATGATGATGCAGCAGGTGGCCACGGCCATCACCACCAACCACCCGGACGTGCACCTGATCGTGCTGCTGATCGACGAGCGCCCGGAAGAAGTGACCGAGATGCAGCGCACCGTGCGCGGCGAGGTCATCAGCTCGACCTTCGACGAGCCGGCCGCGCGCCACGTGCAGGTGGCCGAAATGGTTATCGAGCGCGCCAAGCGCCTGGTCGAGCACAAGAAGGACGTGGTGATCCTGCTGGACTCCATCACCCGCCTGGCACGCGCCTACAACAACGTGGTGCCGAGCTCGGGCAAGGTGCTGACCGGTGGTGTGGACGCCAATGCCCTGCACCGCCCGAAGCGTTTCTTCGGTGCCGCGCGCAACGTGGAAGAAGGCGGCAGCCTGACCATCATCGCCACCGCGCTGGTCGACACCGGCTCGAAGATGGACGAGGTGATCTACGAAGAGTTCAAGGGCACCGGCAACAGCGAAGTGCACCTGAGCCGTCGCATCGCTGAAAAGCGTGTGTTCCCGGCCATCGACATCAACCGTTCGGGCACCCGCCGCGAAGACCTGCTGATCGAACCGGAACTGCTGCAGAAGATCTGGATCCTGCGCAAGCTGCTGCATCCGATGGATGAAATGGCCGCGATGGAATTCCTGCTGGACAAGATGAAGAACACCAAGTCCAACGACGAGTTCTTCGGTTCCATGAAGCGATAAGAAAGAAGCCCCGCAGTGCGGGGCTTTTTTTTTGCCTTGGGAACGCCGCATCCACGCATGGCGTGGATCTACCGGTAGCGCCGGGCCATGCCCGGCGGATGCATCCCCCCGCCCGGTAGCGCCGGGCCAGGCCCGGCGGCATGGGTTTACGCGCAGACCTGCCGCGGGTCCAGTTCCAGGTCACGACAGACGCGATCATGCACCAGGTTCGCCGCCCGATGCCTGAGGCCAACGGCGCCCAGCCAGCCGGGAACAGGGGGCGTCAGCGTCTCCCATACGTCAGCCTGCAATCGCCCCCTCAGCGTGGTCAGCAGCAACCGGGCTTCATCCTTCGCGCCTGCGAAGTACGCTGCAAACGCAAACGTCTCCATGCAGATGCCGTGATAGCTGTCGCCTTGGCAGGAGGCGATTTCCTGCAGACGACGCTGCAGGGTTTCGGGAACCGCATCGGCCCACTTCAATATCGCGCGGCGCAGCCAGGCTGCCGCCTCCCCATCGCCGAGCTGAAGGGAGACCCCCCGCATCGTGTGGTAGGCGTCTTCCCCAGCAACGGTAAGTGCGTCGTCCAGTACCGCCTGTGCAGCGACGATATGCGAGCAGCTGCCAGCAGGCGCACGTTCCACGATCCATTCTGCGAACCGGACATGTTCGTCATGTTCCCCACCCCATCGCGGCAACGTGCCACGCGCGTACTGGTAAATGGTTGGGGTGTGGAATCCGCTGGTCGCCAGCACCTGGTTCAACCACTCGGCCCGCTTTCCCTCATCGGCACCAAGCACAACGTTGCAGTGGATAAGCCCGGCCAGCGCCATCGCATCTGCAGGGTTCCGTTCAACGATGCAGGCGAACTTCTCGTAAGCCTTCGTCATGATCTTCGGATACCGGCGCCGACGCAGGAAAGGAATGTCGTTGGCGTAGGTTTCCCCGCGTACCGCCCAAGCATCGACCACATCACCGTACGCAGCGATCAGCAGCGGATGGGAAGACGTCGGGATGGCGCCCGACCATGCCTGTAGCCTTCGACGCGCATGGCGGTTCGCTGCAAGCCGCCACACGAGGGGTTCGCAGGTTTCGGCCGGCAGCGAATCCATCCAGCCATCAAGCGAGGCGAAGTCGCCCTTCCTCAGCGCACCCAAGGCCCGAGAAACATGCGGCGCGATGAAGTGCGGCCGGTGCATCGCACAGGGAATCACCCGCAGGGTCTGGAGAGCGCGTCGCATGATGGATGACCTTGGCCAAAGTCATCCATCTTCTTCCGCGCCAGCCCCCTTGACCATACGAAAAGTTGTAAATCGTGCTGGGCAAACGCCGGGCATGGCCCGGCGCTACCGTAAGCCTCACGGACAGGCCACCGCGCCCTCGGCGTTGGCCGTGTTGGCGGTCAACTTGACCTGGGTGAATGCCGCCGCAAACGGCTTGTCCGCGCTCACCACGAACGGGGCTTCCACCGCGCCCAATGCCACACCCTGCTTGGCGAAGCACGCCAGCGGCACGGTCACCGTCTGCTTCTGCCCCGGCGAGAGCTTGCCCAGCAGCGGGGCGATATCCACCCCGCCCTCGCAGCCACTGCCGCACTGCATGGTCACCATCACCGGCGAGGCCGGGCGCTTCACCAGCTGCACGTCGAACTGCAGCGCGCCGTTGCTGCGCGCCAGGGCGCCCAGGTTGCGCCGCGAGGTGCTGCGTGCGATCAGCTGCGCGGGGGCCAACCAGATCACTTCCTTGGCATCCTGCTGGGTGTTCACCTGCACGGTGCGCACCTGTACCACCGGCGTGGCGGTCGGCCAGCGCAGGGGGGCATTCAGATCATTGCCCAGCGGCTGGGTCGCGCCCGCGGCCGCCACGTGCAGCGCGAACGGCGGCGTGTCGGCGCGGTTGAAAATCGGAAGCACGGTTACTTCGCCGCAGCTGTCCGGGTCGGCTTCGTCGAGCCGGGCAACCCTGCCGCCCTTGGCGTAGCTGAGGCCATAGCCGAGCGCGAACAGCGACGGCTTCTTCGCATCGGGCTGGTCGATCGGTGCCGGGCAGGGCACGCCCGGCCAGGGGAAGCTGAGGCGGCCGCGGAAGTCGTGCGCGGGCTTGCTGCCCTTGCCGACCACCAGCACGTCGGTCACGCCCTTGCCTTCGGTGCCCGGCAGCCAGGCTGCGACGAAGGCGCTGGAAAGGTTGAGCAGGTCGTTGGTGTACATCGGGCGACCGGACAGGTAGACCGTCACCACCGGCTTGCCGGTCGCAGCTGCCGCCTTCAGTGCGGCCAGGTCCTGCGGGTAGGCACGGCTGTGGCTCACGGTGTCCGAGGCAAGGATGTCACCGTTGGTTTCCGCATACGGCGTCTCGCCGATCACCGCCAGCACCACGTCGAAGGCCTTCGGGTCGACGCCCTGGCCATCGGCACTGAAGCTGACTTTGTCCGCGCCCAGTTCGGCGCGCATCGCGCCCAGCACCGAATCGGCGTTGGGGAAATCGGCGTTCTTGTTCTCGGTGCCCTGCCAGGTCAGCGACCAGCCACCGGACTGGTCACCGATGTTGTCGGCGCCCTTGCCGACCACCAGCACGCGCGCGTCGCGGCGCAGCGGCAGCACCTTGCCTTCGTTCTTCAGCAGCACCAGCGATTCGCGCACCGCGCGGCGCGCCAGCTCGCGGTGCTGCACGGCGGTGGCATCACCGGCATAGCGGCTGTCGGACGGCTTGTGCTCGAACAGGCCGGCACGCAGCTTCACCCGCAGGATGCGCGTCACCGCATCGTCGATGCGCGCCATCGGGATCTCGCCCTTCTGCACCTGCGCGGTGGTGTTGTCGATGAAGGCCTTCCAGTCGTCGGGCACCATCACCATGTCGATGCCGGCGTTGATCGCCTGTGCACAGCTGTCGTTGCGGCAGCCTGGCACCTGGGCGATGCCGTTCCAATCGGAGACGACGAAGCCGTCGAAGCCCATCTTGTCCTTCAGCGCGTCGGTCAGCAGCGCCTTGCTGCCGTGCATCTTGCCGTAGTCGACGCCGGCGGCACGATCATTCCAGCTGTTGAACGAGGCCATCACCGTCTGCGCGCCTTCGGCCAGCGCGCCGTAGTAGCCCTGCGCATGCACGTTGATCATCGTCGCCTTGTCGACCAGCGCCTCGCCCTGGTCGCGGCCGCTGTCGGTGGCGCCATCGCCAAGGTAGTGCTTGGCGGTGGTGATCACGTTGCCGTCATCCTTGAACGCGCCCTGCGCGCCCTTGACGTAGGCATGGGCGAAACTGCGGATCACCGCCGGGTCGGACGAATAGCTTTCGTAGGTGCGGCCCCAGCGCGGGTCGTGGGCCACCGCCAGGGTGGGCGCGAACACCCAGCCGATGCCGGTGGCGCGCACCGAGCGCGCGGTTGCTTCGCCGATGCGCTCGATCAGTTCCGCATCGCCGGCCGCGCCCAGGCCGATGTTGTGCGGGAACAGGGTGGCGCCCAGCACGTTGTTGTGGCCATGCACCGCATCGGTGCCCCAGATCACCGGCACCGGCGTCTGCGCATCGGTGGCCAGCGAAGCAGCGTGGTAGGCATCAGCCAGTTTCAGCCAGTCCTGCACGCTGGCGTGCTTGTCCATGCCCGGCCACGAGCCGCCGCCGTTGAGCACCGAACCGATGTAGTAGCGGCGCACCTGCTCGGGCGTGATCGTCTTGATCTCGGCCTGGGTCATCTGCCCGATCTTCTGCGCCAGCGTCATCTGCGAAAGGATCTGCTGCACCCGGCTTTCGATCGGCGCATCGGTGGCGATCGCGCTGTGCACACGCGGCCAGTCCTGCAGGCGTTCGCCGCTGGCCGGTGCGGCACCGAGGGGCGCGGCAAGGGCAGCCAGCAGGCAGCTGGCAAGAAAGGTCTGGGTGGGGCGATTCACTGGGCTCTACCTCCGTGGATGAAGTTCCTGGCGTGTGCAGCTGCGGCGACACGTCGGCGCCGGCGCCTGCGCACCGCTCCTGACAGCGCTGTCATATAAGGGGTCCCCGCTGCTGTCAATCGTTGTTCGTGTGCAACGGGACGCGCGTGCTGCAACAGCAGGCTCCGGCACAGCCATCGCATGCTGCCGGCCTGCGCGGGTGCTGCAACGCGACACGGAATCGGGAGGTGCCAGCGCCCCTCATGTCGTGGCAACATCCGCCTGCTTCGGCAACATCGACCGGGCCGGCACGCACTACCATCGCCGCGTGCCCGCCGCCTTCCAGGAGGAACCATCGCACCATGCGCAGTCGAATCGAGGATGTCGCCGCTGTTGCCGGAGTGTCGATCAAGACCGTGTCCCGCGTGCTCAACCATGAGCCGAACGTGCGCGAGCAGACCCGTGAACGCGTGCTGGCGGCAGTGGCGCGGCTGGGCTACAAGCCGAACCTGTCGGCGCGCAGCCTGGCCGGCCAGCGCTCGTATGCGCTGGCGCTGGTCTACAACAATCCGTCGCGCAACTACCTGATGGAAATCCAGAGCGGCATGCTGGAAGCGTGTCATGCCCAGCACTACAACCTGATCCTGGGCCCGGTCGGCATCGGCCGCCGCACCCTGCCCGACCTGACCGCGCTGTTCGAGAACTCGCGCCCGGATGGCGTAGTGCTGATCCCGCCACTGACCGACGATGAGGTGGTGCTGTCCTACCTGGAAGAGCAGGACATCCCCTTCGCCTGCATCGCGCCACGCCACCCGGAAGGCCGCATCGGCGTGCGCATGGATGAAACCACCGCCGTGGTCGAACTGATCGGCCACCTGGTCGCGCAGGGCCATCGCCGCATCGGCCACATCAAGGGCCCGCGCGCGCACGGTGCCTGCCAATGGCGCCACGCCGGTTACCGCCAAGCGCTGCGCGACGCAGGCATCGCCTACGACCCGGCCTTGGTGGTCAGCGGCCAGTTCTCTTTCGAGTCCGGCGTGGACGCGGCCAACCTCCTGCTTGACCTGGATGACCCGCCGACGGCGATCTTCGCCGCCAACGACGACATGGCCGCCGCCGTGTACCGTGTGGCGGGCGAGCGTGGCCTGCGCGTACCGCGCGACCTGTCGGTGTGCGGCTTCGACGACACGCCCATCGCGGGCCACATCTACCCGGCGTTGACCACCGTGCGCCAGCCGACCGCGCATATGGGCCGGCTGGCCACCGAGCAGCTGATCGAGCACATCCGCACCGAGACGGCCGGACGCATGATCACGGTCGAGCACGCGGTGCTGGACCGCGAATCGACCGCCGCACCACGCCGGCGCTGACGCTCGCTGCTGCAGCGGACCTGCGCGTCCGTTGCCGGTTTCCACGCATGCGTGTGCACGCGAGCGGCGGCCGCTTCGGCGTGCACGATGACAGGCCTGCACGTGAACACTGAGCTGCATGCGCTGTCCATGCATCGTCGTTGCCATGTCCAGAACCTGTCCTCCCGGTCATCGATTCAAGCCATCCAGAGGACATGCACGACATCCTCCGGGCATTTCACTTGTCCAGCGCTGTCAATCGTGCCAACGCCCTCGGCTACAGCTCGCTGCGCCTGCATCCGCGCAGTTCCGTTCTGCACCGCACAACACGCTTCCACCGATCCATTGGCAGCGCTGTCATGGCTGAAAAACCGCCGTAAATGCTGCAACCAAAGGCAATTCATCCGCGTGAGCACGTTCATGGCAACGGTTACATCGCCACCTGCGCGCACGTTGCCGATGCGCACTTGATGGCAGTTTGTTGACAACGCTGTCAACCGTAGCTCCAATCCGGCCACGTGCAGTAACCCGCCATCGAGAATACGCCGCAACGACACCACCGAATTCCCTGGGGAGGGAGCTTCCATGAAGACGTACAAGGCAGTACCTCGCAAGACGATGCTCACTTCCGCGCTGCTGGCGGCGCTCGCCGCACCGGCCTGGGCGCAGGACGCACCTGCCGGCGAAGCTCCCGACCCGGCCACGCTCGATACGGTGCAGGTCACCGGTATCCGCGGCAGCCTGCAGTCTTCCATGAACCTCAAGCGCGACAGCCAGGGCGTGGTCGATGGCATCGTTGCCGAGGACATCGGCAAGTTCCCCGATACCAACCTGGCCGAATCACTGCAGCGCATCAGCGGTGTATCGATCGACCGCACGTCCAGTGGCGAAGGTTCGAAGGTGACCGTGCGCGGCATTGGCCCCGACTACAACCTGGTGCTGTTGAACGGCCGGCAGATGCCGGCGTCCAATCTCGGCAATGGCGGTGGTGGCCTGAACGGGTCGCGCTCGTTCGACTTCGCCAATCTCGCCTCGGAATCGATTTCGGCAGTGGAGGTCTACAAGACCAGCCGCGCCGACAATCCGGCCGGCGGCATCGGTGCCACCATCAACATCAAGACGCTGCGCCCGCTCGAATCGGAACCGGTGATCAGCCTCGGCCTGAAGGCGGTCAACGATTCGTCCAACGACAACCTGCCGCGCACGCTGCAGGGTTCCAACGTGACCGGCGAACTGTCGGGCATCTTCAGCCAGCGCTATGCCGACGACCGCTTCGGCGTGTCGCTCAGTGCCAGCCACCAGGAGCGTGATTCCGGCTTCAACCAGGCCACTGTGGCCGAGGGTTGGGCCACGTTCTACGGCAACAACACCACTGACGGCCGCGCCCTGCCGCAGCCGGGACAGGGCTACTCGGACCGCATCACCAACCGGCCGGGCCCGAACGATGTGTATGGTCGGCCGCAGAACACCGCGTACAACGTCAACGGCGTGCAGCGCCAGCGCACCAACGCGCAGGCCACCTTCCAGTGGAAGCCAGCCGACAATGTCACTACCACGCTGGACTACACCTATGTCGAGAACAAGGTGCAGCAGCAGCGCAGCGAGCTGTCGGTGTGGTTCAACTACGGCCCGGGCGACAGCACCTGGACCAATGGCCCGGTAGCGGCGCCGATCATCTACAGCGAGGACATGACCAACTCGGACGTGTCGATGGGCGGTGCGCGGCTGGCGACCAAGACCGACATGCACTCGCTCGGCTTCAACGTGGACTGGGAAGTGAACGACGCGCTGGACCTGTCGTTCGATGCACATAACTCCCAGGCCGAGTCGCAGCCGGACAGCCCCTACGGCTCGGCCGGCGTACTCGGCGTGGCCGCCTTCGTGCGCGGCAAGACTACCGTCGACTACAGCGGCGACCTGCCGATCATCAACATCGCCCTGCCGCCGGGTGGCGTGCAGGCGTCCGATGCGCTGGTCACTGGCTCGGTGTTCCAGAACAGCTACAACAAATCCAAGGTGCAGCAGTACCAGGGCCGCGGTACGTTCCGCTTCGCCGACTATTCGGCACTGGACTTCGGCATCGGCCACACCCAGGTGGAGAACCGCTCGGCCTCGGCGATCATGCAGCGCAATACCTGGGGCGGCCTGGGTTCGCCGTCCGACTATGCCGATGACATCTGGTATGCGGACAACATGGCCAGGTACTTCAAGGCCTTCTCCGGGCACAGCGATCCGCGCCTGACCGGCCAGTTCCTGGTGTTCGACTTCGACCGCCTGATCGACCGCGCCGCGCAGGTGGGCACCGACGCCGATCCGGCCTGCCCGACCTGCTACTACGCACCCACCGAGTACTCCGAAGACATCCGCACCACGGAAAAGACGCGCAGCGCCTTCCTGCAGTACCGCACCACCTTCGACTGGTCGATGCCGCTGCACGTGGCGGCCGGCGTGCGCTACGAACAGACCGAGGTGGAATCCAGCGCGATGGTGCGCGTGCCGACCGGCATCAGCTGGGGCTCGGCCAATGAACTGAACATCGTCTACGCACCGGAAAGCAGCTTCGTCGGTGGCCGCGGCAAGTACGACTACGTGCTGCCCAATATCGACCTGAAGCTGGATCTGAGCGAGACGCTGGCACTGCGCGGCAGCTACAGCCGCACGCTGGGCCGGCCCAGCTGGACGCAGATCCAGAGCGGCCAGTCGCTGGCCGACATCGTGCGCACCCAGGGTGGCAGCGGCAGCCGCGGCAACCCGGGGCTGGAGCCGCTGATCTCGGACAACTTCGATCTGTCGCTGGAGTGGTACTACGGCGAAGGCAGCTACGCCTCGGCCGGCTTCTTCCGCAAGAACATCAAGAACTTCATCAGCGACACCGTGGTGCGCGAGAACGCCGGCAACCTGCACACGCCCGTCGGTGGTGCGTACTGGAACGAGGCACTGGCCTCGTGCGGCGGCACCGACATGCCGTGCATCCGCGATTACATCTTCACCAACCACGCCGGCGACCCGGGCGTGAACTTCACCGGGGTCAATTCGGCAGGCCAGCTGACCGGCACCATCGAAGGCCTGCCGACCGACCCGATCGCCGGCTTCGACATCACCGTGCCGGCCAACCAGCATTCGGACCACCTCGATGGCTGGGAAGTGGCGGTGCAGCACCTGTTCGGCCAGTCCGGCTTCGGCGTGGCCGCCAACTACACCAAGGTGAAGTCCGGGCTGACCTTCAACAACCTCAGCCTGGGTGACCAGTACCCGATGATCGGCCTGAGCGACTCGGCCAACCTGGTTGCGTTCTACGACAAGAACGCCTGGCAGGTCCGTGCCGCTTACAACTGGCGCGACAAGTTCCTCAACGGCATCGGTGGCCAAGGCCCGAACCCGAACTACACCGCCGCCTACGGCCAGCTGGATCTGAACATCAGCTACGCGGTGAGCGAGCAGCTGAGCCTGAGCCTGGAAGCGATCAACCTGACCGACGAGACCATGCGCACCTATTCGCGCCACACCAACATGCTGCGCTACGCCACCCAGACCGGCCCGCGCTACATGTTCGGCGTGCGTTACAAGTTCTGACCGGCTGCAGTACCGTGGGGCCGGGCATGGGCTCGGCTCCACGGGGCGGGCTCGGCCTCACACCGCTCCGCTCCGGATGACCGCGCATGCTTTCACCGCCCCGCCCCATCGAAGAGATCCACGGCCTGGACCCGGCACAGCTGCACGTGCAGCTGCCCACCTGGACAACGCCGAAGGTGATCCGTGGGCTGGTGGCGCACTGGCCACTGGTGGCCGCAGCGCGCCGGTCCACGGCCGAAGCGGCGGCCCACCTGGCCCGCTTCGACCATGGGCAGATGCCGGTAACGGCGACCACCGCCGCGCCCGAGGCCCGCGGCCGGTTGTTCTACAACGAAGACATGAGCGGCTTCAATTTCCGCCGCGAGCAGATTCCGCTGAAGGTGGTGCTGGCCACGTTGCTGAAGTACGCCAGCGATCCCGCGCCGCCGTCCATCTATGTAGCGTCGACCACGCTGGACAGCTTCCTGCCCGGTTTCAGCCAAGCCAATCCGCTGCACCTCGGCGTGGCCGACCCGCTGGCCAGCATCTGGATCGGTAACCGCTCGCGCATCGCCGCCCACCAGGACGTGCCGGACAACCTGGCCTGCGTGGCGGCCGGCCGCCGCCGCGTCACCCTGTTCGCACCGGAGCAGATCGACAACCTGTACGTCGGGCCGCTTGATTTCACCCCGGCCGGGCAGGCGATCAGCCTGGTCGATTTCCATGCACCGGACCTGCAGCGCTTCCCGCGCTTCGCGCAGGCGTGGGCGCAGGCCCAGGTGGCCGAGCTGGCGCCCGGCGATGCGGTGTTCATTCCGTCGCTGTGGTGGCACCACATGGAAGGGCTGGAGGCGTTCAACGTGCTGGTCAACAGCTGGTGGCGACCGGTACCGGCGTGGATGGATTCACCGATGAACGCGCTGATGCTGGCCATCCTTGCACTGCGCGACCTGCCGCCGGAACAACGCGCACACTGGCGCACGATGCTCGACCACTATGTGTTCGAGGCGGGCGAACATACGGCCGCGCATGTGCCGCAGGACGCGCGTGGCGTGCTTGCACCGCTGGAGGCGGCCGGTGCCGAACGCGTGCGCGATACGCTTCGTCGCCGCCTGCAACGATGACACCGGGGCACCGTGCTTAACCTCAAGGCATGCGGATGTGCCCATAATGGCGATTCCCCCACCGTTCGAACCCGGCCGTGATTCCGCTGCGCCGGGTGCCGCTGCCCCATGCCACCGATTTCCAACCGCCTGAACCTGGGCAAGCTGATTCTTGCGCTGGCCCTGCTGAGTACGCTCATTGCGTTGGCCAATACCCTGCTGGCCAGCTACCGCGTGCAGCGCGACCAGCTGGTGGGCAACACCCTGGAAGCCAACCGGGTCTACGCCAGCAAACTGGCCGAGACCACGCAGAACTTCCTGTTGTCGGCACAGCAGCAGCTGGCCTACGCCGCCACCCGGCTGGGTGAAACCGGCCTGGAACCGGAGCAGGCGCAGCGCGAGGCCAGCCGCCTGCAGCTGCAGTCCAGCAGCTTCAACTCTTCGCTGGTGGTGAACGTGGATGGCCTGGTCATCGCGACCTCGCCGCAGACCCTGCAGCTGCAGGGTGAAGTGCTGAAGAGCGTGGGCAGCCAGCTGGCCCTGGCACGGCGCCAACCGTTGATCAGCGATCCCTACCAGTCGGCCACCGGCAAGCTGCTGATCTCGCTGTCGCACCCCATCTTCGACCGCCAGGGCCGCTACCTGGGCTACGTCAGCGGCACCCTCTACCTGCGCCAGCGCAGCGCCCTGCACACCCTGCTGGGCAAGCACTACTACCGCGATGGCTCGTACCTGTACGTGGTGGACCACAACGGCCGCATCATCTACCACAACGATGCAAAGGAAGTGGGCACCTACGCACTGGAAAACCCGGCGGTGAAGGCGCTGATGCGCGGTCGTTCCGGCAGCCAGCAGCTGGTCAACAACCATGGCGTGGCCCAGCTCTCCGGCTACGCGCCGGTACCGGCCACCGGCTGGGGCATCATCGCCCAGCGCCCCACCGAAGCGACGCTGCAGCCGCTGTCGCGCCTGATGAGCTCGGTCATCTGGAATGCCATCCCGCTGGGCGTGCTGTCGCTGCTGATCACCTGGTGGTTCGCACGGCGCATCTCGCTGCCGCTGTGGCAGCTGGCGCGCAACGTGCAGGAAGGCGAAGACACCGGCAACGCGATCAACCACGTGACCGGCATCCGCGCCTGGTACTTCGAAGTGGCGCAGTTGAAGCAGGCGGTGCTGTACAGCTTCAACGCCCTGCAGGACCGCATCGGCTCGCTGAACCGGGCCAGTCGCACCGACCCGCTGACCGGTCTGCTGAACCGCCGTGGCCTGCAGCACGCACTGGAGCTGCTGCAGGCGCAAGGCGTACCGTTTGCCATCGTGGCGCTGGATATCGACCGCTTCAAGTCGATCAACGACACCCATGGCCATGACGTGGGCGATGCGGCCATCGTGCATATTGCCGAACAGATGCGCCGGCATTCGCGCGAAACCGACGTGCTGTGCCGCGCCGGCGGCGAGGAGTTCCTGCTGCTGTTGCCGGGCGTCGGCACCGATGCCGCACGCCAGGCCGCCGAACGGCTGCGCCGGCACATCGCCGACGAAGCCTTCGCCCCGGTCGGCACGATCACCGTGTCGCTGGGCGTAGCCCACTTCCCCAGCTTCCATGCCGATGTGGAGCAGGCGCTGCGGCTGGCCGACAAGGCCCTGTACCTGGCCAAGGAACAGGGCCGCAACCAGGTGGTGGTGTACCCGCACGCCGATTGAGCGTGCGGGCATGGCGGCGCCGCCTCAGCCCAGCGGGGTCAACAGGCGCGGGCCGTCCTGCGTACCGACCATGTACACGCCACCTTCGGGCAGCAGATCGGTGCCCGTGGCCTGCGCATCTTCACCGGTACTCCACGGCGCCTTCTGGCGCGGGCCCGGAATATAGGCCGACCAGCGGCCGTAGCGTTCCTCGCGGTTGTCGATGTCGTAATGCACGGGCACGCGCACGGTCCAGAACTCGCTGTCCTTGTACTTGCCGGTGGTGGGCGGGGTGAAGGTCCAGCCCTTGGCGGTCCTGACGCTGGCATCGGCCAGGGTCTTCCGCAGCAGGTCCATGGTGCGCGCCGGGCCCACCGATGTCAGGTTGGTCTGCTCGGCCACGACATCGGCCACGGTACCGTCCCTGGCGACCTTCACCAGCAGCAGCACCATGCCCTGCCCGCGCATGGCCCACGCACGCTGCGGGTATTCCGGTCGCGTCAGGCGCAGGCCCTTCACCTGATCGGTCCTGGCCCCCTTGGCGGCATCGGCTGGGCCGAAGTTCGCGTCGGCCACCCGCACCTGCATGCTCTCCTCGGACATGTTGTCGGCCAGCAGGCGCAGCCGCACCGCCGTGCGCGCCGGCACGGCAGTGCCGTCCACCTGCACGGGTTCGAAACGCCACTGGCGCACGGTGCTTTCCACCAGCGCGGCAACGCCCTCGCCTACCTTGTCGCGCTTGTCCAGACGGAAGCCTTCCACCTGTCCTTCGCGGCCGATATCGATGACGCCCGTGAGGGTCAGGCTGGCCTCGGCCTGCTTGCGCACTTCCCGCGCGGTCTGCGCCTGCGCGCTGTCGAAGGTCACTGCGCCGGCACCCACTGCCAAAGCCACGGCCAGGAAAAGAGATGTACGCATCACAGCCACTCCTTGTGCATGAAGGCCACAGGCTACCCCATCGCGGCCAGGGCATCCAAGGCTCAGGCCAGGCGGTGCGCCGCCGCGTAAGGGGGAGTATCGGGGTAGTCGCCGGCCGCGAAACGGGCCTGCAGCCCTTGCCACCACAACGGATCGAACAGATGGCGATAGTGCTCGCGCACCGCCGCCAGTTCCTGCGCGGGCAGCCCCATGAACGGGCCGAAGCGCTCGGGGAAAACGTCACGCGGGCCGACATGGAACCAGGATTCGTCGGCCATGGCCTCTTCCGGTGAGCGCGGCTGCGGCCAGGTGCGGAACACGCATTCGCTGACCAGGCACAGTTCGTCGTAGTCGTAGAACACCGCGCGCCCATGCCGCGATACACCGAAGTTCTTCGGCAGCATGTCGCCCGGGAAGATGTTGTTGCGCGCCATGTCGGTGATCGCCTGCGCGTAATCCAGCACCGCTGCGCGCACGGCGTCCCCGCTCTGCTCGCGCAGGTACAGATTCAACGGACGGAATCGGCGCTGCACGTAGCACAGCGCAATCTCGATCTCATCGCCATCCACGCGCACGCTCTGCGCGCACTGCTGCAGCAGCTCGTCCAGCAGCGCCGGAGCAAACCGCGCGCGCGGGAAGCGCAGGTGCCGGTACGGTTGCGCGTCCAGCAGGCGCCCCACCCGGTCCAGGTTGAACACCAGCGCGTATTTCTCTTCCACCTGCTGCCGCGACATGGCCTTGGGCCAGGCAAAACGGTCGCGTATCAGCTTGAACACCAGCGGGTAGCTGGGCAGGGTGAACACCGCCATCACCATGCCCGGCGTGCCCTCGGCATGCACCAGCTGCTCGCTGGGGTGGTCGCCGAAATGACGGAAGAACGTGCGGTAACGCTCGGTCTTGCCCTGCTTGGCGCGGCCCAGCACGGTATACAGCTCATCGATGGGCTTGCCCGGCAGCAGGCTGCGCAGGAACACCACCGCATCGCCCACCGTGGCCAGGCCGGCCTGGAAGTAGCTGCGCGATACACCGAACAGGTGGGCGACATCGCGACGGCGGGTCAGCACGGCGTCGGCGCGCAGGCCGCCAGCATCGTTCACCAGGGCAATCACGCAGGGCGAGAAGCGGTGTTCGCCAAATACACGCCCCACCAGGTACGCGCGGCGCTCGCGGTAGAACACCGTATCCAGCAGTTCGATGCTGCGCACCGGCGTATCGCCCCAGTGCGCCAGATCATCCTGCAGGCGCACCGCGATGGCCGCCGCGCAGCGCAACTGGTGGGCATACGGCACGTCGAAACGATAGTCTGCCAGCACCCGCTGCAGGGCCTCCACTGGCCGGGTGGCCGAGACCGAGTAGGTGTGCCGGGCCACCGGGTGGGTGATCGCATCGGAAGGTTCGATGTCGAAGGCGATGAATTCCACCGCCGGATCGACGCCACGGGTGCCGAACAAACGCCGCGACAGCGTGTTGTAGAAGGTCTTGTACAGCTCGGCGTCGATCAGCCCCTGCAGCAGGGTGGTGAAGTGCGCATGCACCTGCAGCCACAGCGCGCGCTCGCCGACGGCCTCGCCGGCCAACCGTCGCAGGGCATCCATGCGTTCGGCGATGCACAGGTCGTACAAAGCAATGCGCTCGACCGCGTCCTGGCGTGCGCCGACCCAATCGCGCTGCTCGAAGCGGCCGCGCGCGCGGGCGGTGATGGCGGCGAAGCGCGCGTGGTAATCCTCGAAACCGGCCGCGATGGCCCGGGCAAGGCGCAGGGGCAGTTCCGGCGGAAAGTCGAGGGCAGCCATGGGTCAACCATACGCCGCCGTGGAGTGGCTTGTGTAGAGTCGAGCCTGCTCGACTGCTTCTGGCCGAGGCAGTCGAGCGAGCTCGACTCTACGAAAGGCAGCGTTCAGATCGCCAGTTCGGCTTCCACGTCCTGCACTTTGCGCCGGGCCAGGGCCAGGTTGCTCTTGGTCCGGTCCAGCACGATGTAGAAGAACAGCCCCTTCTTGCGCGCCACCGGGCGCATGATGTGGTACGCCTTGCCCAGCGAAATCAGGATGTCTTCAATGCTGTCGTTGAGGTTAAGCGATGCAGCGGTCTTCATCTTCGCGCGGATCACTTCGGTGTTGCCGGCGGCCGCCACCTCCATGTCCATGCCGGCGCCGGCCTCGCCCAGCAGCATGCCGCTCTCGTAATCGACCAGGGCGACGGCCTGCGCGCCGTCGATACCCATCAGTGCATTCAGCGATTCAGTCAGTCCAGCCACGTGCGCTCCCCTTCTTCATGTTGGTTCGAGCCCCTCGTTTCCCTGCGGCCGGGCTCACGTTCCGCCGAGTTCGGCCAGGATCTCCCGGCCACATTCCCTGCTCTGCCACAGTACCTGGCCGATCACGCTGCGCTGGTCGCACGCGGCCATCAACAGCAGCGGTGCGCGCCCTTCGGCGGTGATGGCCAGCATCAGCACCTTGCCGCCGGCAGCCTCCAGCATCAGCGTCTGCAGTTCGCCCAGTACCAGTTCGCGCCCCACCGCGCCGGCCAGCGCCAGCATTGCGCTGGTCATCGCCGCCAGCCGTTCACCGCGCCCTTCGGCACCGGCGCTGACCACCGCAAAGCCGTCCACGCTGGCCAGCACCACCGCACGCACGCCCTCCACGCGCTGGCGCAGGTCGTGCAACAGCGGTTGCAGGCGCGCGCGTTGTCGTTCATCCGGCAACAGGGCCGGCTGTCCGTCAGCCATGCGCGGCCACCAGTGCGTGCGCTTCCATCTCGCTCATCAGTACATCCATCAGAAGCAGCCCCTGATCACGGTCGCGGGCATCCAGTGGCAGCAGCGGCAGCGGTTGCCCGTCCAGTACGGCGCGTGCCGCCCAGTCGTCCAGTGCCGCCGCCGGCGCCAGATCCAGATGGGTGACCGCCACCACCAGCGCCAGCGCACCGGCGAAGGGCTGCAGGGCCAGCAGGTAGGTGTCCAGTTCGGTGGCCACGCCGCTGCGGCGCGCGTCCAGCAGCAGCACCGCGCCGCGCGCACCCTGCAGCAGGATCGGCCACAGGAAGTCGAAGCGCTGCTGGCCGGGTGTGCCGTACAGGCGCAGGCGTTCGCCATTGGGAAGGTCGATATCGGCGTAGTCCAGGGCCACGGTGGTCGATGCTTTGTCGGCGCCGCCGCGATCACTGTTGGCCACATCGGTATCGATCACCGCGCCGGCCGCGATGCTGCGCACCAGCGTCGACTTGCCGCTGCCCATGCCGCCCAGCACCACCACCTTGTGTTCACGCATGGCGCTCGTTCCCGCGCAGGCTGCGCCACAGACGGGCCAGCAGGCCAGGGTCGGGACCGCCGTTACGGAGCGGCGTGGCCGTGGATGTGGCCGAACCCTGCAACTGGGCGTAACCGCACAGGTAGGCCGCATGCACGAAGTCACGCACGGCCGCGGCGGGAAGCTCCAGCAGCATCGCGCATTCGTCCACCGTGCTGGCGCGCTTGAGCAGCAGCGAGCACAGACGGAAGGCATCGTGATCGTGGCCCAGCACGCGGAAATCCGGCCAGCGCAGCAGCTTCACCGTGGCAGCACGCAGGCGTTCGTCCAGTGCCTGCCAGTGGCGGCTGCGCTGCGCCCATTGCCACAGCAGCGGGCGCAGCGGCTGGCGCGCCCGGGTACCGGCCAGCGCCTGCAGCTGCGCGGCCGTGAGCGCGTCCAGCTGCAGGTGTTCGAATCCCTCGGCCAGGCGCTCCACCAGCAGCGCGGCCGGCTCCTGCAGCAGCACCGCCTGGTCCTGTTCGATATCCATCAGCAGCAGCGGCTGGCCATCCAGGGCCAGCAGCAACTGGCCCTGGCGCAACGGCAGGCGTTCGCGAAGCAGGCGGGTGATGGCATGGGCGCCGTCGGCCAGGCGTACCGGTGTGGACGGCGGTGCGGCCTGCATGCCGCGCAACGCATGGCCAATGGCGCCGTCGTCCAGCACATCGTGGCCACCATCGCCGCGGCGAAGCTGCCCGCCGATGTCTTCTATCCAGCACTGCAGGCGGGGCCGCTGCTGGCGCATGCGCAGTGCCGCATTGCGCAGGGCCGGCGTATCGCGGATCACCAGCAGATCGCAGTCATCCAGATCCTGGCTGCGGCGGATCTGCCCGTCGGGCAATGCCGAGGCCACACGCAGGCGCTGCAGCAGTGCCTGCTCGCCCTGGATATCGGTTCCCACCACCAGCACGCGTGCCATCCGAGTTCCCCAGGCAACCGCCTCCCCGGCGGTTTCGCAGGCCAAGGCTAGGACAAGTGAGACACGGCGGGCCGTGACCCATTGCTCAGATTGCAGCGGGTGGTGAAAGGGCACACAGCGGTTCTGCGACGGCCATCGGGGGCAAGTTTCATGCCGTTTTGACAGCCTTGGGGCATGGGGTCGGAGCCCTCTGCTTCGCAGCGGATTCCGCCCCCTGGCGCCGCGGCAAAAAGAAACCCGCGCCGAAGCGCGGGTTCCCTTTTTCACGACCAGGCGGCGATGGATCAGCCGCGCAGCTGTTCCAGCGCGGCGTTCAGGGTCGCGCTGGGGCGCATGGCCTGGCTGGCCTTGGCCACGTCCGGGCGGTAGTAGCCGCCGATATCCACGGCCTTGCCCTGTACCGCGATCAGCTCGTCAACGATCTTCTGTTCGTTGTCGCTCAGCGCCTTGGCCAGCGGTGCGAAGCGCGCCTTCAGTGCGGCATCGTCGTCCTGCGCAGCCAGCGCCTGCGCCCAGTACAGGGCAATGTAGAAGTGGCTGCCACGGTTATCGATGCCACCCAGCTTGCGCGACGGCGACTTGTCGTTGTCAAGGAACTGGCCGTTGGCTTCGTCCAGCGCCTTGGCCAGCACACGGGCGGCGGCGTTGTTGTAACGGTTGCCCAGGTGTTCCAGCGACGCGGCCAGGGCCAGGAATTCACCCAGCGAATCCCAGCGCAGGTAGTCCTCTTCCACGAACTGCTGCACGTGCTTGGGGGCCGAGCCACCGGCGCCGGTCTCGAACAGGCCGCCACCGGCCATCAGCGGCACGATCGACAGCATCTTGGCGCTGGTGCCCAGTTCCATGATCGGGAACAGGTCGGTCAGGTAATCGCGCAGCACGTTGCCGGTCACCGAAATGGTGTCCTCGCCCTTGCGGATGCGATCCAGCGAGAAGGCGGTCGCTTCCACCGGCGGCAGAATGCGGATGTCCAGCCCGTTGGTGTCGTGGTCCTTCAGGTACTGCTCGACCTTGGCGATGACCTGCGCGTCGTGGGCGCGGGCGGCATCGAGCCAGAACACGGCCGGGGTGCTGCTCAGGCGGGCGCGTTCGACGGCCAGCTTCACCCAGTCCTGGATCGGCGCGTCCTTGGTCTGGCACATGCGCCAGATGTCGCCGGCTTCCACCGCGTGTTCGAACACCACGTTGCCGGCATCGTCGGTGACCTTGACCACGCCGTCGGCGGCGATCTGGAAGGTCTTGTCATGCGAGCCGTACTCTTCGGCCTTCTGCGCCATCAGGCCGACATTCGGCACCGAACCCATGGTGGCCGGGTTGAACGCACCGTGGGCCTTGCAGTCGTCGATGACGGCCTGGTACACGCCGGCGTAGCAGCGATCGGGGATGATGGCCTTGGTGTCCTGCAGTTTGCCCTCGGCATTCCACATCTTGCCCGAGTCGCGGATCATCGCCGGCATCGAGGCGTCGACGATCACATCGCTCGGCACGTGCAGGTTGGTGATGCCCTTGTCCGAGTTGACCATGGCCACGCCCGGGCGCTGTGCGTACTCGGCAGCCAGATCGGCTTCGATCGCGGCGCGGGTGGCTTCCGGCAGCGACGGCAGGCGCGCAGCCAAGTCGCCAATGCCGTTGTTGGCGTCGAAACCGGCCTGCTTCAGCACGTCGGCGTGCTTGGCCAGCACGTCCTTGTAGAACTCGTTGACCACCACGCCGAACATGATCGGGTCGGAGACCTTCATCATGGTGGCCTTCAGGTGCAGCGAGAACAGCACGCCCTGCGCCGTGGCATCTTCGATCTGCGCGGCGATGAAGCTGGCCAGCGCCTTGCGGCTCATCACTGCGGCATCGACGATCTCGCCGGCTTTGACCGCGGTCTTTTCCTTCAGCACGACGGCGCTGCCGTCGTTGCCGTGGAAGGTGATCTTCAGCGCACCGGCGTTGGCCAGCGTGGCCGACTTTTCGCTGCCGTAGAAATCACCGGCGGCCATATGCGAAACGTGCGACTTCGAATCCGACGCCCAGGCGCCCATGCGGTGCGGGTGCTTGCGGGCGTAGTTCTTCACCGACAGCGGCGCGCGACGGTCGGAATTGCCTTCGCGCAGCACCGGGTTCACCGCGCTGCCCTTGACCTTGTCGTAGCGCGCCTTGTAGTCGCGCTGCTGGTCGTCGGCCGGGGTTTCCGGGTAATCCGGCAGCGGATAGCCCTGGTCCTGCAGTTCCTTGATGGCCGCCTTCAGCTGCGGCACCGAGGCGGAGATGTTCGGCAGCTTGATGATGTTGGCGTCCGGAGTGGTCGCCAGCTGGCCCAGCTCGGCCAGGTCGTCGCTGACCTTCTGCGCATCGCTCAGCAGTTCGGGGAACTGCGACAGGATGCGGCCGGACAGCGAAATGTCACGGGTTTCCACCACGATGCCAGCGGTGGCGGTATAGGCGTCGATGATCGGCAGCAGCGACTGGGTCGCCAGGAACGGTGCTTCGTCGGTCAGCGTATAGAGGATCTTGGACATGGGGGACTTGGACTCTGTAGCAGTTCTCAGGGGAAGGCCGGCGCCAGCGCCGGGCCACGTGCAACCGTGTCACTTTCCCTCGTCGCCGTCAGGGTGGGCGCGCGGCGGGGAAACCCCTGCATTGTCGCGTTTTCAGCCGCGCGGGGCAAAGCCATGCCATACGCCAAGGTACTGCGCTGCGGCAACGCAGTGATCCATTGCCGTGGTATCGGTTGCAACCATCGCCGCGCAGCCACGCGTGGCGTGGTCTACACCCTGCGCGGCGGCCGTTCGGGTAGATTCACGCCATGCGTGGATGCGGTCCAGCGTGCAACCGCCCAACAAAAAAGACGCAGCCTCGCGGCTGCGTCCATCGTGAGTCCAACCGGGAGAGAGTCGGCGGGACTTACTTGACCTCGAACTCCTGCGGCGTTCCGGCCGCCTTACCATCAACCATGACTTCGGCGCGGTACTTGCCGGCCGGCCAGCCATTGGCATTCTTGAACGTGATGTTGGTGGTCTCGGCGCCGCTGGTGTTCAGCGTGGCGCTCTGTTCACCGGCCACCTGGCCGTCCTGGAAGGTCAGCTTGGCGCCGACGTTGACGTTGCTGGCCGCGCCATCGGTCTTCACCGAAACGACGACATCATCCTTCGGCGCGAACAGGGCCGCCGTGGCAACGGACTTGTCCGCAGCCGCGCTCTTGCCCACGGTGACCGAAGACACGGCCACGGCGCTTGCGGCGGCCATCGGCGGCGGCGCGCCGGTCATCGGCGCCGGTGCGGGCTCGGCCGGGGCAGTGGCCGCCGGGGCGGCATTGGTATCAGTGGATTCTTCCTTCTTCTTGCAGCCCACCAGGGCAACACTGCCCAGCAGGGCGGCCAGCAGGGCGTTCTGAAGCGGCGTGGTCTTGATCATTCGTGGTTTCTCCCAGGCATGTTCGGATAGCGATCGTGGGCCGGTTGCGGGTCCGGCTTACTTCGGCGGCAGCTTCAGGGTCTGGCCCGGGAAGATCTTGTCCGGGTCGTCAAGCACATCGCGGTTGGCCTCGAAGATCTTCTTCCAGGCATTGGCATCGCCCAGGTGCTGCTTGGCGATCTTCGACAGCGAATCTCCCTTCTGCACGGTGTAAGTGCCGCCACTGACGACCTCAGCGGTACTGTCCACCGATGCGCTCACGCCGGAAAAATCCGCCTTGGGGACCTGCTGGGCGGTACTGTCGACGCTGGCGCTTACGCCGGAGAAATCGGCCTTCTTCTCGGTACTCATCCACACACTCCCGTCTGCATGACTACGTGGCATGCACGGTGCCATGGCGGTTGTTAAATGGGGATGGTGCAGATGTGAAGCCGCCCCCCGGGGCGGCTGAACAATCGGTATGGCCGACGGCCGCTGCGCTCGCCGGGCGTTGCCCGGCGGCGCTTATTGGCGCAGTTCGCGGTAGGTCGCAGCGGGAGCTGCGATGCCGGGGCTGGCACGCCACGGGTTGATGTCCAGGCCACCGCGGCGGGTGTAGCGCGCTTCCACTTCCAGCCACTGCGGCTGGCAGCGTGCCGACACCTCGCTGAAGATGCGCTCGACGCACTGCTCGTGGAACTCAGCGTGCTCGCGGTAACTGACCAGATAGCGCAGCAGGCCCGCACGATCGATCTTCGGGCCGCGGTAGCGCAGGCTGACCGTGGCCCAATCCGGCTGGCCGGTCACCGGGCAGTTGGATTTCAGCAAGGCCGACACCAGGGTCTCTTCCACCACGTTGCCCGCGTCGGCAGCCAGATAATCGGCCTGCGGCGGGCCATAGCAGTCGATCTCCACCTCCAGCCCGTCGATGGACTCACCCAGCGGCGCTTCGCGCAGTTCCGGCAGGCCGAACGCCACCTGCACCGGCGCACCGGCGCAGGCCGACAGATCGGCAACCAGGCGCTCGCGCAGGGCTTCGGCACTGTCGATACGGGTGCTGTTGAGGGAGTTCAAGTACAGCTTGAACGACTTCGATTCGATCAGCCGCGGCGAGGTGCACGGCACCTGCACGGTGGCCACGGCCACCTGCGGCTTGCCACGCGGGTCGAGCCAGCTCAGTTCGAAGGCATGCCAGCGGTCATGGCCGACGAACGGCAGCGCGGCATCATCCAGGCCGATTTCCGAACGGGCGCCGATGCGCGGGATGGGAAACAGCAGGCCGGGATCGTACTGCGACGGGTAACTGACCTCGCGACCGAGGCTGGAGTCCTGGGGGGTGTTCATGGGCGTCATTGTATCGCGCACAGGGCGGGCCTTCGGCCGGGTCTGCCAACGGCGGAGCTCCGCCGTGGTGGTCAAGAGCAGGATCTCGGGGTTGGCCGGGAGGGTGGGTTGGCTGGGGGACGCTGCAAGTACGTCCATGTAAGCTCGGTCGCCGCATCCATGCGGCTCACGCCCCCAGCCAACCCACCCTCCCGGCCACGGACAGTTCCCCGCGCCACCGCGGGAAAGATCCGGAAAATCAAAATCAAAGGCCGATCCTTCAGACATTCTCGATGTCTGCCCGTGTCGACCAAGGTCGACACCTACCAAAGCAGAGCGCCGTTCCGAACGGACCCACCCCGCCATCCCACGGATAGCCCGCTTTTGACGTTGTCGTTGACGTCGACGTTAGCGGGTGCAGGGCTGCAAGCCCTGCCGCTACCCCTCAGCCGGCGCCGTGCAGGTAATCCAGGCTGACCTGCAGCAGCGCGCGCAGCCCCACATCCAGCGCCTTCTCATCCAGCAGGAACTTCGGCGAATGGTTCGCCGGCGCCGTCGCCGGGTCGATGCCCACGCTGGTGGAACCGACGAAGAAGAACATGCCAGGCACTTCCTTGGCGTACAGCGAGAAATCCTCCGCGCCCATCTGCAGCGGCGGCTCGTAGACATTGTCCTTGCCCACCACCGCCTGCAGGCTCGGCAGCATCTTCGCGGTCAGCGCCGGGTCGTTCACCGTGGCCGGGTTGCCCTCGGCCTCGTAGATCTCGGTCACGGCCTTGGCCCCGTGCGCCGCGGCCGTGTGCTCGGCCACGTTGCGCAGATCGGCGAAGATCTGCTGGCGCATGCCCTCATCGAAGGTGCGGATCGTGCCGACCATCTCCACTTCGTCGGGAATGATGTTGTAGCGGATGCCCCCGTTGATCGCACCGAAGGTCAGCACCGCCGGCTGCTTGGACAGATTGGTGCGGCGGCTGACGATGGTCTGCGCGGTGCCGACCAGATCGGCGGTGGCCACGATCGGGTCCACGCCGTTCCACGGCGCCGAACCATGCGTCTGGCGGCCAATCACCCTGATCCCGAAGCGATCGGACGCCGCCATCAGCGGGCCGCCGCGCACCGCGATCTGCCCCGCCTGCACGCTGGAAAACACATGCAGGCCGAACACGGCCTCAGGCTTGAAGTCGGCGAACAGGCCTTCCTTCAGCATCAGCGCGGCACCGCCCTCTTCCGGCGGCGGCGCGCCTTCTTCGGATGGCTGGAAGATCAGCATCACCTGGCCCGGCAGGTCCTTCTTCATCGCCACCAATGCCTCGGCCACGCCCAGCAGGGTGGCGGTGTGCGCATCATGGCCACAGGCGTGCATTACCCCCACCGTCTGCCCGCGGTACTGCGCCGTGGCCTTGGAGGCAAACGGCAGGCCGGTCTGTTCGGTCACCGGCAACGCATCCATGTCCGCGCGCAGGGCGATCTTCGGGCCCGGCTTGCCGCCTTCGATGATGGCCACCACGCCGTGGTGGGCAATGCCGGTCTTCGGCTTCAGGCCCATCGCGCGCAGGCGCTTGGCCACCTCGGCCGAGGTGCGTGCTTCGCGGTTGGACAGCTCCGGGTGCTGGTGGAAGTCGCGGCGCCATTCCACCACCTGCGCCTGCAGGCGCTGCGCGGCAGCGGTCACCTCCGGGCGCTCGGCCACGTCGGCATGGGCAAGGGCCGGCACAGCCAGCAGCAGGGCGGACAGCAGCAGGGAACGGCGCATCACGGGCTCCACGGAAGGGGTCTGCACCTGAATGTAGGGCAAGGCTGCCGCTACGGGAACCTCTTTCGCCGCGCCGGGTCTGAGCGCCCGTCCCATCCGTCATGCAGGAAATGGCATGGGTCACAGGTATGCTTTGCGCATTGCCAACCGGGGCGCCGCCCCGTCCAGCCTTCTTGGAGTCCTTGAATGTCACGTGTTTGGAAGATCGTGCTGCTGGTCGTGGCAGTGCTGGTGCTGGCAGTCGTCGGCGTGCGGGTGCTGGGCGGCGGCAAGGACAAGGCGGCAGGCCCGGGCGCCGCGGCGCGCCAGGGCGGCGAAGACCCCGATGCCGGCCCGGTGCCGGTCACCGTGGTCGATGCCACCCGTCAGGACGTGCCGGTGTATGCCAGCGCCCTGGGTACGGTCACGGCCATGAACACCGTCACGGTCAGCCCGCAGGTGGGCGGCCAGCTGATGAGCATCAATTTCCGCGAGGGCCAGGAAGTGAAGCAGGGTGACCTGCTGGCACAGATCGACCCGCGCAGCGCCCAGGCCAGCTACGACCAGGCCGTGGCCGCCAAGCGCCAGAACGAGGCGCTGCTGGCCACCGCCCGTTCCAACTACCAGCGCTCCAACGCGCCGGAGTATCGCCAGTTCGTCGCCAAGACCGATCTGGATACACAACGAAACCAGGTGTCACAGTACGAAAGCGCGGTGGCCGCCAACGAGGCCAGCGCGCGCGCCGCGCAGGTGCAGCTGCAGTACACCCGCATCACCGCGCCGATTTCCGGCATTGCCGGTATCCGTGCAGTGGACGCTGGCAACGTGGTCAATGCCGGTACCGCGCTGGTCACCCTTACCCAGATCCACCCGATCCACGTGCTGTTCAACCTGCCCGAGCGCCAGCTGGGCGACGTGCGCCAGGCGCAGGCGGCCGGCAAGGTGCCGGTGGCCGCGCTGGACCGCGCCGATTCGCACGTGCTGTCCGGTGACGGTTCGCTGGACGTGGTGGACAACCTGATCAGCGCCGACAGCGGCACCTTCAAGGCCCGCGCGATCTTCGAAAACACCGACAACGGCCTGTGGCCGGGCCAGTTCGTCAACGTGCGCATGCAGCTGCGCACCATTGCCGGGGGCGTGGTCATTCCCACCCAGGCCGTGCTGCGCGGGCCCGATGGCGAGTACGTCTATCTGGTGCAGGGCGACAACACGGTCAAGATGCAGACCGTGCGCAGTGGCGTGGAAGTGGGCGACAGCCACGTGCAGATCACCGAAGGCCTGAAGGGTGGCGAGCGGGTGGTCAGCGAAGGCCAGTTCCGCCTGAAGCCGGGCAGCAAGGTGACCGCGCTGAAGCCGGGCGAAACCCCCGCGGCGCCCACCGAAGCCGAACTGAAGGCCGCCGAACAGAAGAGTGGCGGCCGCGGCCGTCCCGGTGGTGGCCCGCGCTGAGCGCAGGCCACCCTCTCCTTCCGCGCCGGCCTCGATGCCGGCGCAGCCATTGAAGCACCAGCAAGGATCCGTCCGTGGGCTTTTCGACGATCTTCATCCGCCGTCCCATTGCTACCTCGCTGTTGATGGCGGGTCTGTTGCTGCTGGGCATCCTGGGTTACCGCAAGCTGCCGGTGTCGGCGCTGCCGGAAATCGATGCCCCCAGCCTGGTGGTCACCACCCAGTACCCCGGTGCCAACGCCACCACCATGGCGTCGCTGGTCACCACCCCGCTGGAACGCCAGTTTGGGCAGATTTCCGGGCTGGAACTGATGACCTCCGATTCGTCGGCGGGGTTGTCCACGATCATCCTGCAGTTCTCGATGGACCGCGACATCGATATCGCCGCGCAGGACGTGCAGGCAGCGATCCGCCAGGCCACCCTGCCCTCGTCGCTGCCCTACCAGCCGGTCTACAACCGGGTGAACCCGGCCGACGCGGCCATCGTCACCCTGAAGCTGACCTCTGACACGCGACCGCTGCGCGAGGTCAACAACTACGCCGATTCGATCCTGGCCCAGCGCCTGTCGCAGGTGCAGGGCGTGGGCCTGGTGTCAATTGCCGGCAACGTGCGCCCGGCCGTGCGCATCCAGGTCAATCCGGCGCAGCTGTCGAACATGGGCCTGACCATGGAAGAGCTGCGCAGCGCGCTCACCCAGGCCAACGTCAATGCGCCCAAGGGCTCGTTGAACGGCAAGACCCAGTCCTACAGCATCGGTACCAACGACCAGCTGGCCAGTGCCGCCGAGTACCGCGACACCATCATCAGCTACAAGAACGGCCGCCCGGTGCGGCTGTCCGACGTGGCCCAGGTGGTGGATGGCGTAGAGAACGACCAGCTGGCCGCCTGGGCCGATGGCAAGCCGGCGGTGCTGCTGGAAGTGCGCCGCCAGCCCGGCGCCAACATCGTGCAGACCGTCGAACGCATCCGCGCCATCCTGCCGCAGCTGCAGGGCGTGCTGCCGGCCGACGTGCACCTGGAAGTCTTCAACGACCGCACCGAAACCATCCGTGCGTCGGTGCATGAAGTGCAGTTCACCCTGATCCTCACCATCGGCCTGGTGGTGGCGGTCATCTTCGTGTTCCTGCGCCGGCTGTGGGCCACCCTCATTCCCTCGGTGGCGGTACCGCTGTCGCTGGCCGGCACATTCGCAGTGATGGCCTTCACCGGCATGTCGCTGGACAACCTTTCGCTGATGGCGCTGGTGGTGGCCACCGGCTTCGTGGTGGACGATGCGATCGTGATGATCGAGAACATCGTGCGCTACATCGAACAGGGCAAGAGTGGCCGCGAAGCGGCCGAGATCGGCGCACGCCAGATCGGCTTCACCGTGCTGTCGCTGACCGTCTCGCTGGTGGCCGTGTTCCTGCCGCTGCTGCTGATGCCCGGCGTCACCGGTCGTCTGTTCCACGAATTCGCCTGGGTGCTCAGCATCGCCGTGGTGCTGTCGATGCTGATTTCGCTGACGCTCACCCCGATGATGTGCGCCTACCTGCTCAAGCCCGACGCCCTGCCCGAGGGCGAAGACGCGCATGAGCGTGCGGCGGCGGCCGGCATGCAGAACCTGTGGACGCGCACCGTGGGCCTGTACGAGCGCAGCCTGGACTGGGTGCTGGACCATCAGCGCGCCACCCTGGTCGTGGCCGCCGCCGCGCTGGTGCTGACCGTGCTGCTGTACGTGCTGATTCCCAAGGGCCTGCTGCCCGAACAGGACACCGGCCTGATCACCGGCGTGGTGCAGGCCGACCAGAACATCGCCTTCCCGCAGATGGAGCAGCGCACCAAGCAGGTGGCCGAGGCCCTGCGCCAGGACCCGGACGTGACCGGCGTGTCGGCATTCATCGGTGCCGGCAGCATGAACCCCACGCTCAACCAGGGCCAGCTGTCGATCGTGCTGAAGGAACGCGGCCAGCGCGATGGCCTGGATGAGATCCTGCCGCGCCTGCAGAAAGCCGTGGCCGGCATCCCCGGCGTGGCGCTGTACCTGAAGCCGGTGCAGGACGTGACCCTGGATACCCGCGTGGCCGCCACCGAGTACCAGTACTCGCTGTCGGACGTGGATTCGGCCACCGTGGCCACCCAGGCCACGCGCCTGACCGAGGCGCTGCGCCAGCGCCCGGAACTGGCCGACGTGGACAACAACCTGTCCAACCAGGGCCGTGCGCTGGAGCTGAACATCGACCGCGACAAGGCCAGCGTGCTGGGCGTGCCGATGCAGACCATCGATGACACGCTCTACGATGCGTTCGGCCAGCGCCAGATCTCCACCATCTTCACCGAGCTCAACCAGTACCGCGTCGTGCTGGAAGTGGCACCGGAGTTCCGCACCAGCACTGCGCTGATGGAACAGCTGGCGGTGGCATCCAACGGCGCCGGCGCGCTGACCGGCACGAACGCCACCAGTTTCGGCCAGGTCACCTCGTCCAACTCGTCCACCGCCACCGGCATCGGTGCGCAGAACACCGGCATCACTGTCGGCGCGGGCAACATCATTCCGTTGTCGGCGCTGGCCGAAGGCAAGGTGACCAGCGCGCCGCTGGTGGTCAGCCACCAGCAGCAGCTGCCGGCGGTGACCGTCTCGTTCAACGTGGCGCCGGGCTATTCGCTGTCCGATGCGGTCAAGGCCATCGAAGAGACCAAGGCCAGCCTGGACATGCCGGCCCACCTGCATGCCGAGTTCATCGGCAAGGCCGCCGAGTTCACCGGCAGCCAGACCGACGTGGTGTGGCTGCTGCTGGCCTCTCTGGTGGTGATCTACATCGTGCTGGGCGTGCTGTACGAAAGTTACATCCACCCCATCACCATCATTTCCACCCTGCCGCCGGCCGGCGTGGGCGCGCTGCTGGCGCTGATGGTGTGCGGTCTGAGCCTGTCGGTGGACGGCATCGTCGGCATCGTGCTGCTCATCGGCATCGTCAAGAAGAACGGCATCATGATGGTGGACTTCGCGATCGAAGCGCGCCGTGCCGGTGCCAACGCGCATGAAGCAATCCGTCGCGCCTGCCTGCTGCGCTTCCGCCCGATCATGATGACCACCGCCGCGGCCATGCTGGGCGCGCTGCCGCTGGCGCTGGGCACCGGCATCGGTTCGGAGCTGCGCCGTCCGCTGGGCATCGCCATCGTCGGCGGCCTGCTGCTGTCGCAGCTGGTCACGCTGTACACCACGCCGGTGATCTACCTGTACATGGAGCGGTTCTCGGAATGGCTGGCGCGCCGCCGCGAGCAGCGCGCGTTGCGCGACGGTTCGCTTCAGGAGCCGCAGGCATGATCCAGGCCGCGTACCCTCGGGGGGCGGCACGATGAACCTGTCCGGCCCCTTCATCCGCCGCCCCATCGGCACCGCGCTGCTGGCCATCGGCCTGTTCATCGTTGGCCTGATCTGCTACCTGAAGCTGGGCGTGTCGGCCCTGCCGAACATCCAGATTCCGGTCATCTTCGTACACGCCAGCCAGTCCGGCGCCGATGCGGCCACCATGGCCTCCACGGTCACCGCGCCGCTGGAACGCCACCTGGGCCAGCTGCCCGGCATCGACCGCATGCGCTCTTCCAGCTCGGAAGGCAGCTCGCTGGTATTCATGATTTTCCAGACCGACCGCGATATCGATTCGGCGGCGCTGGACGTGCAGACCGCGATCAACTCGGCGCAGGCCGACCTGCCTTCGGGCATGGGCTCGCCGATGTACCAGAAGGCGAACCCGAACGACGATCCCGTGATCGCCATCGCGCTGACCTCGCAGACGCAGTCGGCCGACGAGCTGTACAACGTGGCCGATTCGCTGCTGGCCCAGCGCATCCGCCAGATCGGCGGCGTGGCCTCGGTGGATATCGCCGGTGCCTCCACGCCGGCCGTGCGCGTGGACGTGAACCTGCGCCTGATGAACGCGCTGGGCCTGACCGCCGACGACCTGCGCAACGCGGTGCGCGCGGCCAACGTCACCTCGCCTACCGGCTTCCTCAGCGACGGCAACACCACCACCGCGATCATCGCCAACGATTCGGTCGCGCGCGCGGCCGACTTCGCCAATCTGGTGGTGAAGACCCAGGGCGATGGCCGGGTGATCCGCCTGAAGGACATCGCCAACGTCTACGACGGCCAGCAGGATGCCTACCAGGCCGCGTGGTTCGACCACAAACCGGCCGTGGTGATGTACGTGTTCACCCGTGCCGGCGCCAACATCGTGGAAACCGTGGACCGGGTGAAGGCGCAGATTCCGGCGCTTCGCGATTACCTGCAGCCCGGCACCACCATGACCCCGTACTTCGACCGCACGCCGACCATCCGCTCGTCGCTGCATGAAGTGCAGATCACCCTGCTGATCAGCCTGGCCATGGTGGTGCTGACCATGGCGCTGTTCCTGCGCCGCCTGGCCCCCACCCTGATCGCCGCGGTCACCGTGCCGCTGTCGCTGGCCGGCGCCGCGCTGGTGATGTACGCGCTCGGCTTCACCCTGAACAACCTGAGCCTGCTGGCGCTGGTGATCGCGATCGGCTTCGTGGTGGACGATGCGATCGTGGTGATCGAGAACATCATGCGGCACCTGGACGAAGGCATGCCGCGCCTGCAGGCGGCCTTCACCGGTGCGCGCGAGATCGGCTTCACCATCGTCTCGATCACCGCCTCGCTGGTGGCGGTGTTCATTCCGCTGCTGTTCGCCAGCGGCATGATGGGCGCCTTCTTCCGCGAATTCACCGTCACCCTGGTGGCGGCCATCGTGGTGTCGATGATCGTCTCGCTGACGCTCACCCCGGCACTGTGCAGCCGCTTCCTGAGCGCGCACGACCACAACGCCGCGCCATCGCGCTTCGGCCGTTGGCTCGATGCCGGGCACGAGCGCATGCTGCGCATGTACACCGTGTTCCTGGACTTTTCGCTGCGCCATGCGCTGCTGCTCTCGCTCACCCCGCTCATCCTGATCGGCGTCACCATCTTCCTGTTCGGTGCGGTGAAGAAGGGCGCGTTCCCGCCACAGGACACCGGCCTGATCTGGGGCCGCGCCAATTCCAGCGCCACCGTCTCGTTCGAAGACATGGTCAGCCGCCAGCGCCGCATCACCGACATGCTGATGGCCGACCCGGCGGTGAAGACCGTGGGCGTGCGCCTGGGCAGTGGCCGCCAGGGCTCCAGCGCGCAGTTCAACGTGGAACTGAAGTCGCGCAAGGAAGGTCGTCGCGAGACCACCGCCCATGCGCTGGCCCGCCTGAGCGCCAAGGCCGACCGCTACCCCGACCTGCAGCTGCGCCTGCGCGCGATCCAGGACCTGCCCAGCAACGATGGCGGCGGCAACAGCCAGGGCGCGCAGTACCGTATTTCCCTGCAGGGCAACGACCTGGCTGCACTGCAGGAATGGCTGCCCAAGCTGCAGGCCGAGCTGAAGAAGAACCCCAAGCTGCGTGACGTAGGCACCGACGTGGACAACGCCGGCCTGCGCCAGAACATCGAGATCGACCGTGCCAAGGCGGCGCGGCTGGGCGTCTCGGTCGGTGCCATCGACGGTGCACTGTACGGTGCGTTTGGCCAGCGGCAGATTTCCACCATTTATTCGGACATCAACCAGTACAGCGTGGTGGTGAACGCCCTGCCCTCGCAGACCGCCACCCCGGCGGCGCTGGACGAGGTGTATGTGAAGGCCAGCAATGGGCAGATGGTGCCGATCACCGCGGTGGCCAGCCAGGTGCCCGGCCTGGCGCCTTCGCAGATCACCCATGAAAACCAGTACACCACGATGGACCTGAGCTACAACCTGGCCCCGGGCGTGAGCATGGGCGAGGCGAAGGCGATCATCGATGCCACCGTGGCTGGCATGCGCATGCCCGGCGACATTCGCCTGGCCGACGACGCGGGCTTCGGCTTCAACTCCGATCCCAGCGACATGCTGATCCTGGTGTTCGCGGCCATCCTGACCGTATACCTGGTGCTGGGCATGCTGTACGAGAGCCTGATCCACCCGGTCACGATCCTGTCCACCCTGCCGGCGGCGGGCGTGGGCGCGCTGCTGGCGCTGTTCGGCACCAACACCGAACTGTCGGTGATCTCGATGATCGCGTTGGTACTGCTGATCGGCATCGTGAAGAAGAACGCGATCATGATGATCGACTTCGCCCTGGTGGCGCAGCGCGAGCACGGCCTGGCCCCGCGCGAGGCGGCACGCGAGGCCAGCATCGTGCGCTTCCGTCCGATCATGATGACCACGATGGTGGCGATCCTGGCGGCGGTACCGCTGGCGATCGGCCTGGGCGAAGGCTCCGAACTGCGTCGCCCGCTGGGCATCGCGATGATCGGCGGCCTGCTGTTCTCGCAGAGCCTGACCCTGCTGAGCACGCCGGCGCTGTACGTGATCTTCTCGTGCCTGGCCGATCGCTGGCGGGCGCGCCGCGCGCGCAAGCGCGAAGCGAAGCTGCTCAAGCGCGCGGCCCGCGCGTAGCCCAGGGGTCAGATCCCTCGCTCTGCGAGGGCTCTGACCCCGTGCGACGGTCACGGTTTGACGCGCTGTAACGAAAAGAGAACAATTCGCAACCAGCCATGGTCCTGCGCCCCTGCGGCGCCCCGCTCCCGGTTCCCGGTCAGCCTGCGTGATCCCAGCCACTGCCCCTTCCCCCAACCATGGGTGGATGGCCCGTGGCCGTCCGCCGAGGAACCTGATCGATGCCTTCGTTCCGCACCCCGCGCGTGGCCCTGCTGGCCGCCGCCCTGTCCGCCGCCTGCGTGGCCCACGCTGAAGCCCCGGCCGACACCCGCAGCGCCACCGACCTCGACGCCATCAAGGTGGTCGGCGAACGCACCCACACCGAAGCCGGTGCGCTGGGCGACCGCGCCCTGCGCGATACTCCATTCGCCATCACCGCCGTCGGCCGCGAACAGCTGGAGCAGCGCCAGGTGGTTTCGCTGGGCGAAGCCTTCCTGTTCGATCCGTCGGTCACCACCCAGGTCAGCGCCTACGCCAGTGGCTGGAGCTCGCCCATCCGCAACCGCGGCATCGACCTGAACTACGACAGCTACCGCGTGAACGGCCTGCAGGTGTCCTCGTGGGGCACCGAATGGCCGCTGGAAGTGATGGAACAGGTGGACCTGCTGAAGGGCCCCGGTGGCTTCCTGTATGGCTTCGGCGCACCCGGCGGCATCGTCAACTACATCACCAAGAAGCCGACTGACACCGCGACGTTCTCCGCGCAGCTGGGCTGGCGCGAACAGGGCATCGTCAGCGGCGGCGTCGATGCCGGCGGGCGCTTCGGCAACGAAGAGATGTTCGGCTACCGCTTCAACGCCTACCAGGAGAAGGGCGAAACCTTCAACGGTGGCCATGTCGACCGCAAGGTCGGCGCACTGTCGCTGGATGCGCGCCTGAGCGATGCGCTCACCTGGACCTTCGACGGCGTGTTCCAGTCGCGCGACCTGAGCGAAGAGTCGCCGCAGTACTACTTCATCGGCCTGACCTCGCTGCCGCGGCCGATTGCCGGCGACGTCGACAACAGCGTGCCGGGCACCTACTACGACACCCGTTCCAGCCTGCTGTCCACGGCGTTGAACTGGCAGATCAACAGCGACTGGAAGGCCAGCCTGAGCTACGGTGTCACCACCTCGTGGAACGACGTCAACAAGATCTTCGCCTACATCGACGATCCGAACGGCGACTACAACGTGAACGTGTACGAGCTGGGCGGCAAGAGCGAATGGAAGCTCGCGCAGGCGCTGGTGCAGGGCAGCTTCCGCACCGGCCCGCTGCAGCACCAGCTGGTTGCCGGCATCAGCCACCAGACCGGTCTGGGCTGGGACCGCCCCTACGAGTGGAACACCATCGGTCGCGCCAACCTGTACCAGCGTTCGGCCATCCGCCACGACGCCGTGGGTTCGCGGGTGATGACCCGCGGCGATGAAACCGTGCAGCAGGCGGTGTTCGCCAGCGATACCGTCGACTTCGGCGGCGGCTGGTCGGTGCTGGCCGGCTGGCGCTACAACGACTTCGAGACCAAGGGCCGTTACCACACCTACCCGGTCACCCCGACCTATGCGGTCATGTTCAAGCCCAGCGAAGCGGTGACCCTGTACGCCAGCTACATCGAATCGCTGGAAGCCGGCAGCCGCGTGGGCAACACCTATATCAACGCCGGCGATGTGCTGGACCCGACCATCAGCAAGCAGTACGAGGTCGGCGCCAAGGTGGAAGCCTCGCGCTGGAATGCGAACGTGGCCGCGTTCCGCCTGGAACGTGGCGCCAACATCGACCAGCAGACCGACACCGGCCTGCGCCTGGTGCAGGATGGCATCACCCTGTACGAAGGCGTGGAAGCCAGCGCCGACCTGCACCTGACCGATGCGCTGACCGTGGGCGGCGGCGTGACCTGGCTGGACCCGACCTACGACAAGCTGTCGCCGGACAGTGCCGCGCAGGAAGGCAACCGCACCGTCGGTGCCGCCCGCTGGAGCGGCGTGCTGCATGCCAGCTACCAGCTGCCGTGGGTGGATGGCCTGGAAACCTACGCCGCCGTGCGCTACTACGGCGATGTCTGGTACGACGCCGACAACACCCTGAAGCTGCCCGACTACACCCTGGTCAATGCCGGCGTGGGTTACCGCCTGATGGCCAGCGGGCACCCGGTTACCCTGCGCGCCAGCGTGGAAAACCTGGGCAACCGCAAGTACTGGTCCAACGCCGGCATCGGCCTGCCGCGCACCTTCGCCGTGAGCGTGCGCTGGGAGATGTAATGCGGTTTCGGTAGGTGCGGACCGTTGGTCCGCACCTCGAACACCCTGCACACGCGCGCACCGCCATAATGGGGGCACTCCGCCCCCCGAGCCTGCATGTCTGCGCCCCATTCCCGCCTCAGCCGCCTGTGGGCCCATGAAAAGGCCAGCTACGGCCTGCGCGTTTTCATCGCCCTGACCACCGCGCTGGGCGTGTGCTGGCACATGGACGCACTGCCGGCCCTGCCAGGCGTGTTCCTGGGCATCATTGCCAGCGCCATCGCCGAAACCGATGACAACTGGTGGGGCCGTACCAAGGCGGTGCTGCTGTCGCTGCTGTGTTTCTGCATTGCCGCCGCGTCGGTCATCTGGCTGTTCCCGTGGCCGTGGCTGTTCATCGCCGCGCTGGCGCTGTCCACCTTCGGCCTGACCCTGCTGGGCGCGCTGGGCGAACGCTACGCCTCCATCGCCCAGGCCACGGTCACCCTGGCCATCTACACCATGATCGGGCTGGAGCAGCATGGCGGCGCCGGCGATCTGCCACGCGCGCTGCATGCGGTCAGCCACCTGCTGGCTGGTGCGGTCTGGTATGGCCTGCTGTCCATCGTCTGGACCGCGCTGTTCGCCAACCGGCCGGTGCGCGAACGCGTGGCCCGCCTGTACCAGGAACTGGGCCGCTACCTGCAGCTGAAGGCCGCATTGTTCGAACCGGTGCGCGAAGCGGACCTGCACCGTCGCCAGCTGGACCTGGCCGAGCAGAACCGCAGGGTGGTGGGCGCACTCAACGAAGCCAAGGCCGCGATCATGGCGCGCTTCGGTCGCTCCGGCCGCCCCGGGGTGAATTCCGGCCTGTACCTGCGCCTGTACTACATGGCGCAGGATTTCCATGAGCGTGCCAGCTCCTCGCACTACCCCTACGGCGCCCTGGTGGATGCGTTCTTCCACAGCGACGTGCTGTACCGCTGCCAGCGCCTGCTCGACCTGCAGGGCCAGGCATGCGCACGACTGGGCGAAGCGATCCGCCTGCGCAGGCCGTTCGTGTACGGGGAAAGCAACCAGCAGGCCGGGCGCGACCTGGCCGATGCACTGGCCTACCTGCGCGACCAGCAGCGCCCGCAGTGGCAGCGCCTGCTGGGTTCGCTGGACCTGCTGGTGCACAACCTGCGCAGCATCGAACGCCGCCTGCTGGACGCCGAACGCTCGGAAGCCAGCCTGGACAATGTCGATACCCGCCTGCGCGACAGCAACCCACACACCCTGCGCGAAATGGGCGTGCGCATCCGCCAGCAGCTCACCCCCGGCTCAGTGCTGTTCCGCCACGGCCTGCGCATGGCCCTGGCACTGATCGCCGGCTTCCTGGCCATCCGTCTGTTCAACGCGCAGAACGGCTCGTGGGTGCTGCTGACCATTGTCTTCGTCTGCCGACCCAACTTCGGCGCCACCCGCCAGCGCCTGGCCCAGCGCATCGTCGGCACCCTGGCTGGCCTGGTGCTGACCTGGGCGCTGCTGCAGCTGTTCCCGCAGCTGCACGTGCAGCTGCTGATCGCGCTGCTGTCGGCCCTGCTGTTCTTCTTCACCCGCACTGACCGCTACCTGGTCGCCTCGGCGGCGATCACGGTGATGGCACTGACCTGCTTCAACCTGATCGGCGATGGCTTCGTGCTGATCGTTCCGCGCATGGTCGATACCCTGCTGGGCTGCGCCATCGCCGCCGCAGCAGCCTTCCTGATCCTGCCCGACTGGCAGGGCCGGCAGCTGCACAAGGTACTGGCGCGGGTGCTGGACACCGCCGCGCGCTATCTGGAATCGGTGCTGGGCCAGTACCGCAGCGGCATGCGCGATGACCTGGCCTACCGCATTGCCCGCCGCGACATGCACAACGCCGATGCGGCGCTGTCCACGGCCTTGTCTAACATGCTGCGCGAACCCGGCCACGTGCGCCGCAACCTGGATGCCGGCTTCCGCTTCCTGGCACTGTCCAACACCCTGCTGGGCCACCTTTCCGCACTGGGCGCGCACCGCGACCAGGTGGACAGCTTCGCCGCCGACCCGCTGGCCCTGGCCGCCGGCGAACGCGTGCGCAAGGCACTGGAGCAGCTGGGCAGCGCGCTGGGCGCACGGCAGCCGGTCAGCGAAGACGACAACGACGCCGACCGTGCCGTGGCCGCCGAGCTGGAACAGACCGACGACAGCATGGCGCCGAAGCTGCAGCTGATCCGCACCCAGATGGCACTGGTGCTGCGCATGCTGCCGAAGATGCGCGCGGCAGCCAACGAAGCGGTGCGTGGCCTGACCTGATTGCGCCTGCAGGGGCGGAGGTGGTGACGGTGGCGGTAGACGCGCAGCATCGCGGCATCATTTGATCCGGCATCGCAGCGCCACCAAGGCATCGTCCGGTCCGGCCGCCCCGCACCCGCCGTGCAGGCAGGAATGCTAGGCTGCGGCGGTCCAAGGAGGTCCCATGTCCGGCCACAACCAGTTCGCCCTGCTGCGCCAGCGCCGCTTCCTGCCGTTCTTCATCGTGCAGGCGCTCGGTGCCTTCAACGACAACGTGTACCGGCAAGCGATCATCGGCCTGCTGTTCTACCTGGGCGTATCGGAAGAGCAGCGTTCGCTCTACACCACGCTGGCGCCGGCCATCTTCATCCTGCCCTACTTCCTGTTCTCAGCCCTTGCCGGCCAGATCGCCGACAAACTGGAAAAATCGCGCCTGATCGTGATCACCACCACCATGGAGATCGTGATCATGTCGATGGCGGCGGTCGGCTTCCTGACCGAAAGCCTGCCATTCCTGCTGGTGGCGCTGTTCTGCACCGGCATGCAGTCCACCCTGTTCGGCCCGGTGAAATACTCGGTGCTGCCGGCCGTGCTGAAGCCCGAAGAGCTGACCGGCGGCAACGGCCTGGTCGAGATGGGCACCTCCATCTCGATCCTGTCGGGCATGATCCTGGGCGGCGCGGTGTTCCTGCTGGCCGGCAGCCATGGTCCGATCGTGGCGGCAACGGCGGTCATCGCGCTGGCGGTGTGCGGCAACATCGCCGCGCGCATGATCCCCAAGGTCGATGCCGGCGACCCGGACCTGAAGATCAACTGGAACCCGTTGCCGGAATCGCTGGTGGTGCTGCGCATGGCGCGGCAGCAGAAGGCGGTGCGCAACGCCATCCTGGGCGTGTCCTGGTTCTGGTTCGTCGGCACCGTGCTGACCTCGCAGCTGCCCAACTACGCACTGGCCAACCTGGGCGGCGAACCGAAGCTGTACCTGTTCGCGCTGGCCCTGTTCTCGGTCGGCACCGGCGTCGGCTCGCTGCTGTGCGAAAAGCTGTCCGCGCGCACCGTTGAAATCGGCCTGGTGCCGCTGGGCGCCTTCGGCATGACCGCCTTCCTGCTCGATCTGTACTTCGCCCGCCCGGGCGAGGCCTCGGTGCACGGCATGGGCATCCTCGCCTTCCTGCAGCAGGCGGGCAGCGTGCGAATCGTCGTCGATCTTGTCGGCATCGGCCTGTTCACCGGCGTGTTCGTGGTGCCGCTGTTCGCGCTCATCCAGAGCCGCACGCCGAAGGCGCAGATGTCGCGCGTGTTCGCCGCGCTGAACATCCAGAATTCCGGCTTCATCGTCGGCGCCGCCCTGATTTCACTGGCCGCGCGCGAATGGCTGCACTGGACCATCCCGCAGCTGTTCCTGGCACTGGCCATCGCCAATGCCGTGGTGGCGATCTACATCTTCACCATCGTCCCCGAATTCCTGATGCGCTTCCTGAGCTGGGTGATGGTGCGCACGCTGTACCGGCTGCGCCCGCACGGCATTGAAGCCAACGTACCCGACGAAGGCGCCGCGCTGCTGGTCTGCAACCATGTCAGCTACATGGATGCGCTGATCCTGTCGGCGACGATCCCGCGCCCGGTGCGCTTCGTCATGTACTACCGCATCTTCAACATTCCGGTGATGCGGTGGATCTTCCGCACCGCCAAGGCGATTCCGATTGCCGGCGCACGCGAAGACCCGGCCCTGATGCAGCGCGCGTTCGACGAAGTGGATGCGGCGTTGGCCGAGGGCGAACTGGTCTGCATCTTCCCCGAAGGCGCCCTGACCCGCGATGGCGAGATGGCGCCGTTCAAATCGGGCGTGGAAAAGATCCTGGAGCGCCGGCCGGTGCCGGTGGTGCCCATGGCCCTGCGCGGCATGTGGTCGAGCATGTGGAGCCGGCGCGATACCCGCCTGGGCCGCATGCGCGTTCCGCGCCGCTTCCGCGCGACCGTGGAAGTGGTCGCCGCACCCGCCGTGGATGGCCAGCGTACCGATGCGGCCGCGCTGGAAACGCAGGTGCGAAGCCTGCGCGGCGACAACGCCTGACGCATCTGAAGCGGGGTGCAGCGCGCCCCGCTATCCCGCCTGGACACCCGCCGAGCCCCCCTTGGCGGGCATGTAAACGCATACATGAGGCGCGCGTTGCGGTAGATTACGCACCCACAGGGGGGAGGTTCGGCCTGTCCGCGACAGACCGACCGCCAAGGAATGGAGTCTTGCTTTGAATCAACCGCCACCTATCGAGCGCCCGGTGTACATCCCCAACCATCTGGTCTGGGCGATCGTGACCACGCTGTTCTGCTGCCTGCCGCTGGGGGTGGTGTCGATTGTCTATGCGTCCCAGGTGGACGGCCGCCGCGCGGCCGGTGATCTGCCGGGGGCCTTCAGTGCGTCGCGCAAGGCGGGCTGGTGGGCGGTGGCTTCGGCCGTCGCCCTGCCGGTCCTGTTGCTGTTGTGGTTCGGGCTGTTCGGCGGCTTGGCCGCGCTGGGCGCTCTTTCCGACCTTTGATTCACACCACCACCCATCGAGGAGCTTGAACCATGAACACCACCACCCCGCAGGTCCCCAACAATCTGGTCTGGGCCATCCTGTCGACCCTGTTCTGCTGCCTGCCGGCCGGCATCGTGTCGATCGTCTACGCCGCCCAGGTCAACGGCAAGCTGGCCGCTGGCGACATCGCCGGTGCCCGTGAGTCGTCGGAAAAAGCCAAGAAGTGGGCCATCTGGTCGGCCATCGCCGCTGTCGTGGTCGGCATCCTGTATGGCATCCTGATCGCCGTGGTCGGCGTGATGGGCGGCGGCAGCAGCTACTGATGCACCCTGCGGGATCCGGCACTGCCGGATCCCGTTGTCGCATGTCCGTCCTTCCCGCACGCTCGCGATTGGCCCGCTGGGCCCCACTGCTGGCCGCTTCGGGCCTGGCCGCGGGTGCCGCCGTGGTGCTGCGCCACGTCAACCCCTACGTCTCGGGCAATCCGCTGCCCGGCTGCCCGCTGTACGCAGTGACCGGGCTGTACTGCCCCGGCTGCGGCAGCACGCGCTGCCTGTACTCGCTGGTCCACTTCGACCTGCCCGGCGCGATGGCGATGAATCCCCTGCTGGTCATCAGCCTGCCGTTCCTGTTCCTGATGCTGCTCAACAGCGCCGGCATCCGTCCGCGCGTGCTGGACCCGTTGATGCGGGTGCTGGCCAACCCGATGTTCTGGCTGTGGCTGCTGCCCGGCTACGCGCTGCTGCGCAACCTGCCGTGGGCTCCCTTCACCGCGCTGGCCCCGGTCTAGCGTTCCAGCCAACGGCGCAGCCCCTCGTGGTGGGGCGTTGCTTCTCGATCAGGGCGTTGGCCGGTCGCGATGGGTTTGCGGGGGACGCCGTGAATCCGTCCTTGGAGGCTTAGCCGCGCCATCCATGGCGCGGATACCCCGCAAACCCACCGCGACCGGCCACGCACAGTTTCCGTGCGCGTCCACCACGGAAAAGAAGAGAAGATCAAAAGCCACCGCGGGTCGCTGCGCTCGGTATCCACGCACGGCATGGATCTACTGTGTCGACCAAGGTCGACACCTACCGACAGCCGGGCATTCGAACAATCGCAGTTCCCCACAGCTGCGGGGAACTGTCGGAGGCGGGGTGGTGCGGGTGGGCAGGACCGCAGGCGCCATGGGTGAGGGCGCTTTGCTTGCGAAGCCCTGCTTCGCAAGCGCCCGAACGCACAGCCGCCAGCGGCTGGGCCGGACTGGGGGTTTACGGCGTGTCCTGCCCATCCACACCGCCCCGCCATCCCTCAGAAATCCCGCTCTTGACGTTGCCGTTAGCGGGTGCAGGGCTGCAAGCCCTGTCCGAACACCTACGTTACCCAGCCAGCAATCACCAGCAGGGCCAGCACCGCCAGCCACAGCAGCAGCATTCGCCACACCAGGCTCATCGCATCGCGCAGGTCCGGCAGCCGCTGCCACACCGGCAACAGCCCCGCTTCGGTGTAATCGTGCGCGTCTTCGCGCAGCTCCGCGTTCACGCTGGCCCGCGCCACCGCGCCCAGGAAACCGATGCCGCCGGCCAGCCGTTCGCCATGCGCCTGCCGCCAGGCCTTCCAAGCGGTATCGAAGTTGCCCACCAGCGCCATCGAAAACGCCATCAGCTGGGCCACCGGCCATTCAATCCACGACAGCACGCGCTGCGCCAAGGCCAGCGGTTCCACCGGCACCCGCGCCCGCATCGGGCTCTCGGCCATCAGCGCCAACAGGCGGTAGGCCAGCGCCCCGACCGGGCCCAGCAACAGGAACCAGAACAGCACCGCGAACCAGCGCCGCAGCGCATTCAACACGGTCGCTTCCACCAGCGACGGAACATCCTCGCGAAGGCTGCCACCGGCGGCCTGCAGGTGCCGCACCGCCGCCTGGCGGGCACTGGCCTCGTCGGCATCGATCACCGCTTCAACATCGCGGTCCAGATCGCGCGGGCCCCAGCACCACGCCAGCACCACCACGCCCAGCAACAGCGCGGGCAGCCCGAACAGCGCCCCGCTCAGCAGCCACACCAGCAGCCCCATCAGCAGCAGCGGCGGAAGCAGTGCCACCAGCACCCCGGCCGGCCCCTGCCAGGCCCGCCCGCCATGCGCGTCCAACCAGCCCAGCCAGCGCCGGAAACCCTCGAAACGGCGCAGTGAAGCGGCAGCGGCCGGGGCAACATGGCCCAGGGCCAGCGCCACCAGCACGGCAACCAGGGTGGTGAACATGGCGGTCTCCCGATGAACAAGCGTTCGGCGCCGCTACCTTACCTGCCGCAGCCGCGCCTTCAGCGACGGATTCCACTGTAACCCGCCGCGTGTTCAGGTGGCGGCAATGCTCAGCCGCGCTGCTGCCGGTACCAGTGTTCGATCAGGCCGCGCGAGATCGAGATCGGCGGCGAAAGACGGATGCCCTGGCCGTCGTCTTCGACATCGCGCGCCAGTGCCGCGCCCACTTCATCGACCGTGAACCAGCGCGCATCTTCCAGCTCGCCATCCACGGTGGGCACATCGTCGTGCGCCTGCGCGCGGAAGCCAACCATCAGCGCGCCGGGGAACGGCCACGGCTGCGAGCCCAGGTACTGCGTGGCGATCACCCTTACCTTGCTCTCCTCGTGTACTTCACGGGCCACGGTCTGTTCGAACGTTTCGCCCGGCTCCACGAACCCGGCCAGCACCGAATAGCGGCGCGGCGCCCAGTTGGCCTGCCGCCCCAGCAGCAGCCGCCCCTGGTTTTCCACGGCCACGATCACCGCCGGGTCCACCCGCGGGTAGTGTTCGGTAGCACACTGCGGGCAACGGCCGACGAAGCCACCGCGGGCGAAGGCCACCGCACTGCCGCACACACCGCAGAAGCGCGTGCGTGACTGCCAGTACGACATGCCGCGCGCGTAGCTGAAGGCCGTGGCATCGGCCACCGTCCACAACAACGCCGCCTGCCGCAGGTCCAGCCGCCGCGGCGCGGTCACGCTGACCTGCGCGGCATCCACGCCGAACCACGCCTGGCCATCGCGCAGCCCAAGGAAGATCGCAGTGCCCGGCCCACCGCCCAGTGCGGCACCGGTCAGCGCCAGCGGCTGGTCATCCTCATCGGTGAAAGCCGTGCCGTCCTGGTCCAGCACAAGAATGCGCGCATCCGGCCACAGGCGCGCCAGTGCATCGGCATCGGCGCGCAGGGCATCGGCGCGCTCCAGCGGTTCGTCCACGAAGGCGAAACCGGAAAGCGGCGAAGGAGTCGTAAGCATTCCACAAGCCTGCCGCCATTCGCCGCAGGTGGCAAGGTCGGCGTTGCCCGCCGCGCGTGCCGGTGGTTACATGCTGAAGCTGCTGCCGCAGCCGCAGGTGGTCTTCGCGTTCGGGTTGCGGATCACGAACTGCGCACCGGTCAGGCTCTCGGTGTAATCCACCTCGGCGCCCATCAGGTACTGCAGGCTGAGCGGATCGACCAGCAGGGTCACCCCGCTGGTCTGTACCGCCAGATCATCCTCGGCGCGGTTCTCGTCGAACTCGAAGCCGTACTGGAAGCCGGAACAGCCACCGCCTTCGATGTACACGCGCAGGGCCAGGTCGGGGTTCCCCTCGTCCTGGATCAGTTCCTTCACCTTGGCCGCAGCGGATTCGGTGAAGTTCAGCGGCCGCTCCAGCGACTGGTAGTCGGGAGCGGCGGCCGGCGTGGCGCCGGGCAGGGAAACTAGCGTGCTCATGGCCCCAGCATGGGGGCGCCAACGGCGGCTTTCAAGCCATGGCCTCGGCCAGCTTGCGACGCGCGGCATCGCCGCCCTTGCCCTTGCCAGCGGCCTCCTCGCTTTCCGGGGCGGGCAGCGCGGCAACCGGGCTGCTGGCGTGGATCAGGCGGCCGTTCAGCTGCGCGCCGGCGTTCATTTCCACCACCTGGTAATGCACGTTGCCGTTCACCCGGGCGCTGGGGGTCAGTTCCACCTTCTCGGTGGCATGCACGTCGCCATCCATGCGGCCGCTGATGACCACCACCTGGGCGCGGATCTCCCCTTCGATCACGCCATGCTCGGCCACCGTCAGGGTGGCACCGCTGGCGCCTTCCTGGGCGATCACCTTGCCGTGGATGCGGCCTTCCACATACAGGCCCCCACTGAATTCCACATCGCCACGAATCACCACCTGGTTGCCGATCAGGGCATCCACCACCAGCTGGCCATCACGGCTCGACTTGCTGTTTCCGAACATCTGCCTACTCCCCATTGCTGGCCGGTGCACCGGCCTGTTTCCAGTCAAATACCTGGGTCGTGCCCCCCGCACCCCCACCCAATGTCACCCGCACGCGTTGCGGGGTGAAGTCTGTCGGCAGCATGACGCTGCCGCTGAGCTGCTGGAAGTACCGGAACGAGTAGTCCTGCCCCGGTACCTTGTTGCGCTGGTGCAGCTCGTCCCAGCTGATCGTGGCCAACTTGCCGTTCTTCACACCTTCCACCGTGAAGCGCATCTGCCCTTGGCTGATCGCGCCCCGGTTGAGGTTCTGGGTCAGCACGGCGGTGTACTGCCAGGTACCGGCCGATTCCGGGCTGAACTCGATGGAATGGGTGTTCAGGCCCTTGCGCTGGCTGGTGGAACCCACCAGGCGCTCGTAGAACGCCACATCGGCGCGCAGCCCGGCGATCTCTTCATCGCGCTCGGCCAGCGACGACTGCACCTCGGTGTTGGCCGCGCGGCTGATGCGGTCCGACGCTTCCAGAGTGGCCTGCTTCTGGCGTACCTCGGTCAACTGGGTCTGCAGGGTCTCGGCGCGCTTTTCGGCGGCCTGCAGGCGCTGGCCCTGGGCATCGCGCGGCGCGCCCAGCCAGCAGCCACCCAGCACGGCCAGCACCAGGCTCAGCAGCCAGATACCGGCCAGTATCAGCAGGCGACGGCGATCGAACGGCGGTTGTGGTGCGCCCGGCAGGCGAACCTGCACACGCATGGGAGGGCGGTTGTTCATGGGTAGTCTCCGGGGCATCGCATTGGCAACACCGTCACGGCCCCTGTGGCAAACGACGGGCTAGTGTAAGTCAGGAACGACGGGATTCCCCGGGGACGGCCGCCAGCGGCCAGTGGTGTTCAGGCACGCCATCGCCGATAGTGTGGCACCCCGCACAGTTCCGACGCCGGAGTCCGCCATGACCGAAGCCCACCTGTTCGTGATCGGGATCCTGCTGGCCTGGCTGGCCGGCATCCGCGTGTACCTCACCGTGTTTGGCGTTGGCCTGGCCGGCCTGCTGGGCTGGGTGGACCTGCCCCCGGCCTTGCAGGCCACCGAATCGTGGTGGGTGCTGGGCACCTCGGCGGCGCTGGCCGCGGCCGAATTCGTCGCCGACAAGATCCCTGGCGTCGATTCGATCTGGGACCTGCTGCAGACCCTGGCCCGTGTGCCCGCAGGCGCCTTCCTGGCCGCCGCCACGCTGTCGCCCGACGGTGATCTGGGCACCGGTGCGCTGGTGGCCGGCGCCGGCGTGGCCCTGGCCAGCCATGGTCTGAAGGCCGGCACCCGCGCCCTGTTGAACACCTCGCCGGAACCGGCCAGCAACTGGATCGCCTCGGCCGCCGAAGACACCGTGGTGATCGGCGGCCTCGCACTTGCCCTGGCCCACCCGTGGATCGCGTTGATCGTGGTGCTGGCCTGCAGCCTGGCCGGTGCCCTGCTGGTGTGGCTGGTCTGGCGCACGCTGTGGAAGGGCGTGCGCTGGCTTGCCCGTGCTGGCGGCAGTGCCGGCAGCGGGCCCGCCCGCGCAGGATGACGGCTGGCCTTGCCGCATAATGGCCGTGAACATCAGGAGCCCCCATGGCCGCAAATGAATTTCCCGCGGGCGCCCGCCAAGGACGCGCTGAAACCCCACCTGCCGACCACTGGCAGCGCTGGGCCGCGCCCGACGCCGCGCCTGCCGTGGCGGTGGCCGCCCCGGCGCCCCTGAGCCTGGTACAGGCCGCTACCGAACACACCGCAGGCGGCGAGCTGCCGGCTCCGCCGCCGCTGCCGTTCCCGCCGCCGCAGGGCGAAGCCGGCAACAGCGATGCCGCACCGCCCCCGGCCGATTCGCCGTACCGCGTGCTTATCGTCGAAGACGACCGCGCGCAGGCCCTGTTCGCGCAGAGCGTGCTGCACGGCGCGGGCATGCAGGCGGTGGTGCTGGGCGACCCGGATGCCGTGCCGCAGGCAATCCGCGAACAGCGCCCCGACCTGATCCTGATGGACCTGCACCTGCCGGGCGTGGATGGCATGCGGCTGACCGCGATGATCCGACAGCAGCCGGGCATGCAGCTGCTGCCGATCGTGTTCCTCAGCGGCGATCCGGACCCGGAGCGCCAGTTCGAAGTACTGGACTGCGGCGCCGACGATTACCTGAGCAAGCCGATCCGGCCGCGCCACCTGATTGCCGCCGTGGCCAACCGCATCCGCCGCGCCCGTGCGCAGGCCGCCACCCTGCCCGGCGCCAACGGTGCACCGGCCACCAGCAACCCGGAAACCGGCCTGCCCACCCGCCACCACGTGCTGCAGCAGCTGAGCGCCAGCCTGGCCCACCACGGCCATGGCGGCGTGTTCTTCATCGAGATTTCCAGCGCGCTGGGCCTGCGCGAACGCTACGGCTACGCCGCATTCGAACGGCTGATGGTGCAGGCCGGCCAGCGCCTGGCCGAAGCGGGCCATCCGCACCTGCTGGCGCGCCTGAACGACAACAGCTTCCTGCTGCTGGCCCGCGATGCCCACGAAGACCATCTGGAAACCCTGGCCGCCAACCTGCGCGAACAGCTGTCCGCCCGCGCCTTCGTGATCCGCGACGACGAATCGGTACACCTGCGCGGCGTGGTCGGCTATGCACCGCTGTCGCCCGGCTTCGACGATGCCACCAGCGCGCTGGAGGCGGTCGAACGCACCACCCTGCAGGCGCGACTGCTCAGCTCCGGCGTGGCCGGCCACGTGCACCGCCCCACGGTGAACGAGGAAGAGCACCTGGCCCTGCTGGAAGGCCAGCTGGAACTGGCCTACCAGCCAATCGTGGCAGTGGCCGGTGGCGGCAGCGCGCAGTACCAGCTGCTGCTGCGCCTGCGCCAGGAAGACGGCACCGTGCTGACCGCCGGCCAGGTGATTCCCGCCGCCGAAGCGGCCGGACGCATTGCCGACCTGGACCAGCAGGTGCTGGAACATGCCATGGGCCTGCTGGATCTGTACCGCCACGCCACCCATCCGTTGAACCTGTTCGTCTCGCAGTCGCTGCGCACCCTGCAGCGCGATGCTTTCGCCGATTGGCTGCTGGAATCGCTGCAGCAGCGCGACCTGCCGGGCAGTGCGCTGGTGATCGACGTGCGCCTGCCCGACGCGCTCATCCACACCGTGCCGCTGCAGCAGTTCTGCCAGCGCATGGCCGGTGCCGGCGTGCGCTTCTGCCTGAGCCAGTTCGAACCCGGCAGCGAAGCCGATGCCCTGCTGACCCAGCTGCCGCTGGCCTTCGTGCGCATGGCCGCGCGTTTTTCCAGCAGCCATTCCAACCCGGGCACGCGCGAGGAACTGCGCCGTGCGATCGAACAGGCGCATGCCGCTGGCCTGCAGATCATCGGCCAGCAGATCGAAGACCCGCAGGCCGCGGCAGCCATGTGGGTGGGCGGTGTCGATTACATCCAGGGCAACATGGTGCAGTCGGCCGGCAGCGACCTGAACTTCGACTTCCAGAACGCGGTGCTCTGAGTGCCGCTGACGGTCGCGCTGCTGGCGGCGCTGTGCCTGGCTGCCGTGGCTCTGGCAGTGCTGGGCCTGCGCCTGCGGGCGCGCGGCCACCAACTGGCCGCCAGCCAGCGCGAACGCACCGTGCTGGCCAGCGAACGCGACCAGCTGCGGCGCACCACCGAACGCCAGGGGCAGCTGGAACACCAGCTGCTGCAGGCCAAGCAGGCCGCCGAAGCCGCCGTGCTGGCCAAGGGTGAATTCCTGGCCACCATGAGCCACGAAATCCGCACCCCGCTCAACGGCATCCTGCCGATGCTGGAACTGATCGCGCGTGGGCCGCTGGGCGACGACCAGCGGCAGATGCTGGCCACCGCATCGGCCAGTTCGCAGCAGCTGCTGCGCATCGTCGATGACATCCTCGACTACTCGCGGCTGGAAGCGCAGGCGCTGGAACTGGAAATCACCACGTTCAACCTGCGCGAACTGCTGGATGGTGTGGTGCAGCTGATGCAGCGCGCCGCCGAATCGAAGGGACTTTCCGTAAGCCTGCAGCTGGACCCGGCGGTGCGCCTGTCGGTGCGTGGCGATCCGGTGCGGCTGCGCCAGGTGCTCAGCAACCTGCTGGCCAATGCCATCAAGTTCACCGCGCGCGGCCACGTGCAGCTGCACGTGCAGCGGTTGGGCGAAGGCCCGGCCCAGCACCAGCTGCGGTTTGAAGTGATCGATACCGGCATCGGCATCGACCAGGCGCTGCAGGCGCGTCTGTTCCAGTCCTTCAGCCAGGCCGATGCATCGACCACCCGCCTGTATGGCGGTACCGGCCTGGGCCTGGCCATCTGCAAGCGCATCATCGACCTGATGCACGGCCAGATCGGCGTGCAGTCCACGCCCGGCCACGGCGCCACGTTCTGGTTCGAGATTCCGCTGTTGAAGGTGCCCGGCGACCTGCCGGCATCGGCCCGCGGCCCAGCCGCGCTGCTGCTGTACAGCGCCGACCCGGTGCTGCAGGCCCGGGTGGAACGCATTGCCGTGCACCACGGCCTGCAGGCGCAGGCGCTGTCCGACCTGGAGGCGCTGGTGCAGCGCCTGCGCAGTGCGCCACGGCCCGGCCAGCCGGCGCCGGCATGGCTGCTGGTGGATGCACGCCAGCGCCGCCAGGGCGAGGCCACGCTGCAACGCGCCCTGGCCGAGCGCGGCGATGACGACGCGCTGCAGGTCGTGTGGCTGCAGGATGACGCCGCACCTGCGCGGCCGCGCCAGCAACAGTTGCCCGCCGCCTTCACCGACGCCGCACTGCACACCCTGCTGGGCGCGCCCATGGCCAGTGCGCGACCCGCCCCGCTGCTGGCGACCGACACCGGCGTGCCGCAGCTCACGCTGCCTGCGCTGGGGCTGCAGGTGCTGCTGGTGGAAGACAACGCGGTGAACCGCATGGTGGCCGAGCAGCTGCTGAAGGTCTTCCAGTGCCAGGTACGCAATGCGGCCGACGGCGAACAGGCGCTGGCGGCCATGCGCGCCGGTGGCATCGACGTGGTGCTGATGGATTGCCAGATGCCGGTGCTGGACGGCTACAGCGCCACCCGCCACTGGCGGCACGAAGAAGCGCAGACCGGCCAGGCCCGCCTGCCGATCATCGCCATGACCGCCAACGCCATGGCCGGCGATCGCGAGCGCTGCCTGCAGGCCGGCATGGATGATTACCTGTCCAAGCCGATCGACCGCGAAGCCCTGCACGCGCTGCTGCAGCGCTGGGGCGGCGCACCCGCCCCGGTAGCGTCGAGCTTGCTCGACTGCGATCAACATGACGATCAACATGGCGATAGTCGAGCAAGCTCGACGCTACCGATCGAGGCGCCAAGCGCATCGCCGCAGCCGGTGCTCGACCGCAGCGTGCTGGAGGAACTGCAGAGCGTGATCGGTCCGGCCGCGCTGCAGATCGTGGCCGTATTCCTGGAAGATGCACCGCTGCTGGTGCAGCAGTTGCAGCAGGCCGCACAGGGCGAAGACATCGAGCGCCTGCAGGCGCTGTCGCACAGCCTCAAATCATCCAGCGCGAATGTGGGTGCGCTGTCACTGTCGGCCGTGGCCACGCGCATCGAGCGCGAAGCCCGCGGCGGCACGCTGCAGCGCCCCGCCGTGGCGGTGGCGCTGCTGGTGGCCGAATTCGCCCGCGCGCGCGTGGCGCTGACCGGCTACCTGGGGCAGCACCGTTAATCCGTAGAGTCGAGCCATGCTCGACTGCTGCGGGAGAGGCAGTCGAGCATGGCTCGACTCTACGCGCCGGTGGCAATCACTCTTCCAGCTTGCTCAGCAGGTACTTCGGCTCGCCGATGCGCTCGATCAGGTCCAGCTGGGTTTCCAGCCAGTCGATGTGCTCTTCTTCCGAATCCAGGATCTTCACGAACAGCTGGCGGCTGACGTAGTCACCGACCGAATCGGCATGGGCCACGGCGTCGCGCAGGGTCACCACGCCGTCGCGTTCCAGCGACAGGTCGCACTGCAGGATCTCGGTCGGGTTCTCGCCGATGCGCAGCTTGCCCAGCGCCTGGAAGTTCGGCAGACCTTCCAGGAACAGGATGCGGTCGGCCAGCATGTCGGCATGCTTCATCTCGTCGATCGATTCCTTGTACTCGTGCTCGGCCAGTTCCTTGATGCCCCAGTTCTTGAGCATCTTGGCATGCAGGAAGTACTGGTTGATCGCGGTCAGCTCGTTGTAGAGGACCTTGTTGAGGAATTCGATGACCTTGGTGTCGCCCTTCATGGGGATGCTCCTGCACGCTGAAAACGCGGGCACTGTAACCCCTTGCGCGCGAGCGTGAAGGAACGCGAATCGTGCGCATTGGCCAATGCAGCCAGCAGCGGTGCAGGAGGGCGCGCGGCGTCAACGCCGCGCGAAGGCGGATCAGGCCGCCTGCAGGCCCAGCACGGGCAGCGGCAGGTCGTGCGTGGCGAGCGCCTTGGCCAGCAGGTCGCCGGCCATGTCCAGGCAGGAACCGCAGGTGGCGCCGCAACCGGTACGCATGGTCAGCTCGCCCACCGACGTGACGCCCTGCGAGGCGGCTTCACGAATCTGGTGGTCGGTAACACCATTGCAGATGCAGACGTACACGGGCAGGAACCAGGCTGACAGGCCGGAAGCGGCCTGGTGGCTATTCCAATGCAAACGAGAATGGTTGTCAATCAATGACCTGAACCATTCTCGCTACCGTTCAGGCCACTAGGTGGCCGGACCGTCGCCTTGGGCCTTTTTCGGCCAATACCCGCGGCTGCGCGGGCGCTTGCGTGGGCGGTCATGGCCGGCAGCCTGGCCGGGCATCCAGGCCTCGGCCGCGCTCTTGGGCATGGAGGTGACCCCCTGCCCCGCCACCCCGCGTGCCAGTGGCGCCAGATGGCGCAGGGCACGGGCGTAGACGCCACGCTTGAACATGACCACGTGTTCCACTGGGTACCAGAAATCAACCCAGCGCCAGTGGTCGAACTCGGGCGAGTCGGTGTGGTCCAGCCGCACGTGCGATTCATCGCCGGTCAGGCGCAGCAGGAACCAGACCTGCTTCTGGCCGATGCAGACCTGCCGTTCATTGCGGCGGATGGCCCGCGCCGGCAGTTTGTAGCGCAGCCAGCCCGGTGTCGCGCCCAGCACTTCCACGTGCTCGGGCAGCAGTCCGGTTTCTTCCTGCAGTTCACGATACATGGCTTCGACGGGGGTCTCGTCGGTGTTCATTCCGCCCTGCGGGAACTGCCAGCCATCCCGGCGCACACGTCGTGCCCAGAATACCTGCCCGTCCTGCCGCATCAGCACAATGCCGACGTTCGGTCGATAGCCGTCCGGATCGATCACGATGCGGACTCCTAAGAAAATCTACTGGCTGGGACTATCCCATGACGCCTGTCAGGCCACAAGCACGTTACAAAGGTGTTGACAGGCCCCGTACACATGCGCAGAATAGCGGGCTCACCAAGGCTATGTAGCTCAGCCGGTTAGAGCACAGCACTCATAATGCTGGGGTCGGTGGTTCGAGTCCACCCATAGCCACCACATTGAAGTTGTTTTTCAATGTGAAAAATGTGAGAATAGTTGTTCGCGACATTGCCCCGTCGCCAAGCGGTAAGGCACCTGACTCTGACTCAGGCATTCGGTGGTTCGAATCCATCCGGGGCAGCCAAATTAGAAAACAAAAGGCCTGATCGAAAGATCAGGCCTTTTGTTTTGCGCGCGCATCACTTGGAGTCAGAGTCCTTTCCTGCGGAAAGGATCCGACCCCCCAATCCCCGGAACAACAAAAGCCCGGCCGAAGCCGGGCTTTTGCATTTCCAACCAGCGGGCTCCCGAAGGAGCCCAACCAGGCGCAATGGATCAGCGCTTGGAGAACTGGGTGGCGCGACGGGCCTTGTGCAGACCGACCTTCTTACGCTCGACTTCACGGGCGTCACGGGTCATGAAGCCAGCCTTGCGCAGCTCGGACTTCAGGGTTTCGTCGTACTCGACCAGTGCACGGGCGATGCCCAGACGGATCGCACCGGCCTGGCCGGTGGTGCCGCCGCCAGCGGCGGTGACCAGGATGTCGAAGCTTTCGGTGTTCTTGGTCAGCTCGAGCGGCTGGCGCACGATCATGCGCGCGGTCTCACGACCGAAGAACTCGTCCAGCGGACGGCCATTGACGGTGATGTTGCCCGAACCCTTGCGCAGGAACACGCGAGCGGTGGAGGACTTGCGGCGGCCAGTGCCGTAGTTTTGAGTGATAGCCATGATTAGATATCCAGAACCTGCGGCTGCTGTGCGGCGTGCGGATGCTCAGTGCCGGCGTAGACCTTGAGCTTGCGGTACATCTGGCGACCCAGCGGGCCCTTCGGCAGCATGCCCTTCACGGCGATCTCGATCACGCGCTCCGGGTGGCGCTCCAGCGCCTGTGCCAGGGATTCGGTCTTCAGGTTGCCGATGTAGCCGGTGAAACGGTGATACATCTTGTCCTGCAGCTTCTTGCCGGTGACGGCAATCTTTTCTGCATTGATGACGACCAGGTAGTCGCCGGTATCAACGTGGGGGGTGTAGACCGGCTTGTGCTTGCCGCGCAGACGGCGGGCCAGCTCGGTGGCGAGACGGCCCAGGGTCTTGCCCTCGGCGTCGACGAGGTACCAGTCGCGCTGGACGGTCTCGTTCTTGGCAGTGAAAGTGCTCATGAAGAACTCTAGGTTAGGTCGGGCTCATTGCGGCGAAAGGCTCGCCGGAACTCTGCCACGCGTTGTGAAAAGGTGAAGCGTAAGAGGCGGGATTGTACGCACCCGGCCTGCCCGGTGCAAGCGTCGCCTGCCCTGGGTTGGCAGGGCCCGGGCGCCGGGCGAGAATCGCAGGTCTCCCCGCCCCACCCGTGCTGCCATGACCGCGCTCCGCCAGACCACCCCGCTGGACCACCTGCTGACCGAGGCGCAGCGCGCCCTGGACACGGTATTCGGCAACCCGCCGGCCGCCCGCCCCTACCCGGCCGCGGATACCGGCGAACCGGGCATGGACCGCGCGCAGCGGCGCCACGCCGCCGGCCTGATGCGCATCAACCACGTGGGCGAGGTCTGCGCGCAGGGCCTGTACTTCGGCCAGGCCGCCGTGGCCCGTGACCCGGCCACCCGCGAACACCTGCTGGAAGCGGCGCAGGAAGAGACCGACCACCTGGCCTGGTGCGCCATCCGCCTGGGCGAGCTGGACAGCCGGCCCAGCCTGTTCAACCCGCTGTGGTACGCCGGCAGCTACACCATCGGCACCCTGGCCGGGCTGCGCGGTGATGGCTGGAACCTGGGCTTCGTGGTGGAAACCGAGCGCCAGGTGGAAGCCCACCTGGATGAGCACCTGGTGGACCTGCCGCCGGGCGACCTGCGCAGCCGCGCGGTCATCCAGGTGATGAAGGAAGACGAAGCCCGGCACGCCGAGCACGCCGAACAGGCCGGCGCCCGCCGCCTGCCGTTCCCGATTCCAGGCGCGATGGCGCTGGCATCGAAGGTGATGAAGACCATCGCCTACCGGCTGTAACCCCGTCAATCAATTGGGCGACACCAGCTTCAGGCCGATCACGCCTGCCACGATCAGGGCCACGCAGCCCAGCCGCGCTGGCGAGGCGCTGTCGTTGAACAGGAAGATACCCAGCACCGCCACGCCCAGCGCGCCGATACCGGTCCAGATGGCGTAGGCCGTACCGACCGGGATGCTCTTCATCGCCTGGCTCATCAGATACAGGCTGATCAGCGCCGAGACGACGGTGGCAGCGGTGGGCAGGGGCTTGCTGAAGCCTTCGGAGTACTTCATTCCAATGGCGAAGCCGATTTCGAACAGGCCGGCCAGCAGCAGATAGATCCAGGGCATGGGTGGGGTCCTTACCTTGTTGAACAAAAACGAAACGGCCCGGTGTTTTCACACCGGGCCGTAGGTCGGTACATCGCCGTGGAACCACTGATTGCGCAGCGTTCGGTTCCACGGGGCGGGTCGTCCCGCCTGGGTGGGCGATGCCATGGGGCACCGCGCACGGGTGTTACTCGGACAGATTGCGCCCGTGGAACAGCTCTTCGATCTCGCGCTTGAGCAGCGCTTCGATCTTCATGCGTTCCTTGAACGACAGGTTCTTGGCCTTTTCCTCGAACAGGTACTGGTCCAGGTCGAAGTCCTTCAGGTGCATCTTCGTGTGGAAGATGTTTTCCTGGTAGACGTTGACGTCGAACATCTCGTAACGCGACTTGATGTTCTTGGCCAGGAAGTTCTGGATCGAGTTGATCTTGTGATCGATGTAGTGCTTCTTGCCCTTCACATCGCGGGTAAAGCCACGGACGCGGTAGTCCATGATCACGATGTCCGATTCCAGGCTCTCGATCAGGTAGTTCAACGCCTTCAGCGGCGAAATGACGCCACAGGTAGCCACGTCGATGTCGGCGCGGAAGGTGGCGATGCCTTCCTGCGGGTGCGTTTCCGGATAGGTGTGCACGGTGATGTGCGACTTGTCCATGTGCGCGACCACGGCATCGGAGATCAGCTCCTTGCCGGCCTGCTTCTTGTCGATCACCGGTTCTTCGGAGATCAGGATGGTCACCGAGGCACCCTGCGGATCGTAGTCCTGGCGGGCCACGTTCAGGATGTTCGCGCCGATGATCTCGGCGACATCGGTCAAGATTTGAGTCAGCCTGTCGGCGTTGTACTCTTCATCGATGTATTCAATGTAACGCTGACGCTCCTCTTCGGTGCGCGCGTAACACACGTCATAGATGTTGAAGCTCAGCGCCTTGGTGAGGTTGTTGAAACCCTGCAACCTCAGGCGAGGCAACGGCTTGACCACGGCGGTCGATTCCTGTGTGAGATGGGAAAGGGGGAATTATGGGGCAAACTGCCCGCTGGGGGAACGTGAAGGGCTCACGCATCTGGCACACTATTTGCCCTTAACAGGTGCGCTGGTTAAGCTCCGCCATCGAACCCGTGAATCCGTTCATGCGCAGAGGGAGCGCCCCTATCGTGTCAACCGTGCGCCTAGCTAGCAGCCCATTGGCCTTGGATATCGCCACCATCGATCGCTTCTTGGCGCACAGCCATCGGCGGCGTTACCCCACCCGTACCGACGTTTTCCGCCCCGGGGACCCGGCGGGAACGCTGTATTACGTCATCAGCGGCTCTGTCTCGATCATGGCCGAGGAGGACGACGACCGCGAACTGGTGCTGGGCTACTTCGGTGCCGGCGAGTTCGTGGGCGAAATGGGCCTGTTCGTGGAATCGGACCGCCGCGAGGTCATCCTGCGCACCCGCACGGCCTGTGAACTGGCCGAGATCAGCTACGAGCGCCTGCACCAGCTGTTCCTGGGCCCGCTGTCGGCCGACGCCCCGCGCCTGCTGTACGCGCTGGGCCAGCAGATCTCCAAGCGCCTGCTCGATACCAGCCGCAAGGCCAGCCGCCTGGCCTTCCTGGACGTGACCGACCGCATCGTGCGCACCCTGCACGATCTGGCCCAGGAGCCGGAAGCAATGAGCCACCCGCAGGGCAGCCAGCTGCGCGTTTCGCGCCAGGAACTGGCCCGCCTGGTCGGCTGCTCGCGCGAAATGGCCGGCCGCGTATTGAAGAAGCTGCAGACCGACGGCCTGCTGCATGCCCGCGGCAAGACCGTGGTGCTGTACGGCACCCGTTGAGCACGCCCGGTGGGTGCGGACCTTGGTCCGCACGCCATCGCACGCCCCGCACATGTGCATCCGCTAGGCTCGGTCCATGGAACTGAGCAGCGAATTCTGGTGGTTCATCCTCATCGGCCTGGGCGCACAGCTGGTCGATGGCGCGTTGGGCATGGCGTTTGGCCTGGTGTCATCGTCGGTGCTGCTGGCCATGGGCATCCCGCCGGCGCAGGCCAGCGCGGCCATCCACACCGCCGAAGTGTTCACTACCGGCGCGTCCGGTGTGTCGCATCTGGTCGCCGGCAATGTCGATAAACGCCTGTTCTTCCGCCTGGCCCTGCCCGGTGCCCTGGGTGGCGCGGTGGGCGCCTATCTCCTGACCCAGCTGCCGGGCGACATCATCCGCCCGCTCATCTACCTGTACCTGCTGGTGCTGGCCATCCTCATCCTGGCACGTGCGGCCGGGCGCTGGATGCCCAAGGGCGAGATCCGCCGGGTTCCGGTACTGGGCTTCTTCGCCGGCCTGCTGGACGCCAGCGGCGGCGGTGGCTGGGGCCCGGTGGCCACGTCCACCCTGCTGGCCCGCGGCGGCCAGGCGCGTACCACCATCGGCACGGTCAACGCCGCCGAATTCGTGGTGACGGTAACCATTTCGGCCACCTTCCTGCTGTCGATGGGCCTGCAGCACCTGCAGATCGTCGCCGGCCTGTTGATCGGCGGCATGATGGCCGCGCCGGTGGCGGCGATCCTGGTCAAGCGGGTGCAGGAGCGCTGGGTGCTGGTGGCAGTGGGCGTGCTGGTGCTGGGCATCAGCCTGTTCCAGATCGGCCATGCGCTGGGCGGTTATCTGGGGCGCTGAAGCATCCCCTGTAGAGCCGACCCATGCTCGGCTGATGGCGCACGGATACCGCAACGAAAAGCAGCCGAGCATGGCTCGGCTCTACAACAGGCTCGGGTCAGGCCTTGTCGCCGCCGCGGTCGACGCAACCCCAGTTGAGGATGCGGGTACCGGCCGGCAGCACGCTGCGGAAGAAGTCGACCTTGGAGCGCTTCGGGTTCACCACCACCGGCGCCTTGGCGGCCAGCAGCAGCGGCAGGTCGGCGGTGCTGTCCGAATAAGCGATGTCGATGTCGCCATAGCCGCGCTCGCGCAGCATGCGCATCTTTTCTTCGTTGTGGCAGTGACGGGTCGGGCCGACCCCGCCCAGGCGCGGGCCCACTTCGGTGCCGATCACCGGCACGTCCTGGTGGGCCACGAAGGCCAGGATGGCGCGAGCCAGCTCCGGCGGCGCGCCGGTGGCCACCACCACCCGGTCGCCCTTGGCGCGGTGTGCGGCAAACACGTCCAGCGCCTGCGGCAGCAGCTTGGCGCGCATCTGCTGCTCGTTGCGGATCACGTAGGCGTCGATCACCCGGTTGAACTCGCGCGCCCGGTGCAGGCCGAAACTGCCGATCCACACGTAGACCGAAATGCCGGTACGGCGTGTCGGCAGCATCGCCACCAGCGGCCCGGCGATCGGCGTGACCAGCAGCGCGGCCAGCATGCGCAGCGGATTGCGCTTGATCAGCGAGGCGAACAGGTGGGTGCCCGAATCACCGTCGTAGAGAGTGTGGTCGAAGTCGAAAACGACCAGCGGCGCATCCTCGCGCGGCGTTGGATAGTGCGTTGTCATGCCGCGAAGAATAGCTGACGCAGGCCCTCCCCCGGCTCTTCCACGCGCATGAAGGCCTCGCCCACCAGGAACGCATGGATACCGGCGTCGCGCATCAGGGCCACGTCCTGCGGGCCCAGGATGCCGCTTTCGGTCACCAGCAGGCGGTCGCGCGGCACCGCCTTCTGCATGTCCAGGGTGGTCTGCAGCGAGACCTCGAAGGTGCGCAGGTTGCGGTTGTTGATGCCGATCATCGGCGCCGGCACCTGCAGCGCACGCTCCAGTTCGTCGATGTCATGCACTTCCACCAGCACGTCCATGCCCAGCGACAGCGCCAGTTCGGACAGGGTGGCCAGCTGGGTGTCGTCCAGCGCGGCCACGATCAGCAGGATGCAGTCGGCGCCCAGCACGCGGGCCTCGTACACCTGGTAGGCGTCGATCACGAAGTCCTTGCGCAGCACCGGCAGCGTGCAGGCCTCGCGGGCCTGCTGCAGGTAGGCATCGGCGCCCTGGAAAAAGTCCACGTCGGTCAGCACCGACAGGCAGCTGGCGCCGCCGAACTCGTAGCTGACGGCGATGTCGGCCGGGCGGAAGTCGGGGCGGATCACGCCCTTGGACGGGCTGGCCTTCTTCACCTCGGCAATCACGGCCGGGTCGCCGTTGGCCACCGCCGCCTGCAGCGCGCGCACGAAGCCGCGCACCGGGGGGGCACTGGCAACGGCCGCCTGCAGCGCCTCCAGCGGGCGCTGGGCGCGGCGCTGGGCCACTTCTTCGGCCTTGCGGGCCAGGATCGTCTGCAGGATGTCGCTCATCGTCGTCGCTTCGGTACTGGGGCGGTGAGGACGGCCATTATCGGCCATCGGGTGGGTCAGGCTGAACCGCGCGCTCAGGCAACCAGCGCGCGGGTGGTGTCAACGTACTGCTGCAGGCGCTGGCGGGCACTGCCATCGGCAATCGCGGCACGGGCGCGGGCCAGGCCGTCGCCGATGTCGCTGGCCACGCCGGCCACGTACAGGGCCGCACCGGCGTTCAGGGCGACGATATCCAGCGCCGCGCCCGGCGTGTTGTCCAGCACCGCGCGCAGCATCTGGATGGACTGCTCGGGGCTGTCCACGCGCAGGTTGCGGCTGGCCGACATGGCGATGCCGAAGTCTTCGGGGTGGATCTCGTACTCGCGCACCTTGCCGTCGCGCAGCTCGCCCACCAGGGTGCCGGCGCCCAGCGATATCTCATCCATGTTGTCGCGGCCCCAGACCACCATCGCGCGCTCGGTGCCCAGTTCGCGCAGCACGCGCGCCTGGATGCCCACCAGATCGGGATGGAACACGCCCATCAGCACCGACGGTGCGCTGGCCGGGTTGGTCAGCGGGCCGAGGATGTTGAAGATGGTGCGCACGCCCATCTCGCGGCGGACCGGCGCGACGACCTTCATCGACGGGTGATGGATCGGCGCGAACATGAAGCCGATGCCGGTCTGCTCGATGGCCGCGGCCACCTGTGCCGGCTGCAGTTCGATGGCCGCGCCCAGCGCTTCCACCGCATCGGCGCTGCCGGACTTGGACGACACGCTGCGGTTGCCGTGCTTGGCCACGCGCGCACCGGCAGCGGCGGCGACGAACATCGCGCAGGTGGAAATGTTGAAGGTGTGCGAGCCATCGCCACCGGTGCCGACGATGTCGACCAGGTGGGTGGTATCGGCCACCGGCACCGCCAGCGCGAATTCGCGCATGACCGTGGCGGCCGCAGCGATCTCGTCGATGGTTTCCTTCTTCACCCGCAGGCCGGTGAGGATGGCGGCGGTCATCATCGGCGAGACATCACCGCGCATGATCTGCCGCATCAGGTCGACCATTTCGTCGAAGAAGATTTCGCGGTGTTCGATGGTGCGTTGCAGGGCTTCCTGGGGGGAGAAGCTCATCGGAATGCTCCTTGGATCAGGCCGCCGGGCGCTGCAGGAAGTTGCGCAGCAGGGCGTGGCCGTGTTCGGTGAGAATGGATTCGGGGTGGAACTGCACGCCTTCCACCGGGAACTGGCGATGGCGCAGGCCCATGATCTCTTCGATCGAGCCGTCCTCGTTCTCGGTCCAGGCGGTCACTTCCAGCGCGTCGGGCAGACTGTGCTTGTCCACCACCAGCGAGTGGTAGCGGGTGGCCTGGTAACGGTCCGGCAGGCCGGCGAACACGCCCTTGCCTTCGTGGCGGATGGGCGAGGTCTTGCCGTGCATGATGGTGCCGGCGCGGATGACCGTGCCGCCGTAGACCTGGCCGATGCTCTGGTGGCCCAGGCACACGCCGAGGATCGGCGTGGTCGGGCCCAGCCGCTGGATCAGCTCCAGCGACACGCCCGCTTCGTTGGGCGTGCACGGGCCGGGCGAAATGACGATGCGCTCGGGTTTCTGCGCGGCGATCTCGTCCACGCTCATCGCATCGTTGCGCACCACCTTCACTTCGGCGCCCAGCGTCTGCAGGTACTGCACGAGGTTGTAGGTGAAGCTGTCGTAGTTGTCGATCATCCACAACATGGTCAGGTTCCGTCGCTTATCAGGAAAATGGCGTACACGTTTTCGGTGTAGGTGATGGGGCCGGCTTCGATGGATTCGCGCAGGCGTGAGCCGGTGGTCTCGATCACGTCCGTCTGCGCCCCAGGTGACGGTGGCGAAGGCGGCGTCACCAAATCGCCGCTGCTGGGCCAGCTGCCTGCCTGGATGCCGTAGGCGAAGTTCGGTGCCACATCGGAGATGCTGTACAGCCCGCGCAGCTGGGTGCCATAGGCCTTGGCCAGGCCCTGCGCGGAGTCGCGGGTCTGGGCTGCGGCCTCGCTCTTGAGTTCGCGGCGCAGCGCCACTTCGCCCGAATAGGTCGGGGCCATGCTGCTGACCTGCACATGCTCATTGGCCTTCAGCGCGGCCAGCACGTCCTGCATCTGCTTCACGCTGGCGAAGCTTGCGCGCAGCTGGCGCGATACGCGGGTCCCGATGAACACCTGTCGGCTGTCCTCATAGCGCGTGGCGGGGCCGATGCGCAGGTTGTCCGCGCGCACGCTGCCGTCCACCGCCTTGTGCTGCCTGAACAGCGCCAGCGCGCGCGCCACGTTGTCCTGCACGCGGCGGCGCGCCGCATCGGCGTCCATGTCGGTCTCTTCGATGTTCAACTGCAGGCCGAAGCGGTCCGGCATCACCGTGCGGGTGCCCTGCCCCTTCACCAGCAGGTGCGGCTGCGAGGGAATGGTATTGGCCTGCGCCCACGCGGACGGGGCCATCGTGGCCAGCAGCGACGACCACAGCAATGCGCTCAGCAGCTTCATGCGGTACTCCTTGTCTTGGGTGGGAACAGCGGAAGGTGCCGCGGCGCAGGCCACGGCACGGGGAAACTCACAGGCCCTTGGCGGCCTGGGCGACGGCGCGGAACAGCGCGCGACCCTTGTTCATCGTCTCGTCCCATTCCTTGTCCGGGTCCGAGTCGTAGACGATGCCGGCGCCGGCCTGCACGTACAGGCGGCCATCCTTGATGACCGCGGTGCGGATGGCGATGGCGGTATCGGCATCGCCGTGCCAGCCGATGTAGCCGATGCTGCCGGCGTACACATTGCGCTTGATCGGTTCCAGCTCGCGGATCACTTCCAGCGCGCGGATCTTCGGCGCGCCGCTGACCGTACCGGCCGGGAACGTGGCGCGCAGCACGTCGGCATAGCTCAGGCCCGGCTGCAGCTGCCCGGTCACTTCGCTGACGATGTGCATGACGTGGCTGTAGCGTTCGATCACGAACTGCTCGCCCACTTCCACGGTGCCGGCCTTCGACACGCGGCCGGCATCGTTGCGGCCGAGGTCGATCAGCATCAGGTGCTCGGCGCGCTCCTTCGGATCGGCCAGCAGCTCGGCTTCCAGCGCCTGGTCCAGTTCCGGCGTGGCGCCACGCGGGCGGGTGCCGGCGATCGGGCGCACGGTCACTTCGCCATCCTGGAGGCGCACCAGGATTTCCGGCGACGAGCCAACCACCTGCAGGTCGCCGACATCGAGGAAATACATGTACGGCGACGGGTTCAATGCACGCAGCGCGCGATACACATCCACCGGGCGCGCCTTGAACGGCACGCTCAGGCGCTGGCTCAGCACCACCTGGAAGATGTCGCCGGCGCGGATGTATTCCTTGCTGCGCTGGACCGCATCGACGAAGCCTTCGCGGGTGAAGCCGGAGATGAAATCGGATTCGTCCAGCACGTCGCTGGTCAGCGGCGCGGGATAGCCCGCACCCGGCGCCCGCAGCTTGGCGGTCAGGGCATCCAGGCGGGCCTGCGCCTGGTCGAACGCACCCTCGACACGCGGGTCCGCATGCACGATCAGGTACAGCCGGCCCTTGAGGTTGTCGAACACCGCCAGTTCGTTGGAATCCAGCAGCAGGATGTCCGGCGTGCCCAGCTCGTCGCGGCCGGCCGGCGGAGCCAGGCGCGGTTCGATGTAGCCGATGCACTCGAAGCCGAACCAGCCGACCAGGCCACCGGTGAAGCCCGGCAGGCCGTCCAGCTTCGGCACCGAGTGGGCGCTGCGCAGCGCCTCGACCTCGGCGAAGGGATCGGCCACTTCGCGGGTGTCCACTACCTGGCCGTCTTCACGCACGGTCAGGGTGTGGCCGTGGAAGGCATACACGCGGCGTGCCGGCAGGCCGATGATCGAGTAACGACCAAAGCGCTCGCCGCCTTCGACGGATTCAAACAGATAGGTATTGGGGCCGTCGGCGAGCTTCAGATAGACCGAAAGCGGCGTGTCCAGGTCGGACAGCACTTCGCGGACGACGGGGATATGGGTGTGGCCTTCAGCGGCCTGCTGCTGAAACTGAGCGTGCGAGTTCAAGACGACTTTCCTTCCGGGACACAGCGTTATGGGGGCGGACGACGGCAACGGGCCACCATCGCCACCAACGGCGTGCGGAAGAAAGGGTATGCGGGGTCGTCAGGCTGGACACCCAATGACTGTAACGCAGGTTCGGCGGCAGGGAAACCCTGCGGCCCTAGCCCATGCGTCGCGCATGCTCCTGCGACTCCTGCACCTGCTGCTGGGCCAGACCGGCGTCCAGGGCGGCGGCGCGGCCGGCGTTGAGGGCGTCGACCTGGGCGGTGCTCACGGCCAGCGGCTGGGCCATCCCCTGGGCCACCTCGACGTGGGCATGGCGGCGCTGCGGGGCGTTGAGGTCCGCGGTGTCGACGGCAAACGCGCGTGCGCGGTCGTCGCTGAGGACCACGTGGGAGATGGTCTCCAGCCCTTCGCGCTTGGCCTGGGCGGCCAGCGCGCCGGCCAGCTGGTCGCTCTGCAGGTCGGGCACCCGGTTGTGGGCACGGTCCAGGGCGTGGACGCCGGACTGGGCGCCGAGGAACAGCGGATTGGCCACATGGGAGGGATGATCGATGCCGATCGCCTGCGTGCTGGGTCCCGTGGCCCGGCCACCTGCGGCAGGCACGATGCCGGGCTGCTGCTCGATGAGCTTGCGCGCGGCGGCCTCCTGCGTGCTCAGCGCGGAATCCAGGCTGGGGATTACTGTCGGGTCCATGCCGTGGCGGGCGGTCGCCTCGCCGAAGGCTGCCCCGATGCCACGAATCACGCGGGCGGACTGGTCCAGGTTGTGCAGCTTCACCGCGACCATTGGCAGGTTTCCGCTGGGCAGATGCGTGGCGGCGGCCGCCTCAAGGCCAGCTTTTGCCCCGCCAACGGTGGCCAGGGCAACCGGTGCGGTCGCGGTAATGCCCTTCACGTGGGATGCCACAAGATCGTAGCCACGTTCGACATGGGCACCGGCCGTGGCAAAGCCGTTCTGCAGCTTGCCCGCCACCCATTGCCCATCGTGGTTGATGGCGGTGGCCACGCGCTCGCCCGTCGCGCGAGCGCCCGCAGCGTCGGCATGGGCCTGCGTGGTCGCGTGCTGCGCACGTTGCTCGCCGAGATCACGAACGGCGTCGCCCTGCCGGGCCAGTTTGTCGGCCACGTTGTCCATGCCCACGCTGCCCGCTACCCACGACAACGCGGACAGCCCACGGGCGCCGGCCTGCGACTGCACGCGATGCACCGTGGCTTCGATGCTTCCGGTCAGTTCACGCCCGGAAGCAATCACCGTGCTTGCCGCGCGCGTCCCCACCTGCAGGCTGGCCGAGCCCATGTTCACCACCTGGCCGATGGCCATGCCCTCGGTCTTCAGCACGCGCTCGACGCCATCGCCGGTTCTGTCCAGCACATGGGCAGTGGCAGCGCCGGCCTTTTCCACCTGCTCGCCGATCAAGCGACCGTTGCGCATACCATGTGCCGTGGCGTGCAGCACGGTGGACAGCGGACCCGCCAGTGCGGCCACCTGGCTGGGCGCGGCCACCTGCGGTCGATCAATCAGCGCGCCCTGTGCATCGCGCGTCTTTGGCTCCAGCAGCAGTTCAAGACGCCCCGCCGCAATCGGGATATCACGCAGCGCCTGCTGACCGGGCTGGGTCGCCAGCTGTTCGATGAACTGTGCAGCGGCGGTCTGCGCGCCCGGCGGCAGACTCTCGCGCAGCTGCTCACCGACAATCTTCTGCATGACCGGGTCCTTCAGCACCATGCCCAGCTCGTTGGCGAGCACACCATAGCCGCGGCGCTGATGCTCGCTCAGGCGGTGCATGCCGTTCTGCACATCGTTCAGCACCTCACCCGTGGTCTGGTAGGTGTGCACGGTCTGCCCGGTGTCGAACGTCGGCAGGCCGTTGTCCTTGGCGTAACGCGATGCAGTTGCCGGATGCAGGCCAGCGGCGTTGAAGGTGGTGGCGCGCGCGCCGGTGACGGCGGAAGCGGCGGAGGCCATGCCGCCGCCGAGAGAGTGGCCGGCTATTTCGAAGCCGCCGGAGCTTCGACTATTGACCAACGATGCAAGCGTCATCGCGCGATCGTAGTAATCGCTGCGCATTCCGATGCCCTGCATTCCATTGTTCAGGAAGTCCTCGCCTAGAGACTCCCTGTGACCCGCTGGCACCGAGGGATCGATGATCTCGCCGGTTGATCCCTTGTAGACAAGTACAGGCTTTGCATCGTGCCCCAGCACCCTCTTGTCTGGCAGATAGATCTCTGCGCGAAAGCCTGACTGTGTGGGTTGGAGATGACGCTGCAACTCGTCGTCCGTCATGTTGATTCCCGCAGCCCGAAGTGCAGCAGGGTCTGTGCTCGCGCGCGTCCACCCTGCCGGCGGCTCACCGTCGTGCTTGGCTGCCCGATAGACATCGGCTGCCAAGCCGGCCATTTCTCGGGAGTGGTAAGTCTCCTCGAGGCGATCTGCCTCTTCTTCGTGACCACTGTCGCGCAACTGCTTGACCAGCATATTCTGCTGTTGAACTTGGCGAGCACGCGACTCGATGTCGGAATCACTCATGGCAAACTCCATTGCGCTATCGGGGGCTCAACGCAGAGCCAACGTTGCTTATCCAGCATGGGCGCATCTGATAGTGTCATGCCATCACGGCCAAATATTTCAGAGCGACGATGCGCGTCCGACTTCACAATATGATGGCTAAAGCGCTAACAAGCGCGACTCTTGTCACACTTTTACTCATCACCGGATGCGCCGTTTCATCCACACACGGTGCCGATGAGTTCTTTGAAGGACAGCCACTGCAGTTGGCGATCGCGTCCGAGCAGGGCGATGCAGAGACGATACGGCGCCTCATCAAGGACGAAGGGGTCGATCCGGACCACACGTTTTCGTCACGCGACGGAATTCCCCTGATTGCATGGCCGCTCCGCGCAAAGAATCTGCAGGGTCTTCAGCTGCTCCTGGAGAATGGTGCAGATCCAAACGCACGCGCCGTCATAAAAATGAATGGGCAAGAGATCCATTTCAACAACGCTCTGGTGTATGCGGCAAAGATGGACGACCCCCGCTTCCTCGAGGCTTTGCTCAAGCACGGAGGAGATCCGAATACGCGCAATTCCAACCATGAAACGCTGATGTATCAAGCATTCATCAGCGGCAATCAATGGAAGAATATCCAGCTTCTGGTTGAAAACGGGGCTCGCGTCAACGAACCAAACCTAGGCAAGAACGACACCGTTCTTAGCCTCTACACAGGCAGAGGCGGGTTTGATTACGCCTACTGGTTGCTGGAACATGGGGCGGACCCGACAATTTCCCTGCCCCCCATCGAAGGAACCACCCAATCGCCCCGACAGGTGATGGTCGAGGACATCTACTGGGAAATCACCACGCCCGACAACCTGCCTTGGCAGAAGAAGTGCCAACAGTGGTTGGCTGACCTCAACATCCCGCGCCCTCCGATGCCAGAGCACATCCGCAGGAAGCGCGAGGCCTTCAAGTTCCCGAGCAGGGAAGAAGATATTCCGCTCCTGTAGGGAGATCGGACATGGACTGTCACCCGCTCCGCCTCACCGTTTCACTCCTGATCTTGGCCGCAGCACTCGCGATGCTCCCGGGGTGCTCGCCCCAGTCGATGCATGGCGCTGAGGGCTACTTTGATGGCAAGGCTTTACAGCTGGCGATTGCCGCCGAAGGCGGCGACTCCGATGCCATACGTCACCTTGTCAAAGACGAGGGCGTCGACCCGGACAAGACGTTTTCATCGCGCGACGGAATTCCCCTGATCGCATGGCCGCTGCGAGCTCGCAGCATCGAGGGACTGAAAGCCCTGCTCGATGCCGGTGCAAACCCCAACACCCGCGAGTCCAAGCAGATGAACGGGCAGTTGATCAACTTTGACAACGCGATGGTCTACGCGGCGAAGATGGACGACGCGCGCTATCTGGATCTTCTGCTTAAGCACGGCGGAAATCCCGATACGCGCAACATCAACAATGAGACGCTTCTCTACCAAGCGTTCATCAGCGGAAATCAATGGAAGAATGTCCAGACGCTGGTGGAGAACGGCGCAGATGTAAATGAATCCAATCGCCGCAGCTTGGGCGATGACACCGTCCTGAGCTGGTACACAGGAAGAGGTGGGTTCGACTATGCCTACTGGCTGCTGGAGCACGGTGCAGATCCCACCATCTCCCAACCTGTCCAGGAAGGATCGGGCAGGACTGCCCGTCAGCTGATGGTCGAAGACATCTACTGGGAAATCACCACGCCCGACAACCTGCCGTGGCAGAAGAAGTGCCAGCAATGGTTGGCTGACCGCAACATCCCACGCCCGCCGATGCCCGAGCACATCCGCAGAAAGCGGGAGGCCTTCAAGTTCCCCAGCCGGGAAGAAGACATCCCGCTGCTGTAGCCCGTAGCTCAAGCCCCGGAAAGCAGCTCGCAGCCAGCCGGCAGGTGCATGCGCACCCGGCCCGGCACGCAGTCGATTCGGAATCGGCGGGCCTGCACCGGCTCGCCGTCCAGGTTCAAGGTCAGCGCCTGCGGGGCCTCGATCTGCAGCCACGGCAACTGTGCGCGCGTTGCCACGCGCTCCAGCGCGGCTTCCTTGCCACCGGTCAGCATCTGGCCAATCGTGGCGGCCACCTCGCCTTCCAGTTCGGGCACCACGGTCACGTCCAGCAGGCCGTCATCGATCAGTGCCTGCGGGCACAGCTGCTGGCCGCCACCGGCTTGGCGGCCGTTGCCGATGCCCAGGGCGATGAAGCCGCCTTCCCATGCGAAATCCGGGCCGGACAGGCGCGCGGTGATCGGCTCGATGCGGCCCAGTTTGGCGATGCCGGTGATGACGTAGGCCAGCCCACCCAGCATCTTTTTCAGACCCGCATCGGTTTCCACGGTCACCTGGGTGCCGAATCCGCCACTGGCCAGGTTGGCGCACCACCAGGCCCGCCCGTCGGCGTCCACGCGCAGCAGGTCCACGGCGCGCGCGGCGGCCTGCCCGATCAATGCAAAGGCCTGCTGGGGTTCGGTGGGAATGCCGGCGGAAGTGGCGAAATCATTGGCCGTGCCCATCGGCACCAGCGCCAGCGAGGGCAGCGCCTCGGCCGGTTCATCGCGATGGGCCAGGGTTTCGGCCACGGCGCTGAGCGTGCCATCGCCGCCGGCGGCCACGATCACGTCCACGCCATGGTCGATGGCCTCGGCCACGTAGCGCTCGGCGTCGCCCTCTTCCCAGGTCACCCGCACTTCCAGCTGTACGCCCTGCTGCCGCCAATGGCCGACGGCACTGCGCAGGTCGTCGTCGCCTGCGGATTTACCGTTGAGGATCAGGCGCCAGCGCGGGATGGTCATGCAGTGCTTCCGGGAGGGGGGTGGCACAGGCTAGCAACGCCGCGTTTGCCGGCGGTGAATGTCATTCAGGTGTCATGGATGGCCCGGAGAATGGAAGGCCATAGCAGGGATGACGGATGGAGGCAGGATCAGCCTCCCACGCATGCAGCGAAGCCGCGCCGGGGATTGGCGCGGCTTTTTTTTCGCGCGCGGGCAGTGCGAACCAAGGTTCGCACCTACCGGGTTGCGGTTCGCACCCACCGGGTTGGATTTCGTGCGAACCAAGGTTCGCACCTACCAGAGGCCTCAACCGTTGGCGAAATCGTGCAGGGCCTGGCCCTGCAGCCGGTACACGGTCCACTCGTCCTGCGGCCTGGCGCCGGCGGCGGTATAGAACTCGATGGCCGGAGTATTCCAGTCCAGCACCGACCATTCGAAACGACCGCAGCCTTCGGCCACGGCCTGGCGCGCGATGTACTTCAGCAGTGCCTTGCCGGCACCGCCGCCGCGCTTTTCCGGGCTGATGTACAGGTCTTCCAGGTAGATGCCCTTGCGGCCCAGCCAGGTGGAGTAGTTGTAGAAATACACCGCATAGCCGATGGCCTCGCCGTCGGCTTCGCAGATCAGCGCGCGGGCGGTCGCATCGGCGCCAAACAGGCTCTCGGCGATGCCGATCTCATCGGTCTGCACCGAATGCTCGGCCTTCTCGTAGATGGCCAGCTCGCGGATGAAGTGCAGGATCAGGCCAGCATCGGCCACGGTGGCCGGACGGATGTTCAACACAGCCACCGTCGCCATGGCTCAGCCCCTCGCTGCAGCGACATTCGCGCGCATCTGCGCGATCACGTCCTGGTAGCTGGTCTTGGCATTGAAGATGGCCGAGCCGGCCACGAAGGTGTCGGCGCCGGCGGCGGCGATCGCACCGATGTTGTCGGCCTTCACGCCACCGTCGATCTCCAGGCGGATGTCCTTGCCGCTGGCATCGATCTTCTGGCGCACCACGCGCAGCTTGTCCAGCGCCGAGGGAATGAAGGCCTGGCCGCCGAAGCCCGGGTTGACCGACATCAGCAGCACCAGGTCCAGGTCGTCCAGCACCCAGTCCAGGATGTCCACCGGGGTGGCCGGGTTCAGCACGATGCCCGGCTTGCAGCCCAGCGAGCGGATCAGCTGGATGGTGCGGTGCACGTGGCGGCTCGCTTCCGGGTGGAAGCTGATGTAGGTGGCACCGGCCTCGGCGAAATCGGGAATGATGCGGTCCACCGGCTCGACCATCAGGTGCACGTCGATCGGCGCGGTGACGCCGTGCTTGCGCAGCGCCTGGCAGACCATCGGGCCGATGGTCAGGTTCGGCACGTAGTGGTTGTCCATCACATCGAAATGGACCCAGTCCGCACCGGCGGCCAGGACGTTGTCCACTTCCTCGCCCAGGCGGGCGAAATCGGCGGACAGGATGGACGGGGCGATGAGGCAGTTGGACATGGCCGGGGCCTTGGGCACGAGGGGAAAGGGGTTCAGCGCTTGCGCAGGGTCTTGATGCGGTCGTAGGCGGCATTGATGCGCCGCGACTTCTGTTCGGCCTGCTGCTGCAGCTCGGGGGCGGCGCCACCCAGCTTGTCAGGGTGGTACTGGGAAATCAGCTTGCGGTAGGCGCGCTCGATCTCGGCATCGGTGGCCTCGGAGGTCAGCCCCAGCTCCCGGTACGGGTTTTCCTTGTTCAGGCGGAACCAGTCGCTGTCGAAGGCGTGGCCCAGCAGCAGGCCCACCACTGCCCCGAACAGCGGATTGGGCCGGAACAGCAGGGCCCCGGCGATGAATCCGAGCAGTTTTCCGTACCAGCGCATGGCGTTCCGGGGGTGACCGACGAAATGGACCATCATTTTACGTCACAGCGGGCCCGGACCGCTTTACACTAGGCCGCCCGCTGGTCAGCGGGCCCGCCGGGTCCGCTGGGCAGCCGTATCGACGAAGCCCCAGGAGTGCCCGTGCCGACCACGCTGTTGCAATCCGATCTCCCCGGCCTGCCCTTGCGCCATCGCGGCAAGGTGCGTGATGTGTTCGATATCCCGCGCGAGCGGCTGCCGGCAGGCACCCCGCCGGGCGATTACCTGCTGATGGTGGCCACCGATCGCCTGTCGGCGTTCGACGTGGTGCTGCCCGACCCGATTCCGGGCAAGGGCGAGATGCTCTGCCAGGTGTCCAATTTCTGGTTCGCCAAGACTGCGCACCTGATGCCCAACCACCTGACCGGCATCGACGTGGCCAGCGTTCTGCCCGAGGGTGTGGACCCGGCCCTGTATGCCAAGCGCGCGGTGGTCACCCGCAAGCTGAAGCCGGTGCCGGTGGAAGCGATCGCCCGCGGCTACCTGATCGGCAGCGGCTGGAAGGACTACCAGCGCACCGGCAAGGTGAGCGGCATCGATCTGCCCGACGGCCTGCGCCAGGCCGAGCAGCTGCCCGAGCCGATCTTCACCCCTTCGACCAAGGCCGCCGTGGGCGACCATGACGAGAACATCGATTTCGATGCGATGGTCAAGCAGGTGGGTGCGGAGCTGGCCGAGCGCGTGCGCGATGCCACCCTGCGCATCTACAAGTTCGCGGCGGACTACGCCCGCGAGCGCGGCATCATCCTGGCCGATACCAAGTTCGAGTTCGGTACCGATGCCGATGGCCGCCTGTACATCATGGACGAGATGCTGACGCCGGATTCCTCGCGCTACTGGCCGGCCGACGAGTACGAAGTGGGCACCAGCCCGCCGAGCTACGACAAGCAGTTCGTGCGTGATTACCTGGAGACGCTGGACTGGGGCAAGACCGCCCCGGGCCCGAACATCCCGGCGGAAATCATCGAGCGCACCCGCGCCAAGTACGCCGAGGCGCTGCAGCGCCTGGCCGGGATCAGCATCGACTGATGCCCCTGCGCCCCCGGCCGGAAGGTCGGGGGCGTTCTGCTCGGGGCGACCAATTCGCCCGGATCCGCTGAACCCCGCGCTGCGCGCGATGGTCGACCAACGGTCGACCCTACCCTGCGGATGTCCCCCGCACCGTGCGGCCCGGCCGGAGTATGCTGGCGGCATGCAGACCACCACCCAGCTTGCGCGGCCGATCGACCGCTACTTCGCCAGCTATTCCGACGACCACCAGAACCCGATCAACCAGGCCATCCATGTGGTGGCGGTGCCGGCCATCCTGTGGTCGGTGGTGGCCCTGCTGTGGTGCGTGCCGCCGCTGATCACCTGGTTCCAGTACGGCATCTGGTCGGCCTTCGCGATGTTCAGCGCCTGGTGCTTCTACAACAAGCTGTCGCGCCCGCTGGGCATCGGCATGCTCATCCAGTTCTTCGTGTTCGGCAGCCTGTGCCGCCTGCTGGAAGCCGAAATCGGCCTGCATGCGCTGCGCTGGCTGGCGCTGGGCGTGTTCGTGGTGGCTTGGATCGCCCAGTTCATCGGCCACAAGTTCGAAGGCCGCAAGCCCAGCTTCCTGACCGATCTGACCTACCTGCTGATCGGCCCGGCCTGGGTGATGGCCAAGCTGTACCGCAAGCTGGACTGGCGCTACTGAGCGCCGCGCGGCTTTCCTGAACGGGGCCGCGCGCTCACTGTGGCTGTACGCCCTGCCTGCCACGCTGCCGGGCAGGCCGTGGCTGAACCCATCCGTTGCCGACCCATGTGAACCCGCAGCCCCTGCGGTACAGGGCCTGCGCCCTTCCGTGCGCGGGCGTAGGGGCCGATTCGGCAAAGCCGCCACACGTACCCGGCAAGGCCGCAAACGCCCCCTATTGCACCGCAAAAAACATGAATACCGCACGTTACATGCTGTTTGTCGCCGTTACATGGGTTTCGGCGACATTTGACTGACTGTTAGACTCACTGACCTGCTCGTGAATCATGGATTCCCTGCATGCTCCCCAGCCTGCCCCTGCTGCTGGCCCTGCCGTTCCTGATGGCAGCGGCCGTTGCCGCCTTCCCCCGTAGTTCGCGCACCACTGCTGCCTGGCTGGCGGCGCTGGCGCCGTTGGGCGGGCTGGCCATTCTTGGCTGGCTGACCCCAGCGGTGATGGATGGCCAGGTGGTGCGCAGCGTGGTGCCCTGGCTGCCGCAGATCGGGCTGGATTTCGCCCTGCGCCTGGATGGCCTGGCCTGGATGTTCGCCGGCATGGTGCTGGGCATCGGCGCGCTGGTGGTGCTGTATGCGCGCTACTACCTGAGCAGCCAGGACAACGCCCACCGCTTCTACTGCTACCTGCTGCTGTTCATGGGCGCCATGCTGGGCATGGTGATCTCCGGCAACCTGCTGTTGCTGATGATCTTCTGGGAAATGACCAGCATCAGCTCGTTCCTGCTGATCGGCTTCTGGTCACACCGGCAGGACGCCCGCGAGGGCGCGCGCATGGCGCTGGTGATCACCGGTGGCGGTGGCCTGGCCCTGCTCGGTGGCGTGCTGCTGATCGGCCGCATCGTCGGCAGCTTCGACCTGGACGTGGTGCTGGCCGCCGGCGAGCAGATCCGCGCCAGTGCGCTGTACCCGTATGCGCTGTTCCTGGTGCTGGCCGGCATCTTCACCAAGAGCGCGCAGTTCCCGTTCCATTTCTGGCTGCCGCACGCGATGGCCGCCCCCACCCCGGTGTCGGCCTACCTGCATTCGGCCACCATGGTAAAGGCCGGCGTGTTCCTTCTGGCCCGCCTGCACCCGGCGCTGGCCGGCAGCGATCTGTTCTTCTACACGGTCAGTGGCATTGGTGCGCTCACCCTGCTGATCGGTGCCTGGAACGCGATCTTCCAGCACGACCTGAAGGGCCTGCTGGCCTATTCGACCATTTCCCACCTGGGCCTGATCACCCTGCTGTTCGGCCTGTCCACGCCGATGGCGGTGGTGGCCGGTGTGTTCCATATCCTCAACCACGCCACGTTCAAGGCGTCGTTGTTCATGGCCGCCGGCATCATCGACCACGAGACCGGCACCCGCGACATGCGCCGCCTGGGTGGCCTGCGCAGGTTGATGCCGTTCACCAGTGCGCTGGCCATCATTGCCTCGCTGGCGATGGCCGGCATTCCGCTGCTCAATGGCTTCCTGTCCAAGGAAATGCTGTTTGCCGAGGCGCTCACCGCCGGTGGCCCGGGCACCATGCGCACGGCGGTATCGATCGCTGCGCTGCTGGCAGGCGTGTTCGGCGTGGCCTACAGCCTGCGCTTCGTGCACGACACCTTCTTCGGCGATGGCCCGCACGACCTGGACCACGTGCCGCATGAGCCGCCGCGCTGGATGAAGGTGCCGGTGGAGATCCTGGTGGTGATCTGCGTGGCGGTGGGCGTTGCCCCGGCGCTGACCATCGCCCCGGTGCTGCACGCCGGTGCGGCGGCCATCCTGGGCAATGCCATGCCCGAGTACAGTCTGTCGGTCTGGCATGGGTTCAACCTGCCGCTGGCAATGAGCGCGGTGGGCGTGGTGGGCGGCGTGGCGCTGTATTTCGGGCTGCGCAGGCTGATCAACCTGCACGGGGTGCAGAACACCGCCACCGGCCGCAACGTCTTCCATGCGCAGCTGGACGCGCTTTCCGCGCTGGCCATGCGCCTGACCAACGGCATTGCCAACGGCAGCCTGCAGCGCATGCTGCTGGGCCTGGTGCTGGTGGCGGTGGTGGTGGGCGCGGCGCCGTTCGTGGCCAACCCGGGCTCGCCCAACTGGACCAGGCCGCAGCCCATTCCGCTGCTGGGCTGGGCACTGTGGCTGGTGATGATGGGCTGCGCGGTGGCCACCCTGCGCATCTACAAGCAGCGCCTGCTGGCGGTGCTGCTGGTGGGCGGCGTGGGCCTGATGGTCGCCCTGACCTTCGTGTTCCTGTCCGCACCGGACCTGGCCCTGACCCAGCTGCTGGTGGAGATGGTGACCCTGGTGCTGATGCTGCTGGGCATGAACTACCTGCCTGCACAGTCCGGCCCCGAGCGGCCGCGCTGGCGCAAGCGCCGCGATGCGGTGATCGCCATCATCGCCGGTGCCGGCCTGGGTGCGCTGGCCTACACCGCCATGACCCTGCCGCCGAACACCATGGCCGGCGAAATGCTGGCGCGCTCGCTGCCCGAGGCCTACGGCCAGAATGTGGTGAACGTGATCCTGGTGGACTTCCGCGGCTTCGATACCTTCGGCGAGATCACCGTGTTCGGCATCGCCGCGCTGGTGGTGCACGCCCTGCTGCGGCGTACCCGCATGGCGCCGGAGCAGATCATGCCGGGCCCGCCGATCAAGCTGCCGGTGCCGGCCGATCTGGCCCAGATCATGTTCCCGCTCACCCTGACGGTGTCGATCTTCCTGTTCCTGCGCGGCCACAACGCGCCCGGCGGCGGCTTCATTGCCGGCCTGGTGCTGGCGGTGCCGCTGCTGATCCAGTACGTGATCCAGGGCTCGGCGTCGGTGGAATCGCGCTTCGGCTTCGACTACATCCGCTGCATCGGCGCCGGCCTGCTGATCGCCCTGCTCAGCGGCTGCGCCTCCATGTTGTTCGGCGTGCCGTTCCTGACCAGCGGGCATATCGACCTGCACCTGCCGCTGATCGGCGAGGTGCCGCTGGCCAGCGCGATTGGTTTCGATATCGGCGTGTACCTGGTGGTGTTCGGCGGCGCCATGCTGATGCTGTCGATGATGGGCACGATCAAGCCGTCGCGCACCCGCATTGCGCGGAAGGGCGAGATCGATCTGCAACGCCGTTCGGCCCTGACCGGGGAGATGCATTGATGGAACTGGCCCTGGCCACCGCGATCGGCGTACTGACCGCCATCGGTATCTACCTGCTGCTGCGCGCGCGCAGCTTCGATGTGATCCTGGGCATGACCTTCCTGTCCTACGCCACCAACCTGCTGATCTTCGCTGGTGGCCGCGTGGTGCAGGGCAAGGCGCCGGTGCTGCAGGAAGGCATGGACAGCCACCTGGGCAACTACACCGACCCGCTGCCGCAGGCGCTGGTGCTGACCGCGATCGTGATCGCCTTTGCGATGACCGCGGTCAGCATCGTGCTGGCCATGCGCAGCCGCAGCGACAACCACAGTGACCACGTGGACGCCCACGAACCGGATGACGACGCACCGACGCGCCGGGGCGAGGACCAGGCATGAACCATGTGGTGATCCTGCCGATCCTGGTTCCGCTGCTGGGCGCTGCGCTTTCGCTGTTCGTCGAACACCGCCGCTATGGCCCGAAGGTGCAGCGCGCGGTCGCGTGGACCGCACTGGGCGCGCTGGCGCTGGTGGTGGGCCTGCTGTTTGCCGCCACCGCCGGCGGTGATATCCAGGTCTATCTGCTGGGCGACTGGCCGGCGCGGCTGGGCATCGCGCTGGTGGGCGACCGCCTGTCGGCGTGGATGCTGCTGACCACCCTGCTGCTGGCCATTCCCTGCCTGCTGCATGCGTGTTCGGGCTGGGACCGGCGCGCACCGCACTTCCATGCGCTGTTCCAGTTCCAGCTGGTGGGCCTGAACGGTGCGTTCCTGACCGGCGACATCTTCAATCTGTTCGTGTTCTTCGAGGTGATGCTGATCGCCTCCTACGGTCTGCTGCTGAGCGGCGGCCGCGGCCTGCGCATGCGCATCGGCCTGCATTACGTGGTGTTCAACGTCACTGCCTCCACCCTGTTCCTGATCGCGCTGGGCCTGCTGTACGCCTCGCTGGGCTCGCTGAACATGGCCGAGCTGTCGCAGCGCATCGCGCAGGTGCCGCCGGCGCAGCTGACCCTGGTGAAGGCCACCATGGGCCTGTTGCTGCTGGTGTTCTGCGCCAAGGCCGCACTGATGCCGCTGTACCTGTGGCTGCCCGAGGCCTATTCGCGCGCGCCGGCCGCGGTGGCCGCACTGTTTGCGATCATGACCAAGGTGGGCCTGTATGCGGTGCTGCGCATCCAGATGCTGTGGTTCGGCGAGGATGCCGGGGCGATGGCCGGCTACGGCCGCGACTGGCTGCTGTGGGCCGGCGTGGCCACCCTGGTGCTGGGTGGTCTGGGCGCCCTGGCCGCCACCCGCCTGCGCGTGCTGATCTCCTACCTGGTGATCGTCTCGGCGGCCACGCTGTTCATTGCCTTCGCGGTGGGCACGCCGCGGGTGCTGTCCGCCGGCCTGTACTACCTGCCGCACAGCAGCTTCGTGGCCGCAGCACTGTTCCTGGTGGCCGACCTGATCCGGCGCCGCCGCGGCGGTGCCAGCGACCGCAAGGAAGTGGTGGCGCCGATGCCGGGCAAGGAAACGCCAGCGGTGCTGTTCCTGATCGGCGCGGTATCGGTGGCCGGCCTGCCGCCGCTGTCCGGTTTCCTGGCCAAGGCCGCACTGCTGGCCGGCATGCCGGCGCAGTACACCGGCGTGGTGTGGACGGCGGTGCTGGTCAGCAGCCTGCTGGTCATCATGGGCCTGACCCGCGGTGGCATCCGCCTGTTCTGGCGCGTGCCGGCACCAGACCCGGCGCTGCCGCCGCCGCGCAAGGCGCCGCTGCGCCGCGTCGAGCTGTATGCCGCCTGCCTGCTGCTGGCCTATGGCATCGGCATGACCCTGGGCGCTGCCCCGCTGATGCGCCACACCGATGCCATCGCTGCGCAGCTGCTGCAGCCGGGCGAGTACGTGCAGCAACTGCGTGCGACCACGCCGGAGATCCGCCAGCCATGAACGCACAGCGCTCGTTGTTCCGCCGCATCATCCCCTCGCCCGCCCTGAGCATCATGGTGGTGGCGTTCTGGGTGCTGATGTCCGACAGCTTCACCCTGGGCCAGATCGTGCTGGGCCTGGTGCTGGGCGTGGTGGTGCCGCTGTTCGCCGCGCGCCTGGACCGCGAATTCGCCCGCATCGGCACGCTGCGGCCGGTGCCCAAGCTGCTGTTCGTCACCCTGTGGGACATCCTGGTGTCCAACATCCGGGTGGCGATCCAGGTGCTGGGGCCGGAGAAGAACATCCACCCCGGTTTCATCTGGTTGCCGCTGGACATCGCCAACATCCACGGCATCGCCGCGCTGACCAGCATGATCACCCTGACCCCCGGCACGGTATCGGCCGCGTTGAGCGACGACCGCCGCTTCCTGCTGGTGCACGTGCTGCACCTGGACGACCCGCAGGAGCTGATCGACACGATCAAGCGCCGTTACGAAGCCCCGTTGATGGAGATCTTCCCATGACTGGATTCCAGATCATCCAGACCACCCTGGTGGTGTGCATGCACGTGGTCGGCCTGGCCATGCTGCTGGCCACCTGGCGCCTGCTGCGCGGGCCCACCGTGCCCGACCGCATCCTGGCGCTGGACACCCTGTCGGTGACTGCCATCGCCGAGCTGATGCTGTTCGGCATGTACCTCAATTCGGCCATCTATTTCGAAGCGGCGCTGGTGATCGCCATGCTGGGCTTCGGCAGCACGGTGGTGCTGAGCAAGTTCGTGCTGCGGCGGGACATCGTCGAATGATCACCTTCATCCAGATCGCGCTGTCGGTGCTGCTGCTGTTCGGCTGCTTCTTCATCCTGGTGGGCGCGCTGGGGCTGGTGAAGCTGTCCACCTTCTTCAAGCGCCTGCATGCGCCGACCAAGGCCAGCACGCTGGGCGTGGGCTGCGTGCTGGTGTGTTCGGTGTGCTACCACATCTTCCTGGGCCAGGACCCGCAGCCGCGCGAGCTGCTGATCACCGTGTTCCTGTTCATCACCGCGCCGATCAGCGCACATCTGATGGCCAAGGCCGCGCTGTCGCTGCTGATGGAAACCCGGCCCAGCCTGCCAGGCAACGAGCGCGCCGCCGAAGAGCAGTTGCCGCCGCCGGAACCGGAGCGGGAAGAGGAAACCACCGCGCGCTGAGGGTGGGTGCCCATGGTGGGTGCCGACCGTTGGTCGGCACGGTCCTGGATCACGCGCTGGTCAAGGCGATTTCCAACCCGACCCACGCTACGAACGCGCCCAGCAGGATGGCGCCTTCCACGCGGCTGATCTTCAGGTCGCCGCGCAGCATCGGGTACAGCACCAGGGCGAAGGCCAGCAGCGCCGGCAGTTCCAGGCGCACGAACGAGGCCGGCAGTGCCAGCGGCTGCAGCAACCCCATCGCGCCGATCACCAGCAGCAGGTTTACCACGCTGGAACCCAGCACATGGCCCAGCACCATGTCGCCATGACCACGACGCGCGGCGGCGATGGCTGCGGCCACCTCCGGCAGAGCGGTGCCGATCGCCACCGGAAGCAGGCCCACCAGCAGCGGCGACCAGCCCAGGGCGCTGCCGAAGTCCGCCGCCGCACCGACCACCAGCCGCGCGCCCCAGTACAGCGTCAGCGCGGCGATCAGCACCCGCAGCACGTTCAACGGCAGGCTGGTGCGGCTGAGTGCGGATTCGGCGATGACCACCTGCACCTCAGGGCCTTCCAGGCGCCCACGGCGCAGCAGCACGGCCTGCACGACCACGAAGCCGGCCACCAGAACACCGGCCTCCCAGCGCTGCAGGCGACCATCCAGGCCGAACACCATCAGCAGCAGCGCCGCCGCCAGCAATGACCACCACAGCACGGTCTGCAGGCGCGCGCGCAGCAACAAGGGCGCGGCAATGGCGGCCACGGCCAGGGTCAGGCCCAGGTTGGCAATGCTGCTGCCCACCGCGTTGCCCAGCGCCAGCTCAGGCTGGCCAACCAGCAGCGCGCGCGCATTGACCGCCAGTTCCGGCAGAGAGGTGGCAACGCCCAGCAACAACAGGCCGGCGGTGAAGGCACTGGCGCCGAAACGCTGGGCCAGGCCAGATACGGCCTTGACGATGGAGTCCCCGCCCAGGGCCAGCAACAGCAGGCCGAGCAGGAACCAGGCAATGGCTATGACGATCATCGAGCACTCCCCAGCGGTCGTGGCGCGATTCTACGCGCGGCGCCCCGCGACCGGGGCGCCGCGGATCAAGGTTCAGCCGCAGCCTTCGGCGTAATCCACCTGCGGGGTCTTGCCTACCCGCCAGCCGCCCACCTTGCCGTCGGCGCCCAGCGCGAAGTCGACCACCGCCCCGCCCTCCTGCGCCGGGCGCACCCGCAGGTGCTGGGCCTTGTCGTCATACTTGTCCGGCACCACGTCGCCGCGATCCGGGTACAGGGTCTGCAGCTCGCCCAAGGTCATGCCCACCCGGCCACCGCCGGGAGCCACGATGGCGCTGCTGCGCACGTCGTAGCGCACCAGCTTGCGGCCTTCGATCATCAGGCGCGGGTCTTCGGCATCCTGCGGGCGCAGGAAATAGCAGCCGTCATTGCTGTCATCGGCCGGCAGCGGCTTGCCGGCGGCATCGGTGCCCAGCCCCTGCAGGGGGCTGCCATAGCCGCTGCGCACCTCGGCAATGCCGGCGCCCAGCATCACGCCGCCAAAGCCGTCCAGCCGCGCCGGGCTGTCACTGCGCGGGTCCACCGGCGAGGCCGTGGCCAGGTCGGCATCGGCGGGCACCGAGGCATCCTTGGCTGGAGCAGTGGCGGCAGGTTCGGCCGCTGCGGTCGGTTCCGGGGAGCGGTTGCAGGCGGCCAGCGACAACAGCAGCAGGCCAGCCAGGGGCAGGTGTTTCATGGGTGGTTTCCTGGGCGCGGTGTGCAGGCACGCTAGCGCAGCGCGCGTGCAGGCGCTGCATTGTCATCGCCGTTTCATGCCGCCCGTTCAGGCTCGGCGTGCACCGACTTGGCTGTCCTTCCATGCAACCGCGCAAGACCGACCTCGCCCGAACCGCGCTGCAGGCCCACCGCGCACCGCTGGACATGCGCCAGCGCCGGCTGCTGATCCTGTGCGACGGCCAGCGCAGCATTGCCGATCTGACCGGCCTGATCGGCCAGGAGGCACCCGCCATGGTGATCCAGCTGATCCAGGGCGGCTATCTGCAGACCGGGCCGGAAGCGGCGGTTGCTATGGCACCGCCGGTAGCGCCTGCACGCAACCCTGCGCCGCCCCCGACCGGGGTCGAGCGCCGCCGCTCGTTGGCGGCCGCGCGCATCTATCTGCTGGGCATCCTGGAGATGCAGCGGCACCCGCAGGCTGCAGCGCTGTTCCGCGACCTGCAGCAGGCGCGCGCGGAAGACCAAGTGCTGGCCGTGCTGCGCGCCGCGCTGGGCGTGCTGCCTGGCATGACCTCGGAGCGCTACTGCGAGCGCGTGCGGCAGCGCCTGTTGGAGGCTCTGCCGTTGGAGCATTGCGAGGGGTTTGCGGTCAGCGCCTGATACGGCAAACGATATCCACGCATCATCGACCGGCAAATCCACGCCCTGCGTGGATCGGCTCACTCACCGGAAATTGTTGCGCAACCCGTTCCAGCACTGCTGGTAATCGCCCTGGCGATGCGATGCGGCCAGCGCCTGCGCGCTGGGGCGGATCACCGCGCGGGTCTCGAACATGAAGGCCATGGTGTCCTTGATGACATCGGCCTTGGACAGGTCGGCATTGGACGCTTTGTCAAAGGTCGGCGCATCGGGGCCATGCCCGCTCATGCAGTTGTGCAGCGATGCACCGCCGGGCACGAAACCTTCGGCCTTGGCGTCGTAGGCGCCGTGCACCAGGCCCATGAACTCGCTGGCGATGTTGCGGTGGAACCACGGCGGGCGGAACGTGTTCTGCGCCACCAGCCAGCGCGGCGGGAAGATGGCGAAATCCATGTTGCTGGTGCCGGGCGTGTCGCTGGGCGAATGCAGCACCAGGAAGATCGACGGGTCCGGATGGTCGTAGCTGATCGAGCCGATGGTGTTGAAGCGGCGCAGATCGTAGCGGTACGGCGCGTAATTGCCGTGCCAGGCCACCACGTCCAGCGGCGAATGGTCGATCGGCGCGCGCCACAGGCGGCCGTCGAACTTGGCGATCAGCTCGAAGTCGCCGTCGATGTCTTCGAAGGCGGCATGCGGGGTTTCGAAGTCGCGCGGGTTGGCCAGGCCGTTGGCACCGATCGGGCCCAGGTCGGGCAGCTTCAGCAGGGCGCCATGGTTTTCGCAGACATAGCCGCGGCTCGGGCCGTCGGGCAGTTCCACGCGGAACCGCACGCCGCGCGGGATCACCGCGATCTGCTGCGGCTCGATCTCGATCACGCCAAGCTCGGTCAACAGGCGCAGTGCGCCCAGCTGCGGCACGATCAGAAGTTCGCCATCGGCGCTGTAGAAATAGCGGCCCACCATGTCACGGTTGGCGGCATACAGGTGGATGCCGACGCCGGCGTGCGCATCGGGCGAACCGTTGCCGCCCATCGTGTACAGGCCTTCGACGAAATCGGTCGGCAGTTCCGGCAGCGGCAGCGGGCTCCAGCGCAGCTGATTCGGCGATGCCGGCTGCGCGTTGTAATCGCATTGCAGCCGCGATTGCGCGAACGGGGTGAACTCGCCGTGGGTCACCGCCGGGCGGATGCGGTACAGCCAGCTGCGGCGGTTGCTGCCGCGCGGCGCGGTGAACGCAGTACCCGACAACTGTTCGGCGTAGAGGCCATGGGCCACCTTCTGCGGCGAGTTCTGCCCGACCGGCAGTGCGCCGGGCACGGCCTCGGTGGCGAATTCGTTGCCGAAGCCGGACTGATAGCCGCGGGCGGTAAGGGCGGTGGACATGGGGAGCTCCTGGTAGCTGCGGCGCCGGAACGGAAAACAGCCGAGCATGGCCCGGCTCTACAGGTGAGCAGACGCCGGGCATGGCCCGGCGCTACCGTCGAACGTTACAGCACGCCGCGGCGGATCTGGTCGCGCTCGATGCTTTCGAACAGCGCGGTGAAGTTGCCTTCGCCGAAGCCTTCGTTGCCCTTGCGCTGGATGATCTCGAAGAAGATCGGGCCGATGCAGTTCTGGGTGAAGATCTGCAGCAGCTTGCGCTGGTGGGTTTCCGGGTCGGCGTCGATCAGGATCTTGTTCCTGGCCAAGCGTGCCACGTCTTCACCGTGGTTGGGCACGCGCTGGTCGATCACGTCGAAATAGGTTTCCGGCGTATCCAGGAAATCCACGCCCTGCGCGCGCATGGCTTCGACGGTTTCGTAGATGTTGTCGGTGAAGCAGGCGATGTGCTGGATGCCCTCGCCCTTGTACGCGTCCAGGTATTCGTTGATCTGGCTCTTCGGGTCGGACGATTCGTTCAGCGGAATGCGCACGATGCCGTCCGGTGCGGTCATCGCCTTGGACACCAGGCCGGTCTTCAGTCCCTTGATGTCGAAGTAGCGGATCTCGCGGAAGTTGAACAGGCGCTCGTAGTAATCCGACCACTGCTGCATGTTGCCGAAGTACAGGTTGTGGGTCAGGTGGTCGATGAAGGTCAGGCCGAAGCCGAACGGGTGCAGATCGGCACCGGGTACGGCTTCGTAGTCGCCATCGAAGATGCTGCCGGCGGCGCCGTAGCGGTCCACCAGGTACAACATGCAATCGCCGATGCCCTTGATGACCGGTGCGTTGACCGCCTTGCTGTCCGGCTTGAAGGCCACCGCTTCGGCGCCGTTGCCCAGCGCGGTCTGGTAGACCTCGGCGCCCGGCTTCTGGAAGCGGATGGCGAAGCCGCAGGCGCAGGGGCCGTGCTTTTCGGCGAAGTCGGCGGCGAACGAGTCGGGGTCTTCGTTGACCAGGAAGTTGACGTCGCCCTGGCGATAGACGGTAATCGGGCGCTGCTTGTGCTTGAGCACCGCGCTGAAGCCCATCCTGCGGAAGTAGTCATGCAGTTCCTGGCCACGGCCGGCCGGGGCGGCGAATTCGACGAACTCGAAACCATCGATGCCCATCGGGTTTTCGAAGGTGGTGACCTGCATGCCGGGGTTCGGGTGCGAGGCGGTCGGGACGGCGGTATTCATGGCGTGGCTCCGAATCGGTGCCGCATCGGCACAAACCAGGTGCGGGCGGGGTTGGACCCGGCGAGAATGCAGGGTACGGACCCAACCTTTATAGTTACAACTGAAACCACCAGCAAGGTGCACCGCAGCATGAACCCAGCCGATCCCGCCTCCACCCGCGTGCGCGCCTCGCACGTCCTGCTCGACCTGGAACAGTTCCTGCCTTACCGGCTGAGCGTGCTGTCCAACCGGGTCAGCGGCAACATCGCCAAGCTGTACGGCGACCGCTATGGCCTGGCCATTCCCGAGTGGCGGGTGATCACCATCCTGGCGCTGTACCCGGGCTCGTCGGCCAGCGAGGTGTCCGACCGCACCGCCATGGACAAGGTGGCCGTCAGCCGGGCCGTGGCGCGGCTGCTGGAGCGCGGCTTCATCAAGCGCGAAACCCATGGCGACGACCGCCGCCGCTCGGTGCTGGCGCTGTCGGCGGCCGGCTTCGAGGTGTACGAAACCATTGCGCCGCTGGTGATCGAGATCACCCGCAAGCTGATGTCCGTGCTGAGCGAGGAAGAAGAGCAGGTGCTGGAAAAGCTGATCCTGCGGCTGGCCGGCGACGGCCTGGAGCGGATGGGCGAAGGGGTGTAACCGCGCCGATCCTGGCGTTGTTCCGGGGTCAGAGCCCTTTCCTGCGGAAAGGGATCGGACCCCATGGCTTCGGTGGGTAGGTGTCGACCTTGGTCGACACGCCAGTGCGGTTTCGGGGTCAGCTCAGGTGCTTGCGCCGGGCATGGATCCACGGCACGGCCAAGGCGGCGATGGCGCCGCCGGCAAACCCCAGCGAGGCGGCGACGGTGGCTGCTTCCACCGCGCCCGGCAGGGCCAGCGCGGCGGTCACCAGCAACAGCGAAGGCAGGCCGACGAAGGTGCCCAGGAAGAAGGTCCAGCGCGGCGACCAGGTGTTGAGCTGCAACAGGCTGACCGGCTGCCAGGCGTCCCCCGCCGTGTCTTCGGCAATCTTCGCCACCACCTTGGCCAGGTCCACTTCCGGCACCAGCTTGCCCGGGCGGGCTGCGGCAATAGCGTCGGCCACTGCGTCCACCGGCGGGAAGCTGGCCGGCCACGCCGCCGGCGCCGTCACGCCATAGGCGGTCAACAGCGGCACGCTCAGCCACGGCGCCAGCAACGGCCGCAGCTTGCGCCGGCCGTACACGCACCAGATCTGCGGCTGGCCGTGGGCGGTCACGCTGTACAGCGCCAGTTCGCCCGGCGGCGGATAGCCCAGCATGGTCACCCGTGCGGCCAGGCTGTCCTGGTCCATGGCACGCAGGAAGCCGGGGCGGCTGCGCCCTTCCTGCATCCAGGCCAGTCCCAGCGCGCCGACCAGCCAGGCTTCGGCCACATCCTTGCTGCCGGCGCTGGCGCGCTCATCGCTGGCCAGGTACCACGCCAGCGATTTCGGTTCGGCCACGTCCTGCACGCCCCAACGGCTGTCATCGCCCAGCACGTGGCGCACCGGCAGGCGGGCGGGCGCGGTCTCGCCGCGTTCGCCGGTCTGCAGGAACGGCAACACGCCCTGGATGAAGCTGGACAGATCGATCGCACGCAGGCCGCTGCCCTGCCATTCGGCGGGCAGCAGGCCGCTCAACTGGCCTTCGGCGGCCAGCCGGTCCAGGCGGGCCTTCTGCTCGACCAGTTTCTGCACGGCGCCCTTCAGCACCACGTTGTCCGGCAGCGCGATCTGCGGCAGGCGGTAGCGCGGCGGCGCCAGCTCCAGCGTGTCTTCGCCGGTACCGGCATCGTCCAGCAGGGTTTCCTGCGCGGGCAGGCCTACGCCTTCGGGGGCCGCGCCGTCGGCCGGTGTGCTGGCGGGGTCGGGCGATCGGTCGGCGTGGTCGCTGTGCATGGGCGCTCCTGCGGGTGGGGGCCGCAGTCGATTCGACTGAGGTCCTTGCCGTTAGCGGCCATGGAGGGGATTTCTGTAACCGTCGTGCACGGCAGTCGAGCAAGCAGAGCAGTCGAGCATGGCTCGACTCTACAGGGGAGCTGCGGTGTCAGCGCGGGGGCGCCCACTTTTCCAGGAAGGCGATGAAGCGGGCGCGCTGGTAGCCCTTGCCTTCGCCCTTGGGCTTTTCCAGTTCGCCGGTGAACTGCGACTGCAGCAGGGTGCCGTCGGCGTCCAGCACGAACAGGTGCGGGTAGCCCTTCACCTGCGGGTACTGCGACAGGAACGCGGTGTTCTCGTTGTCTTCGCTGTAGTTCACCTTCATCCAGACGAAGTTCGCATCGCGCAGGCGGCGCACTTCGGCATCGCCTTCGATGAACGTGTCCATCAGGTGGCACCACGAACACCACTCGCCGCCCACGTCCAGGATGATGCGCTTGTTGCCGCGCTGCGCTTCCACCTTGGCCGTTTCCAGATCGGCCTGCGGGTCGCGGGCCGGGTCGAAGCTGGCGTTGAGGCCGGCAATGGCGGCGATATCGGCCGCCGCCGGGGTGTTGCCCGAGGCCACCGGCACGCTGGGGTCAGCGGCCGGTGGCTCGGTGGGGCGGGTATCCAGGGGCTGGGTGGGTTCGGCCGGTGCCGGCGGCGGTTGCTGGGAACAGGCGCTGATCAGCGCTGCACACATCACGGCCACCACGGCCCTGCCGAACGTTGTACGCATGCCCACTGCCCTCGCGATTACTTGACGCCGTGCATCAGCTTGTTGATCAGCGGCGCGATCAGGAACAGGACCACGCCCGAACCGATCAACGCCCAGAACCCGAAGGTATACCCCTTCAGTGCCGATTCGATCGTCATGCCACCTTCACCGCTGACGGCACCGGCGAAGATGCCCGACAGGTTGTTGCCGATGCCGGTGGACAGGAACCAGCCGCCCATGCCGAAGCCGACCAGGCGCACCGGGGCCAGCTTGGTCACCATCGACAGGCCGATCGGCGACAGGCACAGCTCGCCCACCGACTGGATGACGTAGACCATGAACAGGGTCCAGAACGGGATCTTGCCGTCCACGACCATCTGCGACAGGGCGAACATCAGCAGGGCGAAGGCGGCGCCGTTGAACAGCAGGCCCAGGCCGAACTTGCGCGGGATGGACGGATTGGCGCGGCCCATGGCCACCCAGATCCAGGCAATGATCGGGGCCAGGGTGATGATGGCCACAGAGTTCACCGACTGGAACCACGCGGTCGGGAAGGTCCAGTCACCGAACTGGCGGTTGACGATGTTTTCGGCCAGGAAGGTGAACGAGCTGCCGGCCTGTTCGAAGAACATCCAGAACATCACGTTGAAGGCGAAGATGATCAGCATGGCGATCACGCGGTCGCGCTGCACCTTGCCCTCGCGGATGCCTTCCACCAGCAGCAGGATGGCCAGGGCGGTGAACATGGCGCCCAGGATCCAGGCCAGCGCGGTAGCGCCGGTGGCCAGCAGGAAGTAGGCCACCGGAATGGCGACCACGGCACCGGCCAGCACCATCACAATGCGACCGAAGCCTTCGGCACCGGCCGGCGGTGCACCAATGCCCTTCAGGCCGGCACGACCTACGTAGAACCACACCAGCGAGATCAGCATGCCCACGCCCGAGGCGATGAACACGACCTTGTAGGACGGCATTTCCGAAGTGCCGAACACCTTGCGCGCCAGCCATTCGGTCAGCACCGGGGCGATCATCGCGCCGATGTTGATGCCCATGTAGAAGATGGTGAAGCCGGAATCGCGGCGTTCGTCCTTCAGGCCGTACAGCTTGCCCACCATGGTGGAGATGTTTGGCTTGAACAGCCCGTTGCCGACGATGATCGTGGCCAGGCCGAGCTTGAAGATGTGCTCCTGCGGCAGCGAGATCATGAACAGGCCGGCGGCCATGATGACCGCGCCGGTCAGGATCGAGCGCTGGTAACCCAGCACCCGGTCGGCCACGTAGCCACCGAAGATGGCCGCGGCGTAGACCAGCGCCAGATAGGCGCCGTAGATGCGGCTGGCATCGCCTTCACCGGCGGCATTGCCGCTGTAGAACTGCGAGACGATGTACAGCACCAAGGCCCAGCGGATGCCGTAGAACGCAAAGCGTTCCCAGAATTCGGTCATGAACAGCATCCACAGCGGGCGCGGGTGGCCCAGCGTGGTCTTGAAGCCCGGCAGCGCCGGTTCTGGGGTGTTCGCAGTGGCGTCTAGGCTCATGCGGGTTTCCTGGTTCGGTGGATGGACGGCACATCCGCTGTGCGCTGGAGCAACGCGCGAGGATCACCGACTTGTGGCGTTCACGTCAAATACACGCCGTTTGAGGCAGGTCACGACCTGCTCGCTGAACTTGCATCTGAAACGATCCAGTCGGTCGCGGCAGGCCAAGCTGAATGGGGATCAGGCCTGATCTGCCGGGGGCCCGGCCTGCAGGGTGCTGCGCACCTGGAACAGTTCGGGGAAGAAGGTCAGCTCCAGCGCCTGTCGCAGGAAGCCCACGCCGGACGAGCCACCGGTGCCGCGCTTGAAGCCGATCACCCGCATCACCGTGCGCATGTGGCGGAAGCGCCAGAGCTGGAACGCGGTTTCCAGGTCCACCAGGTCCTCGCACAGCGAATATTCGCGCCAGTAGCGGTCGGTGTCCTGGTAGATGCGTTCGAACACCGGCTGCAGGGCATCGTCGGCCACGTGCGGCTGGGTCCAGTCGTGGCTGTCGTACAGCGCGGGCACGGCGTGTCCGAAGCGGGCCAGGTACTTCAGGAATTCCTCGTACAGGCTGGGTGCTTCCAGCACGGTGCGCAGCTGCGCCTGGCCGGTCGGGTCGTGCTCGAACACCTGCAGCATCTGCGCGTTCTTGTTGCCCAGCAGGAACTCGATGTAGCGGTACTGCAGCGACTGGAAGCCCGAGGACGGGCCCAGCACGTCGCGGAAGCCCATGTACTCGGACGGGGTCAGGGTTTCCAGCACCGACCACTGCTCGGTCAGTTGGCGCAGCACCTGCTTGCTGCGGGCCAGCACCTTGCGGCACTGCCAGACCTCGTCGCGCTGCAGGAAGCCGATCGCCGCACGCAGCTCGTGGCCCAGCAGCTTCAGCCACAGCTCCGAGGTCTGGTGCTGGATGATGAACAGCATCTCGTCGTGGTGCGGCGGGTTGGACAGCGGCTGCTGCGCGCTCAGCAGCTGGTCCAGCCGCAGGTAGCCGCCGTAGGTCAGGCGCCCCTGCAGATCGGTGTGGATGCCAGCTTCGAGATCGCGTTGGTTGTTGTCGACGGACATGGGCGGGACCAGATCAGGGCCGGCAAGGGTAGCGCGTTGCCGCCGCGCTGGCAGCGGCGCCCACCGTACCGGGGCGTGCGGTGGCCCGTGGAGCCAGCCGCGAGCCCCCGGCTGCGCGTGGAACCGTTTGCGCCGTTGCGCCAGCAGTCAGCCAAAGGCGTATTCTGATGCTTTGCAGCAACGACTGAATACGTTGTTGTTATTGGCCCCCCACCCGTCGGCAGGGGTACAACGGGGAATTGCCGTGTTGCGCCGCAGGAAGGCTATTTCGTACGCCTTCCTTAACATGGCGATTCATATCATTTGTAACTTCTCTGTCGAAGGTGCAGCACGCAATGACGGTAGCCGCCGAGTTCAAGATCGAATACCTGCAGTACCTGGACGCGGACGGCACGCTCGTCCGCAACGACCTGCCCGAATCCCTCAAGGATCCGGCTGTCCTGGTGCCGCTGTTCAAGCAGATGCTGTACGTGCGCACGTTCGACAGCAAATCCATCGCGCTGCAGCGCACCGGCAAGCTGGGCACCTACGCCGCCTGCCTGGGCCACGAGGCCGCGCACGTGGGCATCGGCGCCGCGATGAAGCAGGGTGACGTGTTCGCCCCCAGCTACCGCGAGTACGGCGCCATGTTCATGCGTGGCGTGCGCCCGTACGACGTGCTGATGTACTGGGGCGGCGACGAGCGCGGCAACGACTACACCGGCAACGCGGTGAAGGACTTCCCGTTCTGCGTGCCGATTTCCACCCAGTGCCTGCACGCTGCCGGCGCTGCGCTGAAGTTCAAGTTGAACAACGAAGCGCAGATCGCGGTGGCGGTGTGCGGCGATGGCGGCAGCTCCAAGACCGACTTCTATGCCGCCCTCAACTCGGCCGGTGCCTACAAGCTCCCGCTGATCCTGTGCATCGTCAACAACGGCTGGGCGATCTCGGTGCCGCGTTCGGCCCAGACCGGTGCCGAAACCCTGGCCCAGAAGGGCCTGGCCGGCGGCCTGCACTGCCTGCAGGTGGACGGCAACGACCTGATCGCCGTGCTGGCCGCAATGGAACAGGCGCGCGAACGCGGCCTGGCCGGCGAAGGCGGCACCGTGCTGGAACTGCTGACCTACCGCCTGTCCGACCACACCACCGCCGACGACGCCCGCCGCTACCGCGACGACGCCGAAGTGAAGGAGGCCTGGACCCGCGAGCCGATGCTGCGCCTGCGCAAGTACCTAGTCGCCCAGGGCGTGTGGAGCGAAGAAGAAGAAAAGGCCTGGGTCGAGCAGTGCGCGGCCAAGGTGGACGAGGAAGTGAACCAGTACCTCAACACCCCGGTGCAGCCGGTCGAGGCCATGTTCGACTACCTGTATGCCGACCCGCCGGCGGACCTGCTGGCCCAGCGCGCGGCTGCCATTGCCCTGGAGCAGCGCCATGGATGAGATCAAGCACGGCGCTTCCGCTTCCCAGGCCAATGCCGCCGACAGCGCCGCTGTCGCCGGTGGAGACATCGCAATGACCGCTACCCCCATCACCCTGATCGAAGCCATCACCCAGGCGCTGGCCTGGGAGCTGGAACACGACCCGTCGGTGCTGGTGCTGGGCGAGGACGTGGGCGTGAACGGCGGTGTGTTCCGCGCCACCGCAGGCCTGCAGCAGCGCTTCGGTTCGCAGCGCATCCTCGACACCCCGCTGGATGAAACCACTATCGCCGGCCTCACCGTCGGCTTGGCCGCACAAGGCATGAAGCCGGTGGCCGAAGCCCAGTTCGACGGCTTCGTCTACCCGATGGTGGACCACATCATCTGCCACGCCGCGCGCCTGCGTACCCGTACCCGTGGCCGCCTGCACTGCCCGATGGTGCTGCGCGTGCCGTGGGGCGGTGGCATCCGCGCGCCGGAACACCACAGCGAAGCCAACGAATCGATCTTCACCAACGTGCCGGGCCTGCGCGTGGTGCTGCCGTCCAGCCCGCAGCGTGCCTACGGCCTGCTGCTGGCCGCCATGCGCGATCCCGATCCGGTGATCTACATGGAACCCAAGCGCATCTACCGCCAGTACAAGGAAGTGGTCGTCAACGACGGCGAAGCGCTGCCGCTGGATGTCTGCTTCGTGCTGCGCGACGGCACCGACGTGACCCTGGTTGCCTGGGGCGCACAGGTGAAGGAAGCACTGGAAGCAGCCGACAAGCTGGCTGGCGAAGGCATCAGCGCCGAAGTGATCGACGTGGCCACGCTGCGCCCGCTGGACTTTGCCACCATCGCCGAATCGGTGGCCAAGACCGGCCGCTGCGTGGTCGTGCAGGAAGCGCCGAAGACCGCAGGTTTCGGTGCCGAGATTGCCGCCCGCCTGGCCGAAGAATCGCTGTATGACCTGCTGGCCCCGGTCGAGCGCGTTACCGGCTACGACACCCACATTCCGCTGTTCCGCCTGGAAATGAAGTACCTGCCCAGCGTGGACCGGATCGTGACCGCGGCCAAGCGCGCGGTGGCGGCGGGCTGACATGCGGGCCCGCCTGCTGGGGGCTTACCGCAGCCAATATTCCAATCCGCTCCGGTTCCGCACCGGCCAGATCGTCGAAGTGGGTGTGCGTGACGAGGAATGGCCGGCGTTTGCCTGGGTACGCAGCAACGATGGGCGCGCCGGTTGGGCGCCCGTCGCCTGGCTGCAGCCGCTGGACGAAGGTCGCGCCGAAGCCCTGCGCGACTACGACGCCCGCGAGCTGGATGTGGAAAGCGGCGAGATGGTGAAGCTGCATCACGAACATGGTGGGTGGTGGTGGTCCGAGCGCGCCAACGGCGCGACGGGCTGGCTGCCGGCCCGCGAACTGGAACTGCTGGAAGAGAACTGCACATGAGCCAGACCAAGAACTTCAACCTGCCCGACCTGGGCGAAGGCCTGCCGGACGCAACCATCGTGGAATGGTTCGTGAAGGAAGGCGATGTGATCAAGCTGGACGAGCCGCTGGTGTCGATGGAAACGGCCAAGGCCGTGGTGGAAGTGCCTTCGCCGGTGTCCGGCAAGGTGCTGAAGCTGTCCGGCGCGGCCGGCGACATCATTCCCACCGGCTCGGTGCTGGCCAGCTTCGAGATCGATCCGAACCTGCCGCAGCGCGCCGATGGCCAGGACACCGGCCACAGCCACGGCCATGCCCCGGCACCGGCTGCTGCCGCACCGACCCCGCCGCCCATTCCGACTGCAGCCCAGACTGCAGCCCCGGCCGTGGCCGAAGAAGCCAAGGCCGAGCGCGATGACGCCGGCACCGTGGTCGGCGCCATGCAGAGCTCCAACGCCGTGCATACCGAACAGGCGCTGGCTGTCGGTGGCGTCAAGGCGGTGCCGGCCGTGCGTGCCACCGCGCGCAAGCTGGGCGTGGATCTGTCGCGCGTACGGGCCACCGGCGCCGATGGCGCGGTGACCATGGCCGACGTGAAGCAGGCCGCTGCCAACGGCACCGCCAAGCTGGGCGCCGCCCCGGCACCGGTGGCTGCCGCTGCGTACGCTGCGCCGGCCCCGGCGCAGGTGTCGGCCCCGGTGCAGAGCGAAGCCCGCACCCCGCTGTCGGCTGCCGGCAAGCCCATGCGTACCCAGCCGCCGGGCGTGGTCGCCAAGGGCCAGCCGGAACCGCTGAAGGGCGTGCGCCGCAACATGGCGCGGGTGATGGCCGACGCACACAGCAAGGTCGTGCCGACCACGCTGAACGACGACGCCGACATCCACGCCTGGCTGCCGGGCAACGACGTGACCGCGCGCCTGGTGCGTTCGATCGTGGTGGCCGCGCAGAAGGTGCCGGCCATGAACGCCTGGTTCGACGGTGAGGCACTGACCCGCACCCTGCACGCGCAGGTGGACATCGGCATTGCCGTGGACACTGACGACGGCCTGTTCGTGCCGGCCCTGCGCAATGCCGACATGCTCGACGCCCGCGGCATCCGCGAAGGCGTGAACCGTCTGCGCGAGCAGGTGGAATCGCGTTCGATCGCCGCCTCGGAACTGAGTGGTTACACCATCTCACTGTCCAACTTCGGCATGTTCGCCGGCCGCTACGCCACCCCGGTGGTCGTACCGCCGTGCGTGGCCATCGTCGGTGCCGGCCGTGCACGCCATCAGATGACCCCAGTGATGGGCGGCGTGGAAGCGCACAAGGTCATCCCGCTGTCGGTCACCTTCGACCACCGCGCGGCGACCGGCGGCGAAGCGGCCCGCTTCCTGCGCGCGATGATGGACGACCTGGCGCTGGCCAGCTGATCAACCCATTGATGGGTGGGTGCCAATCGTTGGTTGGCATATGAACTGAATGGTAGGTGCCAACCTTGGTTGGCACATGGGTTGGAGAAACGCCGGGCACTGCCCGGCGTTTTTTTGCGGGCGCAATGCGGCGATCCACTGCCTTGGCATTTGCCTTGGCGTTTGCCTTGGCGTTTGCCTTGGCGTTTGCCTTGGCGTTTGCCTTGGCGTTTGCCTTGGCGTTTGCCTTGGCGTTTGCCTTGGCGTTTGCCTTGGCGTTTGCCTTGGCGTTTGCCTTGGCATTTGCCTTGGCGTTTGCCTTGGCGTTTGCCTTGGCGTTTGCCTTGGCGTTTGCCTTGGTAGAGTCGAGCTTGCTCGACTGCTCTTCGTGAAGAGCAAAGGCCGTCGAGCAAGCTCGACACTACCGCTCAGCCCACCAGATCCCGCGATGGCACGACGTGCTCGCCCGGTGCCGGGGCCAGTGCGGCATCCACCAGCGCCTTGGCAATACACTCGGCCGGGTTGATCCGCCAGGCCCGTGGCAGCACCGGATCCAGCGCGCCCAGCACCTTCAGCGCGAACGCTTCGCCACGGCGCACCTGCTGGCGATGGCCGTCAATCAAGCCGGGCCGCACCAGGGTGAGCGAGGCGAACTCCAGCGCCCGCAGGTCGCGCTCCAGCTCGCCTTTCACCCGGCTGTAGAACACCGCCGAACGCGGGTTGGCCCCGGCCGCGGAATTCAGCACGAAGGCGCGGGCGCCCTGGGTGCGGGCCGCATGGGCGAAGGCCAGCGGGTAGTCGTGGTCGATCCGGTAGAAGGCCTCGCGGCTGCCGGCCTGGGCCATGGTGCTGCCCAGGGCGCAGATCACCGCGTCCACCTGCGCCCAGTCCGGCGCCTCGGGCACTGCGTCGAAGGACAGCACGGGTGCGTGCAGCTTGGCATCACGCAGCTCCAGCGGCCGTCGCGTGGGTGCCACCACGGCGCGGCAGCGCGGGTCGTCCAGCAGCATCGGCAGCGCCAGACCACCGACCAGCCCGGTCGCCCCCAGCAACATCACACGCATACCCACCCCCACTGCTGCATTCTGTGGCCCCATGCTATCCGTTCAAGCCGTGCGCGGCCGCGCCGATATGCTGGAACCAGCCCCTGCCACCCCCGGGATTCGCTCCATGACGGACCAGCCAGACCACCGCCCTGCCCCCGGCACCGCCCTTGGGCCGCCGGCGCGCGTCCGCGCGGTGGTGGACGATGGTCGGGCGGACCGGGTGGTACTGCAGGGCGGCGGCGGCGTGGCCCTGCAGCAGCTGTTCGCCGGCGCCGATGCGCCCGAGCCGCTGCTGGCCGCCTTCGCCAACGGCATGGCCACCCTGCCCGGCGAGCTGGGCGACATGGGCGACCGCCTGCAGTCGGCCCAAGCCAGCGCCGATTGGCCGCGCTATGGCCGGGCCATGCGCCAGCTGATCGACAAGTACATCCGCACCATCGAACAGCACTCCCCCGACGGCCAGCCCGAAAGCCTGCGCCTGTCCGAACAGCTGCGGCTGCTGCTGGGTGGTGCGGTGGTGGCCCTGCTGCAGCACGACCCCGACCTGCGCGAGCAGGCCCAGGCCCTGGCAACGCGCCTGCGCCAGTGGCAGCCCGGCGTGGCGCTGGAACCCATTGAACAGGGCGTGCGCGAACTCGGCCACCAGGTGGGCGTGCGCGCGGAAAGCTGGCAGGAACAGCAGGCCCTGCTGCTGGAGCTGTTCGCGCTGCTGCTGGAAAACGTGAGCGAGCTGCTGGACGACCGCAGCTGGCTGCAGGGCCAGATCACCGCCGTGCAGCAACTGCTGACTGGCCCGCTGGACACCGAAGCGGTGGAACGCACCCGCGCCGAACTGCGTGAAGTGATCTACAAGCAGGGGCTGCTGCGCCAGGGCATCGATGAATCCAAGGCCGCCATGCGCGGGCTGATGGGCGAGTTCATCGAACGCATGGATGGCATGGCCACCAGCACCGGCGAATACCATGACCGCATCGGCAGCTATGCCCTGCAGCTGCGCGAAGCACGCAGCATCGCCGATCTGAACCAGCTGCTGCAGGAAGTGATGCATGACACCGGCAAGGTGCAGCAGCAGGCGGCGCAGGCGCGCGACCATCTGGCCAGCGCGCGCGCCGAAGTGGAACGCGCCGAACAGCGCATCACCGAACTGGAACAGGAACTGCGCGAGGCCGGTGACCTGGCCCGCATCGATCCGCTGACCCAGGCCCTGAACCGCCGCGGCCTGGATGAACTGCTGCAGCGCGAACTGGCCCGTGCCGCGCGCAACAACACGCCGCTGGGGCTGGCGGTGATCGATCTGGACGATTTCCACCAGACCAACGAGGCCCACGGGCACGCCGGTGGCGATGCGCTGCTGCAGCACCTGGTGTCGGTGTGCCGGCTGCTGCTGCGGGCCACCGACGGCGTGGCACGCCTGGGTGGCGATGAATTCGTGCTGGTGCTGCCCGATGCACAGGGCGCCGACAGCATGGCCACGGTCCAGCGTCTGCAGCGTTCACTGGCGCACCGTGTGTTGACCGTGCGCGACCAGCGCGTGCCGGTGCATTTCAGCGCTGGCTTGGCGCAGTGGCAACCCGGCGACGATGCGCAGAGCCTGCTGCGGCGTGCCGATGATGCGCTGTACGAGGCCAAGCGCCACGGCAAGAACCGCGTACAGGCGGGATGATGCGATCCGCCCAACCGATTCACGCGGAAAACCCGCTTTGGTAGATGCCAACCTTGGTTGGCATGCATGGATCACGGGGCCGACCAGAGGCGGCCACTACCAGAGCCGCACCGTCGGGCGTAAAGCCCGCTCTGGCAGGTGCCAACCTTGGTTGGCATGAGCAGCAGCTGCTACCGCCCGCGCAGCTTCTGGAAACCGGTCACCGCGGCCAGCACGATGGCGCCGGCCACGATACCCACCACCATGTTCGCCGCCGCGCTGATCAGCCAGCCCCACTGCCCTTCCCCGCCCATCGCCTGCACCGCGTGGTGCAGTGCGGGGATGTTGTGCACCAGGATGCCGCCGCCCACCAGGAACATGGCGATGGTGCCGGCCACCGACAGGAACTTCATCAGCCACGGCGCCGAGCGCACCAGGCCCCGCCCGAACGCGGCCACCGCCCCGCCCTTGCGCGACAGGTACAGGCCCACGTCGTCGAGCTTCACGATGCCGGCCACCAGGCCGTAGACGAACACCGTCATCGCCAGCGCCACCACGGTCAGGGTCAGCACCTGCTGGGTGAACGAGGCCACGGCCACCACGCCCAGGGTCAGCACGATGATCTCGGCCGACAGGATGAAGTCGGTGCGGATCGCGCCCTTCACCTTGTCCTTTTCCCACGCCACCATGTCCACCTGTTCATCGGCCAGCGCCTTGCGACGTTCGGCCTGGTGCTCGGCGTCCTCGTCGGAGGAATGCAGGAAGCGGTGCGCCAGCTTTTCCACGCCTTCGAAGCACAGGAACGCACCGCCGATCATCATCAGCGGCACGATCAGCGGCACGTTCCAGCCACGGCTGTGCAGCCACGCTTCCAGCGCGCTGATCGCCAGCGCGGCCGGCACCAGGATCACCTTGTTCACCAGCGAGCCCTTGGCCACGGCCCACACCACCGGTAGTTCACGGTTGGCGTTCACGCCGGTCACCTGCTGCGCGTTCAGGGCCAGATCGTCGCCCAGTACTCCGGCGGTCTTCTTCGCGGCAACCTTGGTGAGGATCGAGACGTCGTCCAGCAGGGTGGCGATATCGTCGAGCAGGGCAAACAGACTGGCACCGGCCATGGCACTTCCAGAGAGGGAATGGACGGATTCTGACCGATCAGGCGCACCGGCGGTAGCGGGTTCACCGCGCGCCTACCGCACTGCGGGGACACTGGGGGTATTGCCCCTTCCGCCGGGCGTGGCCCGGCGCTGCCGGGCATGCCGTCGTCTTCGAGGAGTGTCGTTTGAGCAATCCGTCCACCGCCCCGGGCAATCCCCCGCTGGTCAAGGGCATGAACCGGCGCAGCCAGATCCTGCGCCTGCTGATGCGCTATCGTCATTCCGGCGTGTTTTCCGGCATGAACCTGGATGCGGCGGGCAGCCATACCGACGTGCCGCCCGACGGCAACCCCGAACAGTTCGTCAGCGACCTGGAAGCGCTGGGGCCCACCTTCGTGAAGCTGGGGCAGATGCTGTCCACCCGCCCGGACATGGTGCCGGTGGAATTCGCCACCGCGCTGGAGCGCATGCAGGAAAAGGTCGCCGCCATTCCGGTGCAGCGCATCCATGCCATCGTGGAACAGGAACTGGGCGCGCCGGTGAACAAGCTGTTCGCCTCGTTCGATCCGGAGCCGCTGGGCTGCGCCTCGATCGCGCAGGTGCACCGCGCCGTGCTGCACGATGGCCGCCAGGTGGCGGTGAAGGTGCAGAAGCCGGAAGTGGCCGCACAGCTGCGCTCGGACCTGGAAGCGCTGCGCAGCTTCGCTCTGGCCGCCGATCACCTGACCCAGGTGGGCCGCCGCGTGCGACTGCGCGACTGGCTGAACGAGTTCGCCAAGACCCTGATGCAGGAACTGGATTACCACGCCGAGGCCGAGAACCTGGCGCGATTCGGTCGTCACCTGAAGCCGTTCCGGCGCCTGTGGGTGCCGCAGCCGCTGTGGGATTTCAGCAGCCAGCGCGTGCTGACCATGGAACTTGCGGCCGGCGTGCGGGTCGACGCCATTCCCGATGTGCGCCGCACCGAACAGGCGATGGACCCGCTGGCCGCCGCGCTGATCCGTGGCTACCTGGACCAGATCTTCGTGCATGGGGAGATCCATGCCGATCCGCACCCGGGCAACCTGCGCGTCACCCCCGACGGCCGCCTGGCCATCTTCGACCTGGGCATGGTGGCGCACATGCCACCGCGACTGCGCGAGCGCCTGCTGAAGATCCTGTTCGCGGCCGTCGACGGCCGTGGCGAAGAAGTGGCTGACGATCTGATCAGCATCAGCACGCGGCTGGAAGCGTTCGACGAGGAGCGCTACCTGCGCGAGACCGGCCAGTTGATCGCGCGCTACGCGGCCAACGGCAATTTCTCCGAAGGGCGCGTGGTGCTGGACATGGTGCGCATCGCCACGTCCTGCGGCCTGCGCACGCCGCCGGAGCTGAGCCTGCTGGGCAAGGCGCTGCTGAACCTGGAAACGGTGTGCCGCCTGCTGGCACCGGACCTGGATACGCGGCGCATCGTCGAACGCCAGCTTCAGCACGTGATGCGTGCGCGCCTGAAAAAATCGTTGTCGGCGGCCAACCTGGCCAGCGAAGCAATGGAGCTGCAGCAACTGCTGCGCGACGGGCCGCGCAAGTTGTCGGACATCATGGCGCTTTTGGCCGAGAACCGCCTGCAGATGAAGGTGACCGGACTGGAAGAATCGCGCCTGATGGAAAACCTGCAGAAGATCGCCAACCGGGTGGCGGCCGGCATCATCAGTGCGGCACTGATCATGGCCGCGTCGCTGATGATGAAGCTGGAGACCGGCTGGCACGTGTTCGGCTACCCCGCCATCGCCCTGCTGTTGATGCTGATCGGCGTGGTGCTTGGCCTGGGAATCGTCATCAGCGCACTGCTGTTTGATCGCCGCGCACGCGCACGCGAAGAACGCGGGCATCGCTGAAGCGGGCAGTGCGTGCGCCGTCTTAATGAAATCGCGTAGCTGTTTTCACGCTGGTTTTACCAATGCGGCGCGATTTCACATCATGTAACGAACAAACATTTCAGTCAGGTTCGCGCAGGCATGATCGGGTCATCGACCTGTCATGTGTGTGTGCTTGCGGCAGCGTCGGTCGAATGGACACGCGTCGGTACGACGTCCATCACCACCACCCCGTCACTGCCGAAGCTGCCTATGCTCTGGATTCTGCTGCTGTCGCTGTTGCTGCTGGCCTGGTTGTTCCTCGCGTCCGACAAGTGGGTGTGGTGGAAGGCTGCCTTGTTCTCGCTGCTGCTGCTGTCGCTCAGTGCCTGGTGGCTGATCGACAAGCTCTCCGGCGATGGCCTCAATGCGGCCACCCTGTATCACCTGGGTGCCGACATGGAAGGCGCCGGCGTAGCGGACTTCAAGGGCTATATAGCCGGCTTCGTGGTGCTGGCGCTGTTGTCGCTGCTGCCGCTGTTCGCCACCCGGGTGAAGCGCTGGCGCCGGCCCGGCCGTGGCGCAGCCTGGTTCGCAGGCTTTGCCGTGGTGTGGATGGCAACGATCTTCATCAGCCCGCTGGCGCGCGATGGCCAGCGTCTGTACCAGCAGTTGCGCCCGGTCGACTTCGCGCGCATCGCCCCCGAATACCAGGTGCCCACGCAGCCGCTGCAGCGCCCGCGCAACGTGGTTTGGATCTACGGCGAGAGCCTGGAACGCACCTACCTGGACGAGGACGTGTTCCCGGGCCTGATGCCCAACATCAACCGCCTGGCCAGCCAGGCGCTGGATGTGCGCGGCCTGGCCTCGGCCGAAGGCAGCGGCTGGACCATTGCCGGTCTGGTGTCGTCGATGTGCGGCGTGCCGCTGACCACCTCGCCCGGCGATGAGAACAGCATGGACCGCATGGGCAGCTTCCTGCCCAAGGCCGTGTGCCTGGGCGATTACCTGAAGCAGCAGGGTTACACCAACCACTACCTGGGCGGCGCCAACGGCCGCTTCGCCGGCAAGGGCCAGTTCCTGGCCAGCCACGGCTTCGACGAAGTGCACGATCTGGACTGGTTCAAGCAGCAGAAGAAGATCGGCCGCGTGCATTACTCGCCGTGGGGCGTGCATGACGACGTTCTGCTGGATACCGCCTACCAGCGCTTCGAACAGCTCTCGCGCAAGGGCGAGCCGTTCATGCTGACCACGCTGACCATGGATACCCATCACCCGGCAGGGCACCTGCCGGTGGCGTGCAAGGGCCAGCGTTACCAGAGCCAGTACGGCAACATCAACATGCTCAATGCGCTCAAGTGCAGCGACCGTTTGATCTCGCAGCTGGTGCAGCGCATCCAGGCCAGCCCCTACGGCAAGGACACGCTGATCGTGATCGCCTCCGATCACCTGGCCATGCCCAACGACCTGAGCCACATCCTGACCCGGCAGAAGCGCGAGAACCTGCTGCTGTTCCTGGGCGATGGCATTGCCCCGCGCCAGCTGGCCACCGATGCCGGTACCACGCTTGATTCGGGCGCCACCCTGCTCAGCCTGCTGGACCCGAACCTGAAGACCATGGGCTTTGGCCGTTCGCTGATCGACACCGAGCGCGCGCCGAGCGCCAGCGTGGCCACCCGCCGCGATGGCGGCCGCGACTACCCGCAGTACCTGGCCTTCGCCCGTTCGCTGTGGCTGGGCGAGCCGACCCGTGAGCTGAAGATCGATGGCGATGACCAGGTGGTGGTGGGCCTGCAGCAGGTGCAGCCGCCGGTGCTGCTGGAGTACGACAAGGATTGGGCGCTGAAATCGGTGTATCTGGAAAACACCTCGCGCCAGTTCGACGATGCCGACCCGGACAACACCCTGGCCTACGTGGACCGCTGCACGGCGTTCGAGGACGGTTCGGCCGACGGCGACTGGTGCGCGCTGCTGGTGAACCGCGACAACGGCATCAAGCTGTACCGCGACGACGATCTGCGCAGTGGTATTGCCGTGGATGCGCCGCTGGAAGCCTTCCAGGGCCCGCGCCCCAGCGTGCGCCAGGCGCACATGATCACCCAGAAGGGCCGCCGCACCCGCGCCGGCCAGTACATGCTGCAGCTGGTGGCGAGCACGCGCCCGGACCGCGGTTTCTGGATCGAGGCGGTGTCGTCGCAGCGCAAGGTGGTGCTGGCCCAGCAGTGGGTGCAGCCCGATGCCGACGGCAAGATCAACGTCTCGTTCGGTCTGGACCACGAAGTGGACGATCTGGAAATCCGCGCGTGGTTGAACCATGCCGAGAAGCTGGCCGTGGATACCTTCGCCCTGGTCCCCTCGCGCGCACGACCGCGGGGGTAAGGGATATTCGGCAGGGCTGCGCCCTGCACCCCGTAGAGTCGAGCCATGCTCGACTGAAGCGACTGCAACGTCAAAAGCGTGCATTACGTGGGATGGTGGGGCGGTGTGGGCTTGCAGGACACGCCGCCCCACCGCTGACAGTTCCCCGCGGCTGTGGGTAGGTGTCGACCTTGGTCGACACATCTGTCAGATATCGAATTGTTTCTGGGGTCAGATCCGTTTTCCTACGGAAAACGGATCTGACCCCAAGCGCATTCCCCACAGATCACGGCCAACTGTCGGCGACCGAGCTTACATGGACGTACTTGCAGCGTCCCCCGCAACCGGACCCACCCCGCCAACCTACGGAATGCGGGCTTTTGACATTGACGTTGCTCTGGCTTGCAGCAGGTGCAGGGCTGCAAGCCCTGCAAACAACAACTCCCCTACTCCGCCGGGGTGTCGCGTACCAGGTGGATGTCGGTCGGGGTGGACAGCGGAATATCCCGTTCGGCGAGGATCTGCAGCAGGCTGAAATACAGATCGCTGCGCGTGCCATACACCTGCCGCGGGCTGGCCACGTAAGCGAAGCTGTTGAACGTGATCTGGCCACCAGCAATGCTGTCGATGAACACCGACGGCGCCGGCTGCTGCAGCACCGACTGGTGCGCACCATAGGCATCCAGCAACGCCTGCCGCAGGCCCGCCACATCGGTACTGGTGGGCACCGCGAACTGGATCTGGATCCGGCCCTGGTTGTTGCCCATCGTCATGTTGCGGATCGTCTTGGTGATCAGCTCCGAATTCGGCACGATCAACGTGGACTTGTCACCCACCTGGATCTCGGTCGAACGCACGTTGATGCGGCGGATGTCGCCTTCCTGGTCCCCCAGCTTCACCCAGTCGCCAATCTTCACAGGCCGCTCGGCCAGCAGGATCAGACCGGAAACGAAGTTCTGGATGATCGCCTGCAGGCCGAAACCAATACCCACCGACAGCGCGCTGACCAGCAGCGCCAGGTTCTTCAGGTTCAGGCCCATCGCGGTCAGCGCCCACAGGCCCACCAAAATGATGCCCACGTAGCCGGCAATCGTGCTGATCGAATTGCGCGCGCCCAGGTCAAGCTCGGTCTTGGGCAGGTAGGTGTCGGTCAGCCAGCGCTGCATCAGCTGGGTCAGGCCGATGCCCACCAGCAGCACCAACACACCGGTGACGATGCGGCCGGGCTGCAGCGTCAGGTCCTTGTTGATCACGATGCCGTTGGCCAGCGAGCCGATGCGCTCGACGATGGTGCCGATGTTGCCGAACGGCGCCGCCAGCGCCAGCAGCGCGATCAGCACCACCAGGGTGCGCAGCATCGCCGACAGCAGCACACCGGCCTGCTCCAGCCGCGACACGCTCAGGCCGGTGCTGAGCAGGATGGTCTGGCCCACCTTGCTGTCGGCGTTCAGCAGCCACGTGCAGAAGTCATCGACGAACTTGAACAGCAGCATGGCGGCCATCACCACGATGGTGCCGCCGATCAGTTGCTGGTTCACGAACTTGGCGAAGTTCACATAGCCCAGCAGGGTGGCGATGATCGCCGCCACCACCGCTGCGTTGCCGGCCACGCGGGCCAGCACCAGCCAGCTGCCACGCCGAACCGGGGTCGCTACGGTCTGCCCGTCGGCCTGCGCTTCCAGCTTGGCTTCGGCTTCGGCGGTCTGCCGGCGGTGCAGGCGCGCCAGGGTCACCAGCATGGCCATGATCAGGCCCAGGTAGGTCAGCGCGATCACACCGTCCAGCGCCACCGTGGTGACATCGCTGGTGCGCGTGGCACGGTCGATGGCCACCAGCACCGTGCTCAGCCAGGCCAGCGCTGCAGCGCCCCAGGCGTACTTGCGCAGCTTCAGTGCCGCGGTGTCATCCAGGTTCAACAAGCGCCAGGAGGGGCGCGTAGGCACCAGCAGGCAGGCGCTGAGCGCGGCAATGAAAGCGGCGGCGAAGGTGGCCTGCTGCACGCCTTCGGCCACGGTCTGCAGGCGCGGGGCGATGGCGCCGATGGCATTCAACGAAGCGATGAACGCCACCACCGCGTAGCCCGGCAGCAGGGTGCCCACCAGCAGCAACCACATGGCCAGGCCGGAACGGCGCAGGCGCCCATCCGGGGCGCGTTCGGAAGCGGCGAAACGCCGGCCCAGCGAGCGCAGCCACAGGCGCAGCGGGAACATCATCACCAGCGCGGCCAGCAGGCCCAGCAACGGGGTACTCCAGCCTTCCTTGCGCAGGGCAGCGGCCAGGGCATCGCGGCCCTGCTCGGCCAACGGGGTCACTCGGGCAACGTCGATCGGTAGCTGCTTGGCGACCTTGCGCCACAGCGAGGGGGACAACGGCGAATCCACCTTCTGGCCCAGCTCTTCGGTGCGCTGGGCGGTGCGCTGCTTGTCGATATCGGTGGCCAACTGGCCGGCGCGCACGGCACTGGCCTTGGCCTGGGCGATGGACGCAGCAAGCGCATCGCGCTGGCGGGTCAGGTTACGGCGCTGGGCCGCCAGTTCTGGCAGCTCGGTGCCGCCGTCGGGCGCCGGGCCAAGCTGGCTCAGCTGCTCGTTCAACTGGTCCAATTGCGGCTGCAGGCTCTTGTCCAGCGCCTCGGCATCGCGGCGCGCCTGCGAAGCGGTTTCGGACAGCATTGCCAGCGTTTCGATGGCGTCGGCGGCATCGCGCTTGCGCTCCACATCCTTCAGGCTGGCCTCGATGCTGGCCAGCTGCTGCTTCGGCGTGGGATCGTCATCCTGGGCCAGCACCGGCGCGGCCAGCAGCAGCGCACCACACAACAGCAGCGCCAGCAACGGGCCACGTTTCAGGATCGTTCGGAAGAAGGAAAGCAAGCCAGCCACACCGGTTCGCGCGGACCACCGCGCCTGCGCGCGACTATACGGCACGAGCGGTCACGCCCGCGTAGAGTCAAGCTTGCTCGACTGGCGCAATCATCGCCCCGCGTCGGCCGCCCGCGCGACGGACCGCGCGTTCAATACTTCAACCGCAGTTCTTCCACCTGCGGCTGCTGCGCGGCATACCAGTCCTGGAATTCTTCCTCGGTAATCTCATCAGGCGCATACACCGCGATCGGGTGCCAGGGGTGGTCGGTGGGCAGCGGCTGTCGTGGGCCCGCGCGCAGGCTGTAGCTCACGCCCTGGTAGTCCACCAGATCATCGACCTGCGGCCATTGCTCGCGCGCGAACGCGGTTTCACTCTTCAACAGAATCACCTGGTACATCGGCACCTCCACTGCCTTGGAATCGGAAAAACCCGGCGCTGGTCGCAGCATACCGCCGCGACCGGCACCGCACCTGCACCGCCACGGCGACGCAATGTTCTGGACACCACCCTCGCCCAGGCTTCACCCGGCCGTGGCAGCCGCGTCGGCATGGTGGGGAACCGCCCGCAACCCCGCACGACCATGACCGACCTGCCGCCGTTGAAGACCGTCACCGATCTCAAGCTGCCCCGCTACCTGGGCACCTGGTACGAGATCGCCCGCCTGCCCATGCGTCACGAACCAGACGGCTGCACCGATGTTTCGGCGCACTACCGCCTGCTGGACAACGGCAACGTGGGGGTGACCAACCGCTGCCGCATGGACGGCGAGGTGGAGGAAGCCACCGGTGAAGCCTGCGCAGTGGACAATGACAGCGCGCGCCTGGAAGTCAGTTTCCTGCCCAAGGGCTTGCGCTGGCTGCCGTTCGCCAAGGGCGACTACTGGGTCATCCAGGTCGCACCGGACTACAGCGTCGCCCTGGTCGGCAGCCCCGACCGCAGCTACCTGTGGCTGCTGTCCCGCCAGCCGCAGCTCGATGCCACCGTGCGCGACCATTATCTGGCCACCGCCCAGCAGCAGGGCTTCGATCTGTCCGAACTGATCCACACCCCGCACACCGGCCACCCCACTGCCTGAGCCCGGGCCCCATGGACCTGAAAAGTGGCTACCCGTGGTGGGCGGTGCGCAACGGGCTGCTGCATGCGTTCCCGTCGCTGCAGCAGGACCTGCAATGCGACGTGCTGGTGGTGGGCGGCGGCGTGACCGGTGCACTGATGGCCGATGAACTGTGCGGCCACGGCCACGATGTAGCGCTCATCGAGCAGCGCGACATCGGTTGGGGCAGCACCTCGGCCAGCACCGCGCTGTTGCAGTACGAGATCGATACCCATCTGCTGGAACTGGCCGACCAGTACGGCCAGGACGCCGCCACCCTGGCCTACCGGGCGTGTGCCGATGCGCTGCCGGCGCTGCGCGACGCCGCCCGGGGCCTGCGGGGGGTGGATTTCCAGCGCATGGACAGCCTGTACCTGGCCAGCCGCCGCCGAGACGTGCCGCGCCTGATGGCCGAGGGCGCTGCGCGCCGCCGCGCTGGTCTGGATGCGCGCTGGCAGACGCCGCAACGCCTGCGCGAACACTTCGGGGTGGACGCCGGCGGCGCCCTGCTGACCCGACAGGCGGCGCGGGTCGACCCGTATGCACTGACCTATGGGCTACTGCAGCGCCTGCAGCGGCGCGGCTGCGGTGTGTATGACCGCACCGTGCTGGAGGCCCTGCAGCCCAGCCCACGCGGCGTGACCGCACGCACCGCCGCCGGCGCGGTCATCAAGGCGCGCCACGTCGTGCTGGCCATGGGCTACGCCACCCAGCACTGGCTGAAACCACGGGTGGCGCGCAACCGCAGCAGCTACGCCTTCATTACCGACCCGATCGATGCGCAGCTGCTGGGCCCCCTGCAGCAGACGATGGTGTGGGAGAGCGCGCGGCCCTATCTGTACCTGCGCGCGACCGGCGAAGGGCGCCTGCTGGTGGGTGGGCTGGACGATGCCATCGACGTGCCTGCGCGCCGCGACCGCCGCGTGCAGGGCAAGGCCAGGCAGCTGATGAAGCAGCTGCTGCACTGGTTCCCGCAGTTGCAGCCGACCCCGGCGTTCTCGTGGGCGGGCACGTTCGCCGAAACCGCCGACGGCCTGCCGTTCTTCGGCCCGCACGCGCAGTGGGGGCCACGGGTGCATTTCGCCATGGCCTACGGCGGCAATGGCATTACCTACTCGATGATCGGGGCGGGATTGCTGCGCGCCGGGCTGGAGCGGCGGCCGCACCCGCTGCAGGGCCTGTTCGGGTTTGAACGGCGGGCGTGACGCCCGCCTTTCGCGGAGTCGAGCTTGCTCGACTGCTTCTGCCAACGGCAGTCGAGCATGGCTCGACTCTACAAGAGCGGCAGTCGCTCGACTCTACGGGCCGGCTACAGGCATCATTCAAGCAACGCCTGCTAGCGTCGGCCTGTACCGCCGCGTGTTGCGCGGCCCCTTGCGTTGGAGCGTCGTGATGATCCGCCCCCTGTTCCTGCTGCTGTGCCTGGCCGCCCTACCGGGCGCCGCGCTTGCCCAGTCCGCCGCCGGTGCCACCGCGCCGCAGGCCTCGGGCCTGGACCTGTCGGTGCCGCAGGCGCCAATGCGCTACCTGAACGACCCCTCTCTGCCGCAGGACCCGCCCGGCACCTACTACGGCGACAAGAGCGGCCCGCGCGTGCATGACGATGCGAAGATCGCCGACGTGCAGGACGACAAGCTGAAGGTGTCCGGCAGCTTCACCACCGGCATCGGCTATTCGAAGAACACCGGCAACAGCCACTACAACGCCGCCACCCTGAACCTGAGCAAGAACTACACCACCGATGAGGGCAAGACCCGCGGGGTCAACGTCAACATCCACGTGAGCGAAGGCAAGGGCCCGGGCTACTTCGGGCCCTATGGCGGCGGTTATTACGGTGGTGGCCCGGGCTATTGGGATTACCCGCCGCCGTACGGCTGGTAAGCCGAAGCCCCGGTAGGTGTCGACCTTGGTCGACACGCTCTGCCGACCAAGGTCGGCAGCTACCAACGCCGATTGCCCGGTAGGTGTCGACCTTGGTCGACACGCTCTGCCGACCAAGGCCGGCAGCTACCAAAGCCGATTGCCCGGTAGGTGTTGACCCTGGTCGACACGCTCTACCGACCAAGGTCGGCAGCTACCAAAGCCGATTGCCCGGTAGGTGTCGACCCTGGTCGACACGCTCTGCCGACCAAGGTCTGCAGCTACCAACGCCGATTGCCCGGTAGGTGTCGACCTTGGTCGACACGCTCTGCCGACCAAGGTCGGCAGCTACCAAAGCCGATTGCCCGGTAGGTGTCGACCTTGGTCGACACGCTCTGCCGACCACGGTCGGCAGCTACCAAAGCCGATTGCCCGGTAGGTGTCGACCTTGGTCGACACGCTCTGCCGACCAAGGTCGGCAGCTACCAACGCCGATTGCCCGGTAGGTGTCGACCCTGGTCGACACGCTCTGCCGACCAAGGTCTGCAGCTACCAAAGCCGATTGCCCGGTAGGTGTCGACCTTGGTCGACACGCTCTACCGACCAAGGTCGGCAGCTACCAAAGCCGATTGCCCGGTAGGTGTCGACCTTGGTCGACACGCTCTGCCGACCAAGGTCGGCAGCTACCAAAGCCGATTGCCCGGTAGGTGTCGACCTTGGTCGACACGCTCTGCCGACCAAGGTCGGCAGCTACCAACGCTCGGTCAATCCAGCCAGCCGTCGCGCTCGCTGTGCAGGATGCGGCCGTCGTAACCGCTCAGGCGCACTTCCACCTTCTGGTTGCGGGCATTGCGCGCTTCCAGCGACCAGGTCGCGCCATCACGTTCCAGCGAATGGATCTCGCGCAGGCCCTGCGCCTGCGCCTTGGCCAGCACCTGTTCGGTGCCCAGCAGCGCGCGGCCGTTATGCTCATCGAAGATTTCACCGGTCCTGGGGTCCACGTAGACCTCGCTGAAACGGCCATCGGCGCGGCTTACGTCGGCCTCCCACAGGCCGTCATCGCGCTCGATCTCGTGAATCTGGGTGTAGCCGGCCTTGCGCAGGGTCTGTTCCACCTGGGCGATGCCCAGCGGGGCGGCCTGTGCGGCCGGGGCCAGGGCGAGTGCGGCCACGGTGGCCAGGGCGAGGGACTTCAGCATGGGGGTTCTCCTGTTGGGGCCGGACCAGCCCGGCAACACCAGCTTGCCCACGCTGCCTAACAGGCCCTTAGCCGCGCCTGTTAGTCGATGGTTAGGCAGCGCTGGCACACTCGCGCCATCTCCCGCTCTGCATCCATCGCATCACGCCGTGAACGTCTTCCCTGCCCTGTCTCTGCTGCTGGCCCTGGCCAGCGCCCCCGTGACCGCCGGGCCCAGCCAGGACCCGGAACAGCAGGTGGCGCGCCGCGCGGTGCAGCAGGGCCGCTATGTGCCGCTGGAAAGCGTGGTGCGCGACGCATTGAAGCGCCATGCCGGGCAGCTGCTGGAAGTGGAGCTGGACGAGGGCGTGTACGAGGTCGAGATCCTGCGCGCCGACGGCGTGGTGGTGGAGCTGGACTATGATGCGCGCACCGGCAAGCTGCTGAAGACGGAGCTGGACGACTGATGCGCATCCTGCTGGCCGAGGACGATGAGGCCCTGGCACACCGCCTGCAGCCGCTGCTGGAACAGGCCGGCTACGTGGTGCAGGTGGTGGCCGATGGCCGCCAGGCCGAAGAAATCGGGCAGATCGAGGATCTGCAGGCCGCCATCGTCGATCTGGGTCTGCCCGGCCTGGACGGTCTGAGCGTGATCGAACGCTGGCGCAGCAACGGCCGCACGTTCCCGGTGCTGGTGCTGACGGCGCGCGGGCGCTGGCACGACAAGCTGGCCGGGTTCGACGCCGGTGCCGACGACTACCTGACCAAACCCTTCCAGGCCGACGAACTGGTCCTGCGCCTGCGGGCGCTGATCCGCCGCAGTCACGGCCACGCCAGCCCGCGCCTGCAATGCGGCCCGCTGCAGCTGGACGTGAATGCCGGGCGCTTCGAGCTGGACGGTGAGGCGCTGGCGCTGAGCCCGCAGGAATTCCGCCTGCTGAGCTGCTTCATCCACCACAGCGGCCAGGTGATCGGCCGCGACCGCCTGGGCGAACACGTGTTCGACGGCGGGCTGGACCCCGATTCCAACGCGCTGGATGTGCTGCTGGGCCGGGTGCGACGCAAGCTGGGGGTGGACCTGATCCAGACCGTGCGCGGCCAGGGTTGGCGGCTGGCCCCGCCATGAGCGGGCAGCCCTCGCTGCGCCGCCGCCTGCTGCTGGCCGGCGGCGTGGGCCTGCTGCTGGTATCAGTGCTGGCCAGCGCGCTGCTGGGCGAGCTGTACCAGCGCAGCGCGCGCGATCGGCTGGACCAGGAACTGCAGCAGGACATGCTGACTCTGCTGGCGCAGGCAGAAATCGGCGCCGAAGGCCAACTGCACCTGCGCCAGGAACCCAACGATGCGCGCTTCCAGCGGGTGTTTTCCGGTGCCTACTGGCAGGTGGCCGATGACGCCGGCACGGTGCTGCTGCAGTCGCGCTCGCTGTGGGACGAAACGCTGCCGGTCGCCGCCACAGGCCCGGCAACACGCGACCTGCCCGGGCCGTTGCAGCAGTCGCTGCGCGCACGCGTGCAGCAGGTGCGCCTGCCGCGCGCCAGCGGCCCCTACCTGGCCGTGGTGGCCGCCGATCGCAGTGCGCTGGACGCCGACGTAGCGACCTTCCGCCAGCGCACGGCCATCGCACTGGCCATCCTGGTGGCGGCGTGGCTGGCCGTGCTGGCCAGCCAGGTGCACTTCGGCCTGCGCCCGCTGCAGCGGCTGGGCGCGCAGCTGGAACGCGTGCGCCGCGGCGAGGCGCAGCAGATCGACAGCACCGGCCTGGGTGCGGAGATCGCACCGCTGGGCGAAGAACTGAACACCCTGCTGGATCACCAGCAGCGCATGGTGGCGCGTGCACGTACCAGCGCGCAGGATCTGGCGCACGCACTGAAGACGCCGCTGAGCGTGCTGGCGGCCGAAGCGGACGGCGACGGGCACGACTGGCGCCGCACCCTGCGCGAACAGGGCGCACGCATGCAGGCCAGCGTGGACCGCTATCTGGCCGCGGGCATCAGTGCCGACCACCGCCAACGCACCGAGCTGGAGCCGGTGGCGCAGGCGCTGTGCGGCCTGATGGCGCGCGTACACAGCGAACGCGGCGTGACCTTCGTTGCCGAGGTGATGGCACCGGCACTGCGCTTCGCAGGGGCAGCTGAAGACCTGGAAGAGATGCTGGGCAACCTGCTGGACAACGCCGGCAAGTGGGCCACGCAGCAGGTGCGCGTTACCGCGATGGCCGAAGACGGGCAGCTGCGCATCGACGTACGCGACGACGGCCCCGGCTTGGCCGCCGGGGCGCTGGCGCGGGTGACCGAGCGCGGCGTGCGCCTGGATGAGCGCGCCGGCAGCAGCGGCCTGGGGCTGGCGATCGTGGGCGATATTGCCGCCAGTTATGGCGGGCGTTTGGCGTTGCAGAACGCAGAGCCGGGGTTGCGGGCCACGTTGTGGTTGCCGGTGGGATAACAGCCCGCTGCGCTCGCCCCGCCCACGATCGGTAGGTGTCGACCTTGGTCGACACGCCATGCCGACCAAGGTCGGCATCTACCAAAGCAATGCAACGGCCCGGCCCACACCATGCCGACCAAGGTCGGCATCGACCAAAGCAATGCGCCGGCCCCACCAACGCATGGAACCGCATTGGCCGTCAGCGGTGGTGCATCCACCAGCAATCAACGGCGTCCAGCACGATGTGGATCACCAGCCCGATACCCACCAGCCGGGTTTTCTTCGGTACGCACAGGCCGGCATACACCGCAATCGCCGGTGCAGTGTGCAGCGGGTGGAAACCGATGCTGCAGCGGTTCGGCGCGTAGATCGGATCGGCCAGCAGATGGTCCAGATCGATGATCCAGCCCAGCAGCAACAGCAGCCAGGCCGAAGCAAACCGCTTGCGCCAGAACAGCCATGCCAGCAGGGCTGGCACGGCGGCATGCAGGAACAGATGGAAGATCGCGCGCGCGCTCATCGGGCGAGGCTCATCAGGGCAGGTAGCGCCGGGCCAGGCCCGGCGTTCCCATGAACATCACACCAGCGGTTCGTCGGACAGGTAGGTGTAGCCGGTCAGGCCCGCTTCCAGCGCCTGCGACAGTTCCTGCGCACGCTCCGGCGACAGATCGGCCGCCGCCACGCGCTGGGCGTAGGCCGCACGCAGGTCGTCCAGCTTGTAGCCCACGTAGTCCAGCATCACGTCGGTGGTATCACCACGGCGCTGCTGGGTGATCGCGTAGCCATCGGCATCGGCCACCACTTCCACGGCATCGGTATCGCCGAACAGGTTGTGGATGTCGCCCAGGATTTCCTGGTAGGCACCGACCATGAAGAAACCGATGCGGTAGCTTTCGCCGTGCTTGATCGCGTGCAGCGGCAGCGAGGTGTCCAGGCTTTCGTTCTCGACATAGGTTTTCACCATGCCATCCGAATCGCAGGTCATGTCGGCGATGATGCCGCGACGGTCCGGGGTCTCGTTCAGGCGCTCGATCGGCACGATCGGGAACACCTGGTCGATCGCCCACGCATCGGGAATCGATTCGAACACGCTGAAGTTGACGAAGTACTTGTCCACCAGGCGCTCGTTCAGTTCATCCAGCGCCGGGCGATGGCTCTTTTCGTCGTAGCTCAGGCGCGCACGCACGCCGTGGGCGATGGCGTAGAACAGATCGTCGATGCGCGCACGCTGCGGCAGGTCGATCTGGCCCAGCGCGTAGCTGGCCAGGCCTTCGGCATGGAAATGCTGTGCTTCCTGGAACAGTTCCACCGCCGGGCGCACGTCCAGTTCCTCGTGGATCTCGCGCAGGTGGCGGATCGAGGCCGGCTCGTCATCGTGTGCGTCGGGCACGCGGCCTTCCTGCGCCTGCTCCACTTCAGACACGTTGGCGATCAGCACCGCGTGGTGCGCGGTCATCGCGCGGCCGCACTCGGTCACGATGCGCGGCGGGGTCAGGCCGTGTTCTTCGCAGGCATTGGCCAGTGGCTGCACGATGTTGCTGGCGTAGGAATGCAGGCCGTAGTTGATCGAGCAGAAGCTGCGCGAACGGGTGCCTTCGTAATCCACGCCCAGGCCGCCGCCCACGTCCACGTGGGTGATCTTCGCGCCCAGCTGTGACAGCTCGACGAAATACCGGGTGGCTTCGCGCATGCCGTTGGCGATGTCGCGCACGTTGGAAATCTGCGAGCCCATGTGGAAATGCAGCAGGCTCAGGCAATCGGCGTATTCGGTATCGCGCAGCGACTTCCACAGGTCCAGCAGCTGGCGCGGGGACAGGCCGAACTTGGCCTTGTCGCCACCGCTGTTCTGCCACTTGCCGGCGCCAAGCGAGGCCAGGCGCATGCGCACGCCCAGGCCCGGCTTCACGTCCAGTGCCTTGGATTCCTCCAGCACCAGCTTCAGCTCGGACGGCTTCTCGATGACGATGAAGGTCTGCAGGCCCAGCTTGCGGCCGATCAGGGCCAGGCGGATGTACTCGCGGTCCTTGTAGCCGTTGCAGACGATCAGGCCACCCGGGCGCGACAGCGCCAGCACGGCCATCAGTTCGGGTTTGCTGCCCGCTTCCAGGCCGAAGCCTTCACCGTGGTGGCTGGCCAGGGTGCCGGCCACGCCGCGGTGCTGGTTCACCTTGATCGGGTACACGGCGGTGTAGCCGCCGGTGTAGTCCCAGTCCTGCTGGGCCTGGGCGAAGGCCGCCTGCAGCTTGCCCAGGCGCTGGCCCAGGATGTCCGGGAAGCGCACCAGCAGCGGCAGCTTGGCGCCGCCTTCACGCGCGGCGTCCACCACCTTGGGCAGCGATACCACCGGGCCGTCCGCCCCGGTCGGTCTCACCACCATGTGCCCGGCCTGATCCACATCGAAGTAACCATCCGCCCAATGCGGGATCGAGTAGGTCTTGCGGGCTTGGTCGAGGGACCAATCGGTCATTGCAGTCGGCCTTGTTGGCAATAAAAGGGGGGGCATGATAACGCCTATATGCCCACAGGTTCGTTATCATGCGCGCCCGCGCCCGTGGCAGGTCTGAACCTGAACGGGCCGATCCGTCCGGAAGCGAGGCACCCCGCCGTCAGCCCGGCTCCATCCCCTCCGAACAGGACCGTATCTCCATGACTGACAGCAGCAACTGGTACATCGAACACTTCGAACGCACTGGCTCGGCCATCGGCTACCGCATCACCGGCAAGCTGGACGAAGTGCAGTCGCCGTTCCAGAAGATCGAAATCTTCCAGACCACCGACTGGGGCAACCTGATGACCATCGACGGGGCCATCATGCTGACCAGCAAGGACAACTTCTTCTACCACGAGATGATCAGCCACCCGGTGCTGTTCACCCACGCCGCGCCCAAGCGCGTGGTCATCATCGGTGGCGGCGACTGCGGCACCCTGCGCGAAGTGCTCAAGCACAGCGGCGTGGAGAGCGTGACCCAGTGCGATATCGACGAGCAGGTCACCGTGATGGCGCGCAAGCACTTCCCGGAACTGTGCGATTCCAACGATGACGCCCGTGCCGAGCTGCTGTTCGACGACGGCGTGGCCTACATGGCCAACTGCCCGGCTGGCAGCGTGGACGTGGTGATCGTCGATTCCACCGACCCGGTGGGCCCGGGCGAAGGTCTGTTCAACAAGGCCTTCTACGAAAGCTGCTTCAAGGCCCTGAAGGACGACGGCATCCTGGTGCAGCAGTCCGAATCGCCGCTGATGCAGCTGGAGCTGATCAACGAAATGCGCACGGAAATGGGCAAGGCCGGCTTCGGCTCATTCAAGACCCTGCCGTTCCCGCAGCCGTGCTACCCCACCGGCTGGTGGAGCGTGACCATGGCCCGCAAGGGCGAGAGCGGTTTCGACTTCCGCCAGGCCGATTCGGCCGCCAAGACCTTCAACACCCTGTACTACACCGCCGCGCTGCACACCGGCGTGCTGGTGACCCCGCCGTTCGTGCAGGCGGCACTGAAGGGCTGATCGGAAAGCGTGCCAACCAAGGTTGGCACCTACCGGGTTTGAGGTGTGCCGACCAACGGTCGGCACCCACCCAACAAAAAACCCGCGCTGGCGACAGCGCGGGTTTTTTGTTTCCGTGAAACCGGCGGTCAGATCGCCCAGATACCGGCAATCACCGCCACCACCAGGCCCCACTTGATCACCTGGTAGGCCACCACGCTGCGTTCGCGCAGCGCCTTGGCCTTCAGCCGCACCTTGTACAGGCCACCGAAGGCCTTGTTCACGCCACCGGTCGGGTCACCGGGCAGGTTCGGCGATGCGCCGCCGGCCAGCAGGGTGGCCGCCACTGCGCGGTTGAACAGGCCCGGCAGGCCAAACCGCAGCGGGCGGGCGATATCGCAGAACAGAATCACGCGGTCCTGGTCGGTCTCGTTGTGCGCATGGTGGATGTAGGTCTCGTCGAACATCATCCACTCGCCATCGCGCCAGCTCTTCTTCACCCCGTCCACCACGATGTAGCAGCCATCGTCGTTGGGCGTGCTCAGGCCCAGGTGCAGGCGCAGCGAACCGGCGAACGGGTCGCGGTGCGGGCGCAGTTCGCTGCCCGGCGGCAGCTGCGCGAACATCGCCGCACGCACATCGGGAATCGATTCGATCAGCGCCACGGTCTTCGGGCACATGGCCTTGGCCGACGGGTGCGACGGGCCGTACCACTTCAGGTAGAAGCGCTTCCAGCCACGGCGGAAGAACGAATTGAAGCCGGCATCGTTGTAGCTGCTGGAGGCGGCGATCTTCTGCGCATCGCGCAGCGCCAGTGCCTCATCGCGGATCACCTGCCAGTTCTGGCGCAGCGGTTCCAGCTGCGGCAGCTCCTTGCCCGGGTCCAGGAACGGGGTGGTCGGCACCTTCGAGAACAGGTACATGATCACGTTGATCGGGGCCATGAAGCTGGAATGGTCCAGCAACTGGCGCGACCAGCGCGCGCGGACCTTGCCGCGGAAATGGATGTACAGCACGCAGGCCACGAACAGCGCTGCCAGGACAATCTTGATGATCAAAACACTTTCCTCCAGCGGGTGCCGGACAGGGAAACGAACGATGCGGCCGCGCGGCCAGCACCAGGTTGGGGACGCGGCAGGGGACGGTGACGTGCCGGGTGGGAGCGGCCGCCGATGTCGCGGGTTAACAGCTTATGGTCGGCAGCCGGTGGGCCGTGGTCAAGACGGACGTGACTCCGGTTCAGCGGCGATGGTGAGCGCTGCCCAAGGTCCACGGCCTCTCGCCTGCGACCGGACGGGCCACATCGAGGAACTCCAAAATATTGATATATATAGAAATGCCAGATAACTGAGACAGAATTGTCCGAGCCTGCGCGACGAACTGTTCCAGGAACGACCCCGACATTTCTACGACAAACCGTGGAATAGCGAACTCGGCGGTACTAAAATTGCACTTAACGAAAGTTTAGCTAATCCCCCCAGTCGTACCGGTTCGCTTGACGCTCAGCGCCGCCCACCGGGTCGTCCGAGACCCCGCACATGAATCTCTCTGCCTCCCCCTCCCCGTCCTGCGCCGATGACGCCGTGGCCCCGCTGCTGCTCAAGCGCGGCGATCGTTTCCTGGCCCCGGACGTCTACCGCACCTGCATGGACGGCCGCCCGGCCGTGGTGAAGGACTATTCCCGCTACCGTGGCACGCCGGTTTCGCTGATCGCGCGCCTGATGGTTCGCCGCGAAGCGCGCATGCTGCAGCGCCTGGGTGGCTGGAAGCACGCGCCGGCCCTGCTGGGCACGTTGGGCGGCCTGGCGCTGGGCATGGAATTCATTCCGGGCCAGACCCTGAGCACCGCCCAGGCCGTGGGCAACGATGTGTTCGAACAGCTGCAGCACGCCCTCAGCCGCCTGCACGCCGCTGGCATCACCCACAACGACCTGCACGGCACCAATGTGGTGGTGAGCGCCGGCGTACCGGTGCTGCTGGACTTCACCTCGGCCTGGCGCGTACCGCGCTGGCTGCGCCGCAACCCGCTCAGCCGCCAGCTGAGCCGCAGCGACATGAAGAACCTGCTGAAGATGCGCCAGCGCGTGACCGGCCAGGCCCCGAGCGCCGCCCAGGCCGCGCTGGTGGCCGACCCGGGCTGGGTGTCCGCCGTGCGCCAGAGCTGGAAGCGGTTCTATAAGTGGGCGAAGCAGCGTTAAGCGCTGTTTGGCCGCAGGGTGGGTGCATGGCCTGACGGCAATGAATGCTTGGCGGGATGGAATGCGTGGCGGGGGTAGAGTCGACTGACAGTCGACTCTACCCCGTCGCGTACCAACATCCCGTCGCATTCCGACACCCCGCCGCGTTCCGGCATCCCGTCGAATTCCGGCATCCCGTCGCGTCGCGTCTGCGATACTCCTCGCCACGCCACTCGCAAGGACGCTGGGGATGCCGACACCGGAACACACCCGCCTGCTGACTGCAGCCGCCCGATCCATTCTGCGGCCGCTGGGCTGCGTGCAGAAGGGCCGTTCGCGCACCTGGCTTGACGACCACGGCTGGTGGGTCGGGGTGATCGAGTTCCAGCCCTCAGCCTGGAGCAGGGGCAGCTATCTCAATGTCGGCGCGTCATGGCTCTGGGAGGAGAAGGATTTCCTGTCCTTCGATGCGGGCTACCGCGTCGCCCCGTTTCAGCCCTTCACCGATACCGCCGAATTTACCGCGGTCGCGCAGGCACTGGCCGAGCAGGCTGCCACCGAGGTACTGGCCCTGCGTGACCGCTTCCCCGCCCCGGGGCATGTGCGTGAACTAATGCGCCGTCACCCCACTCCCCGCATCCGCGAACACATGCATGCCGGAATCACCGCCGGGCTGGCGGGCGCTTACGAGGAGGGTCGCAGGCACTTCGCACTGGCCGCCACGGAAACCGATCCAGAGCCCTGGGTCGATGTGCTGAAGCAACGCTGCGCCAAACTCGTGCCGCTGCTGCAACCTGGTGGCGGCTTCGAGGCAGAGATCGCCGCCATCGTAACGCGCACCCGCCGCGCGCTCCGTCTGCCGGAATGGCAGTCGTCACCCCTCATTCCGCCGGGTTGATCGCACCGGGAGGGCACTTCGTCGCACACGGGTGTTCGCGCCAGCCAATCCCGGCTAGGGTCATCGCCTTCCACGCACAGGACTGCACCGAACCATGCGCCGCTGGCTCCTACTCGCCCTGGCTACCCTGCCCTTCACCGCCGGCGCCATCGTCATCCGCAGCGATGTGGATGACAGCGCCTACCGCGTACCGGCCTCCGAATTTCCGGCCCTGGCCGACCTGCCCGGCGAGGGCCACGGCGTCCTGATCGCGCCGCGCTGGGTAGTGACCGCCGCACACGCCGCGCCCATGGAGGGCATGGACGCCGAAGTGCAGATCAACGGTCACCCGTACCGTGTCGAGCGCGTGTTCGTGCATCCCGGTTACCGGCGCATGCCCGATGCGCTTGGCCAGGCGGCGCTGGCGTCAGGCAACCCAGGCCCCATCCATGCCTTCCTCGCCGCCTCCGATGACATCGCCGTGATCCAGCTGGCCGCACCGGTCAGCGACGTTGCGCCGGTTCGCCTCTATCGCGGCCAGGACGAAGCGGGAAAGATCGCTACCTTGGTCGGCAAGGGGGCCACGGGCACTGGCATGACCGGGCTGGCGCCGGGTGGATCGCACCGCGGGGTATTGCGCCGCGCGGAAAACGCGGTGACCGGCGGCAATGATCGTTATCTCTGGTATCGATTCGACGGCCCCGGAGGCGGCCTCCCGCTGGAAGGCGTGCTCGGCAGCGGTGACAGCGGCGGGCCATTGCTGATCCGCGACGCTCAGGACTGGCAGCTGATCGGCTTGGGTTCGTGGATCACCGCAGTGCCCGAGCATGCGCTTGAAGCCGGCTACTACGGGCAGGTGGTGCACAACGTGCGCATTTCGCGCTATGCCGACTGGATCGACCGCGTGATGCGCACCGCCCCGTAGAGTCGACTATTAGTCGACTATCGCGCGCAGCGCGGGCATTTCGGTCACGGACGGGAAGAGCAGTCGACTGACAGTCGACTCTACCCCGTCGCGTTCCGGCTTCCTGCAGCCCACAGGCCACAGCCCACTTACAGCGCGTCAGCGTCCAGTTCACCCGTACGAATACGCACCACGCTGCCCAGGTCGTACACAAACACCTTGCCGTCGCCGATCTTGCCGGTGCCTGCCGCCTTCACGATCGATTCCACCACGGCCTCCACCTGGTCGTCGGTCACGGCCACTTCCAGCTTCACCTTCGGCAGGAAATCGACCACGTACTCGGCGCCGCGGTACAGCTCGGTATGGCCCTTCTGCCGACCAAAGCCCTTCACCTCGGTTACCGTAATGCCGGTCACCCCGCGCTCGGCCAGCGCTTCGCGCACGTCGTCGAGCTTGAACGGCTTGATTACCGCCATGACCATCTTCATCGCCAATCTCCTGTATTCCGGCGTGGAGGATAGCGCCTGAACGCCCCCGGTGCGAAACCGCCCACGCCTGTGCGGGCGACCGGCCCGGCAGTATCCTTGTGGCCTGCACGGCCCGACCGCACCCCGGAGTACCCCCATGATCGACCTGAACCAACTGGATGACCTTGCCCGCCGCCTGAGCGACCTGGTGCCGCCGGGCCTGCGCGAATCGCGCGAGGAACTGCAGGCCACCTTCAAGAGCGCGCTGCAGGCCGGCCTGGCCAAGCTGGACCTGGTCACCCGCGAAGAGTTTGAAGTGCAGCGTGCGGTGCTGCTGAAGACCCGCCAGAAGCTGGATGCGCTGGAAGCCACGGTGCGCGAACTGGAAGGGCGCGGCAGCGCGGAGTGAATGAGGCGGCGGTGCAATGCCGCCGTTACTTTGGGCCATGGCTACCGCCGGTAGCAGCGCGGTCGATGTCGCATTTGCCACAGCCAGCGACCCCATAGTGGAAAACCCGGCACATAACGTCCAATCCTTGCAGAAGCGCTGCCCTGCAAGGCTCTCGACGCCGTTACACGCTGTGCCACAATGCCGAAAGCGACCAGGGCTTTGGCGTCTTTGACCCCATCCCCTTGGCATCTCCAACAACATCTGGCAACTCTGGTAGGGCCACCGAAAACGGGTGGTCGGGCGTCGAAAACCCGGTTTGCTGTTGTTGTTTACGCTTGTCAGTCGGCACCACCGCGTGTGGTGCCGGCTGGCAATCCGTCTGCCGGCTATGGCGGGCGGTGCGTGGGGGTCTTGTACCCGCCGGCCTCAACAGCAACCGGTTTTCGAGCCACGCATCGTCCGCCACCTTTATCGGTGGCGGCTTCTGCCTGCATGCACGGAGCCAGCCATGACCACGCCACATTCCCCGCCACCGCGCCCCATCCAGGAAGCGCCCTCGCCCACCCCGGCGCGTGACCCCAACAGCCTGATTGCCGTGCTGCACAGCATCGGCGCCGGTGCTGCCGCCGACGGCCAGCCCTGGCCCGAACGCCACCCGCTGCGCAGCCGGCAGATCGCCCTGGCCGACGCCGACTGCGCCCTGACCGGCCAGCGCATCGTGCAGGAACTGCTGCTGGCCGCCGAGCGCACACGGCAGAACGGCGAGCCCGATCAGTACGTGGGCGACCGCGTGATGGAGGGCCTGGTAATGGCCGATGTCGCGCTGACAGTATTCATCCACGAACGCCTGCGGCCACGGGAGTAAGCGCATGAAGAGGAACGTGTTTACCGCTGTTGCCGCCTGCATCGCGCTGTTCGGCACCGTGTGGGCTGCCTGGCCCGCGCCAGCAAGCGAACAGGTGTGGTCGTACCAGAAGCTGCAGCCGGTGGACTACCGGCAACTGCACAGCAATGCGCTCGCCTTCGTTACGGTGAAGGCGCGACAGGGGTTTGAGTTGCGTGCGCGCGATGGCGGCGCCCGCCTGGTGTCATTCGAGATTCTGTGCAGAGGCGTGCAGGTTCTGGACGTGGAGAACACGACCGCGCGCGTGGTGATTCGTATGCCGGGTGATGCGCAGATGCGCGCGCCGGATATCGAGGACCTGCGCGCCAGTTTCGAGCGTTGGATGACCATCTATCAGAACGACAGCTGGTTGTTGATGGAGCGCGCGGGGCGGTCATGGATCGAGAAGCGGATGGAGCCGGGTGGGTCGGTGGCTGAGAATGAGCGTTGTCTGGTTGGGAGGCATCTGGAGGCTGGTTAGGCGTGTGCCCGTTAATGCCAGTGACCAATCGCATCATGCCGGCCAGCCATCTCGGCGAACAGAAAGCGCGCTAGTTTGAGCATCTTGCGAACCAGCGGGTCAGAGGCTCGGCGGGAGTGATGGGAACGATGCAGTGAAGCGATCACGTGCCTAGAAGTTCCACATGGAAAGTTTCATGGCCTTGGCGCCCTGTGCTCCTTCCGGAGCTCGTCCAGATCACCGGTGGCCTGCACGCCCACGAACTCCAGCTCCATACCCAACACGGACAGAACTGAAAGCAGCTTTCGGGACCCGAACTCTGCCACCCTTCCAAGTTCGAACCGAGACAGCGTGTCAGACGATACTCCGGCTTGCGCGGCCACCTCGGCCTGCGTCATGCGCAGGGCGCGCCGACGACTGGCGACGGCAATCCCGAGCTCTGCGATTGTCTGCATTAGATGTATACACCTAAGAAATGGGCGGCCGGGCTGCAGATTAGAGATATACATCTAATCTGCAGCCAGACAATGCGAAGGGTTGAACAGGGTCAAGCATGCACCCGGAGATGTCGGCAACGTTAGTCCGTGTGCGTCATACATCACTTCGGCGGGGCGAAGATGCCAGTGTCACGGATCGAGACATCTGAAGCGTCGAGCGCGTTGCACGACCACAGGACAGGTCGAATGAAATGGAAATCTCTGGGGAGCTTCGGAGTAGGCCTCGATCGATTTTCAACGGCGCTACGCGCAAAGCGCCTCATAAGTGTCTACGGAAGTCTGGCCGGTCTACGTTCTAGGATCAAATCGTTCAACAGCAGACTGTTGAACGAAAGCGCGAACTTATCTGGCTAGGAGCCTGATGTGGCTTCTAGTGGCCGTGGCTCAAGGAGGGCATCATGTACATTGCGATTGACGACACCTACTCATCCAACGTCACGATCGATTCGAACTATGTAACTTCGAATCGGAGGACAAACGTGGCGGTTTGCTTCGCAGACGATGAGGTTGAGCATGTTCGCGAACAGCTGAATAGCTGTCTTGATGAGCTCACAGAACTGCTTGGAAAGCGACCGAGCGAATTTCATTTCGTAGAGATCGTCAACAAGAAACGCGACTGGATCTCGCTAAGTGAAGATCACGTCCTGAGATTGCTTTCGTTTTTTGTGAAGATCTACAACCATTACCGGTGGCCAGTTCTGATTCAGACGGTCGATGACCGTACCCTCGCTGATCACGGAGTTGCGATCGCGACCAATGTGCACGGATTAGATCCTCAGAAGAAGGAGGATCAATCACTGTTCCTCTTGATCCTAAAGTTGCGTCAGTTCTTGAAGGGTCAGAAGGTTGTGCTCATCATGGACGAAGGGCGCGGGGATCCCGGCGACGAGTTCGGAAAGGGCTTCTTTCCTGATTGGTCTGGGAGTTTTGAGGGTTACTACGAAAGCTCAAAGCAAGAGCCCTTGTTACAGATTGCAGACTTCATTGCCTATGCGATCAACAGGCTTACCAACTTGTCGACGAAGAGCAATCGGAGCTCGCACGAGCAAGAGCAGATCAGAATTTTGGGTCAGCTCGATCTCAATAGCGATGACGTGAGGATCGCCAAGGTGCGACCAGAATTCGGTCGTGCAGAATTCGACGCCATTCACCTTGAGGACCGAAAAGCAAAGGGTCTCGAGCCAAGATGACGGGGCGGACTCGACCGGCCAGCCTTTCGTAGGCGCTATTGGCGATTCCCTTCCATCGCTCTGGGTGTCTTACGAGAGTCTATCTTCCAACGCACCTAGGCTAGCCGGTCCGCCCCCCCCACCAACCTCCCAGAATCCCCTAGCCCCTCCACCCGCAATCCCCGATGGTTTCTCACCCAGCGCTTCCCCCACCATCAAGCGCTCCCCCGCAGGAAACCACACATGAGCCTGGCACTGGTCCACAGCCGCGCCCGCGCCGGGGTCGATGCGCCGCTGGTGCGGGTGGAAGTGCATCTGTCCGGCGGCCTGCCGGTCACCCAGATTGTCGGCCTGGCCGAAGCCAGCGTGCGCGAATCGCGCGAACGCGTGCGTGCGGCCCTGCTCTGCGCGCGGTTCGATTTTCCTCAGCGGCGCATCACATTGAACCTGGCCCCAGCCGATCTGCCCAAGGAAGGCGGCCGCTACGATCTGGCCATCGCGCTTGGCATCCTGGCTGCCAGCGGTCAGGTCGATCCGCAAGCGCTGCTGCAGTACGAATTCCTTGGCGAGCTCGGCCTGACCGGTGAGCTGCGGGCGGTCAGCGGCGCGCTGCCTGCCGCAATTGCCGCCGCCGACGCGGGGCGCATCCTGGTGGTGCCGCCCGGCAACGCCGCCGAGGCGGCGCTGGCCGAGCACGCCGATGTGCGCGTGGCCCGCACCCTGCTGGAATGCTGTGCGGGCCTGAGCAACCCGCGCCTGCTGCCACCGGTGCAGCGCGTGGACACCACGCCGCTGCCGCTGCCCGATCTGGCCGATGTGCGTGGACAGGCGCATGCGCGGCGCGCGTTGGAAGTGGCGGCGGCGGGCGGCCATCATCTGCTGCTGATCGGCAGCCCCGGCTGCGGCAAGACCCTGCTGGCCTCGCGCCTGCCCAGCCTGCTGCCCGATACCGACGAGGCCGAGGCGCTGCAGTTGGCTGCCATTGCATCGGTCAGTGGCGAAGGCTTGGACCCACGGCGTTGGCGGCAGCGCCCCTTTCGATCCCCGCACCACAGCGCCAGCGCCGCCGCGCTGGTGGGTGGCGGCTGTCATTTCCACGTAAAAGAGAGACTCAACATTTAGAAACGAGACACCCGAGATCGAAGCCCTCGCACTTGGCGAACCGCATCTCTTTGATATTTAAAGTGAATAACCTGAGGTGCATGCACGGAGGCAAGTGAGATCTACTCAACGCCCTCTGCGACATGAGCAAATGGTTACGGAACGGATGCGGCCGCGTGGCCAGGAAAGCTAGTGCCGCGAGCCATTCACCGAGGAGGCCAACGGGCGCGCCGGGAGCCACTCCCCCGCCTCCAAGCTTGGCAGCTAGATGGATGCAGCCCAGGCCAGACCAGTGAACTCTTCGAGTCCGAGTCTTCGATCCGGCTGCTTTTTCTACCTAGCCATGTCGCAACTGCGCGGAGTTGTGCGCAATATGCCGAAAAACCGAGGCGCTAAGCTCGATCTGGACGCCGAAGGGGTTGCGCTCCTGCAGTCCATCCCGATGCGCGGCAGCATTGGGGCCGGCGTGCCGATCGATCCCACCATCTACCGCTTCTACGAGATGCTGCAGGTGTACGGCACTACGCTCAAGGCAATGGTGCACGAGAAGTTTGGCGACGGCATCATCAGCGCCATCAACTTCAAGCTGGACGTCCAGAAGGTCGATGATCCGGAGGGCGGCTCGCGTGCCGTGATCACCCTGGATGGCAAGTATCTGCCGACCAAGCCGTTCTGATTGGTAGTTTACGGCCCGGCCGTTCTAGGCCGGGCCGTTGCGCCAGTGGGCGTCTCTAACTTGAGGCTCGGACCTCGTTGGCACCGTACACACCCCCCGGCCGCCATTGTCTTTGCCTGCGTGATCCAAGCCCCAACCGCGCACCTGCTGGGCCGTATGGGTGCCGCCCCCTCCCCACTCGTCGCCGCGGCGCGGCTGCTCCAGCATTTTAGCGGCGCGGGGTCTGCGAGCAGCTAGCGTTCAATGCGCGATAGCCTTACCCGATCAACTGCTGCATGCGTGCCCACGCGCATCTGATCGCCGAGATGATTCGGGCGGGGACTCTACCTCAAGTTGACTGACACCTCATTGCCGCGTGGACCGATGCGTCCATGCGGCTGCTGTTTCATCGAAGACCTCCTCAGCCTCCAGGCTCTCCTGGGAGACAGAGCCGAGTCCAGCCACAGGGATACCGGCAATCAAGCCCTAACGAAGGTCAGGATGGTCTCAGTGCGCATCCGCTTGGACAGGTTGCCGCTCTGAGTAACCGGCAGGTATCGACTTGCTGCTGGCAGATCACGCTCAGCCAAGCTGGCCAGGGTCAAGCCGGCCTGGATTCCTGCCTTGGCTACGCCCTCTGAATTGCTGATGAAAACATCCTTGAGGCAGGAGTTGCCCAGTACATAAGTCGCCGAGCCCCCCTTTCGCAGTACTCGGGCAGCCTGGTGCATCATGCGCTCCAAGTCGCCTGCGTACCGGATGATCATGCGCTGCTGCTTCGGTTCCAGGCGCTCCAAGTCACACATGGCATTTGCGATAGTCTCAGCGATGGAGCACTGAGCGTCGAAGCTTCTTTCGGCACCGATCGTGCTGGAGCGAATCTTGCGCAACTCCCCTACGCTGTGCCCGAGCCATACCAATGAAAGCCGGTGGCCTCGCATATAGTCGATGGCATTGAGGTACGGCGGTGACGTCATAATCGCGTCGACACTGCTATCGAGCAGCTTGATCGCGCGCGCGTCGCCCAGGCACACCTTCACCTGACCGTGCTCGTGATTGGCCGCCTGATTGGATGACAGACGCGTCATCAGCTGCGTCGCAGATCGCTTGAAACCTTCCAAGACATCATAGGAGGACTCAAGGGTCACACGGTGCGGACGGCTATGCGACGTATCGCGAGCAAGCGAGGCACACTGCTCCTTGGTCACAATGATTCGACTGAGAGCGACCTGGAGCATATCCAGCGCTGCGCGGCGCGCGCCTGAGCGAGCTGACTTGCGCCTGCGATCAAAGACAGAAGCAATGCGAGTCAGATCGCGCCGCTGCTGATCTCCGAACCAATAGCGAATGAACTGAATAGTTTCCTCATCCTGCCATGTCAGGCGCACACGCCTGAGATCCACTGCAGCGACCTCTTCCAGGACAGATGCCAACTCCGCCCGCCCCGCCTCAACGTCGAAATGAGAAGTCCATACGCGGCTCATCAATACAGCGAGCGGGTCCATGTCGAAACCGATAGCGCTATGGCCCAGCGACAAGGCTTGGCGAAGCACCGTACCGGAGCCGGCCATGGGATCCAGGACGATGCTCTTGGCAGGCAGCGAAACCAAAGAGTTGAGAGCCAACTCAGGCGCCATTCGGGCCGGGAAGGGATGGACAGTGCGGGTTTGCATCTAGATGAGGTCCTCAAGCCTGCCTTGGCTGATGGCGATTGTCGTCATTTTTCGTCGCCCTGGATGAGACCAGCTGACTTGTCCCGCATGGATCGGGCCAAAGACAGCGCACCCTCCAGGGTCTGGACCAGCTGATCCAAGGCCTGAGGGCTGGGAGGCACCTCGGTGGCCTGAGAACCGGTAGCCGTTGAGGCCGCAGACTCACTCACGGAAGCCAGTATATGCATGCAATGCATCATTACTTCGCCAGGAGGTTCTACCTCTCCCGTCTCGTAACGAGACACAACACCCTGAGACTTCCCCAGCCTAATGGCGAACTGGCCTTGTTTCAGGCCTAGCTTGCGTCTCGCCCGACCCACGAGATCCGCAGTTACTGGATGTTTGACCGCTTGCATAATTTGCATGGTATGCATATCCCATCTAGTATGCAAGGGAGGCAAATTCACCTACGATCAACAGACAGGGGAAATCGCTATGGATAGGCAGTTCGTGGACATCACGGATGTAGGGCAGCTGTGGGATATGCCCCTACTCAACGCTCCGGCTGATCCGGAGTGGGATACGCATGCCTCCAAAGAGCCGCGCATCCATCGAATTCATCCTTATCCCGCAAAATTTCCTGCCTTTCTAGCCGAACGCGGGATCAGCTATGCAAGAAGCATTGGCGTGCGGGTGAAGACGGTTGGCGACATCTTTTGCGGCTGCGGCACTGTGGCCCACGAGGCGCGCCGTCTAGGTTTAGGGTTCTGGGGCTGTGATATCAACCCGGTGGCCACCCTGATCGCCCGCACGAAGAGCGCGGACCTCTGCCCACTGGAGTTTCGTAGCACCCTTGATCTAGTCATGCGGCGTGCGCGACGAGCCAAGGGCGACATCCAGCTGGCCCCCTCTGCCCGAGAGCGCCTCAATCGCTGGTTCCGGCCAGAGCAGTTTGCCGATCTCGCCAGGATCTTGAATGCCATCAGGCACGTTCTTCCGGACCCATCGCCTCTACAGGATGCTTACCTGTGCACGTTCTCGGCAGTCCTCAAGCCATGCTCTCAGTGGCAGCAGAGAGCCATCAAGCCCACACTGGATGGCGACAAGCTTCCTCCGGACGTCTTCGCCACCTTTCTGAAGCACGCTCTTACTGTCGCTCAAGCCATTGAGGAAGCGGGCGACCTATCCCACAGCCCCGCTGCTGTCGTTGAGCTTGGAAACGCACTGAACGTAGCGCTCCCAAAGCGTCGAGTCGACCTGCTCGTATCAAGTCCACCATATGTCACATCATACGAATATGCGGACTTGCACCAGTTGTCGTCCTTGTTCCTGGGTTACGCAGATGACCACCGGCAGCTACGCGATGGATCCATCGGAAGCACGCAACACGACTTCCGCTTGGCCAAGGGCATCCGGGATCTGAACCGGACTGCGACACGCACGGTGTTCTCTCTCTACGAGCAGGACAAGCGCGCGGCGCAATCTGTCGCCAACTACTTCACTGATATGCAGGCAATTGCGGGCCGTGCGATGCGTATCGTCCGGCCTGGTGGAATCGCCATGTTCGTAATCGGCAATACCCAGTACCGCGGGGTAGACGTGGACAACGCCAGCCACCTTACAGAATCGCTCCTCTGCGCTGGGTTCAGGACCGTCCGAGCAACAAAGCGAACCATCTCCAATAAGGCGGCCACCCCGTACAGGACACCCACGGGCAAGTTCAGCCGTACGAAGACCTCAAACCATATCTACTCGCACGAGTACGTACTCATGGCACACCGATGAAGCGAACCAAGCCCAAGCCTCTGAAGTTCAGACCCTATGCCCGCCTTCTTACGATGCTGGGTGATCAGCTCATCAAGAATGAGCGCGTAGCGCTGGTAGAACTCATCAAGAACGCCTACGACGCCGATGCCAGCTGGGTGAAGCTCACCTTCAAGAGCTTCAACAAAGACTTTCAGGCAGTCGGCTCCAATGCAAAGATCATCATCGAAGATGACGGCATTGGCATGGACCGAGATATCATCGAGAACCATTGGGTCAACCCTGCGACGCCGGGCAAGTTGATCAATAAGCAATTGAAGCGTCAGAAGACAGCCAAGGGACGAATCGTCCAAGGTGAGAAAGGCATTGGTCGCTTTGCCCTTCTGAAGCTCGGTAGACGCGTCGAGATGACCACCCGCGCCAAGGGAGCCGCCTCTGAACTGACGCTAAACCTAGACGTCTCCGGCTACGACGAGGACTTCCTTCAGAACCAGCAAGGATTGTTCCTTGATGAGCTGAGCATGACGCTAAGCGAGACCGACCCGGCTCAAGAGATTGACCGGGTCAAGGTCCAGCTCGGCGACACTCAGGTTACCCGCAAGCCACATGGGACTCGACTTGAGATCTCCCACCTTCAAGGTACCTGGACTCGCCACCGTGTCAGCAATGTTCATCGTGATCTAGGAAGACTGCAGTCGGTCTTCGACCGAATCATCCGCGACGAAGCTTCGGCCCAGGATGGCATGCCCGCAAAGAGCGGCAAGGGTAAGCCTGACGATTTCAGGATCTACATCTATCGCGACGAAGACCTTGAGTCCTTCGATAGCGACAGCGAAGAAATCCTGCAAAAGTTGCTGACTGAGAAGACCGTCTTCCGGATTGAGGGCGCCTACGATGAGGCCGGGAAAAAGTTCGATTTCACCATCAATGACAAGCACCAGACACTGGGCCTGCTCGATCCAACCCTTACAGGAATGAAGATCTATCGGGACATCTATGCGCCCGAGAGGAACTCAAAGAATGAGCTGGAGAGCCGCTTTACGGCGTGTGGGCCATTCAAGTTCAAATTCTATGTCTTCAACTTTGCCAGGGATGCCGCTGAGCACCACCTGCTGACCAAAGAAGACAAGGATCTGATTCGCGAACATCGAATCTATCTCTATCGCGATGGCATTCGCGTCTACCCGTACGGCGACCCAAGCGACGACTGGTTGTTGATCGACGTTCGCCGAGGTACTGTTAAAGCCAGCGAATTCTTCAGCAACGACCAGACCGTTGGCGTTGTAGAGATCAGCCAGGAGAGAAACCGAGATCTGCGCGATAAGACCAGCCGCGAAGGGCTGGTCGAAGTCGGTGAGGCGACCGACGATTTTAGGGCCATGATCCAGATCTTCCTGGCGTGGGTGCGTAAAGACCCTTACGACAAGCTCGTACGGATCAAGAAGAACACCCTGGATATCGCCATCCACACAGAGAATGCGGTCGAAAAGAGCCTCAATGAAGTTTCCGAGGCACTGGACGACGACCTACCGGATGAGGCGAAATCACGCCTCAGTGACGCAAAGCGCAACTACCTCTCCGAGAGAAGGTATCTGGTCAAGCGCGCAGAGGACACTGAGCACCTGGCGGGCGTCGGGCTGTCAGTGGAAGCTGCGTCCCACGATCTGATGCTGAGCATCGGTTCGATGTACCGGATCATCAATGATCTGATGGATAAAACTCGTAGCGGAAAGCCCGTCTCAGCCCAGCACTTGGCCCAGGAATTGACCTCCCTGCGTGGCATGGTCTCCTTCCTCGAAGGCTCGATGACGGAGATGCAGAGGCTGTTCAGATCCACCAAGCAGAAGCGCAAGCAGGTGCGCGTCTCTGAGATTCTGGTGAAGGTACAAAGGCTCTACGCCAGCATGATGGAAAAGCGCGGCATCGACTATCAGGTTCAAACCTTGGGTTCGCCGCTAGTAGCCAATACCACCGATGCGGTTCTTCTGCAGGTGTTCCTGAACCTGTTCGACAACGCCTGCTATTGGCTAGAAGGCCGGAATCCGCCCAAGAACATCCTCGTAGTGCTTGACGGTGACAACGGCACCTTGACCTTCGCCGACAGCGGCCCTGGGCTCAATGCCGAGGATCTGCCCTTCATCTTTGAGCCGTTCTTCTCAGGCAAGGGTGAGGAAGGGCGGGGACTGGGCCTCTACATTGCTCGCCAGCTGCTGGCGAGGCATGAGTACACCATCGATGTCACCCCGACGAAGGAGAAGATCCTGCCGGGCGCCAACTTAACCATTTCGTTTGTAAAGGAATAGGAACGATGAACGCTGTTCGACAGGACCGGGCGCAGGCCGAGTCACAGGGGCTGTTCAAGGGCATTGCAGTAGTCATTGATGATGGGCTGAAGAGGAAGCCGCGCAATGGGCCCGATGGCATTGAGGCCATCCTCGAGGCCATTCACGATGCAGGTGGGCACGCACTTCTGCTGGATGCCTTGCCTCAGCGTGATGAGGAGCTGGAAAATTTTGCCAACGCCGCCTTCTTCGTGATGGACTGGAACCTCCACGGATCCAAGTTGGATGAAGTTGGGGAAGGACAAGATGAAGGCGGTGCCCGCCCTGATTTCAATCTAAGCGGCGTGCACTTGGGTGGCTTGGAAAGTGCGTTTGAGCAGGAGAACGTTGACTTCCTGACCAAGCTGCGTGATCGCCGTCATGCCCCCGTCTTCATCTTCACCAACGAGGACGTCGGTCACGTTACCCAGGTTCTCACGGAAGGGGGACTGATTGGCGATAACCTCGGATCTCACATCCTTATCAAGAGTAAGCGGGAGGTGGGCGCCAATCTTTTCGATGTCCTGGAGGAGTGGATCAAGCAAACTCCATCTGCCCTTGTGCTGAAGCAATGGGAGCGTCATCAGACGCTGGCTGTCAATCAACTCTTCAAAGAATTCCACGACCAGCACAAGTACTGGCCGGTCATCTTCTGGAACTCGTTCAAGAAAGACGGTGTCTCCCCTGCGCCCGAACTCGGTGAGCTGATTACGAGGTTGGTCGAGGCGCGGATGAAGCCGTTGACCGCAGATCTCGACGAGTTTTCAGAAGTGGCGATGGAACATTTCGGCGCCAATGATGCGAGGTACCGTCAGGCGCTACATGCAGTTCTGCAGGCTGAGCGCCTCCTGCCTAATGAGCTTCTCGTGCAAGGGGAATACTCAACTGGCGACCTGTTCTTTGATGAGAACGGCGGAGCCCCTCGTTATTTCCTGAACATCAGAGCGGCATGCGACTGCATCAGGCGCGAAGGCTTTGGCCAGCCCGAGCTCTACTTGATCAAGGGCACAATTGTCACGGATGAAGAGCTCGCCAAGCTCGCCCGCCCAGACTTTGGAAACTTCCATGAGTCCGATGTGGAGACCATCGTCTTTGCACTGCACATGGGCAGGACGGTCGTGTTCAAGTATCGAACACTCGCTGTCAAAGCGGCCAATAAGCTTCCCGGGGAACGCGTTGGACGGATGCTGGCCCCCTTCTTGACCAGAGTCGCCCAGCGATTCGGCGCCTATAGTCACCGTTCGGGGCTTCCGCGTATCCCTGCAGCATTGATGCCACCAGAGCCTCCTGTCGCGGCCGGGACGGGCCCAGCTGCAAATGAGGGCGATCCAAACACCTGCGATTGCGGCTGACCCGACATCGGCCCCGAAAGGGGCCGATGCACTGTAGGTCGAACTAATGATGTCCTTGCTTCCTAATAGCGTGGCGGCACAGGCAGGCCTCGATCAGGCCTTATCGCCGGCGGCGCGAACTGGACCTTGTCGCCGCTCTTCAGGCCGTCCGGAGGGCTGCTGATCACGGTGTCCTTCTCAGACAGCGGTGCGGACTAACTATCTTGCCCATGTCCTTGGCTACCGCCACATCAACCAGGCGCACGGTGGAGTCAGGGCAAACCACGGCCACACGCACGCCGTCCCTGCCAAACATCAGCGTGTAACGATACTCCACGTCAGAAAGGACAGCGCATCCTGACGACCTCAGGGAAGGCCATGTCCTGGCGTGCTACTTCTCGCCCGGTACCCAGCGGCCCGTGCCCATGGTCTTCGAACAGAGCGGACAGCGCGTCGAGATCGAAGCTGCGAAGTTCGCCACCAATGACGGAGAAGCGCATGTAGCGCTTCTGCAGGCGGGGCTGGGGATGAGGCAGCATTCTTCGATGTGCGTCAGACCGCTGCTGGAGCGTGATGAACTGCTATAGGTCCATCCAGGCTGGAGCCGGCCGTCCTTCCCGCTACACATCACCTATCCGCAGGGCGTATTTCGAAGTGCGCTCCTATCGGCGCTAATCGACTGGATGCTTCATCACTGGAGAGATTTGAAGCGGCAAGGGTAAGTGGTGCTTCGCCGATGTCCGCTTCCGGCCAGAAGCGGGCATTGGTAGTGCAGGCATTCCGGAAATTCTTCCGCCGACTCTACAGCTGAACCCTTGGCAGGAGCCATGGTCATTCCTCCTGTGGTGCGGGAGCTGATTCGGCCACCTCGTTGAACCAACTGTAGATTACTGTCAATGAGATGTAGGAGAGCTCCAAGGTGTATAACAGCGGGCGCGTTGTGGGATCGGGACAACACACATAGAACAGGTTGCGGCTTCTTTCGAACCTTTGCAGTTCAATCGTCTCTACATCGACGTTGATCAGATGTGCGCACGGGGCTATCAGAGGCTGTTCGGGGCAGACGCCTGATGACTGAGGGCGCCGCCAGGTGCCATAATTTTCAGCTTCCGAACGAAAATTCCCACATGGACGTTGGCCGCTCCGCAAAGCAATCATCCGCGCTCTTTCGCGAGGCTGTCCGGCTGGATGATCTGCGCCGCCAGAACGCTCCGCTCGACCGCCTAGGCTTTGGCTGGCGCTCTACCGCCTTGTTCTTTCTCCTGCTGGCCGGGGCACTCGTAGCTGTCGCAGCTACAGCACGCTTTCCTAGGAAAGAACGCGCCCAGGGGGAGATATCTACCGAGATGGGAACAAAGCGCGTAACGGCGACCCGACAGGGCGTGGTTTCGGCAATACACGTCAAGCCGAATGAGGCAGTTCGGAAGGGGCAGAGCCTGCTGAGCCTGTCCTATGACCGGACAGTTGACGGCATAAGTATCGGAAATCGTAGCCTCGAAGCAGCTCGTAGGCAGATGCTATCGCGCGTGGACTCACTGGGAGACACGGTAGAAGTCATTAGGCAGAAGATCTTTGAGGTTGAGCTTGAGTCGGCAGAGAACCGCGAGCAAGTTGAATTCCTCAATGAGCTTGTCGCTCTGAAAGAGATGCAGATCGCGGATAAGCAGCGGACGGTTAAGGCTATGGAGCAGCTCACCAAGGAGAAGATCGTCTCGGAACTACAGTTCCGCGCCGCTCGTGGTGAGCTTTTGGATCAGCAGCAGCAACTGGTAGGTCTCAAACGAGAGCGGGGCCAGCTGCTATCCAAGATAGGAACGTCGGAAAGCTCGAGGCGCCAATTGGAGCACCAAGTCTCTTCATCCGAGTCGATGATTACGGCTGAGACGGCCGCGTTCGATGAGAAGGAGATCTCGTTGCGAGCCAGTAGCGCTGAGACACTGACGGCTCCAATGGATGGGCGAGTATCAAGTCGGATTGCATCTTTGGGCGAGTCAGTCCAACCCGGTGCATCACTCATGATCATCGCTGCGACGAACGAGCCTGCGATTGGGCGTGCATGGGTGAAATCATCAGCCATTGGATTTCTGAAGCTTGGAGGTGAAGCGCGTTTGAAGGTCTCGGCGTTTCCGTATCGCAAGTTTGGCACGATCTCGGGGACAGTACGGGAGGTCGCAAAGGCGCCCACGCCCGTTGCAGACTTGCCCAGAGATCTGAATGCATCCGAGGCGATGTATGCAATCACCATCTCCCTGTCATCCACCAATCACGAGACGTCCCGCAATCAAAAGATTGATCCATCCATGCTCGAAGACGGAATGAAGTTTGATGTGGATCTTATGATGGAGCGGAGAACACTTCTCGAGATGCTATTTGATCCTGCAAGGACGGCACTTTCCGGCCTGGAATGATCTGCTCAGGCGTCACACGCTTCACGCTTGTTATCGAGCCGGCGGCACATGTGGCAAGCAGCGTCGCCAGGCTCGCGATCTGTGGCCGATGAGTAACGGCAATGATCGTGATGCCGATCGATCGCAGCGAGAGGAAAATTTCCCTTTCCTTATCTAGATCAACGTTTGCTGTCGCCTCATCAAGAAGGAGAACACGGGGGCGGCGGTACAGGGCGCGAGCAATCAGGAGCCGCTGACGCTGGCCTGCGGACAATGAGCTTCCAATCTCACCAATGCGCGTCTGCAACTGGAGTGGCATAGCTCTGACCTCTGTCGCGAGCCCAGCCAGTGCCAGGCAACGCCAGATACTCTCTGGCTCAGCATCCTCAGAAAAGAACGCTACGTTCTCGCCAATGCTCCCTCCAAGCAGCTCGTCCCCTTGCATTACCACGCCAATCTGCGACCTTATGGAGCGCGAGAATGGCGTAGACAATGCCGTGCCGTCATACCGGATCTCACCTTGCTGCGGGGTATACAAACCAGCGAGCAGCTTCATGATGGTGCTCTTGCCACAACCGGACGGACCATTGAGGAGTACGAAATCTCCCGCATGAACGGCGATATTGAGTGCTTTTACCGAAAATTCGTCCGATTGACCGTAGCGATAGTACACATTCTGGGCGTATATGCGCCCCTCAAGCGGAGGGTGATCCATTGCCTCAGGCCCCATCAACTCGCTCTCACTTAGAACAATATCGGCCAATCGATCTGAGTGAAGGACAGTCTGGCGGAAGGCGGTGATCTGCTGGACGAACGTATGGATTCTTGCGGACAGTTGGCGCTTGAGTGCAAAGAAGGCAAATAGGGCGCCAACCGTCAGTGCTTGATCCAGCAGTAAATGAACGCCCAGGTAGACGGCGCCGGCCGTCGCGAGATTGTCCAGCAAGGTGCGGCTAGCAGACAAGGATGCTAGCAATAAATTTAGTCGATTCCCTGCGTTGGTTGCGTCTGCAAGTCGGGCCGACCATTCCGCCTCACGATTCAGCTCGGCGCCGGCGGATTTGATGGATGCGATTGAACGGATCGTCTCAATCCTGGCAGTCTTCTCACGCAGTGATGCCTGGAAGGCCTCCCCGCCCAGCTTGTTTCGCACCGGCGATGAAGCCCAAGAAAGGCCCAAGTAGAGTGCGGCGGCCGAACTGCCAACAAGCGCAAGTGCCGGTGAGACGAAGAACATTGTCGCCACAAGTAGAAGCGACAGAATCCCGTCCATAACAGCGGACACAAGGCCGCCCGTTAACGCCTGCTTGAGAGAATCCATGGTGTCGAATCGCGACGACACGTCGGCAAGGCGTCTCCGTTCGAACCATGCCAGTGGAAGGAGGATCATGTGTCGGAACAGTCGGCGCGTTGCATTCCACGACAAAGCGCTTGCAGCCCTCGACATTGCTCGTGAACGAAGTACCTCAGCTATGAAGTTGAAGATCGCAAGTAGTGCAAAGCCAAGCCCTAGGAGAACCAGTAGGTCTGTGTCTGCATGGGTTGCTGCCTCGTCTACCGATATCTGGATGAAGAACGGCGAGCTGACCAGGAAGAGCTGAAGGAACACAGAGTAGACGGCCCCAAGCCCCAGCGACTGCTTCACTTCGGCCGTGATCGTTGCAAACCGCCGAATGCTAAACTGAAGATCACTTCTGCTAGCGACCAAGCCTGGAAGCCGAGTCAGCTCGAATGCAACTCCGGTAAATGATTCCGAAATCTGCGTTCCACTTAGTCTCATGTGGCCAGACGCGGGATCAAAGATGTGGAGTCGCCCGCGTGAGCGCTTAACGAGCACAACAAAGTGCGAAAGCTTCCAATGCAGTACCGCGGGCAACGGAATGTGCTGGAGGTCTTCCACTTCGCAACGGATCGCGCGAGCATGGATGCCGAGGCTGGTGAACGCTGAGATCAGCGCCGCCGCATTCGTTCCTTGAGAGGACGAAGGATGCCTGATTCGAAGAGAGGATAGAGTTGTCTCTCTGCCCATCAGAGAGGCGGATGTGGCCACACAAGCCAATCCGCACTCGGAATGCTCACTTTGATACTGGAAGTGTTGCCGTGACATTACTGCTTGCTCGTTCCATCTTCTGGGCGCGCCATACGAAGTGCGTCGGCGGAGCTCATCGCGACGCGCCTGTTATCGGGTCGCTGAGGGAAAGCGATCCGTACTGTTAGACGTAGAGGTTCCGTACTGACGCTTGATTAGGTCTTTGGCGCATGCACTGCACGTTCCCATGCGCACGCTGATCAAGAGCAGGCTTCTCTGGGAGAAGTCCACCTGGTCAGGTGCGATGACTAGAAGTCGTCAAGAGGAACTCATCATGCGCGGTGATGGGCGTGCGCCTCGACTCGCCTCAACGGCTGTCGGCTAGTTCTTGTACTTGAAGACAACGCTTCCCAGACAATCGCTTCCAGGAGATCTGCCGATAGCATCGATGCTCACTTGAGAGTTCTCATGAAAAGCGTGCTTCCGCTGCCCTTCTGTCTTCCATACCGGAGTCGGTTCTGGCGGTTGCACAAACAGACCGAGTGCATGACTGACCTCAGCCAGCTTCAAGCAGTGTGCATCATCTATGGTCGCCTTCTGCGTCACTGTCAACTGTCTTACGCTTCCTGAGAATCGATCGCGGATAAGTACAGCAGGACCCATGGCGGAGTCGGACCGCGGTTCAAGTTCAGAGAACCGCACGTTACCGGTGGTGCCGATCCTGTTCGCGGTCACCTTGAACGTGCGCAAGATGCTGGCGTCATCAGGTCGTTGCTGGAACTGAATCAGATCCCCGACAGCGAACGTAGAGTGCTCAGGTTGAGCGGATTGATGCGCCTGCGCAGTCAGCACGATGCCCAGCGAGCATGCGAGAGCGCACGCGGCGGCAAAGGTATCCCCTCCAAAGCTGGGCACGCGAGTTCCATTCGACATCCGATCTCCTTCGCTTGATCTAGAGCTGAGCCGGCCTGTAAGGTCGGGCAGGAATGTTCGTCATGTGCCGAATGAAAGTCAAGGAAATCTATGGCGATCCATCTGGTCTCACCAGTGTCGTATGCCGCGTTCGTTGCGGGGGTCGCTGGCCATGCTCGACAGATTGTCGAGATTGAGATGAAGCGAACGGCACTTCTGCAACAGAGGTCAGTCGACAGCACGGATGATCTCTGCCACGGGATTCTGCACTTCTGGGCTGCACACCAATCTAAGCTCGTTCATCCACTCTCAGAACATGTGACGCACCGAAAAGGTTTCAAGCGCTGTCACACTTCGCGTGTCGAGCATGAAGTGCTCTGCGAGGTGGCTGATCAGTGCAGGGGACTTTTGGATACTTCGGCTCCAGCTGCTCTGCAGTCGGCTATCAAGCTCATCGCGGGCCGCCTTGGCGTGGATGGCGAGCTGCGCTGTGGCCCCAACGTTACGTCGGCCGATGAGGCGGGGAATCGCTGGGGCTACATGCCGCACCCACTACTTGCCAGGAGGCTTGACTGGCTGGCTGAAGGTGCCCGTGACAGAGGCTGGTCGCCCTTCGTACGCGCGACTTGGTTCTATGTCGGCCTGCTTAACTGCCACCCACTTCAGGATGGGAATGGTCGAACCGCTAGAGTGCTTTTCAACGCGCTGCTTTGGCAGGGCAAAGATTTCTATCTTCCAATCTATGAAGCCAGCGGCTCTCTCGGTTCGAGCTTGGAGATCTGTCTGCGTCGAGCTGCCAACTCGGATGATTGGTCAGACATCATCAGTTTCCTACATGACCTTCTAAGCGCACACTTGAGTGCATTGGAACTGCGGATTCGGTCCGCCCGGACGCTGTAGAAGATTGGAAGCCAGAAAGCCTGAGCTGCTTCGGTTCGAGAGTCGATAGGAAGGTCAGGCGGAGTCCTCCCCCCGACCTTCTGGCTGGCTTTCAGGGAGAGCGGTGTTGCCTCTACTCTGATCGTCAGCCTTTCCTAAGCTTGGCAGTCCCGTGTGTCAATGCGTTGTTGAGATCACTCCTCTTCCCATGATTCGCGACCACCGTTACTGCCGCCGCTGCCGTTGCCGCCTATGCCAATTGTCCAGCCACCGCTACCCCAGGTCCAACTGCCACCTGTCCAGGGAACGCCCCCAGTTCCGCCAGCGCTTCCCGAACCTCCGGTTCCTGAACCACCCTTTGCCCCGAATGTTTCATCCCAGGGTTCGGCCAAGTAGTCAGCTTGGGTCTTATTTGGATCGGTGGGATGCTTCATGCTGCCGTAAATGTCGCCCATAGCCTTGATTGCTTGGTCGACGGTGTACTCAGATCCAATCTTGTTCTTGATCTCAATGAATCGAGAGTCCCAAGTGTAGGCGGCCGCTTCCGGGTACTTTGCTGCCAGGACGTCGTTGGCTTTCATAGCGGCCAGAACTCCGCGTCCCTCTTCCTTGAGGTAGGTGGCGACGTATTCCTCTCTAGTTGGCTTGTGGTCCCAAGTTACCCGATTCTCCACGTGGGCCAACTCATGGGCGATAGTCCTCGCCATCTGCAGGGCATCACCCTTGATGTTCGGATTCAAATAGATGCTGCCCAGTTCAACATATCCGTTGGCCGCGCCCATCTCGCGGAACTGGATGGACAGTCCGCTGTCCAGGTAGTTCTTGAGCGACTGCTGCACATCGGGGATGTTGCTAAGAACTTCATCCAGCTCACTTGTTACGCCGGAACTGAAGCTGCTTTTTGCAGCGAGTGCGAACATTCCCGCGGCGCTGATGTCGAACTGGACGTTCTCCACACCATCCCAGCGAGTCTCGTCAAAGTAGTGTTCGACCATTCCTTGATCGATCTCCCCGTCCCAAACGCCGCTGGAGGCCGCCTGGAAGTCCGTCTGACTGCCACCCGAAACCAGCAGTAGTTCTTCGGCGGTGAGTTCGCGTGCGACACGCATTCCTGTTGCCATGTTTCTTCCTTTCAAGTCGTTCGTTTTTCCCGCGCGATGCGAAGCGCGGCGGACGATGTTGAAAGCAGCTTTAATGGAAGTCAACAAGATCGCTTGCTGGACGCAACAACTTGACACTACTTCCAATGATCTGAGTTCCGAGAGACACCGTCGTTGCTGGAAGCACCAGTTAGGCTGTGGCTGGCCGAGGTCCCGCCAGACATCCCGCAACGTCGCACGTCAAAAGGATGGCTGATACCAAGGGCCGGACAACCACTGAGCGGCTTTCCGCTATACCGTTTTGGTCAGCGTCCGCCTCCGGCCAGAAGCGGGCATCGCCGGGCCACCTCGCTTACTGGAGCATCCCTCCGAGGCCTGAATGCGCTGGCCGGTGATCGAGCGCCCACTTGCCGCCAGGAGGATTGCCACGGCCTTGCCGACGCCATCGGGACGACCCGCGCGCACCATTGCTGTGTGCTGTGCCCCGTAATGGTTCACAGCGGCATCGTCGCGCACAGCCCCGCCAAAGAAGTCGGTCTCGATGGCGCCAGGGGCGACGGACCTTACCCGTCTCAATCGGAGAATACTTCGGTTGCAAGCGGCAAGAACTGCCTTTAGATATCCTGCGCTGCTAAGCCGACCAGCGAGACAGTCATAAATAGCAAAGGCGAGACCGGTGACTCAGCGGCAGCTGGCAGCGAAACTTTAGCTTCACTGGTGCAACTAACTGAGCCAGCATCACTGGTCGCGAGCAGATTCTTCGGTCATAGACTGTGGGTAATCCTCAGCAGCCTCACCGGCGATAGTGCATGTCCGACCCAACTGATCGCAATGAACATACACGCACTTCGATCTCGGATAGCTCCGAGCATACTGACCGCCATCAACCATCAAATGGACGCCTCCAAAAGACCATTGATTGGTTGACACAAAAGAAGCGACGACTCGGAGAGTGGCTGGAAGTCAATCCAATTGCGGTGCTACTGCTTTTTCCGCTGATAGCCACACCCGCTCGGTTCGCCATTTCACAGCGTAAAGGTGTAGGTTCCTCTCTGATCGCCACTACTGCTTTCCTGTGGGCGGCTGGGGGCTTTTGGGCATCGGCAATGCAAGAGCTCGCCGCGATGTCTGTAAGAATGCTAGAAGCGAGTCACCCTTCTCAGATGAGCGAAGGCGTGAAGCAGCAGTTCGAGTTGGCGCTGGACACCATTTTGGGCGCGCCAATGATCTTTGTTGTCGCAGCATTTATATTCCTGGCAGGCTGTCTCCGTGCGACCTGGTACAAGTGCTTCATTGCGCTCTACTACCGATCTCGTGGCAACGAACCCTTAGTTGGTGTCCACTTCTTCTTGGTGCAGTCCGCGTCTCGCGGGCTCTATGCGGGCATATTGGCTTATGCCCTTAGCTTCACGATTAACAATTGGGCATGGCTTGAAGCCCCAGTCAACTGGATAGCCAATTCGATCTATTTGTTGATTCCTGTGATCGCCATCGGACTGCTTCAAAAGAGGTACTTCCTGCAAAAGGAAAAGGTCGATAAAGAACTGTACGGATCTTGGGTTGCCGAGCTGCTTTCGACCACCATGTCATTAGTTGCTACGGTTCTCCTTGGCTGCGGAACAATGTGGGCACTTGGCCTCGTCCTTGGCTACTTTGGCAAAAGTGCCGCCAGCTAGCGTGATCGAAGAGCATTGGCGCACCAAAGACATTGCCCAGAACCAGCTTGCCGCAACGTTCGACACACTCCTGAGCTCCCTTCTCACAAGTTGATTCCTAAGCATTGCTGACGTTCGACCCTGCTGTTCAAGATGCTCTCTGCAAGCAGAACCAAGTTCATGAATTCGACTTAGCCGCAAGGAGGTCGCATACGCGACGCTTCCAAACAGCGACCCAAAAAGTGCCACGCCTCACCTGGGGCGTGGTGCGGGGCCACATTAGCAGCGCGCAGGCCCCTTGGGCCCGCCCATCACCAACAACGAGGCAGATTTGTGCGCCAAAGCACTGCGGCCGCCAGCAGTAGTGTAGAAGCCAAGTTTGGGACTGAGTTCAAGGCCAGAGGCATCATTCCGCAATGCATATCCGCTGCACCAGTCTCTAGCGAACACACGCCTACTCAACCGCGCCGCTCCCGGACGCGCCGCTCGTCACCGTCGATCACGTCAATTAGTGGGCGCGAAGTGGAGGTAGCCTCAGGCTGTCACAGGAGTAGCGCTCAGGACCGACCAGCACCCAAGCGACAGAACCTTTAATCGATTGACGACGCCCCATGTTCGACTCTGTACTTTACTTGCGACAACCAAGAGCCGAACTGCTTTGGCGTGAGATGATAGCCCTTCAGCACGATGTCGTTCTTTTGAACAAACGCTTCAGAATTCTCACTCAATTCCTTCGTACTCGGCGCACCTTCGAAGGTGATCCCGACGAAAGCAAACGTGTCATCGGTGGCGTGCGCAACCAAAACCGGGCCACCACTCATTCCACTGAATCCCCACCCGTGATCGGATTCCAACGTCGAGCAAAGGATGTAGGTGGGCTTCTCCGGCGTGGGAAAACTAGTAGCTAAGCTCACCGACACCCTTGGCATCGGCGCCACTACCTTGTCGCCGGCCTGATACTTGTGTGCATCGGGAAAGCCGAATGCAATCCACGTCGTTTGAACCGTCGTCCAGTCCGGTTCGACCCAAGCGTCCAGATCGATCGCCTCAGCATCGCGCAGATTGCGGAGCATTGGCCAGAGCTCTGTTATATCAGCGATCGCGATGTCCGGCCGGTCTGCGTTAGCTCTATCAAGTGCGTCGAGTGCGTCATCGCTATCGACATCTCCCGCGCCAGGAAACTCCCGACAACTCTTGAAGAGCGAAGTGTAAGTGCCGTCCGACGCGTATGTAGCCAGCGGATAGATTGTGTTGCCACAATGAAGTGTCGGCACGATTACTCGCTTACCCCTGACAGTAGCGCTGAAGAAGGCCGATAGGACATGGTGGCAGGTTACGACGTAGATGCGCGACTCGAACTTCACGAAGGTCGCCGTGGCACTCGTAACCGAAGGGTCGTGCCCACCTGATAGGAGTATTCCGGTGCCGAACAACGGTGCGCAACACCGATGGACGCGTCGGTCGATCTCTTCGTTGGTGGCGGCGATTGTGATCATCGATGTTTGCGCTCTATCGTGCTCAGTATTCGGTGATTCTAACTCCTGAGCGAAGCCGGAAACCGCTCGATGTCGCCATACGGACCTGCAATCGGCGAGAGGTGGGAAGCGGCCCCAGGTTTGGGTCACTTCCGGCATTCGCCCTGGCTAATCCAATCATTCGTCTTAGAAGCTCGATCGAGGTCGGGTGGGCGGCCCATGTCTCTCACTACGCTGTACTCGGTGCTGCTTCTCGTCTCACTCATGATTCCAACGCACCTGTGCCCCGGACCTTCGACCGCGAGGATGCCCCTCACCAGCCCTACGCGGTTCACAGTGCGATACGGTAGATGCCGGCCAGCCCCGGGCGCGAGCCCTGCCGGATCTGGGCGCGCTCATATGCTCAGACTTGACAGTTGCGGATGAACATCAAGGTGATGCCCCAACAGCCAATCGAACTCGCGAGCGCGCTCCTTGATCGGCACCTCGTTGATGCGAAAGATGCGCCGTTCCACTACCCAATTGGTAGCGAACTCCCAGTTCTCATTTCCATGTGAGCGGTGCCCACTGCCCGACTCGTCAAGTCGTCCATAGCCGTGACGCACCGCGGTACCGCTTTCGGTAAGCGCCCACCGCAACTTGATCAGGCGATGCTCGCGCTTTCTCTTTCATTTGCCAGGCGGTGAAGAAGTACTCCATCGCGAGCGCTTGACTTTTCCGAAACGCTGACGTACGGTTCTGCCCGGGCAATAGCCCAAGTCGGAAAAACCGACTGAGCTGCTTTGGACTCAAACACTTCTACGTCCTCCAGTTGCAAGCGGAGTGTCCAAGAAGAAACCAAAGCCGGGACATAAATCCGCTTGCGAATTGTGAGAACCTACATGCTAAATTTTGATAGCGCGGCCCCCTATGACTTGGCGGACCAACTGCGCAACCTCGCGTCCCCTTACTTTAAGGTCAACCTGCTTCAACTACGGCAGGCCGTTGTCCGCGGGATGGGCCTAGGCACCATAGCCGGCTGGGAATTGCTGGCACGTCAAGAACCGCAGTGGCGCGCGCAGTCCTTTGACTACGTCGCCTTCGCCGAGCGCTTGGCCGATCTGACCGGCTCTTGGGACACAGCGCAGGCGCTGTGGTCGTTGGCCATTGGCGTGCGGCTGGACCTAGCAATTACCAAGTACCCCTTGTCAAGACAACGGATCGAAAAATTCACCGACGTTCCGTACGAGATTGAGGCGAAACTGGTGGATGTCGATCCGCAGATTGTCGGTTCCGACGCTTTCATTCTGCTCCCCGAGTTCTACTCTGGCAAAGGCTGGGAAAAATTCCGCGTCGACTCGGCACACTGGCACCGCGCTCCCTTGGAGAAGGCCAATATGCGCCCGGCAGATCGGGCATCGGGGCGCAATACGCGAGTTGCCAAACTGAAAGATGCCACCTGGACCGGCGGACTGTTCGTCTACTCGCACGATGACCAGCAAGATGACACCGACTGTCGTCGCAATGTCACTGCGGCACTGTCGCGCAGTTTGCTCTCCTCAGTGGCGCCTGGCCTGCAGTGCACGATCTACCACCCGGAACACTATGACGAGGGCGCGTACCGAATCGTGGTTCGGCTGAGTCCGCCGATCATCAAGGCAATTGCTTCGTCGACTTTCGCCTTCCAGCTGCCGCGACCGCAAGGCTGGAGTCTCATGATGGAGCACGCCAACATTGATCACAGGGTAGGTCGCCCAACTGGAAGTGTGGGTGGCAAGTTTGTCGACGGGCTCTGGCTCTGTGACCTTTACCCTCATGGCGATCCGACCAATCCCCGTGCGGAGCTCAACAAGGTCAAGTCAGGGCTGCTGGGGACCATCTATAAGCAACTTGAACGCCACGGAGTTCGCTTCGTTGAGCACATAGCTCAAGCTCAAACCTAAAGCGGAACCCTCCGAAAAGCGTACGCCACTGACCTTCAAGAAGATGGCGCATGGCGCCAAGCGGTGAGTCCAGTCGTTGGTCGCAGGACGTGATGTAGGGCGCAAAGAAGGCCCCATTGCTACTGCTTGGCGCGGTTTGGACGTGGGCCAGGGAGACGGGAGCAACGTGGCTCCCGTCTCTGAGCGACAGTCATCCGAGTATAGAAGATACGACTATGGGCCTGCAGACCGGTTCAGCGCCTCGTTGAACCTTCTGTTCGCCACGATCGCTCGGTTGAGCGAGCGACCGGGGAGAGCAAGGCTCTGGATGGCTACGGGCATCAGCTTGTGAACTGATGACTTGCAATGCCTGAGCAGTGTGCTGAGGAAAATTGCGGATGAGGCGACTTCGGGCCTCAACGGCGAGGTTCGGACCGAAGCTCGGTTTCTCCCAGCGTCATTTGCGTTCCAAGTCCTGCATCGAAGACCCCAATGGGTAGCGGACCTCTCTTGTGCCACCGACGACTGGGTAATCCAAAGAGTCGTGAATGTGGCCATGGATTCAAGGATCAGACTCGCCGATCATCGATCCCAGGTCTGAGGCGAAGTCAGCCGAGAGCGGATGATCACTGTAGCGATCCAGTGTGGAATGTCACATGGCTCGTTTCTAGCCTGATCGATCTCTTCCTTTGGCGTATCAAGGCTCTTTCGTGGACGTGTGGCTGTTGAGGACATAGATCACCGACAAGTTCTCAATGACGCGCTAAGGCCCAGCCAGTGATCGCTTGCCAACTTCGAGATCACCGGCAAGTGCAATAGCGTCAGGTTGCCTTCGCTCCAAAATGGGCGGAACTGCGTATAACCCATCGCGGGCCACCGCGGGCGCGTCCCGCCACACTTCGCGATGCAGATCGTCGACGCAGAGTGACCTCACGACTTCATACCCTCCCGCCGGCAGGGCGGTAGAGAGCCAGATGCCAAGGCCTCTATCCGCTCCTCTAAGCATCGCTTCGCAATCAGGAGCCCCTCATCCTCAGCGAGGTAGGGCGAGCCGAACAATGGTACTTCGACCCACAGTACCTCCTGACCTGGATGGACATAGGCCGCGTGGTCATCAACCAGAAGGGCTTCTCCCAGAGTTGGCGATACGAACGACAGATCCTTGGTGCGACCACTCCAAGTCGTGTAAGCGAGCTGGACGAACCAATCCGGCGCCTTGCCCTCCGAGACTAGTAATGCGGCGATCCGACGAAAACGCATCTCGTCCACCGTCGTGAACATTACAAGCTGATCGAACTGTCCCTGCGCGTACTGTAAGAACTCGTACAGTCCCGGCCGCGGGATCTGACTGACAGCATTGGAGATCAGGGTGCCCTCTAGGTCGAGGGCCAGAATAGATGGACGCATGTGCTAGTCCTCGGAATTAGGCATATCCACCCTATCTGTGGCCTGTCGCCCCGGCTGAGACTGACCGTCGTCATAGGTCCTGCGAATGGTGCGCCAGCCAGCGCCACCTGTCCACGGCGTGAGCCTACTGGTACGCCCCCTCCCAAGGGTTCAGATGCGCTCATTGAGTGCATCACCAGCCAAGCGGCTCCACCCAGGGAGCCGCATGGTCAAATGTCCGAGTAGCTTTCGGCCTCCTTGAGGCTCTTCTCGTACGCAGCGATCTGCTTGCCATAATCGCCGGACAGATAGGGCTTATCACTGTAGTCCAAGGCTGTGGCGGGAAGGGCTTGGAGCACCACGCGACGCTGGGGAGCATTGCGGATCTCCAAGGTCGTCCACGACTCATCGCCTCTCACAAATCCGACGTTGAATGTGGCGTCACGCTGCCGATCTGCCGCTAGTCCCCCGACCGAACGAAAGTCGCTAGTCAAAGTCGACACAGCCACCGGCGTATCCGAGCCATTCAGGTAAAGACTGGCGCGCCAGTTGATCTGACTCAGCGGCAGCTTTGAAGCATTGATCAAGGTAGCTCTGATCGTCGGCTTGATACCAAAGAACCCGCTGCTGAGGGTTAGCTCGGTGTCCCTGGCGATGACCTTGGCTAGTTCGTCCATCGTGGCAGCCTCAGTGGCGGCCTTGGCCTTCAAAGCTTCGATCTTTGATGGGTAGGATTGCTTGACCTGCTTGACCTCACCCCGAATCACCTGACGAACTGATGCATTGGGATAGGCCTGATGGAGCTTGGGCAAATTCATGTCCGACACGGCCCAATTGAACGCAGCCCGCTCGTGCTCACTCAGCCCCTTGCTGATCTGTTCAAGTCCGGAGTTGTATTCCTGCTTGGACCCACCAGTGACCAATGCCTTATCCGCTGCGCCACCGCAACCACAAAGCGCAAGCACCATGGTTAGCGACAGCCCCACCAGCGCCGCCGCTCTCGATCTAGAACTCATCTGACTCATATCCGCCCCTGTTTGAGAGGCCTAAAGATATCTGGTTTTTAGATATCTGAGAACTAGATATAGCTTCAGAGGCCGCTCAAGCAAGGCGCGCCTGTGGCCAAGTCGATCCATCGCAAGGAGTACATCGCTCTGATCGAGGCTGTGCGCAGCGCCAGGATCTCGGCTGGCCTGACGCAGGCCCAAGTGTCTGAGCAGCTTGGCAGAAGCCAGTCCTTCATTAGTGATGTCGAACGCGGCAAACGTCGTTTGGATATTGTGGAACTGCGTGACATCGCCCAACTGTCTGGCCTGACACTGGCAAGCCTGGTCGCTGACTTTGAGAGCCGCCTCAAGGCTTTTCACGGCTAGCCGCGTTCCCGCCACCCGCTCGTCTTGGGACTATCCAAGCCCTCAGCTACTACCGCAACCTCAAGTGCAGCGCTCAGAATGTGCTCAGCCGAGGCATACCGTCGCGCTGGTAGTGCAAGGATTCAAGGAAAGGCCTTAGGTACATTCTATCGGTCCAATTCTTCAATTGGCAGAGAGATCACGGGGTGCTGTGACCTTGCTAGATTGCCGCGAGTGGTGTCCGACTGATCAGCGATCGGGCAGTCGCTTGGACGTTCACTGGCAGGGAACCTGCAGATGCCAGTAGCGAGATGGCGTCCATCGCCGGCAACGACAACTTCACCCGCAAGTTGGCCAATGCAAAGCGAGGGCGCATTGATTTCAATGTCTAGCAGCAGGGAACTATCGTTGGTGACCTCGATGTTAGCGGCTTTGATCGTAAGCGCCTTGCCTCATAGCACTCAGTGCATTTCAGTCTGATCTGGCCCATCGATAGCTGGTGATTGGGCATCTAGCCGTCCTCCAGCCTCCAAGTACTCTCGGATCGCGGCCAGATCATCGACACTTCCACTGCACATGAGCGCTAGAGCTGGGGCACCGTTGAACAATCTTGCGTTGTTGGGCCGACGGATCCAGCCATCAGCCTGTGTCCGGTTGGGAAATATTGTGTGTAGCGCTCGATAGATGCCCAGAACGTAGCTAATCCTTTCGAGAGTCTCCTGCTGGAGTCCCTCGACAACCCCTGTCTGTGCCAATGCGAGAACAACATCTTCGGGCTGGCCAAGAACTGCACCCTGCTCAACTATGCTCAGGGACCATGCGTTGGCGATCTGGCTGAATGATCGCAGGGCCGGCCCAGCAAGGGCAGGGTCGATGCCGACAATACGCATGCTCATTCGCTCAGCCTGTGAAGTCACTGCGCACATGCTACCGCCAATTGGTTCGATCGATTGTCCACATTGAAAGGACAATGGGCCCCGATCGCTGGCTCTCATGAACGAACGGCCGTCCTGGCCGTGAAGAATGAAAACTCAATTAACGAGACTGCGTGCCGCTAATGATGGAGAGGCACCCCGTGTACTGGCCGCATGACTGATCTAACCGACTTCCCCGACGACACCCGCGTGTACTTCATCCGTTACATCGACGGTTACACCCAGCCACACAAGGGAACGGAGTCCACGTCTGTCAGGTGCTACTTGGCGCCCATTCCACATGGGTGGGGGTCAGATCCATCTAAACTTGATGATCGTCAGATCGCGCGTCTGTTCTCCGACAAGAATCCTGAGGGTTTCATCTGCACCATCTTCGCGGGGTCACTAGCAACCTACGTTGCAGGGCAATGCTTCATCCGCGGAGAGGATGGCAGGGGTGTCTATGCCGGAATGCTGACTCCGAAGCAGCGAAAGCTGGGCAATGCCTTGGCCTTCGGCGAGGAGTCCAGGCTGTACAAGGAGTACGAGGAAGACCACGAGAGCGGGCTATTCCCGTCCACCAAAGTTGGGGAGCGCTCCACGGGCGAGGCCGTTGTCGCACTTCCCCAATCCCAGTTGCACCTTCAGGAAGCACTGAATTTCGATTCCAGAATCCTGGTGGCCAGAGACACGAGGAGCCGTGACGAGCAACATCAGATTGAGTACATCATCCCCAGGACCGTGATCTTCCGGGCGTTCTACGCGTTCAATTCCACCATTGCAGACATCTTCACCGCCGGGCCGTGGAGTACCGTCAGGTCCAAGGCCATTTCCGAGCAGGAGTTCGCCGGACACGTTACCGGCATCGATGAGCAAGGCGGCTACTGGAAGATCGTACTTGCGTTGGGCATGACGCTGGATGATGGTCCAATGATGGCCCTCTTCCGGTTTGATCACTATGCAGAGACCCGGGCCAAGCGCATTCACGAGCCCATTCTGAGAGCCCAACTGGACGCTGCCACCTGGGGCGCCGAGGAGTCGCGTTGGTGCTCCAATGCCGAGATCCCATTGAACCCGTTCTTGGGACCATACCAAGGCACCGTATCTGGCTACTTCTTGAACCGCCGCAAGGACGGCGGGTTCGCCGGCAGGACTTTCCTGGTGACAGCGATTCACCAGATGTCCTTCTCAAAGCGACTCCCGGCAATCGCTACGATCCTGGTCAATGATGCCACCGAGGGTGAGAAGGTCATTCATATGGGAGGACCTAGGCCACACAACCATGGTAATAGGCCTCGATCGCCTCGTCCTAATGGCAAACCGACGGTAGACACGCATGAGGCTACCGAGCGGAAGCCAGGGTTTGATATGCCCTCCATCTCCTTCGCTTTTCATCCGAAGCCAAAGATCATCCGGCTCAAAAAGGATCAGAGTTTCAAATACAGTTCCAAGCGAAAGAAGGACAGTGAGGAGCCCACCACAGAGATTTCTGGCGGCCGAAAAGCCGGCAAGCAAGAGGATCTCAGCCACGCCCACAGTGCCCATGAGAAACGCGAGGCATCGGAGTTGCTGACTGAACTGATGGCGATTCTGAAAGTACTCAAGACGAAGGGGACCATTGCAGATTACAGGGTCGTCGCCCCCGTTGACTCCGAGCAGCGCGTCCAAGTTGGCGCCTACCCTTGTTGGAACTTCCTGGGCGAGGACGAACGCAAGGAAGTCCGCATTGGAAAAGCTGGTTGGGGAACGCGATCTTGGATGTACCTTCAGAAGGCAGATTCACACTACAGAGCCCTCGCTCGCACAGCATTTGTAATCAGACTGTCGCTGCCCAATGGCCTTGCGGGCCTATGGATTGAGGTCGAGAGAAGAAGCAAGAGAGACAAGAGCAATGAGTCCATTGCGTCGGCGTTTGTCGTTTCAGACGATCTCGCTATCCGAGCAGAGACGCAGGCTGCACTCAGCATCATCCGATCGGTTCAGGGCGTCTCGCTAGCCAAGGCATTTGAGAGGAAAGGACGCGTCTGCTACACCCACCCTCACTACATGGAGAAGCCAGGTAGCGACAAGTGGAGCTTGGCGCCATTGGAGGCCTTCCTGAAATCGATAGGCAACGGTCAGGCCCAACCATAGCTTGGTCGCACCATGCACCATAGCCCCCCTTCCGCTACGGCGTCTCCCCATCGATCGCGATCATTGCCACCGAACGCATCAGGTAGAGGAGAGCTTGCGTGACCGATGCGGCCATGGCCCCAATGAACCTGTTAGGCTTGATCGACTCGGAGGTCAGTTCAGGGTCAAATCCGCCCGTCGATTAGCGCTAGGCCGCTCCGGATCAAGCCCCAAGAAGGCGCCCGAAATCATCTCAAATTATTGAATTTTCAATATTTTTCTCAAATCAGCCAAATTTTTTGGGCAGGCAAACGGCTCCTAACTGGGCCTAGGTCACAAATTGACACCCCGTTCCCGATGTCCGATACTACCGGCACTCGGCTCGAGTGATGCATCGCTCGCCGAGACTGACTGTCAGTGCACCGAATCGATCGATGCTGCACTGATGGAACTTTTATGGCGCCCAAGGGCCGGAAGAGTGCTGCTAGGTTCTCTCGTCCGGACGACGTCATCGAAGGTTGGAACTTAGCTTATAAAAATGAACGTTGATGTTGGAAAGGCCGTTACTTACTATGGGTAACGGCCTTTTCGTTTTGGCATCCAACAAGGAATTTGGTGTGGAAAGCGCAGCCATTTGGAAACCCATCCTCCAGCAGATGTTGAGAGGTCAGCCTCCCGAACCTGCAGCTCGGCTCCTTCAGCGGTTGGCCAAGAGCCCCGAGGCCAAAGCACTTGGAGGCTTTGACTACAAGCGGATGGGCTTTCCGCGGTTCAAGAATTTCCTGGATGCCTGCTCCGACGTTCTGGATCAGCACATCAGCGCTCATGGCGACATGCTGGTCTCGCTCCGCGGAGCCACAGTTGATGCCCGCTCGGAGGCAGTGCGTCCGGCTCCTTCTTCAATTCGAAGTGACGTCTGGATAGCATTCTCCAACCCCGATCCCAATCGCATCAGGTTCATCAATCGCACTACCGGCGAGGTCATGCACCACGTCTTGGCTGCCGGCGAAACGGTAGATGGCATCCGCCCGGGCCAGGACTGGGTTCAGATTGAACCGGTGGCTGCAGACGTCCAAGCCTCCTGGATGCGCGAGTTTGCAGCACAGACTGAGGGCGTCAATCCGGAGGACCATGCAGTACTCGGACAGTCGTACAGGACTTACGCCAGCGCCGTCTTCGCAAAGGAACTCGGCCCTCTAGGCAAGCAGTGGACCAAGTTCCGCACTGCAAAGATGGTCGAAGCGATTCAGAAGTGGTCAGCAAGGGTCAACATCGCCCTGGCAACACTCACCCCTGCGGCTACCAATCGTTCAGAGGCAACTGCGGTTGAAGCACCCAAGCAGGAAGCAGTCACCTCTGGCCTGTCTGCCAGAGCGCGGGCGCTCAAGCTCATAGATGCCCTCACCGACGAAGAGATATCCAGCACTCTGGTACCGCTCATGGCTTCGATCATCATGGTGAAGGCACAGCGCTAGCAGGAGATCCAAGGATGGCAATCTTCGTAATCGGACTTCCAAGCAATCTCAGAGCACGCTTCATCGCGGAAGCCGCTCGTCAGGGGCAGAGGCCAGAACTCAGCTTGGTTGTGAAACAGCAGTACCGTTATGAATTCAGTCCTCCCAACGGACAGTGCGTTGCGGACCTGAACAACTTTGCCATGCAGGAAGCCTGGCCTGACCTTACGGTCGTAGTTCTGCCATACGTAGCCCTCCCCCCGGAGATGAAGCCCGAACTTCAGGTGCTGGCCGATGAAGGCGTCAGGATCATTCGACCTGTTCGTGGCGAGAATGGCTGGCCTCTTCGACTTGTGGGCCAGGAGGCGGACGACGATTTCACTGGCGAGGTCTACAAGGCGCTGGTGGAGCAACTCGGCTGGGCGACTACCACAGCATCCCCCGCCGAGAAATTCCGCAGGTCAGCTCAGAAGTATGGCGACTATCAGATCTTGGGGGATGCCCTGGACAAGTGTGATGACATCCACCACACAAGACACCGATTTCTCAAGACCTCGGCGGAACTCTTGGAGAAGTTTTGCAAGAAGCGCGGTGCCGTCCAGATGGGACTGGCCAGTTACTTTGGTGATCGCGGCGTGGACCTTGCGACGACCGGTGGCGTCAAGACAACCATCTACCTCATGAAGTCGGATCGCATCATCGAGAAGAGGTCATCGAACATGCACCTCAAGGAAGGGGATGCGACAGCGCCAATTGCGTGCCCTCGCATCTACTTCCAGCATCTCGACCGCGATCAGCAATTCCGTCTGTTCCTCCTCTACGTCGGGCCTCATCCGCCCAAGGATCTCATCCAGATCACGCGAAACGTCCAATGGGAGCATGGCTAACCTGTGCATTCAGGCTAGCCACCAACAGCCGACCGACCGGCAGCCAGGAGAAGGTACTTGCAAGGGAAGGATTTGAGAGATTTGCTTGAAGCACACCCTAATGCCAAACATCACCTGAGCGACGCAAATGACTACCTAGTCAGCTATCGCTTCGACACGGGAACTGAGGTCGCCTTCGACCCACGCACAGTCAAAATGTGCTCCGTTTTCTTGGCTAAGATGCCGCCTGCTGGGCTCTATCACCCCGATGACCTGGTCATCTACGAGGACGACGATGAGCCATCAAGCGCGCTGCGTCGAGTCTCCACCAAACTTGCATCCACTCGTCCCTTGTATCGTGTCAAATTGAAGGACCCCGACCTGGCCAAGGAACTCTTGGACTGGGCAAGGCTGGCCTAGCGGGCCCGCGATTGGACATAGCGCCACGTACAAGTGATCGGCCAGGAGAGAACATGGAACTGAGCTGGGTACAGTCATTGGTCGACAACCAAGTGCAGGAATCACTGTATCTGGAGCTCAAGAGAGGCGATGCCCTCTCGCCTCAGAACAACAGCAAGACAGAGATGATCAAGGACGTCACTGCGCTCGCGCATGCCAGTGGCGGGCACTTGGTCTACGGGATTGAGGAAGAGCCAGTCAATGACATTCCGGCCGCAGCACGACTCCGGCCGATCACTGATAGGAAGCTCAACAAGGACTGGGTGACCAAGGTCATCACCGACAACACTTCGCCAAGCCTCACCAAGTTTGAGGTCTTCGAGTTCCCAGTGGACGGCGGCAGGGTCCTTGTCATCAAGGTAGAAGAGGCTTCCACCGCTCACCAGAATCTTCTGGACTACCGCTATCATCAACGAGTAAACACGGTGTCCCGGTTCATGGCGGACTTCCAGATCCGCGACCTTATGTCTCGTCGCTCATCACCAAGTTGCGAAGTCCGGGTTCGTCTCGAACGCGTTAGGATCAATCGCGATGACCATGTCTACCGGCTAAGAGTCGAGCTGCTGAACACCGGTATGGTTTCAATGGAGAAGTGGTGGATTTCCATTGATGTTCCTAAGGAATGCCTTGCTGGATTGACGTATCCACAATCGGAACTGCGAACCCACCCACGTTTCGGCAAAGTTGTGCGCGAAGTGGATAAGGGCGGCTTCGACTTCATCAGGTTCTCGTGGGGAGACCCCTTCTTCGATGGCGATCGCTACATTCTCCACCCAGGACAGTCACTGGATTTCGGGCCGAGCAACGACTCGCTCCACACTCAAGCCCCCCTCCCCCCCATAGTTGTCGAGTTCAATGACCGAATCTTCCGCAGCTTGGTACATAGAGCGCCGGAACTGCAGTGGACGCTGTACACCAACCATGGTCAGCCTGTCTCGGGTTCGGTGCCATTCGAGCAGTGGTGCAACTTCTGAGTGAAGGGCCCGGGTTCCTCATGGGTGGCATCCCCCAATACCAGTATGCGCGGCACGCAACAGATAGAGTCGCGTCCAGAGCAAGCGGAGCCAACTGCTCCAGTGTCAGATTTGACTGAGTGAACTACGATGACCACGGCAGAACTGTATGTGCCTGGTCACGTTGTCGCGCAGTCGGCCGTAGAGCAAATCAAGTTGGCCCTCCGCGGCAGACATTTCTGTCGGCGCCAGACTGCGAAGATCGAATAACACGTATGCCTCTCTGGGATTCGGCTGCCGCGATCAAACCGCAATACTGTCGGCCAGAGACTGAGACTGCAGTTGCTGGAGTACGCCATCCCACCAAAGTGCCGTGAATGTGACGGGTACCTCCTGAAGGGCGTTGCTTTGGCGCCCCGCGACTTGGTCCAGGCAGGACATGGCGGCGCATTCCAACCGCGAGCGGATGATCGGAGTCACACCTAGAAGATTACTACCGATCTCCGCATACAAGCGGACGCTACTGACCACCCGGCCTGAGACCGCTTGTTGACACTTTTTCGCGTCAGCGATTGGGATCGAGAGCAACTGCTCCAGTACGTCCCCAGTCGTGGTTTCGGTAAGTTCCAGCAGTGCCAGGGCCATGACGTTTCTCCAGTTACGGTGAGGTAGCGCTTATTGCCACTCGATGTCGGTATCCATAACCGCCTGTGTATCACCGACTCAGTACGTTCCGACATCCCTAATTTGACATAACTACCCCCATTTGGACGCCCGAATCTTCAGAGCCCGACTCTGCAACTCCGCCGTACCGACGATCCACTCGGACTAGATTTTGAGCCGTTCCCATCATAGAGTTCTGCCAATTACAGGGAACGTGGTGAGATAGAGATGTCAGATGGTTCGATATTCGTAGCGAAGCTAGACGACAGAGCAGTCATTGAAGCCTTTCATAAGGTCGTAAGGGAGTTTCCGTCCCAGCTTGAGGTTGAGTTCACCAGCCAGTTTGGCGAGCTAGCTGGTGAGCAACTTGCCATATGCATGGAACCTGGCAGCCTCTTGCTGACCAAGGTTTTCCTTGACTTTGGTGCCTGCTCCTGGACTTGGCATCGACTGGGACCTACAGACTCGAAGCTCTACCCACAGTCTGCCGAATACGACCGCATTGCCTTTTCAGCCAAGCAATACCACGCCGTAGGACCAGATGCTCCTCGTGTTGATCAAAAACTGAAGCTCGCGTTTCAGCAACCATTGACCGAGATCGACCCGTCTTCGCCGCTGAATCTTGCCACTGGTCGCGAGGTACTTCAGGCGCTACAAACGGCATCTCAGAGACTGATCACGGAGACGGCGGAGCATCGGACCAAACTGGAGATCGACTTCGCGGCCAGGGAAGCCGCTCGGGAGGAACGTTTCAGCCAAATTCGTCAGCAGGATGAAGACCGCCTCAGTCAGGAGCGAGAAGCCGCGCAGGTCGCCCATGCAGAGCGAGTAGCTGCCCTAGATCTTCGCGAAGGTGAGCTGGACTCGCTGAAGAAGACTCTGGACGATCGCAACAATACTCACGTTAGACGCGAGATCCGCTCCAGCCTCCTTGATCTTACTAAGGAGCGCCTGCTGAATTTTCGCGTTTCCCCTGAGACCCGAACCCAGTACATTCTGGTACACGCGGTTTGCTCGGCGGGAATCGTGTTCTTGCTTGGACTCGCGGCGGTCACCGCCGTCAAGTTCGACAGTACTCTACCGACAACTGCATTTGCGCTCTCTGCCGCGCGCTCCTTGCTGGCCGGTGCGGCTGCAATCGCCTTGGGTGCGTGGTACTTGAAGTGGTTGAATCGATGGCTTCAGAGGATCGCCGACGCCGAGTTCAAGTTGCAACAGTTCCGCCTGGACATTGAGAGAGCATCCTGGTTGACCGAGACGGTCTTGGAATGGAATCAAAGCTCTAAGGAGCCGTTCCCAGAACTCTTGGCCAGTCGCCTATCTACTGGTCTGTTCCAATCGACGAAGGACGATGTCGAAGACCCGCAGACATCGGCCAGCCAGCTCGCAGAGGCTCTGTTGGGGTCCGCCGCATCGGCTCGGCTGAAGCTTGGTGATCAGGAACTCTCACTGGATCGCAAAGGAATCCGCCAACTCGAGCGCCCGGATGCAAGGTAGCAGCCGGCCCCAACTTTGCGAGCGTGTCTCACTTGGGCTCAGCCCTGAACTGAATCGCTGTTTCGAACGGGATTGATAGACGGGGGCAGGACATCCTCCCCTCTCCGCCGACTACGCAGAGATCAACAGATGGACTCGTATGCCCCGCCGCTCATTGATCGCTGCTGCCTGTGTGGGTCAACAGAGGCACTCTCAGGAGAGCATAAAATCAAGGCATCGGCATTGCGATCGGTGTTTGGCGACCAGAAGGCGGTGATCGTTCGCGACGGAGGAGGGTTCCGGCACGCTCAGAGTTCGAGGTCAAAGGCCTATCACTTTCAAGCGCGAGTCTGCGAGCCATGTAACAGCGCTCGAACGCGGCCGGCAGACCTTGCCTTCGACGAGTTCCATGCCGTGGCATCCCACCTCGCCAGTCGTAGTCATGACCCAGCCGACGTCACGCATGACCCTCGATTCAGGGACGCCTCTGGGGAACTCTACTTAGACGTATTCAGATACTTCGCCAAGTTGATGTGCTGCCATCTCGCGGAGATGGGCGCGCCGTTCCAGGATGAGCTTGCGGACTTCGCAATCGGTCTTAGTGATCGCAATATCGTGGAACTGAGAGTTGACCTGGATGAGGCATACAAACGTCTGCAGAACGAGCTTTCAGCGACACCTTACGCTGCACATGGCGGGCTGATTGTCACTGGAGACAAGGATACCCTAGCCCCTACGTCATTCTATTCGACGCTTACGGTTGGGCCGGTACGCTACTGCTTCCGCGTCAGCTACAGTGAACAAGGTCAGGCGAACCTTATGCATGATCATCCGGAGTTCTATGACTGGTGCACCCGCAAGATCGCTGACCTCATCGCCAATCCATTGAGTGCAGATGCCCGGCAGTTGCTCGGCCTACCTCCCCATCCCGACGACCTGCCTCCAGAAGCATGAGCCGGCCTATCCAGGCTGGCTCTCGTGCCCTTCCAGAAAACAACTCTAGAACGCTCGCCTCGACCACTCGGCAACCACACCCTTCAGCTCCATTTTCACCTCGACGATTCCGTCTCTGGTGATCAAGTCTCCTACATCCGTCACCCCAGTTACCTGGCGACGTAGGGTGCTCAACTCAAACCCGTAAGCGAGGGCGATGATCGCAGCCAGGTCCTCATCCGAGGCAGTGCCTGGAACGCGTACCCGTGGCAGTAGATCCATCAGTGTCTGCGCATCCCGCCTAAGGCTTGCCCTCTTGGCGACCTTTGGGGGCATAGTCACAGCCCATCCGTAACGCGCCCGAACGAATCCGACCCAGACGCTCAGGTTGGCGCGCGAGCCAGGTGCCGAATCCAAGTACCTCACTAGATGCTCTTGCGCAAAGGGGCCTCCGAGATCGGCGGCCTCACAGAACGCCTGTGCCGTCCTCAGATACTGGGCCTGGGTCCGAGTTGGCTTACCTGCCAGCCATGTCCTGTAATCAGTCAGATATCTGGCCCAGGGTTTGGATGCACTCTCCTCCAGACTACGTTCGATCAGCGCGATGTCACGAGCTCGGGCACGAGCATTCTCGTCAATCTGGAGCCCGTAGCGCTCACAGATGAAGCGGGTCACGTTCAGATTGGCCCTCAGTTGCTTGGAGTCGAATAGACGGAGCAGATCGGCCGCCACTATCGGCTGATGGGTGCCAGCATCCAGGTCGATGGCACGAAAGAAAGGTGCAGCTTGGACAGCTTTCTTGGGAAGTCCGCCAGTAGCCACGTTCCTCGCGAGCAGCCATTCGCCAAATGCGGTGTACAGGGAGGCGACCCACTCGCGCTCAATGGTTGCCGCGCTCAGCGCAACCTCTCGCCTGAGGCGTGCCGCGATCGAGCATGAATCACAGCGGGCCGCTCCGGCGCCCTTAACCGTTGAACCACAGTCTGGACACATGTGCTCGGCTGGCTGGTCACCGCCACATCCGATACACAGTGGCCTCCCCTCTTCAGTGACCGAGACCACCTTCCTGTACCTCCGGCATCGCACGCAGGTGGCATGCGTGTGCTTGTTCAAACACGATGGGCAAGCCTTTAGGTTGTCCGGCAGGTGTGCAGCACCTGCCAGACGCTGACTTGACCGCTTGCAGATAGGGCATTCAATCTCGGGCGTGGTGTACGGGAAGCACGATGGGCACACGAAATGCTCATAAGTGATGGGTGATCCACCGTCGGGGCCAGGCGTGGTATCCCGGATGATGCGCGCTTCGGGCGCGGGCCTGTCACACCTGATACAGCGCCTCTGGTTACGAAGACAAGCATCACAGGATGGTGCTTGTGGCTCTGACGCGTGATGCACCACTGTCCCGCTGCATGTTGGGCAACTGCAACTCACGAATTGACTGCTATAGCATGTCCCGCAGTACTCGCTGCCCTTGTACAGCTTATGGGCATTGATCATCGGGGCGTAACAGCCATCGCAGGTTCGGCGCCCCTGTTTATCTGTACTCATTGCTTCTTCCAATCATCTTGAACAACACATCTGCTCTCATCTCGCGCCATCCACTGACGCGCTTTCGCTGAGCCTCACCTGCGGACCTCAACTCGGCCCGATTGGATATCGGCCCGCGATTGACGCGTCCCGCAGGAAGCTGCTCCGCTAACCGCTTTATCCAGGGGGGCATCTGTTGGCGAAAGTACCTCTGGGTGACTCCCATAGACTCACCCATCGCTACCAGGCCAGCGGGTCCAAGACCGAGCAGATGCGAGAGCAAATCCATGTCCGCGTGACGATCCGGCACCCTGCGCAGTTCGATCCTCAGCCCCCGCTCTGGCCCCATCCCCATCGACCTGCAGACCGGCTTGAGTGATTGGAGAAGTACATCGCTCCCCCAAAGCACCTCAGCCCCGGAACAGCAATGACCGTTGAACTCAACTTCGTTGCTGGGATCCATCAGGCATCTGAAGAGGAATGACTGCAGAGGCAAAGCGCGCATTGCTGCCGTGGCGGGAGTAGTTAGGAATCGATTGCAGTACCAACATCTACGAAGATCAAATCCATGTCGATGGGGTTGAACCACCGCCCCGCAATAGGGGCATGCATCCTGCAGAACCCTTTGGTGCAACGGGCAAACCGTCCAGAATGACAGTCGCCACTGGCGAAGATACGCTCCATTTTCCTCCAAGCACTCCGGGCAGAAAGTTAGACCGTGTCTGAGGCGAGTCCGGTGATACACGCCCATGCTGTTGATCCAGTGGTAGACCCCTTGGGGCGGATCGCAGGTGCGCCGTGTCACTGCATTCCATTCGCCAAGGGTGAGTCCATTGAGCATCTGTAGAGATCTTCCTGACGGATACGTCAGCCGCTCCAACAGGGCTTCGGAGGCGCAGACATCAACATCCCTGGTCCAGACCTGAAAACCAGGCGCATGGAGCGCCATGAGCTTGTGAGACGAAATTCCGTAGTCGATTGCGATTCGAGCCAAGTAGCTGGAAAGCAGTTCGTCTGGCACATGCGGTGGCCAGACGATGCGCATGATCAGATCTCGGCTAGAGCGCTAGCATGAGAAGCGCTCTCTTGAGCGGCCCTGACAATCTCGATAGTGATCCTCTCTTCGCCAGACCTGATCGCCATGGCTGCTGCGCTACGAAGTAGAGTCACGGTCCCACCAATGGCCTCCCCGCCCGCGGAATGCAAGACCGGCGCCAGCGTCTCTCCCGCCAGCCCAGAGGGCTTGGCCAGGGGGAGCAGACGCTCATAGGTGTTGAGGAAGTTCAGATACGGCAAGTCCATGGCCCACTTGGGAATGGACAAGGCACTGAATCGTGATCGCATTTGGGCATCGAAGGCCAAAGCATGAACTGCCGCCTCGGTGCCGGCAGCAACAATACTTAGATTCAGCTCATTGCTGAGCTTACGGATGCCTGCCAGAACATCCGACGTTCCCTTCCTGGCAAGAGCGACGTCATTGAACTCATCGATTGCGAGCACTCGAACCTTCAGTACGCGAAGGACGGAGGCCACCATGGTGTACTTGGCGCTGGCCGGGTCGCCTCTACGGTGAGTAGTCGCACAGCGAGTGAGCACCTCTGACCATAGTTGGGATAGGTCCGGCTGCGCAGGCATGTTGATCCGGAGCACCGGAAGGCTAGTACCCCCGTCGCCCAGTTGTACGGCTGGATGGCGCAACTGGAACTGCCGGAGGAGTGCCGTCTTGCCATTGTCGCCTCGAGCCACAATCAGCCTGCACGGCGGCCGCTGTGTGGAGGGGTACACGATGAGTTGATCCAACTCATCCAGCACAGTCATTGCCTTCGGGTAACCAATCCAACGATCTTTACGTGCAACTGCGATGCGTTCCTCGTTGGATGCGCCCATATAAGCAGCGACCTGATCATGCAGATGGGGATAGCTACTCATCAGTTGATCTCTCCAATTTCAAGGACTTCGAGCGGCTGCGAGAAGATGTTGCGGTCAGGGGCCTTCGCTCCTGACTGGTGCGGCGGCGGCGTGGCTTGCGAGCTTTGCGCGGACTGGGATGCAATCGAACTGGGCTTTGCCTTGGGAGCTTTCGCCGCTTGGCGGCGAGCAGCCTTGGATTTGGCTTTGGACTCTTCGACCAACTTTCGATTGCTCTCAATGCTCTGGAAGATGCGTTCCTCGTCTACAGCATCCTTACCTTCAGCCTTGATTCGCTTCTTTGCTTCACGTAGTTCGCCGGCAGAGATCGCCGGATGGGCCATGTTTCGATAGGGAACAGCAATGTATCTTTCGGAATTTGGATCCAAGAAATAGATCTCGCTGATGTTTCGAGGATCTCTTGCGAAGATGAACTTGCGTTTCAGCTTCGGGTTGTCCTCATCCGTCGCCCCAATGTGGCGATCAAGAATCGGGTCATAGTAGAAGACATTCTCAATCCGCACGCCGTACCGCTGCACCGTGACTTGGAAGTAGGGAAGGAAATCCATACGAACCCGGTCTGGATCCGCCGGCAGCATTCGACCCACACCAGGCTTCTCATCGCCCAGGATCGCGTCCTCCCAAACCTTTATGGGGGCTGCGTCGAGCTGACTGTGCACGCATTGGTGATAGTTGTTGACGATAAAGTTCACCAAGTAGTGCTCCACTTCCCTCAGGGTCAAGCTCGCCTCCTTCTCAGAGTCATAGTTGCCCTTCTCCTGGATGTTGGAGAATGTTGCACCCGGCACTTTCTTCATTTCAGTGGCAACTACCCCCATATAGCGCTCAATGTGACCGCCATAGTTTGGCTTCTTGACCGGCCGCCACTGCATGATGATCTCGTTGGCCTCGCAGCCCCTGTTCACCGCCTTACACTTGAACTCCCTAGCGTTGTCAGCATGCAGGGTTCCGATCTGACCCCACACGGGCCAGTCTCCCTCTACACCTAGTTCGCGTAGATACTCGTTCTTCGTGTTCATCGCATGCGATATACACATCGCGACTGACGTTGCAGAGGGTGCGTCCAGGGTGACGTACAGACCAACAACGGCTCGACTGAATACGTCAATGGCCAAAGTGAGGTATGGACGGCCGATGGGTTTGCGGTGCTCCTCGTCGACGACCATCACGTCCAACGGCGTGTGGTCGATCTGGACCACTGCCAGAGGAAAGTCAGCACCAGGGAAGGAACCTCGGATGGGCTCGTACTTGTCACGCGCCTTGTCCTTCTGGCCACGGCGACGGAGTGCTGTAGCTGGCCGGATATCGGCAATGCGATTCCGAACAGTGTTGGGATGCGGCGGATCAATCTTGGCCACGCGGCAGCGGCGCATCACCTCATCCACGACCGACTTCGGGCTCGGCTTCTGCTTCTGGAGGTAGAAGTCCTCGATAACCGAGGCGATCACTAACTCCTGGTCCGCCTGCAGAAAGCGTGTACCCCTATTCCGTCCGCGTCGAGTTGGGACCAAGGCCGCTACGTGCTGATGGTCGTGATAGAGCGCCAGCCACTTGTAAAGCGTGGACGTGTTGACGCCGGCACTCAACGCCGCTGCGGCAACTGATGACCTGCTGCGGCGAGGATTGTCCAGAAGGGGCTTGATTGCTTCAAAACGCCGTTGCGCCACTGCCCATAGATCATCCGAGAAGTGGTGAACGGGGAAGTTGGGTGTCTCATCCCCGTCTTCCACTTCCAGAACTCGGGACATAGTCTCGATTCGAAGCCTGGCAACCTTGTCGTTCTCGACGTCTTCGGCCAAAACACTGTTGATGTCCAGGGACCGGGTGATCCGGTACCGGCGCTGGCCAACCATGACCTCTACGCCAGGTGAGATATTGATGAAGTTTGAGGAGACCATGTCTTACTCCACCAACCGAATCGGCATCCGCATGCTGAGCGGTTCGGTCAAATCGATATCGAACTCGCCCGCGGCTACCATCTGCCAAAGCGCGGGAATCGCTTGCGCTTGCTCTTCCTTCGGCCAATAGGCGGCTGCGAGCAGGCCTTGGGGTGTTGTGGGCCCCACTGCGGTGGCGGTGTACCTCAACTGCGCTTGCCGAAGTAGAAGGGGTGCCAGATCCCGATAGCGCCTCAGGAACTTCACGTTTGCCAGATAGGGCGTGCGGATATGCCGCTCAGTGACGATCTTGAACTGCCAGTCCCGCAGGCGACAGTGGGCCACCGCCGCCTTGAAGCCCGGGCGCAGAGACACCCAATCAGCCCGCAGCTTCTCGATCGGTTTGACCTCAAATACGACCGTTGGGAGGACATCTCGATCGTACTCGGCCATCACGTCGGGGGTGTAGCGACGCACTGAAGCCTCATGAATGTACGAAAGGGAGAAAGGCTGCTCCTTTACGGACATCACTGTCCGATCAAAGTCCAGAATGAGAAGCAGGTCCCGCTCCAGTGAGGACTCGAAGCCTGCCATCCCGCCACCTTCCAAATTGACCTTTCCGGTAAGGGCCCGGTGGCTATTTTTCAATTTTCGAACGGGGGAATGGGTACGCAGTCTGCTCATTTGATGTTCCCTGCAATGCAGTCTCGTTATTTGATGTGTGTAGTCGCGCTCTCTGGTGTTGAGCATAGACTAGGAACGCCTGATTCTAGGGCGCTAACCGGCCCTTTTTCGCGAGACGTGTCTTTGATTTAGCTAGAAGTGACAGCGGCAATCCCCCCTGCCCTGGCGAGATATCCCTGGCCCATCACGGCGTGCTGTTCCTGGACGAACTGCCCGAGTGGAACCGCAGCGCCTTGGAAACCCTGCGCGAGCCGCTGGAATCGGGTCATATCCGCATCGCGCGTGCGGCGCGCAGTGTGCAGTATCCCGCGCGATTCCAGTTGGTAGCCGCGATGAACCCCTGCCCGTGCGGCTGGGCGGGCGACCGCAGCAATCGCTGCCTGTGCACCGATGAGCGCATCACCCGCTACCGCGCGCGTGTGTCGGGCCCGCTGCTGGATCGCATCGACCTGCATATCAGTGTGTCACGACTGGATGCGGTGGAACTGCGCGAGAGCACGCCACTGGGCGAACCCAGCGCCACGGTACGCGCACGGGTTGAAGCAGCACACGCCAAGCAGCGGGAACGCGGCGGGCTGAATGCCCATCTGCCGCCCGCCACGCTGCGCACCTGCACGCGGCTGAGCGAAGCCGACCAGGATCTGCTGGAACAGGCCATCGAACGGCTGCAGCTATCAGCTCGGGCGATGCACCGCATTCTGCGGGTCGCGCGCACCATTGCCGATCTGGCCGGCAGCGAGACCATCCAGACCGCACATCTGGCCGAGGCCATCGGCTACCGGCAACTGGATCGCGGCAAGAACAGCACCTGACAACAAGCAGGCGCCGGCAATACCCGGCGCCTGCCGCAACACTCAGCCCGCCTGGCCCAAGCGCACCTTCAACTGCTGGATTTCCTGCGCGCTCACGCCAATCGACTTCAGGTACCCCTCGGCTCCACCGTACTGGCTGTGCAGTGCTGCCAAGAACTGCTCCATGTTCTGCGGCGCGGTGCCGGACATGCCGGCCATCTTGCGTGCGATCTCCGGGTGCTGCTCCAGCATCGCCTTGATCTGCGCGTTCATCGCGCTGTCCTTCGGCTGCCCTTCCAAGTAGTGCGCGGAAATGGCGTAGTTGTGCACGATCTGCGCCTTCGGCACACCGGCCAGGTCCAGCAGCAGGCCGGCGATGATGCCGGTACGGTCCTTGCCCGCCGTGCAGTGGAACAACACGGTGCCATCCTGCTGGGCGGCAATGCGCTGGAACACCTGCTTGAACTGCGGCTGGCTGTGGCCCAGCCACTGCACATAGGCTTCGCCCAGCGAATCGGGGAAGCTGGTCATCATCTTCTGCAGATCCATCTTCTCGGTGCCCATCAGCGAAATGCGCTGGTAGGCGAAGCGCGCGTCATCGGCCAGCAGGTCCGGCGACTGGCGCTGTTCGTCGGCGGTACGCAGGTCGATATCCAGCGTCACCCCGGCGGCGGCCAGGGCGTCGCGGTCGGCGGCGGTCAGGCGGCCAAGATCGGCGGTGCGTACGAAGGCCGTGGCCGGAATCGGACCGTTGCGGCCCTGCAGGCCGGCAAAGCTGCGCACGTTCCAGGCCCCCTGCAGCGGAATGACGCGCTGCGCGTCATCGGCCGTGGGCGCGACATTGGCGGTGGCGGCCGCGGCGCTGACGGTAGCGGGGCGCGCTGCATCGGCGGCGACGGCGGGCGCCGCCAGCGGCAGGGCCAGCATCAGGGCGAGGGTCAGTTCGGTGCTGCGCTTCATGTCGGTCTCCAGTGATTTCAGAAGTTGACGGCCACGTCCAGGCCGAAGGTGCGCGGATCGTTGAAGATGCCGGTCTGGCCCAGCGCGGGGCTGTTGAGCTTGTAGAACAGGTGCTCTTCATCCAGCAGGTTGCGCGCCCACAGCGAGAACGACATGGTGGTGCCGGTGTCGCTCAGCGGCACATCCACCAATGCCACGCGCGCGTTCACCACGAACGAGCTGTCGGTCAGCATCTGGTCGTATTCGCTGGTGTAGAAACCGTCGGACCAGTTGCCGTCCAGATGGAACTTCAGCGCGGCGAAGTTGGCGAACGGCACCAGATAATCCAGCGACAGGCTGCCGGCATTCTCCGGTGCCAGCAGCGGCTGCACGGTCACTGCCACGCCAGCGCCGAACGGGTCGACCGCCGTCTGCGCGTCGATCTTCGTGTAGGCGTAATTCAAGCCGACCGTCAGGTTCTCGATCGGCATCACGCTGAATTCCAGCTCGGCGCCGCGTGACTTGCCATCGCTCAGCGCGTTGGTGGTCACCATGGTGGTGCGGGTTTCGCCGCTGTTGGGATCGAACGGCAGCGAGAAATCCATCTGCTTGTGCGCGATCTTCGAATCGAACAGCGCCAGGTTCAGGCGTGCGCGGTTATCCCAGAACTGCGATTTGAAACCCAGCTCGTAGGCGGTCACTTCTTCCGGGGCGAAGGCGGTGTACGTGGTGGACCGCGAGTTGGCGCCGCCTGCCTTGAAGCCGGTGCTGTACTTGGCATAGACCATGGCCTGCTCGCCGATGTCATAGGCGATGTTGACCATCGGGTCGAAGCGGCTCCAGGAATCGTCGAATGCCAGCTGGGTGGCGGCGCCATTGACGATGTACAGGCTGCCCTTCTTGTCGTCGCGCGTGTAGCGGCCACCGGCGGTCAGGTGCAGGCGCTCCAGCGCAGCCGGCGTCCAGGTGGCCTGGCCAAACACACCCAGGCTGTCGGTCCATGCCTTGCTGGCGCGGTCGATGCGCACCCTGGAAAGGTCCAGCGGATTGGTGGCAGGGTTCAACGTGTAGCTGTTGCCACCCGGACCCCAGACCAGCATGTTCGGGGTCTGCGCGTTGTCGCCGGCGGTCTCGTGGTAGTAGAACGCGCCGCCCAGGAACTGTACCTGCGAGGTGTTGCCGATCAGCTGGAATTCCTGGCTGTACTGGTGCTGGTAGACCTGGGCCAGGCTGTAGCGACCGAACGCCGTGCCGGCACCGCCGTATGCGGAAATCGCATCGACCAGGCCCATGTCAAACTGGCCCTGGGTCAGTTCGCGGTACGAGCTGATCGATTTCAGTTCCAGCGCATCGCTCAGCGTCCACGACAGGTTGAGGAGGTGGCCACTGGTGCGGCCCACGTTGTCTTCCTGCGGTCCGCCCAGGATCGCGCTGTCACGCCGGTCCTGGCTGGCACCGGCAATCTGCAGCGGGCTGAGGTACGCGCCCGGCACCAGTACCTGGGTGTGGTACGGCGTGGTGGCGTCGTAGGAACGGTCGAAGGCATACAGCGCGGAGAAATCATCGCTGGGCTGCCACAGCGCACTCAGGCGCGCACCACGCTTGTCGTAGCTGTTGAAATCGCGCTCACCGCGCATCGGGTTGTCGGTGGTACCGCCACGGCGGGCCTGCACGGCATCGATCTTGAAGCTGAAGTCGCCTACCTTGGGCAGGTCCAGGTGCAGTGCGCTGTTATAGCCGCTGAAGTTGGACACGCCCGCACTGACGCTGCCGCCGAACTCGCCGGTGGGCGCCTTGGTCACGATACTGACCGCACCGCCTTCGGTATTGCGCCCAAACAGGGTGCCCTGGGGGCCTTTCAGTACTTCGATGCGTTCCACGTCGTAGAGCATGCTGCCCAGGCCCTGCGCGCGGCCCATGAACACGCCATCCACGTAGATGCCCACGCCGGCATCGCGCGCCGGCTGGTTGGCATCACCCGATGCGCCGATGCCACGGATGCCGATGTTCAGCGCCGAACTGCGCGTGGCAAACGGGGTGACCCGCAGCGAGGGAATGGAGCCATCGGACAGGCTGCCCAGCGAGATCGCGCTGCGATCCTTCAGGGCTTCGGCATCGACCACCGAAACGGAGATCGGCGTCTCCTGCAGGTTGGTGGCCCGCTTCTGCGCAGTGACCACAACCTGGTCGAGGGCGACCACATCACGCGCGCCGCCTGCGCTGGCGAACGTGCTGGCATCGGCGGTGGGAACATCTTCGGCGTAGGCCAGGGCCGGCAACGTGGCGGCAATAGCGAGGGTCAACAGCTGACGGGGCAACGTGGGGTAGCGCATCGATGTCGGTCGCGGAAGGGAAGAGGCGGCCGCAGTCTGGGTGCGTGAAATGACAGGTGAATGACCGTTCATTCACACATTCGATAACGTAAGATCGGGCCATTAGACGCTTTCAGATCACGCAATGACGCCGACCGACACCCCGCTTGCCAGCGCCGAAGACACCGCCACCGCCCATGCCGACGCCCAGCGCCGGAGGATCCTGGATGCGGCGCAACGGTGCTTCATCACCCGCGGCTTCCACGCCGGTTCGATCAGCGAAATCGCTGCCGCAGCGGAGATCAGCCAGGGGCTGATGTACCGCTATTTCGACAACAAGCGTGCGCTGATCCTGGCCCTGATCGAGCGGCAGCTGGCCCACGACCAGGTGTCGATCCGGCACATGCCCGCCTCGGCCGACTTGGCCGACGGCCTGCTGGCCTGCTACCAGCACTGGGCACGCGGCGAGGTGCTGGACACCCACGCCAATGCCATCGCCAGCGTTGCGCTGTATGCGGAAATCAACGCCGAAGCGCACCGCGACCCGGTAGTGGCCGAGGTGCTGCGCCGGCACGACAAGCAGACCACCGAAGCCATCCATGCCTGGCTGCGCGAGCATGATCGTGCCCGTGGCGTGGCGGTTGAGGAAGAAGCGATCGAGCAGCGCACACTGCTGCTGCGCCTGCTGGTGGAAGGTCTGGCGATGCGCGCGGTACGTGATCCCGATCTGCAGCCTGACGCCCTGCATGCGCTGTTGAGCCGTGCGATTGCGCGGGTGATGGGGGATGGCCCAGGCGAGCGGAATGACGCTGTTCGTCAGCCGGAATAGGCGCGAGGCCCAAGGGGTTTTCCCGCAAGCGCCCGCAGCCGGCTAGCGCGCTTCCTGCTGCCGCCGCTCGATGCCGTCCATCAGTTCCTCGAAGGAGTCTTCGATCAGCATCAGCTCATCGTCTTCCAGCAGATGCAGATAGATGTACCCGTAGTCCTCATCGCGCAGTGACAGCAGGTAGCAGTTCCCGAAATTGTCTTCGGCGAACGGCACGTATTCGGCCAGATGGGGGAACCCTTGGATGTAATCCCGGCGCAGGCTTTCTATGCAGTTGCAGTCATCGCCCAGCGCAATCAACGAGGCCACGCCGGTGGGATCGGTATCCTCGTCCTCATCCCGCAGATAGCCGCCGTTGGCGCTGCGGTAAAAAGCAAGCATGGCCGGGGGAACCTTGTTGCCGAAGCAGGCGTTGAAACGCGCGAGGGTCGCGTCATCCACCAGCGGCGACGAATCGATGAGTTTCAGCATGCGCATAGAGTGCGCGAAGTCGTGGGAATCGTCGAATCAACCCGCCACACCCAGCGCGCCACCGCCTGCACCGCGGCGCACCGCCGCCACGTACCGGCAGAACTTGCCCAGGAAAATGCCGGCAAACCCACCCGAGGTCAGCAGGTAAGCCGCAGTGAACCCGGCATGGCCTGCCAGCGCGGGGGACACAGCGAATGCCACTTCAAATCCATACTTCACCAGGAAAGTGACCAGCAGCAGCGGCAGCAGGCTGTAGTCCGGGCTGCGGCGCAGCTTGCCGGTGGTCGGGTTCAGCGCCAGCGTCGCACGGCGCAGCAGCAGCCAGCCGATGGCTGCGCCGGCAACGATGCCGACCAGCCATTCACCCCAGGCCTGCAGCGAGCCACCGTAGCGATGGCTGATGGACCACGCGCCCCAGGCGAGGAACAGCGCGGGCACGATCGCCAGCCGGACCAGTGAGCTTTCACCCGGCTTCATGGCGGCGATGCCGCGGTACACCAGGAAGGCCAGCAGCGCCCAGACCCAGAGCGGGGTGTGCGAGAGAATCTGCATGATCATTGCGGGGAATTCCTTGTCGGCAGGTTGAGGGCGTGCTGCGGTTATCTGACGCCTCGATTATGGTCCTGCACGAAACCGCCACAAGTGACAGGTGTCAGCCGCTTACCCTGACCGGGCGTTGCGCCGGTACTGCTGCACCCAGTCCAGCGAAGGCGCGATGCCGCCGAAGGGAAACAAGTGCGGGCTGACCGGGCCAAGGTCGTCGCCCAGTCCGGCCAGCAGCTTGTCCACGAACCGGTCCGGCCCTGCCGACCCCAGCAGGCGGCCCAGGGAAATGCCGTAGCGGGCCAGCATGGTCGTGCTCGCGCCGACCCCGCACATGGCCGCATAGCGCACCAGCCGGGTCACGCTGGCCGGCCCGGGAATGCCCACCAGCACCGGGTGCGCAATGCCGCGTGCACGCAGGGCGTTCAACCAGGCCAGCACTATTTCGGCATCGAAGGCGAACTGGGTGATGATCCACGGTGTCATGCCGCGCGCTTCAATGCGCTGGCACTTGTTTTCCAGCACCTGCCAGCGCTGCGCGGCGGTCATGACCGGGTGGGTTTCCGGGTGCCCGCCTACGGCCACCACCTTGATGCCGGCACGTTCCAGCAGACCGGTTTCGATGATCGCCGTGCTGTCGGCGAACGGCCCGGCCGGCTCCGCCAGATCACCAGCAATCAGCAGGCAGCGCTCCACGCCGGCCCCGCCCACTGCCCGCTGGATGAAACGTTGCAGCGCGGCCTGCGTACTGATGCGGCGTGCCGACAGGTGCGGCATCGGCTGGAAGCCCAGCTCGCGTATGGCCCGTGCCGCCGCCAGCCGCGCCTGGTCGTCTTCGCTGGCCAGGTAGGGAATGGAGATGGTGGTGCCCGGTGCGATGCGCGCGGCCTCGGCGCGCAGGGCCTGCACGGCCTTCGCGCTCACCTCCCACGAACACGCATCCAGGAAGGCCCGCGCCCTGGCTCCGGAATCCATGGACATCAGCTGGCCCCGTGGGCGCGCGCGACCGCCGAACTGCCGCGTGCCAGCTCCACGAAGGCCCGCAGATAATCGATGGCGGTATCCGATTCGCGCGCGCCCAGGTAGATCTGCTTGGGAATGCCTTTTGCCCCCAGGCGCACTGGCACTACGTCCATGCGCGCGGCGTACTCTTCCACCAGCCAGCGCGGCATGGCCGCCACACCGCGGCCGCTGGCCACCATCTGCATCATGATGTCGGTGGTTTCAATCGCCTTGTGGCGGCGCGGGGTCACCCCGGCCGGCAGCAGGAACTGGTTGTAGATATCCAGCCGCTCGAACGGCACCGGGTAGCTGATCAGCACTTCCTGGGTCAGCTGGCGCGGCTTTACATGGTCCACCTTGGCCAGCGGATGGTTGCTGGCCACCACCAGCACCTGTTCGTAATCGAACACCGGCACGAAGGTCAGGCCCGGCTTCAGCAGTGGGTCGGGGGTGACCAGCAGATCGATCTCGTAGCCGAACAGGGCGCCGATGCCGCCGAACTGGAACTTCTGCTTCACGTCCACGTCCACGTCGGGCCAGGCGGCCAGGTAGGGCGACACGATCTTCAGCAGCCACTGGTAGCAGGGGTGGCATTCCATGCCGATGCGCAGCGAGCCGCGCTCGCCCTGGGCGAACTGGCCCAGCCGTTCCTCGGCCAGGTCCAGCTGCGGCAGCACGCGGTTGGCCACGGCCAGCAGGTACTGGCCGGCTTGGGTCAGGCGCAGGTTGCGGCCCTCGCGCAGCCAGACATCGGTGCCCAGCTGCTGTTCCAGCTTCTTCATGCTGTGGCTCAGCGCCGACTGGGTCAGGTTCAGTACGCCGGCGGCGGCGGTGAGCGAGCCCTGCAGTTCAACCTGCTGGACGATGCTGAGGTGGATACGTTCCAGCATGTGTATGAGCCCCGCTCATGGATGTGTGAAGTAAAACCATTTTACGTCATGGAACGCCCTGACTAGCATCGGGTCATGCTTTCTCCCCACCGCCCCCTCCGAATCGTCGCCGTGTCCGGCGGCCTGCAGCGCCCCTCGCGGGCGGCCACCCTGTGCGAACACCTGCTGGACCTGCTGGGCGACCACCTGCCCAGCCAACCGCAGTTGATTGAACTGAGCGAACTGGCCCCGCAACTGGCTGGGGCGCTGTGGCGTTCGCAGTTGCCCGACAGTGCCGAACAGGCACTGGCTGCGGTGGAACAGGCCGATGTGCTGGTGGTCGCCACGCCGGTCTACCGCGGCTCGTACACCGGTCTGTTCAAGCACTTCTTCGATTTCATCCAGCAGGACGCGCTGGTCGATACCCCCATCCTGCTGGCCGCCACCGGCGGCAGCGAGCGCCACGCGCTGATGATCGACCACCAGTTGCGGCCGCTTTTCAGCTTCTTCCAGGCCCGCACCCTGCCGCTGGGGGTGTACGCCACCGACAAGGACTTCGCCGACGGCCGCGTACACGACCCGGCCCTGCTGCAGCGCGCAGAACTGGCCGTGCAGCGCGCCCTGCCGCTGCTGTCGCTGCCCCACCGCCCCGCGCCGCTGCCCGCCGCCACCCTTGCAACCCTCTGAACCGGAATGCCGCCCATGAGCACAGACACCTTTACCTTCAGCATCACGCGCATCCCCTTCAACGAGGATTACCAGCCGGCCGACGGCACCCGTATCACCACCAACTTCGCCAACCTGGCACGTGGCGCGGCGCGGCAGCAGAACCTGCGCAACACGCTGGGCATGATCAACAACCGCTGCAACGACCTGGCGCACTGGGACAACCCCAACGCCGATCGCTACGTGGTGGAGCTGGACATCATCTCGGTGGAGATGCATATCGATGGCAACGATGGCAGCGACCCGTTCCCGCTGATCGAAGTGCTGCGCCCCACCCTGGTAGATACACACACCGGCGCGCGCACCGAAGGCATCGTCGGCAACAATTTCTCGTCCTACGTGCGTGACTACGATTTCAGCGTAGTGCTGCCGGCCAGCAACGAGGGCAAGGACAGCTTCGCCATTCCCGAAGGCTTCGGCGATCTGCACGGCAAGCTGTTCAAGCACTTCCTGCAGTCCGACGCCTACCGCGCGCAGTTCAGCAAGGCGCCGGTCATCTGCATCAGCGTGTCCAGCAGCAAGACCTACCACCGCACCGAGAACCACCACCCCATCCTGGGCGTGGAATACCGCCAGGGCGAGTTCTCGCCCACCGACCAGTACTTCGACAAGATGGGCCTGCAGGTGCGCTACTTCATGCCGCCGGGCAGCGTTGCGCCGCTGGCGTTCTATTTCCAGGGCGACCTGCTGGGCGACTACTCGAACCTGGAACTGATCGGCACCATCAGCGTGATGGAGGCCTTCCAGAAGATCTACCGCCCGGAGATCTACAACGCCAATTCGGTGGCCGGCAAGGTCTACCAGCCCAGCCTGAAGCACCAGGACTATTCGTCCACCCGCATCGTCTACGACCGCGAAGAGCGCAGCCAACTGGCCGTGAAGCAGGGCCGCTTCACCGAAGAACACTTCATCAAGCCCTACCGCAGCGTGCTTGAGCAGTGGGCTGCGCGCTGATCGCTGTTCACTCGACTCCCCTCCCCAGGACACAAGACCCCGATACCGATGAAGAAACTACTGCCGACCTCCACCGCCGGAAGCCTGCCCAAGCCGTCGTGGCTTGCCGAGCCTGAAAAGCTCTGGTCGCCCTGGAAACTGCAGGATGACGCGCTGACCGAGGGCAAGCAGGACGCGCTGCGCCTGTCCCTGCAGGAACAGCAGCACGCCGGCATCGATATCGTGAGCGACGGCGAGCAGACCCGGCAGCATTTCGTTACCACCTTCATCGAACACCTGGACGGCGTGGACTTCGACAAGCGCGAAACCGTGCGCATCCGCAACCGCTACGACGCCAGCGTACCCACCGTGGTGGGCGCGGTCAGCCGGCCGAAGGCGGTGTTCGTGGAAGATGCGAAGTTCCTGCGCCGGCAGACTGCGCAGCCGATCAAGTGGGCCCTGCCCGGCCCGATGACCATGATCGACACGCTGTACGACGCGCACTACAAGAGCCGCGAAAAGCTGGCCTGGGAATTCGCGAAGATCCTCAACGAGGAAGCGAAGGAACTGGAAGCGGCCGGCGTGGACATCATCCAGTTCGACGAACCGGCCTTCAACGTGTTCTTCGACGAAGTGAACGACTGGGGCGTGGCCACGTTGGAGCGCGCCATCGAAGGGCTGAAGTGCCAGACTGCCGTGCACATCTGCTACGGCTACGGCATCAAGGCCAACACCGATTGGAAGCAGACGCTGGGTTCGGAATGGCGGCAGTACGAGGAATCGTTCCCCAAACTGCAGAAATCCAGCATCGATCTGATCTCGCTGGAATGCCACAACTCGCATGTGCCGATCGACCTGATTGAACTGGTGCGCGGCAAGAAGGTGATGGTGGGCGCGATCGATGTGGCGTCCAGCACGGTGGAAACGCCGGAAGAAGTGGCCAACACCCTGCGCAAGGCGCTGCAGTTCGTGGACGCCGACAAGCTGTACCCCTGCACCAACTGCGGCATGGCGCCGCTGCCGCGTGAGGTGGCGCGCGGCAAGCTGCGGGCGCTGAGTGCCGGTGCCCAGATCGTGCGCGAGGAGCTTGCGGGGATTCGCTGAAGGGGACCCGCGCCATTCGATTGCCAGCGGCGGCGCAGCGTTCCAGCTGCACCGCCGCTGGCAGATGAGGCCTAGAAGCGCATGCTCACTTCGGCACCAACAATGCGCGGGCTATCAATCGGCCCGTAGTAGTTGCCGTCGCGCCCGAAGGCCAGGTTGTCGAAGATCAACCCGTTCACGCGCCGCTTGTTGGTCAGGTTCTGCACGAACAGGCGCCCGGTCCACGGGCCATGTTCATAGCCCACCTGCAGCCCGATGATGGCCACGGCCGGCTGGTAGGCACGGTTACGCTCATCCAGCGCGCTGGAACCGGTGAACGCCGATTCCACCCGCCCGAAGACGCCGGACGGGTGCTGGTAGCGCGCTGCCAGATAGCCCGTGTAATGCGGCGTCAGCTTCACCCGGTTGCCGGCCAGGTTTTCGTCCACCGTGGACCAGAGCTTGGTGTACTTCGCGTCCACGTAGCCCACGTTGGCGGTCAGGGTGAAGCCCGGCGCCAGCTCGTAAGCGCCTTCCAGTTCGGCACCGCGCGAGCGGATCGAGGCGTCCGAACCCACGTAATCCGACGAGATCGGGCGCCCGTTGGCATCGGTGGCCACCTGGATTTCCTGCCAGTTGTCCGAGGTGATGTGGAACAGCGCACCGCCGATGTGGCCGCGGCCACCGCCGACGTTCATCTTGAAGCCCAGTTCGTGGCTCCACATCATTTCCGATTCGTAGCGCAGCACCTTGTCATTCACTACATCGCTCTGCGCGGCGGCCAGATTGAAACCGCCGGGGATATAGCCCTTGGCCGAGGCGGCGTAGAACGAGAGGTTGTCGGTGGCGTCGTAGCGCAATGACACGCGCGGCAGGGTGGCATGGAAGGTGTGTTCCAGCGCAGCGTCGCGGTACAGCACCAGCCCACCCTCGGCCAGGTCCAGCGAACCGGCGCGCTGTTCGGTGGAACGGCGCGCCTGCTCGTGGCGCAGGCCCAGGCTGGCGGTCAGCTTCGGCACGGCGGGAAAGGTGTAGCTGGCCGTTGCGAACACGCTGTAGTCCTGGCCCTTGGCGGTCTGCCGGGGGGCCAGGCTGTAGCTGTTCACGCCGCGGGTGATCGGCCCGACAAAGGTGCCCAGGATCGAATCCTTGTCGGTGCGGTAGGTGGACACACCGGCCATCCAGGTCAGCGCCTGGTCATCCGGCGAGCTGAAGCGCGCCTCGGCATTCCAGGCATCCTGCTTGTCGTAGGTACGCCCGGCCAGCGCCGCGCTCTCGGTCATGTCGAAGTCGTAGCCCGCCGATACGTCTTCGTGGGTGCGGTAGGACGCGGCCACGTCGAACGTACCGGCTTCCAACTGCCACTGCGCACTCAGGCCGGCCACCGTCTCATCCTTCTCGGTGCGCTTGGGCGCATCGTTGATGTAGGTGAAGTCACCGGCCTGGCGCCCGCCATTGAGGCGCGTGCCATAGGTGCGGTTGTACAGGCCCACATCCAGCGGCAGGTATTCGTACTCGAACATGCCCGGCGCGCGCGTACGCAGGTGGTAGGCCAACGCGTTCACGGTAACGAAATCGCTGGGCTGCCAGCGCAGCTTGCCCTGCAGGTACTGCTCGCGCACCTTGCCTTCGGTGCCATTGAACGGCGTGAGGTTGCGCAGGAAGCTGTCCTCGTCCGACGCCATGAAGGCGACCGAACCAGAGAGGTTGCCGCGCTTGCCCAGCGGCCCGGACACGAAGCCGTCCAGGCTGTTGCCATTGCCGTTGCTGAACCACGTGCTGCGCAGGTTCACCTCGCCTTCCATGGCATCGGTCGGGCCCTTGGTCTTGACCAGCACCAGGCCTGATTCGCTGTTGGCGCCGTACAGCGTGCCCTGCGGACCGCGCAGCACCTCCACCGATTCCACCTGGTTCAGCACCGCATTGCTGAGCTCTTTGAACGGAATGCCATCGATATAGACCGACGCGCGGTTGACCAGGAACGGATTGGATTCGATGCCGCGGATGGAGATGTACATGTCGCTGAGCTGCCCCATCGCATTGAACTTCACGTTGGGGGCCAGCTTGTCCAGATCGCGGAATTCGACCACGCCGGCCTCCTTCAGTGCTTCGCGGTTGAGCACGGTGACCGACAGGTCGCTCTTCAGATAGGGCGTATCGCGCTTGGAGCCGGTCACCCGCACCCCGTCCAGCGTGGTGGGGCTGACGGCTTCCTGGGCGAGCACGGGCAACGCGGGGGCAAGCAGAAGGGCCGCGATCGCAGCGGCCAACGGGGTGGGGGAACGCACGGGAACCTCTTGAACGGAAACAGCGGCCGCAGGGGCCATCAATGTTATGATGTAACACTTCAATAACGGTGCATACTCCGTATGCCAGCGCACCGCTCCATTTCCGGCAGCAAAGTGACGGTGGCCCAGCAACTGGCGGCCACCACGCCGGTGCTCGGGTCGAACGGTGCAGGCAACCTGGCCTTCATCCATCACCACTTCCCCGCCAGCGCCAGCGCGATGGGCCACCCCACGCAACTGCGCTTGGCGCTGGTGATCAAGGGCGGCGGCCGGCTGCAGCAGATCTGCCCACGGCGGGCAGCGCTGGACGCGCATTGGCACATCGGCCAGTTCAACGTGGTGTTGCCCGGGCAGACCGGCACCTACAGCAGCCCGGAGGTGGAAGTGCTGGGGCTGGCAATCGATTGGCCCGCGCTGGGCGCAACGGCAGTCAGCCTGCCGACCCTGGCGCCGCTGACCGGTGCGCTGCACCGCGACGCAACGGTGAGCGCGCTGCTGCATGCGCTATGGGCGGCATCGCGTTCGGGCGTGCTGTCCGATGAACTGCTGCACGCCTGCGGCAACGCGGTGGTGGATCGGCTGGTGCAGATGGCGCAGCAGCCCGCCGCGCTTTCTGCGGGGGCGCGGGTGCTGTCGGCAGTGCAGATGAAGCGCTTGACCGATTACATCGACGCGGCCCGCGACGTGCGCCTGACCGTGCCGATGATGGCCGATGCGTTGGGGGTAGATGACACGCGGTTGAGCCGTGGGCTGCAGGCGGCGGCGGGGATGTCGCCTTACCAGTTCCTGGTGCACCGACGCATGCATTGGGCGCGCGGTGAGCTGGAACGCGGGGTGAGTGTGATGCGGGTGGCGCAGTCGGTGGGGTATGCGAATGCGAGCAAGTTTTCGGCGGCGTACCGGCGGGTGATGGGGTGTGCGCCGTCGGCTTCGGTGGGGTGATGGGGGCTGTTCAATCTACGCAGAGCACCGAAATTGATGACGCGCTGGAGATCGCTGGGCAGACGGACGTGCCCGCTGCTCGACCTGACAGGGTCGACAAGCGGCAAGAAGCGGAGTCAGGACCGGACGATGAATGATGGCGCGTGCCCGGCCTCGAGTAGAGAATCAATGGCTTCCTGTTCCCAGCCTTCATGTCGCAGCCATTGGGCAAGTGCTTCAGCGGTCTCAAAGACGGGACTGACCGGAGTGCCCTCGCTGACATTCTCATAGATCTGAAAGGCCGTACGCGATGCAGGATCTGCGTCGTAGAGCAACTCGTGGTGGCCACCCGCGATGTAGCCTCCCTCTTCATCCAGCGGATGCTCGAACCCAGGAGGAACCCTGACAACTTCACGACCCATGGTGCCTCCATGATGGAACTGCAAACCGGAAATGAACAAGCCGGAAAGCGACTACCGTGGATTCTAAGGGGACATTGGAACGGACGATACGACCCAGCCACAGCGGGCCGTTGGCGTTCGGCCAGACGGGGACGTCGAGCTCTGCAATTGGACCCTGCTAGATAGCGGCGTCGGCTTGATTGCTCTGTTGGGGATCATCACTCGCACGCCTCGCCGGGGGCCAGATACGGAACAGCTCTATCAAGGCGCTGCGCCAAGCAGGAGCCGTGAGCGCTGAGGGCTTGAATGGCGTCTCCAGCGAGCGGAAGCAGGATTGGTTGCAGGTCCTGCTCTATCCGTGCGTCACAGAAGCAGCAGTGATGATCGCCGCATACGAGATCAACCCAGATTTGGTGAATCCTGGAATCTTCCATGGCGTCTACTCGATGGGACGCCGCACGAGAAATCCCGGTGTCGCTATCAGCGCCCCGAGTGCGGCATGGAGGAATTTCTCTGGCATTCGTCACACACCCTGAAGTTCAAAAGACTACCCAACTACCTGGTAGACGGACCCGTGTGTCCGGCCATACGAGTTCCCTCCAAAACACCGCCAGGTGGAACGCCGCTCTAACATGGCTCGATCCTAGGGCGCCTGAGCCCAGCTAACAAGCCAGCGTGTAGCCGGACCCATCGGTAGGATCGGCGGCGGCACGAGTGACCGCTCCGGGAAAAGAGCGCGCTCGGACAACCCTGGTCGTATTGCTTGGCGCAGGCATGTCTGCATTCGGCCAGAAGCGGACATCCCCCCGAATGTCGGTAGCGCACGAAGGCGGGGGCGATTCTGTTACACGAAGAACTACACACGCTCTCACTCGGAAGACGACCTGGACAGGGCCTCAATCACTTGCGCCGCGTAGAGAACGCGATTGCACCGACGGCCCGCCTTCTTGACAATGATCTCGTCCTCTACCAGCCGGCCAACGACCAGGTTCGCGGTGCAGAAGGTCACCCGGTGGTCTTCCATCGCAGTGTTGTCCGTCAGATTTGGTTTGCTAAGCAGGCGATGGATATGTCCCATAGCACCGCATCACGGCGCACCTTGCCTAGACGTTGCAGCCATTCGTCATGGTGCCGCCAGTCACATTGTGTGCCGCCTTTGCCGTTCCTATGCTTTGACTCCTATAGCCACAACGCTCCTCATAGAGATTTGATGATGAATATTCAAAAGTCTCACTGGCTGTCGCTCTGCGCCATCATCCTTGGCACGGTCGCCGCTGCGCTGCAGCTGGGTTGGGAGCACACTCACGGCGGCATTCTGCGCCACCATCTGCTCAATGATGCGAGTCTGCCGGCGATCTCCAATCTGTGGGCGCTCCTGGTGATGCCCATGCTGGGTGCATTGGCAGGCTGGAGCGTTACCCGTCGAGCACGCGAGCGGCAGGGGTTACTCATTCCGGCCATGGCCGGCTTCCTAGGCTCGCTGCTTGGAGGTATCGCGCTATCGGTGGCCTTCGTAGCCGGCGGTGAAGCGGCGGCAACGCAGGTAATGATGGCGCTGCTCGTGGCTGCTGTACTGCTCCCGGTCTACCGAGCGGAGTACCTGTTCGGCTTCGTGGTGGGGATGACCTTTGTTTTCGGTCCCGTGCTGCCGGCGCTTGTGGCTTGCGTACCGATGCTGATCGCCGCGATCAGCCGGCTGGTGATATGGCGAGCTGTTGCGTGGGCGTTGCGCCGCGCGCGAGCTGTTGCAGCAGCATGATGTGCCAATCGGACAAGGGACGCAGCTTGCTGCACCTTTTTTGTCCACTTCAAACTGTATGAGAAGGTGACTCGTTTGGTACCGGCTCAGGCTGCGATCTTTTGCTCATAGAACGGGTACCGCTCGTCGTCGAAGATCGCGAAAAGTGCCTGCAGGTCGAGCGGATTCGAATGGAACCCCGGCGGCGCCATCAAAAAGACAGCTCTACCGCGATGGAGTCCTTATAGGTTCCTGCAGGCAGCCGGCCATGCCAGCCGCCAAGCCGCTCCAGGGTCCGCTTCCGGCCAAGTGCGGACATCGCAATCGGGGGCAGGCGAACCGCCCCCACCTGACTATTCCACCTACCTGAGCTTGAACCCTCGCTCCTGGACGGTCGTTCGCAGGTTCTCCCTCCCGTCCATGTAGCTCATCTCCACGGATCCACGCACCCCCTCGCGCCACTCCTTGAGATTCAAGCCGAAGCGTTCCCTCAGCGCCCCGCGCATTTCGTCGAAGGCATGATCGTAGGTGCCCAATGCCTGCATTGACGCTTTTACGTCGTAGCGGTCGTGGTGCAGTACGACCGCCTGCTGCGGCCGGGGTGTGAACGCACTCATGCGCTCAGGATCCGGATACCCCAGCGTCATCCCGAACACAACGTCGCTGAGATCGGGAAGCCCGACCAGTTCCGCAACTTCTGCGGCACGGTTGCGCATGCCTCCGATGTAGCAGACGGCGAGCCCGAGCGACTCTGCTGCGACCACTGCGTTCTGCGACGCCAACGCCGCATCGACGCTCGCCATGAGGAAAGCGTCCAGATGGCCATGCGCGGTGTTCGGCATGCCGGCCTCCACTGCGATTGCAGCGCTCCGGGAGAGGTCCGCCACCCACAGTAGAAGCACGGGCGCCTCGTCGATATGCGGGTTGCCATGGCCGGCCGATCCTTGGGCCAGAGACGAGAGCCTTGCCTTGAGTGCGGGATCACTCACGGCAACGACGCTCCACTGATGGTGATTGGATGAAGTGGATGCGGATTGTGCTGCTGCGACGATCGCTTCGATGGAACCAGGCTTGATCGCGGCGGACAGGTAGGCGCGTGCTGTTCTGTGAGACACGAGAGCGGCAATCTGGTCGTTCCAGAGCATATCGGGGACTGGCTGCGGACCGTACCGGGCGCTCAAGAGCTCTTGTTGGGTTTTCATCTGATGATTCTCTGTAGTGGGATAACGACAGGGAAATCAGGATATGGAGCATTGCCCGTCCATTGAACCCGCTCCGATGGCATGATTGTCTACACAGATGGCCAATAGAGGCGCCGATAAGCCATGAACCAGCTGTGGGCAATGCGGGTATTCGCCCGTCTGGTCGAGACGGAGTCCTTCAGTCGTACCGCGGCGCAGCTGTCCATGCCGCGGTCAACGGCGAGCAAGCTGATCCTTGATCTTGAGGAGCATCTAGGCGTGCGACTCGTTCAGCGGACAACCCGGCAGGTCAGCGTGACCCCAGAAGGCCTTGCCTACTACGAGCACGCCATTCGCCTGATCTCAGAAATCGACGAAGCCGACAATGCCATCAAGGCGCACGGACTCCGCCCGAAAGGTCGGCTTCGCATTGATGTCCCATCAACGGTGGCACGTCATCTCCTGATTCCCGCCCTGAGCGAATTCTCCCGTGCGTATCCGGAGATCGACATCGCTCTTGGCGTCAGCGACCGGCAGGTCAACATCGTTGGTGAAGGCGTGGACTGCGTGATCCGCGGCGGCCAACTGGGGGACCCACTGCTGGTTGCACGTCAACTGATGAGCCTCGACTACGGCACCTATGCATCACCGCAGTACCTGCGGCGGCACGGCACACCAGTGCATCCTGATGACCTCAGGGAGGGCCATGTCCTGGCGTGCTACTTCCCGCCTGGAACCGAGCGGCCCATGCCCATGGTCTTCGAGAACAGCGGGCAGCGCGTGGAAATCGAAGCTGCGAAGTTCACCACCAATGATGGAGAAGCACATGTTGCGCTTCTGCAGGCAGGGCTGGGCATCGGGCAGCATTTTTCGCTATGCGTAAGACCGCTGCTGGAGCGTGGTGAACTGGTAGAAGTTCTTCCAGTCTGGAGCCGGCCGTCCTTCCCACTTCGCATCATCTATCCGCCGGGCGGACTTCGAAGTGCGCGGCTATCGGCGTTCATCGACTGGATACTGAAGTATTGGGGAGATCCAGGTCGGTTTGGGTGACTGGTGCCTGGGCGGTGTCCGCTTCCGGCCAAAAGCGGACATCGAATCACGAGGCAATACCAAGCCTACGGCGCCGAACGAAGCCAGTCCGCAGCCATCTCGATGGCATCCTGATCCCGGCTCACAGTGCTTTCCGGAACGATCCCCTTGGGGTACTCAGTACCCTCCCGGTCAACCATCGCCGCGGTCGTCAGCAACAGCGCCCCACCATCGGGAAGCGGGAAGGTGGTGTTGGCCGTCGCAAGACCTGCAGTTGGCTGTCCAAAGAACCGGGTTCCGGGTCGGGCCCTGAATGCAACGGCCACGGCCTCACCGGAGCTCGCCGTCCTCGGTCCCACCAGCACGGCTACGCGGCTGTTGGACAGATCAGCCTGGCATTCCGGGCTGGCGCGTGAGCGCCATGTCCTCGTCTTTCCCTGCCGATCGCGGAAGCCGCCTGCATCGTGATCGCCCAGCAGGGAGTGCAGCCCATTGAGCATGGGCCACATGTTGCCACCGTTGTCCTGGCGAAGATCAACGATCCAGCCCTTGGTTGAGGTCGGTGCCAAGGTGGCGATGCGGTTGCAGAGCTCCGCGGTGAACGCGCCCCTGTCGTCCTTGCCTATACCGCGCAGCCCCGGCACCAGTATGTAGCCGATGTCCGCAATGGATCGGGACTCCATCGGTCGGCTGCGAACGGCCTGCGCGCGATGCGCCGAGGCATCCTTCGGTGCTTGAAGGAGGCTGTGGCGGTCAGCAAGCGCGTCCAGCACCCTACGCAATTCCGCATATGCCTCCTGCGCGGGAAGCTTCTTCCGATCGTCCGTGAGTAGCGCCGCTTCTTCGGCAGGCCAGTTCACGTTGCCTGTGTTCAACGCCTCCGCGCGAATGAGGGGCAGCGCATGCGCCAGCATGGCGTAGGCAGATACGCCAGTCGCTTCCACCGCCGCCGACGTCAGCGTGAGCTGTTCGGCGTGCAGCGCGCCTGCACTGCCCAAGGTGACCCCGAACTTGATGCTGGTGCTGGCTTCCGGAACATACAGCAGCAGTTCGCGTTCGAGTGCTCCCTCACCGGAACGCACAGGCACGCCACCGGAGCTGGCAAATGCGAGCCGTCCCGTTGGGCCATCAACACGAAGCCAGAGCGCGCCGGCGCCAGTCCCGTCATCCACGCGCAGCCGGCCGGCAAGCCGCACGTTCCTGCCCCTGAACGAACTTGCATCCAGGGATGTGATCGCACCAACGAAACTCGCCTCGCCGGTGGATTCGGCAGACAGCTCAATCGCAGCGCCGTCCTTATCCAGGACGTCGCCGGCGCCATCGACCACCGAATGTGCGCTGGTCCCCTTCCACACGGTTTCGTCCTGCGCGGAAGCACTGAAGATCATTGCCAGAAGCAGAAAAGCCATGCGTGGCATCGGCACCATCCGTGTACACGAGAGCGATGATCCTATGGCGCTTTGTCCGTACCGGCAAGCGAAACTGCTGCGTCGTTGATTCGTAACGAAACAGCATTGCCCTGGACGATGGTCCTGCCTTCAGCCAGCAAAGCCCGAGCTGAATCTGGCCGACAGGGACGAGAAGAAGCAAAGCGCCAGAATGACGCCGTTGAGAAGCAACGATGCCTCGTAGAACAGCGATGCCGGGCGCGAAATGACATGGGGCGCATCGATGACCGTGAGTACGCTCCACCCCAGCGTGAATGCCAGGAGCAACCAGGGGGCGAACGGCACAAAGAATGCAATCGCGATGAGAGAGGCCAGGTATCCAGTAACCAGCAGGATACGCAGGAGCCCACACATGGGATGCGCCTTGCTGTACGCAACCACTCGATTCTTGATTCTGAGCCGCTCTTCCTGCAACACCTTCGGTAGCTGTCTGGCACCAATCTCATCGAACACGATGCCGCCCACGGTGGCAATCAGGGTCAGCAGGACCAGCATGCGGAAAGTGAGTTCAGTCATTGGGGCTGCATCAGTACCAGATTGCTGTAGACAAACCGGTGGCATCGAGAATGGCAGGCGTCGGTAGAGAAACGGCCGCGCCCGCAGCGATGCGGTCGGCACTCCATAGCGCAACCAGCGCATCGAGCACATCGTCCGTCGCCGCCTGCCGGCGCGACACGGATTGCAGAAGTCGCGCAATGCGTTCGGAGCCAAACACCGGCGCAAGCAACTCGCTTCGCAAGGCCGCGCCCTCCTGCGACTTCTTCCTCGGTGCCAGCCCTTTGCCACGACCGCCGTTCAGCGCGGCGAAGGACACTTCAGGATGGATCTCCCACACCGTTGCACGTGCGTGCGGGTCTGCCTGCAGCACGTCATCCCACTCGCGAATCTTGGGCAGGATCACAAACGATTGCGCGCCAAAGCCGCGGTTGTCTATCGCCCGGTGTCTGCGCGATGCCTCGGGCTGAGATGTGGCATCGAGAATTCCCCTGACCGGCGAGGAGAATATGCTGCACGCCCGTCGGCCTCCCACAAACTTCCGGGCCTCTACGTCTGCCATTCGCCCATCGCGATCCGACAGGCCCATTGGAATGTCCACGGCAATGACTCGGGCCTGCGGGTGCGCATACACGAGAGACTGCGCACTGCTGTACACGCAGTGGCTCAGTTCGTTGTCTTCCCACCAAACGGCAATCCAACCTGACTTCGCCCCGTCTACGCCGACACAGCCTGGCTCGCGCTTCATTGTCTGGCCCCCATTTGTTGCCCCCTTCCCGTTATGGGTATCGGAACCCGCCATGTTCCCAGATTCGCCATGGCGGCTGGCTTTTCAGTGTTGACTGATCGAAACGTAAACCAGCGTCGCGTTATCAGTATCGAGCCCAAGAACCACGGCGGCTTCGCCCAGCTGCACGTTCCAGTAGGCGCGCGAACCCGGCGCATCAGGGTGAGGGGGATGCATGACCGCTCCCTCCCAGGCGAACTCGCGAAGCACGATGCTGGGTGGTTCAAACTCAAAGCTCAGGTTCGCATGCCCGGGATCGTCCGCAGCGCTTCGCAAAGAGATGTTGTACAGCGCAAGCCCGCCCAAACTTCCACCTTCTGCGGTCCGCTCATTCCGCAGCCCCTGTCGCGTTATCGGCCCCAGTCGTGTGTGAAGCTGTGTCTCGAGTGCATCGACATCGCCGAAGCGTGTGCTCGCCAAGCGCTCGATGTCTCGCTTGAATGCGTCCGTGGTTGATCCACTCCGCGCTTCAAAGGACGCTGGATGATTGAAGGGAGCTGATGGTGCCGATGCCGGGGCGCTCGAACACGCTGCCAGCAGTAACGCCGGAGCAATCAGCGATAGCCGGGGACATGATGCGGCCCGCAGGTTGACCAGAGATCGTCGTTCTGATGAAGCCCTGCACTTCTCAGCCGATGCATCCATGAAAGTACACCCCGTGCGATTCCCTCTTGCATGAATCTAGCACGGCCTTCGCAGCCCGCGAGGGACGTAGGCAGAACCAGCGGCCGACCGAGAGGCTGTCGCAAATGCCACGGCAAGTACCTCCTAATCGTGAAGCCCTGCAGTTTTCCACTGACCTACCGAAACCATTGCGCCCCAAACGTCTCACCACGCAATCGCACTATGCAACAATTCTGAAAACGTCTCTGGCATTGGCGGGTTTGGCCCGCAGCCCTTGGCATTCCCAACAGCATCAGGCAACTCTGGTAGCGCCACCGACAACGGGTGGCCGGGCGTCGAAAACCCGAGTTCTAGGGATGTTGTTTACGCTTGTCAGCCGGCATCACCGCGCGTGGTGCCGGCTGGCAATCCGTCTGCCGGCTATGGCGGACGGTGCGTGGGGGTCTTGTACCCGCCGGTTGTATCCCTAGTCCGGTTTTCGAGCCACGCATCGTCCGCCACCCTTATCGGTGGCGGCTTCTGCCTGCTTGCACGGAGCCTGCCATGACCACACCGCACTGCCCTCCCCCGCGCCCCATCCTGGAAGCGGCCGAACCCGCCCCGGACCCCACCAGCCTGCTGGCCATCCTGCGCAGCGTGGACGGCGGCGTTGCCGCTGACGGCCAGCCATGGCCGGAACGCCACCCGCTGCGCAGCCGGCAGATCGCCCTGTGCGACGCCGACTGCGCCCTGGCTGGGCAGCGCGTGGTGCAGCAACTGCTGTTGGCCGCTGAGCGCGCACGCCAGAACGGCGATCCTGACCAATACGTGGGCGACCTCGTGATGGAAGGTCTGGCGATGGCAGCGCTGGCGTTGAACAGCTTCATCCAGGACCGGGTGCGGCCGCAATGAGGGCGCGCCTGCTTGCTGCGGTGGCCGCGTGCGGCGTGGTGGCGGCCACGCTGTGGTGGCAGTGGCCCGCGGCACCCGAGGACCAGGTGAACGCTTACACCACCCTGCAGGATTTCGATTACTCGCTGCTGGAAGGCGATGCACGCGGCCTGGCTACGGCAAAGGGCCGGCAGGGGTTCGATTTCCATAGCGAGGATGGTGGCGCTTCGGCTTTCCAGGTGCGCTGCAAGGGCGTGGTGGTGATGGATGTGCAGAATGCCCCGCCGCTGGTGCTGGTCCGCATGCCAGCCGATGCGCTGTGGCGCGCGCCGGATATCGCGCAGCTGCATCGGCGTTTCCAACGGTGGCTGGGGATCGCGCCGGGTGATGTGATGGGCGCTGGCGAGCCGTCGTGGGTGCAGACGCGGATTCTGCGCATGCAGCGAGGGATGCCGGATGATGCGCGGTGTGTGTTTGGGGTGGATGTCGGGGCTTCGGGGTCAGAGCCCTTTTCTGCGAAAAGGGATCTGACCCCGGCTGGCCAGGGCGGCCAAGCGGCGGCTGACCAGGCCGTATAGGTCCTGGAGTTCGGCGGCGCGTTCGGGGGTCATGTTGCTGCCGAACAACACGCGGCCCAGGGCGCTGGCGTGACTGTCGTGGGGGTGGCGCTGGCGGGCGCGGTAGACCTGGTGGAACACCAGCCAGGCCAAGCGCAGGCCGCCGCCGGGCAATGGCCGAACCAAACGTTCGTAGGCCTGCCAGAACTGGTATTCGGTCTGCAGATCGACCTGCGGGGCCGCATAGGGCACCGGACGCGGGCGTCCGTGGGCGCGCGGGCGGGTGGGCAGGAACACGGGGTCGGGCTGGGCCATGGCGACAGCATGCTCCGGCAACATTGTGGGAACCTTGCGTGGGTGCGACCCCACCCGAATGGGTAGATGCCAACCTTGGTTGGCATGATTTTTCGGTGCCGGGAACATTGCGCGTGGGGTCAGAGCCCTTCCTGCGGAAGGGATCTGACCCCGTCTGTTCAGAACGCGATGGCGGTGCTGAACATCACCTGCCGGGGGGCGCTGCGCTGCAGGGTCTGGTAGTCGCCCGAGAACGACGAGCCGGCGATGGTGGCGGTGCCGATATTGTTGCGGTTGAACAGGTTGCTGATATCCAAACGCAGTTCCAGACCGGGCAGCACGCTGCCCTGCCCCAGCGTGTAGGCGGCATAGGTGTTCACCTGCCAGAACGTGGGCACGCGGATATCGTTCTGGTACGTGAATGGCTGGCGCAGGTACGAGGTGCTGGTGGCACCCACGCGCCAGTCACCAAAGTGCGCGGAAAGATCGCTTACCAGCGAGACCTGCGGGTAACCGGGCTGCGCGTTGCCCTTGATCGGGTACACGGTATCGCCCACCACGAAATCGCTGTCGTAGTACGAACGGGCCACCGCCACGCCCTGGTAGAACTGCAGGTGGTCGCCCAGATCGGCGGTGATGCCCAGGTCCGCGCCGATCACGTGCATCTTCGGCATCAGCCGCACGGTGTTGATCTGCGCGAACTGGGTGCCGACCGCCGCAGACAGCAGCCGGTTGCGGATATCGCTGTAGAACACATCACCGGTGAGCGTGAGCCGGTCGAAGCGATGGGTGGCGCCCACGGTCAGGTTCCAGTTCTTTTCCGGCCGCAGGCTGTCAGCAATGCGGTCGAATTCTTCCTGATCGGTCACGGTCCACGCCGAAGCGGTGTAACCGATGTTGCCGCGCTGGGCCACGCGGTAGCCGTTCATGCCGCTGGCCAGATCGATGAACGCGTCGGTGGATGCGTTGGGGCTCCAGAACAGCGAGGCATGCGGCAGAAAGTTGTCCTTGGCACGCAGCGCGCCGTTCACCGGGCGGTCCGGCGCATCGCCCAGCCCCCCGCCTTCGGTGCGGAAATCCACGGCTTTGAAGCCGACGCCCAGTTTCAGCGTATCGCTCAGCGCGATGTCATCGTGCAGGTAGAACTGCTGCGAGCGGGTAACCCAGCGCGAGGCGTTGTCGGTCTGGAACGCGGGACCGTACACATCGAACGGGCCGGTCGCCTTCAGCGGTGCGCCCTGCCCCAGCAGCGGCTGCTGGTACCAATCGGTGCGGGCCGCGGCCTTGCTCTTTTCCTGCCAGACGCCAGCGGTGAACGTGTGTGCGCCGGCTTCAAGCTGCAGATTGGCCATGCCGCCCAGACGGTTTACCCGCGGGGTCTGCACCTGCTCGGAAAACGGCGCGCCATTGGGCGAAGGCACGGTGGGGTCGGTCAGGGTGGCTTGGGTATGGCTGTTGGCGTTGTACAGCTGCACGTTGCCACTAAGCGTGGGCGTGATCTGGAAACGGTGATTGATGGATGCCACACGGTCGCGGGTGACCTGGCCGGTGTCGTACGGAATCAGTTCGGACAGTTCGCCGCAGGTATAGGTGCCGCAGGATTTTTCGGCGTTCTCCGGCGAGGCCACGTAGTACGCCCAGGCGTAATCGGGGTAGAAGCTGTCGGCCTTCCAGCCCAGCTTGCGGATCATGTCGAAGGACATGTTGTTGTAGCCCCATACCTTGGCCTTGCTGTCAGACACGAACAGGGTGATGTCACCCCACGCCACGTCCTGCTGTGCCTTCAGATTGCCACGCAGGAAATCCTGCGTGCCGGCGCCCTGGTACTTATCGGCCGACACGCGCTGCAGGTCTACCAGCACTTTGGGACCGTGTTCGCCCAGTTGCCCGCTCTGCGCGGAAACCGTGGTAACGAAGGTGCGGTTGCTGCCCACGCCCTGCTTGACCCGCAGACTGGGGCTGTCCTGCAGATCGCGCAGGCGGTATTCCAGGCTGCCGCCGTTGGCGCTGCTGGAAAATACGTGCACCGGCGCGCCACCGGGGCTGACGGTGATGGCGCCGATGGCATCGGGCACGCCTACGTTCACCACACTGGTGCCGGTAAGCGAGAGGAAGCCGCTGTCGTTCAATGGCACGCCTTCGAAGGTGATGCCCATTTCATTCATGCGGAAGCCGCGCACGAACAGGCTGGTGGCGGAAATATCCAGACCCAGGCCGTCGGTGGCGGTGTAGCTGGCACCGGGCACCTGCTTGAGCATGGCCAGGCCGTTGTTGCCGGTCACCATGGCATCGAGATCGGTGGCATTGATGATGTAGCGATTGGGGCCGACCACCTGCGTGGGTGCAGTGGCGGCGCTGCGGGGCGTGGCGATTACCTGCAGGGCGTTGAGGGTGACCGGGGTGTCGTGGGCGGTGTCGTGGACTTCGATGGCATGGGCCGACGAAGCAATGGACATAGCGATGGCCAGCGCAAGGCGCTGCGTGGGTGGCGTGTTCATGGGCGAATCCAGCTGCGTTGGGAAAATAGCGCAGACGCACGCCCAGCACGGCGGCGCGACGAGCGGCGACCTGGCTGGTGGTGCGACTGCGTTTGGGGGTTCCGGCGCTGTGCGCGCCGGTCAGCTGCAGAGAAGGACGATCATCTGCGGCGGCGTTCGAGGGCGTGATTTCGGCGTGCGAAATTCTGGCATCGGTGGCCCGCGTTAGCCATTGCGCCGTGGTACAGCAGCGATGGCGATGGGTATGGCGGCGCTATACGCGGGGATAGCCGCGTGGTTGGGGGTTGGTCATCCAGGCATGGCGTGGATCTACCGCCGGCACCGCGATCTGGTAGATGCCAACCTTGGTTGGCATGCTTTTTCGGTGCCGGGAACATTGCGCGTGGGCTGTGTGCCAACCAAGGTTGGCACCTACCAGGGCCGGGGCGCGTGGTTACTGCAGCACGAAGCGCTCGATCGCGCGGGCCACGCCTTCGTCGGTGTTCGGTGTGGTTTCAAAACGCGCCACCGCCTTCACTGCGTCGATGGCGTTGCCCATGGCCACGCTGGTGCCGGCGAACTGCAGCATGGTCAGGTCGTTTTCCTGATCGCCAATGGCCATCACGTTGGCGCGATCGATGCCCAGGTGTTCGGCCAGGCGCTGCAGGCTGGGGCCCTTGCCAGCGCGGTGGTCGAACACTTCCAGGAAGAACGGCGCACTCTTCAGCACGGCGAAGCGTTCGGTCAGTTCGGCCGGCAGGCGGGTGATGGCTGCATCCAGCACGTCGGGTTCGTCGATCATCATCAGCTTGATGAAGGACATCGACGGGTCCATGTCCTGCACGCGGCGGTACGATAGCGGCACGTGGGACAGGTGCGAATCGATGACGGTGTAGCGGCTGATGTCCTGGTTGGGCGTGTACAGGCGCTGGCCATCAAGGGCCTGGAAGTGCACACCCAGCTGCCGCGAAACCTGTTCGCAGTACAGGAAGTCATCGAAGCTGAGGGGGAATTCCACCACTGTTTCGCGCGTGCCGATGCGCTGCACCAGGCCGCCGTTGCAGGCAATGCAGTAATCGTCGTTGCCGGTAATGCCCAGTTCCTGCAGGAACGGCGCCAGCCCGGACACTGGGCGGCCGCTGGTCAGCACGATATGCACGCCCAGCGCGCGGGCCTGCGCAATGGCCTGCTTGGCGCGTGCGGTCAGCTTGTGTGCCGGGTCCAGCAGGGTGCCATCCATATCGATGGCGACCAGTTGGATGGTCGATTGCCTGCGGCCCATGTCCATCAGTTTCATTTCCAGCGCGGGGCCCTCCATTTTAGGCCAGGCCGGCGGCGGCTGCCGTTCTCATGTGCGGTTCAGCCGCGCGCCGCCGTTGGCGGCCATACTCGGCAAGCCTGTGCGCCCCACCGCAGGACGGCCCCCATGACCGCCCTACCCTGGAGATCCAGACGCATGACCTACCGCGCCCCCGAGGCCACCGACACCGCCCCGCTGGCACAGCAGATTGAAGACCTGATCGACGGCCTGCCGGGCCAGCACATCCGCGTGGGCACCCTGCTGCAGGCGCTGGGCGATGAAGGGCTGATGCTGATCGTGATCCTGCTGTCGGCCATTTTCCTGATTCCGGTGTCCATTCCCGGCCTGAGCACGGTGTTTGGTGCGTCCATCCTGTTGATCGGCCTGAGCCGCGTGCGCGACCGGCCGCTGTGGGTGCCGCAGCGCCTGGCCGAGCGCGAGGTGGCCACCGACAAGCTGCGCGCCAACCTGGGCCGGGCCCTGAAGTGGGTGCACCGCATGGAGCGCCTGTCGCAGCCGATGCGGCTGGCGGTGATGGTGCGCTCGAAGAAGATGATGCGCGTGAACAATGTGGCGCTGGTGGTGGCCACGCTGCTGCTGATGGCCCCGGCCGGGCCGATTCCTTTCAGCAATACGCTGCCGGCGCTGGCACTGATGTCGTTTGCCATCGGCTTCATCCAGCGCGATGGCGCCGCCGTCGCGGCGGGTTACGCGTTCGTGGTGGCCACGATGGTGTACTTCGGCGTACTGCTGGGTGGCGTGGGGTTTGCCGCCGAATCGGTGTTCAGCGGGCTGCGCGGGAGCACCGCGGAACTGTAGAGCCAAGCCATGCTTGGCTGCTCTTGCCTTTGTTTTTGTAGAGTCGAGCCGTGCTCGACTGCTCTTCGCCTTTCGTAGAGTCGAGCTTGCTCGACTGCTGTTGGCAGAAGCAGTCGAGCATGGTTCGACTCTACAAAAGGCCACAGCCGAAGCAGTCGAGCATGGCTCGACTCTACAATTCCGCTACTTTGCCGAGACCCGCCAGACGACGTCGCCTACGTCATCAGCCACCAGCAGGGCGCCTTCGGCATCCATCGCCATGCCCACCGGGGCGCCCATCAGGGTCTTTTCATCCTTCGATGCAAACCCGGTCACCACCGGTTGCGGGCGGCCGGTCGGCTTGCCGTCCTTGAACGGTACGTACACCACTTCGTAGCCGCTCAGCGGTGAACGGTCCCAGCTGCCGTGTTCGCCGATGAACGCGCCGCCGTGGTACTTCGCGGGCAGCGACTGGCCGGTGTAGAACAGCAGGCCCAGCGGTGCTACGTGCGAGCCGATGGCGTAGTCGGGCTTGATCGCCTTGGCCACCAGATCGGGCCGCTGCGGTTGCACGCGCTCATCCACGTGCTGGCCGTAATAACTATAGGGCCAGCCGTAGAAGCCATCTTCCTTCACCGAGGTGAGGTAATCGGGCACCAGGTCGGCGCCGATCTCATCGCGCTCGTTGGCCACCGCCCACAGCGCGCCGGTGCTCGGCTCCCAGTCCAGGCCGGTGGGGTTGCGGATGCCCGATGCGTAGATACGGCTGCCACGGGTGGCCACGTCCACTTCCAGCACCACGGCACGGCGGTATTCAACGGCCAGCCCATTCTCGGTGATGTTGCTGTTGGAACCTACGCCCACGTACAGCTTGCTGCCATCACGACTGGCCAGAAGTTCCTTGGTCCAGTGGTGGTTGATGGTGCTGGGCAGGTCGGTGAACTCGCGGCCCTTGTCGGCCATGCGGGTGGCACCCGGCACGTACTGGTACTGCATGATGTTGCCAGTGTTGGCCACGTACAGCGTGTCGCCGATCAGCTGGATGCCGAACGGCGAATGCAGGCCTTCGATGTAGACGTGCTGGGTCCAGGTATCGGTGCCCGGCGTGCGCCGCAGCAGGGTGACCCGGTTGCCGCCCTTGCCGGCCTTGCCCGAGCGCGCCTTCACCTTGCCGGCAATCCACTGCTTGGGCGTGGTGACGGGTTCTTCGCCGGGGCCATTGCCTTCCACCACCAGCACATCGCCATTGGGCAGGGTCAGCAGGCGGCGCGGGTGCTGCAGGTTGGCGGCAATGCGCTCGATCTTCAGGCCTTCGGCCACGGCCGGCGCCTGACCTTCGGCCCAGCCCACGCCCTTGGGCACCTGCATGGGCGGCATGAGGAAATTGGCCGGCTTGGGCAGCGGCGGCTGCGGACCGGACTGGTCGGCCGGGTGATATTCGGCCTTGCCTGCGCAGGCGGCCAGCATGACCGCCAGGGAAAGGATGCCCAGCGTGGGCAGAATGCGCTCAGCCATGACGACCTCCCTGCAGCACCGGGGCCTGCAGTGACAACAGGATGTAGCCGATCGCGATCAGAGCCACGGTCAGCGCGGACAGCGCGGTGCCCGGCACGGCCACCGCGTAGGCGTCGCGGCTGTGCACAAACGCGTTCCAGATGGCCAGCACGATGGCCAGCAGATTCAGCACGAAATCCACACGGTCCACGCCGGTGGCGGTGCTGTTGCGGCGCCACACCGCGAACAGGTTGATCAGGCGCGGAATGATGGCGATCAGCAGACCGAAGGTGATCAGCCAGGCGGCGGACTTGCCCCACATCACCTCGGCGGTGTTGAGGTAGAGGATGTCGAAGATCAGCGCGGCGACGAAGAAGCCGAACGGTATGGGGTTCAGCAGGCTGAAAAGCGTTGTACCCAAGCCGCGATGGGCCTGGGCGACGGGGTTGACCATGGTCGTGCTCCGATGGGGGAAGGACTGCACGGGCCGTAGTAGCACAAGCGGCCGGGAGGCAACGCGATGATGGCGGCTGGGGCCACGGCCGGGCTTGGATGGATGTGCCGGGACACACCCCGCGGCTTGGCTTGGAATGCCGGGCGATGCGGACTGCTTTGCATTGGTAGAGTCGAGCTTGCTCGACTGCTCTTGGCTACGGCAGTCGAGCAAGCTCGACTCTACGAAGGGCCGGAGCAGTCGAGCTTGCTCGACTCTACGGTCGCGCGTGATCAGGGTACATGGACCAGGTGCAGGGTGTAGTCGAAGCCGCCATCGGCTTCGGTGATGTCGACATGCATCACCAGATCGCTTCGCCCCTCTCCCTCCGTGTACAGGTCGACCAGAACCTGCCAGTGATGCCCGTACCACTGGCACACCGAGGATTCCCAGCTCGTCTCCGGCAGCGGCACCAGGGTTTCGCCGTAGTCCTGGAGGATGCCGGTGATGGCCTCCCACGTATCGGCGGTGCGCAGGTACACGTTTGCCGTCTGTGGCGGGCGGCCGGCTGCGATTTCGTTGGCCATCCAGGTCAGGACGGGGCGGAACGCCGCATCCACGGGGCCGTCGCTGCTTGAGTCTTTGCTGACCATCGGTAGTCCTTCAAAGGCAGATCGCATGTTTGGCGCGGACGGTTCGTGCCAACCAAGGTTGGCACCTACCAGGCTGATGGGCGCCCGATGGGGGCGCGATCATTCGAGCGTCAGGCTGGCGCGGCGCGCGGTGCGCAGCGGGATCAACATGGCGGCGGCAAACACCACCAGGAAAGGTGCGGACAGGATCGCGGCGTCCTTGCTGCCAAACGCGATCAGGTTCAACTGCAGATCGCCAATCCACTCCAGCCGCATGAACACCAGTATCAGACCGCCGAAGGTGGGGCACGGCAGGCCACCGTGGCCGGCCATCAGCAGCGTGGGCGACAGCAGCGCGGCCAGGAAGGCGAAGCCCGCCCGATACAGCCACGGGTTGCCCTGCCAGCGCGGTGCACGCCGCCACATCAGCACCAGCAGGGCCAGTGGCAGCAGCGGTGCCAGCAGCACCAGCGCCAGGATCATGGCCATGCGGTTTCACCCACGGCGCGGTGTTGTGCCATCAGTCCGTGCATGCCCTTCCCCTGTAGACGTCCTTGAGCGGTGCATTGTTGCGGTTGTGGCCGCCAGTGCAAGCCCCTGTCGCAACGCGTGGCTGCGGACGGCCAGTGCCAACCAAGGTTGGCACCTACCAGAGCGTGCGGCGGGGCGCGGTTGCGGACGGAGTGTGCCAACCAAGGTTGGCACCCGCCAGAGCATGCCGTGGCGGCGTAACGATTCGTTGCGCGGGCGATGACGCGGGTGAAAGGCGCCCAGCGCTACACTCGCCCCAGTGCTTCATGGAGGATCACACATGCGCCTGCTGCATCTCACCCTGCCGGTGTCGAATGTCGAGACCGTGGCGGACTATTTCCGCAACGTGCTGCAGCAGCGCGTGGTCGGCCACCATGTGCATGTCGGCTGGAGCACGATCGACCTGCAACCGGCCGGCAACCACCCCACCGGCGGCGTGCATCTGGCCTTCAACGTGCCCGACAATCGTTTCGCCGCAGCGATGGCGTGGCTGCGCGAGCGCACACCACTGCAGCGCAATCCCGAAGGCATTGATTACTTCGCGCTGGAAAGCAACTGGCAGTCGCAGTCGGTGTATTTCACCGGCCCCGACGGCCTGATCCTGGAGCTGATCGGGCGCAGGCGCCTGCCGGCCGGCACGCATACCGGCGCCTTCCACGGCAGTGAACTGCAGTGCCTGAGCGAGGTAGGCCTGCCCAGCGATGATGCGGATGCAGTACGTGCCGCCGCCAGTGCTTGCTTCGGCCTGCAGCCGCTCAGTCCGCCGTCGGCGCAGTTCGCGCCTATGGGCGACGACGAGGGCCTGTTGATCGTGGTGGCCGCCGACCGCCGCTGGTTCCCCGAACAGAAAGATCTGCCCAACGCACAGGGCCTGGTACTGCAGATCGGTGGAGTGGTTGGCAGTGGTGAGCTGCACGACGACGCGCGTGGCTGGCGGGTCGTTGCCACCTGAGCCAGCCGCCACGCCCAGCGCCCCCTAACGACGCCGCTGGGCGTCGATCTGCGCATGCAGCGCGCGCAGCTGGGCGACGTTGCTTTCAAGCACCTGCATGTCCGCATCCACCAGCGCGGGCCAGTCGGGCGCATGCCCCAGCAGCTGTGCCACCTGCTGCTGGGGTGCGCGATCGAAGCCCTCGCCCAGCACCTGCAGGTAACGCACGCGGAAGCCTTCCGGATCCTGCTGGTCCAGCGCGTACAACTGCACGGCCAGCAGCCCGGCGTAGAGGTAGTTGACCAGGTAGTTCGGGTCTTCATACATCAAGCGCTTGCCGATCCAGGCATTGCGCAGTTCCGGGTAGCGCTGCGGCTGTTGGCCATAGCGCGCCAACACCTGCCCGGTAAGCTGGTCCAGATCATCGGCAGTGCCCAGGGTGTTGTTGGCCACGCCCTGGTAGATCGATCGCTCCAGCTGCGCTTCTTCGGCCGACGTGAACACCTGCAGCACCATGTCGTCCAGCAGCGACTTGAGGTAGTACGCCTTGGCACGCGGATCCTGCGCCTGCTGGTACAGCCGGTCACGGAAGCGCAGCTCGTTGTAGATCGCAAACGCTTCGGTCAGCCACGCGCTGCCATTGAGCTGCAGCGGCGATGCATGGTTCCGCTGCATCCACTGCCCGTGCAGGCTGTGCCCGGCTTCGTGGACGATCTCCACGTCGCTTTCCAGATCTCCACTGCGCTGGCCCACGAACAGCAGCGCGGGTGCATCGGGCGCAAACACCGGGAACGCATCCTGGCTGCGCTGGCCGCGCGCGGTGTCCAGGTCCATCCGGTGGCTGGCAGGATCCAGCAGCGTGCGCAGCTCTTCCACGTAGGCCGGGCCCAGGTGCTGCATGGCGTCGGCGGCGGTGTCGCGCAGCTGTTGCAGGGTCAGCACGGGCGGCACGTAGCCGGCATCGGGCACCGTGGTATCCCAGGGCTGCGGGTTCGCCACGCCGTTGTTTTCTGCATGCCGCAGCAGCTGCTGCTGGTAGGCATCGCGCTGTGGGGCATGGCGCTCCACCGCGGCCAGCGTGGTCTGCACGGTGGCGGTGTCCAGCCCCATGTGGCGATAGCCACGCTCGGTAGCCGAAGCGTGGTCCTGCAGCTGCGAGGCGCTGTCGTTCACCTGCACCAGCCCCAGCAGCACCGACGCCATCGGATCGCGCCGCGACTGCAGGCCTTGCCGGTAGCCCTTCCAACCTGCCTCGCGCAGCGCGCGGTCGGGCTGCTGGGCAAGCGCCAGCCGGTCGGCACCGGTGTCCCACTGCCGCCCCTCGCCCTGCAGTTGCGGATAGACGGCCGTGCGCATGATCTGTCGGCGCAGCCGTGCGAAGCTGTCCATGGCCGGGCCGGCCAGCGCATCCACCGCGTCATCCAGCGCGGCGTTACTGGGCAGGGCGGCTTCCTCCTGCGCGCGCTCGCGCAGGAACGGGTAGGCGTTGGCCCAGGCGGCATCGGCCGGCGCCGCATGCAGGGCCGCCCTGCCGGCGCGGGCAATGCTGCCGCACAAGCCCATCACCTGGTCCAAGGCCTGCGCCGGGCGACGACCGCGGGCATCGCGGCCGGCCTGCAGGTGCAGATAGGCATAGTGGCGCAGGCACTGCGCCTGCAGCTGCTCGGCCTGCCGGAAGCGCACGGCGGGATCGCTCCCGGTCGCCGCCTGCAGCGCCGCCGTCTGTTCGGCCAGGACGGAGCGCGCGGTCTGCTCGGCACTGGCGCTGGCGAAGTACGCGCGGTCATCGGCGTGCAGCGCCTGCGCGCTGGCGGTGCCGGTGGCAAGCAACAGCGCGGCGACGTGGGCGAAGGTTCGCATCCTGCGGATGTTCATGGCATGTCCTTGTAGCGTCGAGCTTGCTCGACTGCGGGAAATTACAGTCGAGCAAGCTCGACTCTACCGGGGCGTGGGTCGAGCAAGCTCGACTGTACCGGGGGCGCGAGGCCGGCGCTGTTCAGATCGATTCATCGGCCCGGCTGACCAGCGTCCAGCACGGGGTGCGGGCGAAGGTGTAGACCTGCTGGTCGCTGGTATCGGGGGTGCGCATCAGCACCTGCATCTGCCCATCGGCCTGCGCGGTGACGGTCATTTCACGGCCACGGCCGGACAGACCGGCCGGATCCGGCATCACCGGCCATTCGACCTCGGCCAGCGGCACCTGCTTTTCCACGGTCTTCGGCTCGGGCTCGGCACCGGCATCGACGTAGCTGTCGCGCAGCGGGTCGGCGGTGGCCGCTTCCTGCAGCGCGATCTCGTTGCCGAAATGCTTCAGGAAGGTATCAAACTGCTCATGGGGGCAGGCCGGCGTGGCGGGCGCTGCCGGGGCGGCTGCGGGGGCGGCGGCCTGTGCCGCGGCGGGCGCAGCGTCTGCAGGTTGCGCCTGCGGGGCCTGCGGCGTCTGCGTACAGGCGGCCAGGGCAAGACTGACGACAGGGGCCAGCAGCACAAGGGAACGGCGGCAGCACATGGGATCATCCTGATTCCGGTTCGGTCGCACCATCCTACCCTGCGCCGTACAATCGCGTTTTTCCGATCCCGGCCCTGCCATGCGCGCCCTGTTCCTGTTGATTGGCCTGTTGCTGCCCGCGCTGTGGCCGGCCGTTGCGCTGGCCGTGGAAGCGCGGCCGGGCGATCTGCTGTTCGTCAGCGCCGGCCAGACCGGCCTGAGCGCCGCCATCAACGATGCCACCGCCCGCGAAGGCGGCACCCGCTTCGACCATGTGGCGCTGGTGGCCGATGGACCGGGTGAACTGCAGGTGCTGCACGCCGATGAAAAGGGCTCGCGGCAGCAGACGCTGGCGGAGTTCCGCCAGGATGCACGGGACAAGCAGCGGCAGATCGTGGTGTACCGCCTGCGTGCGGCGCCGCCGCAGGTGCTGGCCGATGCCATCGCCACGGCGCGCACGATGCTGGGCAAGCCGTACAACACGGCCTATGTGTTGAACGAGGACAGCTACTACTGTTCGGATTTCATTGAACGCGCGTTCCGCACGCACCATGTGTTCGCGCTGCAGCCGATGAATTTCCGCAATCCGCAGACCGGCAGGATTTCCCAGCACTGGGTGGATCTGTATGCCGGCATGGGCATGGCGGTGCCGCAGGATCTCCCCGGCACCAACCCCAACGACATGGCGGCCACCCCCGCGCTGCAGCGGGTAGGCCTGCTGTAAACACGCCTGCTGTAACAGACGAAGCCCCGCACCAGGCGGGGCTTCATCGTTCAAGCGTGTGCTGCACGCGGGTCATTCTTCTTCGTCTTGCCCGCCCTGCTGCTGGTTGCGCTGGTTGCGCTGCTGCTGTTCCTGCTGCTGTTGCTGCTGCTGGTCGCGGCCACGCCCCTGCTGCTGATCCTGCTGGTTCTGCTGGCCCTGCTGCTTCTGGTTCGGGTTCTGGTTCTGCTGTGCCATGTCCGATCTCCAAATGCCACGCGCGGAATGCGGTGGACGTGCGCATGGTCTGCAGCCGAAGGTTAACCACGCGTTGCAGCGCGGCCATGGGCGCGTGCACGGCGGTGAATGAACACGCGCGGGCCCTTGTGCCACAAGCGCATGAAGGATTCATGCGGGTTGCGCATGTGCTTATGCCGGTCGCGCGCCACGCCCATTAAGGTGAGCAGGCGCTTGCTGGCTGCGCGGGCGCCGACAATCGACTGATCTTCCCGGCGCCGAGCGCGCGAAGGACATGGGGCCCTCGTACGCGTGCTGCACGCATACCTTCAACGGCGTGCGCTTTGGCGAAGACGACGCCGGCTGACCGCCTACGCCTTTGGTCCGATTTGCAGCCGCCCCCGGCCGCGCCTATCGTCGGGCTGACCCTTGGCGGAGACACGCATGGCCCACGACAGCACAGCACGGCCTTCCTACGACCAGGCCCTGGCCGACTTCGATCTGGCGCAGTGGGAAGCGCGCCTGCAGGGCGATCTGCAGACCGGTGTGAATGCCTGCGTGGAATGCTGCGACCGCCACTGTGGGCGCAATGCCACCGCGCTGCGCTGGGTGGATGCGCAGGGGCACCTGCACACCTTCACCTTCGAACAGCTGCGCGAGGCCGCTGCGCGCGCCGCGAACGTACTGGCCGACGCTGGCATTGCCCGTGGCGATGTGGTGGCCGGTCTGCTGCCGCGCACGCCCGATCTGCTGGCGGTGATCCTGGGCACTTGGCGGCTGGGTGCGGTCTACCAACCGCTGTTCACCGCGTTCGGGCCCAAGGCCATTGAAACGCGGCTGACCACCGGGCGCACCGCGCTGGTGGTGACCGACCTGGCCAACCGCAGCAAGCTGGACGGGGTGAGCGGGTGCCCTGCCGTAGCGACCATCGCCGACGCCGGGCAGCGCGTGGCCGACGGCGATATCGACTGGCTGGCCCGCACCCGCCAGGCACCCGCCGAGCGGGCCCCGGTGATGCTGGGCGGTGACGACCTGATGGCCCTGCTGTCCACCTCGGGCACCACCGGCAGCCCCAAAGGCGTGCCGGTGCCACTGCGTGCCCTGCTGGCTTTTGCCAGTTACATCGAACTGGCGGTGGATCTGCGCGCCGACGATGTGTTCTGGAACATTGCCGATCCGGGTTGGGCCTATGGCCTGTACTACGGGGTCACCGGCCCGCTGCTGCTGGGTCATGCCACCACCTTCAGCGAAGCCGGCTTCAGCGTGGCCGGCCTGAACCAGATCATCCAGCAGCTGGGGGTAACCAACCTGGCGGGCTCGCCCACCGCCTACCGGCAGATCATCGGTGCCGGTCCTGCGGCCAGCGCCGGCATCAAAGGGCAGCTGCGGGTGGTCAGCAGCGCGGGCGAGCCACTGAATCCGGAAATCGCCCGCTGGTTCCGCGAACACCTGGGCACCACGGTGCTGGACCACTATGGGCAGACCGAAACCGGCATGGTGGTGAACAACCACCACGCGCTGGCGCACGCGGTGCGGCCCGGTTCGTCCGGCTTCGCCATGCCCGGCTACCGGGTGGCGGTGCTGGATGAGCACGACAACGTACTGCCGCCGCGCACGCCGGGCATCCTGGCGGTGGATGTGCAGCAGTCGCCCATTCTCTGGTTCACCGGCTACTACGGCGCCGAGACACCCGCGCTGCGCAATGGATGGTACCGCACGGGCGATTCGGTGGAGTGGGAAGACGATGGCTCGATCAGTTTCATCGGCCGCTCTGATGATCTGATCACCTCGTCGGGCTACCGCATCGGACCGTTCGACGTGGAGAGCGTGCTGATGGAACATGATGCGGTGGCCGAGGCCGCGGTGATCGGCGTGCCCGACCCGGAACGCACCGAGATCGTGAAGGCCTTTGTGATCCTGCGCGATGGCCACAGCGGCAATGAAGGGCTGGCCACGGAGCTGCAGCAGCACGTGCGTTCGCGCCTGTCCGCTCACGCGTATCCGCGCCTGGTGGAATTCGTGGCGCAGGTACCGAAGACGCCCAGCGGCAAGGTGCAGCGCTTCCTGCTGCGCAAGGCCGAGATCGAGAAGCAGACCGCGGGGTCGTAGCGTCGAGCAGGCTCGACCCTACAGAGCGGGAAAGCAGTCGAGCGAGCTCGACTCTACGGGGCGACGGGGTCGCCCCAGGCGCGCTACGGCATCACCGGCGGCACGTAGGTCAGGGTCATGCCCAGCAGCCACAGCAGGCCCAGCACCAGCGGGATGTGCACCAGCAGCTGGATGAAGGTGAAGCCCACGATATCGCGTGCCTTCAGGCCCAGCACGCCCAGCAACGGCAGCATCCAGAACGGGTTGATCAGGTTTGGCAGCGCTTCGGCGGCGTTGTAGACCTGCACCGCCCAGCCCAGGTGCGCCTTCAGTTCGTTGGCGGCCTGCATGACATACGGCGCTTCGATGATCCACTTGCCACCGCCGGAGGGCACGAAGAAGCCCAGCACGGCAGAGTACACGCCCATCACCAGAGCGAAGGTATCGGTGCTGGCCACGTGCACGAACAGGCTGGACAGCCGATGCGCCAGGGTCTGCCCATCACCACCGGCGGCATGGGTGAGGATCATCGCGATGCCGCCGTACAACGGGAACTGGATCAGCACGCCGGTGGTGCTGGGCACCGCCTTGGCCACCGCGTTGAGGAAACTGCGCGGCCGCCAGTGCAGCAGCAGACCCAGCGAAATGAACAGGAAGTTGTAGGTGTTGAGGTTGGCGATGGCGGTGACCACCGGCTTGCTGGCGAATTCGTTGAACAGCCAGCCGAAGGCCAGCAGCGAAAGCAGCACGGTCAGCAGCGGGCTGTATTCCAGCCATTCACCGGGGCGGGTGCGCTGCTGCAGCGGTTCCGGCTCGGCCTGCGCGGCGCCGGGGAAATCTTCGGCGGTGCGTGCACTGCCGGCAGCCGGTGCGGTCAGCCAGGCGATCAGCAGCGAAACCAGGATCAGGGCCGCGGTCAACGCGATCGACTGCCACAGGAAGATGGTTTCAGTGAACGGCAGCACGCCGGTGATTTCCACCAGGCCCGGCGGCATGCTGGCCGGGTTCGCCTGCAGCTGCGCCGCCGATGAGCTCAGGCCCATTGCCCACACCGCGCCCAGGCCCAGGTAGGCCGACGCACCTGCGGCGCGGTAATCCATGCGCAGTTCGCTGCGGCGGGCCAGCGCACGCACCAGCAGACCGCCGAACACCAGCGAGAAGCCCCAGCTGAGCAGCGAGGCCAGCATGCTGACCAGGCCCACGTACACCACCGCGCCACGGCCGGTGCGAGGCACCCGGGCCAGGAAGTCGATGAAGCGGGCGACCACGGGGGCAGTGGCCACCGCATAGCCGCCGATGACCACGAAGGCCATCTGCATGGTGAAGGGGATCAGGCTCCAGAAGCCATCGCCGAAGGCGCTGGCGGTGGCCTGCGGGGTCGAGCCGAAGCCCAGCGCCGCCAGCGCAACGATGACCACGCCCAGCACCGCGAACACGTACGCATCGGGGAACCACCTTTCCGCCCAGGCGGCGGAGCGCAGCGCTGCACGCGCCATCCAGCCGTCCTGTACTGCAGCCGTCGAGGCCATCGCCTACCCTCCCAGGTTCGATGGCCCGATTCTGGGCGGTGGGGTGCGGGCTGTCAGCCACCTATTGGTCGTAGGTGACCGCCCGCCGGGCACGGCCCGGCGCTACCGGTTCGGCCGAGGATTCCGCCCCGTGCATATGGCGCGGGCTATCGCCGGGGCATGCTCGGCGGTCTTCTCAGCGCAGCGCCAGATCGGCGGCGATACCCGCAAACAAGGCCGCGCCCACCCAGTTGTTGTGCAGGAAGGCCTTGAAACACGGCCCGCGCTCGCGGTTGCGGCAGATCCAGAATTCATACGCCACCAGCACGGCGGCAACCGCCACCCCGGCCAGGTAGTACCCGCCCAGCCCGCCGCGCACGCCCACCAGCGCCATCGTGGCCAGGAACAGCGCATACAGCACGCCCTGGATGACCAGGTCCAGTTCACCGAACAGGATCGCGGTGGAATGCGAGCCCATTTTCAGGTCGTCCTCGCGGTCGACCATGGCGTACCAGGTGTCGTAGGCGGTGGACCACAGGATGTTGCCGGCGTACAGCAGCCACGCCAGCGTGGGCACCTCGCCCTGCACGGCGGCGAAGGCCATGGGAATGCCCCAGCCGAAGGACATGCCCAGGTACACCTGCGGCAGATGGGTGTAGCGCTTCAGGTAGGGGTAGCTGGCGGCTAGGAACACGCCGATGAAGCTCAGCCCGATGGTCAGGCCGTTCAGGGTGAGCACCAGCGCGAACGCCACCAGCATCAGCACTGCGAACAGCACCAGCGCCGCGCGGCCGCTGATCGCACCGGTGGCCAGCGGACGGGCCTTGGTGCGTTCCACGTGCGGGTCGAGCCAGCGGTCGGCGTAGTCGTTGATGACACACCCGGCCGAGCGGGTCAGCCACACGCCGGCAGTGAACACGAACAAGGTCCACAGCGGCGGCAGGCCGCCGGCGGCCAGCCACAACGCCCACCAGGTGGGCCACAGCAGCAGCAGCGTGCCGATCGGGCGATCAGCGCGCATCAGGGACCAGTAATGACGCCAGCGCGGCGTCGGCGCCGAACGCGGCGCGGAAAGGGGGGTATCAGCCATCGCACTAGGATACTCCTGTGCCCTGCGGCCGACTTTGCAGCCGGGGGGAGATTTGTGCGGCGAAACTGGATAGAATGCCCCTCCCGCACCGTCTCCATGGCGCTGCGATGCCCGCCCCGGCACTGGCCGACGGTGTGGCAGTTCTACAACGCGCCCGTAGCTCAGCCGGATAGAGTAGTGGCTTCCGAAGCCATTGGTCGGGGGTTCGAATCCCTCCGGGCGCGCCATCTTCGTGTCGGCTACGGCCTGCCAAGCAGCGGGCAGATTCGCCCTCCGCATGTCTCCCGTCTCAGTTCATGCGTTCCGCAGGGCGCAGAATGTAGCTCTGCACTCCTGCTCCCTTCGCATTGAGTAGACTCGCTGCCATGGGTATCGCCTTGCCAGCACAGGACAACCTTGGCGTCGGCCTCTATTCCTACGCCGATGCCGCGCGCTTCATTGGCGGCAGCTCGTCGGAGCTGCGTCGGTGGCTGAAGGGCTACCAGGGCCGGAAGCACGGAAATCCTGAGGTCCACCCTCCCCTGTGGAAGTCGCAATGGGCCGATTCAGAGATCGACGGCATTGGCTTCCGCGATCTGATCGAGCTGCGCTTCGTCCGCACGTTCGTCGCCTGTGGCGTGCCACTCAACCTCGTGCGGCGAACCATTGTCGAGCTGAACGAACGGCTCGGTAAGGAGTACCCCTTCACCAGCACCAGCTTCAAGACCGACGGGCGCCGCATTTTCATGGAACTGGTGGGCGACAGCGGCGATGCCGCACTGGTGGATGTGGTGAAGCGCCAAGACGTGATGCGCAGGGTCATCGCACCGTCACTGTGTGACGGCATTGAACTGGGCATCGATGATCGTGCCGAACGATGGTTCCCACTGAAGGGCTCCCGCGCGGTGGTGTTTGATCCCCAGCGCAGTTTTGGTCAGCCCATCCTTTCCGAATCGGGCGTTCCCACCATCGCCATTGTCGAGGCGATGCAGGCCGAAGGTGGCGACGAGCGTCGCGTGGCACGACTGTATGACCTGCCTCTGGCTGCAGTGAAGAAAGCACTGCAGTTCGAGAATCGAGCCGCGCCTTGAAGGCGCAGATCGATGAGAATCTTCCGCCCGCGCTTGCCCGGGCCATCGACGCCATTGCAGGTGCGGACGAACACGAAGTCTTCCACGTAAGGGAGTTCGTGAAACCTGGCACGACCGACCTGGAACTCTTCGACGCGGCCACCCAGCGCGGCATCCGCGTACACGTCACCCAGGACCATCACCATCGCAAGCCTGCAGAACGCGAGGCCATTGCACGCCTCCGCCTGACCGTATTCGTTCTGGCCAAGGGATGGAGCACGTTCAACCACTACAAGCGCGCCGCGCGGCTTCTGGAGTGGTGGCCGAAGATGATGCAACAGGCCGAACTCGTACAACCCGGCGCTATGTTCCGCGTACCGCACGCCAGGGCCTCGGGGGGACGCCTGACCCAGATCAAGGTGTCGCGGTAATCGACTGCAGCGTCACCCCTCGTCATCCCTGAATCCATGCTGCGCACGCAGCGCCGGGTCGGTCTCGATCATGAACATATGCAACAGGTGCTTGTGGTCCCGCGACCAACTGCCCTGCAACTGCCGCCACGACGCCGCATCCACGCGCGGCAGTTTCCGCTCCAGGTAATAGATGCGGCTGTCGTCGCGGGAGAACCCATCGTTCAGCAGTCGCCAGCGTGCGCGATCCACCCCGGGCAGCGGTTTGCCATCGCAGTAGACATGGGTGTCGTCCAGTGCGAACAGCGGGTCAAGCGGAGAAATCTGCAGCCGGTCACCCCGCCGGCACTGCTTCATGCGCCGTCCGCCGTACCAGCCGCCATGGTCATCGGCGCCGTAGGCACTGCCCAGACTGCGGAAGGTGGTGCAATCGGCATCTGCCAGCGCTTTCAGCGATGTTTCGTACTCGAAGTACACATGGCGGTTGTCCAGCCAGTAATCGCCGCACTGGCGGAAACTGTCGCGGTCGATGCCGGGCAGCCGGGTCCAGGCGTGGTAGACCGCATGCGCGTCGCGCGCGATGAAGTAGTGGGCGGGAATGAACTCGAACGTGGCCGCATCGGCCTTGCGCAGCAAGCGGCCCTGGTGGAAGACCTGGCCTTCGTGGATTCGCCAGTACTCGATGCCGTAGGGGCCTACGAATCGTTGGTCAGGAAGGTCGCTGATCTTCTGCCATGTCATGGGGTGAGGGGTCCTTGGTCTCTGCGTCCAGAGTATCGCAGGCGCCAGCAGCAACGCCGGGCATGGCCCGGCGTTGCGTTGCATTTGAAGCAGTCGAGCATGGCTCGACTCTACAAGAGCCGGTCAGTAGGTGCCGTCGAAGGCGAAGATCGGCTTGCGCTGCTTCCAGGTGCCGGCGGTGAAGTCGGGGAATTCCAGCGTCTGGAAGCCGTTGGCGATGGACTGTTCACTCAGCGGGGTGATCGCACTCCAGGTCACCGCGTCGTAGATGTCGATCGGCATCGGTGCCTTGGCCTTCAGCGCTTCCACGAACGCATGGATGACGAACCAGTCCATGCCACCGTGGCCGGCGCTGGCTGCAGTATCGGCGTTCTGCTTCCACAGCGGGTGTTCGTACTTGTCCTGGTATTTCTTGAACGCTTCCCACTGGTGCGGCGGGCTGCGGCCTTCGATGTGGATCGAATGGTTCACATCCATCCACAGGCCCTTGGTGCCCTGCACGCGGAAACCCATCGAATACGGGCGCGGCAGCGAGGTGTCGTGCTGCAGCAGGATGGTTTCGCCGTTCTCGCAGGCCAGCGTGGTGGTCACGATGTCACCCAGCTTGAACTTCACCTTTGTACTGGGATGGGTGGTGCCACCACTCTTGGCCACGGTGTAGTCATGCAGGCCACGGGCCTTGGTCGCGAAGGCGTTGATGTGGGTGAAGCGGTTGCCGCGGTTGATGCCGGTGTACATCGCACACGGGCCGATGCCGTGGCTGGGGTACAACTCGCCGTTGCGCTGCACCGAATGTTCGGTGCGCCAGCGTGCTTCGCTCCAGCCCTTGGGGCCGAACTCCACGCCGCTGTCGTAGGGCTGGTTGGGATCACCGGAATTGAACTTCACCCCGCGCAGGTCGTGCTGGTAGCCGGCCTGCAGGTGCACCAGTTCGCCAAACAGGCCCTGCCGCACCATCTGCAGCGCGGCCATCACGTCGCGGCGGTAGCAGACGTTTTCCAGCAGCATGTACGGAGTGCCGGTGCTCAGCTGGGTCTTCAACACGTCCCAGTGGTCCTGCAGGGTGATGCCGGCCACGACTTCACAGCCCACGGCCACGCCGGCCTGCATGGCGGCAATCGCCATCGGTGCGTGGTATTCCCACGGCGTGGCGATGACCACGCCATCGATGCCCTTCTGTTCCAGCAGCCGCTTCCACGCGTTGCTGTCGCGGTCCTGGCCGTAGGTCTTCGGCGCGGGCTTGCCGGCCTTGGCCACCATGTCCATGGCGCGCCCCAGCATGATGGGTTCGATGTCACACAGGGCGACGACCTCCACATCATCGCGGCGCACCAGCTCTTTCAGCAGCACCAGGCCACGCATGCCGGTACCGATCAGGGCCAGGCGCACCTTGCGCCCGCGTGCCCAGGCGGGGGTCTGCGGCAGCAGGCTGCTGGCGGCGATGGCGGCACCGGCCGCGATGAATTCCCTACGTTGCATGGCTCTCACTCTCCTCTTGAAGGCGCGCCAGCCGCAGCCGGCGCACCGGGTCACGCGATCGGTTTACTGGAACTTGTAGCCCACGGTGACACTGTAGCCGCGGCCGAAGATGGTGGCGTAATCGCTGGAATCGCCCAGGAAGCTGTTCGGGTCGTAGAACGGCAGGCGGTCGAACAGGTTCTTGACGGTGAAGCTGAGGTTCCAGGCATCGTCTGGGCGCCAGGTCACGCTCAGGTTGGCGGTCCACCACGACGGCACGCCATCACACTTGCTTTTTTCCAGGGCCAGGAAGCCGGCGGTGCAGGTCTGCGCGTTGTTGTCCACTTCGTCCACCTGGTCGCGCGCCCACTTGGTGCCGCCCACGTAGTTCACGAACATGCTGGTGGTCACCTGCTTGTAGGTCCAGTCGGCATTGAGCGTGGCACGCAGGCGCGGGTTGTTGTAGTAGCCCACCACATCGCCGTAGTACCAGCCGCTCTCTTCATCCATGTAGTAGCGGTTGCGGTTGGCGATGGTCGCTGCCAGGCCGATGTTCAGCCCGCCCCATTCGCCCAGCGAGAAGCGGCTGCGCGCATCCACGTCGAAGCCGTCGACCAGGGTCTTGCCGCGGTTCTTGTACTGGCCCACCACGCTGGCCACGTTGCCCACGCTGTAGCCGGGCAGCACGCCGGGGCAGGCCACGCCGCTGGCCGGGTCGGCACACATCGCGGCAAGCTGGGCCACGTTGGCACGGTCGGCGTCGGTGATCGGCGAGCGGGTGGAAGCGATGATGTCGGTGTCCTTGGTGAAATCCGGCGCGACGATTTCGTTGTCGCGGTAGATGAACCAGTAGTCGGCCGACACCGACAGCCAGCTGGCCGGCTCGTAGACGAAGCCGAGGGTGGCGATCTTCGCCTTTTCCGGCTTCAGGTCCTGGTTGGGCTGGGTCATGCGGGCCACGGTGCGGCTGCAATCCACGTTCAGCAGGCCCTTGCCCAGGTCGACATCGCCGGGGCGCTGCGATTTCAGCAGCAGGTTGGCGATCGCGTTGGTTTCGTCGCAGCGCACGTCGTCACGGTAGCCGCCCAGCTGGGCGAACACGCCGCCGCTGCCCGATTCGGCCAGGCTGGGTGCGCGGAAGCCGGTGGAATAGGTACCGCGCAGCATGAGCTGGTCGAACGCCTGGTACTTGAAGCCGATCTTCGGCGCCACGTTGGCCTTGAAGTTGGGGTACTTGTCCACGCGCAGCGCGGCGTCCAGTTCCAGCTTGTCGGTGATCGGCGCCACCGTTTCAGCAAACAGCGCATAGGTATTGCGCGCGCCATCGAACCACGAGCCGCCCTGCTGGGTGATCAGGCCCGCAGCGGCATCCGGGTTGCCGGGCGTGTAGAAGGTTTCGCGGCTGGCGTTGAAGCCGAACGCCGCGCGCATTTCACCGGCCGGCAGCTGCGCCAGCGGGCCTTCGATCTTGCCGTCCAGGGTGTGCAGGCGCGTCCATGACTGGATGTCGAAGGTCGGGAAGGCTTCGCGGATGAGTGCCGCGTTGGCGTCGCTTATCTCGCCGAACGTGTAGGCGGGGTGGTCGGAAATGATCACGCGGCCGGTGCCGGGGTCCACCGAGTACGGGCCGAAGGCTTTCTCGAAGCCCTTCAGGTTCACGTTGATGGTCTGGTAGGTGACCGAGTGCGTACCAGCGGTGGCGAACGCGGTTTCCCAGTTCCAGTCACCCACGTTGCCACGCGCGCCGGTCAGCACGCGGTAGCTCTGGTCGGTGTTGCGCTGGCCGAAGTAGTTCGGGCCGGCGTCCTGCAGCAGGTAGTTCAGACCCACCACGCCGCCCATCAGCGCCTTCAGTTCCGGGCTGGCGTGGTTGTACTCGTTGTTCGGGCCCAGGTAGGGGTACAGGAACTGGTTCACCGTGGTGCCGGTATCGCGCGAGAACCAGCTGCTGGGGTTGCCGGTGGTGGTGCCGTAGGCGCGTGGGGTTCCACCGTTGGCGCGCAGGTCGATGTCGGTGTAGGTCGCCTCGGCGAAGATTTCGGTGTTGTCGCCGACCAGGAAGGTGCCGTTGAGGTAGGCGGTGTTGCGCTCGGATTTGGCGCCGGCGTCGATCTCGTTGTTCATCCAGGTTTCCCAGACGCAGCTGGGGCCCGCGGCCTGCCCCTGCAGCACGTTCTGGCAGCCGGGTGCAGCTTCCTGCACACGGCGGCCGGTCACCGGATCAAAGGCGAAATAGGTACCCGGGTTGAACTGACCCGGCTTGCTGCCCACGCCCAGCCGAAGGTTGGTCAGGTAGTTGGGGTTGTTGACGTAGAACTGGTCCGGACGCTTGTCGTAGAAATCGGCCAGCGGAATCGCATCGCGGCGGTACATGTTCACCGCGCCGTACACGTTGAAGCGGTTTTCGGTCAGGTCACCGAAGCCGGCGGTGATGCTGGCCTGGCGTTCGCCATAGGAGTCGATGCGCGACGACGTGTCGTTGCTGAAGGTGATCTCCGCGCCCTGGAAATTGCGCTTGGTGATCACGTTGATGACACCGGCCACCGCATCGGTGCCGTACACCGCCGACGCGCCATCGGTCAGCACTTCCATGCGTTCGATGGCGGCGGCGGGAATGGCATCGATGTTGACGAACTGGGTCTGGAAGCCCGCCGGCGCGCCATAGTACGACAGGCGGCGGCCGTTCAGCAGCACCAGCGTGCCCTGCGCGCCGAGGCCGCGCAGGTTGGCCTGCGAGGCGCCGTCCGAACCGGTGAACAGCGAGCGCGAATCCTGCTGCGCAGGCCGCGCGGCCGGCAGGTTGTCCAGCACCTGCAGCAGCGTGCGCGCACCCATGTTCTGGATGTCCTGCTTGCTGATGACCTGCACCGGCGATGCGGTTTCAACGTCGGTGCGGCGGATGTTGGAGCCGGTGACTTCGATGCGGGCCAGGTCGGTGGCGTTGTCCTTGCTGTCCTGGGCGGCAGCAGGCAGGGCGATGGACAGCAGCACGCCGGCAATGGCCAGCGACAACGGGGCGAGCGAACGACAGGGCGGACGAGCATGGCGGGCGGGCAACATCGGGGTTCTCTCCTGGCAGGGGTGCGCGGCGGGTGGGCGGCGCGATAGCGATTGGCGGGCAAAACGCTCCCGGGCCACGGCTCTGGAGCCGTAGTCGGAATGGGCGGGGGAGGAGCGGTGTTACGTGGGGGTCATGGGGCGACGATGCTGGCGGAGTCGCCCTCCTGGCCGATCAGCACGGCGTTGGCCCAGTTGGCGCAGACCTGGGCGGGTTGGCTGCCCTGCGCACCCAGCGTGCGCAGGCTCAGGGTGGAAAGACCGCGGATATCCAGTTCCGGCTTGACCACGCCGGGCGCCTTCACCAGGCCGCTGTCGTACAGCAGGCGGCCATCGCCCCAGACCTGGAACTGCAGGCCCCCGGCGCTGCGGCAGGCGTCGTCGATGCCCAGGTCGGCGCGCAGCAGCTGCCAGCCACCCTGCAGGCGCAGGTCGATACGGCTGTTGGCAGCCACGCCCAGGCCACGGCGGAACTGCAGGCCGTTCATGCGCATGCCGGCGTCGCCACGGAAGGCGTGGTCGGCGCGCACCTGCTGGGCCAGGGCGGCCGGCACCGGCAGTTCCGAGAGAAAGCGCTGCTGGGCCGGCCGTTCTGGTGTCGGGTGTTCAAGGATATGGAAGGTGGACAGCGCGATCGGGCCCACATCGCGCGGCTGCAATGCGTCGAAAGCGCGGGCGCTGCCCTGTGCAGCGGTGACCATCGGATCGGTGCTGCTGGCGCCGTCGCCTTCGGGGTTCTGCACGCTCAGCACGCGGAAGCGCAGCAGGCGGCCGGCATGGGCGGGGAAGTCGATGCGCTGCACGCCTTCCTTCAGCTGCAGGCGGCCACGGGCGATGGGCTCACCCCACTCGCCGTTGCTGTCGCCCAGGTAGACCTCGTAGTCGCGTACCTGGCCGTGCTTCCAGTTCTTGTCGTTGCGCGGCGCGATGTCGATGCCATCGATCATCTTCCGCTCGCCGAAGCCGATCACCCACTCGTGGGCACCGGTGCGCACGGCCTGGTTGCGCACGCTGCGGAACCAGGTGCCCGGATCATCATCGAAGGCATTTTCCAGTGCATGGCCGGGCTCTTCGGCCGGGCGGTTGACCACCAGCAGACTGTCGGCCGGCAGTTCGCGGCCCAGCACCGGCGCGGCCGGGAAGGCATCGTCGGCGGCCGCCGCCGCTACGGCGAAGTCCAGCTGCAGCTGCAGCGGCTGGCGGATGTCCTGCGCGGCGGTGCGCACGTGCAGGGTGCCACGGCGCTCGCTGGCATCGAAGTACCAGCCTTCGGCAGCAGCCTTGAATGCGGCAGCATCGGCCAGCGCGGGCAGCGTGCGGCCACCGGTCTGCACCGCGCGCGGCGCCTGTCGGCTGAGCACACGCAGGCCATAGCGGCGCTGTGCCAGCTGGCCGTTGTAGCTGCCTTGCACTGCATCGATCTGCACCTGCACCGGGCCACTGCCCTGCGCCGGTGCCTGCACGCGCACCACCTGCGTGCTCGATTCGCCCTTCTGGTAGCGGCGCGTAGTGCCGTCATCTTCGTACAGCGTGTACTGCGCATCGCCCTGCGGGTACAGGTCGAAGGTCACTTCATCGAGCGGCTTCTCGCCATCGAACAGCATCGACGGGTACATCGGCAGGATGGCACCGGCGCGCACGAACACCGGCAGCGTGGCCAGATCCACTTGACGGTCGAGCTGGCGGCCCTCGGCCCCGACCTGCACGCGGCGGCCATCCCAGTAATCGATCCAGCCACCGGCGGGCAGATGGATGTCGCGGCGCCAGCCACGGCTGGCGGCCTGGCTGCGGTACACCGGCGCCACCAGCAGGTCGCGACCCAGCAGGAACTGGTACTTGTAGGTTTCATCCTGCGCATGCGGATCGCGCGGGTGGTCCCACATCAGGCCTCGCACCGGCGGCGCGCCGGTCTGCGCGGCCTCGTGCACCAGCCCGTACATGTACGGGGTCAGGCGCATCTTCAACTTCAGGTAATCGCGGTTGATGCTGCGGTAGGGTTCGTCGAACCACCACGGATGCTTGCGCGCGTTCGACGACCAGCCGCTCATGCCCATCAGCACCGGAGTGAACGCCTTCCACTGCAGGTCACGGGTGAAGGTTTCGGCGCTGCCACCGAAGATCGCATCGACGTCGCCGCTGGCGTAGGCCATGCCGGACAGGCCCGAACCGACCAGGGTCGGCACGTGCCAGCGGATGTAGTCCCAGCTGCTGCTCTGGTCGCCGGTCCAGGCCACCGCGTAACGCTGGATGCCGGCCCAACCCATCACCGTCCACAGGAACGGGCGCGAATCGGAATTGTCGAGGATGCCGTTGAAGGCCTGGCGGTTGGCGTCCATCGCGAACTGGTAGCCCTTGCCGGTCCAGGCCACGTCCAGCTTCTGCACGCGGCTGCCGGCCTTGCCCACTTCCCAGGCAATCTTGTCCACGCCGTTCTCGGTCCACAGACCGGTGCGGAAACCGTAGCGGGCAAGTCCCTTCACCGTTTCCGGCAACTGCTTGTAGCCGCAGCCGTAGCCATCGTTGGGCAGGATCCAGCCGCCGGGCATGTCGTGCTCGCGGTACTGCCTGGCCACGCTGTCGATCACATCGGGCGTGGTGCCGGTGGGGCCATCGCTCCAGCCTTCGGGCACGGTGCCGGGCTTTTTGCTGTTGTCGCCATCGTTGTAGCAATCGGCATCGCCGTAGGAGAGCGCCCAGCGCGCGACCATGTTCGGGCGGCCGGTCAGCTGGGTGTAGCGTTCGATCAGCTTCGGCAGGTCGGCACCGACGAAGTAATAGGCATCGAAACGGTCTTCGCGATGCAGCAGGGTGGCCTGGTCGGCCTGGCGCAAGTCGTAGCTGCCATCGCTCCAGGTGTTGCGCAGCATGCCCCAGCCACGGCTGCTGAGCAGCATCGGCGCCGGGCTGGGGCGGTCGCCCTCTTCCCAGCCGCCGGAGTAGGAGACCTCCAGTTCGCGACCCTTGAACTGGTAACGGCCGTTCTGCTGGCCACCACCGAAATAGCCTTCGTCGGCCTGCGAAGAGAGCACCTGCACGCTCTGCGTGGCATCCAGGTCCAGCGGCTGCAGTTCCTGCCACAGCGCGGTCAGCTGGCCGTTGTCCAGGCGTTCCAGGCGCAGGCGCAGCGGTTGCCGCTGCACGTGCAGCACCAGTGCGTCGGTGCGCACGCGGATTTCCTGCGCGTCTTCTTCCAGCTGCGCCTGCACGTTCGCCTTGGGCTGCGGCAGTACGATCGGCGCGGCCTTGTCGCCGGCGCCGGTGAGCGTGCCCTTGCGGCCGGCCTGCACGCGGATGATGTCGGCCGCCGGCAATTCGATGCGCAGGCGGGTGCCGTTGTCGGTCTGCAGGTCCCAGCCGCGCAGCCCGTCGCGGCTGTCGCTGGCGGTGATCGAACGCAGGTTGCCCACGGGTTCGGCGCGGGCCGATGTCGCTGCCAGCATCAAGGCCGGCAGCAGCGCCAGCAGCAGCGGCGAGCGACGAACGCAGTTCTCCACACAGACTCCCAACCCGTTCACCGGGCGTTTCGAAAGCGGTTGGGCCGACTCTAGGGCAGCGATTCGAAAGATGTCAACAAATTGAAAGTAAAAAGGAAGATTTATCTCCCAGAAACGAAAGATGATGCGCCGCAATACTTTGTGTAATCGCTTGCAGGCACCTATTAAGCGTTGTGCGATACGGCATTCCGCCGTTTCTTTCGTCTGCGTGCCACGCACTGGCAGGGCAAACCCGCCACGCCATTTTCTTTTCTTTTGCTTTCGATATTTGACATTTCGAAAGAAAACGCAGATGGTGCGCTGGCCCAACTGGAACCTCTGAATGGACGTCACCCTGCTTTCCGATGTGTCCGCCTGGCAGCGCCTTGGCGGAGCCGACACCGCTGCCGAGATCGCCCAGCAGCCGGCGCTGTGGGAATCCCTGGCGCAGGAACTGTCGCGTGCCCGCGACCGCCTGCAGGCCTTCCTTGGCGACAGCCTCAACGATCCGAACCAGCGCGTGCTGTTCACCGGCGCCGGCAGCTCCGGCTTCATTGCCGAAATGGTGGCCGATGCGATCAATGCGCAGTGGCCGGCCGAGGTGCGCGTGGTGCACACCACCAGCCTGCTGACCCACCCGGCGCTGTACCTGCAGCGCGACCGCCCCACCCTGCTGGTGTCGTTCGGGCGCAGCGGTTCCAGCCCGGAAAGCGTGGCCGCGGTGGACCGCGTGCGCAGCGACGTGGCGCAGGCACGCTTCCTGGACATCACCTGCAATGCCGATGGCGAACTGGCCCGGCGTGGCGCCGGTCGTGCCGATACCTGCACCCTGCTGATGCCCTCGGCCAGCTGCGACCGCGCGTTTGCGATGACCAGCAGCCTGACCTGCATGCTGCTGGCCGCGCTGACCGTGTTTGACCGCGCGCCGTGGGATGACCGCGTCGCGCGCCTGAAGCAGATTGCCGCGCTCGGCCGCGAAGGCCTGGCCGCCTGGGATGCACCGGTGGCGGCACTGGCGCAGCGCCCCTTCAACCGGGTGATCTACCTGGCCAGCGGCCCGCTGGAAGCACTGGCCCGGGAAAGCGCGCTGAAAGTGCTGGAGCTGACCGCCGGCCGCGTGCTGGCGCTGGCCAACACGCCGCTGGGTTTCCGCCATGGCCCGAAATCGACGCTGGATGCACAGACCCTGGTGGTGGTGCTGCGCAGCGGCCAGGCGCTGGCCCGCCGCTACGAACAGGACCTGCTGGAAGAGCTGCGCCGTGACGGCGTGGCCGGCCAGGTGCTGGCCATCGGTCCGCATGCGGATATCGGCGCCGATGATGACTACACCCTGGCGGTGCCAGCGCTTGATGATCCGTGGCTGGCGCCGGTGTGGCTGGGTTTTGCCCAGCTGTACGCGCTGCAGCGCTCGGCCGCGCTGGGTCTGACCCCGGACAACCCGTTCCCCGACGGCACCGTCAACCGCGTCGTGCAGGGCGTCACCATCCACCATGGCTGAGCTGATCGCCCACGCCTGCTACGGCATCGATATCGGCGGGACCAAGATTGAACTGGTGGCCTGCGATACGACCTTGCAGGTCAGCTGGCGCCGCCGCGTGGCCACGCCGCAGGGCGACTACGCCGGTTTTCTGCAGGCGGTGGCCGCACTGGTGGCCGAGGCCGATACCGCGCTCGGCAGCCCGGCCGCGGCCATCGGCATTGCCCTGCCCGGCGTGCGTGACCGGCGCACTGGCCGGCAACTGAGCGCGAACGTGCCGGCGCTGACCGGTCAGCCCGTGGCCGCCGATCTGCAGGCGCGCCTGCAGCGTCCGCTGCACTTCGGCAACGACCTGCAGTGTTTCGCATTGTCCGAGGCGCACGGTGGTGCTGCAGAGGGTTACCCCAGCATGTTCGGCGCCATTCTCGGCACCGGGGCCGGCGGCGGCTTCTGTCTGCACGGTCGCCTGCTGTCCGGCTTCAACGGCCTGGCCGGCGAGTGGGGCCACTGGAGCGTGCCCGGTCACCTGCTGCAGCGCCACGGCCTGCCGCTGATCGCATGCGCCTGTGGTCTGCAGGGCTGCGTGGAGCGCTACGTGTCCGGCAGCGGCCTGGCCATGATCGAGCGCCACCTGGGCGGCAGCGCCGCCGATGCCAGCGCCGTGATCGCCAACGCCGAAGCAGGCGATGCGCGTGCACGGCAGGCACTGGATATCCACCGCGACCTGCTGGGCCACAGCCTGGCCGCCCTGGTGCTGGCGCTGGACCCGCACGTGATCGTGCTCGGCGGTGGCCTGTCGCAGTACGCGCCGCTGTACCAGCAGCTGCCCGCCGCCGTCGCCGCGCATCTGTTCAACGGCGTGCAGGTGCCGCCCATCGTGCCGCCACGCTTCGGCGATGCCGGTGGCGCACGCGGCGCCGCCCTGCTGGCCTGCCACCCCTCGCTTTCCTGATCGACCGGAGCCTGACCATGTCCCCGCTGCAGACCCTGCTTGCTTCCCACCGTGCCGGTGCCAACGTTGGCCTGTACAGCGTCTGCTGCAGCAACGAACAGGTGCTGCGCGCGGCCATGCACGTGGCCTTGGCGCATGGCACGGTGCTGCTGATCGAAGCCACCTCCAACCAGGTGGACCAGTTTGGCGGCTACACCGGCATGACGCCGCCGCAGTACCGCGACTACGTGGGCGCACTGGCCGACGGAGAAGGTTTCCCGCGCGAGCGCTTGATACTGGGCGGTGACCACCTGGGTCCCAATGCCTGGCAGAAGCGCCCCGCCGCCGAAGCAATGACCCATGCACGCGTGCTGATCGAAGCCTACGTGGCCGCCGGTTTCCACAAGATCCACCTGGACTGCAGCATGTCCTGCGCCGACGACCCGGTGCCGCTGCCCGATGCCATCGTCGCCGCGCGTTCGGCCGAGCTGGCCGAGATTGCCGAACGCACCGCTGCCGAGCACGGCCTGCCGCCACCGGTCTACGTGATCGGTACCGAAGTGCCGATTCCCGGTGGCGAAGCCTCGCTGGCCGAAGGCCTGCAGGTGACCACGCCGGCCGCCGCTGCGCAGACGCTGGCCATCCACCAGCACGCCTTCGATACGCCGCAGCTGCGCGACGCTTGGCAGCGGGTGATCGCCATGGTGGTGCAGCCGGGCGTGGACTTCGACCACAGCAGCGTGCACGAATACGACCCGGCGGCAGCCAGCGCGCTGGCCGACTTCCTGGAACAGCAGCCGCGCATCGTCTTCGAAGCGCATTCCACCGATTACCAGCGCGAAAGCGGCCTGCACGCGCTGGTGCGCGATCACTTCGCCATCCTCAAGGTGGGCCCGGCGGCCACCTTCGCCTACCGCGAAGCGCTGTTCGCACTGGCCGCGATCGAGGCCGAGCTGCTGCCGGCCGCACAGTGTTCACGCCTGCCGCAGGTGCTGGACGCGGTGATGGTGGCGCAGCCGAAGTACTGGCAGTCGTACTACCAGGGTGACGACGCCGCGCTGCGCCTGCTGCGCGCGTTCTCCTTCAGCGACCGCTGCCGCTACTACTGGGGCGAACCGGCGCTGATGCAGGCGGTGCAGACCCTGTTTGCCAATCTGGAACAGCAGGCGCCGCCGCTGGTGCTGCTCAGCCAGTACCTGCCCGAGCAGTACCGCGCGGTGCGCGAAGGCGCCCTGGCCAATACCCCCAGCGCGCTGGTGCAGCATCGCATCGGCCAGTGCCTGGGCGAATATGCGCGTGCGTGCAGCGGCAACCAGGCCGGGGCCCGCAAGCAGAACGCAAGTTCTGCCAGCGTTCTTGCGAACAGCTAATCTCTACCTTTCACACGAAACCGAGAGATGGCCATGCGCAACACCCGCTCCCGCCGCCAACAGATCCTGCAGCGCCTGATCGAACACGGCACCGTGCAGGTGGCTGACCTGGTGGAGCGCTATGGCGTATCGGCGGTGACCATCCGCGCCGACCTGACCCACTTCGAGGCGCAGGGCCTGGCCAACCGCACCCACGGTGGCGCCACCTTGGTGCGCACCCCGCCGCAGGAACAGGACATCCATGAAAAGGATGCGCTGAACCTTCCGCTGAAGGAATCGATCGGCGCGCGCGCCGCGCGGCTGGTGCAGGGCGGTGACAACATCATCATCGACTCCGGCTCCACCACCATGACCCTGGCCCGCCACCTGCGCGGCCACCGCGATGTGACCGTGATGACCAACGGCCTGAACATCGCCTGGGAACTGGCCAACGCGCCGGGCATCAACGTGCTGCTGACCGGCGGCCTGCTGCGCCAGCAGTCGCTGTCGCTGCAGGGCAGCCAGGCCGAGGCCAGCCTCAATTCCTACAGTTTCGACACCCTGTTCCTGGGCGTGGACGGCCTGGACCTGCAGTTCGGCCTGACCACCCACGACGAAGCCGAAGCGCGCCTCAACCACCGCATGGTGGAACGCGCGCGGCGCATCGTGGTGCTCACCGATGCGTCCAAGTTTGGCCGCGTCAGCCTGCACCGCATCGCCCGCCTGGACCAGATCCACGCCGTCATCACCGATCCGGGCATCGACGAGGCCACCCGCGAGGGGCTGCAGCGGCTGGGCATCGAAGTGATCATCGCCGAGACACCGCCATGAACCCGACACGCACCCTGTACGGCCGCATCCTGACCCCGCTGGGCTGGCGACGCGGCCACATCCACTTCGATTCACACGTGCGCCAGCTGCAGGTGGATGACCACAGCGGCGCGGATGATCTGCAGCTGCCGGTGATCCTGCCCGGCTTCATCGACCTGCACGTGCACGGTGCGGCGGGCGTGGACCTGATGCAGGGCGGCGACGTGGCGCGCACCATCGCCCGCACCCATACCCGGTTCGGCACCACTACCCTGCTGGCCACCACCATGACCGCCGGGCTGGACGAGATCGAACACGCCCTGCGTGGCGTCGCTGCGGCCCAGGCCGCGCCGCAGGCCGATGCCGCGCGCATTGCCGGCGTGCATCTGGAAGGGCCCTTCATCAGTCCACAGCGATTGGGCGCACAGCCCAACCGCACCATCGAGGCCACGCTGGCAATGGTGCAGCAGCTGCATGCGCTCGCGCCGATCCGGGTGATGACGCTGGCCCCGGAAATCGGCGAGCACACCGCACTGATTCCCGCACTGGCGGCGATGGGCATCCGTGTGCAGCTGGGCCACAGTGCCGGCACCTACGAAGAAGGCGTGGCCGCCTTGCAGGCCGGCGCCTCGGGGTTCACCCATCTGTTCAATGGCATGACCGGCGTTGACCACTACCGCCCGGGCATTGCCGCCGCCGCGCTGGCGCATGCGCAGTACGCGGAAATCATTCCCGACCTGCAGCATATCCACCCCGGCGTGATCCGCCTGGCTGCGCGCGCGATTCCGCGCCTGTACGCGGTGACCGATGCGACCGCTGCCACCGGCATGCCCGATGGCGAATACGCGCTGGGCGAACAGCGCGTGCACAAGTGCGGCGGCTGCGTGCGCCTGGCCAGCGGCTCGCTGGCCGGCAGCGCGCTGACCATGGACCAGGCACTGCGCAACCTGGTGCAGGTGGGCCTGGACCTGGCCGACGCCGCGCAGCGTGTGTCCACCTTCCCGGCCGATTACCTGGGCCTGCAGGATCGCGGCCGCATTGCGCCCGACACCCTGGCCGACCTGGTGGTGCTCGACGCCAGCCTGCGCCTGCAGCAGGTGGTGGTGGGTGGGCACGCGGTTGACCTCAACGCTGCACCGGCCTGACGTACCACGCCTTTGTGGAGTCGAGCCATGCTCGACTGATCGTGCGCGTTACCGGAACGAAACGCAGTCGAGCATGGCTCGACTCTACAGAAGCAATCCGCACTGAAACGCCGCACAGGAAACCTGTCGATGACTGCACGTACTGCTCCGCGCTGGCCCGTTCGCTATCTGCTGTTCATCGGTGGCCTGGGGGGCCTGCTGTACGGCATCGACATCGGCATCATTGCCGGCGCCCTGCCCTATCTGGAAGCCACCGCCAGCCAGGCCTGGCACCTGAGCAGCCAGCAGCTCGGCTTCGTGGTGGCGGCGGTGCTGCTGGGCAGCGTGCTGTCCTCGCTGTTCGCCGGGCTGGTGGCCGATCTGATCGGCCGCCGTGGCGCCATGCTGCTGGCCGGCGTGCTGTTCACCGCCTCGATTCCGATCATGGCACTCGCTTCGGGCTACACGCCGCTGCTGCTGGGGCGCCTGCTGCAAGGCATCAGCGGCGGTCTGATCGGCGTGGTGGTGCCGCTGTACCTGGCCGAAGTACTCAGCCCGGAACGGCGCGGCCGTGGCGCGGCCATGTTCCAGTTGCTGCTGACCATTGGTCTGGTGTTGGCCGCGTTGATCGGTCTGTACCAGGCCCATGCAGTGGATGCGGCCACCGAAGCGGCGCTGCGCCTGCCCGACGCACAGCAGGCGCAGGCACTGTTCGCGGCCAAGGACCATGCCTGGCGCACCATTTTCTGGAGCTGCCTGACCCCGGGCATCGTGTTCTGCGTGGGTCTGTTCTGGCTGTCTGAATCCCCGCGCTGGCTGGTGCGCCGTGGGCGCGTTGACGACGCGCGGCGCAGCCTGCAGCGCGTACTGGCGCCCGAGCAGGTGGAGGCCACGCTGGCCCAGATCCAGGCACCGGATACCCGCAGTGCCGACGGCAGGCGCGAGCCGCTGCTCAGCCGCCGCTACGTGAAGCCCTTCCTGCTGGCCTGCGTGGTGCTGGCCTGCACCCAGGCCACCGGCATCAATTCGGTGCTGGCCTATGCGGTGAACATCCTCAACCAGGCAGGTCTGTCGGGTTCGGTGGCCAATGGTGCCGACGTGGCCATCAAGCTGCTCAATGCGTTGATGACGGTGGCTGCGCTGCTGCTGGTTGATCGCAAAGGCCGCAAGTTCCTGCTGATGCTCGGCAGTGGTGGCATCTGCGTGGCGCTGCTGGCGGCCGCCACTCTGTTCTTCCAGGCCGAGCGAGGCCGTGCCGATGTGCAGCCGCAGTTGCACGCGGCCGTACAGGGTGATGGGCTGCGCCTGGTGCTGGATGACGCGCAGTGGCAGCAGCTGGGCGCGGGCATCGACCGCAAAGGGCGGCCGCTGCAGCTGACGGTGTCCTACGCCTACGGCGATTTCACCAACGTGCGCGCGTTGCGCAGCGACAATCCGGGTGACCGCGAACTGCGCATCGAGCGTGCCGGCACCGTGCAGCCGGACAGCGTGATCGGTACGTTCTTCCGCCGCCTGCACCTGAATCCCTTCGCCGACCCAGCCAGTGCCGCGCAGGCACCGCTGCGCATCGAGCAGGCACGCATCGGGCCGGTACCGCCGCCGGCCCATGGCTGGGCCGTGGCCGCCTGCATCCTGGTGTTCGTCGCCTTCTTCGCGGTTGGCCCGGGTGTATGCGTGTGGCTGGCGCTGTCCGAGCTGATGCCCAACCGCATCCGCTCCAACGGCATGAGCATCGCGCTGCTGATCAACCAGTTCGTTTCGACCACGATTGCGGCGCTGTTCCTGCCCACCGTGGGCCACCATGGCTACGCCAGCATGTTCCTGTTATGGGCCGGCTGCACCTTCGTGTTCTTCCTGGTGGCCGCGCTGTGGCTGCCGGAAACCAAGGGCAAATCGCTGGAAGAGATCGAAGCGCACTTCCGGTAAGCGGTTGGACGCTTTGCCAGGTGGCGGTCGACCGCCCCGTCTGGTAGCGGTCGACCTTGGTCCACCGTCGCGCGCCGCGCGGGCTTGACGCGAACAGCAGTCGAGCATGCTCGACTCTACCGGGCTCCGCATTGCCTGGTAGCGGTCGACCTTGGTCGACCGTCGCGCGGGCCTCTCGCGAACAGCAGTCAGGCAACCCCGACGCTACGTCAGCCTGCGCAGTTTCAACGCCACCACAATCTGCAATACCCCATACACCAGGCTGCCAATGCCGATCCACAGTGTGGTCACTGCCAGGCCTGTCACCGGGTTGGCAGCAAGAAGCACGCCCAGAACTACGGCCAGCACGCCGCTGAGTATCAGCAGCCACTCACCCTGGATCTGCTTGCGCACGCGGATGGCGAACACGATGCGGTACAGCCCGGCCACCAGCAGCCACACGGCCAGCAGCAGCACCAGCACACTGGCGGTGGCCAGCGGATTGATGATTGCCAGAATGCCGAAACCAAGCGACGCCAGCGCATACAGCAACAGCCAGCCGCGCGGTGCGCCACTGCCACCCGTGATCAGCGCCAGCAGACTGATCACCCCTTCGGCAATGGCCATCACGCCCAGCACCCAGGCCAGTGCGGTGGCCGCCGACAGCGGCCAGCCCACTGCGGTGATGCCGAACCCCAGCGCAACCACGCCGTACAGCAGCAGGATCGGCCAGCTGCGGCCAATGGCCGACACCAGCGATGGGCGGGACGAGTCCGGAGACAGCATGACCACTCCTTCGATCAGGATCCAATCTGCATCCTAGCGCCAGAACCCATGACGACACTGTCATGGCCCCGGCGCGCGGACCTGCTGTCCTCGACACCGACGGGGCAACTCGACTGGGTAGAGTCGACTAGCCTTCATCAGATTGCGAAAAACCCCGCGCTACGCGCGACAGGCGACGCTACCGGCATGCTTCACAGCGCCGTGAGCCGCACACCATCCGGGCATGCTCACGGCACCCGCGCGCAGACCCAGGCACGCACCTCGCCCACGCCCACCAGCTTCAGCGTCTCGGCGATTTCCAGCAGTGTGCTGCCGGTGGTCATCACGTCATCCACCAGCGTCACCCGCGCCGGCACCGGCCCGCGCACGTCGAAGGCATCGAACAGGTTGTCCCTGCGCTGCTCGGCACTGCGTTCGGACTGCGGCGCGGTATGGCGGCGGCGGTACAACCCGCGCCACACCGGCTGCTGCAGAAACCGGCACAGCTCACCGGCCTGGTTGTAGCCGCGCTGGCGCAGGCGTCGGCGATGCAGCGGCACCGGCGCCAGCGGCGGACAGGTCCACGCCGGTGGATGGCGCAGCATCAGCTGCGCCAGCAGTCGCCCGGCCGCCAGGTCGTGGTGGAACTTGAAGCGCAGCAGCAGCTGGTCCACCGGCGGCAGGTACAACAGGCTGGCGTGCGTGGCCGCCTGCGGCGGTGGTTCGTCGCGGCAGGTCCCGCACACCGGCAGCGCGGTATCGGGCAGCGGCAGCGCGCAGCGGTGGCAGGCATGGCCTGACCAGGGGATATCGGCAAGGCACGCGGCGCATAGATCCAGGCCATCATGGCCGGGCTCGCCGCAGACCAGGCAGTGCAGGGGCAGCAGGGCACGTTGAACCCACCCAGCCATGAACAGCAGCCGCTTTGTCAGCATCCATCCAGTCTGCGTGCTGACGGTAGCCAGGGGCATCGGGAATGTGCCCGTCGTGCTGTCGGTCTCCTTTCCTTCCGCCGGCCGGGCAACACGTCGACACAGACGCTGCACAAAGCCGCTGCTAGCGTTCACCCTCTGCATCTCACTCCTCTGCGGAATCAAGATGAACAAGCGCACCCGGATCGTCATTGTCGTACTGGTCGTCGGCATTTTGGCCATGGCCCTGCCCACGGTGCTGTGGTACGTCAAACAGGGCGAAACCCACGACCCCGGCCTGCAGAAGGAGGCGCAGAAAATGCAGCAGGAGCAGGCCAGACCTTGAGCGATCCGATGCAGTACAAAGCGTCGTCGCCCGATTGGCTTCCCGCCCAATGGAGCGTACTGCCGCGCGATTTCTACCGGCGCCATCCCACCCTGGTTGCACCGCAGCTGTTGAACAAGCTGATCGTGCGTGATGACGGGCGTGCCGCACGCATCGTGGAAGTGGAGGCGTATGCCGGCAGCGAAGATCCCGCCGCGCACTCCTATCGCGGGCAGACCGCGCGCAACGCCACGATGTTCGGCGAGGCCGGTCATCTGTATGTGTACTTCACCTATGGCATGCACTGGGGCAGCAACGCGGTGTGTGGAGAAGTCGGCGAAGGTGTCGGCGTACTGCTGAGGGCGGCCGAACCCGTGGCCGGCGTGGCGGCCATGCAGGCGGCGCGGCCTGCTGCCAGGCGTGAGCGCGATCTTGCCAGCGGGCCCGGCAAACTTTCCCAAGCTTTCGGCATTACCCGCGATCTGGATGGTGCGGACCTGGTCGGTGCTGACCGCGGCATCGTCATCGCCTCCGACGGCACGCCACCACCGGCATCGCCCGCGGTGGGGCCGCGCATCGGCATCAGCCGCGCCGTGGAGTTCCCTTGGCGCTGGCATGTACCGGACCACCCCCACGTGTCCGTGCGGCCGCGACGCAGCTGACGCTGCGCTGCCCACATGGTGGGTCGCTAGACCCCCAGCAACGGCGGCATCACCTCCACCAGCCAATCGATGAACACCCGCAGCCGCGGGCTGACATGGCGGTTGTCGGGGTACACCACGTGAAACGGATACGACGCCGGCCGCCACGGCTGCAGCACCTCCACCAGCGCCTTGCTGTGCAGTGCGGCGCTGGCGGCATAACCGAAGGTCTGCACCAGGCCCAGGCCCGCCACCGCGGCGGCCAGATGGCCATTGCTTTCGTTGATGCCCAGGCGGTGCTCGGCCTTGATCTCGAAGGCACCGTCGGGGCCCCGGAAGCGGAACGGCACGGCGCGCCCGTTCGACGGCAGCAGATAGCTGATCAAGCGGTGCCCATTGCGCAGTTCTTCCGGATACGCCGGCACCCCATGCGCCTTCAGATAGGCCGGGCTGGCGCAGGTGATCAGGCGCGCATCACCGAGGTGCCGTGCGACCAGCGATGAGTCATCCAGCGCACCGCCGCGGATCACACAATCCACGTTCTCGCCGATCAGATTCACCGTGCGGTCGGACACGCCCAGCTCGATGCGGATGTCCGGGTAGCGCGCCATGAACGCCGGCAGCAGCGGAATCAGCACGTCCCGCGCGGTGGAACCACCGATGTCCACTCGCAGCACGCCGCGCGGCGCTCCGCGTGCCGCACTGAACGAGGCATCGACATCCTGCAGGTCGCGCAGCAGGCGACCGGCCTTCTCGTAGTAAGTCTGGCCTTCGGCGGTCACCGCCACCCGGCGCGTGGTCCGCTGCAGCAGCCGCACCCCCAGGTGCGCCTCCAGCTCGCGTACCAGTTTGCTCAGCGAAGTGGTGGGCATGTCCAGTGAATCGGCGGCGCGGGTGAAGCTGCCGGTCTCGACCACACGGGCGAAGGCATGGATGGCGTTGAGCTGGTTCATGCGGTCGATTATGCACACACATGCACAGTGATTGTCATTGTGCATGGTTTATCGCCCAGCCGGGGCCGCCCATCATTCTCCCACCCGCTGCCACCTCCCTCCCCGGCAGCCCTTACAGGAGAACACCATGAACACTGATTTCAACGGCAAGATCGCCCTGGTCACCGGCGGCACCACCGGCATCGGCCTGGCCACCGCCCAGCACCTGGCCCGGCTGGGCGCAACGGTCTACATCACCGGCCGCCGCCAGCCGGAACTGGATGCGGCCGTGGCCAGCATCGGTGCGCAGGCCAGCGGCATCCGTGCCGACGCCTCGCAGCCGAGCGACCTGGACGCGGTCTACGCGCAGATCGCCCGCCAGGCCGGCCGCCTGGACATCCTGTTCGCCAATGCCGGCGGCGGTGACATGCTGCCGCTGGGGGCGATCACCGAAGAACACTTCGACCGCATCTTCGCCACCAACGTGCGCGGCGTGCTGTTCACCGTGCAGAAGGCGCTGCCGCTGCTGGTCGATGGCGCCTCGATCGTGCTGACCGGTTCGACCGTGTCGATCCAGGGCACCGCCAACTTCAGCGTGTACAGCGCCAGCAAGGCGGCGGTGCGGAACTTCGCCCGCTCGTGGTCGCTGGACCTGAAGGACCGCAGGATCCGCGTGAACGTGGTCAGCCCGGGCCCGATCCGCACCCCTGGCCTGGGTGATCTGGTGCCGGATGACGCCCGCCAGGGCCTGTTCGATCACCTGGCAGCGCAGGTGCCGCTGGCGCGCCTGGGCGAGCCGCAGGAAGTGGCCAATGCCGTGGCCTTCCTGTCCTCGGATGCGGCCAGCTTCATCAACGGCGTTGAGTTGTTCGTAGACGGTGGCATGGCCCAGGTGTAAGTGGGCAACACCCTGCAGGCGCCCCTACCCTGGTAGGGCGCCGCTGCGCCAGGGACGATTGCAGATCGGCGTCGCCTGTCGGCAAACGCCGAAGCACTCCATCACCACTTCACATCCGCCCCACAATGGCACCATCCAGCACCGGCATGCTGCATTCCACTCCCCAGCGGTAGCCGCGCACATGCCCCCTCGCACTCTCATCAGGTCTTCTGCGGCCGTTGCATCACAGCGGCCGCAGCGCCTGCGCAAGCGCCGACACCTTCTGTGGCTGGCAGCCATCGTGCTGACGGCCAGTTGCCAGACCCGTGGCGAAGAAACCGACGTGCAGACGCTGGCCACGGAGGTGCGCATCGAGATTGGCCAACACACCCTTGAGCTGCCCATCGCCGCCCTGCAGGGTTACCGCGAGCGCGGCAGCCACTTCTCTCTGGGCCCGCGTGGCGACAGCCTGAAGGACAACAGGCTTCGGGCGGCGCTGCAGCGTCGCAGCCTGCAGAGCAAGGCGCCGATCCGCTTCGACTCGGCCGAGGTAGCGGTAAGCAGCCCCGCGCTGTCAATTGAAAGCCCCGATTCCGCAGCGCGCTGCCAGCGGCTTGCACGCCCCTGGGCGCGGGCGGCCTGCCTGGACGGCACCAATGCCACGGCCCGCGCGGTACCTGCGCGGTTCACCCTGGTCGATCTACAGGCGCTGCAGGCCCATGGCGGCCGCGTGCTTCCGAACTGCCTGGAAGGTGAACCGCGGCAGAGGCTTCCCGCAGAGAATGAAGGCGCGATCCTGCTGTGCCCGGCCAGGGTCTTTGGCGGTGACGTTGACGAGTTCCATACGGCGGTGGTGCGTATCGACGACCGCCTGGGCGCGCTGTGGACGGTGTGGCGCAACGATTCCAGTGGCGAATCGGTGCAGGACATGGCCCGCCGCCAAGGCCAGGCAATCACCCTGCTGGCGAAGGCCGGCCTGGGTTACATGGAGGATTCAGACGCGCTGCGCGTCGGCATGCCGGCGCTGCGGCCGCCTCATGCACCCAGCAACCGCTGAAGAAACGCCTGGCCCTGCATGTACGTGTGGCTCCTGTCAGTCGCAGTCCTGGTAGCCGCCCACTTCGCCGCAGCGCCGGCAGCGGAACAGGTAGGCCGTGGGGGATCCGTCCTTGTCCAGGGCCGCCAGGAAGTGCTGCCACTGCGGGCCATCGTCCAGACCAGTGCTGTCCTGGATCGCGGCCAAGGCAGCCGCACCCTGCGCTTCCAGCTCGGCGCGACCGGCGCGACCGATGAACTGCGCGGCATCGCCGCAGTGTGTCCACCACTGCTCCTGCTGCCAGCCATTGAAGCCCGGCGTGCGCTGCACCACTTCATCGATGATCGTCTCGTCCACCTCGTCCCATTCACCGCCGCCGCCCACACCTTCTTCATCGGTGAAGGAGGCGCCAAGCTGCGCATGCGCCGACCCATCGGCGATGCACCAGGGGCAGATCGCCTGTTCGTACTCGTCTTCGGCGTAGACCGGCCCGGCATAGACGTAGCCACGCGACTTCCCACAGCACACGCACGGCGTATCGGCGGCGATCACGCTGCCAGTGGCCATCGGGTCAGGGTGGTAGGGGAAGTGCGGCAGATCCATGGCAGGTCCGTTGCTGGGCGGGCCAGTGTAGCGGCCCGGCCGTGCCTGCGGCCGCTACGGGCCGGCAAGCGGCGCATCGCGTCCGGGAGTGCATTCCACGGCAGGCAGACAACCAGTGATGGCCAGCAGGCGAACCAGCACGTAATGGCCGAATGCCTGCAGTTCCTCGTTCGACAGCGCCGACGGATCAAGCTGCCCCGCCGGGTAGTCCTTGAAGGTCACCAGCACGTGGTGCTTCCAGTGTCCGGGCAGATCGGACTGGCGCAGATCATCCAGCACCACGCGCAGGCCGCCGTCCGGCAGTTCGGCCAGGCTGCACAACACCGCATCGCGGCGGATCGGGTAGGTCTGGGAACTCTCCATGGAAGGTGCTCGCGACTCCGTATGCAGCCATGAACTTACACCGCGATAGCGGCTTTGCGCATTTCCGCCTGTAAACCTACATATAAAGATTGAAGTTGACAGTGTTCGCCAGGCCACCCACACTGCCGCCCTTGTTCCACGCCCCTCCAAGGTCCCGCCATGGCTCCTGCCATCCGCCACGACTGGCAGCACAGCGAACTGCAGGCGCTGTTCGACCTGCCGCTGCCCGAACTGCTGTTCCGTGCCGCCAGCGTCCATCGCGCGCACTTCGATCCAGCGCAGGTGCAGGTGTCCACCCTGCTGTCGGTGAAGACCGGCGGCTGCCCGGAGGACTGCGCGTATTGCCCGCAGGCGCAGCGCTACAGCACCGGCGTGAGCGCGCAGAAGCTGATGGACACCGACGCGGTGCTGGCCAAGGCGCGCCAGGCCAGGGCGGCCGGTGCATCGCGCTTCTGCATGGGTGCGGCATGGCGCTCGCCGAAGGACCGCGACATTCCGAAGGTGGCCGCGATGATTGCGGGGGTGAAGGCGCTCGGCCTGGAAACCTGCGCCACCCTGGGCATGCTCAGCGGCGAACAGGCGCGCGCGTTGAAGGATGCTGGCCTGGACTACTACAACCACAATCTGGACACCGCGCCGGATTACTACGATTCGATCATCCACACCCGGCAGTACCAGGACCGCTTGGATACGCTGGGCCACGTGCGCGATGCAGGGCTGAAAACCTGCTGCGGCGGCATTGTCGGCATGGGCGAAACGCGTGCGCAGCGCATCGGCCTGTTGCTGGCGCTGGCCACGCTGCCGGCCCACCCCGATTCGGTACCGATCAACCAGTTGGTGCAGGTGGCCGGTACACCGCTGCACGGCAGCGCGGCACTGGACCCGTTCGAGTTCGTGCGCATGATTGCCGTGGCCCGCATTGCCATGCCGCGTTCCATGGTGCGGCTGTCGGCCGGCCGCGAGGCCATGAGCGATGAACTGCAGGCGCTGTGTTTCCTGGCCGGCGCCAACTCCATTTTCTACGGTGAAAAACTGCTGACCACCGGCAACCCGGAAAGCGAACGCGACCTGGCCCTGTTCGCGCGCCTGGGCCTGCAGCCCATGCCGCTGCAGGTGGACGCGGCCGGCCATGACCACGGCGGCACCGTGCATGCCGACATCGGCGCCTGCGCACGTGCCAGCGCGGCTTGATGCGGGGCACAAGCGGGCGCGACGGCAACGCGCTACCCTAGCCGCCCCGTCGTCGCCCGTAGCCACCATGGCCCGCCCCGACCTGTCCGCCCGCCTTCAAGCCCAGCGCGCGTTGCGCGATGCCCAAGGCCGTCGCCGCCCCCGGCGCACGGTGTCGCGCCGCGATGGCGTGCGCCTGGAAGTTGACGGGCGCTGGCTGACCGGCTTCTGCAGCAACGATTACCTGGGCCTGGCCCAGCAGTTCAGCGTGGTCAACGCGCTGCAGGATGCCGCCGCGCGTGAGGGCGCCGGTGCCGGTGCCTCGCATCTGGTCTGCGGCCACCACGCGCTGCACGACGCACTCGAACGCGAAGTGGCCGACTGGCTGGGCTACCCGCGCGCCCTGCTGTTCGGCAGCGGGTTCGCCGCCAACCTGGCCGTGCAGCAGGCGCTGCTGAGCGAAGAGAACGACGTCTGCGTACAGGACAAGCTCAACCACGCCAGCCTGCTCGATGCCACCCGGCTGGCCGGCGCACGCCTGCGCCGCTACCCGCACCTGGACCCGGAAGGCGCCATGCGCCAGCTCAAGCACGCCCCCGACGGCGCGGCCATGCTGGCCACCGATGGCGTCTTCAGCATGGACGGCGATATCGCGCCGCTGCGAGCGCTGTCCCTGGTGGCGCGCCTGCAGCAGGCGCTGTTCTATGTGGACGATGCGCATGGCGTGGGCGTGCTGGGTGACGGCCGCGGTGCCGTGGCCAGCGCCGGCCTGGGCGTGGACGATGTGCCGTTGCAGCTGGTCACCCTGGGCAAGGCGCTGGGCGGAGCCGGCGCGCTGGTGCTGGGCCGCGACGACCTGATTGAACACCTGGCCGAAACCGCGCGCCCCTATATCTACACCACCGCGCTGCCGCCGGCCCTGGCCGCCGCCGCGCTGGAAGCGGTGCGCCTGGCCCGCCGCGACCACTGGCGGCGTGAGCGCCTGACCGATCTGATTGCCCTGTTCCGCGGCGAAGCACGCCGCCACGGCCTGGACGTGATGGCCTCGGAAACGCCGATCCAGCCGCTGCTGTGCGGCGACGACCACACCGCCGTGGCGATGTCGCAGGCGCTGGAACAGGCCGGCTGGCTGGTCGGCGCCATCCGCCCGCCCACCGTGCCCGAAGGCAAGGCGCGGCTGCGCGTCACCCTGTCGGCGCTGCACACGCCCGAACAGGTGCGTGGCCTGGTGGACGCCATCGCCAGCGCGCGCGACCAGGTCGGCCGCGCCGCCCTCGCCCCCGATCCGCTGCCGCCGTCGCTGCCGTTCGACCGCGCCATCGCCTGATACACGCAGGGCCGCGCATGCATATCGATGTCACCGGCTGCGGGCCGGACCTGGTGCTGATCCATGGCTGGGCCCTGCAGGGCGGCGTGTTCGCGCCGCTGCTGGAACGCCTGGCCGGGCACTTCACCCTGCACGTGGTGGACCTGCCCGGCCACGGCCACAGCCGCGACGACACCACGCCGCTGCGCCTGCCCTACGTGGTGAACGCGATCGCCGCGGCTACCCCGCCAGCGGTGTGGTGCGGCTGGTCACTGGGCGGGCTGTTCGCCCTGCATGCCGCAGCGACGCTGCCCAAGGTGCGCGGGCTGGCGATGATCGCGGCCACCCCGCGCTTCGTGCGCGGCGACGACTGGCCGCATGCGGTGGAACCGGCGGTGTTCGAGCAGTTCGGGCGCGACCTGGCGACCGATTTCGCCGGCACCCTGGAACGCTTCCTGGCCTTGGACGTGATGGGCTCGGCGCACGCCCGCGAGGAACTGCGCACCCTGCGCCAGCGCCTGGTGGAACGGGGCGCGCCGACCGAGCGCGCCCTGCTGGAAGGCCTGCGCCTGCTGGAAAGCACCGACCTGCGTGGCGCCCTGCCGGCGCTGGGCAGACCCAGCCTGTGGATCGCCGGCCAGCGCGACCGCCTGGTGTCACCGGCCGCCATGCAGGCCGCCGCGGCACTCGCGCCGGGCGCGCAGGCACTGACCATCGCCCACGGCGGCCATGCGCCGTTTCTGGGCCACGCCGATCAGGTGGCCGCTGCCCTGCAACACTTCGTTGCCGGCCTGTCACCGGTCGATGGCGGACAATGAGCGCCTTCCGAACGATGCAGGGCTGACGTATGGATCTGGGTATTTCCGGCCGCTGGGCACTGGTGTGTGGCGCAAGCAAGGGGCTGGGCCTGGGTTGCGCGCGTGCGCTGGTGGCCGAGGGCGTGAACGTGGTGATCGTGGCCCGTGGCGAAGCCGCCCTGCAGACCGCTGCCCACGAACTGCGCGCCCTGCCCGGTGCTGGCGACGTGCGCGCGGTGGCCGCCGATGTGACCACCGACGCCGGCCGCGCCCAGGCGCTGGCCGCCTGCCCGCAGGTGGACATCCTGGTGACCAACGCCGGTGGCCCGCCGCCCGGCGATTTCCGCACGTTTGAACGCGACGACTGGATCGCCGCGCTGGACGCCAACATGCTGGCGCCGATCGCGCTGATCCGCGCCACGGTGGACGCGATGATCGCGCGCGGCTTCGGCCGCATCGTCAACATCACCTCCTCGTCGGTGAAGGCGCCAATCGATACCCTGGCGTTGTCCAACGGCGCGCGCAGTGGCCTGACCGGCTTCGTCGCCGGCCTGGCCCGGCGCACGGTCGGCCACAACGTCACCCTCAACAACCTGCTGCCCGGCCAGTTCGACACCGACCGCCTGCGCGCCAACTTCGCCCATGCAGCGGGCCAGGACGGCGACGCGCAGGCCGTGGCCGAGCGCCGCCGCCAGCAGATCCCCGCCGGCCGCTTCGGCACGCCGGACGAATTCGGCGCCGCCTGCGCCTTCCTGTGCAGCGCACAGGCCGGTTACCTCACCGGGCAGAACCTGCTGATCGACGGCGGCGCCTACTCCGGTACGTTCTAAGAGACTTCCGCAATGCCGTCCCACTTCGATGCCCGCCACGTCCGCCGCGCCTTCGGCCGCGCCGCCAGCAGTTACGACGCCGCCGCTGCCCTGCAGCGCGAAGTGCAGTCGCGGCTGATCGAATCGCTGGATTACCTGGAAGCACGCACGCCGGCGGTGGTGCTGGACATTGGCTCGGGCACCGGCCACGCCAGTGCGCTGATGAAGAAGCGCTGGCCGAAGGCGCAGGTGATCGCGCTGGACGTGGCGCTGCCGATGCTGGGCCAGGCCAAGCGCCAGGCTGGCTGGTGGAAGCCGTTCCAGCGCCTGTGCGGTGATGCCGCCGCGCTGCCGCTGGCCGACAACAGCGTCGATGTGATCTTCAGCAACCTGTGCCTGCAGTGGCTGGACGACCTGCCGGCGGTGTTTGCCGGTTTCCGTCGCGTGCTCAAGCCCGGCGGTCTGCTGCTGTGTTCCACCTTCGGGCCGGAAACGCTGATCGAGCTCAACGAAGCGTTCGCAGCCGCCGATGACCGCCCGCACGTGAGCCGCTTCGCGCAGATCGCCCAGTTCGGCGATGCGCTGATGATGGCCGGCTTCCGCGACCCGGTGCTGGACCGCGATCTGTTCACCCTGACCTACGACGACCTGCCCGCGCTGATGCGCGAGCTGCGCGCGATGGGCGCGACCAACGCCCGCGTGGACCGCCGCCATACCCTGACCGGACGCGGCCGTTTCGCCGCCGCCGCGGCGGCCTACGAACCCCTGCGCCGCGCCGATGGCAAGCTGCCCAGCAGCTGGGAAGTCATCTACGCCCACGCCTGGGCACCAGACCCCGGCGCACCGATCCGCGAAGGCGGCCACGACATCGCCTCGGTACCGGTGTCGGCCATCCCGATCCGGCGCAAGCAGCCCTGACGATCACCCGCGGCCTGCTCTGGCAGGTGCCAACCTTGGTTGGCACAACCGATCAGATCGCGCTTCGGCCAACATCGTGCCGACCTGCATCCCGCTCTGGTAGGTGCCAACTTTGGTTGGCACAACCGATCAGATCGCGACGCGGCCAACATCGTGCCGACCTGCATCCCGCTTTGGTAGGTGCCAACCTTGGTTGGCACAACCGGTCAGATCGCAATGCGGCCATCATCGTGCCGACCAAGGTCGGCACCTACCGAGCCGACCTGCATCCCGCTTTGGTAGGTGCCAACCTTGGTTGGCACAACCGATCAGATCGCGATGCGGCCGACATCGTGCCGACCAAGGTCGGCACCCACCGGTAGCGGGCGGCAACCCGTCAGGTATTACCCGGCGAACTCAACGGCGGGCGCACCAGGTCGCGGTGGAAGAAGTAGATTTCCTGCAGCAGGAAACGCCAGCTGGTATGGAAGCTGCGGAAGCGCGTGCTGGGCGTGGACGATGCCAGCGCTTCAATCCCCATCGCCTGGCTCAGGCGCAGCGCGCGGGCCATGTGCAGCGGGTCGCTGACAATGATGACCCGCTGCAGGTGCCGCTGCTCCATCAGGCGCTTGGCTTCCACCAGGTTCTGCACGGTGTTGCGCGAAGCGGTTTCAATCAGGATCGCGTCATCGGGCACGCCATGCTTCAGTGCATAACGGCGCGCCACCTGTGATTCGGAAAAGCGCGCACCGCTGCCACCATAGCCACCGGTGAAGATCAGCAACGGCGCGTACCCGGCCTGGTACAGATCCAGGCCATGGCGGATGCGCTCTTCGAACACCGGCGACGGCTTGGCGTCGTACGCCGCAGCACCCAGCACGATGATCGCGTCGGCCTTGGCGGCCTGGTCGCGCTCGCCCACCCAGACGATCCACGCCGTCACGCCCAGCAACCACACCACCACCAGCACGAACAGCCGCCACAGCCAGCCCAGCAGGCCGGTGCGGGCACGGTGCCGGCCGCGGCTCACGCCGCCTCCCAGCGCAGTGCCGGCAGATCCACGTTGCCACCGGACAGCACCAGGCCCACGCGCAGGCCGGCAAACCGCTGCGGCTGCGCCAGCACCGCGGCCAGCACCGTGGCCGAAGAAGGTTCGACCACCTGCTTCAGCACCTCCCACAGCAGGCGCATGGCGGCCAGCGTGGCGGCATCATCCACCACGATGACCTCGGCGCCGGCGGCCTGCAGCAGGGCGAAGTTGGGCACCCCGACCAGGGTGCGCAGGCCGTCGCAGAACGTGTCCGGCGTGAACGGCCCCTGGCGGGTGCCGGCGGCCAGCGAGCGCGCGGTGTCGTCGGCGCCGGCCGGCTCGGCCAGCACCAGGCGGGTGAGCGGGCTGGCCTGCTGCAGGGCCAGCGCGGTGCCGCAGGCCAAGCCACCGCCGCCCACCGGCACCACCAGCACATCGAACGGGCCATCGCTGTGCAGCAGTTCCAGCGCCGCGGTGCCCTGCCCGGCCATCACGGGTGGGTCGGCATACGGGTGCACCAGGGTCGCGCCGGTATCAGCCTGCACCTGCGCGCAGGTGGCCTCGCGGTCGGCAATGGTGGGCGGGCAGCGCCACAGCGTGGCGCCGTGGCGGGCGATGTTGGCCAGCTTGGCCGCCACCGCGCCCTCGGGCACCACCACGTGGCAGGGAATGCCGCGGGTGCGCGCTGCCAAGGCCAGCGCGGCACCGTGGTTGCCCGACGAATGGGTCACCACGCCCGCCGCCGCCCGGTCTTCCGGCAGCGACCACACCGCATTGCACGCCCCACGGAACTTAAAGGCGCCGCCGCGCTGCAGGTGTTCGGCCTTGAACGCCAACGATGCCCCGGCCAGCGCATCCAGCGCGTGCGAACGCAGCACCGGGGTCACATGGGCATGCGGCGCGATGCGCGCTGCGGCGGCCAGTACATCGGCGGGGGTAGGCAACAGTGAATCGCTCATGACGCAAGGTTAACGTAAGCCCCCGCGCTGGCGGCGATGCTGGCTGCCGTGCCAGCATGCTGCCCTTCACCGCCATTCATTCTGGCCGGCGGGATTAAGGGGCGATTCAACGCGCGCGCCCGAAGCTGGCACTACACCCGTCCTTGGGGGGACTCCACATGAAACTGCGCTTGTTGCTTGCCGGTGGCCTGATGTTGGCCCTGACCGGCTGCGCTACCTACGATTACGTTGGCGGTGGCCGCGGTGGTGGCTACTACCACGGTGCGCCCTCGACGGAGTACCGCTATCCCTACGGCTATCCCTACGATTCGGGCTACCCGTACTACGGCGGCTATGGCTATTACGGCTATGGCAACCCGTACTACTCGCGGCCGATCTACCGCCCGCCGCACAACCATCGCCCGCCGCCGCGCCCGGGCAATGGCGGTGAGAACCGTCCGCCGCGGCCGCCCCGCCAGAACAACGGCGGCTCGCCCTGGCGCAACCTGGATTCGATGCAGCGCCCGCCGCAGGCGGTCCAGCGTCCGGCACCGGCAGCCCGCCCGGCGCGTCCGGCCGGTCCGCCGCCGCGTCCGGCCGCACCCAGGATGAACGGTTCCCCCTGGCGCAATCTCGATCGTGGGACGCAGCGCACAGTTGAGCCCTGAACCATCTTGCATTTCCCCCGGTTCAAGCCTCACTCTACGCAGGTGGTGACGGCCCGCGTCACAATGTGACAAAAACGTTAGGGCCGTGACCAAACGCTCTACGTCGATATCCGACAGGAACATCTGGATCCCCCCTGTTCCGGCCCTGTCGGATGTCGGCACCTCTGCAAGACAAACGGCCCCGCACTGCGGGGCCGTTTGTCTTTCAATGCGTCTGCTGCGGGGCTGTGGCTGAAAAAAAAACGGGGCCGGCAGTCCCCCGACCACCGGCCCCCTGCTTCCCCATCGTGCGCCTGTACCGGCCCCTGTTCCAATTCCGGTCACCAACGCCTGAGCGCCAGCCACGATGGGTGCTATCGGGTTATCTGCAACTTTCCTGCCAACTTTAGGGTTGATTTCACCCCAGCCCGCTGGCGCGCCCGTCGCCCCCGGCCGATTGGCGCTAAAATCGCCACCTTGGCCGCCCCCGGCGCGCCCGCTCCCTTTGCTGACCTGCCCCCTATGAACCCGTCCTTCCATCGTTACGACGTCATCGTCATTGGCGGCGGCCACGCCGGCACCGAGGCCGCGCTGGCCGCGGCCCGTACCGGCGTGCGCACCCTGCTGCTGACCCACAACATCGAAACGGTGGGCGCGATGAGCTGCAACCCGGCCATCGGCGGCATCGGCAAGGGCCACCTGGTGAAGGAGATCGACGCCCTGGGCGGGGCCATGGCCCATGCCGCCGACCGTGCCGGCATCCAGTGGCGCACCCTGAACGCCTCCAAGGGCCCGGCCGTGCGCGCCACCCGCTGCCAGGCCGACCGCAACCTGTACCGCATGGCGATCCGCGCCATCGTGGAAGGCCAGGCCAACCTGACCGTGTTCCAGGCGGCCGTGGATGACCTGGTCATCGAAGGCGATGCCGTGCGCGGGGTGATCACCCAGACCGGCCTGCGCTTCGACGCCGAGGCCGTGGTGCTCACCGCCGGCACCTTCCTGGCCGGCAAGATCCACGTCGGCCCTACCCAGTACGCCGCCGGCCGCATGGGCGACCCGCCGGCGACCACGCTGGCCGCGCGCCTGCGCGAGCGCCCGTTCCAGATGGACCGCCTGAAGACCGGCACGCCGCCGCGCATCGACGGCCGTTCGCTCGATTACAGCGTGATGGACGAACAGCCCGGCGACACGCCGCGGCCGGTCATGTCCTTCCTCGGCTCGGTGGATGAGCACCCGCAGCAGGTCAGCTGCTGGATTACCCACACCACCGAACAGACCCACCAGATCATCCGCGACGCGCTGCACCGCTCGCCGCTGTACAGCGGCCAGATCGAAGGCATCGGCCCGCGCTACTGCCCGTCCATCGAAGACAAGGTGGTGCGCTTCGCCGAAAAGGCCAGCCACCAGATCTTCGTGGAACCCGAAGGCCTGGGCATCGTCGAGATCTACCCCAACGGCATTTCCACCTCGCTGCCGTTCGACGTGCAGCTGGAGATGGTGCGCAGCATCGTCGGCTTCCAGAACGCGCACATCACCCGCCCCGGTTATGCCATCGAATACGACTTCTTCGACCCGCGCGGCTTGAAGGCCTCGCTGGAAACCAAGCTGGTGAACGGCCTGTTCTTCGCCGGCCAGATCAACGGCACCACCGGGTATGAAGAAGCGGCAGCGCAGGGTCTGCTGGCCGGCCTGAACGCCGCGCGCCAGGTGCGCGGGCTGGACGGCTGGTGCCCGCGCCGCGACGAGGCCTACCTGGGCGTGCTGGTGGATGACCTGATCACCCACGGCACCAACGAGCCGTACCGCATGTTCACCAGCCGCGCCGAATACCGCCTGCAGCTGCGCGAAGACAACGCCGACCAGCGGCTTACCCCGGTCGGCCGCGAGATGGGCCTGGTTGACGACCGCCGCTGGAGCGCGTTTGAAACCAAGCAGGCCGCCGTCACCGCCGAGCGCGCGCGACTGGGCGCGCTGTGGGCCACCCCGGCCAACGCGCTGGGCCGCGAGGTACAGGAAACGCTGGGCGTGGCGGTCAGCCGCGAAACCAACGTGCTGGACCTGATCAAGCGCCCGGAGCTGGACTACGCACAGTTGATGCAGGTGCCGTCGCTGGGCCCGGCCGTGGCCGATGGCAAGGTGGCCGAACAGGTCGAGATCGGCGTGAAGTACGCCGGCTACCTGGACCGGCAGCGCGAGGAGATCGAGCGCCAGCAGCGGCATGAAGCCACGCCGATTGCCCAGGATTTCGACTACGCGATCGTGCGCGGCCTGTCGGCCGAAGCGCTGCAGAAGCTCGAACGCGTGCGCCCGCAGACCATCGGCCAGGCCCAGCGTATTCCGGGCATGACCCCGGCAGCGATCTCGCTGCTGCTGGTGCATCTGGAACGCGCCCGCCGCGGCCGCGTGGCGTAATGCCCCTGCCTGCGTGTCGACCAAGGTCGACACCTACCGGAACAGGTTGGTAGGTGTCGACCTTGGTCGACACGATGCCCGCCCTGGTACGTGCCGACCTGGATCCACACGCCCCCCGCTCTGGTAGGTGTCGACCTTGGTCGACACGCATGCATGCGCTACGCGTGCGTTACAGTCAAGCAAGCTTGACTCTACGAATCTGCTCTGCATGGACGACATCCACCCCATCGCGCCGGACAAGCGCGCCGCCATCCTTTCCACCCTGGCCGACATCGAACGCACGCATGGCGTGCGCGTGCTGCTGGCCTGCGAATCGGGTAGCCGCGGCTGGGGCTTCTCGTCGCCGGACAGCGACTACGATGCGCGCTTCATCTACGTGCACCGCCAGCCGTGGTACCTGAGCGTCAATGAAGCCACCGGCCCCGGTGAGGCGCAGCGCGATGTGATCGAACTGCCCATCGACGACGAGCTGGACGTGAGCGGCTGGGACCTGCGCAAGGCATTGCGGCTGGTGTCCAAGTCCAACCCGACCCTGATCGAATGGCTGCGCTCGCCGATCATCTACCAGCAGGACGGCGCTGCCGTGGCCCAGCTGTGGCAGGCCGCCGAACGCTTCTACTCGCCGCTGGGCACCTGGTGGCACTACTTCAACATGGCCCGTTCCAACCATCGCGGCTACCTGCGTGGCGACACGGTGCGCACCAAGAAGTACCTGTACGTACTGCGCCCGCTGCTGGCCTGCCAATGGATCGAGCACGAGCAGACGCCGCCGCCGATGGCCTTCGAGGACCTGCTGGACCGGCTGCTGCCGCACGGCCCGGTGCGTGAGGCCATCGATGCGCTGCTGGTGGTGAAGCGCGCCAGCGCCGAAGTCGCCGCCGGGCCGCGCATTGCCGCCATCAGCGATTACATCGATGCGGAACTGGCTGCGCGCGCCGAAGGCCCACGACTGCCCGCAGGGCATGGGGATGCGGCGTGGCTGGACGATATGTTCCGGCAGATGTTGGCCGCGCACGCGCCGGCATAGGCGGTAGCGCCGGGCCATGCCCGGCGAGCGCAGCGGCACGCGAACATCCGCCGGGAATGGCTCGGCGCTACCGATGCAGCGGCACGCGTATCATCGTCGCGAATGCCCCGAATGCTGGAGACACCGATGAACCCGCTGCGCCCTTTCCGCGACAAGATGCCCGTCCTCGGCGAACGCGTGTACATCGACCCGGCATGCACCGTCATCGGCGATGTGGAACTGGCCGACGACGTGTCGATCTGGCCGGGCACGGTGATCCGTGGTGACGTGAACTACGTGCGCATCGGCGGGCGCACCAACGTGCAGGACGGCACCATCATCCATGTCAGCCACCACAGTCCGTACAACAAGGCCGGCTACCCCACCCTGATCGGTGAAGGCGTGACCGTCGGCCACGGCTGCATCATCCATGCCTGCAGCATTGGCGATTACAGCCTGATCGGCATGGGCGCCTGCATCCTGGACGGCGCGCAGATCGCCCGCCACGCCTTCGTCGGCGCGGGCGCGGTGGTCGGCCCGGGCAAGGTGGTGGGCGAAGGCGAACTGTGGGTGGGCAACCCGGCGCGGCCGGCACGCACGCTCAGCGACAAGGAAATCGAATCGCTGCACTACTCGGCCGACCACTACGTACGCCTGAAGAACGAATACCTGGGCTGAGCCCCTCACCGGCCACCACGCTCTGCTAAAGTCGGGGCCCGACCAGGAACCGTCGAGACCCCGCCCATGCCCGTGGCAGCACGCCGGAGAGGACTCCAGCGCCCACACCCGCGACTGTCGCCCTGATGGCCGCGCCCATGCTCGATACCTACCGCGAGGTGGTCACGCCCGAAGGCGTGCTGCTGCAGTTGCCGGCCGCCGGGCCGATGCCGCGCGCGCTGGCCTGGCTGATCGACCTGGGCATCCGCGTGGGCACCGGCTTCGTGCTGGCCATTCCGCTGGCGCTGCTGGAAGAGTTCGGCCGCGGCATCTATCTGGCCATCATGTTCCTGCTGTTGTGGGCCTACCCCATCGTCTGCGAAGCGCTGTGGGGCCGTACCCCCGGCAAGCGTGCGCTGGGCCTGCGCGTGGTGATGCGCGATGGCGCGCCGCTGGGCTGGGCCGGCGCGGTCACCCGCAACCTGCTGCGCACCGTGGACATGCTGCCCTTCGCGTACTCGCTGGGCCTGGTCAGCTGCCTCTTCGATCCGCATGGGCGGCGCTTGGGTGATCTGGTGGCCGGCACCGTGGTGGTGCACGCGCCGCCGTTCTACCTGCCGCCGCCGGTCACCATCGACAGCGTGCTGGCCCCGGCGCAGCCGCTGCGGCCGGAAGAACAGACCGCCGTGATGGCCTTCGCCGAACGCGCGCCGCGGCTGTCGCCGGCCCGCCAGCAGGAACTGGCCGGCTTGGCCCAGCCGCTTACCGGCGCCAACGGCCAGGTGGGTGTGCTGCGCCTGTACGCCATGGCCAACTGGCTGCTGGGCCGGCGATGAAGCAGGAACAGTTCGTCGCCCGCCACCAGCAGGAATGGCATGCGCTGGAACAGTGGCTGCAGCAGCGCGCGGGTCTGCTGCGCCGGCGCCGCGCTGCCGTGGGCAGTGCAGACCCCGGCGACACCGCCTTCGCCCAGCGCTACCGGCGGCTGTGCCAGCAACTGGCCCTGGCCCGCGAACGCGGCTACAGCCCGCAGCTGGTGCAGCGCCTGCAGGGGCTGATGCAGCAGGGCCACGACGTGCTGTACCGCACGCCGCCCACGCGCTGGCGGCGTGCGCTGGAATTCCTGGTAGCCGACTTCCCGCTGCTGGTCCGCAGCCAGGCGCGCAGCATGTGGGCGGCACTGGCCATGTTCGCGGTGCCGGCCATCGCCTGCTTCGTGCTGGTGCAGTGGCACCCGGACAGCGTGTACCTGCTGATGGACAACGCGCAGATTGCCAGCATGGAACGCATGTACGACCCCTCGGCCGACCGCCTGGGCCGCGACAGCGGCACGGACTGGATGATGTTCGGCTACTACATCCTGAACAACATCGGCATTGCCCTGCGCACCTTCGCCAGCGGCCTGCTGGCCGGACTGGGCACGCTGCTGGTGCTGCTGTTCAACGGGGTCACCATCGGTGCGGTAGCTGGCCACCTGCAGCAGATCGGCCATGGCGATCCGTTCTGGCGCTTCGTGGTCGGGCATGCCGCCTTCGAGCTGACCGCCATCGTGATTGCCGGCGGTGCGGGCCTGCAGCTGGGCATGCGCCTGCTCGCACCTGGCCGGCAGCGCCGCGTGGACGCGCTGGTGGAAGGCGGTCGCATCGGCGCACGTCTTTGCTTGGGAGTGGCCTTCATGCTGCTGCTGGCCGCCTTCGTCGAGGCGTTCTGGTCGTCCATTGCCGATATTCCGGCCTGGCTGAAGTTCAGCGTGGCCGGCGTGTTGTGGGCCGGCGTGCTGCTGTGGCTGTGGCGCGGTGGGCGTGGGGGCAGTCGTGCGGATTGAACATCTGAACGTCGCCCTGCGCGCCCGCAGCAGTTGGGAGGCGATGGAACTGGGCATGGCCCTGGCCCGCCGCCATGCACGCAGCGTGTGGGGCAGCTGGCTGCTGGCCAGCGCACCGCTGTTCGTGCTGTTCAATGCACTGGCCTGGTGGCTGGATGCGTTCGGTTGGGCCTGGCTGCTGATGTGGTGGTGCAAACCGCTGTTCGAGCGCGCGCCGCTGTACGTGCTCTCGCGCGGCATATTCGGCGAACAGGTGGCGCCGCGTGCGGCGCTGCGTGCGCAGCGGCACTGGGGCAACAGCGGCTTCTGGGGTTACCTGGGCTGGCGCCGTTTCAGTGGGCTGCGCAGCCTGTGCCTGCCGGTGAACCTGCTGGAAGGCAATGCACCGGAACAGCGCGGGCCGCGGCGACGCGCAGTGGTGTCCGGCGCGGGCGGCGCGGCCCTGATCCTGTGCTGCCTGTGCCTGGGCTTCGAACTGGTGCTGGTGGTGGGCGCGATCGCCTCGGCATTCCTGTTCATTCCGCTGGATCTGCTGCCCGACTCGTGGCGAGCGGCGCTGGAGATGCTGCGCGTGGCGCCACCGGCGTGGGCGCTGCTGGTATTCAACCTGCTGTGCTGGCTGGCCTCGGCGCTGATCGGCCCACTGTACGTCGGTGCCGGCTTCGGGCTGTATCTGAACCGGCGCACGGAAATGGAAGCCTGGGACGTGGAAATGGCCCTGCGCCGGCTGCGTGAGCGCCTGCTGCCGGCCGCGTCGTCGCTGGTGCTGCTGCTGTGCCTGGCGTTGCCGCTGGCACCGGCCCACGCGCAGGACAGCGATGACCGCCCGGCCACGGCCGCGGCCGAGCAGAGCGAAAAGCCCACCCGCAAGCGCCCCAGCGCCGCACAGGATCCGGCCAACACCCCGGCGGTGATCTTCGGCGATGCGCCGGTGGACACCGCCGGCTTCCGCCAGGCGGTGAACCGCGCCTACGAAGATCCGCTGCAGCGGCCGCTGCGCGAGGTCAGCCAGTGGCAGCCGATCGACCGCGACGACGCGGAAAAGAAGGAAAAGAAGGAACTGCAGCCGGACACCGACGCTGAGCGCGCGCGCAAGGCCCGCCAGGATGCACGCCGCTGGGTGGCGCGCGTGGCCGAGTGGGGCCTGTGGGGTGGCCTGGGATTGCTGGTGCTGGTGCTGCTGCTGACCGCGCGGCTGTGGCTGCCGTGGCTGCGCGGCAGCGGTCGGCGCAAGGGTGCATCGGCACCGGCCATCCGCGAAGACAGCATCGTGCTGCCTGACATCCTGCCGCCGGACGTGGCCACCCAGGCCGCACGGCTGTGGGACGACGGCCGCCCGCGGCAGGCGCTGGCCCTGTTGTATCGCGCCAGCGTGGGCACCGTGGTGGACCGCAGCGGCGTGGTGCTGCCGCCCGGCGCCACCGAAGCGCAGTGCCTGCGCGCCTCGCGGCGCATGCCCGAAGCTGGTGACCGCGAGCTGTTCGCGCGCATCGTGCGCATGTGGCAGTTCGCCGCCTACGGCGGTCGCCTGCCCGCCCGCAGTGATTTCGACGCACTGTCGGCTGCGCTGCAGCAGCAGTTCCGGTGGCAGGCATGAAGCCGCGCCTGTTCTGGTCGCTGTTGCTCGGCGCGCTGATCGTGCTCGGCGTGCCGCTGACGATCCTGTTCCTGCGCACCCACGAGAAGGTGAGCCAGACCCTGGTGCTGCCGCCGCAGGGCGAGGCCAGTTTCAACCCGCTGTACGTGCTGGGCCAGGCGCTGCGTGCCGACGGCCTGCAGGTACAGACACGGCAGCAACTGCAGCTGCGCGACATGCCGCTGGCCCCGGGCGATACCCTGGTGCTGCTGCAGGACACCCGCGATCTGGCGCCGCATACCGCGCAGGCCCTGCTGGACTGGGTGGAACAGGGCGGTCATCTGCTGCTGCGCACGCCGCCACCGGCCACCGCCCGGCGCAAGGACACCACCAGCACCACGCAGGGTCCGCTGCTGGACCGCATCGGCGTGGACAGCCTGTTCCACGACAGCCGATGCCAGCGTTTCCACGTGGCCGATGATCCCGACCACGTGGAGTTCTGCAAAGGCCGCCGTTTCTCGCTGGGCTTCCGCGCCGCCGCCACCGCCGAACGGCGCTGGGGCAACGACGGCGACCTGGTGTTCGCGCGCCTGCGTCACGGCAAAGGCCGCATCGATGTGCTGGCCGACATGGAATTCATGCGCGGCACCGGCGCAGGCACTGTCACCGAAAGGCGCGTGCTGAATGCCGGCGAACGCCTGCGCGATGGCCTGCATGACCTGTCCCACCGCGACCTGACCCGCTACCTGCTGGACCCGAACTATGGCCGTGGCACGGTCTGGCTGGTCTACGGCAAGCGCCCGCCCACGCTGTTCGCACGCATCGTGCTGCAGGGCTGGCCGGTGTGGGTGCCGCTGCTGCTGGCGATCCTGGGCTGGCTGTGGGCGCGCTCGCAGCGCCTGGGCAGTGCGCAACCTTCGCCGGTGGTGGCACGCCGCTCGCTGCTGGAACACGTGCGCGCCAGCGGCGAACTGCTGCTGCGCTTCGGCCAGGGGCCACACCTGTACCGCGCGGTGCAGGCGCTGTTCCTGCACCGGCTGCGCCTGCGCGCGCCGGTGGCCGCTGCGCTGGACGGCAGCGCGCGCGATCATGCCATTGCCGAACTGCTGCACTGGCCGGTCACGCGCGTGGCCAGCGCGATGACCGTGCCTGCCGCCAACGATTCTTCCGCCCTGCGCGAGCGCATCCGCTTGCTGCTCCAGATGAGATCCCTGCTATGACCGATGCCCCTGAGCTTCCGTCCGCCGCTGCCGCCCGCCTGATTGAACGCGTCGATGCCATTCGAGAAGCGGTAGGCCGCGCCTTCATCGGCCAGAGCGATGTGCTGGACCAGATCCTGGTGGCCCTGCTGGCCGGCGGCCATGTGCTGATCGAAGGCGTGCCCGGCCTGGGCAAGACCCTGCTGGTGCGCGCTCTGGCACAGGCGCTGGAACTGGATTACGGGCGCGTGCAGTTCACCCCGGACCTGATGCCCAGCGATGTGAGCGGCCACGCGGTGTACGACCCGAAGAGCGAAAGCTTCCGGATCCGTCGCGGCCCGGTGTTCACCAACCTGCTGCTGGCCGACGAAATCAATCGTGCGCCGGCCAAGACCCAGTCGGCCCTGCTGGAAGTGATGCAGGAAGGCCAGGTGACCATCGAAGGCAAGGCGTTCACCCTGGCGCCGCCGTTCATGGCGCTGGCCACGCAGAACCCGCTGGAACAGGAAGGCACCTACCCGCTGCCGGAAGCGCAGCTGGATCGTTTCCTGCTGAAGGTGCTGATCGACTACCCGCAGCTGGACGATGAGAAGCGCATGGTGGCGGCGATCACCCACGGCCGTGCCGCCAGCGATTTCGACCTGAGCCAGGTGCCGCGCGTGCTTGGCGCCGGCGAACTGCTGGCGCTGCAGCAGGCCACGGCGGCAATCACCGTGGACGATGAAGTGATTGATTACGCCGTGCGCATCGTCGCCGCCAGCCGGTCCTGGCCGGGTATCGCGGTTGGCGCGGGCCCGCGCGGCAGCATTGCCCTGGTGCGTGCCGCACGCGCGCAGGCGGTGCTGGCCGGGCGCGATTTTGTCACCCCCGACGATGTGCGCGACATCGCACGCCCTGCCCTGCGCCATCGCATTGCGCTGGCTCCGGAACTGCAGATTGAAGGCCAGGGCCCGGACGACGTGCTGGGCGCCCTGCTGGCCAAGGTGGAAGCGCCGCGCCGATGAGGCCTGCGCCGCTGCTGCTGGCTGTGCTGCTGGCCTGGGCTGCGCTGGGCGGCACGGTGCTGGGCGGCCTGCTGCCGCGCTGGAGCTGGGCCGCGATGGGGCTGGCGGTGTTGCTGCTGGCCCTGCTGGATGCCTGGCGGGTGGCCCGGCAGCCGTCGCCGCAGGTGCAACGGCAGGTGCCCGAAGCGCTGGCGCTGGGCGTGCGCCGGCAGGTGGGCCTGCGCCTGCAGGCCGCGCGCGCGCAGTTCGTGCAGGTGTTCGATCTGGCGCCTGGCGGCTGGCCCGTGGAAGACCTGCCGCAGCGGCTGCAGCTTCGCGCTGGACATGCCAGCACCCTGCACTACCACGTGCAGCCGCCGCAGCGCGGGCGCTACCGCTTCGATGGCGTGCACCTGCGCCTGCGTTCACCGTGGCGGCTGTGGTGGCAGCAGCGCACGCTGCCGCCGGCGCTGGAGGTGCGGGTCTACCCGAACTTCGTGCCGCTCACCCGCTTCGCCCTGTTCAGTGCCGACCAGGCCTCGCGGCTGGTGGGCGCACACGTGAAGCGCCGCCGTGGCGAAGGCACCGATTTCCACCAGATGCGCGAGTACCGCACCGGTGACAGCCTCCGCCAGCTGGACTGGAAGGCCACTGCGCGCGCGCGCAAGCTGATCTCGCGCGAATACCAGGACGAGAAGAACCAGCAGCTGCTGCTGATGCTCGACAGCGGCCGGCGCATGCTGGCCAGCGAGGGCGGGCTTTCGCATTTCGACCATGCCTTGAATGCATCGCTGGTGGTGGCCTACCTGGCCCTGCGCCAGGGCGATGCGGTGGGCCTGTTCGCCGCCGGCGGCGAGCGCCGCTGGGTGGCCCCGCAGCGTGGCATGGGCACGGTGCAGCACCTGCTGCGCGCCAGCTACGACCTGCAGCCGCAGCCGGTGGCCACCGACTACCTGGCCGCCGCCACCGAGGTATCGCTGCGCCAGCAGCGGCGCGCACTGGTGATGCTGGTCAGCAACGTGCGCGACGAAGATATCGAAGACCTGCTGGCCGCAGTGCGCCTGCTGCAGCGCCGCCACCTGGTGTGCGTGGCCAGCCTGCGCGAACGCGAGCTGGAAGCGGTGCTGGAGGGCGAAGTGAACACGCTGGAAGAAGCCGCCCAGGCCGGGGCCACCGCGCTGTACCTGCAGCAGCGCGCGCAGGCCCACGACGCCCTGCGCGCCGAAAAAGTAATGGTGCTGGACGTCACCGCCGACGCCCTGCCCGCCGCCTTGGTCGAACGCTATCTGTCGGTGAAGCGCGAAGGCCTGCTGTAATCGCCACACCGCTCTGGCAGGTGCCAGCCCAGGTTGGCACAAAACCCCTCGGTAGCGCCCCGGTAGGTGCCAACCTTGGTTGGCACAAAACCTACAGCGCCGACCAAGCTTGCCATCACCCCTGCAACAATCGCCGTTGCAACCGCTCCACCGCGCGCTGCAGCAGCACCCGGTTACGGGCCAGCTTCATCCACTGCGGAAGGCGTGAAAACATCGACGCATTGGCCACGCCCGCGCGTTCGCGCAGCGGCGCCACGGCAAATTCATGCAAGGCCTGCAGGTGGGCTGCGTTGTACGCCCACAGCACCCCGGCAGCTGTCTTTTCCACCAACCGCAGCGGCAGCCCCAGATGCGGGTCGATGGCCTCGTGCGCACGCACCCGGGACAAGGTCACCGGCACTTCACTGCTGCGCCCGCACTGGCCGCAATCCCCCATCAAGGTGCGCACCAGCGCTGCAGCACGCGCGCGATACAGCGCGGCGCTCACCCACTTGTGCCCACAGTGGCCGCAGGCGCGATGCCCGCTGTAGCGCACCGGCCCAACCCAATCGCCCGCGCTGCAGCGACCACAGGTGCAGGCGCCGGCATTGCCGCTGCCACCGTCCAGCGCCAGGCTGCAGCCCAGGCATCGGAAACGCGCTGCTGCAGACCGCCCCACCACCCAGCCCGGGGTATCGCAGCGATGGCAGCGCACGGCCACGCGGTCTGCATACCGCCACAGGCCGTGGCCATCGTCCAGGTGGCGGCCGGGCAGCGGCGCCGGCCGCAGATCGCGGTTGCGCCGCACTGCCATCAGACGTAGATCCGCGTGGGCGCCTCGTCCACGATCGCATGCGGCACGAAGCGCGCACTGTCGCGGGTAATCGCGCTGTCATCCTCGCGGATGCCGATGCCGCAGGCGTGGTCGCCGATCACCCAGCTGCCGATCAGCGGATAACCGCCGTCGAAACGGGTAAGCGGATGTGCACGCTGGATGATCGCCGGCCCTTCGTACGGGCCGTCGCTGCGCTGGGTGCTGCCATCGGCCAGGTGCATTTCGATGTTGGCGCCTTCGCGCGAGAACAGCGGCTTGCGCACCCAGCCCGAGGCCAGCGCGCTGCCATCGTCGAAATGCGCCTCCAGCAGGTTCGGGTGGCCCACGTTGCGCTGCCACAGCAGCGGCAGGATGCCCTTGTTGCTCAGCACCGCCTTCCACGCCGGTTCCAGCAGCTGGATGCCCGAACCGGGCAACGCGCGGCCGAATTCCTCGGCCATCAGGTCTTCCAGCGGGTACAGCTTGAACAGCGTGCCGATCACCGTGTCATCCAGCGCGGTGAAGCGACCGTCCTCGGACAGGCCGATATCCTCGATGGCGATGGCCTGGCCATGCAGACCGGCCTGCGACGCGCAATCGCGCAGGTAATCGACCGTGCCGCGGTCTTCTTCGGAACTGCCCACCGCGCTGAAGAACAACGGCGGCGGCAACTGCCCGGCCAGCGCGCCGAAACGCTCGACCAGTGCCTCGTGCATGCCATTGAACTGGTCGGCGTGCTGCGGCAGGCGGCCGGCGTTGCGCTGGTCTTCCAACCACTGCCACTGGAAGAAGCTGGCCTCGAACAGCGAGGTGGGCGTGTCGTAGTTCAGTTCGTACAGCTTGGCTGGGCCGGTGCCGTCGTAGGCCAGGTCCAGGCGCCCGTACAGGTGCGGCTGGCGCTGGCGCCAGCTCTCGGCGATCCAGTCGCGGTAGTGCGCCGGAATGGCCAGCTGGTCCATCAGGCGCTCACTGGCGATCACATCGCCAACGAGGTCCAGCGCCATCTGGTGCAGCTCGGCGCTGGGGTCTTCGATGTCCACTTCGATCTGGCGCAGGGTGAAGGCGTAGTACGCACGCTCATCCCAATACGGCTGGCCGTCGATGGTGTGGAAGCGGAAACCGGCTTCCTCCGCGCGCGCCCGCCAATGGGCGCGCTCGGCAATCTGGATACGCTGCATGGATCGATCAGCCGCCGAAGCTGCTGCCGCTGCGGCGCGCGCTGGTGCTGCCAAAGCCACTGCGGCTGGCGGTCACGGCGCGGTTCGGTTCGCTGGTCACCGGGGCCAGGCCGGCCTTGCCGGCGCCGATGCCGCTGGCGGTGTTCATGCCACCGGTGCCGCCCGGTGCCGGGCGCGCCCAGCCGGCGTTCTTGTCCTGGTAGGCCGGTGCCGACGCCGGCGCCTGCGGGGCCAGGCCGCCGCGGTTGCTCAGCATCTGCGACATGAAGAAGCCCATCATCATCGGGCCGATGAACGACGTACCGGCCGAGGTGTGCTGCTGCACGCACTGTTCCGGCTTGTAGTCCTGCTCGCAGGCTTCCTTGCTGGCGTACTTGGGCGCCGCATCGGCCGCCTTCTGCTGCGCTTCGGCAAAGGCATTGCGGCACGACGACGGGTCGCCGGTGGCCTCGGTGCAGGCCTCCACCGAGGTGTACAGGCCTTCCTGCACCTGCACCTGTTCATCCTTCTGGCAGGCGGTGAACAGCAGGGGTGCAGCGCTCATCAACAGCAGCGCGGTGGTGCGGGAACGCTTCATGGCGTCATGCCTCGGAATCGGATCAATGCCCCAATGATGCCAAATTCACACCAACAACCGGAATCGGCAAAGTAGGAAAGATGAACGGGTTTTCATTTTCGCCGGGCCGGCACACCTGTCCGGTAGGTGCCAACCTTGGTTGGCACACATGCCGCAGCGCCCGGCCCTGCCCGGCGAGCGCTCCCACGTCTCAGGCGAGGAGCCCCCTTGTTGTTCAAGGCGGCGCGCCGAAGGCGCGGGGATAAGGAGAAATGCGCGGACCACCAAGCCGCTGCAGGCGGCGAAGGTGGTTGCAGCAGCAACCGAAAAACTCCGCCATGATCGGGCAACCCCCACGTTGTACGGCCCGCCCGTTCCGCCAGCCATGCCTGAATACCGCTCCCGCACCTCCACCGCCGGTCGCAACATGGCCGGCGCCCGCGCCCTGTGGCGCGCCACCGGCATGAAGGACGGCGACTTCCACAAGCCGATCATCGCCATCGCCAACTCCTTCACCCAGTTCGTGCCCGGCCACGTGCACCTGAAGGACCTCGGCCAGCTGGTCGCGCGCGAGATCGAAAAGGTCGGCGGCGTCGCCAAGGAATTCAACACCATCGCGGTCGACGACGGCATCGCCATGGGCCACGACGGCATGCTGTATTCGCTGCCCAGCCGGGAGATCATCGCCGACTCGGTCGAATACATGGCCAACGCGCACTGCGCAGACGCGCTGGTATGCATTTCCAACTGCGACAAGATCACCCCCGGCATGCTGATGGCCGCGCTGCGCCTCAACATCCCGGTGGTGTTCGTGTCCGGCGGGCCGATGGAAGCCGGCAAGACCAAACTGTCCGAGCACAAGCTGGACCTGGTCGATGCGATGGTCATTGCCGCCGACGAAAGCGCCAGCGATGAAAAGGTCGCCGAGTTCGAGCGCAGCGCCTGCCCCACCTGCGGTTCCTGTTCGGGCATGTTCACCGCCAATTCGATGAATTGCCTGACCGAAGCGCTGGGCCTGTCGCTGCCCGGCAACGGCTCCACCCTGGCCACCCACGCCGACCGCGAACAGCTGTTCCTGCGCGCCGGCCGCCTGATCGTCGAACTGTGCCACCGCTGGTACGGCGGCGAGGAAGCCAGCGCGCTGCCGCGGGGCATCGCCACCCAGGCCGCATTCGCCAATGCAATGACCCTCGATATCGCCATGGGCGGTTCCACCAACACCATCCTGCACCTGCTGGCGGCCGCACAGGAAGCCGAGGTGGACTTCGACCTGACCCACATCGATGCGCTGTCGCGGCGCGTGCCGCAGCTGTGCAAGGTGGCGCCGAACACGCCCAAGTACCACATGGAAGACGTGCACCGCGCCGGCGGCGTGTACGGCATCCTGGGCGAACTGGCGCGTGGCGGCCTGCTCGATACCACCGTGCCGACCGTGCACAGCCGCACCCTGGCCGACGCCATCGAACGCTGGGACGTGGCGGTCAGCGGCGAATCGAGCGTGCACGACTTCTTCCGCGCCGGCCCGGCCGGCATTCCCACCCAGGTGGCTTTCAGCCAGGCCACGCGCTGGCCGACGCTGGACGTGGACCGCGCCGAAGGCTGCATCCGCAGCGTGGAGCACGCCTATTCGGCCGAAGGCGGCCTGGCCGTGCTGCGCGGCAATCTGGCCGTTGATGGCTGCGTGGTGAAGACTGCCGGCGTGGATGAATCCATCCACGTGTTCGAAGGTACGGCGCGCGTGTTCGAGAGCCAGGACGCGGCCGTGGCCGGCATCCTGGCCGATGAAGTGAAGCCGGGCGACGTGGTGGTGATCCGCTACGAAGGCCCGAAGGGCGGCCCCGGCATGCAGGAAATGCTGTACCCGACCAGCTATCTGAAATCGAAGGGGCTGGGCAAGCAGTGCGCGCTGTTGACCGATGGCCGTTTCTCCGGCGGCACCTCGGGCCTGTCGATCGGCCACGTTTCACCGGAAGCGGCCAGTGGCGGCACGATTGGTCTGGTGGAAGACGGCGACCGCATCCGCATCGACATTCCGGCCCGCCGCATCGACCTGCTGCTGGACCAAGCCACCCTGGCCCAGCGCCGCAGCGCGGCCGACGCGCGTGGCTGGAAGCCGCGCGAAGCGCGCCCGCGCAAGGTCACCAGCGCCTTGAAGGCCTACGCCCTGCTGGCCACCAGCGCCGACAAGGGCGCCGTGCGCAACACCGCCCTGCTGGGCGATTGAAAGGTGCTGGGGTCAGAGCCCTTCCTGCGGAAGGGATCTGACCCCGGATCGCGGCAGGGGGTCGGATCCCTTTCGCAGAAAGGGCTCTGACCCCGGCTCAGGCCTCAGAACGCGAACGGCGCGCCATCCAGGTGAATCGCGCCCGCAGTAATGTGGACGGCGCCACCGGACTGCAGTTCGAACGCCACGCGCACAACGCCTTCGGCGCGATCGTCATGCGCCATCACCTCGTTGATCGACGCACTCGCACCCCAGGGTTCGCTTCTATCCAGCATCACGTGCTCCACCGCTTCGAACTGCAAGCGGCGCTCTGCCTGGTCCGCATCGCGGAGGACGAGCTCGAACGTGGCGGCGATCCAGTCACCGTGGATCGCGATGATTGTCCAGTCGTGCATGTGACCTCACTCACCGATCTTCGCGGATGACGCGTGCCGCGCACTCACCCGTGCCAACACATCTACCGAGGGATAGTGGAGAAACATCGCATGGGCATCGCCGCGCGATTCGAAACGCAGATCCTTGCCGCTCCATGATTCTGGCTCACCCTTCAGCACCACGCCACTACGGTGCAGGAAGGTTGCACGGAGCAGTGCGTCGAATGCCTTCGCGCTCTGGTCCAGGCATTGGCGCAAGCGCTGGTTTTCCGCATCATCAATCGGTGCAACCCAGTAGACGCGGTCCTGGCTGATATCCGGAAAATCGACGCGGATGCAGAACGCGTAGAACACGCTGCCGTCGTCAGACAGCACGCCCTGGATCAGGCCATCGTAGTACTCGGAAAACAATTCGACCTTCATCTGCGTGCTCCCTGCCTGCCCGGGCATGTTAGCCCGGCAGACGGCGATCTGCCGGCCAGCGGCCGGCACTACCCACGCGATCTGCTACGGTGTCCGGGTACTCACCAACACGGAGGTTGTGATGACGTTGCTTTCGCTTGCCCTGGCCGCTGCCCTCGGCGCCGCACCCGAACCACCGAAGGCGCCCGACTGCAGCTACGACCGCGATGCGATGCTGGCGATGGAACCGGATGCGTTCGACCAGGATCTGGAAGGCGGCTGGCGCCCGCTGGCCGAGCGCGGTTGCCAGCGCGAAGCGGCCGATCTCCTTGCCGCCTACGCAGCGCTGCCCAAGGCGGCGGACAACACCACCATCATCTGGCATGAGGGGCAGCTGCGCGCCGAGCTCGGGCAGACGGCCCAGGCGATTGCGCTGATGCAGCGCACCTACAAGCCAAAGGACAAGGATCCCGGTTACTGGAATGCCTACGTGGACGGCACGATCGCCTTCTTGCAGCACGACCGTGCGGCACTGGAGAAGGCCCGCGCGGCGCTGGTCGCGATTCCCACACCGGAGGAATTCGCTGGGGCGTTGAAGGATGGGCGCTACCACTTCACGACCGCAGGTGGGCAGAAGGTGGATGTGGCTTGGCCACCCAACCTGGACGTGCTCGATGGCTTCCTGCGCTGTTTTGATCGCGATTACCACAACGCCTATGGCAACCAGGTTTGCCGGAAGCCGGAAGGCGGTTGAGCGGCTTCGCGCGTGCTAGGGTCAGAGCCCTTCCTGCGGAAGGGATCCGACCCCGCGTCAGCCGATCACGCGCTTGAACGGCGGCAGCGCGTCGATGATGCGCTTGCCGTAGCGGCGGGTCAGCAGCCGCGAGTCGAGGATGACCACGCGACCGGTGTCGGTGGACGTACGGATCAGGCGGCCGGCGAACTGGGTGAGCGTGCGCAGCGCGTGCGGGATGGCGATCAGGTTGAAGGCGTTCATGCCACGCGCTTCCACCCATTCGCTCAGCGTGGCGGTCTGCGGGTCGGTCGGCACCGCGAACGGCACCTGGGTGATGACCACCGTGGTGCAGGCTTCACCGGGCAGGTCCAGGCCCTCGCCGAACGAGTTCAGGCCGAAGAACACCTAGCCTTCGCCGGCGATCACGCAGCGTAGGGCCTCATTAGCAGCACCGCCCTATCGGCCAGTGGATCCCAACTCGACATCAACTTCCGTTTTCCATCAGTATGCAAGCGGCACTTTAGATCTCCGGGGGCTGCAGCAGGTTGGGCGGTCTGATCACTTACTAGGCTAGCCGGACTACTCGTGGAGAGTAGAAGCAAGGACGCGAACTGCTGTACTGAAAGCTTGAGATGAACCTCTGATCCAGTTGGCCGGAACGTGAGAGACTCCCCGAGGGGCTTCCCAGTGTTAGCCAATGCTGCACAATTGCCATCGTCCTAACCAACATCGATTTTCCCATCCTCATGCCGAAGAATACGTCCAGCAAAAGCGTCAAAGAGGGTTTAAGGGCTATCATTAACACTGGCGGAGCGCCCGTACTTTTCGTGGGCTCGGGCCTGTCACGTCGCTATCTGAATCTTGAGGACTGGGCAGGTCTTCTCTCTAGGTATTGCACCACTCCGCTCCACCCTTTCGGCTTCTATCGAACCGAGGCGGGAAATGACCTTCCTCAGGCGGCGAGTGCGATAGCAGCAGACTTTAATAAGCACTGGTGGGTTTCTGAAGACCACAAAGAAGCTCGTGATGCGCTTAAAGATGAAGTGGAAGATGCATCAAGTCCATTGAAGCACACCATATCGAAGTACATCCTCGACATAGATCTAGATAAGATAAATCCAGAATTCCATAGTGAGATTGAGTCTTTAAGAGGCGCCAGAGTTGGCTCAATCGTAACCACTAACTGGGATCAGTTCCTGGAAGGAATTTTTCCTCACTTCGAAGTTTACAAGAGCTAGAAAGAAGCAATATCAGGAAGACTACTTGGCGTCGGAGAAATATATAAAATACACGGCTGCGCAACCATGCCGGAATCGCTTGTTCTCACGCATAGTGATTACCAGCAATTCAAGGAGAGGGAGGCATACCTCAGTGCAAAGCTGCTGCTCTTCTTCCTTGAACGCCCGGTCATATTCGTAGGATATTCCTTGGGCGATGAAAACGTCAGAGACATACTTAAGTCAGTAACCTTCTGCCTGGACAGCGACTTAAGGAAGCGCGTTGGTGACCGCCTTCTTCTAGTTTCCTGGGACCCCTCGATCATCGACCCGGTTGTGCAACCAAAAGAAATCGAGTTATCGCAAGGAGTTAGACTAACGGTAAACGAACTAAAGTGCTCGAGCTTCCTCGATCTTTTTGAGGTCCTTGGGGAGGCAGAAGCCTCACTCGACGCATCTCTCCTAAGGAGAATCAAGGACAAGCTCTACGACATTGTCATCGACAATGACGCCGGAAAGAAGATAAAGATTATCTCTCAAGATCAACTTGAATCTAATGCAGAGATAGAATTCGTAGTTGGGGTCGGAGTTCAAAACCTGACAAAGAATGGAATCGTCGGACTTGACAGAAATGATTTGATTGAATCGATTGCATTCCCTCAAAAAGATCTTTCCGGATATTCTCGTGAGATTATCATGAATGCAATTCCGTCAATGAGGATCACCAGCACAGTAAAAAACGTTCCAGTGGCGAAATTCTTAAGGTCCGCCAACTTGCTGGACGATGAAGGGAATTGCAAGAAAGAAGTTCCTGATCGGGTGCAGAATCTCTTCAAGTTGGAAAGATCTGAGTTTGAGGACTCAGCATATAAGAGCAAGAAGATCAACTGGGTCGGACTTGATATGGCGAATTTTTTGGCAAAGGCCAAGAAAGAATGTGTCGACAAGAGCAAGATCCCCGTTTATTTGACGTATGCGAACCCCAGCGCCTCCGATTTAAAAGGCTACATTTCTGAAAACTGGGACTACCTAGGTTCTAGCGCCCATCTCGTATCGCTCAGAGACAAACTAGTTTGCATCCTCGATAGAAAGGAAGCTGGGTTCTGGATTTAACAATTAGCTCGTGACCAGCAGAGCCATTTTTCAGCCGATCACGCGCTTGAACGGCGGCAGCGCATCGATGATGCGCTTGCCGTAGCGGCGGGTCAGCAGGCGCGAATCGAGAATGATCACCCGGCCGGTGTCGGTAGAGGTGCGGATCAGGCGACCGGCAAACTGGGTGAGCGTGCGCAGCGCGTGCGGGATGGCGATCAGGTTGAAGGCGTTCATGCCGCGCGCTTCCACCCATTCGCTCAGGGTGGCGGTCTGCGGGTCGGTGGGCACGGCGAACGGCACCTGGGTGATGACAACCGTGGTACAGGCTTCGCCGGGCAGGTCCAGGCCTTCGCCGAATGAGTTCAGGCCGAACAGCACCGAGCCTTCACCAGCGGCCACGCGACGCAGGTGTTCGTCGATCAGCCGGGTCTTGGACATGTCGCCCTGCACCAGCACCTGCTTGCGGCGCGCGGCCGACATCAGGCCAGCCACCTTTTCCATCTTCCAGCGCGAAGTGAACAGCACCATCGAGCCCTTGGCCCAGTCCAGTTCGGTATCCAGGTAACGGGCGACTTCGCGCGGATGACCGTCGCGGTCGTCGGGGGTGACCGGGAACTTCGGCACGATCAGTTCGGCCTGGTTGGGCAGGTCGAACGGCGAGGCCAGCGAGACCATTTCCGCTTCCGGCGGAATGCCGTTGTCGATGGCCAGCGACTGGAAATCACCGCCGCCAGTCAGGGTGGCCGAGGTCATCACCACCGAATCCACTTCATCCCACAGCAGCTTGCGCAGCACGTGCGCGGCCGACACCGGCGAGCCGTGCAGCACCAGGTCGCCATCGCGGGTAGCGGTGACCCAGCGCGCGGTGGGCGGCGCGCCGTCCTTGTCCTCGCGGCGCCAGGCCTGCCACAGGTTGTACTGCTGCTCGATCATTTCCAGGGCCATGCCCAGGTTGCGCTGCAGGCGCTCGCGCGCAGCGTCGTCCGGCTTGCCCTTGGCCACCTGTGCGGTGGCAGCGTGGGCCCAGTTGTAGAGGCTGCGGGTGTCGTCGGCCAGCGCTTCGATGGGTTCGCGCCAGGCCTCCGGCAGGCGCCCGTTGGCCGCGCGCCACATCGGCTCTTCGTCGGCCGGCGCCGGCATCCACACTGCTTCCACGTGGTCACGGAAGGCGCGCAGCTGCTTGGCCACGTTGCTGGCCACGTCGATGGCCTCGTTCGGCAGCAGGTTGCCCAGGCGGTCCTTGTCGACCGCGCGGTACGCACCGGCAATCAGGATCTGCAGGCGACCGACGCGCTTGGCCATGTCGTCCAGGGCCAGGCTGGCCGCACCCTGGTCGATGGCCACGTTGCCGATGTGGTGGCCTTCGTCCAGCACCAGCAGCATGTCCGACGGCGCGGCGATCATCGGCTGGCCGTTGTCGCTGTCACCAATGGACAGCGCCGACAGCAGCAGCGCGTGGTTGGTCACCACGATCTGCGCATCGCGCACGGTGTTGCGTGAGCGCAGCACGGCGCACTGCGCCGAGTACGCACAGCGACGGCCGGCACAGGCCGAGGCCGGGGTGGTGATGCGGCTGCGCAGGCCGGGACTGATGGTTTCCGGCGCGTTGTCGATGTCACCGTCCCACGTACCGCTGGTGAAGGCATCGGACAGGCGCTTGGCGATGTCCATTTCGATGGGCGCCAGCGGCCGGTCGTACAGCGGCGCCTCGTCTTCGAACATGCCGCCCTGGGCGCCCTCGCCCTGTGCTTCGGCGGCATTGCGCGTGCACAGGTAGCGGGTACGGCCCTTGGCCAGCGCCACGGTCGCTTCCAGGCCGGTGGCCTTGAGGAAATTGGGAATGTCGCGCTCGACCAGCTGCGACTGCAGGGCCACGGTACCGGTGCTGATGACCAGCTTTTTCTTGCTGGCCAGCGCGATCGGCACGCCTGCGGTCAGGTAGCCCAGACTCTTGCCGACGCCGGTGGGCGCTTCGACCACGCCCACGCCGCCGCTGGTGGACAGCGCGCGCGACACCACGCCGATCATCTGGCTCTGCGAGCGGCGGGTGGAGAAGCCGGGGGTGTTGGCCTGCAGCGTCGTATAGGCCTTGCGGATCGCGTCCTTCAAGGCGTCATCGAGCTTGCGGGGGGCGGCGACAGTTTCGGTCACGCCGGAAGTTACCGTGGCTGGATCAGGCCGGTCATTGTCGCATGGCCGGCCGACGGGACCGGCGCGGCGGCGCTGAACGGGGTCAGCGGCGACGGCCGTTGGCGGCCATGGGCCGGGCGCAGCCCCGCGGCCAAGGCAGATGGCGCCACCCGCCCACCGCTCTGGTAGGTGCCAACCTTGGTTGGCACACCCCCACCGCGCCGACCAAGGTCGGAGACTACCCAAAGCAGGCGTGGCCCGGCGTTACGGCGCTCTGGTAGGTGCCAACCTTGGTTGGCACACCTCCACAGCGCCGACCAAGGTCGGCCACTACCAACAGCAGGCCTCGCCCAGCGTTACGGCGCTCTGGTAGGTGCCAACCTTGGTTGGCACACCCCCACAGCGCCGACCAAGGTCGGCCACTACCAACGACAGGCGTGGCCCAGCGTTATGGCGCCGACGCCGCCGGGCGGGCGCGCAGCAGCCGCACCAGCGCCCAGACCAGCAGCACGATGCCGAAGGCATCCAGCAGGGCCAGCACGAAGTGGACCCCGCCCAGCACCGCGCTCATCGCCGAAACGGCACTGAAATCGCCGCTGCTGACCAGCCACAGCGGCACCACGCTGGCACCCAGGCTGCCCAGGTTGGCGGCCAGCAACAGCAGCAGGCCGGCCAGCGCGCCGCTGCGGGCCGCATCACGCGGCGCGCCCAGCACCCACACCAGGCCCACGCACAGTGCGATCAGCACCGGCAGGCGCACGCCCAGCAGGCTGAGCACGCTCATCAACATGGCCGATGCATCCATGGTTCAGTCCTGCCCAGCGAAGGTGCCGGCACCGGCACGCAGCTGCTGGTAGACCTCGTCGGTCTGCGGGCGCACGCCATGCCACTGCAGGAAGCTTTCGGCCGCCTGCTCGACCAGCATGCCCAGGCCATCAACCGTGTTGCGGCAGTTGGCCGAGCGCGCCCAGGCCAGGAAGGCGATGGCGGCCTCGCCGTAGTTCAGGTCGACGGCGGTGGTCATCGAGTTGACCAGCGACAGCGGCAGCTTGAACTCGACATCGCGGTCGCGGCCGGCCGAGGTGGCGTTGAGGATCAGTTCGAAATCGCCCAGCTCGCGCAGGTCTTCCCAGTAGCGGCTGATGGCGCGGCCGGGTTCGCCCATCGCGTCGATCAGTTCGTCGGCGCGTTCCGGCGTGCGGTTCACCACCACCAGTTCGGTGATGCCGGCATCCAGCAGTGCCGGTGCCACGCTGCGCGCCGAACCACCGGCGCCGATCAGCAGCACGCGGCGGCCGCGCAGATCCAGGCTGTGGCGGTCGGTCAGGTCACGCACCAGGCCGATGCCATCGGTGGTGTCGCCGTGCCAGCGGTCGCCCTTGCGCAGCAGCGTGTTGACCGAGCCGGCGCGGCGCGCACGTGCGGTCAGGGTGGTGCACACGGAAAACGCGGCTTCCTTGTGCGGCGAGGTGACATTGGCACCCACGCCGCCTTCGGCAGCGAAGGCTTCCAGCCCGGCCAGGAAAGCGTCCGGGGCCAGGTCGATGGCGCGGTAATCCACGCTGATGCCTTCCTGGCGACCGAACGTCGCGTGGATCTGCGGCGACTTCGAGTGGGCGACGGGGTGTCCGAAGACGGCGTAACGGTCGGTCATGGAATCCTCAAGCTGGCTAGACTGATGCTCTTTCGTGCACGGACCTGGATGATGCGCATCACCCCGACCCTGCTGGTGCTCGCCGCCAGTCTACTCTCTGCCCCCGTGGCGATGGCGTTGAACGAGTACGGCATTGAAGGCATGGGGGTGGTATCGACCCGGGCCGATGAAGGGCGCGCGACGATCAGTGCCGATGGCCAGCGCATCATCTTCGCCCGCCGCAGCGAAGCGGGCTGGGGGCTGTGGCAGGCACGGGTGGTGGACGGGCGCTGGCAGCAGGCGCAGGCCCTGCCGGTGGCGGTGCCCGGCGAGGTGGTCGATCCGTACTTCAGCCGCGATGGACGCTGGCTGCTGTTTGCCGCCGGCCGCGAGGACGCGCTGGCGCTGTACCGCGCGCCGGTCGCGGCCGATGGCAGCCTGGGCCCTGCGCAGGCGCTGGCCGGCACCGGCAAGACCCGCCCCGAGCGTGGCCCGGCGCTGAGCGCCGATGGCCGCCGGCTGCTGTTCGCACGCCACCAGGGCCGGGGCGCGGGCTGGGATCTGTTCGTGGCGCCGCTGGATGCGCAGGGCGCGCGTGGCGCGGCGGTGGCGCTGGATGCGCTGAACAGCGCGGGCGACGAGACCGATGGTGACTGGCTGGGCCAGGACGGCGCGGTGGTGTTCAGCCGGGTTGGCGCCGAGGCCGCGCAGGTGATGACCAGCGGTTGCGCGTGGACCGGGGCGGCCCTGCAGCCCTTGGGGCTGTCGTTCAACGAGAACGGCGGCTGGACCGCGGCACCGGTGATCGACAACGCCAAGCCCGGCGAAATGCTGGTGGCCAGCAGCGCCGCACGCGCGCCGCGTGCCGGTGGCGTGGACGTGTACCGGTTGGCAGTGCCGAAGGTCGCGGCCGTTGTCGGGTGCGGGCAGTAGGTCTACGCCATGCGTGGATTAACCTCACGGTAGGTGCCAACCTTGGTTGGCACACTCGCGAAGGGGTCAGAGCCCTTTCCTGCGGAAAGGGATCCGCCCCCGGGTCACGCCGCTCAGCGCGCCAACACCTTCGCCCGCTGCTGTTCGTACTCGGCCTCGCTGATCTGGCCGCTGTCCTTGCGCTGGTTCAACGCGGCCAACTCGGCTTCCACCGCATCCGGCAGCGCCTGGCTACGGGCCACATGGCGCGCGGCGGACGGCTGTTCCGGCGCGCGCCGGGCGGCACGGCGGGCGGCCAGGAACACGAACACGATGATGGCGCCGAAGATCGTGGTGCCCACGATCCAGATCAACCACTGCATCCATCCCAGTTCCGGTGCCATCGCCTGTGTCTCCCTAGTTCGTGAACGCGTTCGTGGGCGCTATTGTCAGCGCTCGCGCAGCCAGCGCGCTACCTGCGGGGCGAAATAGGTCAGCACGCCATCGGCGCCGGCGCGCTTGAAGCCCAGCAGCGATTCCAGCACGCAGGCGCGTTCGTCCAGCCAGCCGTTGGCGAAGGCGGCCTTCATCATCGCGTACTCGCCGCTGACCTGGTAAGCAAAGGTCGGCACGCCGAACTTCTCCTTCACCCGGCGCACCAGGTCCAGGTAGGGCATGCCCGGCTTGACCATCACCATGTCGGCGCCTTCTTCCAGGTCCAGCGCGATCTCGCGCAGCGCCTCGTCGCCGTTGGCCGGGTCCATCTGGTAGGTCTTCTTGTCGGCCTTGCCAAGGTTGCCGGCGCTGCCCACCGCATCACGGAACGGGCCGTAGAAGGCCGAGGCGTACTTGGCCGAGTAGGCCATGATGCGCACGTTGACGTGGTGGTCGGCATCCAGCGCACGGCGGATGGCGCCGATGCGGCCGTCCATCATGTCCGACGGCGAGATGATGTCGGCGCCGGCCTCGGCGTGCGACAACGACTGCTTCACCAGCGCTTCCACGGTGATGTCGTTCAGCACGTAGCCCTTGTCGTCGATGATCCCGTCCTGGCCGTGGGTGGTGTACGGGTCCAGCGCCACGTCGGTCATCACCCCCAGTTCCGGGAAGCGGGTCTTCAGCGCGCGGATCGCCCGCTGTGCCAGGCCGTCCTCGGCCCAGGCCGCCGAAGCGTCCAGCGTCTTCTGCGAGGCATCGATGACCGGGAACAGATCGATGACCGGAATGCCCAGCTCCAGCGCTTCTTCGGCCACCTTCAGCAGCTCTTCGATCGACAGCCGCTCCACGCCCGGCATCGACGGCACGGCCACGCGACCGGCCGGCTCGTGCACGAACACCGGGTAGATCAGGTCGTCGGTGGTCAGCGTGTTCTCGCGCATCAGGCGGCGCGAGAATTCGTCATGGCGCATGCGCCGCGGGCGGTAATGGGGGTGAGGCATGGCAGGCTCCGAGGAGTGGCTATTGCAACAGGTAGCCCTGCGGCAGCAGGGGTTCGGGCAGGGGGCGTTCGCCCAGCGCATCCAGCTGGTCGATTTCGATGGTGCGCACCATGGCGTCCAGCGGCAGGTCGTTGGGTTCCAGGCCAAACGGCTCTTCCATTTCCTCGCCCAGCTGGTCCAGGCCGAAGAACGCGTAGGCCAGCACCGCCGACAGCACCGGGGTGGCCCAACCCAGCGAGCTGGCCAGGCCGAACGGCAGCAGCACGCAGAACATCCAGGCGCAACGGTGCAGCAGCAGGGTGTAGGCGAACGGCAGCGGCGTACTCAGGATGCGCTCGCAACCAGCCTGGATGGATGACATGGCGTGCAAGCGTTCCTCCAGCTGGGTGTAGAGGATCGGCTCCAGCTCGCCGCTGCGCAGCGCCTGGGCCAGTTCGGCGGCGATCATCGCCAGCAGCGCATCGGGCACGTTCTCGCGGTCGGCCAGCTGCTCTCGCTGCGGCTTGTCCAGCCACGGCAGCGCCACCAGGGCAACGATGCGCCCGCGCAGGCGTGCGGCCAGGGCATGGGCGAAGGCGGTGGTGAGGTAGGCGATGCGGCGCCGGCGGCCGCTGTCATCGGCCAGCAGCAGGTGCACCTGGCGCGCCAGCGAGCGCGATTCGTAAATCAGCTGGCCCCACAGCTTGCGGCCTTCCCACCAGCGGTCGTAGCAGGCGCTGTTGCGGAAGCTGAGGAAGATCGACAGCACCAGGCCGAGCAGGGTGAACGGGGTGACCGAGACCCGCTCGATGCCGAACGGCGGGGCCAGCTCCACCACGGCCGCCACGGCGATGGACAGCACCAGGATGGCCAGCACCTTGGGCGCGATGGCCGGCACGATGGAGCCACGCAGGATGTATAGCAATTGCCAGCCGTGGGGACGGGGTCGAATGATCATCGTAACTGCCGCGCCGGGCGCGGTCCTGCAGGCACGCGGGGGGCTCGCGCAACCGCCCATTCTACGCCCCTGTCCGCGCCGCGACCGCGCACCTGCGACGCCCGGTCGCACCCGCCGGGGGTGTTCAGATCACCCCGCCGCCCAGGCTCAGGCGGACGATGCCGACCAGCACCACGATGCCGTTCAGGACCAGCCCGGTTTTGGCGCGGCCGCGCTTGCTGGGGTGGGTGAACAGGATGCCGATGGCCGCGATGATCGCGCCTACGGCCGCAAAGGGAATGAGGAACCAGTTGCCCCACCCCAGAAGGGGGATCAGCGCCAGGATCATCCACAGCAGCGCCACCACACCCCACAACAGACTGATAACGCCCATGCCACGCTCCGTGCTTGGTTGCCGCCACCATAGCCGTTCCCGGGGCGGCCGCCTACCGTGTTGGCGACAGCATCACCGCCGCCGTGCCAGCATGCGGCCAAGGCCAGCATGCCGGTGTTGGCGCTTATTCAGAGTGCCGGTCCGATGATCCGAGGCAATCCACAGGGGTATACGCCATGAACATCCGTTGGGTCGCATTGGCGGCCATGCTGCTGGCCGCTGCCGGGTGCGCCAGCACCTCCAAAGTCATGCTGGGCCGGGCGCGGGCGCCGATCGACCCGGCGCTGGTGCAGATCTATTCCACCCCGCCGGCCGGTTCGCAGGAGATCGCCCAGCTGGAATCGTCTTCCGCAGTGGGCTTCGGTACCCAGGGCCAGACCGATGCGGCCGTGGCTCGGCTGAAGCGCGAAGCCGCCGCGCTGGGCGCCAACGGCGTGATCCTGATGGGCGTGGGCAGCAGCGGTTCGCCGGTGGGCATGTCGGTGGGCGCCGGCAGCTACGGCTCGCACGTGGGCGGCGGCGTGGGCATCGGCATTCCCACCACGCAGAAGCGCGCGGCCGGCGTGGCGATCTGGGTGCCCAACCCCGAACCGCCGGCACGATTGCCGACGCAGACCATTACCCCGCAACCGCAGCGCTGAGGGAACGGTAACCGCTGGGGTCAGAGCCCTTTCCTGCGGAAAGGGATCCGACCCCGCCACGCGCCACGCGTGGATGGGCTTTCCCGATAACCCCTGGGGTCAGAGCCCTTTCCTGCGGAAAGGGATCCGACCCCGAGGTTCAGCGCTTGTACTTCGGCACGAACTGCTGCTGCACGGCTTCGGCCAGCTGGTCCGGCGGCAGCAGGCCCTGGTCGAGCAGGAAGTTGTTGAACGCCAGGCGGTCAAACTTCGCGCCCAGTGCCAGTTCGGTCTGCATGCGCAGTTCCAGGATGCGGGTGTAACCGTAGAAGTAGCTGCCGGCCTGGCCGGGCATGCGCACCATGTAACGGTCCAGCTCCTGGGTCGCCATGGCCTTGGACAGGCCCACCTGATCGATCAGCACGCGCTCACCGGTGGCACGGTCGGTCAGGCCCAGGTTGAGCATCGGGTCGAGCATGGCGCGCGCCGCGCGCAGCAGGCGGAACTGCAGGGCGATCATCTGCCCGTCCAGCGGCTCGTACGGCACCATCTCGGCCTCGGCGTACAGCGCCCAGCCTTCCACGTTCACCGAATTGAACGCGAACATGGTGCGCGCCAGCGACACGCCGCGCTCGACCATGGCGGTGAACTGCAGTTCGTGGCCGGGGCGGCCTTCATGCGCGCTCAGGGTCCACGCCGCCGAGCCGAAGTTGAAATCATCGTACTGCGCGCCCTCGCCGGCGGCCGGGTTGCCCAGCGGCAGCACGAAGGTACCCTGCTGCCCGGTGTTGTTCACCAGCGGTGCCGGCAGGAAGTGCGGGGCCGGGCTGGCCGCGCTTTCCGCCGCCGAGCCCAGGCGCATCTGCATGGCGCGCTTGGGCACATCGACAATGGCGTGTTCGCGGATCAGCGGATCGATCGCGTCGATCACCTTGCGGTAGTGGCCTTCCAACTGGTCATTGGCGATCTTGTTGGCCTTCAGTGCACGGATGACCGCCACCGGGTCGCTCGGGTCGGCCACCTTCAGGCCCTTTTCCTTGGCCACCAGCGGGGCGAGCTGCTGCATCGCCGAGCGGGTTTCCATGAATTCCAACTGGGCGCGCTGCATCAGCAGCTTCGGGTCGATATCAATGCCCACCTGCTTGAGCTGGTAGGCATACAGCGGCGCCGGCAGGCGCGCGTCGGTGCGGGCCTTGGGCAGCACTTCCCTGCGGGTCCATTCGGCGTAGTCCTTCATCTGCCCGGCCAGCGCCTGCATGGCTTCATCGGCCCCGGCAATCTGGTACTTCTTCAGCAGCGACTCGATGCCGGTGATGTAGGTCTGCACGTTGTCCAGCGACTGCTGCACTTCAATCGTGGTCGGCTGCAGCAGGCTGCTGTCCTTCAGCCGTTCTTCGTAGCGCTGGCGGGCCAGGGTGGTGAAGGCGGTGCTGCCCGGCTGCAGGCCGGCATAGGCCTTCAGGCGATCCAGCGCCTTGCCGCGGCGCTCGGCCGGCACCTGGTCGGACAGCAGCAGGTTCAGGCCACTGAACACCGTCTGCGGCGCATCGCGCCACGGCAGCAGGTACTTGTCGTTCAGTTCGCTGCCTTCGATGTTCTGGTTGGCCGCGGCGATCATGATCTCCAGGTCCTGGCGGACGTTGGGGTCCTTCTCGCTGGACAGCTTGGCCTTCAGTTCGTCACGGGCCTTGGCCATGGCGGCGCGGTAGCGCTGACCATTGTCCGGGCCCAGGTCGGCCACCTTGTCGTCATAGCCGGGCACGCCGAAGAAGCCGGTTTCCTCGGGCTGGAACGGCCCCTGCGCGTCCAGCAGGATCTGCGCCAGCGCGTTGCTGCGCGCAACCCAGGCCGGGCTGGCCGGGGTAGCCGCCTTGGCGGCGGGTGCGGCCAGGGCCGACGGTGCGGACAGCAGCGGGGCGGCACTCAGGGCCAGGGCAACGGCCAACGCGATGGGCTTCATGGGACACTCCAGCAAAGGGTTGCCCGCAACTTACGCGGTTGGGGCGATGGCGACAATCGGCTGGAGGTCACGGCCTGCTCTGGTAGACGCCCACCTTGGTGGGCGGCTCCAAGGGAACCAACCAAGGTTGGCCTCTACCAAGGCAAGGGCTATCGATCAGCTGCAGCGCTCGGCGGCCTTGGCCAGGACGGCCGCACTGGCATTCTTTTCCTTCAACCGTTGAAGCAACCCGTCGCACGCCAGACGGTCACCAGGCCTTTCCGCGTAGATCAGAAGCTCACCGGCCCGGTCGACGCCATCCAGATAGAGCACCCGGCAATCACCGGCACTGGTATGGATCTTCATGGCGCGAATATCTGCGATCTGCTCGTCGGCGGTGGCCGAGCCCTCGCACATTCCCCCGTAGTAAGCCCTGCTCATGAGCGCGGAAATGGGCTTGGTTTGCAGCTCGTCCAGTCGATCACCACCGTTGCAGGCCGCCAGGGCTGACGCTGTGCCAAACATCATGAAAAGTCTGCGTCTCATGAAGATCCCGGATACATGGCAGTGTGCCGGCCACTCACGCGTTCGGCCTACGCGCGTAGCTGTAGTTGGGATCCCGCGCGGCACGGACGATCGGGCTTCGTGCGTGCCTGATGGCTCCGGGAAACCAACACAGCACCATTGCCACCAGCCAGATTACGCCCAGCCATGCCCATGCGTTGAGGACATACGCCACGACCAGCGCCAATGACGCCAGCAGGGTGATGACCTCGGCGTACAGCAGGTACAGCAGGTGCGTGCCCCGTGGAGGGTTCGAACACACAACGATGCCACATTCCCGGCAGGAGACCTGCGCCCGACTCTTCCAAGCCGTACGCATGGGGAAGCGTTGCCGGTGCGCGCCACAGAGTGGGCAGGTGAAGGTCACCAGGCGCATCAGGATGGATCCTCTCCACGATTGGCATCGTCTGCCGGGCACTTCGCCGAGCCTTGGTTCTTGGCCCTTTTCAGGCTCCGAGCTCGGTCGATCACCGCGCGCCGGAAGACCGGATCTTGGCAAATTCATCAACGCTATCGACTAGCTATCCCGCCAGATTTCCTGGCACCGGGCCCATACATTGAACGGTCAAGCTGAATTTGCGCTCGATCTCCGGCTCACAATCCAGAACGACAGTGCACTTGCGATGCTTCCCCACACGGGAGTGGCAAAAAGGATGCTCATAAGACACATCGAAAGCAGCGTCTGCCATATCAAAGATGCATTGAGAGTGGCAAACCTTTCATGCTCAACGAGCAACACCGCCAATTGGGCCAGAATCCCGGCCACGACGCCAACCAAAAGCCCTTTCTTCGTACAACCCCATACGGTCTTTCCGTGATGAGGCCTCAACAGCAGCCCCAGGCAAATGAGCCACACCAAATACAGCCACGGAAAGACATCGCCAGTATCGAGCTGATACGTGTCCCATATGAATTCCGGGACAGCCAAACACATGAGAACCGTGGACGTAACAGAAGACAAGACGTAGCTGACAGCACCCCTCATGACCTCACCACTTGGGAGCGAACAACGACCTTCTTCAGGATCACCTGTTTCTTCCTGACTTCAGAATCCATACCAGAGGCCCACCCATAATGTAGAAGACGGCCTTCAGCACTTGGGCCATCTTTTGGCGCCTGCTCAATGCGACGCTCGCAGAGTACTTCTCCCGGATAGCACGCCTCTTGCGGGCGAGGTCCGCCTTGGCATCGACTCGCAAAGCCAGGGTTTCTCTCCTGGATTTCCTTGCCATCAACCTCCTCCATTTTTTGGGCAACGGCCAGGCTCATGATTCTTCCAGAATAGATCATTTGCAGCACACACCCACTCAAGACGGATGGCTTGAATTCTGCTTGGCGGGCCGTTGCAGATTGGAGGCCTATCGCATCGATGCCGGAAAGCTGATGGCACAGCCCGCCTACCGCAAACAGGTCTGCCGCTTGTTCGCCAGCATCCGGGACGATGCCAAGCACTGGTCGCGCCACACGCGCAGCCACAATGCCGTCTGGCATGAACGGACAAGGGTCGCGATGAACGGGCACCAACCTCTGCTGGCGCGGCATGGGGGTGTCGCATCTGCCCTGCCCCTGGGGCCCCAGGCACCTCTGCAACTGCCACCGGGTCTGAGCCTCCAATACTGCCGATAGCCTTGCATACCAAGGCCTCAGCCACACGGCGAAATTTGCAACGATTCTGAAAATGTTGAATGCAGTGACGGCATCGGCCCTACTGCCTTGGCATCGCGTATGACCGGGCGTATTCCTTTCGATGCCACCGTGCATCGGTGGCCGGGATTCGAAACCCCGGTAGTTCGCTGAAGTAAACGCTTGCCAGCCGGCATCACCCCGTGTGGTGCCGGCTGGCAATCCGTCGGCCGGCTATGGCGGGCGGTGCGTGGAGGCCTTGTGCCTGCCGGTTTAGCGAACACCGGGTTTCGAACCACGCATCGTCCGCCACCTTTATCGGTGGCGGCTTCTGCCTGCACGCAAGGAGCCCGCCATGACCGCACCCTACTCCCCTGCCCCGCATTCCATCCAGGAACCGCCGGCAGCCGATCCCGCGCCAGACCCCAACACGCTCACCCACCTGCTGCGCAGTATCGGCGCCGGTGCCGCCGCCGACGGCCAACCCTGGCCCGAACGCCACCCGCTGCGCAGTCGCCAGATAGCGCTGGCCGATGCCGATTGCGCACTGGCTGGCCAGCGCGTGGTGCAGGAGCTGCTGCTGGCCGCCGAGCGCGCGCGCCAGAATGGAGACCCTGACCAGGACGTGGGCGACCGGGTGATGGAAGGCCTGGCCATGGCCTGCCTCGCCCTCAACGTCTTTATCCAGGAGCGCGTGCGGCCGCTTGGCGTAGGGTCGTAAGTGAGGTCGTTCGTCTCGTCTGGCCTGATGGTCATCGCCGCGCTGGCCGCTATTGCCTTGTTGCCATGGCCGCAAAGCGCGGCCGAAGAGACGTGGATCTACACGAAGACAGGATTCGCGGAATTCGAGAAGCTCTATGGCAGTGCGCACGCATTTGTTTCCACGCGCCGAGCAACGGGCTTCACGATCTACCCGGCGGATGCCGTTGCGCCCTCTTTCCAGGTCCGCTGCAAGGGCTTTCCCGTGCTGAGGGTGGAGCGCACAAAAGCGACGGTCACGCTTCGTCTCCCGGCGGACGCGCTGCAGCGTGCGCCGGAATCTGAGGCGCTGTATCTGGATCTGCAACAGTTGATGGCGTTCAACCAGATTGAGGGTGTCAGCATTCCCGATGGACGGGCCCGACCGTGGTGGCGGGCCGGGCCTGTGGTGCCGAAGGATGAGCGGTGCGCGTTGCCCACTGGCGGCCGGCTGATGGACTGGTACCGTGGCGTGCGTTCGGCGTTGTGGGCCTTGGTGGAGCGGGATCGGTTTTGATGAGGGGATGCCGCGGGATTCAGTCGAGCAAGCTCGACTCTACGGTAGCGCAACAACAGCCCGTTCCCATCGGCGCCGGGTTGCCGACGGTCAATCGTTACTCGTCTTCTTTCCGGCTAGAGCAACCAGCAAGATCAGCACGAGCGCGATGCACACAGCAACATTGAAGAAGAGGATGGGGCGTATGGCCAGATAGAGCTCGCCGACCCCAAGGGAATAGGACCCGCGCTCGGACTGCGAGCCCAGTGCTCTGGCAATGATCTGAATCCATACAAGCGCAGCAATCTGAACAGCGATGATTCCAATCGCCGAGAACAGCCGCCTGGTGGGCGTTCTGCCGAGCATTGCGGAGTACGCAAGCACTGAGAGAACCACGTAGAAGGCAACCAATACCCAAGCCATCAACCTATCCCCGCATGCGCAGCCCTTCGCCGGGTTTATCCACATTTCATGCATTGCCCTTATCGCGAATTCCTCCACAATAACTGACGTCAAGAGATGAAAGCCTGACGCAGGCCGCCCCATAAGGAAGGCAAATAACTAACGCGAAGAGAATTACCCACGGCACACACGAATAAAGAATACGCGACTACTCAGGCGGATAAATCTCCACAGAAAGCCCAACATTGAGCCTGCAGATAGCAGCCATAAGATTCCAATCAATCTCGAACCCACCAAGACCATCCACGAACACGCTCACATAAAATTCCACCTTGCCGCCAGTACTGACAACATTCGACATGAAATCAGCATGCCCCTCGAACGCATGGCACCATCTCATTAATTCTTGATCAAGATCGACCCGCACCTTTCTGACCAGTGGCATCGATACGTACGTGTGGTCTTGGATTTCATCTCCTGATGACTTGGAGCGCACATCCCCAACGCTACGAGAAAATCTTGACTGCAGCCCAATGCGCGTCTGAATTTCGGCCGCACTCATTGTTGGGTGCCAGAATCGTAGCGAGATGTTTACAAGGAGCTTGGCCATATCGATTTATCGTTAATATCCATAGTCACTAATATTACCTTCATCCCTACCCTTTCCATCCGGCGTTCCTACCCAAATGTCTCCGTTCGGAGCTATGCCGGTCCAAGTATTTGCGCCAGCCCCTGCGCCGTCCTTGATTGTTTCGACTGCATCATGGTCCAAGCCAAATTTCTTCTTTGCTGTGTCAATTGGCAGAGTGCCTGTCGGGCAATTCTTTGGCTTTGCCGCATCCCCAGTCTTCAGTTGGTCAAGTAATTCGCTTCCGATCCAACCCGCGCCTACAGCGGTTGCGACCCATGCAAGGGCAGACAAAGCAGCTGCGCCTGCCTCGGGTGCGGCCAATGGCAGCAGTACGCATGCCGGACACAGACCGGACCGATCAACTTCAACAGTTGGTGTACCGCGAACGTAGAGATAGGTGTTTATCCCTCCCACCAACCCAATCGGGTCACTCTGCGAATACCGCCCCACCGCCGGGTCATACTCGCGCTGGTAGTTGTAGAACATCCCACTCGCATCCGTCGCCTGCTGGCCCGGGAAGCGCAGCGCCAGTTCGAACGCCACACCATCACCGTCCGGGTCGGCACTCGGGATCTGGTTCCCAAACACTTCGCTCTTGTTGCTCCACTCCCAGATCGCCACATCCCGCACTGGGTCGATCACCACGCGCGGGGTACCCAGGTGATCGGGCTGGATGTAGGCCAGCTCCGGCACGCCCGCAGCGGGCACATTGATCAGCGCGACCGGGTAATTGTCCAGCCAGATCGCCTGCTGCTGCGCGTCACCACTTGCGCTGTAGTTGCCCAGCCATTGCCCTGCCTCGTCGTACAAGGTGATCTGCGCAGTGCCGCCCGCCGGGGTACGCAGCACGCGCTCACCACGATGGTTGTAGGCATAGCTTTCCAGCACTGCGCTGCCCTGCTTCACCGCATTCATGCGGTTGGCGTCGTTGTAGGTGAACGCCTTGCTGCCAATGCTGGTGGTATTGCCCGCCGCATCATGGCTGCGGGCTTCACCATCCACCGCGGTCAAGCGATGGCTGCTGGCGGGATAGGTATAGCTGGCCACACCGGCCGCGGTGGTCAATGCGGTGCGGTTGCCGGTGGCATCGTACGCATACGTCTCAATCGGCGTGCCCGTCGTACCGTCCTGGGTCTGGGTCAGGCGGCCCAGCGTGTCGTAGGCATACGTGGCCAACACGGCTGAGCCCGCGCCATTCTTCAATTCGGTGATGGAGCCCACCGGATCGTACCCGTAGCTCAGTGACAGGCCGCCGGCAGCCGGGTCGTGTACCGCCTGCGGGCGGTAATCCAGATCCAGCGGACGCTGCAGCTGGCGGCCATTGCCATAGCTCCATCCCGTCACTGGGCCGAAGGCGGCGTAGGTCACGTTGTCGACCACCACCCGCCGCGACTGACCCGGGCGGGTCAAGCCAACCTGGCTGATGCGCCCCAGGGGATCGCGCACATAGTCGGCCACACTGCCATCGGGATAGGTCAGCGCGGTCAGGCGGCCCGCCTTGCTGTAGGCATAGCGCAAGGTGCTGGCCACACCGTTGATCGTCTGCACCTTACGGGTGATCTGGCCGAAGCGGTCATGGCAGTACTGGGTGCTGCCATTGGCGTGCAGCACCTGGCCCAGGCGCCCCTTGGCGAAGCGCTCATCGGCGGCACAGGCGGCCGGCGCCACATCGTAGCTGTAGCCGATATCCAGATTCGGATCTGGATACGCAACACCGATCAGGCGGTTGAGCGCATCGTAGCTGTAGGTGGCCGTAACGCCACGTGCATCGGTGCGGGTCTTGCGATTACCCGCCGCATCCACGGTGAAGCTGCTGGTGCCGCTGTCGGGGCTGACCTGGCCGGTCAGATCACCAAATCCATTGTAGGCGTAGGTGGTATGCAACCCCTTGGGGTCGGTCACCTGGGTAACCTGATCCAGCGCGTTGTACTGGCTACGGATCTCTGCCGCCACGCCGCCCACATCCTGCAGGGTCTGGGCCAGGCGGTTCAGCGGATCGTGCTGCTGGCTGGTCACACGCTGCAGCGCATCGGTCACCGTCTGCGGGTTGCCGTTGGCGTCGTAAGTGAAGCCGGTGGCATGGTTGCCCGCATCTTTCAGCGCGGTCAATTGGCCAAGGGTGTTGTAGGTCCGCGCCAGCGTGCGCCGCAGGGTGCCGCCCGCATCAACGGTGTCCTCGTTGAGGCGGTTGCCGGCATCGTCCAGCGTGTAATGGATGGTGTTCCCGGCACTGTCTGCGATATCGGTCAGGCGCTGGGCCGCGTCGTACACGTAGGTGACGCTGCTGCCGTCAGGCTCGGTCACCTGTTGCACCTGGCCAGTGGGCCAGTAGCTGATCTGGGTCGAGCGGTCGTCAGCCGTGGTCGCGCCGCGCACCGTGATCGATGTCGGCCAACCGCGCGGGTGATAGCTGTAATCGGTGACCACGCCGTTGCTATCGCGCACTGACAGCGGACGCCCGAAGGGATCGTAGGAGAGCATCTCGACCGTGTGTCCGAGCGCATTGGTCACACTACGCAGATCACCCTTATGGTGACTGCAGGCCCCATTGCTCACGCATCCTGCGTCATCCTCCGAATAGTAGGCGTAGCTGGTGACGTCGTTTACATCGGTACGTGAGCCATCGATGCTACGCACAAGCCCAACCAACGGGCAGTCCGCACTGACTGCCTCGCAGTAGTTTCGCGTAGTGATGCGCGTCTGATTCGTAACGGTGTCGCGCACGGTGGTCGCTGCAGGCTGCAGACGGCTGTTGCGAGCAATGCGTACTTCCTGGTTGCCTACGGTCTGCTGCGCCAGGCGATTGCTGTCCAATGCGACGCGTCTCTCGCTGACACGTTGTTCCGGCGATCCAACGGCCTCGGTGGTTGTCCTCACGGACACAGTACCAACGACAGGATCCGATGCTTCCGAATACACGTACTGGGTAACTGTTCCGCGTCGGTCCGTGGAAGACTGTAGACGACGGCGGAAATCAGTGCCTTCCGGCAGATAGATATGGCCCACCGTGCCATTGCTGTCCGTGATGCCATTGACCTTGCGCGGCAGTCCGCTGGCGCCACTTGCCGTCAGCCCATAGGTAGCCTGCTCTCCGAGCGCGTCGGTTACGACCACCGGACCTGCAGTCGTGTAGTCAAGCCTGACACCATCAATGCCGACATCTGCCAAGGTACAGTCACCTGAATGACGGCTACAGGTGACTCTTCCCTTTGCGTCGTATCCGTACCAGCTGTAGCGGCGACTGTCCTCTGCGGTGATACCCGTCAGGTGTGACGCGAACCGCGCGTCCTCGTAGTGGTAGGTGCGAACGCCGCCATCGGCATAGGTGGCGCTGGTGAGCTGCCCCCCAGCCGCGTAGCCATAAGCCACCACAGCCTGTCCTGACAGTGACAGTGAGGAGATGAGCGAATCATCGAACGCGACAGCATAGTGAAGGACCAATTGCCGCCCAGTCGAATGCGTGATGGTGAGCAAGCGTCCATGGCCATCGTACTCATAGGTCAGGGCCGTTCCATCTTCATGCTCGCGGCGCTGCATGCGACCGGACGCATCGAAGATAATGCGTTCGTCCGCCCGCGACAGTAGCCAGTTGCTACCCTGCTGCACGGCCCGGTCGCCGCTGCCATCCATAGCTTCATATTGCGTACCGACCTTCTGGAAGGCGATCTGGCCGCCGTCACCCTCGACCAATCCAACGTTCAGTTCTATGCTTGGCGGGAACGTAGAATCGTCCACCGCAGCCGTCAGCCGGAGATTGTGCGAGTGCGTCCAGCCGGTGCCCAGGGCTCCGCCTGCGGTGCTGGTCAGGGAATGGTAGTGGCGACGGAAGGTGACCCAGCCAAGATCCAGATCCAGTTCTGGCTGGGATTTGTCGCCAGTGGTCGGATCACAGGGGTTTCCGACGGAGCATTGCTGCGGCGGAAGCGGTGAGCTTGTATAGGACAGTATGGGCGCCATGACCGGCTCGTCCTGCTCCAGCAGCGAGCACATCTGTATGGACTCATCCCACAGCATGGCAGACCGATTCGGACACAAGGCGCTCCTGTCGCGAAGAGCGTGCTCCCAGCCTTGCATCGCAGTGCATTGCTGCGTGCCAGCGAAGTAATGATTGACCGTGTAGTGAAACTTCTTCTCTGCGTGCGTGACGCTTCCGTCATCGCCACGGCCTAGGCCACCCACTTCTGTCCATTCGTCTTCCACCAACGTGGTAGCAGCGCACTGCGGATCACTGGCTCGTGTGGCCAGGATTGCCTTACGCACCGCATCCTCGTCTGCGTATTCCTGATCAGCGTAGGTGTAGGCCCAGTCGGTGCTGACGATACGCTCGGGCTTTACCCGATAGTCGTACACCGTCTTTTTCGCCAATACGCGCTGTCTCTGAACCTCCCAGGTAAACGGCTTGTCGTCCTCGTAGTGCGAAAAGAACGTCTTGATATCCTGCTGCACCGCAGTTTCAGTGGTGCGCGCCTGTCCCATTGACAGGTAACTTTCCCACTTTTTTTCGACTTCCTGAGCCTGCACGGAGAGCGGAATGACGCCCCCCAGTGCTACCGTGGCCAGCACCTTGCGCACTGACCTATCGAATACGTTCAACATCCCTGTTCTCCACTCCTGGGCGGGGTTCGCACCGGAGGAGGAACACCCACACGCCAGCATCGCCATGGCGTGCTGTACGTCGGATCGTCCCTGTTCCGGTAAAGCGGCTGGGCCGCATGGGCGAAGTTATCTCCGAAATAACCGGCACGTTCAAGGCATGAACTGTGCTGTCGGTTGAATTTCGGATTATTCCTAGAACCTTGGTGAGCCAGATCCATGCGATGCCGGATCCGGGTAGAAGGCAGCAACGATCCCCTTCGTCTCGCGCAGCACGCGCGCGTTGTCATGAAGCTCAGCCGATCCCGTTGGCACCCCCTCGTGCTGGTTGAGCGGGGATGACCACAGATTCACCCGTGGGCACGTGCCTTCACTGCACTCCAACGCCATGACCGTACGCCAACCCGGCGCCCCTTCCCCTTTGACACGAGAGCCATGCCCGTGCGCGAATCGTGGCGGATCGAGTGTCGCATTCTCGGGATCGTGATCTGCTCCAAGCAGATGGCCGATCTCATGTGCCAGGGTGTGATGATCCAGACACCGTCGCTCGACAGCGAGAAAAGCGGTTTCCCTGGTGGCCAGTATCTGCTGAGCCAGCCCACATGCAGGCGTGCTGGTCCCCGTATCGATGACCATCACCATGACGTCGGCGCGCTCACCTTCCCGGGCCACATGCAGCAGCCAGAGCGGTCCCTGTCTGCCCTGCGCCAGATCGTCCAAGGTCTGGTCAAGTGTGGATTCGCTGTAGCCGGGCACCGCATTTGCCGCCGTCTGCAGTACCAGTTCAATGCCACTTGCTGCCAGTCCTGCATTGGCTTCGCTCACCGCTGCCCGCACCTGTTCAATTGCAGGATCGAGCCCATCTGCCACCGCGCCTATCGCAAAGCCATACGCGATCCGGACAACGTCGGGGCCTCCAGTGGTCCGCCCAGAGGTACGCTCCGCTGGCAGGTCGGGAACCGGCCGATCCGGCCGCCGGTCCCTCACATCGTCCCGCTCGTCGCGTCGGACGCGGCGCACGTCCCGCTTTACCAACCGCTCGCCGTCGAGCGCGTAGTTCCAGAACCCGTAACTGAATCGTGCATGCGTTCCCGACGCGTCCGACCAGATTCTCACCGGTCTGGACTGCCCAGGCGTGGCCTCGACACCCGGCCCGAGGAGCTTCACTCTACCGACCCACTGCAATCCTGAGAGCGTACGTACTTCTCGATGCGGGTGTTCGCCGTGCGTAGGCCGGTAGATCACATGCTGGGCATCCTCGAACAAAGGCGCGGTGGGATCTCGAACGAGATGCAGAACGGTGTCGTGGAGATCGACCGTAAGCTCATCAGCGGCCAAGGCCGCCTCGTTCACGCGAACACGGCGTACCCAGTCCACATCGTCGCCAACACTGCGCAGTTGCTGTGCCGCTGCATCCAGCATTGCATCTGGAAGCATCTGCAGCAGTGGCTCGGCCGCCATGGCGGGCCCGATAGAGGCCAGCAAGCAGACCGTCACGGCCATCCATCTTGTGATTGCATACCTTCGCATCGCACGCTCCTTCCAGGATCAGGAGAAATGCTGCAGCTGGACGCACGCTGCAACGGATCAATGATTGGAATGAAGGTACGTCCACGCGCAGAGACACCGCTCACACTATGAATCGTGCGTATGAAGGCAGCAAAAATCGAAGGCTTCACCAATAGCCAAATGGCTCAACGACGTCGTGCAATGTCGGTAGTAGAAAATCTCACACAGGATCTGCTGATCCAACAGAAAGCCTGATCGAAGGAGATGGGTTCAACCGCGGCAGATCGCGACAGCCCCTGCAGCGACCTGGCGACACCCCATCACAACGCCAACCCCACCCCACACCCGCCCCGGGCACGGCATTCCCGCAGCGCACACTCCTCTGCGGCCTCCGCATCGTCCAGCGCGCTCAGGTCGAAGGTCTGTTCGTCCTCGCCCAGCACGTACATCACCGGGTAATCCCAGACGTCATCACGACGGCTGCCCTGCACGAACAGTCGCCCGCGCGCATCCGGTCCCTGCAAGCCGACGATCAGGCCAACATTGCGCTGGCCGTCGATCGCGGTCTGCATGCTGCCCACCGGCATCGCGTCGGCCTGCAGCGGTTCGCCGAAGGCCTGCACCAGTTCAATGCTGCACCCGGCGCGGCGCATGGCCTCGCGCATGGGTGCGCTGTCGCGCGCGGCCTCGCTCCAGCGCAGCAGGCTCCACGCGGTGGCGCCGCCCAGGCTGGCCAGCAGCAGCACCACGGCCAGCGGCATGGCCCAGCGCCAGTGGCGCCGCCACCAGCCGGTGGCGGGGGCGGCATGTGCGGGAACGGGCGGTGGCAGCGGCATCGGCGGGCTCCTTCCCAGTCGCGATCAGGGCTTCAGGCAGCGCTCCAGGAAGGCTTCAGCCACGCGGTAGCGGTGCAGCGCGTCGGCGCCGGACAGGCCGTGCTTGGCGCCCGGGTAGGTCATCAGTTCGAACGGCTGGCCACGCTTCTGCAGCGCGCTCATCAGGCTGGTGGAATTGGTGAATAGCACGTTGTCGTCGGCCATGCCGTGGATCAGCAGCAGCGGCGAGCGCAGGCCATCGATGTGGGTCAGCACGCGCGCTTCGCGGTAGCCGGCGTCGTTGCGCTTGGGCAGGTCCATGTAGCGTTCGGTGTAGTGGCTGTCGTACAGGCCCCAGTCGGTGACCGGTGCGCCGGCCACGCCGCAGGCATAGCTGTCCGACGCCTTGGCCAGCAGCATCAGGGTCATGTAGCCGCCGTTGGACCAGCCCTGCACACCGATGCGCGCCGGGTCCACCCAGGGCTGCTGCTTCAGCCAGGCCACGCCGCGCAGCTGGTCGGCCACTTCCACCGTGCCCTGCTTGCCGTACAGCGCGCCGCCGAAATCACGGCCGCGACGCGGGGTGCCGCGGTTGTCCAGCGAAAACACCACGTAGCCCTGCTGGGCCAGGTACTGGTTGAACAGATGGTCGCCACGGCCGGGCCAGCTGTCGGTGACGGTCTGGCTGGCCGGGCCGCCATACACGTACACGGCAACCGGGTAGCGCTTGGACGGGTCGAAGCCGATCGGCTTGATGATGCTGTAGTTCAGCGCGGTCTTGCCGTCGGCGGCGGTAAGCGTGCCGAACTCAATTGGCCGCTGCGCGTCGCGGTAGCGCGCGTAGGGGTGCTTGGGGTCGGCCAGATCGTTCTGCAGCAGGGTGGCGATCTTCTCGCCATTGGCGCGGTACAGCTCGATCTGCGGCGGGGTGTTGCTGTTGGACCAGGTGTCTACATACACGCTGGCGTTGCGGGCGAAGCTGGCGCTGTGCATGCCCGGGGCCTGCGACAGACGCTGCGGCGCGCCACCCTGCAGCGATACGGCGTAGATCTGGCTTTCGCGTGCCGAGTCGATGCCGGCGCGGAAATAGACCTTGCCCGCCGCTTCGTCCACGGCCAGCAGTTCGTCCACCGGCCAGTTGCCGTGGGTGAGCGCGGTGGTCTTGCCGTCATTGGCAATGCGGTACAGGTGCTGGAAACCGCTGCGTTCGGACGACCACAGCAGGCTGCCGTCCTGCAGGAAGCGCAGGCTGTTGTGCAGCGGCACCCAGGTCGGGCTGGTTTCATGGGCCAGCGTGCGCGTGCCCTTGCCGGCCAGGTCCACTTCCACCAGGTCCAGCTGCTTCTGGTCGCGCGACTGGCGCTGGTAGGTCAGGCGCTGGCCATCGCGCCAATCCACGCGCGCCAGGTAGATGTCCTGTTCCTTGCCCAGGTCGATCCAGCGCGGCGCGGCAGCGGCGGCCGGCGCGATCACGCCCAGCTTCACGGTCACGTTGGCATCGCCGGCGGCCGGGTAACGCTGCTCGATCACATCGGTGCGGTCGGCATACACCTCGTAGCGCTTCTGCACCGGCACCGGGCTTTCATCGATGCGGGCGAAGGCGATGGCCGAATCATCCGGCGCCCACCAGTAGCCGGTATGGCGGTCCATTTCCTCGTCGGCCACGAATTCGGCCACGCCATTGCCGATGGTCGCGCTGCCATCGTGGGTGAGCTGCACGGCCTTGCCGCTGGCCAGCTCGATCACCCACAGGTTGCGGCCACGGATGAAGCTGACGAAACCGCCCTTGGGCGACAGCTTGGCATCAGTGGCGAAGCCTTCGCCGTGGGTGAGCTGGCGCACGGCCGCGGCACCCTGCTGCTTCAAGTCGTACAGATACAGTTCGCCGCCCAGCGGGAACAGCAGGCGCTGCGCGTCCGGTGCCCACTGGTAATCGACGATGCCGGTCATGGCGGCGATGCGCTGGCGCTCGCGGCGCGCCTTTTCTTCGTCGCTCAGGGTTTCGGTGCCGGGCAGCACCACCTTCGAATCCACCAGCAGGCGGGTCTGGCCGCTGCCGATGTCATAGCTCCACAGGTCCAGCTGGTTGCGGTCGGTGTCCTTGCCACGCAGGAAGGTCACGCGCGAACCGTCCGGGGCCACCTTGGGCTTCATCAGCGTGGGGCCGGACAGCGGCAGCGGGCCGGTGATGGCTTCCAGGGTGAGTTTTTCGGCGTGGGCGGCAGTGCTGGTGGCGATCATGAGGGCAAGCGAGGCGAACAGGTGGCGCATGGGACATCCCGGGCAACGTCAGTGTCCATCCTAACCAAGCCGGTGCGCGAAGGCAGCATGACCTTCTGCCCATGGCCAGCGGGGGTCAGAGCCCTTTGCGGTGCAAAGGGATCTGACCCCGGTCTCTGCAAGCGTCAGCGCTGGCCGAACAGCTGCTTGCGCTCTTCGTCGCTCAGCGGCTTGCCGGCGTTGGGATTCACCTTGTCGCGCAGGGCGTAGGCGCGCTGGGTGGCCGGGCGCGCGGCGATGGCTTCGTGCCAGCGCTTCAGGTTCGGGAACGCGGCGAAATCGACCGGAATCTTGTCGTAGGCGCCGATCCACGGGTAGCTGGCCATGTCGGCAATGCTGTACTCGGCGCCGCCCAGGTAGGCGTGCTCGGCCAGGCGCTTGTCCATCACCCCGTGCAGGCGGCGCACTTCGTTGTCGTAGCGCTCGATGGCGTAGCCGATCTTTTCCGGCGCATACACGTTGAAATGGCCCATCTGCCCGCTCATCGGGCCCAGCCCGGCCATCTGCCAGAACAGCCATTCCAGGGTGGCGATGCGCCCGCGCGGGTTGGTGGGCAGGAACTGGCCGGTCTTTTCGGCCAGGTACAGCAGGATCGCGCCGGATTCGAACACGCTCTGCGCGGCGCCGCCGTCGGCCGGGGCATGGTCGACGATGGCCGGCATCTTGTTGTTGGGCGAAATGGCCAGGAAATCCGGCTTGAACTGGTCGCCGGCGCCGATGTTGACCGGGTGTACGCGGTAATCCAGTCCGGTTTCTTCCAGCAGCAGGGTCACTTTGTGGCCGTTCGGGGTGGGCCAGTAATACAGGTCGATCATGGCGTCGGCTCGGCGTCGTTCAGGAAAGTGCCAGTCTAGTGCGTTGGTTGGCTTGGCACCGTCATGGTGGGCCGGTAACCTCGCCGCTTCCCCGCAACGCACTGTCCTGCATGAGCCCCCAACGCCCCCTGTCCCCGCTGTCCTCGCTGATCTTCGCCTCGCGCTGGCTGCAGCTGCCGCTGTACCTGGGCCTGATCGTGGCGCAGTGCGTCTACGTGTTCCTGTTCGGCAAGGAGCTGTGGCACCTGATTTCCCACTCGGCCTCGATGGGCGAGCAGCAGATCATGCTGATCGTGCTGGGCCTGATCGACGTGGTGATGATTTCCAACCTGCTGGTGATGGTGATCGTGGGTGGCTATGAAACCTTCGTGTCGCGCCTGCGCCTGGAAGGCCACCCGGACCAGCCGGAATGGCTGAGCCACGTCAATGCCAGCGTGCTGAAGGTGAAGCTGGCGATGGCGATCATCGGCATTTCCTCCATCCACCTGCTGAAGACCTTCATTGCCACCGGCGCGCTGGGCGGCATTCCGCTGTGCACCCCGGAACAGATGGCCGTGGCCGCCGCCAACATCGGTGCGGCTCGCTGCGCCATGCTGACCGCCGATGGCGTGCTGTGGCAGACCATCATCCACTGCGTGTTCATCCTGTCGGCCATCGGCATTGCCTGGACCGACAAGCTGATGTCCACCGGCCATGACAAGGCCGACAACCATGGCAAGGGCGGCGCGCACTGAGCCTGCCGGGCCGGCGGCAACCCAGCGTTGCTGCCGGCCACGGCCATTGGCCCTTGTACGCAATGGCGGCGGGGATGCTAGATTGCACCCTCGCCGCAGTCGGCGCCGGCGTCGGGAAACGCCGGCGACCACGCCCGGATCCCGATCCCGGCGCTGCAGCCACACGCACTACGTAACGTCGTCTTCTAAAGGGGAGCAGGATGTCGCACGTCTCTACGATCGCTGCCGCGCGCCGGTGGATGCCGGTTGCCCTGGTGCTGGCCCTGGCGGCCTGCTCGGGCAAGGAAGAAACACCCGCCGCTGCCGCACCCGGCGCCGCCGCGCCCGCCGCAACGGCCCCGGCCGATGCCGCCGCACCGGCGGTCGCCGCCAAGGTGCAGTCGATGGGCACCGAACAGCTGCGCGAGGCCGCCAGCCAGGCCCTGCGCGAAAACCGCATGTACGCGCCGGCCGGCGACAACGCCATCGAGTACTACCTGGCCCTGCGTGACAAGACCCCGGACGACGCCTCGGTGAAGAGCGCGCTGACCGACCTGCTGCCGTACACGCTGATTGCCGCCGAACAGCACCTGGGCCGCGAGGACTTCAGCGAAGCCCAGCGGCTGGTGGCGCTGATCGAGAAGGTGGACCCGTCCGCCCCGGCCCTGCCGCGCCTGAAGGAAGGCATGACCAAGGGCGTGCAGGTGGCTGCCAAGCGCACCGAAGACGAGACCGCCAAGGTCAAGAAGGACGCCGAGGACCGCGCCAAGCAGCTGGTGGAACAGCAGCGCTTGGCCGACCAGCGGGTGAAGGAAGCCGAGGCCGCCAAGCAGATTGCCGCCCAGCAGGACGCGGCGCGCCGCGACAGCGAGCGCCAGGATGCCGAACGCCAGGCCTCCGCACGCCGCGAGGCCGAGCAGAAGCAGCAGCAGGCGGCTGCCCAGGCCGCGACGGCCGCGCGCCAGGCCGCCGCCACCGCGGCACCGAGCCTGCGCCCGGTCAGCACCCCGGCGCCGCGCTATCCGTCTGAGGCGCTGCGCTCGGGTACGTCCGGCGAAGTGCTGGTGGAGATCACCGTGGGCACCGACGGTTCGGTGACCAATGCACGCGTGCTGCGCGCCACGCCGTCGCGCGTGTTCGACCGCGAGGCACTGAACGCGGTGAAGCGCTGGCGCTTCGAGCCGGTGGGTGCACCGGTCACCACCCGCCGCACGCTGGTGTTCGCGCCGGGCGGTTGATCCACCCGACACGATGGCATGCTGCCTGCAGGGCTCGGAGCGATCCGGGCCCTGTTGCGTTGTGGGTATTGGGCCTTGCGCGGGGAACCTGTCGCCTCTGGCTGCGAGGCCGCCGCCGCCGGCCCGCCGCAGGCCTTGCTGGCCTGTTGCCCGCTCGCGCCGCCGTTGCGGGCGGTGCAGGCTGGGGGATTCCCTGCGCCAGGCCCGCGCGATGCGCCATCCGCCACCATCCCCCTACCCGCCCTGCCTGGTGCGACAGCGCGCGCGCCACCCGGCCACCTTGTTCGTCGACGACGACGACCGGCGCCAGCTGCTGGCGCTGCTGCACAGCGCGCTGCTGAAGCATGGGCTGCTGCTGCATGCCTACGTGGTGATGGATGACCACCTGCACCTGCTGGCCACGCCGCGCACAGGCGATGGCGTGGTGCGTGCGCTGCGCGCGTGCTGCGCCGCCTACAGCCGGGCTTTCAGCCAACGGCATGGGCGCCCGCCGCCGCGGTGGCAGACCGGACTGCAGTGCCTGCCCCTGCATGACCCGGCCTATCTGCTGGGTGCGCACCGCCATGTGGAGCGGGGACCGGTGCATGCGCGTGCGGTGGAACACCCCGAACAGCACGCCTGGTCCAGCATCCACGGCAACCTGGGCCTGCGCGAAGATGCGCTGCTGACCGCGCACCCGCAGTATCTGGCGCTGGGCGCAGATGCGCAGGAGCGTGCCCTGCGCTACGCCGCCTTCCTGTGCGATGGGACCGCGCATGCCGATGCCATCGCGATCGAGGCTCTGGCACGGCGACCGCCTCCCCTCGGGGCGGCGGTCACTCTGCGCGCGCCCCGGTTCAGCCAGAAATAGCCAAGCGCTCATTGTGGTAGCGGCGCACGGCAGCGAACCACAGCACCGCGGCCAGGCCCAGGCTGGCGCCCAGATAGATGCCCCACACCGTCGGCGAGATCGCCTCGTGGCGGATCACCTTCAACAGCATCTGGTTCTGCGACAGGAACGGCACCGCGTACTGCCACAGCTCGCTCTTCACCGGGTAGGCCATCAGCGCATAGCCCGGCAGCATGGGCAGCAGCACCAGCCAGGTCATGTGGCTCTGCGCTTCCTTCATGCTCTTGGCAGCGGCCGACAGGTAGGTCAGCAGCGAAGTACCGATCAGCAGCATGGGCAGCATGACCAGCAGCATCTGCAGCATGGACACGATGTTCATGTTCAACTGACGGCCGACGTTGCCGGGGGCGATCTGCGCGCTCAGTTTGAAGGCCACCAGCGTGAGCAGCAGCGAGGCGAAGCCGACCACGCAGGCCGCGGCGATCTTGCCGCTGACAATCGCACTGCGCGAACCGGGCGTGGCCAACAGCGGCTCCAGCGACTGCCGCTCACGCTCGCCGGCGGTGGAATCCATCACCAGGTAGGCGCCACCGATGAACGAGGTGAGCGTGAGCAGCACCGGCAGCAGCAGCGACAGCATCATGCCGCGCTTGGCTTCGGCGCTGGCCATGTCCTGCTGCGCCACATCCAGCGGGCGTGCCACCTGGGCATCCACGCCGCGTGCCATCAACCGCAGTGCCCCCACCTGGCCGTTGTAGGTGGCCAGCGCCGCCTGCAACCGCGCACTGGGCACTTCGGCGGCACGCCGGGTGCTGTCACGGATCACTTCCACCAGCGCCGGCTTGCCGTCGGCCCAGTCCTTGCCGAAATCGGCACTGATGCGCAGGGCAACATCTATTTCCTGCGAACGGATGGCCTCGGCCAGATCGGCCGGTGCGGTGGTGGCATTCAGGCCCTGTGCGGCCAGGAAGCGCACCAGGTTGGGCGCGTGTTCGGCGCCGATGGTGGGAATCTGCAGCGGTTGTTCAATCTGCGTGCGCACCCGGCTTTCCGACAGCTTGCCCATGCCCAGGATCAGCAGCGGGTACAGCAGCGGCCCGAACAGCAGGGTCAGCGCCAGCGTGCGGCGGTCACGCGACAGATCGCGCAGTTCCTTGCGCATCACCGTCATCAGGGTCGACATCATGCTCATGCGTGCAGGCCCTCTTCGCTGCCGATCAGTTTCACGAACGCATCTTCCAGATTGGTTTCGCCCGCCTGTGCACGCAGTTCATCGCTGCTGCCGGCGGCCATCACGGTGCCCTTGGCGATGATGACGATGTGGTCACACAGCGCGCCCACCTCCTGCATGATGTGGCTGGACAGGATCACGCAGCGCCCTTCTTCGCGCAGGCCCAGCAGGAACCGGCGCAGTGCGCGGGTGGTCATCACGTCCAGGCCGTTGGTGGGTTCGTCCAGGATGACATTGCGCGGGTCGTGCACCAGCGCGCGCGCGATGGCCGTCTTGGTGCGCTGGCCCTGCGAGAAGCCATCGGTCTGCCGGTCCAGGATGTCGCCCATGTCCAGCGCATGCGACAGCACCTCGGTGCGTTCGCGGATCTGCTGCGCCGACAGGCCGTGCAGTTCGCCGAAGTAGGCGATGTTCTCGCGCGCGGTCAGCCGCTTGTAGACGCCGCGGGCGTCGGGCAGTACGCCCAGGTGGCGGCGCACTTCCACCGGATCGCGCGCCGCGTCGATGCCATCGACGGTGATGCTGCCCTGGTCGGGGGTCATCAGCGTGTACAGCATGCGCATGGTGGTGGTCTTGCCGGCGCCGTTGGGGCCCAGCAGGCCGGTGATGCGGCCATCAGCAGCAGTGAAGCCGACGTTGGCCACGGCCTGGATGCGGCCGGTGCGGGTGTCGAAACCCTTGTGCAGGTTCTCGGCGACGATCATGGGGCCCATCCGTTGAACGAGGTGAATGCCGGCACGTAGCTCAGCGTGTCCAGGCAGCTGGCATCCAGTGCCTTGGCGTCGGTGGTGTCGATGAACTGGCCGAGCAGGCGCGGCATGCAGCCGGCGCTGAGCGTGCCGTGGCCCTGGCCGCGGGCGACCAGGGCGCGCCCGTTGGGCAGGCCCTTGACCACCTGGTCGGCGTAACGCGGCGGGGTGACCGGGTCCAGTTCGCCGGACAGCAGCAGCACCGGCAGATCGCCCTTCAGCGCGGCGGTGGTGGCTGCCGGCGCCGGCTGGTGCGGCCACACCGGGCAGGCGGCGAAGAACGCGCGTGCCGCTTCGGCACCGAACAGGGCGTCATCGCTTTCCGGCGGGGCCTGGAAGCGCGGCGCGTCTTCGCTGCAGATGACCGACCACTGCATGCCGCGGTTGATTTGGAAATCCATGCTGCGGGTGGCACCGCGTACCAGCGAGGCCAGCGGCGCGTAACGGCCCTGCGCCGCTTCATCCAGCACCAGCGGCAGCAGCGATGAATATTCGGGCACGTAGGAGAAAGCGAACGCCAGACCGGCCACGCTGTCCGGCGACAGCACGTCCTGGCGCGGCGCATTGGTGCCGGGGTCGCGGTAATCCACAGTGACCGGCGCGCGGCGCAGGGTGTCGGCCACGCTGCGCAGCTGTTCGCGGGTATCCACCGGGAAGCGCGTGCTGCAGGCGGCATCCTTGCGGCACTGCGCCGACTGCAGGGTGATGGCGTTGTCGAAGGTCTTGGCGAACTCGCCGCCGACCACCAGGTCGTTGGGCACCACGCCGTCAATGACGATGCTGCGGGTGTGCTGCGGGTAGGCCATGGCATAGCGCTGGGCCACGCGCGTGCCATACGAGCCGCCCACCAGGTTCAGCTTTTCCGCACCCAGCGCCTGGCGCACGGCGTCCAGATCGGCGATGGCTTCGGTGGTGGTGTAGAAGCGCGGGTCGGCACGGCCCTTCAGCGAGGCCAGGCACTGCGTGGCGAAGTCGCGCATCACCGCTTCGGTGGGCGCAGCGTCTTCGTCCAGCTGCAGTTCCTTGCCATCGGCACCCAGGCAGCTGAGCGGGTTGGAGCCGCCGGTGCCGCGCTGGTCGATCAGGAAGATGTCGCGCTGCTTGCGCACCTGGCGCAGGGCGGTATCGACAATGACGGCCACCTCGCTGGCGGCCTGGCCCGGCCCACCGGCCAGGAAGAACACCGGGTCCGGCGCACCGGCACCGCTGTTGCCCGCTTCCAGCAGGGCAATGCGCAGGTCGATGCTGCGGCCGGCCGGGTTGGCGCGGTCCTCGGGCACCTTGAAGGTGGCGCACTGTGCTTCCACGTTGGCGCTGGCGCCCACGGTGGACAGCGTGCAGGGACGGAAATCGATCTGGCCGTAACGGCGGCTGGGACTGTCACCGCCATCGGCGGTGCCAGCGGAAGGCGGCGCGCTGCAGCCGGCGGCAAGCAGGCTGGCCAGTACCCCGGCCAGTACAAGTGGGTGCTTTTGCATCGTGCGTGTTTCCCCTGGAGGACGTTCCTGTCGACCACGACGCGCGGTCGCGGCGGATGTGACCAACTGCAGGGGACAACTTACACGGGCGCGCTGCTGGCGGCGATGGGCAATCGCGCTGGGCGCTGTCTGCGCTCGGCCTTGGCGCCGTGCAGCGCGGCACCGGCACGGGCGAAAAGCCCTGCCAGCCCAGGTTCCCTGCGCGTCCTGGCGGTCCTGATGCTGCAGGGGGGCCCGTGCACGGGCGAGGAGAGCACGGGCTTTGCGGTGCACGTCCCATGGAAACGGTTAACGCGTTCGCATTCGTGCGCTTTTAGGAATCGTTGCATGGTCGGAACAGCGCCTGATTCGGAGACTGGACGCTCTTCCACACGCCCAAGGACACCCTACATGCCCCCCCCGCCTCCTGCTCGCCCTCGCCGCGACTCAGATCTGGAAGCGTTCTGCACCCTGGGCAATGTGCCGCTGTCGGAAGGTGGCGTGTACAAACTGGATGTCCCGCTGCCCGAGCGCAGCGGCCAGCACGTGATCCGCAACACCTGGCAGCGCTCGGATTCGCAGGAGGCGTTCTACACCTGTGCCGACGTGCGCTTCGAGGGCAGTGACGTGACCCCGCCGACGCAATGGCCGCTGGTGCTGGCGCGCAAGACCCATGCCACTGCCGCACAGGCGCGCGTGGGCATCCTGCGCGATGGCGTGGGCTCGGCCTGGCGGAATGCCTGGATTCCCTACTGACCCTTGAATGAGCGCGGTGCCGACGGCCGGCAGCGCGCACGTGCCGGCCGTCGCCGCTGCGGTGGCCGGCGGCTCATACACGAAGGAACACACCGCATGAATTTTCTGAAGTGGGACCTTGGCCATCTGAAAGCAGGTGACGTGCTGCGGATCACGCTGACCCGGGCGGCCAACGTCCGCCTCATGACCACCAGCAACCTTTCCAGTTACCGGAGCGGGAGACGCCACCACTACCATGGTGGTCTGGTGCGGCAGTCCCCGTTCGACCTGACCATCCCATCGGGCGGCGTCTGGCATCTGGTCGTGGATATGGCAGGCCTTGCCGGCACCACGCAGGCCTCGGTGGAGGTTGTGCCCCGCCCGCTGCCACCTGCCATCTAGGCCACCTACTTGCTGCTGACGTACTTCTCGCGCCGCACCTGCGGGTTGCCCAGGCCGGCCGCCTTCAGCGCCTCGGCGCAGGCATCGACCATGTCCGGGTTGCCGCACAGGTAGGCGATGTCGGTGGCCGGGTCCGGCTGGATGCCGGCCAGGGCCTGCTGCACGTAGCCGTGGTGCACGTCCGGGTGCGGCTCGGCCGGCAGTTCGCGCGACAGGCACGGCACATAACGGAAGTTCGGGTGCTTTTCGGCGAAGCTGTAGAAATCATCGCTGTACAGCAGTTCACCGGGGCTGCGTGCGCCCTGCAGAAGCACTACCTGCACGCCGCGCTCGGCCATGGCCGTTGCCAGCAGCGGCAGCATCGACCGGTACGGGGTGACGCCGGTGCCGGTGGCGATCAGCAGGTAGCGGGCATTGTGGTCGCCGGGCTGCAGGCAGAAGCGGCCGTACGGGCCGGACGCGCTGACCTGGCCGCCGATGTCCAGCGCCTCGAACAGCGCCGTGGCGGCGCCGCCGGGCACGAAGCTGACGGCGATGTCGACCGCCTCGCCAGGGCCCAGGGCGTGGTCATGGATGGTTGCCAGCGAGTAGCTGCGCTTGGTTTCGGTGCCGTCGGCGTAGGCGAAATGGACCTGGATGAACTGGCCGGGCTGGAAATCCAGCGGCTGGCCGTCATCACGCACGAACTGGTAGTGGCCGATGGTCGGCGCCAGCATGCGGCGGCCGACCAGCTTGATGGGGAATTGGACAGGCACGACTTTTCGGGACAGTGTGTAGCCGGGGCAAGCCCTCGGGGTCTTCTATAATAGACCCTCCCCGCCCCTCTCCTGCGCCAGCCCATGGGCGCGAAGGCTGCAAGCTTGGCTTCCCTGAACGAAACGGCGCCCGCCCTGCGCGTGCGCGACCTGCGCAAGACCTACGACAACGGCACCCAGGCCCTGAAGGGGGTCTCGCTGGAGGTCGCCCCGGGCGACTTCTTCGCCCTGCTGGGCCCCAACGGCGCCGGCAAATCGACCCTGATCGGCATCATCAGCTCCCTGGTCAACCTGAGCCAGGGCAAGGTGGAAGTGTTCGGCAGCGACCTGGTGCAGCACCGCAGTGCCACCATGCGCCTGATCGGGCTGGTGCCGCAGGAAATCAACTTCAACCTGTTCGAGAAGCCCTTCGACATCCTGGTGAACTACGCCGGTTTCTACGGCGTGGCCCGCGAGGAAGCCGAGCAGCGCGCCGAAGAGGAGCTGAAGCGTGCCCACCTGTGGGAAAAGGCGCAGGTGATGAGCCGCACCCTGTCCGGCGGCATGAAGCGCCGCCTGATGATCGCCCGCGCGATGATGACCCGGCCGCGCCTGCTGATCCTGGACGAACCCACCGCCGGCGTGGACATCGAGATCCGCCGCGACATGTGGCGAGTGCTGAAGGAGATCAATGCCGCCGGCACCACGATCATCCTCACCACCCATTACCTGGAAGAGGCCGAGTACCTGTGCCGCAACCTGGCCATCATCAACCACGGCCAGATCGTGGAGCAGGGGCCGATGCGCACCCTGCTGGCCAAACTTGATGTGGAAGGCTTCCTGCTGGACATCGACGGTGACCTGCCGGCGCAGCTGCCAGTGATCGAGGGCGCGACCCTGACCGCGCCCGATGCGCACACGCTGGACATCGACATGCCGCGCGCCATGGACCTCAACCGCGTGTTCGCCACGCTGAACGAGGCCGGCATCCGCGTACGTTCGATGCGCACCAAGAGCAACCGCCTGGAGGAGCTGTTCGTGCGCCTCACCGGCAACCAGGAGACGTCTGCATGAGCACCACCGAGCTGACCGACGGCCAGCGCAACCGCATCGCGCTGATGACCATCGTGCGCCGGGAAGTCGCGCGCATCCTGCGCATCTGGGGCCAGACCCTGGTGCCGCCGGCGATCACCATGACCCTGTACTTCCTCATCTTCGGCCGCCTGATCGGCTCGCGGGTGGGCGACATGGGCGAATACAGCTACATGGAGTTCATCGTGCCGGGCCTGGTGATGATGAGCGTGATCCAGAACAGCTACGGCAACATCAGTTCCTCGTTCTTCGGCGCCAAGTTCGGCCGCCACGTGGAAGAGCTGCTGGTCAGCCCGATGCCGAACTGGGTGATCCTGTGGGGCTACGTGGCCGGTGCGGTGCTGCGCGGCCTGATGGTTGGCGTGATCGTGCTGATCATCGCCATGTTCTTCACCCCGGTGCGCATCCCGCACCCGCTGGTGACGCTGAGCACGGTGATCCTGGGCGCGACCATCTTCTCGCTGGCCGGCTTCATCAACGCGGTGTACGCCAAGAAGTTCGATGACGTGGCGATCGTGCCGACCTTCATCCTGACCCCGCTGACCTACCTGGGTGGCGTGTTCTATTCGGTGAAGCTGCTGCCGACCTGGGCCGAAGCGGCCACCCACGCCAACCCGATCTTCTACATGGTCAACGCGTTCCGCTACGGCCTGCTGGGCAGCAGCGATGTGCCGGTGTGGGTGGCCTATGCCCTGATGATCGGCTTCGTGGTGGTGCTGACCGCGCTTGCGCTGTGGCTGCTGCGCCGCGGCGTGGGCATGCGCAGCTGAGGTTCCCCCCCTGCGGGGGTGAACCGCTACCGGTGGCGCCAGGGCACTTGCCTGGCGCCCGGTTCGGTCGTCTAATCGATGCGCTTCATCAGACCGACCAGCGGGCCCCCGGGCCGGCTGGTTTTTCATATGTCATGGACGCACCAGGGGACCCAACCAGATGTTCACCCGTCGTACTGCCGGCCCTGCCCGGCTCGTCGCTGCATCGCTGTTCCTGCTCGTTCTGGCCGGCTGCGCTTCCCGGCCCATTCCGTTGAACTACGCCCCCAGTTCGGTGCTGACTGCCGAAGGCCGGGTGGATGTGACCGCGTTCGAATACCTGCCGGCCAAGGGCGGGGAGATCAAGCCCAACCAGGTGCGCAACACCGCCATGGGCAACATCCTGTTCGAGAAGAACGTGGATGCGATCATGCGCGATGCGGTGTTTTCCGAGCTGCGCCTGGTCGGCATCAAGATGGACAAGGAAGGCAATGTGCTGAGCGGCAAGGTCGAAGAGTTCCTGATCGACGATCTGGGCTACAGCGTGGACTGGACGCTGCGCGTGCGCTACATCGTGACCGACCCGCAGGGCCAGGTGGTCTACGACCAGGTGAAGAACGTGCAGCGCAACACCTCCAAGTTCGTGAACATCTTTGGTTCGCTGAACGAGACCATCAAGCTCAACATTGAACAGACCATCAAGGATCCGGCCTTCATCACCGCGATCAATTGAACCCTGCCGGGTAATCCATGTGCTGCGTGGATGCCAGCAGCTGAAGAGCCGGGCGCATGCCCGGCTTTTCTTTCTGCGGCGACACCGAATTCGGAAGGAGCCAACCGCCGCGGGCCGCGATCTCCGGCACAATCGGCAGGTGACCCCTCAACTGCGGTGACGGTGTGATGCGTATCCTGATTCTTGGTGCCGGTGGCACCGGCGGTTACTTCGGCGGCCGCCTGGCCCAGTCCGGCGTGGATGTGACCTTCCTGGTGCGCCCCGCGCGCGCCGCCCAGCTCGACCGCGACGGGCTGGTGATCCAGAGTCCGCTGGGCGATGCGCGCTTCCCGGTGCAGCATGTCACCGCCGATGCCCTGCCCGCGCTGGCCGCCGCGCAGCCGTTCGACCTGGTGATGCTGAGCTGCAAGGCCTACGACCTGGACAGTTCGATCGATGCCATCGCCCCGGCCGTGGGTGCCGGTACCACGGTGCTGCCGATCCTCAATGGACTGCACCACTACGGCGCGCTGGACGCACGCTTCGGCCGCGAGGCGGTACTGGGCGGGCTGTGCTTCATCAGTGCCACCAAGGCCGCCGACGGCGCGGTGCTGCACCTGGGCCGGCCGGCCAAGCTGACCTTCGGCGAGCGTGATGGCGGCGCCCTGTCGCCGCGCGTGCAGGCCTTCGCTGCCGCCTGCGTGCAGGCCGGCGTGGACCACCTGGCCAGCGGCCAGATCGGCCAGGAGCAGTGGATCAAGTACACCTTCCTGACCGCGCTGGCCGCCGCCACCTGCCTGCTGCGCGCGGACATCGGCACCATCGTGGCCACCGATGATGGCCAGGCCATCGTGCGCGGCCTGTACGACGAATGCCTGGCCGTGGCCGAAGCCGCCGGCGAACCGATTCCCGATGATGCGCAGGACGTTGCCCGCAGCACCCTGACCCAGGCAGGTTCGGCGCTGAAAGCCTCGATGCTGCGCGATCTGGAAGCCGGGCAGCAGGTCGAGGCTGGGCAGATCGTGGGCGACATGCTGGCCCGTGCACGCAGCGCCGGGCAGGAGGCCTTGCTGCTGCAGGTGGCCTACAGCAGCCTGCAGGCCTACCAGGCGCAGCGCGCGGCGTGAGCGCGGCGCTGCCCGCACCGGTGCTGATCCTGGGCCTGGGCTGGAGTGGCCGCGTGCTGGCCGCCCGCCTGCAGGCGCTGGGGGTGCCGGTGGCAGGCACGGTGCGTGACCCCACCGCCGCGCCGGCTGATGGGCTACACCGGTTCGCGCTGCGCGCCGATGCGGCGCCGTCAGCGGCCCTGCTGCAGGCCGTCTCGCAGGCGCAGGCCGTGCTATGCAGCGTGCCAGCCGATACCGAGGGTGATCCAGCGCTGCGCCTGCTGCAGCCTGCATTGCTGGCCAGCCCGGCGCTGCGCTGGGTCGTCTATCTGTCGTCCACCTCGGTGTATGCCGACCGCGATGGTGGCTGGGTGGATGCGCACAGCGTGGCCGACAGCACCGACACCGCGGGCGTGCAACGCCTGCGCGCGGAGGCGCAGTGGCAGGCACTGGCGGATGCACGCGGCAGCGCATCGGCGGTGTTCCGCCTGCCGGGCCTCTATGGGCCCGGGCGCAATGCGCTGCTGCAGCTGGCGCAGGGCCGCGCCCGCCATGTGGTGCGCCCCGGGCTGGTGTTCAACCGGTTGCACGTGGAGGATCTGGCCGCGGTGATCATCGCGGCGATGCAGCGGCCTGTGCCGGGTGGACTGTACCTGCCCGCCGACGACGAACCCGCGCCACCGCAGGACGTGCTGGCGTATGCCGCGCAGCTGGGGGGCTTCACCCTGCCACCGGCGGTGGCCTGGGATGACCCGGCGGTGAGCGCGACGCTGCGCCGCTTCTATGCCAGCAACAAGCGCATCGACAGCCGTAGCACGCGCGAAGCGCTGGGGTGGGCGCCGCGGTTTGCGACGTATCGCGAGGGGCTGGAAGATCTGGCCGATTCGCTCGCCGGGCACGGCCCGGCGCTACCCGATGCCTGCGTTGGCGGGTTGCCGGCACCGTAGCGGCAACGTCGGTTCGTTCAACATCACGACGCGCGGCGTTTGGCCACGCCGCCCCGCGGTCAACCCGCGTTGGGCAACCGGAAGAACGTGCGCGTGGCCGCGGTGGCATTGGCTGAGGTCACCGCCACGTCTTCGCCACGGTCACGGGCCAGCTCTTCCACGATGTGCGACAGGAACATCGGTTCGTTGCGGCGGTCCTTCGGCATCGGCTTCAGGGTGCGCGGCAGCAGGTACGGCGCGTCGGTCTCGATCATCAGGCGGTTGGCCGGAATGTTCTTCACCAGTTCGCGCAGGTGCGCGCCACGGCGTTCGTCGCACAACCAGCCGGTGATGCCGATGTACCAATCCTGGTCCAGGTAATCGAACAGCTCGTCACGTTCGCCGGTGAAACAATGCACCACCGCCGGGCCCAGGCGGCCGTCGAAGTTCTTCATCTGCGCCATGAAATCGGCGTGCGCGTCGCGCTGGTGCAGGAACAACGGCTTGCCATTGTCGGCCGCCAGTTGCAGTTGGCGCTCGAACGCACGGTGCTGGGCCGGGCGCGGGGCGAAATCACGGAAGTAATCCAGCCCGCATTCGCCCACGGCCACCACTTCGGCATGCGCATGCAGCGCGCGCATTTCCGCATCGCATTCGTCGGTGTATTCCACCGCGTGGTGCGGGTGGACGCCGGCGGTGGCGTACAGGAAGCCCGGGTGCTGCTGCGCCAGCTGCAGGGCCAACGGCGAATGCTCGCGGCTGGCGCCGGTGATCACCATCTGCACCACCCCGGCCTGGCGTGCGCGGTCCAGTACGGCGTCGCGGTCGCGATCGAAGGAATCGTGGGTGAGGTTGGCGCCGATATCGATCAGGTGCATGGGGGCAGCAGAGACAGGAAAACCCGCGCATTGTACCTGCGCCGCGCTGCGCCCCTTATCCTTTGCACATGAATGCCCCGCTCTTCCCGATTTCGCCGCTGCTGCCGCAGATCCAGCGGCACCTGGCCGACCACCCGCGCCTGGTGCTGGAAGCCCCTCCCGGCGCTGGCAAGACCACCCAGGTGCCGCTGGCCCTGCTGGATGCACCGTGGCTGCAGGGCCGGAAGATCATCCTGCTGGAACCGCGCCGGGTGGCCGCACGCAGCGCGGCGCTGTTCATGGCCCGGCAACTGGGCGAGGACGTGGGTGGCACGGTGGGCTACCGCATCCGCTTCGAGAACAAGGTTTCGGCGCGCACCCGCATCGAGGTGGTCACCGAGGGCATCCTGACCCGCATGCTGCAGGACGACCCGATGCTGGAAACGGTGGGCGCGATCCTGTTCGATGAATTCCACGAGCGCCATCTGAGCGGCGACCTGGGTCTGGCACTGGCGCTGGACGTGCAGGCGCAGCTGCGTGACGACCTGCGCCTGCTGGTGATGTCGGCCACCCTGGACGGCGAGCGCCTGGCGCGCTTCCTGGATGCGCCACGACTGAGCAGCGAAGGCCGCAGCTACCCGGTGGCGATCAGCCACTTCCCCGCCCGGCGCGACGAGACCCTGGAACTGCAGGTACGCCGCGCGGTGCAGCAGGCCCTGGCCGAACACCCTGGCGACGCGCTGGTGTTCCTGCCCGGCCAGCGCGAGATCGCGCGCGTGCAGGCCGGCCTGCAGGACGCGCTGGACAGCAGCGTGGAGGTGCTGGCCCTGCATGGTGAACTGCCGGTGGAACAGCAGGCGCGCGTGCTGCAGTCGGCCAGCGATGGCCGCCGCCGCGTGGTGCTGGCCACCAACGTGGCCGAATCGTCGGTGACCCTGCCCGGCGTGCGCGTGGTGATCGACAGTGGCCAGGCCCGCGAACCGCGCTACGACCCCAACAGCGGCTTCACCCGGCTGGACGTGGTGGCGATCGCGCAGGCCTCGGCCGACCAGCGTGCCGGCCGCGCCGGCCGCGTGGCCGAAGGCGTGGCCTGGCGGCTGTGGCCGCAGTCGCAACGGCTGGAGCCGCAGCGGCGTGCGGAAATCGAACAGGTGGAACTGGCCGGGCTGGCGCTGGAGCTGGCCGCCTGGGGCACCAGCAATCTGCGCTTCGTCGACACCCCGCCGAGCGGGCCGATGGCCGCCGCGCGCGAACTGCTGCAGCGGCTGGGCGCGCTGTCGGAAACCGGCGCGATCACCGCGCTGGGCCGCCGCGTACTGGCGCTCGGCACACACCCGCGGCTGGCGGCGATGCTGCTGGCCGCCGCGGATGCGCGCGCGCAGGCACTGGCCGCCGATCTGGCCGCGTTGCTGGAAGCACGTGATCCACTGCGCCAGGGCGGCGATGCGCTGGCGGCGCGCTGGCGTGCACTGGCCGCGTTCCGCAATGGCCGTGCACCGGCCGATGCCAACCGCAGCGGCCTGGCCGCGATCGATGCGGCTGCCAAGCAGTGGCGCCGACGCCTGCGCTGCGATGCGCTGCCACCGTCCAGCATTGAAGCGCACGAACTGGGCGATCTGCTGGCCCACGCCTTCCCCGACCGCATCGCGTTCCAGCATCCGTCCGACCCGCTGCGCTACCTGCTGGCCAACGGCCGCAGCGCGCGCCTGCACGAGCTGAGCGACCTGCGCGGTGAACCGTGGCTGGTGGCCAGCGAACTGCGCTTCGAGGCCCGCGACGCACTGCTGCTGCGCGCCGCGCCGGTGGACGAAGGCTATCTGCGTGCCACCTGGCCGCAGCGCTTCGTGACCGGGGACACCGTTCGCTGGGACGGCGAGCGGCGTGCCTTGGTAGCGCTGCGCGAGACGCGCTTCGACCGCATCGTGCTGGACAGCCGTTCGGCCGGGCGGGTGGACCCGCAGCACGCCGCGCAGGCGCTGACCGATGCCGTGGCCGAACTGGGCCTGCAGGCATTGCCGTGGACCGAGGGCCTGCGCCAATGGCAGGCACGGGTGGAGTCGCTGCGCCGCTGGATGCCCGACCTGGGCCTGCCCGACTGCAGTGATGCGGCCCTGCTGGCCAGCCGCGCGCAGTGGCTGCAACCGGCCTTTGCCGGCAAGACGCGGCTGGATGCGCTGGACGAGAGCAGTTTCGGCGAAGCGCTGAAATCGCCGCTGGAGTGGGCGCAACGGCAGCTGGTGGAACGCCATGCGCCCACCCGCATCAGCGTGCCTTCGGGGCTGGAACGGGCGATCACCTATGGCCTGGATAGTGAAACCGGCGAACCGCAGCCACCGGTGCTGGCGGTGAAGCTGCAGGAGCTGTTCGGCCTGGCCGACACCCCGCGCATTGCCGATGGGCGGGTGCCGCTGACCCTGCACCTGCTGTCGCCCGGCGGCCGCCCGCTGCAGGTCACCCAGGACCTGCGCAACTTCTGGGAAAACACCTATGCCGAGGTGAAGAAGGAAATGAAGGGGCGCTACCCGCGCCACCCGTGGCCGGATGACCCGTGGACGGCCACCGCGACCCACCGCGCCAAACCGCGCGGGACCTGAGTGACGGGGTCGGATCCCTTTGCAACGCAAAGGGCTCTGACCCCGGGGCGCGGCTGGGGGGGTCAGAGCCCTTTCCCGGGGGAAAGGGATCCGCCCCCGGCCTGCCGGATGCTGAACGGCTGCGGTTGCGTCAAGGCGCGTACCCACCTGCCTGACATACCGTTTACAGGCAGCACGACACACTGGACTTCGACCCGAGGCAAAGGACCCCCGCATGAGCAAGCTGACCGTAATCACCGACCGCGCCCTGGAGCGCGCCCTGGACCTGGCCCACAGCGCTGGCGATGGCCTGAAGAGTGCCGGCGGCAGCCTGCGCCACCTGGGCCCGCAGGCCAGCGACTGGATCAAGACCGGCGCTGCGCTGGGTGCGGTGAAGACCGGGGGCAAGGTGGCCACCAAGTTCGCCCGCCGCAACCCGGCGGTGACCATTGCCGCCGCGGCGGTGGGCGTGGGCCTGCTGGGCTACGCGCTGTACCGCAAGCAGCAGAAGAAGAAGGCGGCCAACGGCCATGTGGTGAATGGCCAGGCGCAGCGCATCCACGCGCGTGACCGCCGCAACGACACCGTGGTGGACGAGCACAGCGATATCGGCAGCGATACCTGAGCCCCATCAGGGGTCGGAGCCCTTCCTGCGGAAGGGGTCTGACCCCGATCAAGGGTCGGAGTCCTTCCGCAAGGAAGGGCTCCGACCCTTTTCGTTTCAGCCGATCTGCCGCCACTGCCCCGGCTGCAGATCATCCAGCCGGTACGGGCCCATCGCCACGCGCACCAGGCGCAGGGTCGGCAGGTTCACTGCGGCCGTCATGCGCCGCACCTGGCGGTTGCGGCCCTCGCGGACGGTGATGGCCAGCCAGCTGTCGGGCACGGTCTTGCGGAACCGCACCGGCGGATCGCGCAGCCACAGCGCCGGCGCCGGATCGAGGCGCTCGATCTTCGCCGGCAGGGTCGGCCCGTCATTCAGTACCACGCCATCGCGCAGCTGCTGCAGCTGCTCGTCGCTGGGCGTGCCTTCCACCTGCACCCAGTAGGTCTTGTCGGCCTTGTGCCGCGGGTCGGTCAGCTTGTGCGCCAGCGTGCCGTTGTCGGTCAGCAGCAGCAGGCCCTCGCTGTCATGGTCCAGGCGGCCGGCGGCATACACGCGCGGCGGCAGGCCGAACCCGGCCAGGGTCGGCCGCGGCGGCACGCTGCGGTCGGTGAACTGGCAGAGCACGTTGAAGGGCTTGTTGAAGGCGATCAGCATTGCAGGGGGCGGCAGGCGGCGATGGGCTATTGTCCCACGCCGCGCTGCGCGCTCGCCGGGCGCTGCCCGGCACCGACGGCTTACGGCTTCACGAAACGCAGGGTCATGCGGTCGCTTTCACCGATGGCCTGGTACTTGGCGTCGTCGGCCTTGTCATGCTGGTTGGTCGGCGGCAGCGTCCACACGCCATTGGGGTGGTCCTTGGTATCGCGCGGGTTCGCATTCACTTCGGTACGCGCGTCCAGCTTGAAGCCGGCGGCCTCGGCCATGGCGATCACCTGCTGCTGGCCCACATAGCCGGTGTCATCGTCGTCGGCCACGTCGGCCTTGGCACGGTGCTCGACCACGCCCAGCACGCCGCCCGGCTTGAGCACGTTGAAGAAGCCCTGGAACATGGCTTGTGCCTGGCCGGCCTTGCGCCAGTTGTGCACGTTGCGGAAGGTCAGCACCACATCGGCCGAAGCGGCCGGGCCGAACACCGGCTTGGCCGGGTCGTAGGCCACCACGGCGGTCTTGTCGAACTGCGCCGGAGCGCCGGCGAACTTCTTTTCCAGGCCGTCGCGGCTGCGCTGCTGGTAATCGCGGCCGCGCCCTTCAGCCACCGCCTGCGGATCGACCACTGCGGCAATGTAGTGGCCCTTGTCGCGCAGCAGCGGCGCCAGGATTTCCGAGTACCAGCCGTTGCCGGGGGTGATCTCGATGACGGTCTTTTCCGGTGCCACGGTGAAGAACGCCAGCGTCTGCGCAGGATGACGGTATCCGTCACGCTTCACGTTGCTGGCATCGCGGGTGGGTGCCTTGATCGCGGCCTGCAGTGACGGCGATACCTGGATCTTCGCCGGCGCCACGACGGCAGCGGGCGCGGCGATGGCGGGAAGCGCTACCAGCAGCGCCGAAGCAAGCAGCAGGCGGCAACCACGCAGGGACGAAACAGCATTCATCGGGACGACTCCAGCGGAAGATGCGGCGAGACTAGCAGTCGCCGCGCCGCAGGTGTTCACAAAACGTTAGCGGCGTGCGCGTTGCGGAACACTGTTTTGTGGTCACCGCCGCAACACGGTCACAGGGGGCGCTCTATGCTGGAGGACTTCCCCCAAGGAGTCCGTGTCCATGACGGCAACCCGCGAACTCGGCCGTTCCGGCCTGCATGTACGTCCGCTCGCCTTCGGCGGCAATGTGTTCGGTTGGAGCGCCGATGAAAAGGCCAGCTTCGCCCTGCTCGATGCCTTCGTCGATGCCGGCTTCAACCTGGTCGATACCGCCGATGTGTATTCGGCGTGGGTACCGGGCAACCAGGGCGGTGAATCGGAAACGCTGATCGGCAAGTGGTTCGCCCGCAGCGGCAAGCGTGACAAGGTCATCCTGGCGACCAAGGTGGCCAAGTGGGCCGAGCGCCCGGGCCTGACCCCGGACAACATCGATGCGGCGGTGGAAGATTCGCTGCGCCGCCTGCAGACCGATGTGATCGATCTGTACCAGGCCCACGAAGATGATGAATCCACCCCGCTGGAAGCTACCCTGGCCGCGTTCGGCCGGCTGATCGAGGCTGGCAAGGTGCGCGCCATTGGTGCCTCCAACTACAGCGCCACGCGTCTGGCCGATGCGCTGAAGGTATCCAGCGACTACAAGCTGCCGCGCTATGAAACCCTGCAGCCGGAATACAACCTGTACGACCGCGCCGGCTATGAAACCGAACTGGAGCCGCTGGTGCAGCGCGAACAGATCGGTGTAATCGGCTACTACGCGCTGGCCAGCGGCTTCCTGAGCGGCAAGTACCGCACCGCTGCCGATGCGGCCAAGAGCCCGGCGCGTGGCGAGATGGTGGTCAAGCGCTATCTGAACCCGCGCGGCCTGCGCATCCTGCAGGCGCTGGACGATGTGGCCAGCACGCACAACGCCAGTGCCGCGCAGATTGCACTGGCCTGGCAGATCGCACGGCCGTCGGTCACCGCACCGATTGTCAGCGCCACCAGCGTTGAACAGCTGCACGATCTGCTGGCCGCGGCCAACCTTGGCCTGAGCGTGCAGGACATCGCGCAGCTGGATGCCGCCAGCGCGGAAGGCTGAGGCAACGGACCAATCGCCGTGCATTGCGTGGTTGCGCACCACGGGTTCGTGGTTTATGGTGCGCGCCACGTTTCAACAGCTACCGGATTCCTTCCTTGAACACACCCGCCGTCGCCATCGCCAACCTGCTGCCATGCCTGCGCATGGACGTGGCGATCCGTGCGTCGGTGAAGGAATTCCCGCTGACAACGGCCTGATACCCGCGCTGCGGAGATCGGTCGCCCCGATCTCCGAGGCTTGGCGACGCCCTCGGAATGCAGTTCCGGGGGCGTTTTCGTTTGCGTCGTCACACGTATCGGCATTGCGCCGCGCACGCCTCCGTGCCCGCACTGCAACCACAGGAAAATGCCCACGGCCGCACCGTGGTGCCGACCTGTGCAGGACATTCATCACGACATGGACATTCAACACAATTATCAATGGCTGCATGCCGAAGGCAGCACGCCGATCAAGGGCTGGGTGGACGGCGTTCCGCTGGAAGCCGAGGCACACGCGCAGCTGCGCAACATCGCCGCGATCCCGTTCGTCGGGCCGTGGGTGGCGGTCATGCCCGACGTACACCTGGGCAAGGGCGCAACCGTCGGCTCGGTCATCCCCACCCGGGGCGCGATCATTCCGGCCGCGGTGGGCGTGGACATCGGCTGTGGCATGGCCGCGGTACGCACCACGCTGCGTGCCAACGACCTGCCCGATGACCTGCGCCAATTGCGCAGCGGCATCGAGCGCAGTGTGCCGGTCGGCAACGGCCGTGGCGGCGAACACCAGCGGCTGCCCGACAGCATCGGCACCCGATTGGTGCAGTCGGGGTTGGCCGCGGGGCTGGAGCGCATCAAGGAAAAGCACCGGAAGATCCGCACCGACAAGCTGGATTGCCAGCTGGGCACGCTGGGCGGTGGCAACCATTTCATCGAACTCTGCCTGGATGAAACCGATGCAGTGTGGGTGATGTTGCACAGCGGCTCGCGCGGCACCGGCAACCTGATCGGCACCTACTTCATCGAACAGGCGCGGCGTGAACTGGAGCGCCGCGTGCTCGGCTTCCATCTGCCCGACAAGGACCTGGCGTTCTTCATGGAAGGCGAACCGCTGTTCGACGATTACGTGCAGGCGGTGTCGTGGGCGCAGGACTACGCGCGGCAGAACCGCGAGGCGATGATGGCGCGCGTGCTGGTCGAGATGCGCCAGCGCCTGCCGAAGTTCAAGCTGGCGGCGATGGCGGTGAACTGCCACCACAACTACGTGCAGAAGGAATCGCACGCCGGGCAGGAACTGCTGGTGACGCGCAAGGGTGCAGTCAGCGCCCGTGCGGGCGAGCTGGGCATCATCCCCGGCAGCATGGGCACGCGCAGCTACATCGTGCGCGGCAAGGGCAACGCGGACAGCTTCCACAGCTGCAGCCACGGTGCCGGCCGGGTGATGAGCCGGGGTGCGGCGCGACAGCAGATCACCCTGGCCCAGCACCGCGAAGCCACCGCGCACGTGGAGTGCCGCAAGGACAGCGGCGTGCTGGATGAATCACCGGCGGCGTACAAGTCGATCGATGATGTGATGGCCGCGCAGCGGGACCTGGTCGAAGTGGTGCACACGCTGCGCCAGGTGCTGTGCGTGAAGGGCTGAGGGTTCCCACCGCTCCGGTAGGTGTCGACCTTGGTCGACACATCGAATCCACGCCCTGCACGGTGGTGGATCCACGCCATGCGTGGATGCGGGGGTCAGAGCCCTTTCTGCGAAAGGGATCCGACCCCGGATCCGACCCCGCTGCTGTCTTCGCCCACCAGGGCGTGGTGGACGCCGATGCCGGCGCGCACGCCTTCGGCCATCGCCAGGGTGATGTTGCCCACGGTGGTGGCATCGCCGGCGGCATATACGTTCGCCACGCTGGTCTGCTTCATCGCGTCCACCTGCACCAGTACGCCCATCGGGTGTTCCACCGGCGCGCAGCCCAGCTGCTGGACCAGCGGGGTCGCCATCGCCTGCGGCGCGGCCACGAACAGCGCACGCTGGGCAATGCGGCGGCCATCGGCCAGCTCCACTTCCAGCCACGTGTCCTGATCGCCGCGCACGCCCAACACCGGCGTGTCTTCCACCTGCACGTTGCGCTGCTGCATGGCCGCGCGCTCATCGTCGCTGATCGGCAGGCCCTGGCTGTAGAACGTCACGTTGCCCCATTCGGCGAACAGCGGCGCCTTGCCTGCCGACAGCGGATGGCCACCCAGCACGCCGATGGCACCGCCGCCCACCTCGTAGCCATGGCAGTACGGGCAGTGCAGCACGGTGCTGCCCCAGCGCTCGGCCAGGCCCGGCAGATCCGGCACCTGGTCGGCGATGCCGGTGGCCAGCAGCAGCTTGCGCGCGGCCAGCACCTGTCCATCGGCAGTGCGCACCTGCACGCCATCGTCGCCGGCCTGCGCATCCACCGCTTCGCCCTGCAGCCAGCGCACGGTCGGGTAGTCCAGCAGCTGCTGGCGCGCGTTCTTCAGCAGCTCGGCACCGCTGATCCCGTCCTGCCCTGGCACGCCGTGCGAGTGGCTGGCGAAGCGGTTGCGCGGCAGGCCGCTGTCGATGACGGTGATCGGGCGCCGTGCGCGTGCCAGGATCAGGCCGGCGGCGATGCCGGCGTAGCTGCCGCCGACGATGATGACGTCAGGATTCATGGGGACCTTCCAGGGAACGATGATGGGCAAGGTGACGGGCGAAGTCGGCGCCCAGCTGGTCCAGCGTGCTCGCCTGCAGACGCGCTTCCAGCAGGCGCTGGGCCTCGCGCGCGCCGTCCAGCAGCGCCTGGTTGACCAGCTGCTGGATCGGGCAGCCGCCGCCGCTGTCGCGCGTACCGACCTGCACCAGCGGCGGTGAGCCCACCGCCACGTAGACGTCGTGCAGGCTGATCGCGGCCGCGTCGCGGGCCAGCTGGCTGCCACCGCCGTGGCCGCGGCTGCTGTGCACCAGGCCCGCCTTGTGCAGCTGCGCCAGCAGGCGGCGGATCACCACCGGGTGGGTGGGCAGGCACGCGGCCAGTTGTTCGGAGGTACGCGGGCCCGGCTGGCCGACCAGATGGGCCATAACATGCAGCGCGTCGGACAGTGGATTGGCGGATTTCATGTAACAACAATAGTTACATTTAAACCGCCCGTCTACTGTCCGCTTTCGTTTCGTCTGGACACATTTGTCCTATGAAACACAATCTTCACCTCTCTAAACGGAACGGTAATGTGATCTGAATCTCACTTCAGGAGGCTCAAGAACGGTCGATACCGCATCGCCATTCATCCGTGAGCCCCTTCCATGAACGTGTCGTCCGCTGCGCCGCGACTGCAGTCCAAGTTGCTCGGTGCCGTCTCTGTTGGTCTGGCTGTCGTACTGCTGTGTGCCCTGGCCGGTCTGGCCACGGCCTGGCTGAAGTTGTCCACCGAAGTGCCGCCGGAGGTCGCGCTCAGCCGCGATGCCGAGCGCCTGCAACGCGAGTTCCGCAGCCAGGTGCAGGAATGGAAGAACGTGCTGCTGCGTGGCCACGACGACGCGCTGCGGCAGCGCCATCTGGATGCTTTCGACAGCGAGGGCCGCGTGGTGGCCGAGCTTGCGCAGCGCGTGGCGGCCAGCCCCGATGCGCGTACGCGCGAGCTGGCGCAGGCCTTCAGCGCGCAGCACACGCAGCTGCAGCAGGCCTACCACGGTGCGCTGCAGGCCTTTGCCGAGGCCCAGTACGACCCGGCCGCCGGTGACACCTTGGTGCGCGGCAAGGACCGCCCGGTCGCGGCCGCGCTGGATGCGCTGGGTGACCACACGGCCAAGGTGGCCGAGGCCGCGGTGGCCGCGCGTTCGCAGGCGGCGCGGCACATGCTGGTGGTCAGCGGTGGGCTGACGATAGGCGCTGCCATCGCCCTGCTGCTGGCCCTGGGCTGGTGGCTGCGGCGCGCGGTGGTGCAACCGGTGCTGGCGGTGGAAGCCGCCGCACGCGCGGTCGCCGCCGGCGATCTGGACCACGCGGTGCAGGTCCGCAGCCGCGACGAAATCGGTCGCCTGGCGCAGGCCATGCAGGCCGTGCAGAACACCCTGCGTGGCGTGCTGGCCGCACAGGCCGGCATGGCCGAGCAGCACGAGGCCGGCACCATCAGCCACCGCATGGATGCCAGCGCTTTCCCCGGCGCCTACGGGCGCATGGTGGCCGACACCAACGCATTGGTGGACGCGCACATCCAGGTAAAGATGCGCGCGATCGCCATCATGGGGCGCTATGCCATTGGCGATCTGAGCCAGGACATGGAACGCCTGCCGGGCGAAAAGGCGGTGATCACCCAGGCCCTGGATGCAGTGAAAGCGAACCTGGGCGCGATCAACGGGCAGATCCGCGGTCTGGCCGAAGCCGCGGCGGCAGGTGATTTCAGCCAGCGCGGCGACAGCAGCCGTTTCCAGCACGACTTCCGCAGCATGGTGGAAGGCCTGAACCGCCTGATGCAGACCACCGAGCACAACCTGGGCGAGGTCTCCAGCATGCTGCGCGCCATCGCTGATGGTCGCCTGGGCGCGCGCATGCACGGCGATTTCCAAGGCGTGTTCGCCCGTATTGCCGGCGATGCCAATACCACTGCCGCGCAGCTGGCCACCATCGTCACCGACATCAAGCACACCTCGGGCAGCATCCACAGCGCGGCGGCGGAAATTGCCGCGGGCAACAACGATCTGTCACGGCGCACCGAGCAACAGGCTGCGAACCTGGAAGAAACCGCCGCCTCGATGGAAGAGCTGACCTCGACCGTGCGCCAGAACGCCGAGCACGCACGCCAGGCCAATCAACTGGCGATCGGCGCGCACGGCGTGGCCTCGCAGGGCGGCGCGGTGGTCGGCCAGGTGGTGGCGACCATGGATGCGATTGAAGCGTCGTCGCGGCAGATCGCCGAGATCATCAGCGTGATCGACGGCATTGCGTTCCAGACCAACATCCTGGCGCTGAACGCGGCGGTGGAAGCGGCGCGCGCAGGCGACCAGGGCCGTGGTTTTGCGGTGGTGGCCAGTGAAGTGCGCACGCTGGCACAGCGCTCGGCCGGCGCCGCCAAGGAGATCAAGGCGCTGATCGAAGCATCGGTGGAACAGGTGGGCCAGGGCGCGCAGCACGTGCGCCAAGCCGGCAACACGATGGCCGAAATCGTGGCGTCGGTGCAGCGGGTGACCGACATCATGGCCGAGATTTCCGCCGCGTCGCAGGAACAGAGCGCGGGCATCGAACAGGTCAGCCAGACGGTGATCCAGATGGATGGCACCACCCAGCAGAACGCTGCGCTGGTGGAAGAAGCCAGCGCCGCCGCACGCAGCCTGGAACAGCAGGCCGACCGCCTGATCGACGCGGTGGATGTGTTCGATCTGTCGAGCGACGCCGCAACGAAGGATGCGTTGGCGCGCGCGGCGTGAGGGTTCCGCCGGGCATCGCCCGGCGCTACCAGCGCGGGTCCTGGCCCTGCGCCATCGCCTCGCCCAGGTAATCCAGGAACGAACTGATGCGTGCCGATACGGCGGTGTTGCGGTAGTACACCGCGTGGATCGGCTGGTACACATCCAGCGTCTGCGCGGACAGCACCGGCACCAACGTGCCGGCGGCGCGGTCGCGTGCGGTCACGAAGTCGGACAGGCAGGTGATGCCCACGCCTTCGACCGCCAGACGGCGCAGCGTTTCACCGCTGGAAACGGCCACGTCCGGGCGCACCAGCAACTGCCCGTCGGCATCACCCGGCAGCGGCCAGCGATTCAGCGATTCCGGTTCGTTGAAGCTCAGCAGCGTGTGCTGCCCCAACGCCGCAACGCTGGTCGGCTCGCCATGGGCGGCCAGGTAGGCCGGGCTGGCCACCAGCTGCAACCGATAGCGGCCCAGCGGCCGCGCATGCAGGGTTGAATCGGCCAGCGGACCGATGCGGATGGCCAGGTCGGTGCGCCGCTCCAGCAGATCTATGTAGCGCTCGGAGCTGTTGAGCTCCAGCTGCACCTCGGGATAGCGGGCGCGGTAGCCGGCCACCAGCGGCGCGATCACATGCAGCACGAACGGCATCGCCGCATCCACCCGCAACCGACCGACCGGGCGCTCGCGCCGTGCGGCCATCTGCTCCTCGGCCGATTCCACCGCATCGATGATCGCCCGCGCGTGGCGCAGGTAGGCCTCGCCTTCGGCGGTCAGGTGCAGCCGGCGCGTGGTGCGGGTCAGCAGGGTGGTCCCCAGCTTTTCTTCCAAACGGCCCAGCGCGCGGCTGACCCCCGAAGGGGTCTGCCCCAGCTGCTCGGCGGCGGCCCTGATCGAACCGCTGTCGATCACCGCCAGGAAGGCCTGCATTTCGTCGAGGGTGGTCTTCATGCCGCCATTATTGACCAGCAGGCAAGAGTGATTGGCGTGAAGACCGGTTTTTCAGCAAAGGTGGGCCGCGCACACTGCCCGCCCTCTCCTCCTCTGGACCCTGTCATGATCCGTGGCATTCCCCTGGCCCTGCTGGCGCTGACGCTCGGCGCGTTCGCCATCGGCACCACCGAATTCGTCATCGTCGGCCTCATCCCGATCATCGCCGCCGACCTGCACGTCAGCCTGCCCTCGGCCGGCCTGCTGGTTTCCCTGTACGCGCTGGGCGTGGCCATCGGCGCGCCGGTACTGACCGCGCTGACCGGGCGCGTACCGCGCAAGCAGCTGCTGGTGGCGCTGATGGTGCTGTTCACTCTGGGCAACGTGATTGCCTGGATGGCACCGGGCTACACCTCGCTGATCGCCGCGCGCATCCTCACCGGGCTGGCCCACGGCGTGTTCTTCTCCATCGGCTCGATCATCGCCACCGCGGTGGTGCCGAAGGAAAAGGCCGCCAGTGCCATCGCCATCATGTTCACCGGCCTGACCGTGGCGCTGGTGACCGGCGTGCCGCTGGGCACCTTCATCGGCCAGCACCTGGGCTGGCGTGCCACCTTCCTGGCCGTGGCCGCACTGGGCGTGGTCGCCCTGCTGGGCGCGCTGCTGTTCGTGCCGCGCACCGTGCCGCAGAGCGCGCCGGCCAGCTTCCGCCAGCAACTGGGCGTGCTGGCCCAGCCGCGCTTGCTGCTGGTCTATGCGATGACCGCGCTGGGCTACGGCGGCACCTTCCTGGCTTTCACCTACCTGGCGCCGATCCTGCAGGACGTGACCGGCTTTTCGGCCAATGCGGTCAGCCTGGTGCTGCTGGTGTACGGCGTGTCGGTGGCGATCGGCAACCTGTGGGGCGGCCGCCTGGCCGACCGGCTGGGCCCGGTGCCGGCGCTGAAGCGCATCTTCGCCCTGCTGGCCCTGGTGCTGTTCGTGCTCACCTTCACTGCCCACAACACCTGGTTGATGCTGCTGACCGTGCTGGCGCTGGGGGCAGTCGCCTTCGGAAACGTGCCGGGACTGCAGGTGTACGTGGTCAAGCAGGCGCAGCGCTATGCACCGCAGGCGACCGACGTGGCCTCGGGCCTGAACATCGCCGCGTTCAACATCGGCATCGCCCTGGGCGCCTCGCTGGGTGGCCTGGTGGTGGAGCATATCGGCCTGATGCATACCCCGTGGCTGGGTGCGCTGGTGGTCCTGGCCGCCTATGCACTGACCGCACTCAGCGGCCGCCTGGACCGCCGCGATGGCGTGGACCACCGCGCCGAGGGCATTGCCGCCGCCGCACATTGACCGGCCATGCAATGCACCGTTGCCGGCATGCATACGGTCGCTGCCCTACCCTTCCTGTTCACTCCTTTCCCCCCGTTGGAGCTTCCCATGACTGTCCCCGCCTTTGGCCTTGGTACCTTCCGCCTGAAAGGCCAGACCGTGATCGATTCGGTGCGCAACGCACTGGACGTCGGCTACCGCGCCGTGGATACCGCGCAGATCTATGACAACGAGGCCGACGTCGGCCAGGCGATCGCCGAATCGGGCGTGCCGCGCGAGGATATCTACCTGACCACCAAGGTGTGGATCAGCGAGTTCAAGCACGACGCGCTGCTGGCCAGCCTGCGCACCAGCCTGCAGAAGCTGCGCACCGACCATGTGGATCTGGCGCTGATCCATTGGCCTTCGCCGAACGACAAGGTGGATGTGCCGATGGAGGAATACCTGCCCGCACTGGCCGAGGCCAAGGCGCAGGGCCTGACCCGCGAGATCGGCATTTCCAACTTCACCATCGCCCAGACCCGCAAGGCGATCGAGATCCTGGGCGCCGATGCCATCGCCACCAACCAGATCGAGATCCACCCGTACCTGCAGAACCGCCTGCTGGTGAAGTTCCTGCAGGACAACGGCATCCGCATTACCGCCTACATGAGCCTGGCCTATGGCGAAGTGCTGAAGGACCCGGTGATCCAGGCCATTGCCGGCCGCCACCAGGCCACCCCGGCCCAGGTGGCGCTGGCCTGGGCTCTGCAGCAGGGCTTTGCGGTCATTCCCTCATCGACCAAGCGCGAGAACCTGGCCGGCAACCTGGAAGCTGCGGCGATCCGCCTGACCGACGATGACATGGCGCAGATCGCCAAGCTGGACCGCGGCCATCGCCTGGCCAACCCGGAAGGCATTGCCCCGGCCTGGGATTGATCCCGACTGCGGTTACCGGCTGGAATTGGTAGGTGCCGACCTTGGTCGGCACTGGCCGTTGGTCGGTCGATGAAACTGCGTGCCGACCAAGGTCGGCACCTACCGGAAGCGGGGTTCAGCCCCTGCTCTGCAGCAACCCGCCGCGCATTGCCGCACTGGATTGATCCCGACTGCGGTCAGGGACTGGAATTGGTAGCTGCCGACCTTGGTCGGCACTGGCCGTTGGTCGGTCGATGAAACTGCGTGCCGACCAAGGTCGGCACCTACCCGAAGCGGTGCATCGTGGGTGGTGCAAAGCGCGCTTATGTCGCCAGGACCCCGGCGAGGTGATAATTGGCCGGTCGCCCCAGGGGCCAGACGCGACTGAAAAATAGCGGAGAACGCTTTCCAATGAATCCAATCAAGTCATCTCAATTTCTCGACATCTTGATTGAGAACGCTCTACGTATTCTGGCCGCTGGGTTTGGCGTGAACTCCGCGGAGGCGTCGTTTTTCGAGGTCGTTCGAATCTTGAGAGAAGAGCCCGGCTTGAGAGGTGTGTTTGTTTCAAAGGTTCGTTCTGCCCTGTCTCTCCGCTCTCCGGACCGGCTGGATTCTGGCAGCCTGCCGATCGAGCTGATCGAACTCGTCGCACATGAAATGCGTTGGCCCGAATTGCTGCAGATTGCAGACGACCGAATGCAGAGCTTCTTCAGCGGGGATCGCGCGTTGGCCGTGAATGATATCGCGTCCCGCATTCCCGCAGCCTTCCGCGACGACTGGGAAGATCGCGAGTTTTATCGGCACTACGGGGCTGGTGGGCAGGATTTCCCCTTGAGCTGAAACAGCGTGCCGACCAAGGTCGGCACCTACCCAGAGCGGGGTTCAGCCCCTGCTCTGCAGCAACCAGCCGCGCATTGCCGCACTCACTTCGTCCGGCTTTTCCATCGGTGCCAGGTGCCCGCAATCAGGCACCACCACCAGCTGCGACTGTGGCACCAGCGCGTGCATTTCCTCGCTTACCGCCAACGGCGTGATGCGGTCGTTGGCCCCGCAGACGATCAGCAGCGGATCGCGGTAGGCGGCCAGCACGTCATGGCCATCACGGCGTTCCAGCCCGCTCTGGCGCAGGAATACCTCAGCGCCCAGGCGTGCGGTCATGTCACGCACGCGCTGTACCAGCACGTAGTCATCCAACCGCGAGGCATCGATGTAGCTGCGCATCAGCGCATCGCCAAAGCCATGGAACTTGCCCGGCAGGCGCACGCTGGCGCGCTGGCTGCGGCGCTGCTCGGCGCGCTCCGGCGAATCGGCATGGATCGAGGTATCGACCAGCGCCAGCCGCAGCACGCGCTCGGGCGCGATGCGCAGGATCTGCTGGGCGACGAAGCCGCCCAGGGAGAAACCGGCCAACGCGAAGCGCTCGGGCGCCTGCGCCAGCACGTCCTCGGCCACCGCCTGCAGGGTTTCACCACGGGTCTGGTCGCCCACCGTGCAGTCGGCGATGTCGGCCAGGTCGGCCAGCTGCGCGCGCCACAGCTCGGCATCGTTGAGCAGGCCGGGCAGCAGCAGAAGGGGAATGCGTTCGGTCATGGGGGTATTGTCGCGCCGGCGGGGCGACGTGGCCATGCCGGAACGGGCGATTGCACGGTAGAGTCGAGCTTGCTCGACTGCTGTGCGCAAAGCAGTCGAGCAAGCTCGACTCTACGAAGATCCAGAGCAGCCGAGCTTGCTCGACGCTACGGCGGTGCTGCCGCGATCTCAACCTGCTGCACCGGCAGGGTCACCACCATCACAGTGGGGTCGTCGGGGTCCAGCTTCGCCTTGAAGCCCAGGCTCTGGCACATTGCCAGCATGGTGCTGTTTTCGCGCAGCACCTGCCCTTCCACCACGTCCAGTCCCAGCCACTTGGCGTATTCGATCATGATCGCCATCAGGCGCCAGCCAATGCCGTGGCCCTTCAGATCCGAGCGGATCAGGATGCCGTACTCGCCGCGATGGTAATCGGCATCGGCATGCAGGCGCACCGCGCCCAGCATGTCGCCGCTGCGCGGGTCGATGGCCACCAGCGCGATCGAGCGCGCGTAGTCGAGCTGGGTCAGGCGCGCGATGAATTCGTGGCTGAAGTGCTTCACCGACTGGAAGAAACGCAGGCGCAGGTCTTCGTCGCTGACCCGGGCGAAGAACGCGCGGAACAGCGCTTCGTCTTCCGGCCGTACCGGGCGCACGAAGGCGCGGCCACCATCGGACAGATCGATGGTGCGTTCCCACTCCTTCGGGTACGGGAATACCGAGAAGCGCGGATGGCCACGGCCCTTGTGCAGGATGCGCGAGGGTGCGATGGCCACGCGCGCATCGAGGGCGAGGATGCCCTTGCTGTCCACCAGCAAGGGGTTGATGTCCAGCGTGCGCACTTCGGGAATGTCGGCGGCCAGTTGTGCCAGCTTTACCAGGGCCAGCGCCAGCGCGCGTTCGTCGGCCGCGGGCACATCGCCATAGGCTTTCAGGATGCGCGAGGCGCGGGTCTGGCCGATCAGTTCGTGCGCCAGGCGCAGATCCAGCGGTGGCAGCGCCAGCGCCTTGTCGTTGATCACTTCCACCGCCGTGCCACCGCGACCGACCACGATCACCGGCCCGAAGGTTGCATCATCGGCAATGCCGACGATGATCTCGCGCGCCTTCGGCCGCACGATGGTGGGCTGCACCAGCAGACCGTCAATGCGCGCATCGGGGCGCAGCTGGCGCGCGCGGGCAAGAATCGCGTTGGCCGCGCTCTGCACCGCCGGCAGCGTGGCCAGGTTCAGGCGCACGCCATCCACTTCCGATTTGTGCGGGATATCCGGCGACAGAATCTTCAATGCGACCGTGGCGCCGCGTTCCAGCAGCGGCTGGGCCAGATCCATCGCCTCGTGCGCATCGCGCGCATGCATTACCGGCGCCGACGGAATGCCGTAGGCCTTCAGCAGTTCATGGGTGGCCAGCGGATCGAGCCACTGCTGGCCGTTGCCCAATGCAGATTCGACCAGGGTGCGCGCCCGCGCGGTGTCCACGCTGAAATCCTGCGGCAAGCTGGGGGGCGTTTCCATCAGCGCGTTCTGCGCTTCGCGGTAGCGCACCAGATGCTGGAAACCACGCACGGCTTCGGCTTCGGTCGGATAGGTCGGCACGCGCGCGGCGTTGAGCGTGGCGGTGGCCTGGTCATCGTTGCCCAGCCACACGGCGAACACCGGCTTGTCGCGGTGGTGGCGCGGGCGCAGGCCCAGGGTGCGGGTCAGCGCCTGCGCCGCATCGGCCGACGAGGTGAACGCGGTGGGCACGTTGACCACCATCACCGCATCGTTTTCGCTGTCGGCCAGCAGCGCCTCGATGGCGGCGGCGTAGCGGTCACCGTCGGCGTCCACCACGATGTCCACCGGGTTGCTGCGCGACCAGCCCTGCGGCAGCACCTTGTCCAACGTTTCGACCGTGCTGTCGGACAGCTGTGCCAGGGTGCCGCGCAGGGCGACCAGCTGGTCCACGGCCAACCGGCCGACGCCGCCACCGTTGCTGAGCACGGCCAAACGACGGCCCGGGAAGGTGCCCAGGCGGCCGAGGGTTTCGGCGGCGGTGAACAGCTCGTCCAGCGCACTGACGCGCAGCAGCCCGGCGCGGTTGAAGGCGGCGCCGTAGACATCATCGGCGCGTGCCAGCGCCTGCACGTGGGTATCGGCGCTGCCGGGCTGCACGCGCTCGGCGCGGCCGGACTTCACCACCACCACCGGCTTGGCACGCGCAGCGGCACGCGCGGCCGACATGAACTTGCGCGCGTCCTTGATGTGTTCGACGTACAGCAGGATGGCGCGGGTGCGATAGTCGGTGGCGAAGTAATCGAGCAGGTCACCGAAGTCGACGTCCAGGGTGTCGCCGAGCGATACCACGGCGGAGAAGCCGACCGAACGTGCCACGCCCCACTCCACCAGCGCCGCGGCAATCGCCGAAGATTCGGAAATCAACGCGAGGTCGCCGGCCTGCGGGAAATGCGCGGCGATGCTGGCATTGAGCCGCGCGTGCGGCGCGATCACGCCCAGGCAGTGCGGGCCGAGGATGCGCAGGCCGCGCTTGCGCGCCACCGTTTCCACCTGTTCGGACAGCGAGCCCGGGCCTTCGCCCAGGTGCGCGGTGAGGATGATGGCCGCCTGCACGCCGCGTTCGGCGGCGGTACGCACCACCTGCGGCACGATGGCCGCTGGCGCGGTGATCACCACCAGGTCGGGTACCCAGTCCAGGTCCTTCAGCCGCTTCACCGTGCGGATGCCATCGATCTCGGCATGGCGCGGGTTGATCCACGCCACTTTGCCGGGGAAGCCGGTGCCACGCAGGTTGCGCATCACCGCGCGGCCGGCCGAGCGTTCGCGCGGGCTGCCGCCGATCACCGCAACCGACTGCGGGCGGAACACGGACTGCAGGTGGTAGGTACTCATGCGCCTACGGTACCCAAATTCCGTGGTGAAGGGGTCGGATCCCTTTCCGCGGGAAAGGGCTCTGACCCCGGCGTGACCGTTGCGTGCCCACCAAGGTGGGCACCTGCCAGAGCACGCGGCGCGCGTTGGCGAAAGGGGTCGGATCCCTTTCCGCAGGAAACGGCTCTGACCCCGGCGTGACCGTTGCGTGCCCACCAAGGTGGGCACCTGCCAGAGCACGCGGCGCGCGTTGGTGAGGGGGTCGGATCCCTTTCCGCAGGAAAGGGCCCTGACCCCGGGCGTGACCGTTGCGTGCCCACCAAGGTGGGCACCTACCAGAGCAGTTACAGCAGGGTGCCGTGCAGGATCATCGCGGCGATGCTGAAGTAGATGACCAGGCCGGTTACATCCACCAGCGTGGCCACGAACGGGGCCGAGGCGCTGGCCGGGTCGAAGCCCAGGCGCTTGAGGATGAAGGGCAGCATGGAGCCGGACAGCGAACCGAAGGTGACGATGCCCACCAGCGCCGCACCAATGGTGATGGCCAGCAGCACCCAGTGCTCGCCGTAGTCGTGCAGGCCGCCCAGCTGCCAGATGACGATGCGCACGATGGCCAGGCAGCCCAGGATCGCGCCCAGCACCATGCCGGTGGGCACTTCGCGCAGGGCCACCTTCCACCAGTCGCGCAGGCGCAGTTCGCGCAGGGCCAGGCTGCGGATCAGCAGCGAGGTGGCCTGGGAACCGGAATTGCCACCGGAACTCATGATGAGCGGAATGAACAGGGTCAGCACCACGGCCCGTGCCAGTTCATCCTCGTAATGCTGCATGGCGCTGGCGGTCAGCATTTCGCCCAGGAACAGCACGCTGAGCCAGCCGGCGCGCTTGCGCAGCATCTCGAAGAAGCCGATCTGCATGTACGGCTTGTCCAGCGCTTCCATGCCGCCGAACTTGTGCGCGTCCTCGGTCGACTCTTCAATCAGGGCGTCCAGCACGTCATCGACGGTGACGATGCCCAGCAGGTGCTGCTGCGCATCGACCACCGGAATGGCCAGCAGGTCGTGGCGGCGGATCAGCCGTGCCACTTCTTCCTGGTCCAGCAGCGCATCGACGGTGACCGGCGGGTTGACCTGGGCCACGTCCAGGATCGATTCCTCCGGCAGGCCGGTGATCAGCCGGCGCATGGTCACCACCTGCTGCAGCTGCTGGCTGGCCGGGTCCAGCACATAGATGGCGTACACGGTTTCGCGGGTGCGCTCGACCTGGCGGATGTGCTGCAGGGTCTGGGCCACGGTCCAGCTGGCCGGCACCGCCACGAATTCGGTGGTCATCAGCGCACCGGCCGTGTTCGGCGGGTAGCTGAGCAGGGTCTGGATGGCCTGGCGGGCTTCGCTGCCCAGCAGCGGAATCAGCCGGGCGCGCTCGTCTTCGTCCAGCTCGTGCACGATGTCGGTGGCACGGTCGTCGGCCATCAGGCCCAGCAGCGCCGCTGCTCGCGCCGGCGGCAGTGCGGCCACCAGTTCACCGCTGCGGTGCAGTTCCGGTGCTTCCAGCATCTTCACCGCGCGCGGCAGCGGCAGTGCCGCCAGCGTGTCCGCGGCGCGCTCGAGTTCCAGGGTGTTGAGGAATTCCACCGCGTCGGCGGTGTTGTAGTCGGCCAGGGGGGCGGCCAGTGCGGCGGCATCGGCCACCGGACGCAGCAATTGCTTCTGGTTCATGGATCTGCCTTTCGTGGGTGCGACCTCGCGCAACGCCAACGCAGGCAGACCGTCCCGATGTCAGGCGGTTGCCATCGCTGGCGTCGAACGAGGTCGACTTCTACTGTCGCTGGACATGGGTTGGGGACTCCGGATGGGTGTACTGCCGCAAGACACCGGCAGCGGCGGGCAGTCTGGACCTGCCCACTGCCGCGGTCAACCCCGGTTCCGGCGCTGGCCGGTTGCCGGTTGCGGTGCCGTTGTCGTTCGTGCACGGGCAGGCGCGCATAATGCGCGCAGGGCACTCCACCGCCCTTCCCCCAACCGAACGGACGCGCCCCGGCCACTGCGATGACCAGGTATTCCCATGCATAGCGGTGGTCTGGAACTGGCACTGGTGCTGCTGCTGGCCGCGGTGATCGCCGTGCCGGTGTTCAAGAAGTTCGGCTTCGGCGCGGTGCTGGGCTACCTGGCCGCCGGCGTGGTGCTGGGCCCGGACGGGCTGGGCTTCGTGCAGGATGCCGACCGGATCCTGGGCGCGGCCGAGATCGGCGTGGTGATGCTGCTGTTCGTGATCGGGCTGGAACTATCGCCGTCGCGCCTGAAAGTGATGCGGCGCTCGGTCTTCGGTGCCGGTGCAGCGCAGGTGGCGGTGTCCGGCCTGCTGCTGGGCGGGCTGTTGCTGCTGGACCATTTCCAGTGGAAGAGCGCGCTGGTGGTGGGCATTGCGCTGGCCCTGTCGTCCACGGCGGTGGGCCTGCAGCTGCTTTCCGAACACAAGGCGCTGAACAGCGATCACGGGCGGCTGGGCTTTGCCATCCTGCTGTTCCAGGACCTGATCGCCATTCCGCTGCTGGCCGCCATTCCGCTGCTGGGCGGGGCGCGCAACCAGACCCTGCGCTGGGAAGACGCGGCGGTGGCGCTGGGCGCGCTGGCGGTGGTGATCCTGTGCGGGCGCCCGGTGCTGCGGCGGGTGTTCGGCGTCATCGCGCGCACGCGCAGCCCCGAAGTGTTCACCGCCACCGCCCTGTTGGTGGTACTGGGCACCGCCTGGTTCATGCAGGAAGCCGGGCTGAGCCCCAGCCTGGGCGCGTTCCTGGCGGGCGTGCTGCTGTCCGATTCGGAATTCCGCCATGAACTGGAAGCGCAGATCGAGCCGTTCAAGGGCCTGCTGCTGGGGCTGTTCTTCATTGCCGTGGGCATGGGCATCGACCTGGACCGCATTGCCGCCGAGCCTTGGCTGATCGCCACCGGCGTGGGCGCGCTGCTGCTGGTGAAGTTCAGCGTGCTGTATGCGATCGGCCGGGTCGCCCGGCTGACGTCGCGGCAGTCGCTGCTGCTGGGCAGTGTGCTGTGGCTGGGCGGCGAGTTCGCCTTCGTGGTGTTCAACGAAGCGCAGCGCGCGCACCTGCTGGGCAATGCCAACCACGACCGGCTGGTGGCGGTGGTCGGCCTGTCGATGGCCATCACCCCGCTGTTGATGATCGCGCTGCTGAAACTGCTGGGGCGCGAGCGCGCGGCGCCGCATGATGCCGCGCCGGCCGACAAGGTGGCGCCGGACAACCAGCCCAAGGTGCTGATTGCCGGCATGGGCCGCTTCGGCCAGGTGATCGCGCGCCTGCTGACCGCGCAGAAGGTGCCGTTCGTGGCGCTGGAAGCGAACCCGGACACCGTGGCCGACCTGCGCCGCTTCGGCAACCAGCTGTACTACGGCGACCCGACCCGGCCGGAAATGCTGCGCGCGGCTGGCGGCGAGCGCATCGATGTGTTCGTGATCACCGTGGACGACCCGGAAACCAACCTGCGCGCGGTGCGCATGGTCCGCCGCCTGTACCCGGAAGCGAAGGTGCTGGCGCGTGCGCGCAACCGCCAGCATGCGTGGCGCTTGATGGACATGTCGGCCGAGCCGTTCCGCGAAGTGTTCGGCACCAGCCTGGAAATGAGCGGCCGCGTGCTGACCGCGCTGGGCGTGGCGCCCGATGTGGCCGAGCGCCATGTGCAGCGGTTCCGCGAGCACGACGAACAGCTGCTGCGTGACCAGTACCTGGTGTACGACGATGAAGCGGCGGTGATCCAGACCTCGCGCGATGCCCGCAACGACCTGATGCACCTGTTCGAAGCCGACGCCGAGCGCGACAAGTAGATCCACGCCATGCGTGGATGAGCGTGCATGACGCCATGCAGGGGTCAGAGCCCTTTCCTGCGGAAAGGGATCCGACCCCGCACCTCAGCCGTTGTCGCGCAGGAAGCGGGCCATGGAGGACACGCCGGGGACGCGCGGCTCGAATTCGCCGGCCACGTCGATGAAGCCGCGCATGACCGCGATCTCGCGCGGGCTGCGGTTCAAGCTGTCGCGGGCTTCCGGGTCGGCGCCGGCGCGCAGCAGGCGCTGCACCAGCAGCGGCAGGCCGTGCAGGGCGGCCAGATGCAGCGGGCCGAAACCACGCGGATCGCGCACGTCCAGGCTCACCTCTTCATCCAGCAGGCGCTCCACGGCAGCCATCACCACCTGCTCGTCGCAGGCCGTACCCGGCTCGGCGCGCGCACCCAGCAGCAGCAGCAACGGCGTAACCGAACCGGCAGCGGCCTGGTCCGGCTCGGCACCGGCCAGCAGCAGCGTATCCAGCAGGGCCAACAGGCGCGAACGGTCGCGCGCACTGAAACCGTACAGCGCTGCGCAGTGCAGCGGCCCCAACTGCTGGGCATCGCCGGCATGCACGTCGGCGCCGGCGGTCAGCAGGCGCGCCACGATGTCCGGCAGACCCAGCGCCGAGGCCAGCATCAGCACGGTCACACCGCCGGGCAGGCGGTGTTCCAGCTGCGCACCGGCATCAAGCAGGGCCGACACGATATCGACCTGGCGCATGCTGACCGCCGCCGACAACGGCGTGGCACCACTGGCCGCGCCATGCTGCGGATCGGCGCCACGGGCCAGCAGCAGATCGACCACCGCCAGGTGGCCGCCACCGGCCGCGCGCAGCAGGGCCGTGCAGCCCTGCGCATCCACCGCATCGATGGCAAAGCCCAGATCGTTCAGACGGCGCACGGCGTCGACATCACCGGCCATGGCGGCGGCCGGCAGATCGCTCTCGCGCAGCGTGCGCCGCGGCAGCGGCCACACGCGCCAGTCCAGCCAATCGGCCAGGTCGCGACGGCCGATCGACAGCGCCACGCCCAACGGAGTCTGGCCGTCGGCAGCGCGCGCTTCGGGCGATGCACCGTGCTGCACCAGCAGCTTCAATGCGCCTTCGCGGGCCAGGGCGGTGGCCAGGTGCAGGGCGGTCATGCCGTGGCTGTCGCGCGCTTCGCGGTCCACGCCAGTGTTCAGCAGGGCCTGCTGCAGGCGCAGCCAGCCCAGGCGCACGGCCAACGACAACGGCGGATCACCGGCCGGCGAAGGCGCGAACGGATCGGCGCCGCGTTCCAGCAGTTCCAGCGACAGCTGTTCCAGGCCACGGGCGGCCTGGTCGTGCTGTGCGCAGGCGGCCAGGAAGCGCGCCAGGCCACCACGGCCGGCCGGTGACAGGCCACGCTGGAGCATTACCTGCAGCGCCGGCACGGCATCGATGCCACGCGCCAGCAGGGCGAACATCGGGGTGTCGGCGCAGGCGTCGCGCACGTAGGGGTCGGCGCCATGGCCCAGCAGCCAGTCCACCGCGCGCGGTTCCAGGGCCAGTTCCGGGTCCAGCAGCAGGCTGCCCAGTTCTTCAGGCTGGCACAGCCTGGCCAGGGCGGCCATGCCGTCGGTATTGCCGAAGCCCAGCGCTTCGCGCAGCAGGGTCAGCGGCGGGCGGTCCGGCAGCAGGCCGCTGGCGGTGGCGGCATCGCCACGTTCGGCCAGGCCATCGCTGACAGCGGCCGGCAGTGGGTAGCTGGGATCGAGCAGGGCCACGATCGCCCAGCGCCCGGCTTCGGCGGCGTAATCGACGGCGCGCCGGCCCAAGGGATCGCTGGCGTCGGCGGCAATGCCCAGGTCCACCAGGCGCTTGACCAGCAGCGGCGACACATCGTCGGCCATGGCGGCCAGCAGCACCGCGTTGCGGCCTTCGCCATCGACGGCGGTCAGGTCGGGCTTGTGCGGCAGCAGGTGTTCGATCACCGCCGCGCGGCCGGCACGGGCTGCTTCCAGCCACGGGGTGCGGCCCAGCGCGTCGCGGGCTTCCAGGTTGGCACCGGCGCCCAGCAACACGCCGATGATGTCCACGTGGCCGGCCAGCGCGGCGTCGTGCAGCGCACTGCGGCGCTGGCGATCACGCGCATCGGCACGGGCCTTGTGCTTCAGCAGCAGCTGCACGCCGGCCGGGTCATCGTCTTCGGTGGCCGCTGCGGCCAGCAGCACCGGGGTGCCCTCGGCCGGTTCGGTACGCGCGCCGCGCTCCAGCAGGAAGCGTGCAAGGCGCCAGTTGCCGACCTGGCAGGCCACCGCCAGCGGCGACCAGCCTTCATGGTTCAGCGCGTCCACCTCGGCGGCGGCGTCGCGCAGCAGCGCGGCCACGCCCGGGTCGGAACTGCGTGCGGCATGGTGCAGCGGGGTATTGCCATCGCTGTCGGTGGCGCGCGAGTCGGCACCGTTGGCCAGCAGGGTCATCACCGCTTCGGGGCGGCCATGCCAACTGTCACGGGTGGCGGCCAGCAAGGGGGTCATGCCGCGGTGCGGAGCGTTCACGTCGACGCCGCGGCCGATCAGTTCACGCAGCAGGCGCAGGTCCGGCAGTACCGCTGCCAGCACGGCCAGGCTGCGCTGGTCGCGCCAGGTCGAATCGGGCAGCGCGTGCGCGTCGGCACCGGCCTGCAGCAACTGCAGCGCGCGGTCGACACGGCCGTGGCGGGCCGCTTCGAACAGCGACGGGGTGAGTTCCTGCGGCGCCATGGCTTCCAGCGGGGTGCTGTCGGCCACGGCAGTGAACAGCGGTGCCGCGTCGTCGCCGGCGGTGTCCACCACACGACTGCGCAGTGCCACCAGCGGTGCCGGCTGCACCTTCTGCAGCAGCAGGTGCAGCGGCGGCGACAGCAGCAGCACGGCCAGCGCGGCCGGCCAGCGCGCGCCTTCGGGCAGCAGCTCGGGCCAGGCCGGCAACACCACCAGCGCAGCCAGCGCCACCACGATCGCGGCCACGCCCAGGCCACGCCAGGCGCTCAGGTCGCGACCGGCCAGTGCCTGCCAGTGCGGGCCCAGGCCACCATCCAGACGTTCGACATCATTCCACAGCGGCCAGGTACGCCAGGCCGCCAGCAACGCGGCGCTGACCAGCACGCTCAAGCCGAGCACGGCGGCCAGGCTGCCGCTGTCGCGCAGCGCCGCCAACGGCCAGGCCAACAGCAGGGCCAGCAGCAGCGGCGCGGCCAACCACAGCGCCAGCAGCGCCGGCACGTCCTGGCGCAGGGCCTGCTGCAGCGGCAGCAGCGCACGGCTGCGCCGCCACCACGACACGCCCAGCGCGAACGCCGGCTGCGCCAAGGCGGCAAGCAGCGCACCCGGCAGGCCACCCAGGGCCGAACCCAGCGCCAGCACGGCGCCCAGCCCGAAGGCCGCCGTCAGGGCGCGCGAACGGGACAGCTCAGTCATAGTGGCGCGGCATCAGGCTGGCCACCGACGGCGGCACCTGCAGGTAGAAACCACGTTCGGTCAGTTCGCTGCGGACCTTGGCCGGATCGGCCTGGGCCAGGCGGCGCGAGGCATCCAGCGCGACATCCAGCACGAAGGTGAGCGCGCCCAGCGACGCTGCCAGCGGCGCAGGCAGCGCACTGAAGTCATCACGACGGGCGAGATAGACGTAGGTGTCCGGCTTTTTTGGGCTTTTATAGACGTAGGCGTGCATGTCCGCGGGACGATAACCCGGGAAGAGCCATGATTGTGTCGGAAAGCCGGGGGCGGGGAAAGCCGTCACGCGACGATGGCGGCGCGATCGACGGCGTTTCCCCACCGGGGTTCAGCAATGTGGCGGTGGCGTTCAGCCAGCACCGGGCGCTGCGCGGGCCTTACTTGACCTTCGCGTAGGTGCCCTTCAGCGCCACGCCTGCCAGGATCGCGCCGGCATAGCATTCGTAGTTGGTGGCGCTCTTGAACTCGTTCTTCTTGTAGTAGCTGACGATGTCGACCACGGCGTTGGCGCCGCGCGACTTGGCGCCGTCCTGCAGCGCGCGCAGCGCCGACAGGGCCACCCAGCGGCAGGCTTCTTCGTCGCTCTTGTTGGCGGCGTTGGTCTTCTTGTTGGTCACGTCCTCGCCCAGGCGCTGCTGCACGCTGACCGGCTGGCCGGCCAGGTAGAAGCGGACGCTGCCATCGATGCCGGCATCTTTGGCGGCCTGCGAATTGACCAGGTCACGCAGGGACTGCTCGACGCGGGTATCACGGGCCGAGGCGGTGGAGGACAGGGCCAGCAGCGCGGTGGCGGCGGCGATCAGCAGGGTGCGGCGCATCGGAACATCTCCTTGTTGGGGTGCGGGTACAGCGGGTCACTCGCTCCAGCGGCGGAACACCAGCGAGGTGTTGATGCCGCCGAAGGCGAAATTGTTGCTCATTACGTATTCGGCCTGCAGTTCACGGCCCTGGCCGGTGATGAAATCGAGCTGGCCGCAGCGCGGATCGACCTCGCCCAGGTTCAGGGTGGGCGCGAACCAGCCGGCGCGCATCATCTCGATGCTCATCCAGGCTTCGAACGCGCCGCAGGCGCCCAGCATGTGGCCGACGTAGCTCTTCAGCGAACTGATCGGCACGGCGTTGCCGAATACCTGCGCGGTGGCCTGCGTTTCGGCGATGTCACCGTGGTCGGTGGCGGTGCCGTGGGCGTTCACGTAGTCGATCTGCGACGGCTCCAGGCCGGCGTCTTCCAGGGCCAGGCGCATGGCCTGGGCCATGGTGTCGGCGCTGGGCTGGGTGACGTGCTGGCCGTCGCTGTTGGTGCCGTAACCCACGATCTCGGCGAGGATGGTGGCGCCGCGCGCCTGCGCGTGCTCCAGGTCTTCCAGGATGAGCGTGCAGGCGCCCTCGCCCAGCACCAGGCCATCGCGGCCGGCATCGAACGGGCGCGGGGTCGTCTGCGGCGCGTCGTTGCGGGTGCTGGTGGCGAACAGGGTGTCGAACACTGCTGCGGCGGTGGCGTCCAGCTGTTCGGCACCGCCGGCCACCATCACCGTCTGCTTGCCGCTGCGGATCGCCTCGTAGCCAGCGCCCACGCCCTGGCTGCCCGATGTGCAGGCACTGGAGGTGGTGTAGACGCGGCCGGACAGGCCGAAGAACACGCCGATGTTGACCGGCGCGGTGTGGCTCATCATCTTCAGGTAGGTGGTGGCGCTGATGCCATCGGTGGTGAATTCGTGCAGCATGCGGCCGAATTCACCGGTGGCTTCATGGCTGCCTGACGACGACCCGTAGGCCACGCCGGCACGGCCGCTGCGCAGTACCGGGTGCTCGTACAGGCCGGCTTCGCGCAGTGCTACTTCGGTGGCGCGCACCGACATGATGGCGACCTTGCCCATCGAACGGGTGGTCTTGCGGTTGTAGTTCGGCGGCAGCTCGTAATCCTGCGCGGGCGCGGCCAGCTTGGTGTTCAGGCCGGCATAGACATCCCATTCGGGCATGCTGCGCACCGCATTGCGGCAGCTGCGCAGATGCGCCTGGATGGTCGGCCAGTCGTGGCCGAGCGGACTGATGGCGGCGGCACCGGTCACCACTACGCGACGATCGGCGGCCATCAGATCATGCCCCCGTTCACCGAAATGACCTGGCGGGTGATGTACCCGGCCGGCTCGGACAGCAGGAAGGCCACGGTGGCGGCCACTTCGTCCGGGCGGCCGACGCGGCCGGCGGGAATCAGCTTCAATGCGTGTTCGACCACTTCTTCATTCAGCATGTCGGTCTCGATCAGGCCCGGGGCCACGCAGTTCACGGTGATCTGGCGGCTGGCCAGTTCCAGCGCCAGTGCCTTGGTGGCACCGATGATGCCGGCCTTGGCCGCGCTGTAGTTGACCTGGCCACGGTTGCCGGCCACGCCGGACACCGACGACAGGGTGACGATGCGGCCCGGCTTGCGACGGCGCACCATCGGCATGATCAGCGGGTGCAGCACGTTGTAGAAACCGTCCAGGTTGGTGTGGATGACCTGGTCCCAATCGTCCTCGGACAGCGCCGGGAAGGCGCCATCACGGGCGATGCCGGCATTGCAGATTACGCCGTAGTACGCACCATGTGCTTCCACGTCGGCTTCCAGCGCCGCACGCGCGGCGGCGCGGTCGGCCACGTCGAAGGCCAGCACGCGGGCCTGTTGGCCAAGCGCCTGGATTTCCGCGGCCACGGCCTGCGCTTCCTCCACGCGGCTGCGGCAATGCACCACCACGTCGAAGCCATCGCGCGCGATACGCAGCGCGATGGCCCGGCCGATACCCCGGCTGGCGCCGGTTACCAGCACACTCCGATTCCCTGTCATGCCTGTCCACTCTCCAGATAGGCCATCGAGTCGGCCGGTTCGAACACCGACACGTTGGCAACCGCCCATTCTTCCTCGCCAACCAGAATGCGGCAGGCGAACATTCCCAGCCCATTGTCGCCCAACAGCTCGCAGTGCGCCTGTACGCGCAGGCAGGTGCCGCTGGGGAAGCTGCTGCGGTGGCTGCTGTAGCGGCGGCTGCCGAGCAGGAAGCCCAGCTGCGGGGGCCGCCCGGCGGTGCGTGCGCGGCACCCCGCCCATGCGGCAATGGCCTGGGCCATGTATTCGATGCCCACCCAGGCCGGAATGCCGCCGTCTTCGACGAACAAGCCCGCCTCTGGCACGACCAGTTCGGCCTCGAGGCCGTCATCATCCCAGCGCACGATGCGGTCCAGCAGGCACATGTCCTGGCGGTGCGGCACCACTTCTTCGATGGCGTACAACGGCCTGCTCACAGGCGCTCCAGCGCCAGCACGGCGTTGCTGCCACCGAAGGCGAACGAGTTGCTGAGGGCGCGCCACGGTGCCTGCGCCGTGCGCGTACCGGGTGCCACCAGCGGCAGCACCGGCAGCGCCGGGTCGGCCACGCCGTCCCACCAGTGCGGCGGCAACTGCTGTTGCGGGTTGTCGGCCAGCACGATCCAGCACAGCGCGGCTTCGATCGCGCCGGACGCGCCCAGCGTGTGCCCGGTCAGCGGCTTGGTGGAACTGGCCGGCACGGTGGTGCCCAGCACCTGCGCAACCGCCTGGCTTTCCATGGCGTCGTTGTGGCCGGTGGCGGTGCCGTGCAGGTTCACGTAGTCCACCTCCTGCGCGGCCCAGCCGGCGCGCTGCAAGGCCTGCTGCAGCGCGTCGATGGCACCCAGGCCCTGCGGATCGGGTGCGGACATGTGGTGCGCATCGGCCGATTCACCCCAGCCGGCCAGCCGCACGCCGCCCGGCTCGCGGGTCAGCAGGAACAGCGCGGCGCCTTCGCCGATGTTGATGCCACTGCGGTGCTGCGAGAACGGATTGCAGCGCTGCGGCGAGACCGACTCCAGCGCACTGAAACCGGCGACGGTGAAACGGCACAGCGAATCGGCACCGCCGGCGATGACGGCGTCGACAACGCCGGTGCGCAGCATGCGTGCGGCCGACATCAGCGCCTTGGCGCTGGACGAACAGGCCGTGGACAGCGTCCATGCCGGGCCCTGCGCGCCACTGCGCTGTCGCACGAACTGGGCGGCGGTACCCATTTCCTGCTGTGCGTAATCGAAACCTTCGGGCCAGTGGCCCTGCTCGGCGCGGGTGCGCAGCGCCTGTTCGGATTCACCGATGCCCGAGGTGCTGGTGCCCAGCACCACCGCCACGCGCGACGCGCCATGGCGGGCGATGGCCGCGGCAACCGACGGCGCGATCTGTGCCAGCGCCACGTCCAGAAGCGCGTTGTTGCGGCCACGCATGGCGACCGGCAGATCATCCAGCGCCGGCAGCGGCGTGTGCACTTCACCCAGCGCCAGGGTCTGCCCCGGCAGCAGGGTGTGGTTGTCGCTGAGCCCACCGGGGGCGTCGGCGAACAGCGCGGCGGCCACCTCGGCGCGGCCCGCGCCCAGCGCGCAGACCACGCCCAGGTCGTTCAGGAAAATCGGTGCGGTCATTCGTGCTGCCCGGCCATGTCGATCGATTCAATGCGCAGGGCGTAGCCCTCGGCGCGGTTGTCCAGTTCCACGCTGCCATCGGCGCGGCGCTGCAGCAGCAGCCATACCGTGCCGTCGCGTGAGAGCGTGCGCTGCTGGCCGTCATCGGCCACCTGCCAACCCGGCGGCAACGCCGCGGCAATCGCGGCGGTCGGCCAGAGCGCGAACTGCAGGTCGTCCAGCACGCGCTCGGCACGCACCTGCGGCGGCAACCACGGCGCGCGCTGCTGGGTCAGCTGCTGGCCATCCCACTGCAGGCGCACGCCGGTCTGGCCCATGGCCTGCACCGCCAACTGCACCTGCTGGGCATCTGCTTCCAGCAGCGCATCCAGGTCGCGCTCGTGGCTGCCGAAGCGGAAATGCAGCTGCTGCTGCAGCGCCAGCGGCGCCGGCAGACTGGCCGGCGGCAGGCGCAGCGGCGGCAGTTCGACCAGGGGCCGCGGCATGCGGCTGGCACAGGCGGCCAGCAGCACGCACAGCAGCACGGCCGTGAAACGGACGATCAGGCGCTGCACAGTTCCTCCAGTACACGCATGCGGCGGCCGCTGTCATCGGCCACGTACGGGTTCTTGGTATCCCACGCATAGCCGGCCAGGATGGAGCTGATCATGTCGCGCACGGCAGGCTGCTGGTCGGGGTGGTAGATGATCTTCTGGAAACCGCCCTGATACCAGGCTTCGACGAAACGGCGGAAGGTCTTCACGCCGGCGCGCAGCGGAATGGAGAACTCCGCTTCCCAATCCACGGTTTCACCGGCGTAGCGGCGCTTCAGGCATTCGCTGGCCAGCTGCGCCGACTTGAAGGCGATGGTGACGCCGGAGGAGAACACCGGATCGAGGAACTCGCCGGCATTGCCCAGCAGTGCGTAACCCGGGCCCCACAGCGAGCTGACATTGGCCGAATAGCCGGTGATGCGGCGCACCGGCAGCACCGCCCATTCGGCGTTGGCCAGCAGGCGGGTCAGGTTCGGGTCTTCGCCCACGATGGCCTGCAGCTTCTGCAGATCGTCGCCTTCATAGCGTTCGAAGAACGACGGTTCGGCCACCACGCCCAGCGAGCAGCAGCCGTTGGAGAATGGAATGGTCCAGTACCAGACGTCGATGTGCTCGGGGTGGGTGGTGATCAGGATCTTGTTGCGATCGAAATCGGCTTCGGCCGGAATGTTGTCGCGCACGTGGCAGAAGATCGCGCCGCGCACCGGGAAGTTCGACGGCGATTCCAGGTCCAGCAGGCGCGGCAGCAGGCGCGCGAAACCGGAGGCATCGAGGATGAAGTCGGCCTGGATGCGGTACTCGCTGCCGTCGGGACGGCGCACGCTGACCACCGGCTGTTCGCCCGGCTCGACCGCCAGCACTTCATCGCCGAAGCGCAGCGTGGTGCCCATGCGCTCGGCGCCACGCGCCAGCACGTTGTCGAAGTCGGCACGCTGCACCTGGTAGGTGGTGCCCCAGCCCGGCGAGAACTTCTGGCGGAAATCGAAGGCGGTACGCGCTTCGCCGTGCACGAAGGCCGCGCCGTTCTTGTACTGGAAGCCCGCTTCCACCACGTCCTGCAGCAGGCCGGCCGCTTCGATGTATTCCATGCTCTGCGGCAGCAGGCTTTCACCGATGGAGAAGCGCGGGAACTGCTGGCGCTCCAGCATCAGCACCTGGCGCCCCTGCTGGCGCAGCATCGCGGCGGCCACCGAACCGGCGGGACCGGCACCGATGATCAGGATTTCAGTACGTTCGACAGCATCCACAGCAGTGTTCATCGGGGCGTCCTTGTTGCTCGATCAGGTGGAAAGAAGGGAAAACGGCGGTGCCGGCGTCAGGCCGGCGGCAGGTCGTGCGGCGGTGGCCGGAACAGCGGCGAGATCAGCCAGACCAGACCGATGCCGAACAGCAGGGTGAGACCAAACGCGCGCAGCGCCGGGGTCTGCGACAGGCCCAGCAGGCCGAACGACAGCCAGGTGCTGGCCGCGCCCACGCACACCGCCAGCCAGGCACTGGCATCGCCGCGGTGCTCGATCAGGAAGATGCCGTAGTCGATGCCCATGCCCAGCAGCAGCATCAGCGCCAGCACGTTGAACAGCTGCAGCGGCTGCCCGAACAGGCCCAGCAGACCCAGGGTGAGCGCACCGGCAATCAGGGTGGGTGCGAACACCCGCCACGCCTGGCGGCGGTAGCGCAGCCACAGCGCACCGAACACCAGCGCGATGCCGACCAGCAGCAGGCCGCCCATCAGCTTGCGGTAGTGGCCCAGCAGCTTGGAGAAATCGGCGGTGCGATCGACCCAGCGCACGCCGGGCAGGCCTTCGGCCGCGCCCTGCAGGGTAGCCAGTGCATCGGCCCGCGACAGGTCATCGACCATCACCACGCTGACCTGCTGCCCGCCCACGCTGCCCACCCACAGGTGGCGGAACGGCTTGGATGCCGGCGAGGCCAGGAACGCCTGCGCGGTAAGCGGACCGGCAGCGAAATCCGGGCGCGGCAGCGCTTCGCCCACCGCTTCGCCCACCGCAGACAACACGCCCGGTTCGACCTTCGCGGTCAGCGCGGCATCGGCCTGCTGGCGCGCCGGCGAGGGCAGCCAATCGCTGATCGCACGGTAGCCACCAATGCGCTTGTCGCTGGCCAGCACGCGCAGGCGCTCGGTCAGCGCTTCTTCGCGCTGCAGCAGCTGTGCGTCATCGTCGCCCTGCACCAGGTAGAACTGCGCCGGGCTGGGCATGCCCAGCAGCTGGCTCAGGCGGATCTGTTCGGCCATCAGCGCCGGCGGCGATGACTGCAGGCTGCGCAGATCATCGTTGCTCTGCAGGCGCGCGATGCCGATGGCCGACAGCGCCAGTGCGGCGACGATGAACACCGTGACCGGGCGGGTGCCGTGCAGGCGCGGGAAGCGCTCCAGGGTATTGCCCAGCCACTGCGAGAAACGGGTCTGGCGGATGTCACCGCCGTCCAGCCACGGGAACCAGAAGATCACCGTCAGGAACGCGGCCGCCAGGCCCACCACCGAGAACAGCGCCATCTGCCGCAGGCCGGGGAACGGGGCCAGGCCCAGGGCCAGGTAGGCCAGCGCGCTGGTCAGCAGGGCCAGCCACAAGCCAGGCAGCAGGTGCCGCAGCAGCTTCCAGCGGCGGTCCGCCGGTTCGGCCTGGCGCGAGGCAAACCAGTGGATGCCGTAGTCCTCGGCCACGCCCACCAGCGATGCACCGAACACCAGGGTCAGTACGTGCACCTTGCCAAACACCAGCACGGTGACCGCCAGCGCCACGCCACAGCCGATCAGCAGCGATGCGGCCACCAGCAGGATCGGGCGCAGCGAACGGAACGCCAGCCAGACCAGCAGCAGCACGGCAGCCAGCGAGCCCCAGCCGATGGTGTTGATTTCCTGGTTGGCCTGCACGGCCGCCGCTTCGGCATGCAGGGGTACGCCGGCATGCAGGATCTCCAGATCCGGCGCGGCGGCCTTGGCGGCCTGCCCGGCACGTTCCAGCAGGCCATCGATATGGCGTTCGCCATCGAGCTGGAACGCCGAACCCGGCGTATCGAACTGCAGCGCGGCCCAGTGCTTGCCCTCGGCTTCGAGCAGGCCATCATCGCCCAGGCGCAGGCCGGAGCCCTGGGCCTGCTGCTGCCACCATTGCGGCCACAGCGACAGCGGGTCCTGCCGCCAATCGGTCAACCGCGGTGCGCCCATCGGGCCATACAACGCGCCCAAGGCCTGTTCGGCCAGCGCACCCGGTTCGGCCTGCTGCAACTGTTCGCGCTGGCCTGGGGTCAGCAGGCGGTCGCGGTACGGCGCGTAGAACGCACGCGCTTCATCGAACCAGCCTTCGATCGAGCCACTGGGGACCAGCAGCCCGCTGTCGGCATCGCTGGCCATCGCCTTGGCGAAGGCGGCCTGCGCGCGCTTGGCGGCGGCGCCACCGGTACTGCCCAGCAGCACCACCACCTGGCGCGAGCTGCCATCGGCAATGCGCCGGGTCACATCGCTCAACAGGCGATCGTGTGCATCCTGCGGCAACAGCGCCAGGATGTCGGTGTCGATCCGCGACTGTTCGCTCCACAGCCGCCACTGCTGCACGCCCAGCACCAGCAGCACCAGCAGCCAGGCAATGCCCAGCCAGTGCCACCAGCGGCGCAGGCGGTCCGCTCCGTTCGCGCTACCCAGATCAGTCAAAGCGGCGCGCCTCGTCGGCATTCAGCGTGGCCGGTGCTTCGCTCAGCGCGCTGAACTGGATCTGCGTGCGGTCCTTGTTGGCCTCCACGATCTGCACCTGGCGCACGTAGCGGTCGCCCTGCAGGGTCAGCGATTCGAAGGCCTTGGCCAGCATCGCCGACTTCGGGGTCAGCTTCAGCGTCCAGCCCTGCCCTTCGCGGCTGGCCTGCACGTTGAACTGGCTGGACAGCGCCTGCACGTCACCGCTCATCAGCGCGAACATGATCGCGTTCACCGAGCGCATGGCCGGCTGCTGCCGCGCATCCAGTTCGACCCGGGTGCTGCCGTCGCGCTGGCGGCTGAGGATGCGGTCGGCGGTGACCACCACTTCCGAGGGGAAGGGCTTGAGCGTGGTCCAGATGACGCCGTGCTGGCGCGCGACCACGAACTGGCCCTGCGAACGCAGCGGGTTCTTGAAGCCGCTGACCTGCTTTTCCTGGGTGAACTGGCCACGCAGCACGTCCGGCCGCGCCACCGCCTGGGTGATCGCATCCACTGCCGGGTCGGCGGCCTGGGCCAGCGGCGCAGCGGCCAGCAGCAGCGCGCACAGCAGCGCGCGCGGAACGGTGAACAGGGTCTTCATGGTGCAGGCACTCCCAGGCGCTGCCACAGCACCGGCGGGCACTGGTACAGCATTTCCTTGCTGGCCGCGTCCACCGCGACCTGGATGGTCATTGCACGGGTCAAGCGCTGGCCGCTGCCCGCATCGAAGATTTCGTACTCGATCTTCAGCCGGTTCTCCCATTCCACGATGCGCGCCACGATGCGCAGCGGCTGGTTGAACAACAGCGGGCGCACGTACTTCACCCGCGCATCGACCACCGGCCACAGGTAGCCCGACTCGAGCATCTGCGGGTAGTCGTAGTCATAGCGGCCGAGCAGCGCGCAGCGCGCGATCTCGAAGTACTTGAAGTAGTTGCCGTGCCAGACCACGTTCATCGGATCGCAGTCATGGAAGGCGGGGGTCAAGGTGATTTCCCCGACCAGTTCCGTGTGTTCATTCACCGGCATACAGTTCCCAGCGTTGCGCGCGGATCTCCACCAGCAGTTCCCGCAGTTCGCGATCCAGCGCGCGGTCTTCTTCGACCAGGGCGATGCGCTGCCCCAGGTCGGCGTACATGTCGGCCAGACTGCCATGCAGCTGCGCGTTCAGGCCAACCCGTTCGCGCAGGGCCAGGCCCTGGCGGGCGGCGATCAGCATGGCCGCCGCCACCTGCTCGGTCAGTTCGATCACGCGCAGGCAGTCGCGCGCGGCGATGGTGCCCATGCTGACCTTGTCCTGGTTGTGGCATTCGGTGGAACGCGAGAACACGCTGGCCGGCATGGTCTGCTTCAGGGCCTCGGCGGTCCACGCCGACACGCTGATCTGCAGCGCCTTCAGGCCATGGTTGATGGCCGCGCGCGGGCCGGTGGCCGCCGACAGGTTGGCCGGCAGGCCATGGTTGTAGCGGGCGTCGACCACCAGCGCCAGCTGCCGGTCCAGCAGGTCGGCCACGTTGGCCACGGTGTTCTTCAGCGTATCCATCGCCAGCGCGATGTGGCCGCCGTAGAAATGACCGCCATGCAGGATGCGCTCGCCGTCGGCATCGATCAGCGGGTTGTCGTTGGCGCTGTTCAGTTCGGTTTCGATCAGCTGGCGCAGGAACGGCAGGCTGTCTTCCAGCACACCGATCACGTGCGGCGCGCAGCGCAGCGAGTAACGGTCCTGCAGGCGCTGTTCGTTGCGCGGCGGGCGCTCGCTGTGCAGGTCGCTGCGCAGGCGCGCGGCAATGCGGCCCTGGCCGGGATGCGGCTTGGCGGCGAACAGGGTTTCATCGAAGTGGTGCGCGTTGCCGTCGCTGGACAACACGCTGAACGCGGTCAGGCGCGTGGCCATGCGGGCCAGGTAGTCGGCGCGATGCCAGGCCAGGCAGGCCAGACCGGTCATCACCGCGGTGCCGTTCATGATCGCCAGGCCTTCCTTCGGGCGCAGCTTCAGCGGGGTCATGCCGATCTTCGCCAGCACCGGACCGGCCGCCTGTACCTGGCCTTCGAACAGCACCTCGCGCTCGCCACACAGCACGGCGGCCACGTAGGACAGCGGGGTCAGGTCACCACTGGCGCCGACCGAACCTTCGGCCGGGATCAGCGGCAGTACGTCGTGCTGCAGCAGGGTGGCCAGGCCTTCCAGCAGCGGCACGCTGACGCCGGACATGCCGCGCACCAGCGAGGCCAGGCGCGCAGCCAGCACGGCACGCGTTTCCGCCGGGTCCAGGTAACGGCCCAGGCCACAGCCGTGGTAGGTGTACAGGTGGTGCGGCAGTTCGGCCACCAGCGCCGGCGGAATATTCACCGTGCACGAATCACCGTAGCCGGTGGTCACGCCATAGATCACCCCATCCTCGCGCAGCAGGCGGTCGAGGAAATCGGCACCGCGCTGGATGTGCGCGCGGAAAGCCGGCGCTTCGCTCAGGGCGGCCTCGCACTGGCGCTGGGCCAGCGCCACCACGTCTTCAATGGTCAGCGGTGCATCACCGAAACGGCATACGGGTACGGCGTCAGTCGTCATGGGGGGCCTGATCCCAGAAGGGGAAGAAATTGAACCAGTCCAGCGGGGACTGGATGACCTGGAGTTCCAGCCAGCGCGCGAAGCGCTGCGCCTGTTCGGCCAGGGCGGCATCACGCGAACCGCGCGGCAGCACCACGCGTTCGGCGAACTGTTCGAACGCCACGCGATAGCCATCGCCATCGTGCAGGCAGGACATGGTGTACACCGGGCAGGCCAGCGCAGAGGCCAGCACGTAGGCACCGATCGGGAACGGCGCGCGGTGGCCCAGGAAATCGGCCATCACGCTGCGCCCGCCCTGCACCGGCACGCGGTCGCCGACGATGGCCACAAAGCCACCGGAAGCGACCTTGTCGGCCAGCATCATCGCCGTGGCCGGGCCCATTTCGGTCACCTGCACCAGCTCCACCGCGGCCAGCGGGTCCAGCCGCTGCAGCAGGCGGTTGAAGCGCTGCGCATGGGCAGTGTGCACCAGCACGGTAATGCGGAAGCCGGGCACCTGTTCGGCCAGCACCTGGCACAGTTCCAGGCAGCCGATATGCGCGGTCAGGATCAGGCCGCCTTCGCGGCGCGCGATCTTGCCCAGCACCAGGTCGCGCTGCAGGTGGATGCGTTCGGGCGGGTAGCGCCCGCCCAGGCCCAGCAGTTTGTCCAGCAGGGTATCGGCGAAGCTGAAGAAGTGGCGCAGGCTGTCGCGCCAGGTGGGCGCATGGCCCAGTGCACCACTGTGCGCCTGCAGCCGCTGCAGGTACTGCATCGACGCCTGGCGGCCAACACGGTTGCCCAGCCAGTGGCAGGCCACCACCGGCCACACGCACAGGTGGAACGGCCAGCGCCCGAACCAGCGGTGCACCCAGCACAGGAACAGCACACCGGCCACCGAGGTGGATTCACCGATGTCGGCCCAATGCGGTGCGTCCTGCGTGCGCGCCATGTCAGCCCTGGCCCCGCAGGCGGCGCCACAGCAGGCGCGGCGCGCGCGGCAGCATGCCGAAGAACAGGCGTGTGTGCATGCGGCTGATGCGCACGTTGTCGCGCCACACATCGAAGTGCGACACGCCATCGGCCGGATAGGTCACGCGCGTGGCCAGGTGTTCCACCGGTACGTGCCGCCAGTAGAGGCGGACCATGATTTCGGTATCGAAATCCATGCGCCGGCCGATGGTTTCCTGGCCGACCAGGGCCAGCACCGGCGGCAGCGGATACACCCGGAAGCCACACATGGTGTCGCGCAGGTGCAACGACAGCGTGTTGATCCAGACCCAGATGTGGGTGGCGTAGCGACCGTACAGGCGCGCCTTGGGCACGCTGGCATCGTAGGCGGGAATGCCGCAGATCACCGCCTGCGGGCGGGCGTGCGCAGCGGCGATGAAGCGCGGCAGATCGCCGGTGTCGTGCTGGCCGTCGGCATCGATCTGCAGCACATGGCTGTAGCCGAGCCGCGCTGCTTCGGAAAAACCGGCCAGCATCGCGCCGCCCTTGCCCTGGTTCTGGTCCAGCCGCAGCAGATCGACGCCGGGCTGCGTGGACAACGCGCGCAGCACGGCCGCGCACGCAGGCGATGATCCATCGTCCACCAGCAGGCACGGCAGGCCCGCGGCCTGCACGCCCTGCACCACCGCGCCGATGGCGTGTTCGTGGTCGTACACGGGAATGACCACCAGCGGCGCGAAGGCGCCCCCGGTCGGCGCCGGCTCAGTGCGCATCGGTCAGAATCACCTTGCCGCTGGCATGCACGCCGTGCAGGGAGGTGTAGCGGAAGGTCAGCACGCCGCGCGGCGCATCCCAGTCCAGCTGCAGGGTCAGCTCGTCGCCGGGCCGCGCCACCTTCTGGAACTTCACCACGTCCATGCGCACGAAGCCGCCTGGCAGGTTGAAGGCCTGGCGGCCGAAGCGCACCGCCCAGTCCAGCTGGGCCACGCCGGGCAGGATCGCCGCCTGCGGGAAGTGGCCCTGGAACGCACGCAGCGCCGGGTCCAGGGTCATGCGCAGGGTCGCGCTGGCGTCGCCGCGCTGGTCCCACTGCGGCACCGGCAGCAACGGCTGGAACAATGCGGCCAGCGCCGCCTGGGTCACCTTGCCCTGGGCATTGATCGGCAGTGCCTGCACCAGCCGCCAACGGCGCGGGCGGGTCACCGCATCATGGCCCTGCGCCAGGCGGGCGCCCAGCCGCTGGCCCAGCGCGCGCCGTGCGGCATCACCGGCCTCGGCCAGCGCCGGATCGGCGGGCACCACCACGGCGGCCAGTTGTTCACGGTGCCCCTGCAGCACCAGCACGCGCGCGTCTTCCACTTCGGGGTCTTCGCGCAGGGCGCGTTCCAGCGCGTCCAGGGAAACCCGGCGCTCCTCGATCTTGACGATGCGGTCGGCACGCCCCAGCAGGCGGAAGCGGCCATCGGCCAGGGCTTCCACCCGATCCTGGGTCCGCCACCAGTCGGCGTTTTCCAGATGCGCCGAGGCCACCGCCAGGCAACCCTCTTCAATGCGCCACTGCACGCCCGGCAGCGGCTGCCACGGCGGCATGTCGGTATCCCAGCGGCGCCAGGCGATGCCGCCGGTCTCGCTGCTGCCATACACCTCGGTGGGTGCCACGCCCAGCCAGCCGCGCACCTGTCGGGCGGCGTCTTCGGGCAGCGGGCCGCCGGAGGAAAACACTGCGCGCAGGCGCCCATGCAGGCTGGCCCAGTCCAATTGTTCGGGCAGGCGCTTCAGGTGCGCCGGGGTCGCCACCAGCACGCTGTCGGCCGCGGCCAGGGTCGCGACCAGGTCTTCATGGAAGAACCGCCGCGGCTGCACCGGCCGCCCCGCCGCCAGCGGCCACAGCACGCGGAACAGCAGGCCGTAGATATGCTGGTGGGACACGGTGCCGTGCACCTGCGCGCCCTCCACCTGCGCACCGAAGGCCGCCTGCAGCGCATCGACCTCGCGCGCCAGCTGGTCCATGCGCTTGCTGATCGCGCTGGGCTGGCCGGTGCTGCCGGAGGTGAACACGCACAGTTCGCAGGCGCGTTCATCCAGTGCGTGCAGTGCGCCATCGGTGGGGGCAGCGGGACGCAGTGGCCGGTAATCGGCCGACACATCGCCCGCAAAGCCAGCGACCTGCGGCTGCAGCGCCTGCAGGGTGGCCGGCAGGTTGTCGGCGGCCAGGAATACGCGCTTGCCGGCATGCCACGCGCCGAACAGGGCCGCGGCGAAGGCGATGGCATCGTCGAAATACAGCGCCCAGTCGCGGCCCTCGGTCGCAGCGAACGCATCACGCCAGGCCACCACGCGCTGGCGCAGCGCGCTGTGGTCCAACGCCACCTCGCCACACAGACCGACCGGACGACCCGGCTGCGCGGTGACCATCAGGCGGTCCAGGGCGATCCACTCAGCCATGCGCATGTGCCGCCTTCACCCGCCGCCGCACCAGCCACTCACCTGCAAACAACACGCCCATCATCACGTACGCCAACAGTCCGTTGTAGAGCATCCAGACCCGATCCGACGCGTACAGCGCGGTGAGCAGGGCCAGGCCTCCGTTGAAAACGAAAAAGCCGCACCACACCTGGGTGACGCGACGGGTATAGACCACCGCGAACGGTGGCAGGTCCGGTTCCTGCAGGCGCGCCAGGCGCTCCACCAGCGGCGGGCCGAAGCGCAGGCTGGTGGCGAACACGCACAGCATCACCACGTTCACCAGCGCCGGGTACAGCTTCAGCGGCAGCGCCTGGTTGAGGACGGTGGCCAGCCCGGCCAGCAGGCCGGCACCGGCGGCGGCGGCCCACCACAGCGGTTGCCGGGTGGTCAGCGCGCGCAGCAGGGCCAGGCCGAACAGCAGCAGCGACAGCCAGCGTGGCTCGAAGCGGCCCATCGCGGCGTACACCAGCACGGGGTAGGCCAGCGAAAGCGCTGCCACCACGACCACGCGTGCCCGAGCCATGGCCGTGCCGTCTGCGCTGCGGTCAGGCGGCAGCCTGACCAGGCAGCAGGCCATGCACTACATCAACGATGTCCTGCACGGTGCGCACGGCCTTGAAGGCTTCCGGCTGCAGGTTGCGGCCCAGCAGCGGCTTCAGCTGCACGATCAGGTCGACCGCATCGATGCTGTCGATGTCCAGGTCGTCATACAGGCGCGCCTCCGGGGTGATCCGGGCCGGCTCGATCTCGAAGCTGTCGGTCAGGATGCGGACGATGCGCTCGAAAAGTTCATTCTTGGTCATGGCTGTTCCTGCGCCTTACGACTGGCGGGCGGCGACGAACTCGCCGAGCGCGCGCACGCTGGAGAAATGGCGACGGGTTTCTTCAGAGTCGGCCGAGAGGCTGACACCGTACTTCTTCTGGAGCGCCAGGCCCAGTTCCAGCGCATCGATCGAATCGAGGCCCAGGCCTTCAACGAACAGCGGCGCGGTCGGATCGATGTCCTCCGGCGTGATGTCCTCCAGTGACAGCGAGGAAATGATCAATTCCTTGATCTCGTGCTCAAGTGCTTGCACGGGTCGGATCTCCAGACAGGTCGAAATAACGAGTGAGGTGGTCGGTGACGCGACGGGCCGCCAAGGCATCCCCCCTCGGCGAGTCATCTTCGGCCAGGAACGGCGCGATCGCGATATCTTCGCCGATCTGCAGCTGAACGTGAAAACGACGTGAGGGCACACGATACCACTTCTGGCCCTTGGTCAGCGTGGGCGGGGTGCAGGTAATGCGCACCGGGGTGATGTCCAGCCGGCCACGCACGGCAATGTTGGCCGCGCCGCGCTGCAGGCGCAGCGGCTGGCCCGGCACGGTGCGGGTGCCTTCGGGGAAGATGACCAGGGTGCCGCCGGCATGCACGGCTGCCACGCAGTCATCCACCAGCCCGGCGCCATCGTCATTGGCGATGTAGCCGGCGGCGCGTACCGGACCGCGCATGAACGGGTTGCAGGCCACGGCCCGCTTCACCACGCAGTCGGCATTGGGCAGCAGCGCGATCAGGCAGACCACGTCGATCAGTGTGGGGTGGTTGGCCAGCACCAGCAGGCCGTCGCGCTGCAGGCGCTCGCGCCCTTCCACGTGCAGGGTCATCACCCCCAGACGGCACATCAGCCAGACGTGGCTGGCAAACGCGCCCTGCACCACCCGTCGCGCACGCCGCCGCCGCGCCACCGGGTCGCGCATCAGCAGCAGCAGCGGCATCACGAACACGCCCAGCAGCAGCCCGCCCACACCGAAGGCAGCAAAGCTCAGGCCGGTGCCGAACACCCGCCAGGCATGATCGAGGCGGCGCAGCGCCTCAGACACGGCGGCTCCAGCGCCAACGCTGGCCCTGGCTGACGTGCTCCAGGCTGGCGTCCTGGCCCAGCAGGAAGCGGTGCAGGTCCAGCGCGTGCGGCAGCAGGCCCGGGGCGGTCTGCGGCGCGCCCTCGGCCGCCTGCCAGGCCAGACGCAGGCCGGTACCGGCGGCATCAGCCGGCGCCAGGCGCCAGCACCAGGCGAAGAACGGGTCGGGTTCGTCGGCGAATTCCGCGTAAACGGCGGGCAACGAGGATTCATAGACCACGATGCGTACTTCCGGCGCGCCATCGGCCAGCAGCCCCACCGCTTCCAGACAGGCCGCTTCCACGGTGGCCTGGCCGGCGGCCAGCGCCAGGTAGTTGCCGCGGTGGCCGCGGGCGATGGAATACAGCGCGGCGATGGCGTTGTGCACCGACAGCCCGAAGCCGGTGGGCGACAGCGGCTCGTTGGCCGCCAGCGAACCCAGCAGTTCCATTGAACGGGCCACGTCGCCATGGCGGCTGGCGAACACCAGCGGCACCTGGCTGTCGGCGCCCTGCCCGTCTTCGCACCAGCAGGCGGTCTGGATGGCCATGCGGCCCAGGCGCTCGATGCGGCGCCGCTGCATGGCGGGAATTTCGGCCAGCGCAGGCGTGCCCTCGCCCTGCGGCAGGAACGGCGTGCGGGCCCAGTCCATCCATTGGCTGCGTTCGGTCAGCCCGGGTGCCCAGGCAGCCCAGTCGACTACGGAAAATTCAATCATTACCGGTGATGTTTGGATGGGCAGACAAGAGGCACGAGCCATTCATGGCGACGCGCGGCGGCCCCCCATTCCTGCAGCCGTGCGTCCGTCCAGGACGTCGCCGGCAGCCCCCCTGGCGGCCGGAAAGGAGCGCACGCTAGCACGTCCGGCGCAGGGAATACATGTTTCACAAACCCCAACGGGCAGCGGTCACCGGCCGCTGCCGTGGGTCCCCCCTCAGTGGTAGCCGGCGCCGGCGTGCACCTTGCCGCGGAAGACCCGGTACGACCATGCGGTATAGCCCAGGATGACCGGCAGCAACAGCACCAGCCCGACCAGGCTGAAGCCCAGCGACGAGGCCGGGGCGGCGGCCTGCCACAGGGTCATCGACGGCGGCAACAGGTAGGGCCACATGCCCAGCACCAGGCCGGCGAAGCCGAGCACGAACAGGCCCAGGCTGAGCAGGAACGGCGGCAGGTCGCGGCGCGGGTGGGTGGCGCTGTGCCACAGCGCGGCCGCCACCGCCAGGGTCAGCAGCGGTACCGGTGACAGCCACCAGAAGTTGCCGTCGCTGAACCAGCGGTCCATCAGCCGCGAGTGCAGGAATGGCAGCCAACTGCTGACCAGCCCCATCGCCACGATCACCGCGGCTACCAGCGGCCGGGTCAGCTGCCGCGCCAGTGCCTGCACGCGCCCTTCAGTCTTCAGGATCAGCCAGGTGCTGCCCAGCAGCGCGTAGCCAGCCACCAGTGCGGCACCGGTCAGCATCGCGAACGGGCTGAACCACACGAACGCCCCACCGCTGAAGCGACCATCCAGCAGCGGAATGCCCTGCACAAGGGTGCCCAGGATCACGCCCTGGGCGAAGGTCGCCAGCAGCGAGCCCAGGCCGAAGGCCACGCTCCACAGCCGGCGCGAACGGTGCGCCTTGAAGCGGAATTCGAAGGCCACGCCACGGAACACCAGCGCCACCACCAGCAGCAGCACCGGCAGGTAGAGCGCCGACAGCAGCACCGCATAGGCCTTGGGGAACGCGGCCAGCAGACCGGCACCGCCCAGCACCAGCCAGGTCTCGTTGCCGTCCCAGATGGGCGCGGCGGTGTTCATCATCAGGTCCAGTTGTTCCTCGTCCTCGGCGAACGGGGCCAGGATGCCGATACCCAGCACGAAGCCGTCCAGCACTACATACATCAGCACGCCGAAGCCGATCACCGCGAACCATGCCACCGGCAGCCAGGTCATCAGGTCCATCTCAACGCTCCTCCAGCGGTTCGTCAGCGGCCGACAGCGGCCGCGCCGGAGTGTGGCTGCCATGGTCCAGCGACGGCCCCTGGTCATAGGGCTGCGGGCCATGGCGCAGGATCTTCACCAGGTACCAGATGCCCCAGCCGAACACGAAGGCATAACCCACCACGTAAACCGCCAGCGACAACGCAGTCATCCATGCACTCTGCGGGCCCACCGCATCGGCGGTGCGCAGCACGCCATACACCACCCACGGCTGGCGACCCATCTCGGTGACGAACCAGCCGGACACCAGCGCGATGAAGCCGCTGGGCAGCATCCAGTTCCAGCCGCGCAGCAGCCACGGCGAATCCAGCAGTTTCTTCCGCCACAGCTGCACGGCCGACACCCAGGCCAGCAGCAGCATCAGCGTGCCTAGCCCGACCATGATGCGGAAGGCAAAGAACACCGGCGTCACCGGCGGCCGCTCGCTGGCCGGTACAGACGTGAGCGGATCGAAGGTGCCGTCCAGCGAATGGGTCAGGATCACGCTGCCCAGCTTGGGGATGGCCACTTCGAAATCGTTGCGCTGTTCTTTTTCGTTGGGCAGGGCGAACACCACCAGCGGCACGCCCTCGCCGGCCTTGCTTTCATGCCAGTGCGCTTCCACCGCCGCGATCTTCATCGGCTGGTGCTTCAGCGTGTTCAGGCCATGCATGTCGCCGACGAAGATCTGCACCGGCACGGTCAGCGCGGCAAACGCCACCGCGGCGATCAGCATGCGCCGGCCCGCCTCGACGTGCGTGCCCTTGCGCAGGTACCACGCGCCGACGCCACCGATCACGAAACAGGTGGTGATGAACGAACCCAGCGCCATGTGCGCCAGCCGATACGGGAAGGACGGGTTGAACACCACCTGCCACCAGTCCACCGGGTGCACGATGCCGTTGATCATTTCGTAGCCGGCCGGCGTGTGCAGCCAGCTGTTGGACGACAGGATCCAGAACGTGGAGAACAGCGTGCCCAGCGCCACCATGCAGGTGGACAGGAAATGCAGGCGCGGCGACACCCGGCCCCAGCCGAACATCATCACGCCGAGGAAGCTGGCTTCGAGGAAGAACGCCGTCAGCACTTCATAGGTCAGCAGCGGGCCGATGACCGTACCGGCCACTTCACTCAGTCGCGGCCAGTTGGTGCCGAACTGGAAGGCCATGACGATGCCGCTGACCACGCCCATGCCGAAGGACACGGCGAAGATCTTCTGCCAGAAGAAGTAGAGATCGCGCCATACGGGCAACTTCGTGCGCAGCCAGCGCCATTCGATGAAGGCCAGCCAGCTGGCGGTACCGATGGTGAAGGCGGGGAACAGCACATGGAAACTGATGACGAATCCGAACTGGATCCGCGACAACAACAACGCGTCCAAGGGACGCCTCCTGCCGGGTACGGGTGGGATACCGGACCACTTTAGGAGGATTTGGTTAAGCCGGGATGCGACTGGGTGACGCGCTGCTTCACTTTGTCGCAGGGGTCAACCGCTCTGGTAGCTGCCAACCTTGGTTGGCACACATCCAGGCGCCGACCAAGGTCGGCATCTACCAACAGCGACTGGCGCGCCCCATGCCCGGCGGGGGCTGTCAGTGCCAGAAATACCAGGCCGCTGCACCCAGCAGCTCGCCAAACAACAGCACCTGCACCACCACGTACAGCACACCGCTGTCGCGCGCTTCCGCCATGCAGCCGCTGCTGCAGCGCCTCGCTCACATCAGGCACGGCGTGCCTGCAGTTCCTGCTCAAGATGCGTCGGCGCCAAAATACGGAAAGTGCATTACAATGAACGTCCTTAGGACGTTCATTGTAATGCACTATTCAATTGCAACGCAAGAATTCGACCCGAAGGCCATAAGTGCCTGTTTTATTAACGTTAAAAAACCTCAGCCCGTGCGCATTCTCGCTGGTTTGACGTACAATTTAACCATACGATACAATCTACGTCCTAAGGACGTAGATTGTATCGTATGTTCTAATTTATCGAGGCATCGGGAGGTGTCCGCGACCAGGGTCGCGCCCAAACGAGCTCGCTTACGCTTGGGCTGTCAGGGGCCCAAGCGCGCTGAACCCGCCTTGCACTCAGTCCAGTAGCAGCAGTGTGGCCGGAGGGGCCCAGGCCCTCCTGACAGTCGCGCACGGTAATGTCGACCGTTGGCCGGCAGCCAGTGATGGCGTCCGAGTGCGCCCGTTAAGCGTGGATCGGCCCGCTTTCAGTGTCGTGTACGCGAGCATTAAGGATCGCCAAGACCCCCCGCATCACTGCCACGGCAGCCACTTCACCCTCTTTGCCGCGGACCATCAGTGACTGATAGAAGCCCCCCAACGGGACTGATGCCCCATGACTGACGTCGCCGCCATGTAAAGCACTTAACGGATCTCCGCTCTACCGCGCCGGATGCTTCACTCTCCTCGCATCGCGTCGCCGTCGCCGTCGCCGTCGCGGGATATGGGGCCGCCCCGACTAGGCCACAGGGCGATCGTCGAGATCCGGCTCGCACGACCGCCCACGCCGGCTCTCGACGTCTACCTCGCTAGATTCCGATCAGATAAGACCTTGGCGCAAGGCCCAGGTACGCCTGACTTGACTGGCGCTGCGGTCGAGCGGCACCGGAAATGTTGCGGGCTCACTTCGCATCGCGACAACACCATCAAGAAACGCTCAACTCAAAAAACGGAAAGTGTATTACACTGAACGTCCTAAGGACGTTCAGTGTAATACACTATTCAAATTCAATGCAAGAGTTCAAGCAGAGGGCGTAAGTGTTTGTTTTATTAATGTTAAAAATCTGAGCCGATGCATTTGCTCGCCGGGTTGCTCTAAATTTCGCACATGCGCTACAATCTACGTCCTTAGGACGTAGATTGTAGCGCATGTAGGTATTTTTCGATACGTAAGGAGGTGTCCGTGACTAAGGTCGTGTCTAAACGAATTCGCTGGCGAGATGCCTTGGTTGCCCAGGTGCTGAGTGAACGCCAGCCACCCGTTGTCAGCAGCTATTGGCTGGCTCTCAAGGTTTTTCAACTAACTCAGTTGTCCCACTTCGATGGGCGTCCGCTTCAGGTACCGGAGCGAGGGCCTGATCAGCGCATGTTTACAGATGCCCGAAATGCACTGATCAGCCGAGGGGTGCTCCACCAAAGCAAGGGACTGCATCCCTCTCTTTACAGGACATCCAATGAGCCCCAGGACGCCGCTGAGCTCATGTGCGCAATCGATCCGTTTGGCTATGTCGCTTACTTAAGCGCCATGGCTTATCACGGATTGACCAACCGCCTACCTAAGGTACTGTACTTCGTAAGCCCCAATCCAAACCTCTGGAAGGATCTTGCTCAAGAGCGCATGCGTAAAGACCTAGGCTCGCTCTATGGGGATTTCGTGTTCACGCGCCTACCAAGGTTGCGGCACTTCAACATTGAGAAGATCGATGGCGTGGTGATAGAGGAAATCAGAACCAAGGAGCGTCGAGGTTGGCGATCGGCCAATGACGGCGCACTGCGCGTTACCGGAATAGGCAACACATTCCTCGATATGCTGCAGCGTGCTGACATTTGTGGCGGGATGAGGCATGTGATCGACGTGTTCGAAGAGCATGCCAGATTGCACCTTTCTTCCATTGTCACGGCCGTAAACACGCATGGGTCTGTCATTGACAAGATGCGTGCTGGTTACATCTTGGAGACCCATTGCGGCATCGATAGCCCTGAGGTTGATGCGTGGGCCGCTCTTGCGAGCCGTGGCGGGTCACGAAAGCTTGATCCTCAGGGCGAGTACTCGTCTGAATTTTCATCAAAATGGTGCATATCCATAAATGTCTAGCCTTCTAGAGAACATCCCTACCTGGGTTGAGAGCGCGCCGGCTGCCGAAAGAAACTTCCGAAAAGCAGTACACGTTGTTCTGCACGCCATCGCTACCGATAGGCGACTTAGCCAGCTTCTGTGTCTGAAGGGTGGAATTCTGATGGCGCTTCACTACCGAAGTGAGCGCTATACGACAGACATCGACTTCTCAACCAAAGATCCGTTCTCGGTTAGTGCGGAAGAAGAGACCAAAGCGTTGTTGGAAACACGATTGGCGTCTGCGTCCGAAGACTTGGGGTATGACATTGATTGCCGGCTGCAACGCTGGGACGTTCAGCCCGGCAGAGACAAGACATACGTCTCGATCTTCATGAAGGTTGGATACGCGGTGCGAGGTTCACGTGCGCATCCCAGGCTGATACGAGGTGAATCGGCAGAGACCGTTAGCATTGACTACAACTACTTGGAGTCCATACCCCAGATTGAGGAAGTAAGCATCGGCTCGGATGGGGTGCTTAGAGTCTATGCACTTCCCACGCTGGTGGCCGAGAAGATCAGGTCTCTGATTCAGCAGCCCATTCGAAAGCGGAACAGGCGACAAGATGTCTATGATCTTCGCCACCTTCTATTGGAACGCCCAGAGCTATACGGCGATGAATGTAGGCGAATTGTCGTCGAAGACATCATCATTAAATGTGCTGACCGGGATGTTCCTGTTGGCCCAACATCGCTTAATCAAAAGGATGTACATGATATGGCCCTCAAGGAATACAACTTTCTTCAGGATGAAATTTCAGGGGAGCTTCCTGAATTCGAAGAGGCCTATGAGCTCGTCAGGTCGTACTTCAGCAATCTTCCTTGGCCTTTGCTGTCTGATAATGCGAATGCGGATTCCGGGATCCCAGCCGATCTCTCTATCTAGCCGCCTTGAAATTAGGCCTGCAGGCTCTGGTACAGGGCCCACACACGTTTGATCTGGCTGGCACTGCATCCGGCCAGTCGTACATGCTTTCTGCCGGCACGCATGTTCTGACTGGTCACCATTCTTGTCATCTCCGGAAAGCGCGCACAACGGCGGCAGCCCCATCGACGCCAGGAACATAGAGGTCCCTTTGATCGTGATGTTCTGGATGGTCATGTTGTGGGTGTAGCGAAACTCGGACAGGCGCTTCAAGTCGTCATCGGTCAGATGCCGAACGGCAATGGTCCGATTGGCGCCCAACATGGGCACCGCCCTGACCAGTCCCTTGCGCACCCATCATGCGCCACGCGAGGCCCCGCCGGGCCTTTGCCCAAGCGGTCTGCCATGACCTGTGGCCCCCTCCCCCGGCGCGGGCGGCTGCTACCCTTGCCCGGTTTCCTCTTCTGGTGCCGTCCGCCCATGTCCCGAGTGCTGCCCCTGTCCCTTCTGCTGTCGGCCATCCTGGCCGCACCGGCCGCGCATGCCGCGCCCACGCCGATCACCATCGAACAGGCCATGGCCGACCCGGACTGGATCGGTCCGCCGGTGGAAAAGGCCTGGTGGTCGTGGAACAGCCAGCAGGTGGAATACCAGCTCAAGCGCAATGGCAGCCCGGTGCGCGACACCTTCCGCCAGCCGCTGGCCGGTGGCGCCGCCGCGCAGGTGGCCGATGACCAGCGCGGCACCCTGGACGTGGCCGAGCCGGTCTACGACCGCAGCCGCAGCCGCAGCGCCTTCGTGCGCAATGGCGATGTGTTCGTGCGCGACCTGCGCAGCGGCGCGCTGACCCAGCTGACCCGCAGCAACGAACGCGCCACTGGGGTGAACTTCGCCGCCGACAACGGCGTGACCTGGCGCGTGGGCCAGAACTGGTTCCACTGGACCGCGGCCAGCGGCGTGCAGCAGGTGGCCAGCCTGAAGGCCGACAAGGACCCGGCCAGCAAGCCCAAGGATGACCTGCTGCGCGACCAGCAGCTGCGCACCCTGGAAACCCTGCGCCGCGACCGTGACCAGCGCGAAGCGCTGAAGGACCAGGACCAGCGCTGGCGCCAGGCCGACCCGACCCGCGCGGCCGCACCGATCTACCTGGGCGCCGACGTGGAGATCGTCGACAGCCTGCTGTCGCCGGACCTGGGCCACCTGATCGTGGCCACCAAGGCCAAGGATTTCGACGACGGCCGCACCAGCAAGATGCCGCTGTACGTGACCGAATCGGGCTACGAGGAAACCGAAGACACCCGCACCCGCGTCGGCCGCAACGGCTTTGAACCGCACACCCTGTGGTTCGTGGACGTACGTACCGGCAAGGCGCAGAAGCTGTCGTTGTCGGGCCTGCCGGGCATCGGCGCCGACCCGCTGGCCGAGCTGCGCCGCAAGGCTGGCAAGGACGCGCTGAAGGGCGACCGCAGCGTGCAGGTGATGAGCGACTTCATGGGTGGCGGCATGCGCTGGAGCGCGGACGGCCAGCAGGCCGCGGTGATGTTGCGCGCCAACGACAACAAGGACCGCTGGATCGTCAGCGTCGGCAACGATGGCCGCGTGCAGAACCGCCACCGGCTGACCGACAACGCCTGGATCAACTGGGGCTTCAACGATTTCGGCTGGATGGCCGACGGCCGCACGCTGTGGCTGCTTTCGGAAGAATCGGGCTACTCGCACCTGTACACCCAGACCGGCACGGCCAAGCCGCAGGCGCTGACCGGCGGCAAGTGGGAAACCTCCGCGCCGGTGCTGTCGGCCGACGGCAAGGGCTTCTACTTCCTGTGCAACCAGCAGGCGCCGCACGACTATGAAGTCTGCGCGGTCGACACCGGCAACCGCCAGGTACGCGAGCTGACCAGCCTCAACGGCGTGGAAGACTTCTCGCTGTCGCCCGATGGCCAGCAGCTGCTGGTGCGCTACTCGGGCGCCTACCTGCCGCCGCAGCTGGCGGTGCTGCCGTCCGCCGGTGGCCAGGCCCGCGTGCTGACCGACACCCGCACCGCCGAATACAAGGCGCGTGAGTGGGTGCAGCCGAAGCTGGTGGCGGTGCCGTCCAAGCACGGCGCCGGTGTGGTCTGGGCCAAGTACTACGAACCCGAGCATAAGGAACCGGGCAAGAAGTACCCGATCGTGATGTTCGTGCACGGTGCCGGCTACCTGCAGAACGTGCACCAGCGCTACCCCGCCTATTTCCGCGAGCAGATGTTCCACAACCTGCTGGTGGAGAAGGGCTACATCGTGCTGGACATGGATTACCGCGGCAGCGAGGGCTACGGCCGCGACTGGCGCACGGCCATCTACCGCAACATGGGCCACCCGGAACTGGAAGACTACAAGGACGGCCTGGACTGGCTGGTGGACACCCAGCAGGGTGACCGCGACCACGCCGGCATCTACGGCGGTTCCTACGGCGGCTTCATGACCTTCATGGCGCTGTTCCGTTCGCCGGGCACGTTCAAGGCCGGCGCCGCGCTGCGCCCGGTGGTGGACTGGAACAACTACAACCACGCCTACACCAGCAACATCCTGAACACCCCGGACATCGACCCGGAGGCGTACCGCACGTCCTCGCCCATCGAGTACGCGCAGAACCTGCAGGACAACCTGCTGATCGCCCACGGCATGATGGATGACAACGTGTTCTTCCAGGATTCGGTGCACCTGACCCAGCGCCTGATCGAGCTGCACAAGGACAACTGGTCCATCGCGCCGTACCCGCTGGAACGCCACGGCTACACCCGTGCCGATTCCTGGCTGGACCAGTACAAGCGCATCCTCAAGCTGTTCGAGCAGAACCTGAAGTGAGCGACGCCGCGGCCACGATCCAGATCGTGGCCGCGGTCATCCTGGATGACCGCGGCCGGGCGCTGGTGGTGCGCAAGCACGGCGCCCAGCGCTTCATCCAGCCCGGGGGCAAACCCGAGCCCGGCGAAGCGGCGCTGACCGCGCTGGCGCGCGAGCTGCAAGAAGAACTGGGCGTGCAGCTGCAGCGTGATTCGGCCATTGCGCTGGGCCGCTTCCAGGACTGGGCAGTGAATGAGCCCGGCCACCGTGTGCAGGCCCAGGCCTGGTGGGTACGGGTGGCGGGCACGCCCCGCGCGCAGGCCGAGATTGCCGAATTGGCCTGGGTGCCGCTGCAGCCGCCGCACGGCCTGCCCTTGGCACCCTTGAGTGAACACCATATCCTGCCGGCGGTCGCCGCCCTGGCGACGGCCCGCTGACCTGGCGGGCGCCATCGCAGCGCAAGGACACCGGATGTCTCCCTCCATTCCCGATCTTCCCTCGCCGGCCGCGGCCCCCCTCAACACGTGGGTGAAACCGCTGGCACAGGGCTCGTTCTGGCTGTGTCTGTTGATGGTGGTCTACTTCCTGGGCCAGGCCGTGGTGGCGGCCGTGCTGGCGCCGACCGCGCTCTGGCAGGCACTGGTGAAGCTGGCCTGGGAAAACCAGCTGGACGGCAGCCTGCTGTGGATGCTCGCGCACCCGGTGGCGACGTCCCTGATCGCTGCGCTGCTGTGCCTGGGCTCCACCCTGGCCAGCTGGGGCCTGTGGCGCGAGCGCCGCTGGGGTCTGTGGGCCTTCGTGTGGGCGCTGGGGCTGAGCGCACTGGCGAACTTCGTCATCACCTGGTGGCTGGATGTGGTGATGCTGCAGTTCATCGGGCTGGCCGCCAACGATGGCGAGCTGCTGCAGCAGCTGCAGGTGCAGCGGCTGCTGATGACGCTCACGCTGCTGGGCACCTCGGTGCTGTTCGCCGGCCTGCAGGGCTGGCTGGGCTGGCGCCTGCTGCGGCCGGACATCCGCGCGCGGTTCCGCTGAAGGGTGCCACCGCTGCGGTAAAGTACGCGGCATGAACGAATTCGAGCGCGTGCGCGCCTACCTGACCGACCTGCAGGACCGCATCTGTGCGGCCATTGAAGCCGCCGATGGCAGCGCGCGCTTCCAGGAAGACCTGTGGCAGCGCGCCGAGGGCGGCGGCGGACGCACCCGCGTGCTGCGCGATGGCGCGGTGTTCGAACAGGCGGGCATCGGCTTTTCCGATGTCTGTGGCAGCCGCCTGCCGCCGTCGGCCTCGGCCAACCGGCCGGAACTGGCCGGCGCATCGTGGCGCGCCACCGGGGTATCGCTGGTGTTCCATCCGCTCAATCCCCACGTGCCCACCACCCACGCCAACGTGCGCTTCTTCCAGGCGCAGCGCGACGGGGAAGTGGTGGCCAGCTGGTTTGGCGGCGGCTTCGACCTGACCCCGTTCTATCCGCAGGACGAGGACGTGCAGCACTGGCATGGGGTGGCCCGCGATCTGTGCGCGCCGTTCGGCGAAGAACGCTACGCCGCCCACAAGCGCTGGTGCGACGAGTACTTCTTCCTGCGCCACCGCAACGAAACGCGCGGCGTGGGCGGGCTGTTCTTCGACGACCTGCATGGCGATTTCGAACGCGATTTCGACTACCTGCGCGCGGTGGGCGATGGCTTCCTGCAGGCTTACCTGCCGATCGTGCAGCGGCGCAAGGATGCCGCCTACGGTGAACGCGAGCGCGAGTTCCAACTGTATCGTCGCGGCCGCTATGTGGAATTCAACCTGGTGTACGACCGCGGCACCCTGTTCGGGCTGCAGAGCGGCGGCCGCAGCGAGAGCATCCTGATGAGCCTGCCGCCGCGCGTGCGCTGGGAATACGGGTTCAGCCCCGAAGCCGGCAGTGCCGAGGCGCGCCTGGCCGATTACCTGGTGCCGCGCGACTGGGTGTAGCGCCATGCTGCGTTCAACCCGACCAATGCGTATGCCGCAATGCCCGTAGCGTCGAGCCTGCTCGACGCTACCGGTGACGTGTCACTGCCCAGCAAGGCGTTCTGTACAGGGTTGCCCAGCAGCACGCGCGTGGGATGTGCGAACAGATCGTGCATTGCCGGTTTCCCCAGCGGAGCGATGGCCCTGCGCGGGGCAGCAGCGAACAAATAAAAAGCCCCGCTGACCAGGGGGAGGTCAACGGGGCCGGGGAACGGGTGCTTGGGGAGGAGCCCCCGTTCCGAGATCTGCTCCAGGGGATGGGAGAGATCCACAACAGGCGTTGCGCCTGTCGAGAGTTATAGAAACACCCCGAACACTAACGGTTCGTGAAGGGCGCCCATTTAATCGTTCGCTCCTCTGGAAACATTCATCTTCGAGTCAGAAAATACCCTCAACTGAATGAATTCACGTCGTTAAAGACCGGAATGCGACTCAGTGCGCTTCATCCCAGTTGCTGCCAATGCCGGTATCGACCACCAGCGGCACCCGCAACTGTGCCGCTTGCGACATGTGTTCGACCACGTGCTTACGCAGTTCCTCTGTGAAACCGGCCGCGCTTTCGAAGACCAGTTCATCGTGCACCTGCAGGATCATCCGCGCCGGTGCCCCGCTGTCGCGCAGCCACTGGTCCACCGACACCATCGCCCGCTTGATGATGTCCGCCGCCGTGCCCTGCATGGGGGCGTTGATGGCCGCGCGTTCAGCGCCAGCCCGTAGGCCCTGGTTGCGGGCATTGATGTCATTCAGGTACAGGCGGCGGCCGAACAGGGTTTCCACATAGCCCTGCTCGCGCGCCTGCTGCCGCATGCGTTCCATGAAGTCGCGCACGCCCGGGTAGCGGCTGAAGTACAGCGCCACGTAGTCCTGTGCCTGGCCGCGGTCGATGCCCAGGTTGCGGGCCAGGCCGAAGGCGCTCATGCCGTACATCAGGCCGAAGTTGATGGCCTTGGCGGCGCGGCGCTCGTTGGGCGTCACCTCGTCCAGGGTGCGGCCGAACACTTCCGCAGCGGTGGCGCGGTGCACGTCGGCGCGCTGCTCGAAGGCGCGCACCAGGCCGGGGTCTTCGGACAGGTGGGCCATGATCCGCAGCTCGATCTGCGAATAGTCGGCGGCCAGCAGCTGGCAGCCTTCCGGGGCGACGAAGGCGCGGCGGATGCGGCGGCCATCGTCGGTGCGGATCGGAATGTTCTGCAGGTTCGGGTCCGACGAGGACAGGCGGCCGGTGGCGGCGCCGGACTGGTGGTAGCTGGTGTGCACGCGGCCGGTGTCCGGGTTCACCATTTCCGGCAGCTTGTCGGTGTAGGTGCTGCGCAGCTTGGCCAGCCCGCGGTATTCCAGGATCACCCGCGGCAGCTCGTGCTGGTCGGCGATCGCCTCCAGCGCTTCCTCGTTCGTGCTGGGCTGGCCCTTCGGGGTCTTCACCACCGCCGGCAGCTTCAGCTCGTCGAACAGCACGGCCTGCAGCTGCTTGGGCGAATCCAGGTTGAAGCTGCGGCCGGCCAGTTCGGTAGCCTTCTGCTGCGCGGCCAGCATGCGCGAGGACAGGTCCTGGCTCTGTCGGCGCAGTTCGGCGGTGTCGATGTGCACGCCGTTGGCTTCGATGGTGGTCAGCACCGGCACCAGCGGCATCTCGATGCTGCGGTACACGCTGTCCAGGCTCGGTTCGGCCAGCAGCTGCGGGCGCAGCGCGTGGTGCAGGCGCAGGGTGATGTCGGCGTCCTCCGCCGCGTAGCGGCTGGCTTCGTCGATACCCACCTGCGAGAACGGAATCTGCTTGGCGCCCTTGCCGGCCACATCCTCGAACTTGATGGTGTTGTAGCCCAGGTAGCGCAGGGCCAGCGAATCCATGTCGTGGCGGGTGGCCGTGGAATTGAGCACGAAGCTCTCAAGCATGGTGTCGTCGTGGTAGCCCTGCACCTCCACCCCGTGGCGGCGCAGCACGTGCAGGTCGTACTTGCCATGCTGGCCCAGCTTCTTCTTCGCCGGGTCCTGCAGCAGCGGGCGCAGCGCGTCCAGCACCTGCTGCAGCGGCAGCTGTGCCGGCGCACCGGGATAATCGTGGCCGACCGGAATGTAGGCGGCCTTGCCTGGCTCCACTGCCAGGCTGATGCCGACCAGGCGCGCACGCATCGCGTCCAGCGCGTCGGTCTCGGTATCGAAACTGATCAGCTCGGCCTGCTGCAGGCGCTGCACCCAGGCCTGCAACTGTTCGTCGGTCAGCACGGTTTCGTACTCGCCCGGTGCGGCCAGCGCAGGGTCCAGTTCACCCGCAGCCGGCGCTTCGGCGCTGCCGCGGGCAAAACCGGCGGCGGTGCCACGCAGGCTGGGGGTGGCTTCGCTGGCGGCGGCCGGGGCTGGCAGCGGCGCACCCAATTCCTTCAGCGCCTGGGTGAAACCGTAGCGCGCGTACAGCTCGGTCAGCACCGGCACGTCCTGCTCGCGCAGCGCCAGCGTGGACGGGCTCGCTTCCAGCTCCACGTCGGTGCGGATGGTCACCAGATCGCGGTTCAGCGGCAGGCGATCCAGCGCCGCGCGCAGGTTTTCGCCGATCTTGCCCTTCATGGTCGGGGCGGCGGCCATTACGCCGTCCAGCGTCTGGTATTCGGCCAGCCACTTGGCCGCGGTCTTCGGCCCGCACTTCTCCACACCCGGCACGTTGTCCACGGTGTCGCCCATCAGCGCCAGCAGGTCGATGATCTGGTCGGCACGCACGCCGAACTTGTCCATGACGGCCGCGTCCGAATCCATGCGGCTGCCGGTCATGGTGTTCACCAGTTCGATGCCCGGGCGCACCAGCTGGGCAAAATCCTTGTCGCCGGTGGAAATGGTCACCTTCAGGTCCTGTGCCACGCCCTGCAGGGCCAGCGTGCCGATCACATCGTCGGCCTCCACGCCGGGAACGCGCAGGATGCTGATGCCCAGCGCTTCGACGATGCGGCACATCGGTTCCACCTGGCTGCGCAGGTCGTCGGGCATGGGCGGGCGGTTGGCCTTGTACTGGTCGTACAGGTCGTCACGGAAGGTCTTGCCCGGCGCATCCACCACGAACGCCACGTAGGCCGGGCGCTCCTTCAGCGTGGAACGCAGCATGTTGACCACGCCGAACAGCGCGCCGGTGGGTTCACCCTGTGCGTTGGACAGGGGCGGCAGCGCGTGGAACGCGCGGTACAGGTAACTGGACCCGTCGATCAGGACTAATCTGCTCATGCGGCGATTCTACGCGCCCGCGCCTGCACGGCGGCGACACGGTGATGGGGCATAATCAAGACCCGATCCAGGCAAAGGCCCTGCCGATGAAGACCCTGATGCTGGCGTCCGTGCTCCTGCTTGCTGGCTGCGCCAGCATGGGCGGTGCCGGCGCTCCCCCGGTGGACGTGAAGGGTGCCGAAGTGTCCAGCCGCACCATGGACAACGGCGATACCATCGAGGAGTACCGCGTGTCCGGCCAGCTGCGCATGGTCAAGGTCACCCCGTCGCGGGGCGCACCGTTCTACATGTATGACCGGAACGGCGACGGCCGCATGGACAACGACAAGGATGGCGTGTCGCCGGTGTACTGGAAGCTGTACAGCTGGTGATGCAGCGCGGGGTCGGATGCCTTTCCGCAGGAAAGGGCTCTGACCCCATCAAGGCCGAACGCCACAAAAGATGACGCCGGTACGCATCCTGCGCACCGGCGTCGGTCCCCTCCCCGGGAACGCGTGAATTCAGCGGATGACCAGCACCGGCAGCGAGCTGCGCGCCAGCACTTCGGCGGTCTGGCTGCCCAGCAGTACGCGGGTCACCCCACGGCGGCCGTGCGAGGTCATCACGATCAGATCGCTGTTGCGATCAGCGGCGGTTTCGATGATGCCGTCGGCCGCGTAGCGGTCCAGCACATGCACCGGGTTGGCCTTGATGCCCTGCTCGGCGGCCTTTGCCAGCGCCGGCTGCAGCACCTTCTGTGCCCCTTCCTCGCGGTCGGCCTTGTACTCGGGGCTGTTCATGTAGCCCACGCTCCAGCCCATGGCGTCGTACATGCCGACGGCCCACGGCTCGGAAACCGTCACGATATCGACCTCGGCATCGAGGTCCTTGGCCAGCTCCAGGCCCTTGGCAAGGCCCTTGTCGGCCAGCTCGGAACCGTCGGTGGCGATCAGGATGCGCGTGTACATGGTATGGCTCCGTGGCGATCTGCCGAATGGGAACACCACCATTACACAGCCGATGTGCACGCCGTGCCTTGAGCAGGATCAATGCGCGAGGTTGGCGCCCTGCGGGGTGCGGGGCACCTACGCCTCGACGGTCACCCGCCAGGCGCCTTCATGCGGCTGCCAGTCGAACTCCACCGGCAGGAACTTCTCGATCAGCCGGGCGTTGCTGGCCAGATGGTCGCTGATGACGTGGGTGGTGAAGGCGCCGCCGCCGGCCAGGGCCATCGGCAACAGCAGCTGGTCGGACAGGTATTCACCCACGTAGGCGTTGCCCTGCAGGTACTGCTGTACGCGCGCCGACAGACGTGCGCCCACCTGCTCGGCACTCACCCCGCGCTCGCCGTGGCCATCGAACACTTCCACGTGGCTGCCGTGCTGCACGCGCACCAGGGCGACATTGCCCGGGCCCAGCGCAGGGCGGATCGACTGCACGTGGCGCGGGTGCGGGTCGACGCCCAGGATGTCGGCCAGCACCTGCAGCTCGCGCAGGCCGATGCTGCTGGACAGGCCGGACATCAGCACCTGCGCCTGCAACGCATGCAGGGCCGGCCGCTGCTCCAGCTGCGGCGCCTGCAACGCAGCGCACGGCTGCACCTGCAGTTCGATCACGCCGCCACCGGCCGGGTGGAAGCCATGCTGCAGCAACTGCATCGAGGCCTGCACACCCATCCGTGCCAGTGACGGCAGGTAGCTGTCGGCGATGAAATCGGCGCTGGGTGCCAGCGGATTGTGGGTGCCGCCTTCCAGGCGCAGGCGCGAGGGCTGCTGCGCGCGCCACAACGCCGGCAGCACGGTCTGCAGCACCAGCGTGGCCGAACCGGCACTGCCGGTGGCGAAGTGGTAGTCGCCAGCCGACACCACGCCGGGCTCGAAGCGCAGTGAGGTGGCACCCAGCGCAGCGCCATGCGTGCAGGCGTTGCCCACCCGCGCGGCGGCATTCACCGCGGTCAGGTGCTGGCGCATCAAGCCCGGCTTGCGCCGGATCGCGCGGATGTTCTGCAGGGTGAAGCCAATGCCGGTGCACAGGCTCAGGGTCAGGGCCGAGCGCAGCAGCTGCCCGCCGCCCTGCCCGCCATCAAGTTCAATCATGTCCATGTATGGGTTTCTCCATCCTGCCGCGCGCGGCGCAGTGTACGCCGCGCGCGGCCCGCTTCATCCCTTCACGCACACCACCTGGCGCAGCGTGTGCACGATCTCGACCAGATCGCGCTGGGCCTCCATCACCGCCTCGATCGGCTTGTAGGCCGCCGGCGATTCATCCACCACCTCCGCATCTTTGCGGCATTCCACGTGCGCGGTGGCTCTGGCGTGCTCGTCCACGGTGATCAGCTTGCGCGCCTGGGTACGGCTCATCACGCGGCCGGCGCCGTGGCTGCAGCTGTGGAAGCTGTCCTCGTTGCCCAGCCCGCGCACGATGAAGCTCTTAGCGCCCATGCTGCCGGGAATGATGCCCAGCTCGCCCTTGCGCGCGCTCACCGCGCCCTTGCGGGTCAGCATCACGTCCTTGCCGAAGTGGGTCTCGCGGCTCACGTAGTTGTGGTGGCAGTTCACCGCCTCGGCCTGGGCCTCGAACGGCTTGCTGATGACCGTGCGCACGGCGGCCACCACGTTGCGCATCATCACCTCGCGGTTCATGCGGGCGAAACGCTGTGCCCATTCCACTGCGAATACATAGTCACCGTAGTGCTGGCTGCCCTCGGGCAGGTACGCCAGGTCCTGGTCGGGCAGGTTGATCATCCAGCGGCGCATTTCCTGCTTGGCCAGTTCGATGAAGTAGGTGCCGATGGCATTGCCCACGCCGCGCGAGCCGGAGTGCAGCATGAACCACACGCGCTGGTCCTGGTCCAGGCACACTTCGACGAAGTGGTTGCCGGTGCCGAGGGTACCCAGGTGCTTGAGGTTGTTGGTGTTCTTCAGGCGCGGGTGGCGCTCGCAGATCAGCGCGAAGTCATCCACCAGCTGCTTCCAGCCTTCGATGGCCAGCTCCGGCGGCGTGTCCCAGCTGCCCTTGTCACGGCCGCCACGGGTCACGCTGCGGCCGTGCGGCACCGCCCGCTCGATCGCGCTGCGCACCGCCGACAGGTTGTCCGGCAGGTCGCTGGCATCCAGCGTGGTGCGCACGGCCATCATGCCGCAGCCGATGTCCACGCCGACCGCAGCGGGAATGATCGCGCCGACGGTCGGCACCACCGACCCCACGGTCGCGCCCTTGCCCAGGTGCACGTCGGGCATCACCGCAATCCACTTGTGGATGAACGGCAGTCTGGCGATGTTCTGCAGCTGCTCGCGTGCCTGGTCTTCCAGTGGCACGCCGCGCGTCCACAGCTTGATGGGTGCAGCGCCCGGCTGCTGGATCACGTCATGGTTCACAGTGGTCATGGTGATGTTTCCTTTCATCCAATACAAAAAAAAAGAAGGTGCGGTGACAAAGGTGGCCGAACGCTCCGGCTGCCACGTTGCCGTTGCAGCCGGCCGGGACTTGAACCCGACCCCGAAGGGTTTCCGATGTAGTTCGGCCTGCATTCCCCGCGCAACGAAAGCGAAGGTGCCGGCAGCACGACGAGGGGTGGAGGAACATCCTGCTCTACCACTGAGCTACCGCTGTATTGCCACAGCGGGCGGGGCTCGAACCCGCGACCCGGAGCTTAGAAGGCTGTAGTTCCTCCGGCATTCGCAATGCCGGCGTTGAAACAGGTGCGGTGACAAAAGGAGTGGAACATCTCTTTCCCCACAGCCGGCAGGAAAGGCGGGATTTGAACCCGACCCCGAAGGGACAACCAATGTAGTTCCACCAGCATTCACCGCGAAACGCTTGAATTCCTGGTCCTGCCCGGCTGGCCCCATTGCCAGCCGGGCGGTCCCTGGCGACATCCTTGCCGCCTTACAACGTCATGTCCTGGATGCGCTGCACCCAGCCACTGCCATCGGCCGGTGCCTGCGCGTACTGGCCCAGCAGATCGAACACGGCATCGCTGAAGCCGCCGATGTGCAGCACGTCTTCGCGCTGCACCGTCTGGCTGCTGGCCACCGGCTGCAGGTCGATGCAGACCAGGCGCGCCTGCGGGCAACGCTGCTTCAGCACCTCCCACGCCCGCATCGTGGCCGTCGCACCGCTCTGGCGGGTGTCGCGCCAGCTCTCGTTGTCCGACACCAGCACCACCAGGTCGACCTGCGCGCGGCGACGGTTGAGGTCTTCCAGCGGTGCGCTGACCGAGGTGCCGCCACCGTTGATCGCCAACTGTGCGGCCAGGGTCATCACGCTGTCGCGCGGGTTCAACCGCACCGGCCGCACCTGGGTGTCGAACGGCAGCACCGTGGCCTGCGGCTGGCCGCGCAGCACACAGGCCGCGATCAAGGCCGCCACGTCCACACAGCGCACCGCCGTGCTGCCGCCCTTGCGGTAGCCGGTCAACGGCCACTGCATGGACCCGGACACGTCCACCGCAACCACTACCCGCCCCGGCAGCACCGGTACCGATGCCGTGGCGATCTCCATCGCATCCTGCAGTGCATCCAGGATCGGCAACGGCAGGCCCTTGCCGGCGTGGAACGCCATCAGCAACTGGTACGGCAGCACCCGCGAACGACGTACCTGCTGCGGGTCACGCAGCCGCGCGGCAATCAGTTCCACCATCGCCGCATCGTCGAACACGCCGTTGCGGGCGAACGTGTTGAGGTTCATCCGCATCGACTGCCAGGACGCGCTGCGCGCCAGCGCCGACCACTGCGCCGCATCCAGCGGCAGCGTGCTGAAGTACTGGAACGGCAGCGCCGGCGGCAGTCCCTGCGGGTCACGCTTGAACGCTTCGTAGGCCTGCACCAGCGCCGGCAGCTGCGCCGCGTCATACGGACGACCGACCACCCACGCATACAGCGCCTTGCGCTCGGCATCGACCGGCTTCGGGTGCGCCATGCGGATCAGATCCGCCAGCGACGGCTGTTGGCCGATGGCTGCACGCACCAGCGTTTCCACCGGGGCCTGCTGGATCCACTCACGCACCAGACGCTTGGGCAGCGAGCCCAGCGAACGGCGCCCGACTTGGCCACTGCGCATGATCTGCACGAAGGTGCGCAGCTGGCGACCGTTGTCGATCACCCGCGGGAACACCTGGGCAAACACCTTGGGGGCGCGCAGGCTGAGCACCGCCAGCAGCAGCGCCGGCATGTCCTTCATGTGCGCCACCTGGCGTGCATACACCGCGGTGCGTGCCACGAAGTCCGGCTCGACCTGCGCGGTCAGCGCCAGCACCTGCTGCAGCTGCGCGTCGGCGTTGCTGTAGAAGGTGTTGTTGAGGCAGCCGGTGGCCGCATACAGGGCCAGCGCAGCACGCGGGTCGCGGCGGTAGGCCAGACCACCGGCTTCATTGATGGTGGTAGCCGGCGGCAGCGCCGGGGCACGCGTGCTGGAGAAGAGCGTCAGGTTGGCCATCGTGGCGTCCTCGGCGGGAACAGCCCGCTTCGTGTCTTGGGATGTATGGAGCAATGGCCGTGCCAACTTTTTCCGGGCTTTCTCAACGCATTGTTTCTAATGTCTTCTTCTGATTTTTCGGTGACGTTCTGCCTCGCTGGCGCTCCAACATGTATATATTGATAGCGCGTCTTTTATAGGAATGGATATGTCACGGCGACAGGTAGTCTTCGGCATGCTGGGCACCCAGCTCGATTCGGGCGAAGGTCCGGGCCGGTGGGAGAAATGGCGGCCGACCGTGTCGATGGGCATGCACGAGGATTTCCTGCCTGACCGCGTCGAGCTGCTGCTGGACGAGCGCCGCTACGCCAAGCTGGCCCGCGTGGTCTGCGCGGACCTGCAGCAGGTGGCGCCGGAGATGGACGTGCGCCGGCACGACACCTACCTGGCCGATCCTTGGGAGTTCGAAGGCGTCTATTCGACGTTGCACGACTTCCTGGCCAGCTATCCGTTCCAGCCGGAGGAGGAGGACTACTACGTCCACATCACCACCGGCACGCACGTGGCGCAGATCTGCTGGTTCCTGCTCACCGAGAGCCGGCACTTCCCGGGCCGCCTGCTGCAGACCTCGCCACCGCGCAAGCAGGACGGCTCGGCCGGCAGCTACGCCATCATCGACCTGGACCTGTCGCGCTACGACCACATCGCCCAGCGCTTCGCCCAGCAGCAGCTGCAGGACCGCGACCTGCTGAAGAGCGGCATCGCCACACGCAATGCGGCCTTCAACGCGATGATCGCGCAGATCGAAACCGTGGCCACCCGCTCACGTGCGCCGATGCTGCTGATGGGCCCCACCGGCGCCGGCAAGAGCCAGCTGGCCAAGCGCGTGTTCGAACTGAAGAAGCTCAAGCACCAGCTGCCCGGCCGTTTCGTCGAAGTGAACTGCGCCACCCTGCGTGGCGATGGCGCGATGAGCACGCTGTTCGGCCACACCAAGGGCGCCTACACCGGCGCCTCCTCCGACCGCGCCGGCCTGCTGCGCTCCGCCCACCAGGGCCTGCTGTTCCTGGATGAGATCGGCGAACTGGGCCTGGACGAACAGGCCATGCTGCTGCGGGCGCTGGAAGAGAAACGCTTCCTGCCGGTGGGCAGCGACCGCGAAGTGGAAAGCGAATTCCAGCTGATCGCCGGCACCAACCACGACCTGCAGCAGTCAGTGCTGGACGGCCGCTTCCGCGAGGACCTGCTGGCGCGCCTGAACCTGTGGACCTACCACTTGCCCGGCCTGGCCCAGCGCAGGGAGGACATCGAGCCGAACATCGAGTTCGAGCTGGAGCGCTGGTCACAGCAGCAGCACGCGCGGGTGCGCTTCAACGTGGAAGCACGCGCGCGCTACCTGGCCTTTGCCACCAGTGCCGAGGCCGCCTGGCGCGGCAATTTCCGCGACTTGGGTGCATCGATCATGCGCTTGGCCACGCTGGCCAACGCCGGGCGCATCCAGACCGAGGGCGTGGACGAGGAGATTGCGCGGCTGCGCCAGCAATGGCGCGGCGGCGAAGCGCCCTCACCGCTGCAGGCGCTGCTGGGCGAGGCAGCGGACCAGCTGGACCGCTTCGACCGCGTGCAGCTGGAAGAAGTGGTGCGGGTCTGCGCGCGCTCGAAGTCGCTGTCCGCCGCCGGCCGCGAGCTGTTCGCGGTGTCGCGCACCCAGCGCGCCAGCACCAACGACGCCGACCGCCTGCGCAAGTACCTGGCCAAGTTCGGCCTGGACTGGGAAAAGGTACGCAGCCCCGGTTCTGCGTAGCGTCGAGCTTGCTCGACGAAGGGCCCCGGTACATGCTGGCCGCGCAGCATCCATCGCTTTCAAGGAGATCGCCATGCACGAACGCAAACCAACACCCGCCGCCGTCCCGCGCACAGTCCTATGGGTTGTCATCGGCGTTTTCGCCGTGCTTTACGGCGGCTATCAGGTCGGCAAGGACCTGGCCCTGCGCGACAATGCAAAGCAGGCGGCGGGCCAGTAGCGTCGAGCTTGCTCGACTGCTTTCTGTGACCGGCGGCATCGTGCCAACCAAGGTTGGCACCTACCGGTAAACGTCTATGCTCAGGCGATCTGCACGATGCGCGCGTTCTGGCACAGCGGGTAGCTGGCGACGAACTCGGCAATGGCCGCCTGCATCGCGGCAAACGACTGACCGTACATGTACAGCGCGGTTTCGGTCGGGCCCTGCCACCAGCTGCAGATTTCGCCCAGGCCATCGATGCGCTCGGACAGCTGCTCGAACGCATGGTTCGAATCGCACTGCTCGTACACCTCGTCCGGCAGGTTCAGACCGTCCAGGTAGATGCCCAGGCCCTCGGTGACACCGAAACTGCGATCAGCCTCGCCTGCGCCCTGCACCTTGGAACCCTTCGGTGCGCCCAGCTGTTCCAGCAGGTCAACCAGCTTGGGCACGCCGGCCGCGTCGTTCAGCGCGATTTCGATATCGCCGTACTCGACTTCACCCTCGTCGGAGATCGCGGTGCCGCCGCCGGTGATCTCACCGATCCCGGCCGCCTGCAGCAGCGCATCCAGCGGGTCCTCGAACAGCTCGTGGCGGTGTTCGGGCTGCAACTTGGCGTTCAAGGTCACGGTGACGTGCAGCGTGGGTTCGGTCATGGCGGCGTTCCTGGAAGATGTCTCCGCCCATTGTAGAGTCGAGCTCGCTCGACGGCTGCTTCGGCGAGGCTTCCCCTTGGACCGGTCGGCCACGCGATAATGCGCGGTATAGAAACATCATTCCAACAGGGGGAATTCATGAAGTCGATCATTGCAGCCACGCTGCTGCTGTTACTCGCTGGCTGCGGCATCCGCACCGAAGTAGTGCGGGTGAACGTGCCTGACATCCGGGTCAATCCCGAGCAGGGTCCGGTGGTCGTCGTCGCGCCGGTGCGCGATGGACGCACGACGTACTTCACACAGGTGGCGGCTGCGGAGCGCCCGCAGAGCATCGGTGGGGTAATCCGCGGCAACAATGGCGTGCTTGTGTCCCTTGAGTCGTCCACCGCCCCGGACAAGGCGCGCGAGATCATGATCCAGGCCCTGCGCAACATGGGCTACCGCACGACAGACCAGTGCACGGGCACCTGCACTGAGCTGGAAGCAACCTTGACCGATTTCTCGGTGAAGATGCCGATGAACTTCTGGCGTGCCGCTTCTTCGACCCAGCAGATGTTGGCCGACATAGCGGTCAATGTGACCGCCCGCAAGGACGGTCAGGCCCGAACCTTCACGGCCACCGGCCACGGCGCAAACATTTTCCAGATCGTGTCACGCGAGAACTGGGAGATCGCGCTCGAGCGCGCGGTGAAGAATTTCACCAACAGCCTGCAGCAATCGATGTCAGAGCAGGATGCCGCGACAGGCTCGAAGGCGCAGGACTGACCCAGCCGTAACGTCGAGCTGACGGGACGGCACTCCACGGGAAGAGCCGGTCGAGCAGGCTCGACTCTACGGGGCGGCTGCGTCGCGCGACAGGGGGCCGTGGCGACCTGTCAGCGCAGGAACGGCGGAACCTTGTGCTTCAGCAGCTCCACCAGCACCGGGTCCATGTAGTCGTAGTCGTCGGGGATATCCAGGCAGATTACCCGCTTGCCGTTCAACCATGCCTTGTAACGGCTGGACAGCCGGTTGCGGTGCGCCTTCTCCATCACGAACACCAGGTCGGCCCACTGCAGCAACTCGGGGCTGAGCACTTCCTCGGCGTCGGCCAGCAAGCCCGCCGAGGCGGTTTCAATCCCCGGCCAATCGGCGAAGACCTGCTCGGCCGTGGGGCTGCGCAGGCGGTTCTGGCTGCATAGGAAGAGCACGTTGCGGGTCATGGGATTCTGCCGTTGTAGCGTCGAGCTTGCTCGACTGCTTTCTGTAGAGTCGAGCTTGCTCGACTGAACGTGCAAAACAGTCGAGCAAGCTCGACTCTACAGGAGCTCGCAGAGCGGGTCAGATCCCTCCCGCGGGAGGGATCTGACCCCGACGGTGATCAGATCACCGTCAGGTTGGCGTAGGCCATCACCAGCCACTTGCTGCCGGCTTCGGCGAATTCGACCTGCACGCGGGCGTGCGCGCCGCTGCCTTCGTAGTCGGTCACCATGCCTTCGCCGAACTTGGGATGGGTCACCAGCGCGCCCAGCTTCAGCGGCGGTGCCTCGATCGAGGCGTGGCCCATCACCCGGCTGCTGCCCAGCGATGCCGGCCGCGAGACCTGCACCTTCGGGCGGACCTCGTGCAGCAGTTCGCGCGGAATCTCGCGCAGGAAGCGCGAGGGCAGGCTGTAGTTGTCCTGGCCGTGGATACGCCGCGATTCGGCATAGCACAGCACCAGCTTCTGCCGCGCGCGGGTAATGCCCACGTAAGCCAGGCGGCGCTCTTCTTCCAGGCGGCCACTTTCTTCCAGCGAGCGCGCACTCGGGAACAGGCCGTCTTCCATGCCGGCCAGGAACACCAGCGGGAACTCCAGGCCCTTGGCCGAGTGCAGGGTCATCAGCTGCACGCCCTCCTCGCCCGCCTGCGCCTGACCTTCACCGGCCTCCAGAGCGGCGTAGGCCAGGAAGGCGACCAGCTCGTCCATCTCCTCGCCCACTTCCTCGATGTCATCGGCACGGCGCACGAAGCGCGAGGCCACCGATACCAGTTCGTCCAGGTTGTCGGTGCGCGATTCCGAATCCAGCGAATTGCGGCTTTCCTTGCTCCAGTGTTCGCGCAGCTGCGAGCGCGACAGGATGTGGTCCACGCGCTCGGCCAGGGTCATGTGCAGGGTCTGTGCCTGCAGCTCGTTCACCAGCACCAGGAAGCCGGCCAGCGCATTGCGTGCACGCGCGGCCAGCGCCGTGCCCTGGGTGACCAGCATGGTGGCCTCCCACAGCGAGATGCCCTGCGCACGTGCCTCGCGACGCACCTCATCCAGGGTGCGCTCGCCGATGCCACGGGTGGGCGTGTTCACCGCGCGCTCGAAGGCGGCATCGTCGTTGCGGTTGGACAGCAGGCGCAGGTAAGCCAGCGCGTCCTTGATTTCGGCACGCTCGAAGAAGCGCATGCCGCCGTACACACGGTACGGCACCTGTTCGCTCAACAGCGCTTCTTCCAGCGCGCGCGACTGCGCGTTGCTGCGGTAGAGCACGGCCACTTCGGTGTAGCTGCCACCGTCGCGCACCCACTGGCGGGCACGTTCGACGATGTAACGCGCCTCGTCCATCTCGTTGTAGGCCGCGTACAGATCGATCGGCTCGCCATCGCCGCTGTCGGTCCACAGTTCCTTGCCGATACGGTCCGGGTTGTGCGCGATCACCGCATTGGCAGCGCCGAGGATGTTGGCGGTGGAACGGTAGTTCTGTTCCAGGCGGATGGTCTGCGCGCCAGGGAAATCGCGCAGGAAGCCCTGCACGTTCTCGACCTTGGCACCACGCCAGCCGTAGATTGCCTGATCGTCATCGCCGACCACGAACACGTGGCCTTCGTGCCCGGCCAGCACGCGCACGAAGGCGTACTGGATGGCATTGGTATCCTGGAACTCGTCCACCAGGATTTCGCGGAAGCGGGCGCGGTAGTGCGCCAGCAGGGCCGGGTTGTCGCGCAGCAGTTCATGCGCGCGCAGCAGCAGTTCGGCAAAGTCGACCAGACCGGCGCGGTCGCAGCGCGCCTGGTATTCGATGTACGCCTGGCGCATGGTTTCCAGCCACGCATCGTGCGGCTCGGGCTGGATGTGCTGCGGGCGGCGCCCCTCATCCTTCTGCTCGTTGATCCACCACGCAATCTGCTTGGGCGGATGCTTGCTGTCGTCGATCTCCAGCGCCTGCACCACGCGCTTGACCAACCGCAGCTGGTCGTCCGAGTCCATGACCTGGAAACCTTCCGGCAGTTTCGCGTCCTGCCAGTGCAGGCGCAGCAGGCGGTTGGCCAGGCCATGGAAGGTGCCGATCCACATGCCGCGACTGCCGTTGGGCAGCTGCGCGTCGATGCGGTGGCGCATTTCACCGGCCGCCTTGTTGGTGAAGGTGACCGCGAATATGCCGTGGGTGGGCACGCCGAAGACTTCATGCAGCCAGGCGATGCGGTGGGTAAGCACGCGGGTCTTGCCCGAGCCGGCGCCGGCCAGCACCAGGTGGTGGCCGGGGGGAGCAGAGACGGCGTCGCGCTGGGCCGGGTTCAGGCCATCAAGCAGGTGGGAGACATCCATGCCCCCATTTTACGGCATCGCGGTCGCGTGCCCTGCGACCACCTGTGCGGCCAGCGCCTGCGCCTGCTGACGCAGTTCAGGCACGGCCAGGCTTTCCCACAGGCTGCCGATACGCAGGCTGCCCAGCACGCCCAGTCGGGGCTGCGGCAGGCCTTGCGCGTCGTGCAGGCGATCGCCGGGCAGGCTGCTGTCCAGGCCCAGCCCATGCGGTCCCGGCCGCGCCACGCCATCGGCCAGCAGCTGCAGCAGCAGCGGGTTGCGCAGGGCGGTGGCACGGGTTTCCACGCCGGTGGCATTGATGATACCGGCCACGGCCCAGGCCTGGTCAGCACCATCGGCGCTGCGGCCGCTCAGCAGCAGGGCGCCGTCCTGCTGGCGCACCTGCTGCAGCCGTGCGCGGTGGATCTGCAGCTGACCACTGGCCTGCAGCGCCTGCAGCTGCGCATCGATGTCTTCGGCAATGCGGTGACGATGCACGTCCCAGTAGCGCACCGCATGGCGCAGGAAGCGGCGCTGATCGGCTGCATCCAGGCTGCACCACAGGGCCTGCCCATGGGCGCGGATGCGGTCCATCACGCCCTGCCACGGCTGCCCGGCGGCCTGCAGTTCACGGGCGTGCTGGCGCAGTGCGCGCAGCCGCTGGCGCAGGGTGAGCGGTAGCAGGCTGGCGGGATCGAAGCTGGGCAGCACGCCATGGTCGTGCGGCAGCGGCAGCAGGCCATGACGGGAAATGACATGCAGCGGGCCGCTATGGCCGGCAGCCACCAGCGCCAGCACGGTGTCGGCCATGCTCAGGCCCGAGCCGACGATGGCCAGTGCCTGCGTACCGGCCAGGGTGCGCACGCCGTCGTAATCCCAGGCTTCGACCACCGCATCGGCCGGCAAGGCGTCGGCGCCGGGCACCGGCAGCGGGCGCATGCTGTTGCCGGTGGCCAGCACGGCCTGCGCGGCGCGCAGCGTCTGCCCATCGCCCAGCTGCAACTGGCAGCCCTGCGCGTCCACCTGCAGGGCCAGCACCGGTTGGGCGATGACCTGCACGTGCGCCGGGCTGGCCGCAGCCGCCTGCTGCAGGCGCTGCTGCAGGTAGCTGGCGAAGTAATGGCGGCAGACATAGCGCTCGCCCAGCACATCGCGTGCTTCACCCGGATAGGCGTTGGTCGTTTCCAGATAATCGAGGAAGTCGCCGGGCTGTTCCGGGAACGCGCTCATCTTCGCCGCCGGCACGTTCAACAGGTGCTCGGGCCACGGTGTGGAGTAGGCAATGCCCTGCGCCGGCTGCGAGGCCGGCTCGAACAGGGCGATGCGCAGGGGCTGCCGGGCCTGCTGCAGCACGTGGAGGGCCACCAGTACGCCGGCGGCGCCGCCACCGATGATCGCCAGGTCCGTTTCAGCGGTTCGCGCGGAATCAGTCATGCGTGGATTGTAGGCCATGGCCGGCGTGGCCCGCGCCAACGCGTCCGTTTACATCAGCGCATCGGCCAGCCGTGCAATGCCTTCACGGCTGCGCCGCCATGCCGGCCGCTGCCGCCACTCTTCCAGGTCCAGCAGCGTCGATTGCCGCAGGTAGTCGTCTTCGATCGCGCACAGTTGCTTCACCAGCGGGCGGTCGTAGCAGATCAGACCGATCTCGGCATTCAGCGCGAACGAACGGATATCCATGTTGATCGAGCCCAGCACCGCGATGTCTTCGTCCACGCTCATGTGCTTGGCATGCAGGAACTGCGGTTCGTACAGCGCGATCTGCACGCCACAGCGCAGCAGTTCGTCGTAGTACGCCTCCTGCGCCCAGGACGTCAGCCGCTGGTTGTTGCTGGCCGACAGGATCAACTGCACCTGCACGCCCGACAACGCGGCGATACGCAGCGCGCTCAGGGTCGCCTCGTCGGGCACGAAGTACGGGGTCACCATCACCAGGCGCCGGCGTGCCAGGTGGATGAGCGCGGCCACGGCATCGCGCGCGTTGCTGTACGGGTAGGCGGGTCCGCTGGGCAGCAGCTGGGTGGCGATGTCGTCGCTGCACACCGGTACGTTGGCGATCACCTCCAGGCGCTGCCCGGTTTCCATGTACCAGTCACTGGCGAACACCGCTTCCAGATGCGCCACCGCCGGGCCGCGCACGCGCGCCACCAGTTCACGGTTGGGATGGCCGGGCACGAACTGCGGCCCGGCCAGGTTTTGCGAACCCACGTAGGCCACTTCGTTGTCGATTACCGCGATCTTGCGATGGTTGCGCAGGTCCATGCGGCCGCTGCGACGCCAGCGCAGGCCGCCGGGCAGCATCGCCCGCACCTCCACATCGCGTGCCTGCAGCCGCTTGCGGTAGGCGCGCAGGCCACGCTTGGCACCGACGGCATCGAGCAGCACGCGGCACTGCACGCCACGGGCGGCGGCACGCTGCAGGGCTTCGACGATGGCCTCGCCCACCGCGTCATCGAACATCAGGTAGTACAGCAGGTGGACGCGGTCTTCGGCCTGGTCGATGTCGGCAATCAGGCTGTGCAGCGATTCGTCGTAGTCGGTCAGCAGATCGACGGCGTTGCCGTGCACCGGCATGAAGTCGCCTTGGCGCTGCACCAGCGGCACGATCTCGGCACTGGCGGTGTCAGGCTGCGGCATCCAGCGCAGGCGGCGCTGCAACGCCTGCTCTTCGCGGATGACCAACGAAGCCTCGGCCTGGCGGCGGATGCGTTCGCGCGACAGCCAGGGGTGGCCGAACAGCAGGTACAACGGCAGGCCCAGCAGGGGCACGAAGCCGACCAGCAGCAGCCAGCTGCGTGCGGCCCCCGGCGTGGTGCGGGTGGGAATCCAGCACAGCGCGACCAGGCGGATGAGCCAGTCGATCAACAGCAGGTAGGAACCCAGCAGCCACTCGAACAGCATCGCGTCGCCCGTCGGGAGGTGTGCAGCCATTCTGCCCAGCAGGGTGTGTAGAGTCGAGCTGCGCCCCATGACCGGCGGGCGCCATTGGGATGAACGCATCGCCATGCGCGAGGAACGGGCCGCACGGCACGGGGGGAGATTGCTGCTCGACTGCCTGGAAGCCGTGTGCCAACCAAGGTTGGCACCTACCGGGCGGGGTGAATGTGCCAACCAAGGTTGGCACCTACCGGGCGGGGTGAGTGTGCCAACCAACGTTGGCACCTACCGGGCGAGGTAAGCACCTGCCGGGCGCTGGGCATGAAAAAACCCGCCACAAGGGCGGGTTTTTCCGGAGGCGATCAGCAACCCTTGCGGATTACTTGATCTTGCCTTCCTTGTACGGGACGTGCTTGCGCACGACCGGATCGTACTTGGAGAATTCCATCTTCCCCGGGGTGTTCTTCTTGTTCTTGTCGGTCGTGTAGAAGTGACCGGTACCGGCGGTCGAAATCATACGGACCTTATCGCGCTTGCCTGCCATGATCGTCTACTCCTCAGACCTTTTCGCCGCGCGCACGCAGCTCAGCCAGAACGGAATCGATGCCGTTCTTGTCGATGGTGCGCAGTGCATGCGCGGAAACACGAAGCTTCACCCAGCGGTTTTCGCTGGCAACCCAGAAGCGGCGCTCGTGCAGGTTGGGCAGGAAACGACGACGGGTCTTGTTGTTGGCGTGCGAGACGTTGTTACCCGTCTGCACTCGCTTGCCGGAAACCTGGCATACGCGGGACATTGCGCACCTCGATAGTTAATTTTGTCAGCCCGTAGCCCGGGAGACGGCGGCCTCGGTGGTTGCCCACCACACGTCAAGAGAATCAAAGGGTTACGCTGGCGTTGGGCGGCCGGGGACGTGCTCCCGGGGGTGCCGCCCGGTACGAAACCGGACACAGCGAGCCGCGCATTATGCAGGCTTTCAATCACTTGCGCAAGTTGTCCACAGGGCAAAGGCTGAACGTGGCACACCGTGTTCATGCCGGGTCTGCCCATACTGGCAGCCCCTCCCGCGAGCCCTTCCATGCGACTGCTGGCCCTGACCTATGGCACCGAAGGCGACACCCGGCCGCTGGTGATGCTGTGCCACGGGCTGCGCCAGGCGGGCCACGAAGTGATGCTGCTGGCCGAACAGGGCACGCTGGCCACTGCGCGCGACCTCGGCGTGCCGCACGCGGCGCTGGAAGGCGACATCCACGACGAAGTGGTGGCCCTGGTGGCACGCGGCAACAACCTGGCTGCCGCCTCGCGCGGTCTGGCGCGGATGGCCGGCCGCCACGTGCCGGCCTGGATGGCGCAGGTCGATGCGGCCGCCACGGGCTGCGACGCCATACTGACGGGCGGTCTGGCCGCCCTGGTGGGTTTGAGCGTGGCCGAGCGGCACGGCTTGCCAGCGATCGGCACCGGCATGATTCCGCTCACCCCGACGCGGGCCTTTGCGTCCCCCTTCCTGCCACCACTGCCGCTGCCCGGGTTCCTGCGCCGGGCCAGCTATGGGCTGGTCAACCGGGCCGTCTGGCGCACCTTCCGGGCACCGATCAACACGGCGCGAGCCGCACTGGGGCAAGCACCGCGCCGCACGCTGTGGACCGGGCTGCCGATGCTGTACGGCATTTCCCCGCAGTTGTTGCCGCCCCCGCCAGACTGGCCGACCGACCACGTGGTGTGCGGGCAATGGCGGATGCCGGAGCAACCGTGGTTGCCGCCGCCAGACCTGCGGGCCTTCCTCGATGCCGGTCCGCCACCGGTGTACCTGGGCTTCGGCAGCATGACCGGCTTCGACCGCGAGCGCGTGCTGCCAGCGTTGCTGCACGCGCTGGCACCGCGCCGCGTGCTGCTGTTTCCCGGCTGGGCAGGCCTGCCTGCAGGCGAGCTGCCGTCGAACGTGTTCGTCGTCGGCCCGACACCGCACGAAGCGTTGTTCCCGCGCTGCGCGCTGGCCATCCATCACGGTGGCAGTGGCACCACGCATTCTGCGTGCCGCGCGGGTATTCCCTCGCTGGTGATGCCCTTCGCCGCCGATCAGTTCTTCTGGGCGCGGCGACTGCAGGCGCTGGGTGTGGCGCCGGCGCCGCTGTCGCCGAAGCGGTTGCATTTGGCCACGCTGGCGACGGCCATCGCGTTCGCCGAAGACCCGGAAACGCGCGCGCGTGCCGTTGCACTGGGTGCAGCGATGGCCAGCGAAGATGGCGTGGCCACCGCCGTCGCCACGATTGACGGAAATCGACCTTACCCCCCGCCTGACGTTGCTGTAGAACGTTGAAAGGGCTCTGCCGGCCCCCTTGCCCAGCCTATGAAATGCCGGGGTGAACACAGCACACGGAAAGCTGGCGGACAAAAAAAACCCCGGACCCATCACTCACGTGAAGCATGTGAGGAGAGGAGCTTGCCGGGGTATGCGTTGCCGATGCTAGGGGAAGATCACACCGTGTTCAAGAGTCCGCATTGGGCATCGCTCATTGATGTGAAGATCGCTGACGGGTTGGTAGCGGCAGTGTCATCGACCAGATTGGCACCCTACGGATTGCCAGATGCGCCCGCTGCCGCGGTTGTGATCGATCCCGTCAACCAAGCACCCGGGGGCGCGCTGGGCTCGGCGCTGGCCGGCGCTCTGAAGATCCACCAGGCACCCGCCACTGTCGCCCAGCCTCAGCAGGTGACATCGGTAGCCCACTCATACGGAAATGCGGGCATTGAGGCCGTAGCAAGGCACGCCAGAAACATGCTTCTGTGCGAGGCCCTGTATCCCGTGCTTCATATGCTGGAAGTAGTGATGCGCAACAGCATTCACAACGCTTTCAGCCGCCACTTCGGCGCGCGCGATTGGTATGCGCAGGCCTGGCTCAATGCGAACCATGCACGTATGGTCCTGGAGGCAAAAGCAACGCTCTCCAAGCGCAACAAGCCCCATGATCCGGATCGAATCGTTGCAGAACTCGGGTTCGGCTTCTGGTGCGGGATGTTTCACTTCGCCTATGAACATGGAGGACGGGCAGCGTGGCCTACCCTCCTCGGCACGGTTCTACCGGGCGTTTCCAAATCCTGGAGAACCAGAGCAAAAGTTCAACGTCGGGTCGAAGGCGCGCGCGCTCTGCTGAATCGCGTTTTCCACCATGAACCCATCACCTTCCATCAGGATCTGCGTGATAGACATCGACACCTGGTAGAAGTGCTTGGCTGGTTCTCACCCGAAGCGCGGCAACACATTGAACATGTCTGCAGGTTCAATCGCGTGCATGACGACAACTTGTCCTTACGCTCCCCTGCAGATGCGTAGGGCCAGCCACACGGGTGTCGTCACGCCTTCCCGATGAGGTCGGATCCCGCGTCGACAGACGCGGGCTCTGACCCTTGCTGCAGGCCAACTCAACGCAGGTGCGGAATCACCTGGGCCAGCAGATGCGCATCCTTCAGCGCGCCATGCAGGCCGCGCTCGCCGGGAATGCCCAGGCGTCGCAGCAGGTCATCCAGCTTGTTGGGCTGCCCCGGCCAGCGCTGCTGGGCGATCTTCAGGCTGCAGGTCACGCGGCAATGGTGGGCCAGGGCGACCGTGTGGCCGGACAGGCGAAGCTCGTGGTCCAGGAAGCCGACGTCGAACGTGGCGTTGTGGGCCACCAGTTCGCTGCCACGCAGGAATTCAAGCAGTTCGACCGCTTTGCTGGAAAACAACGGCTTGCCGACCAGCATGGCGTCGCTGATGCCGTGCACACGTTGTGCGAAAGGGTCCACGCGACGTTGTGGCTGCAGGAACGTGTGGAACTGGCGACCCGTGATTCGTCCGTCGATCATTTCCACCGCACCGATTTCGATGATGCGATGGCCCTGCTTGTGCGACAGGCCGGTGGTTTCGGTGTCCAGTGCAACGATACGACTCATGTGGCAATCCATTTCCTTTGTGGCGTGCCGGAAATGGTCGCACGAACGTTGACGCCATCGACCTAGGAACAGTTGCAATCCCGAGTCTGCGTTCGGTTGGCGGCAGAAGCAGTCGAGCAACGCTCGACGCTACAAGGGCATTACCCCAGCACCTCCACCAACCAATCGATGAACACCCGCAGGCGCTGGCTCATATGCCGGTTCGGCGGGAACATCACGTGCATCGGCATCGGCGGCAGCTGCCAGTCCTGCAGTACCGGCTGCAGTTCGCCGCGGGCCACGTGCGGCTGCGCCATGTAGCTGGGCAGGGCGATCACGCCCAGTCCGGCCACACCGGCCGCCAGGTAGGCATTGCCATCGTCGAAGCCCACCGTGTAACGGCCCTGCACCTCCATGCGCTCATCACCACGGCGGGCGCTGAACACCCGCGCACGACCGCTGCGCGGGCTGAGGAAGCCGACCACGTGATGGTCCGGCCCTTCCAGCGCGCGCGGGTGGTCGGGCATGCCGAAACGCTGCAGGTAGGCGGGGCTGGCATGGAAGCCGATCGGCAGGCTGGCCAGCGGCCGTGCGACCAGCGCCGGGTCGGCCGGGGTGCCGCCGCGGATCACGCAGTCCACGTTGTCGGCGATGACATCCACTTCGCGATCGCTGACGCCGATGTCCAGCTGGATCTCCGGGTAGCGTGCACGGAAGTCCGCCAGCGCCGGTACCAGCCGCAGGCGTGCGTACGGCCCCGGCACATCGATGCGCAGGCGCCCGCGCGGCTGGCTGGCGGCCTCGCCCAGGCCGCCTTCCACCGCCTCCAGTTCGGCCAGCAGGCGGGCGATGCGCGGGTAGTACGCCGCGCCGTCGGCGGTGGTGCTGACGCGCCGGGTGGTGCGGTTGAGCAGGCGCAGGCGCAGGTGCGCTTCCAGCTGCTGCACCAGCTGGGTGACCGTAGTGCGGCTGACCTGCAGGGTGTGCGCGGCCCGGGTGAAGCTGCCGGTTTCCACCACCCGGGCGAAGGCCCGCATTGCCTCGAATCGGTCCATGGGCGGCCCGCGATTGTTTGGGAATGGCAATCAATCTAGGCCGATTATCGCGGTTTATCCAGACAGCATTGGAGAGGACGATGGCCCTCTCTTCCACGGGATAGTCCCCATGTCACAGCGTGATGTCGTGTTCCCCGCCGGTCGCCAGGCCCTCTACGAGCGCAACCGCTATTCGCCGGCCATCCGGTCCAATGGCTTCCTGTTCGTCTCCGGCCAGGTCGGCAGCCGTGAAGACGGCTCGCCCGAGCCGGACTTCGAAACCCAGGTGCGCCGCGCCTTCGACAACCTCAACGCGGTGCTGGCGGCCGCCGGCTGCACGTTCGACGATGTGATCGACGTGACGGTGTTTCTGGTCGATCCGGAGAAGAATTTCGAGAAGGCCTGGGCCATCGTGCCCGAGTACTGGGGCCAAGCGCCGCACCCGATCCTGACCGGTATCGGCGTCACCTGGCTGTATGGGTTCCAGTTCGAGATCAAGGTGATTGCGAAGCTGCCGTAAGTGGATGGGGTCGGATCCCTTCCTGCGGAAGGGATCCGACCCCTCCGGTCAGGCCTCGCGGCGGTGCAGCCAGCGGTACAGCACGGGTAGCACCAGCAGGGTCAGCAGGGTGGACGAGACGATGCCGCCGATCACCACGGTGGCCAGGGGTCGCTGCACCTCCGAACCCGCACCGACATTGAAGGCCATCGGCACGAAGCCCAGCGAGGCGACCAGCGCGGTCATCAGCACCGGGCGCAGGCGCCCCAGCGCGCCTTCGCGCACCGCATCCAGCAGGGGCAGGCCCTGTTCGCGCAGGTGGCGCACGAAGCTGATCATCACCAGGCCGTTGAGCACCGCCACACCCGACAAGGCAATGAAACCCACACCGGCCGAGATCGACAGCGGCAAGCCGCGCAACGCCAGCGCCAGGACGCCGCCGGTCAGGGCCAGCGGCACGCCGCTGAACACGATGGCCGCATCACGCACTGATCCGAACGCCCAGAACAGCAGCACGAAGATCAGCAGCAGCGTGACCGGTACCACCACGGCCAGGCGCTGGCTGGCCGAGATCAGCTGCTGGAAGCTGCCGCCGTAGTCGATCCAGTAGCCGGCCGGCAGTTCCACCCTGCCCTGCACCGCCTGCTGCAGGTCCGCCACGAAACTGCCCAGGTCACGATCGCGCACGTTGGCGGTGACCACGATGCGGCGCTTGCCGTTGTCGCGGTTGATCTGGTTCGGGCCTTCGCTGGTTTCGATGCGGGCCAGTTCGCGTAACGGCACGGTGCGCGGTGCACCGCTGCCTGCGGCCACGCCCCGGCTCAACTCATCGCCGTTGTCACTGGCCAGCGCCGGCTCCAGCGAAATGGGCAGATCGGCCAGGGCGGCCGGGTCCTGGCGCAGTGCTTCGGGCAGGCGCACCACGATATCGAAGCGGCGATCACCTTCGAACAACTGCCCGGCCACCTGCCCACCCACGGCGGTGGCCACGGTGGACTGCACCTGCCCCGGGTTCAGGCCATAGCCGGCCAGCCGCTGCCGATCCGGCAGCACGGTCAGCAGCGGCAGGCCACTGGTCTCTTCCAGCCGCACATCGGCCGCGCCCGGTACCGCCGCAACCACGCGCTGCAGACGCTGGCCGACATTGCGCAGGGTATCCAGGTCATCGCCGTACAGCATGACCGCCACATCGGCACGCACGCCGGAAATCAGCTCGTTCATGCGCATCTGGATCGGCTGGGTGAACTCGTAGTTGTTGCCGGGCAGCGATTCCACCGTGCGTTCCAGCTCGGCCAGCAGCGTGGCGCGCGGCTTGCGCGGGTCGGGCCACTGGCTGCGGGGCTTCATCATGATGAAGGTGTCGGCCACCGAAGGCGGCATCGGGTCGGAAGCCACTTCCGGCGTGCCGATCTTGGAAAACACCTTGGCCACTTCCGGCACCTGCAGCAGGCGGCGTTCAATCTGCACCTGCATCTGTACCGACTGTGCCAGGCTGGTGCCGGGAATACGCATGGCATGCATGGCCACATCGCCTTCGTCCAGGCTGGGCACGAATTCGCTGCCCAGCCGTGTGGCCAGGGCGCCGCAGCCCAGCACCAGCAGCAGGGCACCCACGGCGACCCAGCGGCCGCGGCGCAGGGTGAACGCCAACAGCGGCTGGTAGCGCCGCCGCAGCCAGGCCATCAGCCGGTTCTCCTTTTCCTGCATGCGACCACCGAGGAACAGCGCGATGGCAGCCGGCACGAAGGTCAGGCACAGCAGCATGGCGCCGGTCAGTGCCAGCACCACGGTGATCGCCATCGGGTGGAACATTTTTCCTTCCACGCCGGTGAGCGCGAAGATCGGCAGGTACACCGCGGTGATGATGCCCAAGCCGAACAGGCTGGGACGGATCACTTCGGCGGTGGCGCTGGCGGTTTCGGCAAAGCGTTCGGCCACGGTCATGTCGCGGCCCAGCGCGTGCTGGCGTTCGCCGAAGCGGCGCAGGCAGTTCTCGATGATGATGACCGCGCCATCGACGATCAGGCCGAAATCCAGCGCGCCCAGGCTCATCAGATTGGCCGACACGCCGCCACGGGCCATGCCGGTAAGGGTGAACAGCATGGCCAGCGGAATGACCGCCGCGGTGATCAACGCGGCACGCACGTTGCCCAGCAGCAGGAACAGCACCACGATCACCAGCAGCGCACCTTCCAGCAGGTTTCGCGCCACGGTCTGGATGGTGCGGTCGACCAGCGCGGTGCGGTCGTAGCTGGCGGTAACGGTTACCCCCGCGGGCAGGCTGGCCTGCGCCTGCTGCAGGCGAGCGGCTGCGGCTTGCGCGACCTCGCGACTGTTTGCACCGACCAGCATCACCACGGTGCCCATCACCACTTCATGGCCATTCTGGGTGGCCGCGCCGCTGCGCAGTTCCGGGCCGTCGGCCACGCTGGCCACGTCGTGCACGTGGATCGGCACGCCTTCGCGGCGGTCCAGCACGATGTTGCCGATCTCCTGCAGATCGGCCACCTGGCCGGGAATGCGTACCAGGAACTGCTGGCCATTGCGTTCGATGTAGCCGGCACCGACGTTCTGGTTGTTGGCCTGCACGGCTTCGGCCACGTCGTCCAGGCTGAAGCCCAGCGCGCGCAGTCGCGCCGGATCCGGGGTGATGTGCACCTGGCGCTGGAAACCACCGATGGTGTTGACCTCGGTCACGCCCGGCACGTTGCGCAGCTGTGGTCGGATCACCCAGTCCTGCAGGGTGCGCAGATCGGTGGCGGTGTAGGCCGTGCCGTCGGGCTTGCGCGCCTTGGGGTCGGCGTCGATGGTGTACATGAAAATCTCGCCCAGGCCGGTGGCGATCGGCCCCAGCTGCGGGTCGAGCCCGGCCGGAATCTGCGAGCGCACCTGCTGCAGGCGTTCGGCCACCTGCTGGCGGGCGAAGTACAGATCGGTGCCGTCCTTGAACACCACGGTGACCTGCGAAAGGCCGTAGCGCGACAGTGAACGCACATGGTCCAGCTTCGGCAGGCCGGCCATCGCCGTTTCCACCGCGTAGGTGATGCGCTGTTCGCTTTCCAGCGGCGAATAGCCGGGCGCGGCGGTGTTCACCTGCACCTGCACGTTGGTGATGTCCGGGGTGGCGTCGATCGGCAGCCGGGCGAAACTCCAGATGCCCACCGCCACCAGCACCAGGGTCAGGCCCAGCATCAGCCAGCGGCGCTGGATGGCCGCGGCGATGATGCGTTCCAGCAACCCGTGGCGGGCGTTGGGGTCAGTGCTCATGGCTGGCACCCGCCTTGCCGATGTCGGCCTTCACCGTGTAGCTCTGCTGCACCACCACCTGCTCGCCGGCACGCAGCCCGGCGCTGACCGCCACCTGCTGCGCATCGCGTGCGCCCAGGGTGACCGGTCGCACCGTATAGGTGTCGCCCTCGCGCACGAACACCACGTCCTTGCCGTCCAGGGTCTGCAATGCGCTGAGCGGCACCACGATGTCGGCCGGCGTGCTGGCCACTACGATGCGCGCGCGCACCGCCGCACCAGGCCGCCACAGGCCATCGGCATTGTCCACGCTGGCGCGCGCCACGGTGCTCTGGCTGGCGGTGGCGGTGCCGGGCAGCACGCGTTCCAGGGTGGTGACCTGGCTGACGCCGTCGGTCATGCGGGTGACGGTGACCGGCACGCCGGCGGTGATGTGCTGGGTGTCGGCACCGAAGATGTGCAGGTCCACCCACAGCTGCGACAGATCACCGATCTCGAACAGCACCTGGCCCTCGCCCGCCATGGCGCCCACCTGCACCTGCCGCGACAGCACTACGCCGCTGATCGGCGCGGCCACGCTGTAGGTGGTCAGGCTGAGGTTGCTGTCGATGCTGGCCAGCGGCTGGCCGGCGCGCACGCGGTCGCCCACGTTCGCGCGCAGCGCGCGCACCGGGCCCGGGAAGCGTGCGGTGACCTGTGCGCTGCGCCCATCGACCGGGGCCAGCAGGCCCTGCACGTCGTGTTCGTCGGCGATCGTGCCGGGGCCCGCTGCGGCGCTGGCGATGCCCGCCTCGGCCGCCTGCGCGGCGGTGATGGTAGTGCGCTCGGGCGCATCGTCGGCATGCGCGGCTTCGCCTTCGGCGTGATCGTGGTCATCGTCCGCAGGCGGCGTGGCCTGCGGGCCGCCGTTGCCACAGGCGCTCAGCACGACCAGCAGCGCGGCCACGGTGGCCAGGCGGATCAGGGAGGTGACAGCCTTCATGGCAGGGTTCCTTCAGCAGAGGCGGCCAGCAGCGGTTGTCCGCTCAGGCGCTGGATTTCGATCAGGGCGGACTGTGCCGACAGCGCGGCATCCAACTGCCGCTGCCGCGCTTCGATGCGCATGGCCTGCAGCTGGGCCCACTCCAGGTAGCTGATGGCACCGGCGCGCCACGCGGTTTCGGCGGCCTTTTCGGCCTTCTGCAGTTGCGGCAGCACGTCGCGCTGCATGCGCTGCACTTCCAGCCGGGCGGTTTCGTAGCGGCCGTGCGCCTCGGCCAAGGTGGCGTGCAGCTGCAGCGCGCGGGCCTCGCGCTCGACTGCGCTCAGGGCCAGTTCGGCTTCTGCGGCGCGGATCTCCGGGGCCGCACGGCGCGCACTGCCCAGCGCCACGCTGAAGCCGGCCAGCAGGGCGTTGTCGCCGCTGTCACGCATGTGGCGCGCGCCCAGCTGCCAGGACAGGTCGCTGCGCTGCTGGCTGCGCGCCAACTGCAGTTGCGCTTCGCGCACGCGTGCTTCGGTGGCGATCGCCGCCAGTTCCGGCGTGCGCTGCAGCAGCTGCGCCAGTTGCTGGAAGTCCTGCAGGGCGGGCAGCTGCAAGGGGTCGCCGGTGATGACGTCGAAATCCACTTCGCGCGCGTTCCACAGCGCCGCCAGCGCCATGCGCGCGGCGCGTGCCGCCTGCAGGCTGCGGTCGCGGTCCAGTTCGGCCTGGGCCAGTGCCGCCTGCGCGGTCAACAGCGTGGACGCCGGCGAGGCACCGGCCTGCAGGCGCAAACGTGCGGCGGCCACCGCGCGGCGGCGCTGCTCGATATCGTCCACGGCAATGCGGCGTTGCTGTTCGGCCGCGCTGATGGCCAGGTAGCGGCGCGCGGTTTCGGCCAGCAGGTCCAGGCGGGTGATCTCGCGCTGCGGCGCCAGCGCGTCCAGGTTGGCCTGGGCCACGGCACGACGCGCGTCCAGCTTGCCGCCGCGTTCCAGCACGCCGGCCAGGGTGACGGTGGCTTCGGCGGCATCGAAACCGCGGGTGCCGCCGGTGCCCAGCACGTTCTCCAGCTCCACGCCAAGCACCAGCGCCGGGGTGAGCGCGGCGCCATCCAGGCGGGCTTCGGCGGCCTGGCGCTGCAGTGTGGGCAGGCGCAGGTCGGGATGGGTACGGGCGACACGGTCGACGGCCGCGTCCAGGGTCAGGGGGTCAAGCGACGACGGCGCCTGCGCATGCACGCACGGCGCGATCGCCAGGGCCGCGACAGCGGCCAGGCGGATCCACATGGGAATACTCCGGAAATCTCAGGACAGGATCGGAAGCCCGCGCACGGCGGGCGATGGATCAGGCCTGGATCGGAGGACGCAGCAGCGACTCCAGCGGCGCGGGACGGCCGTCGGTGTCGATCGTGGTCGGCGCGGCGGCAGACGGCGGAAGCGGCAGTTCCCAGCTCGCCAATGCGAACGGCAAGACGCCGCCCTGGCCGTGGCAGTGCCCGCAATGCACCAGCGCGTGCAGCAAGCGAGCGCTGGTGTCGTCCGGATCGTGCCCGGCATCGAGCGCGGCGGCATCATGCGGCGCCGCCGGATGGTCCAGATGCGCCATCTCGTGCAGCTCGCCCAGTGCCGACGCCGTGGCGCCGCCCACGCTGCCAATCGCCACCACCACCAGCATCAGCAGGCGGAGCAGGAACGACGGGCGGCGACGCACGAAGCGGATCATGCCGGGAGGGTAGCGGGCGTTGCAGCCGTTACACAATCGCAGCCGCTCGCCGGGCATGGCCCGGCGGCGTTACCGGTCAGGCCTTCCTGCGTTCGGCGATATACGCTTGGATCTGCTGTTCCAGCACCGGCAGCGGCACCGAACCCTGCTTCAGCACGGCATCGTGGAAGCCCTTGATGTCGAACTTGTCGCCCAGCTCCTTCTCGGCCTGGGCACGCAGGCGCACGATGGCGATTTCACCCAGCTTGTAGCTCAGCGCCTGGCCCGGCCAGGAAATGTAGCGATCCACTTCGGTGGTCACTTCGTGCTCGCTCAGCGCGGTGTGGTCGCGCAGGTAGGCCAGCGCCTGGTCGCGCGTCCAGCCCTTGCTGTGCACGCCGGTGTCGATCACCAGGCGCGCGGCGCGCCACATTTCGTAGGTCAGGCGCCCGAAGTCCTCGTAGGGGGTTTCGTAGATGCCCATTTCCACGCCCAGCTTTTCGCAGTACAGCGCCCAGCCTTCGCCATAGGCCGAAATGTAGGCATTGCGGCGGAACTCGGGCTGTTCGCCCTGCTCGGCCGCCAGCGCGCCCTGCAGGGCGTGGCCCGGGTCGGATTCGTGCAGGGTGAGCGCGGGCAGGTTGTACAGCGGGCGCGACGGCAGATCGTAGGTGTTCACCCAGTAGGTGCCCATGCCCCCGCGACCCGCGGTCCAGAACGGAGCGATATCCGGCGGTACCGGCACGATGGTGAAGCGGGCGCGCGGCAGGGTCATGAACTTGCCGATCTGGCCGTCGGCACGCTTGGAGATCCACGCGGCGCGCGACAGCAGCTCTTCCGGCGTCTTGGCGTAGAACTGCGGGTCGGTGCGCAGGAAGGTGAGGAAGTCGGCGAAGCTGCCCTTGAACTCCACCTGCTTGATGATGGCGTTCATTTCCTGCTGGATGCGGGCCACTTCCTCCAGGCCGATCCGGTGGATCTGGTCGGGCGTCAGATCCAGCGTGGTGTACTCGTGGATCTGCTGCTTGTAGTACGCCTTGCCGCCCGGCATCGCTTCGGCGGCCAGGGTGGTGCGGGCCTGCGGCACGTATTCCTGCACGAAGAAGGTGCGCAGCTGCTGGAACGCCGGCACCACCTTGCCGCCAATCGCCGCCACCGCCTGCTCGCGCAGCGCGGCCTGTTCGGCCGCCGGGATGCTGCTGGGCAGCTTCTTGAACGGCGCGTACAGCGGCGACTGGGTCGGGTCCTTCAGTTCGGCCACGGTGGCGATGGACACCTCGCGGCCATCGAGCACCGCACGCGGCACGCTGAAGCCGCGCTTCAAACCGGCGCGCATGTTGTCGGTCTGCTGGCCGAAGTAGCGCGGCACATCGTTCAGGCGAGCAATGTAATTGCGGTAGTCCTGCGCGGTCTTCATCTCGCGCCGGGCCATGAAGGACAGGTTGGACCAGAACGAGGAATCGGAATTGAACGGCATTTCGTAGCCGCGCAGGCGGGTCTCCTCGGCCAGGTTGAACACCTGGTCGCGATAGATCGCGTAGTTCACCTGGTTGGCCGCGCTGAGCGTGGCCGGGTCGATCTTCTTCAGGTCGGCCAGGGTCTGGTCCCAGACCTTCAGCCGCCCCTGCTGGGCGGCGGCGCCGACATCGGGCAGGCGGGTGGCATTGGCCGGTGCATCGCCGTCTTCGCTGGCTTCACCACCGCCGTCCTGGCGCCACTTCCATTCTTTCTCGTAGATCGCGCGGAACGCCGCGTCGGCAGGCGATTCGGCGGCCATGCTGGCCGGCGCGGCGGCAGCGGGCGGCGCGGCCAAGGCAACGGCCGGCGAGGCCAGGGCGATCAGCAGGGCAACGGCAAGACGGGTTTTCACAAGCACAGGTTCCCGGGAAGGCAGACCCCGATGATCGCACCGCCAGCCCCGTGCAGGCATGGGACGAAGGTCCTGCCTGCACCCGGTCGCGCGGGGCCATGCCCCGCGAGCGCGCAGCGCGGACAACGGAGACATCCGCCGGGCATGGCCCGGCGCTACCACCGGACGTGCAGGGTCCACGCCATGCGTGGATGCGCCGGGGATCCTGACGGGGGTCAGAGCCCTTTCCTGCGGAAAGGGATCCGACCCCGTACCTCAATGGCCGGCTTTGTCGCGCTTCCAGCCGCGGTGCTTGATGTCCAGGTGCAGGCTGTACAGCGCGGTGAACGCCGGGAACAGGTTCTGCAGCACGCCCACCGAATCCTGCTTGGCCGAAAACAGGAAGTAGCTGAGCGTCATCAGGCTGCCGACCACGCTCATGTACCAGAACAGGCGCGGGATGACCGGCTTGCCCGCGCGCCTGGAGGCCACGAACTGCACCAGCCAGCGGCCACCGAACATCAGCGCGCCGGTATAGCCGATCAGCTTCCAGCCGGTTACGTGCAGGCCGGTCCAGTACAGCCAGGTCAGCGGTTGGTCCAGCCAGTGCAGCGCCATCAACGCTCCTCCACCGCAGTGCGCTTGCTGCGGGTGATCAGCCACGCCACGCCGCGCAGGTCGCGGATGCCGACCAGCGCGCGGCCCAGGTTGTTGTACTTGGAAACCCCGGCGGTGCGGTGGCGATGGTTCACCGGCACGCTGGTGGTCTTCCAGCCGGCCCGCTGCATCAGCGCCGGCAGGTAACGGTGCATGTGGTCGAAGTACGGCAGGTCGAGGAAGGCGGCGCGTTCGAACAGCTTGATGCCGCAGCCGGTATCGGGGGTGTCGTCACGCAGCATGCGCGCACGGATCGCATTGGCCCAGCGGCTGGCCCAGCGCTTGCTGCCGCTGTCCTGGCGGTTCACCCGCCAGCCGGCGAACAGTTTCACCTGCGCATCGGCGGCGGCGCGGGCGGCCAGCAGCCTGGGAATATCGGCCGGATCGTTCTGGCCATCACCATCCAGGGTGGCGATCCACGGCGCGCGCGCGTGCTTGACCCCGGTGCGCACGGCGGTGCTCTGCCCGCTCTGGCTGACATGGTGCAGCACCCGCAGTTCCGGGGTGGTGGCCTTCAGGCCCTGCAGCACGGCCAGGGTGTCGTCGCGCGAATGGTCGTCGATGTAGACGATCTCGAACGGCAGATGGCCGCGCAGGGCGGCAGTGATCTCGGCCACCAGCGGGGCGACATTGTCGCGCTCGTTGAACACCGGAACGACAACGGAAAGCTCAGGTTGGCTCATGGGGCACTCGGCCAAGAGGGAAACAAAGACCGCGCATTGTCCGCAGCCGAGGTTATCCGAAGATGAACCCGGCTGCGTGAGGAGCCTTCCTCAGGCGCGATCGCCAAAGTACTCGCGGCACCACTGCACCACCGGCGGCAGCCCCTGTTCGATCGGAGTGACCGCCTCGAAGCCGAATGCGTCATGGGCACGCCGGGTGTCGGCCATGGTGCGCACCATGTCGCCGGGCTGCATGGGCTTATAGACCTTCTGCGCCGGGCGCCCGGCCGCCTGTTCGATCACGCCGATGAAGCGTTCCAGCTCGACCGGGGTGTGGTTGCCCAGATTGAACACGCGGTGCGGCACCGGCTCGGTGGACGGGTGCGCGAGGGCGCCGAGGATACCGGCCACGATGTCGGAAACATGTGTGAAGTCGCGCTGCATGCGCCCTTCGTTGAACACATCGATGGGGCGGCCGGCCAGCACCGCGCGCGCGAACAGCAGCGGTGCCATGTCCGGGCGGCCCCACGGGCCATACACGGTGAAGAAGCGCAGGCCGGTGGCATGCAGGCCATACAGCTGCGCGTAGGTGTAGGCCATCAGCTCGTTGGCGGCCTTGGTGGCCGCGTACAGCGAGCGCGGCTGGTCCACGCGCTGGTCTTCGGAGAACGGCGGCGTGGCCGAATCGCCGTACACCGAGCTGCTGGAGGCGTACACCAGGTGCTGCACGCCCCGGTGGCGGCACAGTTCCAGCATGTTGACGAAGCCGGTCAGGTTGCTGTCGACGTAGGCGTGCGGGTTTTCCAGCGAATAGCGCACGCCGGCCTGCGCGGCCAGGTGGATCACCGCGCTGGGTTGCACTTCGTCGAACAGCGCGGCCAGGCCTTCGCGGTCGGTCAGGTCCAGCGTGCGCAGGTCCAGCGTGGGGCACAGCGCGGCGACGCGGTCGCGCTTGATCTGCGGGTCGTAGTAATCGTTGAAGTTGTCCAGGCCGACCACGGCCTGGCCCTGCTCCAGCAGGGCGCGGGCGGTGTAGGCACCGATGAAGCCGGCAGCGCCGGTGAGCAGGATGGTCATGGAAGGGGGCCCGGAAACGAAGTTCAGGCCCCCGATGTTACCGGTCTCAGAACAAACCGAAACGCTTCCTTGCGACGTTGACCCGGCCCGGCGCGATCACATCGTTGATCTTCTTCGCATCGAAGCGGTCCAGCAGTGCGTCGGCGCCCTTTTTCAGCTTCAGGTCCATTTCTTCCGGATACAGCGGGACCAGGCTCATGAAGCTGATGCGCTTGCCGTCGTCCAGTTCCAGCGTGGCGAAGTCGCCCGGGGTGGTGACCGGCGGCAGGACGATGGCACCGTCGAAGCCCACGCCAGGCGCATAGGGCTCGCTGGGGTGGCCGTTGGGAATGGTGTGGCCGAAGCCCAGCCAGGTGTCGTACTCGTGCGGCAGCCGCGCCATGCCCTTCAGCAGTCGCACCGGCCAGTAATTGCGCTCGTCCTCGAAGGCGTCCTGGGACAGTGGCCAGTCGGCCGGCAGGGTCACCATCAGCTCCATGTAGCGCGGTACGTCCGCGTCCGCTTCGGCGGGCACGGTCATCGGCAGGTCGCTCATGCCAGAGGTGACCAGGCGCAGGTACGGGCAGTGCTCATTGGCCGGCACCACGTGCACGTCGATGTGCACCAGGTCGGAGATCAGTTCGTGCAGGACCGTGGCGATCGGCCCGAGTTGGCGCGCGATGTGGTCGCTGATCGCCTCGATATGCTGTTCTTCGCCGATGGCGAGCACGAAGTCCTTCTCGCGCCGGTGCCGCAGGATCTGGGTACCGTCCGGGCTGACGTCCTCGTAGTCGTTGCTCATGTCCTGTTCCCTGGATGAGGCCACGGGCCGGAGAGCGGTGCATCCCCCGGTGCGCGCGGCGGTGCGTTCCCTTGTCAGCTTCGGGACGCTGCGGGAACAGGCCACGTCCGGTGTCGCTGCGCCGGGCTCAGCCCTGGCGCGTACGCAGCTTTTCCAGCACGCCGTCCAGCGTATCCAGGTCGGTGTAGTGGATGATCAGCTTGCCCTTGCCGCCGCGGCCGTGGTTGATGGCCACCTTGGTGCCCAGTGATTCGGACAGCTCGGTTTCCAGCGACGCGATGTCGGCCTGCTGCACCTTCGGCGTCGCCACCGGGCGGTTGCTGGGTACTTTGCCGGCGGCGAAGGCCTGCGCGCGGCGCTCGACCTCGCGCACCGACCAACCTTCGTCGGCCGCTTCCTGGGCCAGCTTGCCGGCCAGTTCCGGGGCCAGGGTCAGCAACGCGCGGGCGTGGCCCATTTCCAGCCGGCGGGTTTCCAGCAGCAGGCGGATCGCCACCGGCAGTTCCAGCAGGCGCAGCAGGTTGGACACCGCAGCGCGCGAGCGGCCCACCGCTTCGGCGGCCTCGGCATGGGTCAGGGTGAATTCGCTGATGAGGCGCTGCAGCGCTTCGGCTTCTTCCAGCGGGTTCAGGTCTTCGCGCTGGATGTTCTCGATCAGCGCCATCGCGATGACGGTGCGGTCTTCCAGCTCGCGCACCACCACCGGCACTTCGTCCAGCCCGGCCAGCTGCGAAGCGCGCCAGCGGCGTTCGCCGGCCACGATTTCGTAGTTGCCGGCCGGCAGCTGGCGCACCAGGATCGGCTGGATCACGCCCTGCGACTTGATCGAATCGGCCAGCTCGGAGAGCTTGCCCTCGTCCATCTCGCGGCGCGGCTGGTACTTGCCCGGCTGCAGCTGGCCGACGGCCAGCTTGCGCAGCACTTCACCTGGCAGCGGCTCGATGACAGCAGTGGTGGCCTGCACCTGGCTGACCGCGCCCTTCGGACCCAGCAGGGCGTCCAGGCCGCGGCCGAGGCCTCGCTTCTTGGCTGCAGGCTTGCTGGTCATCAGGCGATCTCCACGGCCTTGGCGGCCTTGTTGCGTTCGTTGTTGCGGCGGATGATCTCGCCGGCCAGGCCCAGGTAGGCCACGCCACCGCGCGATGCACGGTCGTAGCCGACGATGCTCTGGCCATGGCTGGGAGCTTCGGCCAGGCGCACGTTGCGCGGAACGATGGTGCGGAACACGCGATCACCGAAGTGTTCGGTCAGTTCGGCCGACACCGCGTTGGCCAGGTTGTTGCGCACGTCGAACATGGTGCGCAGCACGCCTTCGATCTCCAGCGCCGGGTTCAGGTTGGCGCGCAGCGCTTCGATGGTTTCCACCAGCGCGCTCAGGCCTTCCAGTGCGTAGTACTCGCACTGCATCGGCACGATCACCGAATCGGCGGCCGCCAGTGCGTTCAGCGTGAGCAGCGACAGCGCCGGCGGGCAGTCGATCAGGATGTAGTCGTACTCATCGCGGATCGGCGCCAGTGCGCGCTTCAGGCGCTGCTCGCGCGCTTCCTGTGCCATCAGCTGGATCTCGGCCGCGGTCAGATCGATGTTGCCCGGCAGCAGATCGTAGCCTTCGGCGGTGGCCACGCGCACATCGGCGGCGTTGGCTTCACCCAGCAGCAGATCGTAGGTGGAGGCGACCAGTTCGCGCTTGTCCACGCCGCTGCCCATGGTCGCATTGCCCTGCGAATCGAGGTCGACCAGCAGCACCCGCTTGGGTGCGTTGGCCAGGGAAGCGGCCAGGTTGACGGCGGTCGTGGTCTTGCCGACGCCACCCTTCTGGTTGGCGATGGCGATGATGCGGGCCATGCAGGTGTGCCTCGTCGACGGATGGTTGGGACCGGTCATTATGCGTACAACCGGCCCCGTGCGGAAATCATGGATCGCCAACCCGTTGTTTCGCAAAGGGCTGGCGGCGGGGTTCAGGGGCCTGTAACGGTAACCAGATGGCGTTCGCCGGCCAGGCCAGGCACGCTCAGCGGGGTGACCTCGCGCACCTGCCAGCCTGCCGGCAGGGCCGCGATCTCGTCATGCGGGTAGACGCCCTTCATGGCCAACAGCACGCCGCCGGGGCGCAGCAGGTGGCCACCGACGCGGACGATGCCGGCCAGGGTGTCCATCGCGCGCGCGGTCAGCTGGTCGTAGCGGCCGGCCTCGTCCAGCGCCTCGGCGCGCGACTCGGCCACGCGGGCGTTGGCCAGGCCCAGCTGGCGCACGGCTTCGCGCATGAAACGCGCCTTCTTGCCATTGCTTTCCACCAGGGTGACCTGCAGGCCCGGGCAGGCGATGGCCAGCGGGATGCCGGGCAGGCCGGGGCCGGTACCCAGGTCGGCCAGGCTGCCATCGGCCACGAACGGCTGCATGGCCAGCGAATCGAGCAGGTGGCGGGTGACCATCTCCTGCGGGTCGCGGATGGCGGTCAGGTTGTAGGTGCCGTTCCAGCGGTGCAGCAGGGCCAGGTAGCGCAGCAGCGGCGGCGCCAGGTCGGCCGCCAGGCCCATGCTGGCCAGGCCCTGTTCCAGCGTGGCAACCACGCCGGCGGGAAGATCATGTTCGCTCATGCGCGCATTATCGCCGGTTTTGCCCGCCGGTTCGCCGCTTCAGTGTGCGGCATCAATCGGCATGCCAAGCCAATGCGGCGCGGAACTGGCCACTGGCCTGCCATTCGTGCAGGTGCCAACGCTCGGCCTGGCCAAGTTCGGCGTCACAGGCCAGCAGGTGCAGCGCGCCATCGCGGCCGGGGGCCAGGCGCAGGCGGTGCAGGCCGAAGGAAATGCCCTGCCCATGCGCCTTCAGGATCGCCTCCTTGGCGCACCAGACGCGGAAGAACCAGTGCTCGCGCTCGGCCACGGACAACCCTTCCAGCCAGGCCACCTCGTCGGGGTGGAAAAAGCGCTGCACGATTTCCAGCAGCCGCGGGCGCGGGCGCAGCAGTTCCAGGTCCACCCCCAGGCGCACGCCCTCGCCCAGCGCCACCAGCAGCACCTCGCCGCTGTGGCTCCAGCCGGTGCCGTAGTGGGCCAGCGCACCGGCCAGCTCGGGCCGGCCCTTGTCGTCGCGCATCAGCGGCAGGGCCTCGGGTTCGCCGCCCAGCGCCTGCGCCAGCACCTGCCGCGCCTGCGGTTCGCCGCGTTGGCCGGGTACATGCGGGCGCCGCCAGACCGTGACCGGCCCAAAGCGCCAGGGGCCGTCCAGGGTGGCCGGCAGGCTCATCCGCACGCCCCCGTCACGGCAGTGCACGACGGGTTCACGGCGCTGCGCGTCAACTGGGCGCGTTCCCTTCCGGAGGTCACGTACATGGGCATCATCATCTGGCTGATCGTGGGCGGCGTGGTGGGCTGGCTGGCCAGCCTCATCATGCGACGCGACGCCCAGCAGGGCATCATCCTCAACATCGTGGTCGGCATCGTCGGCGCGTTGATTGCCGGCTGGCTGTTCGGCGGCGGCATCAACGAAGCCATCACGATCCGCACGTTCCTGTTCTCGCTGATCGGCGCGGTGATCCTGCTGGCCATCGTCAACCTGTTCACCCGCAAGAGCATACGGTGAACTGACAGGTAGCGCCGGGCATGGCCCGGCGCTACCGTTTCAACCCAATTCCACCCACGCCGGGGCGTGGTCGCTGGGGCGTTCCCAGGTACGCGGTTCGCGGTCGATGCCCGAGGCCACCGCACTGCCCTTCAGCGCATCGGACACCAGGGTCAGATCGATGCGCAGGCCCAGGTTGCGGCGGAAACCGGCCGCACGATAATCCCACCAGCTGAACACGCCGGCCTCGTCGTTGTGCAGGCGGAAGCCATCGTGCAGGCCCAGCTGCAGCAGCTTGTTCAGCGCGCCGCGCTCGGCCGTGGAGGTCAGGATGTGGTTTTCGTTCCACACCTCCGGGTCGTGCACGTCGCGTGCGTCCGGGGCAATGTTGAAATCGCCCATCACGATCAGCTTCGGGTGGTGCTGCAGCTCCTGCGCGATCCAGGCATGCACCGCCTCCAGCCAGCGCAGCTTGTAGTCGTACTTGTCGGTGCCGACATCCTGGCCGTTGACCACGTACAGGTTGATCACCCGCAGATCGCCGAAGGTGCCGGCGATGACGCGCTTCTGCTCGTCCTCGAAACCGGGAATGCCGATCTGCACGTCCTGCGCCGGCTCACGCGACAGCAGGGCCACGCCGTTGTAGGTCTTCTGGCCAGCAAACACGCTGCGGTAGCCGGCGGCGATCAGCGCCGCATCGGGGAACTTGTGGTCCTCCAGCTTGGTTTCCTGGATACCGACGATATCCGGGCCGAAGTCCTTGAGCCACTGCTCCAAGTGCGGCAGGCGGACATTGAGCGAATTGACGTTCCACGAGGCGATTTTCATGGGGGCATTCTACCCGGGTGGATCGGCCCGTTGCCGTCCGCTGGCCGGCAACGGGCCGTCAGCACGCTGACGGCTGTCCCCCCCCTCCCGTACAATCCGGGATGCCCTTCCGATCGCATGGAATCACCTTGGACGCAGACGCATTCGTGGCCAATTGGCACGCGGAAAAGGAAAAGCTGCTGTCAGATGCCTGGATGCCGGGCACTGAGTGCGAGGCAAGGATCACGGCAATGGGTCTGACCTCGGAGCAGGCCGCGCAACTGAAGGACCTGCTCGGGACCTTCACCAGAGACGTGATGTACACGCTGTTGCTCGGTTTGGATGGCAGTGCCTCATTGGGTAGCGACCAGCGCAGCTATACCTTGCTGGATGAAGATGGGTCTGTAATCGCGAAGGAAGGCGACCTCGAAGCCGCCGCCTACGCGTGGTTTCGGGAAGGCCGGGCTCCGCGCTGATCCCGCCCAAGGGATGCCGCGCATGTCGGCCCGGTAGCGCCGGCCGCTTGCCGACAACCCCCGCGTGCCAACCAAGGTTGGCGCCTACCAGTAGCGCCACGCCATGCGTGGCTTCACCGCAGCAGGAACCGCAACAACCCCGCAATCTTCGAATACGGCGGCCGCAGCCGGTCACTGGCCGCCCAGCGTGACTGCCACAGCACCGGCAGCAGCTTGCTCATGGCATCGAACCCGGCCCGGCCGTGGTACGCGCCCATGCCACTGGCGCCCACCCCGCCGAACGGCAGGCCATCGGCGGCGAAGTGCAGCAGCGTGTCATTCACCGTCACCCCGCCGGCCACCACCTGGTCGAGGATGCGTTCCACCGTCGCGCGGTCCTGGCTGAAGGGGTACAGCGCCAGCGGGCGGTCACGCGACAGCACGTCGGCCAGCGCCGCATCCAGGTCCGGGTAGGCCCGCACCGGCAGGATCGGGCCGAAGATCTCCTCGCGCATCAGGTCCAGGTCATCCGGCGGATCCAGCACCACGGTGGGCACCAGCAGGCGCTCGCGGTCGGCGCGCGCGGCATCCACTTGGGCCAGCGGAATGACCGGCACGCCGCGCTCGCGGGCCTGCGCCAGATAGCCCTGCAGGCGCTGGTACTGGCCCTGGTTGATGATGCGCGTGTAGTCATCGGCATCGGCGAAATCCCCGTAACGCGCACGCACCTGCTGCTGCAGCGCCTGCACGAACTCGCGCTGGCGCACGGTATCGATCAGCACGTAATCGGGCGCGATGCAGGTCTGCCCGGCGTTGAACCACTTGCCGGTGGCCAGCCGCGCGGCGGCTTTGTCCAGCGGGAAATCGCGGCAGACAATGGCCGGCGACTTTCCGCCCAACTCCAGGGTGAGCGGCACCAGATGCTCGGCTGCGGCCGCCATCACCTTGCGGCCGACGGCCGTAGAGCCGGTGAACACCAGATGGTCCAGCGCCAGCGAGGACACAGCTGCAGCCACATCCGCACCACCCTGCACCACCGCCACGCGATCGGGCGGAAACACGCTGGCCAGCAGATCGGCCAGGAACGCGCTGGTGCGCGGCGTGTGCTCGGAGGGCTTGAGCAGCACGTGGTTGCCCGCCGCGATGGCCGTGGCCAGCGGCACCAAGGCCAGGGTGACCGGGTAGTTCCAGGGCGAGATCACCCCGACCACGCCCAGCGGCGTCGGCCGCAGCTGCGCGCGCGCCGGCCACAGCTTCCATCCCGCCGATGCCCGCTGCGGCTTCGACCAGCGCCGCAGGTGGCGGCGCAGGTGGTCGATGGCCGAGAGTACGCTCATGCCATCGGCCAGCTTCGATTCGACATGGGCACGGTGACCGAAGTCCTCGGCGATGGCCTGGGCCATTTCATCCATGCGCGTCTGCAGCGCCTCGCGCAGGCGGCGCAGGTCGGCGTCGCGCTGGTCGAGCGAGGGGCGCTGCGCCTGCCACGCATTACGCAGGGCGCGCAGGATGAGGGGCAGGTCGGTCGGCGTGGTGGTGGTCATGGCCCGATTGTAGAGTCGAGCCGTGCTCGACTCGCATGCCAACCTTCACGCCGTGGCGCGTGGCCCCATTCGGGAACTTCGCCACCAACGTGCATGCGTGCACCCTTCCCAATGAACGCGTACATCACTGGGCCTTCTGCCGGTCGGTACGCTCCGCCGGGCATGACTGCGGTTCTGGCAACTCAAGCGGAATCCTGATCGGGTACTCGGGGCTGCCGTAGGCGTGACAGGAGGTGGTGATCTGAATGTCATCACAGGGCAGGAAATGCACGGTGATGCCGCAGACGTCCTGGTCGGTGTAATCCGGGACGGGGACGACTTTGCTGTGCCTGCGCTTCTGCGCCAGGATTTTTTCTCTCCAAGCCAGAACTTTTGACCAATCCTCTGTCCCAGGAAAATCCATTGCACTTCCGGCACCCGCTTCCCAGTCAACCCGCACCGTCAGCCCCGGATACCAGTGTTCTGGTGCGCTGTAGCAGCAGGCTCCACCCCCGCCTTGATACGGGCCAATGATGTCAACGGCTGAACGGCCATCGACACTGAATCGGTTGATCGCCCAATGGGTGTGGTTGACGCCGTAGATCGCACTGGCATCCACCGCGTAGGCAGACAAGAGCAGAGGTGAGCCGGCAAGCAATGCCAGCACCACGCGCTTCAAAACAAACATCACTGAAACTCCAGAATGTACATCCCTCATACTTTGTCCGAGGGAACGAATGCCCTAATCACGCGCAAACTTCCGCCTCCAGTCACGCAGCATCTCGACCTCCCGCGCGATCAGTGCTGATTCTGCTGTGGGCGCGTCGGAGAACTGATCGCCCGACATTGGAATCCTCTTCAAGGGGACATTCCGATCACCTACGAAGAAGTGGGGCATAAAGCAGTAAGGCTCATCGCCCGATTCCGTGGGCTGCTTCACCAATGTCGCAAAAACGGCATTCGTCGGCATGCTCGGTTTGGCGCCTGAACACCACGGATGCGACGAGACGATGTCCTGAATCCGCGCACCAGCCCGACGGTACTCCGTGGGACTGAAAACCTTGCCGAGAGAGACGCGATGCACCCGATTGGTGCCGAATTCCGGTTGCGCCTCGACAAGCCATCCTGAGTTGTCATGCGATGTGCAACTGCAGTCGCAGGTCATCAATGTTGCGCTTGGTACGGCGTTGTTCCAGGACAGCCAGACCTTCTCTGTCTTGCATACTTGTTTGATCACGGGCGATCTTTCCTCGACTCGCAGGCTTCCCTGCGGTGCCGCGCCGTCGGCAGCTACATGCGCTTCTGCGCCGGCCGCTGACGCTGAGACAGTGATGATCGCTGCCAGAAGTACGCTGCGCATGCTCCGATCCGATTCGATTACCCCCCCCATGCTATGGGACGCACTGGCGAACAAAGGGAATTCGGGCCATTTGCGTCAGAGGTTGGCCGTTTTTGCTAGAAGCCCCAATCTTCCGTGTGGCTGGATACGTCACCTCGCACCGGTACGATTGATTACTGCGCAGATATGCAGATTCGTACTTGTTTCATTGCTTCACGACATCAGCGTGCTGAAGGTGGTGTCCCACCTCCAATAACATGCGTAGATGCGACGCGTATTTGCATTTCTGACCGGATGTCTTCTCATGGCCGGAGTGTCCGATGCCAGCGAGCAGTCCATTGATGTCGCGGCAATCGACCTGAACGCCGAGCACGAACACGTCCCATTGCTGGGCGACACCCTGGCCACCGTTGTCGGCGAGCTCGAGGGCGATGCCACACCCGGTGCCAGTATTGGCAAGGTGCTCGATGCGCTTGCAGAGAGGCTCCAGCGTACGACCTGCCGTGTACAGCGCCCCGTCAATGACAGATCACGGTCGTCCGGCGTGATCTGCAGCGGACCCGCTGTAGATAGCCTCCTCCCTTACTACGCAGCCTTGCGGCAGGCGAGGACACCGGCGGAGCATGACCGGCACGGTCGTCGCTTGCTGGAAGCCTATGAGACGTTGCTCAGGGATGCACCGGATGCCGCCCTCACGCGACCAAGCGAGGATGAGGCGGCAGATGGGTTGTTACATGTGCTCTTTCCGTTCGCGGCCTGGGACGAGAAGCTGAACATTCCACGCCATGACGTGCACTTCCCATTTATTCCTGTGTGCAACCTCGTTGTCGCCCGCGCTGCGCGTTGCCCGGGAGCCGACCAGTTGCGCAGGCAGATCCGCCAGGCAGGCGATGAGAGCGCGCAGCGTCGGTTCTGCATCGAAGCGTTTTCAAGGCGGCAGTTTGGGCCCGGCCATGGATGCCCGGAGTAGCGCGTCCTGCGGTTGGGGTCAGAGCCCTTCGCATGCGAAAGGAATCCGACCCCAGTCGCCACCCCACAAACAAAAAGGCCGCGGTCTGCACCGCGGCCCCTGAAACCCGGTGGGTGCCGACCGTTGGTCGGCACGCCGGTTACTTGGTGATATCCACGTCCTTGGTCTCACGCAGGAACAGGCCGCCGATCACCACCGACATCAGCGCGATGATGATGGGGTACCACAGGCCGTAGTAGAGGTTGCCGGTACCGGCCACCAGCGCGAACGAAATGGCCGGCAGGAAGCCACCGAACCAGCCGTTGCCGATGTGGTACGGCAGCGACATCGAGGTGTAGCGGATGCGGGTCGGGAACAGTTCCACCAGGTAGGCGGCGATCGGGCCGTAGACCATGGTCACGTACAGCACCAGCAGCCACAGCATGAAGATCGTGCCGGCGTAGTTGATGCGCGAACCATCGGCCTTGGCCGGATAGCCTGCGGTGGTCAGCGCGCCCTTCAGCTCCGCACCGAAGGCATCGGCCTTGGCCTTGCCTTCTTCCTTGGTCAGGCCGGCGGCCTCATACGAGGTCACACTGGCCGAGCCCACGTTCACCATGGCCAGCGAACCGGCAGCGGCGGGCTGCACGTCATACGGCACGCCCGCCTTGGTCAGCGCGGCGGTGGCTACGTCGCAGGAGCTGGTGAACTTGCGCAGGCCGACCGGATCGAACTGGAACGAACAGGTGCTGGGATCGGCAACAACCAGGGCCGGCGAGCTGCTGCGGGCTTCTTCAATGGCCGGGTTGGCAAAGTGGGTCAGCCCCTTGAAGATCGGGATGTAGGTGACGGCAGCCAGCAGGCAGCCGGCCAGGATGATCTTCTTGCGGCCGATACGGTCGGACAGCCAGCCGAAGAAGATGAAGAACGGCACGCCCAGCGCCAGCGCGGCGGCAATCAGCAGGTAAGAGGTGGTGGCATCGACCTTCAGCATGCTGCTCAGGAAGAACAGCGCGTAGAACTGGCCGCCGTACCAGACCACGGCCTGGCCGGCCGCGGCACCCAGCAGCACCAGCAGCATCAGCTTCAGGTTGCCGCCCTTCAGGCTGTCACGGAACGGGGTCTTGGAACCCTTGCCTTCGGACTTCATCTGCTGGAACAGCGGCGATTCGCTCAGCTGCAGGCGGATCCACACCGAAACGCCCAGCAGCAGGATCGAGACCAGGAACGGAATGCGCCAGCCCCAGGCTTCGAAGGCTTCGTTGCCCAGGAAGTAGCGGCAGGCCAGGATGATCAGCAGCGACATGAACAGACCCAGCGTGGCGGTGCACTGGATGAAGCTGGTGTACAGGCCACGCTTGTCGTCCGGCGCGTGCTCGGCCACGTAGGTGGCGGCACCGCCGTACTCACCGCCCATGGCCAGGCCCTGGGCCAGGCGCAGGATGATCAGGATCACGGGTGCGGCGAAGCCGATCGAGGCGTAGTTGGGCAGCACGCCGACCAGGAAGGTCGAGATGCCCATGATCAGGATGGTGACCAGGAAGGTGTATTTGCGGCCGATGCGGTCGCCGAGGCTGCCGAAGAAGGCCGCGCCGAACGGTCGCACGAAGAAGCCGGCGGCGAAGGCCAGCAGGGCGAAGATCATGCCGGTGGTTTCATTGACGCCACTGAAGAACTGCTTGGCGATGATCGCGGCGAGGGAGCCGTACAGGAAGAAGTCATACCACTCGAAGACCGTGCCGAGGCTCGATGCGAAGATGACCTTCTTGTGGCCTTTGGTCAGGCTGCCCGCGGCGTTATGCGCGGTGCTGGGTGTACTGGACATGAGACGTTTTCCCCTTTGTAGGTGCCACCGTCGGTCGGCACTCAATCTCGGTAAGTGCCGACCGAGGGTCGGCACTCAATCTGGTAGGTGCCGACCCTGGTCGGCACCCAATTTCGGTAGGTGCCGACCTTGGTCGGCACGCTGTCAGAAGCTGTACTTGGTAGTGAACTGCACGCGGTTGATGTCGCCCTTGCGCCCGTCTTCGATCTCGCGCACGCCGTACATGTACTCGGCACCGATATCGACCTTGGGCATCGGCGTGTAGAAGATGTTGCCGCGGATGCTCTGCACGCTCTTGGTCACCAGCGGGCCCAGGCTGCCATCGTTGTCGTAGTCACTGCGCGCATAGATCAGGTTGGTGCGCAGCTTCGGGGTGAACGCATGCCGCCAGCCCACGTAGCCGGCAAGCACGCCGGTCGGGTTCAGTTCGTCACGTGCCACGTCGTAAGCGGTATCGGCGGTCACACCCAGACCGATGTAACGGGCAATGCCTTCACCACCGGTCAGCTGGTAGTGCAGCGAATCATTGCCGCCCATCACCCACTTGCCGCCCAGGGTCAGGCCGCCGGCCACCTTGTCGGCCTTGGCGCCGGTGGCCTGGTTGTCGACCTTCAGCTGGCGGACGATGCCGCCGACGCCGAAGGTGCCCCAGTCGCCCTTCCAGCCGTAGCGCATCGTCAGGTCGGGCAGGCTGCCACGATCGGAGTTGGCGCTGGCGTTGGTCCACACGCCGGTGACCGGGTTGCGGGTACCGGTGAGGGTGGTGGTTTCCGGGTTTTCCAGCGCCACGCTGAAGCCGCCATTGGTGTAACGCACCTGCGCCTGGCGCACGAAGATCACACCGTCGGTGGGACCGACGAAATCGACCGCTTCAGGCAACGCTGCGGCGTCCATGAAGTTGGACCAGGTCTGGCCGGCCAGCCAGTTGTTCCAGTACATGTAGGCATGGCGCAGGGTCACGCCGTAGGTGTTGGTGGCGGTCTGGTTGCCCAGCGAATTGCCGAAGAAATCCATCTCGAACAGCGCGCCGGACTTGTTGCCCGATTCGCTGACGTTGTCGATGCCGATGTTGAAGCGCGAGAACTTGGCGTGGGCGTTGTAGTCCACGTCCGAGCGCTTGCCGCTGCCGCCGGCGCCGGCCACCGGGGTCTGGCCCGGCAGGTACAGCGCGCGGCCGGTGGCATCGTCAGCCAACTGGCCATCGCCGGTCTGGGTGGCCAGGAAATCGGCCTTGATGAAGCCGCCGATCTTGACCGTGGTGCCCGGCGCCGCGCCGGGGGTGATGGTGGTGACCTGGATCGGCTGCTTGCCCGCCGGCACGGCCGGCTTCTGCTCGGCCTGCACGGTGCGGACTTCGGTGACCGCCTGCTGGGTCTGCACGATCTGGGTCTGTTGCTGCTGCTGCGATGACAGCAGCGCCTGGACCTGGCGTTCCAGCTCGGCAACGCGCGCTTCGAGCGCTTTCTCTTTGGCGGTTTCTGCAAACGCCATGCCCGGTGCGACCAGGGCGACCAGCAGGCAGGCCGCCAAAGGTTTGCGCACGGCTTTCAACGTACGGTGGCTCATGTTGCCCTCTCTCCCAAGTGGCAAGGTGATGCCGCGCGTGGGGCACGGTCGAGCCGAGACTGCGGGGCGTTTATGTATAGCGGTATTCGCCATTGGTCGAAGCCGGGCCTGCAGGGCGCCGACTTTCGACCATGGTCTAAGCGCAGTGGTGACGCGACCGCAGGTGGATGGGGCAAACTGCTGGCGGAGGGTCGTTGCAATGCTGCGACCGCACATGAAAAGTCAACGTGCAAGTGAGGGTGCCATGGCTGATATCTACCCCGTCGATCCGCAGTTCGCCGCCAAGGCACGCATCGACAAGAAGTCCTACGAACAGCAGTACCACGCGTCGGTGTCCGATCCGGATGCCTTCTGGGGGAAGGCCGCGCAGCGGCTGGACTGGATGCGTGCGCCGACGAAGATCCGCAACGTCAACTACGACCTGGCGGATTTCCACATCAAGTGGTTCGAAGACGGCGAGCTCAACGCCAGCGTGAACTGCCTGGATCGCCAGCTCGAAACGCGCGGCGACAAGACCGCGTTGCTGTTCGAACCGGACAGCCCGGACGCACCGGCCCAGCACGTGACCTATCGCGAGCTGTACGAGCGCACCTGCCGCTTGGGCAACGCGCTGCGCAACCTGGGCGTGAAGAAGGGTGACCGGGTCACCATCTACCTGCCGATGATCGTCGATGCCGCGGTGGCCATGCTGGCCTGCGCACGTATCGGTGCCATCCACTCGGTGGTGTTCGGTGGCTTCGCTCCGAATTCAATTGCCGACCGGGTGAGCGATTGCCAGAGCAAGCTGATCATCACCGCCGACGAAGGTCTGCGCGGCGGCCGCAAGGTGCCGCTGAAGGCCAACGTGGATGCCGCGCTTAAACTGCCGGGCACCAACACGGTGGAAACCGTGCTGGTGGTGCGCCACACCGGCGGTGCGGTGGACATGCAGGCCCCGCGCGACCGCTGGTTCCATGATGTGGTGGACAGCCAGCCGTCCACCTGCGAACCGGAGCGCATGAACGCGGAAGATCCGCTGTTCATCCTCTACACCTCCGGTTCCACCGGCAAGCCCAAGGGCGTGCTGCACACCACCGGTGGCTACCTGCTGTACGCAGCCTACACCCATGAAGCGGTGTTCGACCTGCGCGAGGACGACATCTACTGGTGCACCGCCGACGTCGGCTGGGTCACTGGCCACAGCTACATCGTGTACGGCCCGCTGGCCAACGGCGCAACCTCGCTGATGTTCGAAGGCGTGCCGAACTACCCGGACACCTCGCGCTTCTGGAACGTGATCGACAAGCACAAGGTGTCGATCTTCTACACCGCCCCGACCGCCATCCGCGCACTGATGCGCGAGGGCGAGGAGCCGGTGAAGAAAACCTCGCGCGCTTCGCTGCGCCTGCTCGGCAGCGTTGGCGAACCGATCAATCCGGAAGCCTGGCGCTGGTATTACGAGGTGGTGGGTGACAGCCGTTGCCCGATCGTCGATACCTGGTGGCAGACCGAGACCGGCGGCATCCTGATTTCGCCGCTGGCCGGCGCGATGGATCTGAAGCCGGGTTCGGCCACCCTGCCCTTCTTCAGCGTACAGCCGGCGCTGGTCAATGCCGATGGCGAGATCCAGGACGGCCCGGCCGAGGGCAACCTGATCATCCGTGATTCCTGGCCGGGCCAGATGCGCACGGTATATGGCGACCACCAGCGCTTCATCGACACGTATTTCCGCACCTACCCGGGCAGCTATTTCACCGGTGACGGCTGCCGCCGCGACGAAGACGGCTACTACTGGATCACCGGCCGCGTGGACGATGTGATCAACGTGTCCGGCCATCGCATTGGCACCGCCGAAGTGGAAAGCGCGCTGGTCTCGCACCCGAAGGTGGCCGAGGCGGCCGTGGTCGGCTTCCCGCACGACGTGAAGGGCCAGGGCATCTATGCCTACGTGACCCTGGTGGCCGAAGAGGCCCCCAGCGACGAGCTGCAGAAAGAGCTGGTCGCGTGGGTGCGCAAGGAAATCGGCCCCATCGCCACGCCGGACCACCTGCAGTGGGCGCCGGGCCTGCCCAAGACCCGCTCAGGCAAGATCATGCGCCGCATCCTGCGCAAGATCGCCGAGAATGCACCTGACCAGCTTGGCGACACCTCGACCCTGGCCGATCCGTCGGTCGTGGCCTCGCTGGTGGACGAGCGCAAGGTGCGCTGATGCATCACCTTGGGTCGGATCCCTTTCCGCAAGGAAAGGGCTCTGACCCCAGCAGATTCCGGCCGCCACGGGGTCAGAGCCCGTCCCTGACGGAACGGGATCTGACCCCGAACAGTTTCCCCCACGGTTCCCCCCGACCATGACCACCCTTCTGATTGCCGATGACCATCCCCTGTTCCGCGAAGCCCTGCGCGGTGCGGTGCAGCGGGTCATCCCCGGCGTGCAGTTGTTCGAGGCCGACAGCGTGGAAGCGCTGTACGCGCTGGCCGACCAGCACAACGATGCCGACCTGGTCCTGATGGACCTGAACATGCCCGGTGCGCAGGGCTTCAATGCGCTCGTACACATGCGGTCGCTGCACCCGCACCTGCCTGTGGTGGTGGTCTCTGCGCGCGAAGAAGCCACGGTAATGCGCCGAGCGCTGGACCACGGCGCGCTGGGCTTCATTCCCAAGTCGGCCGACTCGGACACCATCGGCCACGCGCTGGGCACTATCCTGGATGGCGAAACCTGGGCGCCGCCGGAAGCGCACAACGTGCCGCCCACCGGCAGCGAGGAACGCGAAGTCGGCCAGCGCCTGCGCGAACTGACCCCGCAGCAGTTCCGCGTGCTGCAGATGCTGGGCGCCGGTCGCTTGAACAAGCAGATCGCCTACGACCTCAATGTTTCCGAAGCGACCATCAAGGCGCACGTGACCGCGATCCTGCGCAAGCTGGGCGTGACCAACCGCACCCAGGCGGTGCTGATGGCCGGCAAGCTGGCCATCGACGACGACGCCATCGTGCTGCCGCCGGAAGAAGACTGACCCTCGCCGGGCATGGCCCGGCGCTACCGCATCGGCATCGATATAGCCTTCGCTATACAAACCAGCCCTGCCTGCGCGTTTACCTGGAAATGCGCTGCGCGCGGATCGCGGTGCTAAGCTTCGCGTCCCCTTGGGGAGTAGCCGGATTCCTTCGCAGGAATCGTCCACGTCAACATACTCGGCCAGTGCGCCGTGGCGTGGACAACCATGATGGTTGGCGAGACCAGCGGCCCGCGCGCGCAACATCAGGTTGGGCGCGAGCGCAGGCCGTGCGTCCGTCCAAGCCCGACCTTCAGCTGCCGCCAATGTCTCCTGTTTCGATCCTCCTGATCGGCTTTGCCATGTCCACCGATGCCTTCGCTGCCGCGATCGGCAAGGGTGCGGCCATGCGCAGGCCGGTGTTCCGCGATGCACTGCGTGCCGGCATCATCTTCGGCGTCATCGAGACGATCACGCCCATCATCGGCTGGCTGCTCGGTCGCGCCGCCCTGCAGTACGTGGAAGCCTTCGACCACTGGATCGCGTTCGGCCTGCTGCTGGCACTGGGCGTGCACATGATCATCAACGGTGTGCGCCCGGACGGCGATGACGAGGACGAAGACTCCTCGCAGCACCACGGCTTCTGGAAGCTGGCGCTGACCGGTTTCGCCACCAGCATCGACGCCATGGCGGTGGGCATCGGCCTGGCCTTCATGGACGTGCATATCGGCGTGATGGCGGCCGTGATCGGCCTGTGCACGCTGACCATGGTCACTGCCGGCATCATGCTCGGCCGTGCGCTGGGCAGCATGGTCGGCAAGCGCGCCGAGATCATCGGGGGCGTGATCCTGATCATCATCGGTTCGACGATCCTGTACGAACATCTGCACGGCGCGGCGTAACGCGCTGGTTATCGTGGCCGCCGGGCGTGGCCCGGCGATATCGATGCGCATCCACGCACGGCATGGATCTACGGTGACGTTCCTGCGTCGCGCAATGCACCCAGGAAGGCGCGCAGCGAGGCGGGCTTGATCGGCTTGGTCAGCACGCGGTAGCCGCGTTCGCGCGCCATCCGCTTCAACTCGTCGCGACCATCGGCGGTCAGCAATGCGCCCGGCAGCGGGTAGCCGGCGGCCTCGCGCAGCGCCACCAGGGCATCCAGGCCATCCATGCGGTCATGCAGGTGGTAATCCACCAGCATCACCTGCGGTCGCTCGGCAATCCGTTCCAGTGCCTGGTCCACGGTGGAGGCGGTGATCACCTGCACCTGCCAGCGACCCAGCAGCGCGCGCATGCCGTCCAGGATCTCCTCGTCGTTGTCCACGCACAGCACGCGCAGTCCGGCCAGCGAATCGCTGCGCGCCACCGGCGCGGCTGCGGTGACGACAGCCGCCGGTTCGGTGTAGCCCGGCAACGGCGCCACCCGCGGCAGGATGATCGAGAACATCGAGCCGCTGCCGACCCGGCTGCGGGCGTTCAAGCGATGGTCGAGCAGGCGCGAGATGCGCTGGCAGATCGACAGGCCCAGGCCCAGCCCCTGTTCGCCCCAGTCGAAGGGCTGCTGGTAGCGATGGAATTCATCGAAGATCTGCCGCATGTGGTGCTCAGGAATGCCTGGCCCGGTATCCCACACCTGCAGCTCCACTTCATCGCCACGCTGGCGCACGGCCAGCACGATGCGGCCCTGGCGGGTGTAACGCAGCGCATTGGCCAGGAAGTTCTGCAGCACGCGCCGCAGCAGTCGACGGTCGCTGCGCACCCAGGTAGTGCGTGCGAACAGGTCCAGGCGCAGGCCACGCCCCGCCGCTACCGGGGTGTACTGCGCGGCCAGCTCGCGCATCAGCGCGCTCACGTCGAACTCGCCGATGACCGGGTGCAGGCCACCGGCATCCAGCCGCGACACGTCCAGCAGACCATCCAGCAGTTCTTCGGCCGCACGCAGCGAGGCATCCACGCGTTCGGCCAGGTGCTTCTGCTCATCGCTCACGTGGTCGCTGTCACGCAGTGCCGAGGCGAACAGGCGCGCCGCATTCAGCGGCTGCAGCACGTCGTGACTGATCGCCGCCAGGAAGCGGGTCTTCGACTGCTGCGCCACCTCGGCTTCATGCGAGCGTTCGGCCACGCGCTGCTCCAGCGTCTCGTTGGCTTCCAGCAGCGCTTTTTCCGCGTGTTTGTAGTCGGTGATGTCGTTGTAGCTGGTCACGTAACCGCCGCCGGGCAGCGCCTGGCCACGCATCTCGATTACCTTGCCATCGCTGCGGGTGCGCTCGAACACGTGCGGCGAACCGGCGCGCATGTAGCCGATGCGGCGGTTGATCTGCACTTCGATATCGCCTTCGCCCAGCTCACCGCGTTCGGCGTTGTAGCGGATCAGGTCGGCCACCGGGCGGCCGACGTAGAGCATGCCGTCGGGATAGCCGAACATGTCCTGGTAACGGCGGTTCCAGGCAGTCAGGCGCATGTCCGGGTCAACCACGCTGACACCGGCACTGATGTTTTCCAGCGTGGTGGAAAGAATCTCGCGGTTGAAGCGCAGCTCCTGCCCGGCTTCGTCCAGCACCGCCACCACTTCGCCCAGGTCCATGCCCGAACCGCGCAGCAGGCTGGTCAGCAGCAGGCGTGCGGAGGCGGCACCGATGGAGGCGGCCAGCAGACGCTCGGTGAACTGCACCCATGGCCGGTCGGCCGGTGCCGAGGACTGCAGTTCGCGGCCCAGTGACTGCGCCTGCTCGAAGAACGAGCGGCGCGCATGGCGTTCGCCCACCACGCGCGAGGCCAGCGCCAGCAGGTCGCCCACGTGCACGTGGCCGGGCCAGCCACCGGCCACCGACGGCCGTTCTGCGTAGGGGTCCAGGAAGGGTGCCGCACGCAGGCGCTCGTCCACGCCGGGGCGCCAGCGCGCGGACACCAGCATCATCGTCGCCGCGTTCACCAGCAGCGACCAGAACGTGCCGTGGGTAAGCGGGTCCCAGCCGGTCATGCCGAACAGCTGCTGCGGGCGCAGCCAGTCGATGCCGAACGGCCCGTGCTGCACCCACGCCGCATCCACCCAGCCGGCCAGGGTCATCGCCGGCAGCAGCAGGGTGTACAGCCAGGTGGCGAAGCCCAGCAGCATGCCGGCTTCCACGCCGCGGCGGCTGGCGCCACGCCAGTACAGACCGCCAATCAGGCCCGGCGCGAACTGCGCCACCGCCGCGAATGCCATCAGGCCGTAGGACGCCAGGGTGCTGTCGTTGCTGCTGCTGCGGTAGTAGCTGTACGCCATCAACGCCAGCAGCAGAATCGCCAGGCGGCGGATCCACAGCACGCGCGAGGCCACGTCGGCCGCTTCCTGGTGGTCGCCACTACGGCGCAGCAGGACCGGCATCACCAGGTCGTTGCTGACCATGGTGGCCAGGGCGATGGACGAGACGATGACCATGCCAGTGGCCGCCGAGAAACCGCCCACGTAGGCGATCAGGGCCAGCGCGTTGCGCCCCTCGGCCAGCGGCAGGGCCAGCACCATGGCATCGTCGGCCACACTGCCGCCAGTACCGAACAGGCTGACGCCGGCGGTGGCGATCGGCAGCACCATGGCCGAGATCAGCACCAGGTAGCCGCCGAACATCCAGCGCGCGCGGCGCACGTCACGCACGTCACCACACTCCACCACCGCCACATGGAACTGGCGCGGCAGGCAGATGATGGCCAGGAAGCTGAGGAGGGTCTGCGAAATGAAGCCCACCGGCGGCAACCCGGTGAACAGCGTATGCACCGAGGCGACCACCGCCTCGCTGCGGTCGCTCAGCCACAGGTAGGCGAACACGCCCACCGCCAACATCGCGCACAGCTTGATGACCGATTCGAAGGCGATGGCCAGCATCATGCCGTGGTGGTGCTCGGTGGCATCGACCTGGCGGGTGCCGAACAGGGTGGCGAACAGGGCCATCAACAGCGCCACGTACAGCGCCGGATCGGTGAAGAAGCCGGTGGGCCCACTGTTGCCGGTCAGCACCTGCAGGCTCATGGCCACGGCTTTGTACTGCAGGGCCAGGTACGGAACGATACCGATCAGGGCGATGATCGCCACCAGCGCGGCCAGCCGCCGCGAGCGGCCGAAGCGCGAGGAGATGAAATCGGCGATGGACACCACGTTCTGGCTGCGTGCGATCAGCGCCAGCCGCTCGATGATGCGCCAGCCAAACAGCAGCAGCAGCAACGGGCCGATGTAGATCGGCAGGTAGCCCACGCCGTTGCGCACGGCCGTGCCCACGGCACCGTAGAAGGTCCACGACGAACAATAGACGGCCAGCGCCAGGCTGTAGACCACCGGCCGCAGCCACGGGCGGTCGGGGTACATCGGCCGTCGGTCACCCCACCACGCCACGCCGAACAGCAGCGCGGCATAGGCAACCGAGACCAGCAGCAGGATCCAGCTGGAGACCACGCGTGCGTTTCCGTCAGAGGAACCCGCAGTGTAGGCCAGGCGTGGCCAGGTGTACGGGCTCGTTGGGGCAGCCACCCCCACCAAGGTGGGGGCCTACGCGGTGCGGGCCACGACCGTGGGTCGTGGCCGGCTCCTTACTGGGCCGGAACGCCCATTTCCTTCAGCAGCTCCGGTGCCGGGTAGACCTTGGCCAGCAGCCAGCGCAGGTAGCGCATGTCCACGTGCACCGCACGCTTGTAGCGCGGGTCGAACCACCAGCTGGCGCTGACCGATTCCCAGTTGCTGTCGAAGTTCAGGCCGATCAGTTCACCCTTGGCATTGAGCACCGGCGAGCCGGAATTGCCGCCGGTGGTGTCCAGGTTGGTCAGGAAGTTGACCGTCTGGGTCTTCAGCGCCGGGTCGGCGGTGCTGCCGAAATCGCCCTTGGCGATGGCCGCCAGCAGCGGCTTGGGCGCGTCGAAGGGATAGGCGTTGGTGTTCTTTTCGACGATGCCGGCCACGGTGGTCACCGGCGAATAGGTCACGCCATCACGCGGGTGCAGTGCCTCCACCTTGCCGTAGCTGATGCGCAGGGTGCGGTTGGCATCGGGGTACACCGCACGGCCCTGCTTGGCACGCCAGGCGAACAGCGCCTGCATGTAGGCCGGGCGCAGGCGCAGCTGCTCGCCTTCGCGGGTCTTGCTCTCGTTCTCGATGCGCAGCTGCGCGGCCACCAGCGGGCCGGCCACGGCAATCAGCGGATCGGCGGCAAGGGCCTTGCCTTCGCGGGCGGCGGCGAAGCGGCTCAGCCGCTGCGCCTCGTCGCCCAGCTGGGTGCCGGCGTACAGGGTATCCAGTGCCTTGGCCAGCTGCGCCGGGGTGCGCCCGAAGGCGGCATCGAACTCGGCCACGCGCTGCGCGTCCGGCAGCTGCTGGTAGCGGGTCAGCAGACTGGTCAGCAGGGCCTTCTCCACCTCCGGTGCGTAGCGGCGCTGCACCTGCTTGAGCACGCCTTCGATCATCGCCTGGTCGCGCTGCTGGAAGCCGGTCTCGCGCTGCGCGTCGGGCTTGGCCGATTCAATGCGCAGGCGCTCCAGCAGCAGCGCCGAACGCAGCAGCTGGGTCTGCAGGGCCATCTGGTCCAGCAGCAGGTCACGCTCGCCCACCGCTGCACCCTGCGACAGGTTGCCCAGCAGGGCCTTGATATCGCCCTGGTAGCGGCGGTCGGTGGCGGCCAGCATGGCCGACTCGTCGGCGGCGCGCTGGGCCTTGGCATCGCTGCGCAGCAGGCCTTCCAGCTCGCCGGCGGCACGCTTGCGGTTGTTCTTCAGCGACTGCAGCTGCGAGGCGTAGCGGGTACGCGCCTGCGCATCCTTGGCCGTGGCCGCTTCGATCGTGTCGATCATCTGCTGGAACACCGACACCCGGCGCGGCAGCACGGTGTCGATCTGGCCGGCGAATTCGGCAGCCGTGCGGTGGCGGTAGGTGATGCCCGGGTAGCCGGCCAGCATCGCGTAGTCGCCTTCCTTCGGGCCTTCCAGCGACATCTGCAGGTGTGCCGGCGCTTGGTAGGGTACGTTGTCCTTGCTGTACGGGGCCGGCTTGCCGTCCTTGCCCACGTAGGCACGCAGCAGGGTGAAATCGCCGGTGTGGCGCGGCCACATGAAGTTGTCGATCTCATCGCCGTAGTTGCCGATCGCGCGCGGCGGTGCGTACACCAGGCGCACGTCGCTCAGCTCCAGCTGCGCAATGCGGTAGAAATCGGTGCCGTAGTACATGTTGGCCACCGAGCAGCGCACGTTGCCGGTCTTCTCGCACTCGGCCACGATCTGCTTGCTGGCCGCGTCCACCGCGTCGTAGTACGCACGACCGGTCTTGCCGCGGGCCTGGGCCAGCACCTGGTCGGTCACCTTGTCGAAGCCCACGGTCACCAGCACGCGGAAATCCGGGTTGGCGGGGCGCTCATCGGCGCGGCCCTGGGCGATGAAGCCGTTGTCGATCAGGTTGTGCTCGGGGGAGCTGTTGTACTGGATCACCCCCATCGCTACGTGATGGTTGGTCAGCAGCAGGCCGTCTGCCGACACGAACGAACCGGTGCCGCCGCCGGCACGCACCACCGCGCTCAGCGGCGGCGCGGTCACGTTGGCCAGATCGGCCGGGTTGCCCTTGAAGCCGGCGTCCTGCAGCGGCTTGGCCAGATCGGGCAGCTGGGTCGGCATCCACATGCCTTCATCGGCGTGGGCACCGGCGGCCAGGGTCAGGCCCAGGGCCAGGGCAACGGGAAGGGTTTTGCGGGCAGACATCGGCACTCCGGCAATACAGAACAGCCGGGGACCATAGCCGCTGGAGCAGGCCGGGGCAACGGCCGATGGTTGGGGCGGCGCGTTCATCAACGGTGTTCGCCGCCTACAATCGAGACTCCGTCACATGCGGTCAGGGAAGCGGCATGATCATCGGCATCGATCCGGTCCCCCCTTGTTTGCGCCGGATGGCCCCCGGCCGACAGATCCAGCTGTGCGATCGCAGCTTCCGCTGCGAGGGACAGTTGCCGCCGGTGCGCGATCCATCGCCCCATTTCTGGAGCTGCCACGGATGAGCGACGCATTGAAACTGACCGAGTACACTGCCGCCGAGGACCTTGCCCAACGCATCATCGCCAAGGCACAGCAATGCGATCCGGCAGCCTTCGCGTTGTGGTTCCAGCAGTGCCTGGCGCTGCAGAACCTGACCGATTGCAAAGAACTGAAGCTGGCAACATGGCGGCTGCTGATGGGCGGCAACGTGCCATTGCGGAGAGCGAATTTCGAGCGGCTTGACGCACATTTCCAGTGGTACGACCCAGGCAGCGTACGCGAATCCTACGACATGGCCGCCCATGGCCAGAGCATGCACATCCGCTGGTTGCTGTTGCGAGGCAACGAGGTTGCGCTTGCTCGCTACATGCATCGCGATGATGCACCGGTTTCCGTGGCACAGGCCCGCGTGCGCGTGGCTCGGTTGAGTGGTCCCTGGCGACCACTACGCGCACGCTGGCAGGCGCGGTCAGCGCACACGCGACGCGAGATGCGCGACACTCTGCACTATCTGGTCGGCGAACCCATCATGTGGTTCGTGGTTCCGCCACCGCCGTTGCAGCGCAAGCATGTCCTGTTCTGGGCAGCAGCGGCCGGTAATCGGCTGCATCCAGCGCCGCGCCACCGATGGCCCTTGTGGCGGCGTGTTGTCGTGGTGCTGCTGTCGGCGTGCATCCTGCTGGGCGCCTTGGCGATTGCCCACAGGGCTTCTATCGCCAGCACAAGCGATACAAGCGGAGATCGCCGCGTATTGCACGCACCCGATGAAGCCAGTACGTGATCGATTGAGCGACACTGTGCTCGGCATCATTCCCCGTGCTTCCTGCAACGCTTCGCTACAGTGAGGCAGGACGCACCCGGACCGGGGCTGGTGCAGGCCTGCGGGATGGAACGCCTGCATGCACAATGCGGCTATCTGCACAGGCCCAACCGTGGATTGCGGCAGTGCCGAGCCCGGCGCCACCGCAGCCACGCATGGCGTGGCGCTACTTCTCCCGCCGCCAGTTCAGCGAGCCACGGTTCTCTACCGTGCTCGACTCCACTTCCACGTCGAAGCCGCGGCTGAGCAGGTACTTCAGCGTCAGCACCGACCCGCTGCCGACCATCGACACGCCATAGCCCACATACAGCTTGGGCGAAATGTATTTGCCGAAGCCGATGACCGAACCGCCCAGCGCGCGGGACTGGCTGACCCCGGCATCGTCCAGGCCCAGCTTGGCACCCAGCTGCGAGGCCAGCAGGCCGCTGCCGGCTGACAGCGCGGCCGAGGCGGCGGTGACCTGCTGGGTCTGGTCGCTGCTGGCATTGGTCAGGCTGCGGCCCAGCACCAGATAGGCCAGGGCTTCGGACTGCGACATGGCCGGATCGGACCAGACATCGGCGCGCGGCTGCTGGGCCCGCCCGGTCACGTCGATGCCTGCAGTGACGTCACCAATGCGGCGCTCGGCGCGGATGTTGATGCGCGGGTCGGACACCGCGTTGTAGTTCCAGTTGAGGTTGCCGCGGGTGATGGTCAGGTCCTGGCCATAGGCCTTGTAGCGGCCACTGACTTCCAGGCCGCCATTGGCGGTCATCTCGCGGCCCGGCCGCGCCCACACCTGCATCTTGCCGGTCAGCGCGCCCTTCAGGCCGAACCCGGTCATCTTCACCTTGTCGCCCAGGCTGACCGTCAGGTCCATGTCCAGCGGCGAGGTGCGCGATTCCTCCGGGTCGGCCGGGTCCAGCACCACCACGTCTTCGGACACCGATGTGCCGCGGTCCAGGCGTTCCAGGTCGATGTCGGCCTCGGGCACGTGCACGGTGCCGCGCAGTTCCATCGCCGCCTTGGCCAGGGTGAAATCGAGGTTCGGGTTGGCGATGATGCGCAGTTCGCTGGTGTTGGACACCAGCACGTTCTCGCCATGGATCTTGAGCTGCAGCGGCTGCGCATCGCCGAACCAGGACAGACCCCCGTCCACGTACAGCGTGCCCTGCCCCGAATTGGCCTGCGCGGTGATCTTGGCCGAGCCATCGGGCTGGGCGATGAAGCTGCCCTTGCCCTGGTCGAGGGTCAGGCCCAGCGCCGGGAATTCACCCTTGAAGTTGCTCAGCTGCGCGTCGCCGCCCAGCGATGGCTGGCCACGCGTGCCGCGCAGGCTCACGTGGCCTTCGATCAGGCCGGTGGGGCGCACGATGTCCGGCGAGAACAGCTCCAGCCAGTACAGCCGCGACATGTTCAGGTACAGCTCGCCGTTCAACGGTGCGCTGGCCTCCCAGCCGGTCTGGAACTTCGCATCGACGAAGCCGTTGCCCTGGAAGCCCAGGCCCAGGTAGCCCTTGATGCTGGCCGGGGTCATGTCCAGCTTTACCGAGAACTGGTCGTAGCGCGCCAGTTCACCGCGGTTGGCATTGGCGCCGGTGCCGGTGTTGCGGTTCTCGCCCAGGCGCACGCCACCTTCCGGCGAGCGCACTTCCACGTGGCCCTCCCAGGCGTTGCCGCGCGGGCGGATCTGCGCATCCAATGTCAGTTCGCCACGCAGGTAGATGCGGCGCCCCGACTGCGGCGGCAACCACGGCTGCACCAGCGACAGCGGCAAGGCATCACCACGCACCACCAGCCCTTCGCGCGGCCAGTTGGCCTGCGCGCACAGGGCGCCGCCGGTGGCCGCCGCCAGACAGGTATCGGCCAGCGTGAAGCTGCCGCCGTTCACCGCGAAGGCGGCCGGTGCACGCAACGCCCAGGCATCGCCCTTCACCGGCGCGATGCGCAGGGTGGACAGTTCACCGCGCCATTGCTCGCCCTGCTGGCGCACGCTGCCCTGCAGGTCGATCGCGCCCAGTTCGTTGTGGGTCTGCGCGCTCAGGCGCAGGTTGGACACGCTGCCCTGCGCGTCGATGGCCAGGCGTTCCAGCAGCATGCCGGCATTGACCTGCTGGCCCTGGATCGACAGGCGGCCGGCGTCGCCGCGCCACGGCAGGTTGCCCTGGATGCTCAGGCTCTGCGCGCCGTAGCCATCCCAGTTGATGTTGTTGCCCACCAGATCGGCACGGATGTCCGGCGCATCGCGCGGGCCGGTCACCTGCACCTGGCCGCGCAGGCCGCCATCGGCGCCCGGCAGCAGATCACTCAACTGCAGCGGCTCGAAGCGCGCATCGATATCCAGGCGGTCGCCCACCTTGCCCTTGGCGGTGACCCGGCTGCTGCCGATCGCCAGCGCCAGTTCGCCTTGGCCCTGCGCGCCCTGCAGCGCGAACTTGCCCTTGGCATCCACATTGCGCTGGCGCAGGGTGCCCTTCAGCGCAGGCAGATCCACGGTGGCTTCCAGGGTGGGCGCCGTGCCTGCGGCGGCAGTGGCCGGCGGCGGCACCTGGCGGCCCTTCGAGGCAAGGTTGCCCGACAGCCGACCGTCCCAGCCCGGCAGGAAGTAGCCCGGATCGAAGTCCTTCAGGCTGGCCTTGGCATCCCAGTCCAGCTGCGGTGCCCAGGCCACCTGGCCTTCCACCTGCAACTGGCCACCAGGGGTCTGCGCCACCAGTTCGCGGATCGAAGCGGACTGGTCGTTGCCGCGTACATCGAAGCGCAGGTCGGCACGCTTCTGCTCGCGCTCGATCTGCGCACGGCCAATGGCCGCCCACGCCTTCAGCGTACCGGCCAGGCCGAAGCGCGCTTCCTGCAGGGTGACCGGCACCGGCGCACTGCCGGCGGTGTTCGGGTCGGGCTCGGGCACCCAGGTCAGGTTCCGCGCAATCACCGAGAAATTCAGGGTCTGCTGGTCCGGGTTGCTGAAATCGGCGGTGCCCTGCAGGCGGGCTTCACCGCCCAGGCCCTTCAGCACCAGCGGCGACACCTTCAGTACCTGGTTCTGCAGCGACACCACCGACGGCGCCAGCTCCACTTCCTGCGCCCCCTGCTTCAGTTTCCCGTGCAGGTTGGCCTGGCCGCCCTTGCCGGCGGCAGTGAAATCCAGCGACAGCGGTGCGATGGCCGATGCGGCCAGCGCCGGCGACAGCAGCGCCAGATCCAGCTCATCGCTGCGCACGCTGGCACTCCACGTCGGATCGGTGCGGCCGTCGAACACCAGCATGGCCCGCAACGGCTTGGGTGCGCGCCCGGCCACACCCACTTCCATGTGCGCCAGGTTGCCGCGTGCCACCAGCCCCAGGGTGGCGGCGGTGCGACCGCGCGGGGCCGGCAGCACGGCGGTCACGGTCACGTCGGTGTCGTAGTCCTTGGCCGGAATGTAGCGCCCCTGGGCAGTGAAATCGCCCACGTCGCTGTCCACCACCAGTTGCCGGGCCTGGAATTCGCCATTGGCGATCTCGATGCCGCCGCGCACGCGGGCGATGTCGATCAGCGGCTCGTTGGCCTGGGTGATGCGGAAGCCGTCGATGGCGATCACATCGGCCTGGATGGCCAGCGGCATCTCGATCTGCGGCAGCGAATCGGGCCACGACGGCATCTCGAACGGCTCATCGCTCTTGGCCAGGTTCAAGGTCGCGTTGGTCAGCTCCAGCCGGTCCAGCAACAGCTTGCGGCCCAGCAGCGGGCGCAGGTCCGGTTCCAGGTGCGCACGCTCGGCGTGGAAATGGATGTCGTCGTAGCGGAAATCGACGTTGTACAGGGTCAGTGGGCCGGCGACCGGGCCCTCCACCTTGTCCCAGGTGAAGCTGGCGCCCACCGGCAGCCGCGCCACCACCTGTGCCAGCAGCACGTCGCGTCCGGCCACGGTCTGCAGCAGCCAGTAGACCGCCAGCAGGGCCAGCAGCACCAGGCCCAGCACGCCCACCCCCGACCACGCCCAGAAACGGCGGCGGCGGTAGAAACGCACGCGCGGCGGCTGGCTGCCCGCAGGCGGATTCGGCGTGGGCGCGCTCACAGGTCCGCTCCGATGTTCAGGTACAGCTGGAACTGCGAATCCGGATTGTTCAGGCCGTGCGCGATATCCACGCGCACCGGGCCCACCGGCGATTTCCAGCGCACGCCGAAGCCGACGCCGGTGTGCAGGTCAATGGTGTTGTCGAATGCGCTGCCGGTGTCGACAAATACCGCCGCGCCCCACGGGCCGCCTTTGAAATAATGCTCGTACTCGGCCGAGCCGATCACCAGGTTCTTCGCACCCAGCGCGTACTTGTCCGGCGCGGGCGTGCGTGGGCCGACTTCGCGGAAGGCATAGCCGCGGATGCTGCGGTCGCCACCGGCGAAGAAGCGCAGGCTGGGCGGCATGGCCACCAGGTCGCTGGTCCAGGTGGTGCCACCTTCGCCGCGCAGGATCAGGCGGTTGCTTTCACCAATGGGGATGTACCAGCGCAGCAGCAGGTTGGCCTGCACGAAGCTGGTGTCCGAGCCGGCACCCTCCACGCCGCCGCGCAGGGTGGCGCTGCCACTTACGCCGCTGCGCGGGAACAGTTCGTCGTCCACGTTCACGTAGTCGGCCACCAGCTGCGGGTAGACCAGCGTGGAGGTGTTGTACACCGCATCGGTGAACTCGGTGCCCGAGGCGTAGCGCCAGCGCTCGCGCAGCGCGTTGATCGAGGCGATGGCCGTCCAGTGTTCGTTGATCTCGCCACTGCGGCTGGCGATCAGCTTGAAGTTGCGCAGATCGATGTAGTCGGTCTGCTCGTCATAGGCGCTGGCGGTCAGTCCATACCAGCCATCCAGCCACTTGAACGCCGGCACACGGTAGGTGCTGACCAGGCTCTTGCGCTTCTGCGCATAGTCCAGCTGGGTGTTCATCTTGTGGCCGCGGCTGTTCAGGAACCGCCGCTCCACGCCGCCGCGCACACCGGCGCCACTTTCACTGCCGTAGCTCAGACCGGCGGTGTAGATGGTGCGCTTGGCGCGGGTCAGCTTCACGTCGATCGGCACTTCGCCGTTGTCGTCGGCCTGGTCCGGCCGCGGCTGGATGTCGATCACGCTGAAGTAGTCCAGCTTGGTCAGCGATTCGCGCAGGCGGTCCAGCTTGCCCTCGTGGAAGTAGCTGCCCTGTTCCCAGTACACCAGCGGGTCGAACAGCTTGTCGACGAAGTAATCCTGCTCGAAGCGCACCGGGCCCATGTTGTAGCGGCGGCCGCTGTCCCAGGTCAGGTCGATGTCGGCGGCATTCTCGGCGCGGGTGATCTGCACCTGGCGCTGGGTGTAGTCGGCATCGAAATAGCCGCGCTCGGCCAGGCGCCGGGTCACGGTGATCTTGCTGGCTTCGTACTGGGTGTGTTCGAAGCGCTGGCCCTTGCGCGGCTTGAACGCGGCCAGGTCATCCTGCAGGTACTGGTCGTAGGTGGCCGGGCCGGTGATGTCGATGTGCTCGCGGCGCACGGTCACCGGTGGACCCTTTTCCACGTGGATCACCACCCGCAGGTGTTCGTCCTGGCGTGGCGCCTCCACGGTGATCACCGGGTTGTAGTAACCAAAGGGTTCCAGTGCCTGGCGGGTCTGCCGCTCGGCCTGCGACAGCAGGTATTCCAGGCGCGACTCGCCCTGTTCCTTGCCGATGGTTTCATAGAGCGACAGCGAGACCTCGATGTTCTCGATCATCTCGGCGTCGTCGCCCTTGTCCAATCCCTTGATTTCCACCTTGTCGATGGTGCCGCGTGCGTGGGCGGACGAGGCCACGGCGAAGGACAGGAGCACCAGGGGCAGGGCGTAGTTCTTTGGCTGCATGCGGCACAGCATACCGACCGCGCGTGACGATGCGAAATGCTGCGCGCGAATCGGGATCGGTTGTTAAGTGGCAGTCAAAATGCGCGCCTTTATGCGCATCATCTGCACGATAACGACAACGCCGGGCATGGCCCGGCGCTACCTGTTCCAGTACATCCACGCCATGCGTGGCCATGCCCAGTAAATCCACGCCATGCGTGGATGGGGCGGCCCCCGTCAGCTCGACAGATGCTCGATCGCCGCCACCTTGCCCAGGCGCTCGCCCAGCAGGGTCAGCAGCGCCAGGCGGTTGCCACGCAGGGCCGGGTCTTCGGCATTGACCATCACGCCATCGAAGAAGGCGTCCACCTGCGGGCGCAGGCGGGCCAGGCGCGCCAGCACGGCCACGTAATCCTTGTGGTGCAGGCTGGCGCCGGTGTCGTCGATGGCCGCGGTGACTGCCTCGGCCAGCGCGCGCTCGGCGTCTTCCTGCAGCAGCGACGCGTCGATCTGGCCCGGGATCTCGCCTTCGGCCTTGCGCAGGATGTTGCGGATGCGCTTGTTGGCCGCGGCCAGCGCCTCGGCTTCCGGCAGCGCGGCGAAGGTGCCGATCGCGTCCAGGCGACGGTCGAAGTCATACAGCGAAGCCGGCTTCAGTTCGGCCACGGCGTTGAAGTGCGTGGCCGGCACGCCCTTGTCGCTGTAGTAGCCCTTCAGGCGGTCCAGGATGAAGTCGTACAGCTCGCCCACGTCGGCCTGCACGTTGCGCGCGGCCAGGCCGGCGTTGGCGCTGGCCAGCAGCGCGCGCAGGTCCAGCTCGAAGCCGCTTTCGATGATGGTGCGGGCCAGGCCCAGCGCGTTGCGGCGCAGGGCGAACGGGTCCTTGTTGCCGGTCGGCTTCAGGCCCGCGGCGAAACCGCCGGCCAGGGTGTCCACGCGCTCGGCGATCGCCAGCACCTTGCCCAGCGCCGACAGCGCGATGTCATCGCCACCGAAGCGCGGCTGGTAGGCCTCGTCGATGGCCAGCGCCACCTCCGGCGATTCGCCACCGGCCACGGCGTAGTGGCGGCCGGCGATGCCCTGCAGTTCCGGGAATTCATTGACCATGCGCGACTGCAGGTCGTTCTTGGCCAGCTGTGCGGCACGCTTGGCCAGCACCGGGTCGGCACCGACCTGCGGCGCGATCACTTCGGCCAGCGCCGAGACGCGCGCCACCTTGTCGGCCACGCTGCCCAGCTTGGCCTGGTAGGTCACTGTCTTCAGGCCGTCGCCCATCGATTCCAGGCCCTGCTTCAGGTCTTCGTCGAAGAAGAACTTGGCATCGGCGAAGCGCGGACGGATCACGCGCTCGTAGCCCTTGGCCACTTCGGCCACGTCCTTGGATTCGATGTTGGCGATGCCGATGAACTTCTCGGTCAGCTTGCCGCTGTCATCCAGCACCGGGAAGAACTTCTGGTTGATCTCCATCGTCTCGATCAGCGCTTCCTGCGGCACGGCCAGGAACGCACGCTCGAAGCTGCACAGCACCGCCGACGGCCACTCGACCAGGTTCACCACCTGCTCCAGGTTGTCATCGGTGATGCGGGCGCTGCCACCGGCCTGGCCAGCAGCGGCCTCGACCTCGGCAACGATGCGCTCGCGGCGCTCGGCCGGGTCGACCAGCACCTTGGCCGCGCGCAGCGATTCGACGTAATCCTGCGGCTGGCTCAGCCACACGGTCTTGTCATGGTGGAAGCGGTGGCCACGGCTCATGCGGTCTGCCTTCAGGCCGAACAGCTCGGCCTCGACCACGTCGGCACCGTGCAGCAGCACCAGCCAGTGCGCCGGGCGGGCAAAGCCCCAGTCGTGGTCGCCCCAGCGCATCGGCTTGGGAATCGGCATCGCGGCGATGGCCTCGCGCAGGATCTCCGGCAGCAGCACGGCGGTGCGCGCACCCGGGCTCACCGCACGGTGGACGAAGCGCTCACCCTTGTTGTCGCTGGTCTTTTCCAGCGCGGTCCAGTCGATCCCGGCCTTGGCGGCGAAGCCCTGCAGGGCCTTGGTCGGCTGGCCTTCGGCGTCCAGTGCGATGTTCAGGTACGGGCCCAGCACTTCACTGCGCTGTTCCGGCTGTTCCAGGCCGACGCCGGGCAGCAGCACGGCCAGGCGGCGCGGGGTCGACAGCGGGCGTGCATCGCCCAGTTCCAGCTCGACGCCACGCTTGCGCAGGCCGTCGACAACGCCATCGAAGAAGGCCTGGGCCAGGCCCGGCAGCGCCTTGACCGGCAGCTCCTCGGTGCCCAGTTCGATCAGCAGGGGGGACAGTTGGCTCATCGTTTCAATCCTGTGGTGGGGGCGCAGCGCGCGACGCGGCCGGCGCCCGGAAGTAGTGGAAAGCGCGGCCCTCAGGCCTTCTTCGCGCCCGGGAAGCCCAGCTTCTCGCGCTGCTCGTAGTAGGCCTTGGCCACCGCCTGGGCCAGCGCGCGCACGCGCAGGATGTAGCGCTGGCGTTCGGTCACGCTGATCGCGCGGCGCGCATCCAGCAGGTTGAAGGTGTGGCTGGCCTTCATCACCTGTTCGTAGGCCGGCAGCGGCAGGTTCACTTCCACCAGCTTCTGCGCCTCGCGCTCGCACGCGTCGAAGCGGTGGAACATTTCTTCCACGTCGGCGTGTTCGAAGTTGTAGGTGCTCTGCTCCACCTCGTTCTGGTGGTAGACGTCGCCATAGGTCACCGGCTGGCCGTCCGGGCCGTAGGTCCAGACCAGGTCGTAGACGTTGTCGCAGTTCTGCAGGTACATGCACAGGCGCTCGAGACCATAGGTGATCTCGCCCAGCACCGGGCGGCATTCCAGGCCACCGGCCTGCTGGAAGTAGGTGAACTGGGTCACTTCCATGCCGTTGAGCCAGACTTCCCAGCCCAGGCCCCAGGCGCCCAGGGTCGGCGATTCCCAGTTGTCTTCGACGAAGCGCAGGTCGTGCACCAGCGGGTCGATGCCCAGCGCCTTCAGCGAATCCAGGTACAGCTGCTGGATGTTGTCCGGCGCCGGCTTCATCGCCACCTGGTACTGGTAGTAGCGCTGCAGGCGGTTCGGGTTCTCGCCGTAGCGGCCGTCGGTCGGGCGGCGCGAAGGCTGCACGTACGCCGCGTTCCAGCTTTCCGGGCCGATCGCGCGCAGGAAGGTGGCCGGGTGGAACGTACCGGCGCCCACCTCCAGGTCGAGCGGCTGGATGAGCACGCAGCCCTGCTGGGCCCAGAACTGGTTCAGGGTCTGGATCAGGCCCTGGAAGGTGATCGGTACGGTCGGGGTCGCGGACATGCGGACGATTCTTGGCCGGCTGAGGGGTGCGCTAGTATAACGGCCGACCTGCGGGGCATTCCGTACCCGGGAGGAGCAGGCAGATGGATCACCGGCTGCCGGTGGGGAGTTCGGGTGATTCGGCCGCGGTTCCGCTGCCGCCAGGGCGGCTGCAGTTCGAGCAGGTGGCCGCCGCCGTGCTGGCCGATGGCCTGGTCGCGCCGCAGGACCGCGAGCGCGTGCGCTTTTCCGCACAGGGCGCGCGCAATGCCAGCGAAGTGCATCCGCTGGTGCTGCTGTCGAACCTGAAACTGGCAGCCAGCAGCGGCGGCGAGCTGAGCCTGGAACGGCTGACCGAATGGCTGGCCCAGCGTACCGGCTGCCGCTACCTGCGCATCGACCCGACCCGGGTGGACGTGGCCAGCGTGACCGCGGTGGCCTCGCACGCCTATGCGCGCCGCCATCGCTTCCTGCCACTGGCGGTGGACAGCGAACGGGTGCTGGTGGCCACCAGCGAACCGCTGGCGCAGGAATGGCGCCGCGACCTGCAGCACCTGACCCGGCGCCAGATCGAGCTGGCGGTGGTCAACCCGCTGGACCTGCACCGCTACACCATGGAGTTCTTTGGCGTGACCCGCTCGGTGCGCGGGGCCCGCGGTGACGTGCGCGGCGAGGCCAACGCCACCCTGCCCAGCTTTGAACAGCTGGTGGAGCTGGGCCGTACCGGTGACGTCAACGCCGACGACCAGCACATCGTGCACATCGTCGATTGGCTGCTGCAGTACGCCTACGAACAACGTGCCTCGGACATCCACCTGGAACCACGCCGCGAGATGGGGCGCATGCGCTTCCGCATCGACGGCGTGCTGCACAAGGTGTTCGAGGTGCCGCCGGCGGTGATGACCGCCGTGGTCAGCCGCATCAAGGTGCTCGGCCGCATGGACCTGGCCGAGCGCCGGCGCCCGCAGGATGGCCGTATCAAGACCCGTTCGCCGGGCGGCCGCGAGGTCGAGATGCGCCTGTCGACCATGCCCACCGCGTTCGGCGAGAAATGCGTGATGCGCATCTTCGACCCGGATGCCGCCTTCAAGAGCATCGACCAGCTCGGCTTCAGCCCGCAGGAAGCGGCCGGCTGGAACGCGCTGGTGGAGCGCCCGCACGGCATCGTGCTGGTCACCGGGCCGACCGGTTCGGGCAAGACCACCACTCTGTATTCCACCCTGAAGCGGCTGGCCACGCCCGACGTGAACGTCTGCACGGTGGAAGACCCGATCGAAATGATCGCCGCCGAGTTCAACCAGATGCAGGTGCAGACCAACATCGACCTGGATTTCGCCGCGGGCGTGCGCACCCTGCTGCGGCAGGACCCGGACATCATCATGATCGGCGAGATCCGCGACCTGGAAACCGCGCAGATGGCGGTGCAGGCCTCGCTTACCGGCCATCTGGTGCTATCCACCCTGCACACCAACGATGCGCCCTCGGCCATCACCCGGCTGCTCGACATCGGCGTGCCGCACTACCTGCTGGCCTCCACCGTGAACGGCATTCTGGCCCAGCGCCTGGTGCGCACGCTGTGCCCGCACTGCAAGCAGCCGCACACGCTGGGACCGGCCGATTGGGCGGTGCTGGCTGATAGCCATGCAGCATATCCAGATGCCGCCACGCCCTGTCGGCCGGGCGGTTGCCTGGAGTGCCGGCGCACCGGTTTCCTCGGCCGCATCGGGCTGTATGAGTTGCTGCCATTGGGCTCGCGCCTGCGCGGGCTGATCCGCGCGGACATGGATCTGGCCGGTTTCAGCCGGGCCGCGCGTGCTGAAGGATTGCGAACCCTGCGCCAGGCTGGGCTTGAAAAGGTGGCGCAGGGGCTGACTACAATCGAGGAAGTCCTGTCAGTCCTGCCGCCCCCGGATGAATCCAGCGCCCTTCCTGATCCTTGAAACCGGCCGCCCGGTGCCGACCCTGCGCCGTTACGGGCGCTTTCCGCACTGGATCCGCGTGGCCGCCGGCCTGGACGAACAGCAGACCGTGGTGGTGGATGTCGAACACGGTGCTGCCCTGCCCGATCCACGCGGCTTCGCCGGCGTGCTGGTCAGCGGTTCGGCCGCCTACGTGACCGACCGCGCCGAATGGAGCGAGCGCAGCGCGGCCTGGCTGCGTGCGGCCGCCCATGATGGCGTGCCGGTGTTCGGCATCTGCTACGGCCACCAGCTGCTGGCCCATGCGCTGGGCGGCGAGGTGGCCTACAACCCGGCCGGGCGCGAATCGGGCACGATCGAACTGGAACTGGACCCGGCCGCCGCCGAGGACCCGTTGTTCAGTGGGCTGCCGCGCCATTTCGCCGCCCATGCCACCCACCTGCAGACCGTGCTGCGCGCGCCGGAAGGCGCCGCCGTGCTGGCCCGCTCGCCGCTGGATGGCTGCCATGCCTTCCGCTGGGGCCGGCAGGCCTGGGGCGTGCAGTTCCATCCCGAATTCGCCACCCACCACATGCGCGGCTACGTGCGCGCCCGCGCCGACTGCATCGGCCGCCACGGCGGCTGCGCACGCAGCGTGGAGCGGGCGGTCAGCGCGGCACCGCTGGCACGCCAGCTGCTGCGCCGTTTCGTGCGCCAGGCCCGGCTGTCTTCAGCCCAGCCGGTGGCAAAACAGGGATAATCGGCGGCACGGGCCCCGGCCCGGCCCCCTTACTGTCCTTCCCGGATGTCCATGAAAGAGATTCGCAAGCTGCCGGCTTCGGCGGGCGCCCAGTGGTTGCTGGATACGTTCTCCCTGTACCGGCGTGCGCCGCTGCAGCTGGCCCGGATCGGCCTGACCTGGATGCTGGTCAGCTGGGTGGTCACCCTGCTGTCCACGCTCATTCCGGGCGCGGCGGGGCTGGCGGTGCAGCTGATGACCCTGGCCATCTCGCCCATCATGTTCGGCGGCATGCTGTACGCCGTGGGCGAGATCGACGAAGGCCGCCCGGGCCTGGCCACGCACCTGCTGCAGCCGATCCGCGACCACCGTGTCAGCCACCTGCTGGTGCCGCTGGCCATCCAGGTGCTGGCGGTGCTGCTGCTGGGCGTGCTGCTGTACCTGATGATCGGCCGCGAAGGCTTTGCCGCCTTCAGCGAGGTCATGAAGCGGATGGAAGAGATCGGCCAGAGCGGGCAGCAGATCAGCCCCGACGATGCCGCCGCCCTGGTGGCCAATCTGCCGGCCAAGCGCATCGCGCTGTGGCTGCTGCTGGTGTTCATCACGGCCATCGGCCTGACCCTGGCCATGTTCACCCAGCCGGCGCTGGTGGTGTTCGACAAGCAGAGCGGCATGCACGCGCTGCGCCTGAGCCTGCAGGGCTGCGTGGAAAACCTGGGAGCGATGGTGGTGTTCGCGCTGCTGGGCGTGATCGCGCTGTTCTGCGGCTACATCGCCTTCGTCATCGTCATCCAGCTGGCCATGCTGATCGGCGGCCCGTTGGCTGCTGCGTTCATCGCCCAGCTGGTGCTGACCACCGTGCTCATGCCGCTGTACGTAGGCGCGGTGTACGCGGCCTGGAAGCAGATGTTCGTGCACCGTGGCAGCCGCGCGGCACCGCCGATCCCGGCCACGCCGCCGGCCAACGACATCTTCCACGCCTGAGCCGACACAGACGCGAACGCCGGGCATGGCCCGGCGCCCACGGATCAGGCGGCCGGTTTCTTCGCCACCGACGACGGCACCAGCCAGCGTGCGGCGTGGATGCCCAGTTCGTACAGCAGGCACATGGGAATGGCCAGCATCAGCTGTGACACCACGTCCGGCGGTGTCAGCACGGCGGCCACCACGAAGATGCCGACGATCGCGTAGCCGCGGCCTTCCTTGAACTGCTGCGGCGTCACCCAGCCCAGCAGTACCAGGATCACCATCGCCACTGGCAGTTCGAAGCTGCCGCCGAAGGCGAAGAAAATCGCCAGCACGAAATCCAGGTAGGCGTTCGCGTCGGGGGTGAGCGCGATCACTTCCGGGCTGAAGGTGGTCAGGAAGTGGAACACCGCCGGCAGCACCAGGAAGTAGGCGAACGCGCAGCCGGTGTAGAACAGCAGCACCGACGACACCAGCAGCGGCACCGCCAGGCGCTTTTCGCGGGCATACAGGCCCGGCGCCACGAACGCCCACAGCTGGTACAGCAGCCAGGGCACGGCCACGAACAGGGCCACGAAGAAGGTCAGCTTCAACGGCGCGAAGAACGCACCGGCCGGATTGGTGGCGATCATCGTCTGCCCGTTCGGCAGCTGCGATACCAGCGGATGGGCCAGCGCGGTGTACAGCTTCTGGGTGAACGGCAACAAGCCCAGCAGCACCACGCCCAGGCCCAGCAGCGCACGCACCAGGCGCGCGCGCAGTTCAACCAGATGCTCGACCAGCGAGCTTTCGCCGAAGTCCTGGTCGCTCATGGCTGGCGCTCCGGCGGCGTGGCCGGCGTCGCGGCGGGGTCTGTACCGGGCGTGGCATTGGCCGGCGTTGCCGGTGTATCCAGCAGATGCGGCGGGGTCTGCGCTGCGGCCGGTGTCGGCGCCCGCACTTCGTCGGCCAGCGCATCGCCGTGCTGCTGCGCCTGCGTGGCTTCGCGGCGCACCGCTTCACCACTGGCGCGCAACAGGCTTTCGGTGTCCTGCATGCTCTGCCGCACGTCCTGCATCTGCCGCTTGATCTCCTCGGCGTGCAGTTCGCGTTCCAGCTCCTGCTTCACCGAATCCCACTGATTGCGCGCACGGCGCACCCACAGGCCGGCGAAGCGGGCCGCCTTGGGCAGGCGCTCGGGACCGAGCACCACCAGGGCGACCACGGCAATCACCAGCAGTTCGCTGAAGCCAATATCAAACACCGTGACCGCTCCGGATCAACGCGGGGTGCGGTCGTGCTCGTCCTGCGCGGTGCGCGAGGCGTCCTGGCTGCGCGATTCGTCGCCCAGCTGCGCGGCGGGCTTGTCCTCGTCGCGCATGCCCTTCTTGAATTCCTTCACCGCCGAGCCGAGATCCTTGGCGCCGCTGGTCAGGCGCTTGGTGCCGAACACCAGCAGTACGATGGCCAGCACGACCAACCAATGCCAGATGCTGAAACTGCCCATAAGTCGCTCGTTACGTTAGTGATCAGGCTGTCGAGCATAGCGCACCGGCCGTAAGCCGGCGCGCGTGACGAAAGTCAGTTGCCGCCCAGCGTCTCGGTGCGGATTTCACCGTCGCCCACCGGCTGGAAGCCCTGCTGCTGCGGCGGCGGGTTCTGCGGCACGTTCTGCAGCGGCGCGGTGGTCGCTTCGGCCGGCGGCGCCTGAACAGGCGCAGGCTGGCTGCTCTGCGGCGGCGGCGGCGGTGCGCTGGCAGTGGCGCCACTGCCGTTGCGGTTGTTGCGCGCGGCGTAGGTCGCCTCTTCCAGGCGGTCGCGGAAGGCCACCACGTCCATCGACGGCGCGCCCACGGCACGGCCTTCGAAGATCATGCGCGGGGTGGTGTTGCTGCCGTAGGCATCCAGGTTGGCCGCATCGTCGATCTGCAGCACTGCACCATCCAGGGCCACGCCGGCGAACAGGCCACGCGCGCGCGACCACGACCAGATTTCCGCCTTCAGCTGGCCGTCGGTGGCGGCGGCGGCGTTGCGGCCCACCGGGCCCGCAGCCACGCCGGCATCGGCGCCCAGGGTGAATTTGCCGTTGACCAGATTGTCCAGGCTGCGGTCGTTGCGGAACACCAGCACCACGTCAGACGACTGCACACCGGCTTGGAAGCCGATGCTGCCGCCGGTCAGCTTGATGAATACCGGGTTCGACCAGGCACCGTTGGGCATGCGCACCGACATCAGGCCGTGGCCGCGACGGCCACCGATGACCAGACCGGCCTTGATCGTGTCGGGAATGACGATGACCGCGCGGCCTTCGTCCAGCAGTTTGTCCGGAATTCCCTGCTCGGGAATTTCCTGGATTTCAGCCAGCACACGCACCGCATTGCGGGCGCGCTGGTCTTCCTGCGGTCCGGCCATGGCCTGGCTGGAAAGCAGGCTGGCGGCGATCAGCAGGGCTTGGATCGGGCGACGCATGGCAGGCTCCAGAAGTCAGTCCATAGGAAGATATAGCAAGTGACTGAAATTAGTAGTGTTGCGATGAATCGCCAATGAGCGCGCGCCCTGATTGGCAGTCGCGATCGGCCCGATGCGCAGAAGCGATGCCGGCAGCGCATCGGATCGGCGACAATGGTGCCCATGCTCGATGCACCCGATACCGCCGTGCTGGCGGTCAACCTAGGCACGCCCGAGACGCCGACGGCCCCCGCCGTACGCCGTTACCTGGCTGAATTCCTGTCCGACCCCCGTGTGGTCTCGATTCCGGCGCTGCTGTGGCAGCCGCTGCTGCGCGGGCTCATCCTGCCGCTGCGCAGCAGTCGTTCGGCCGCCAAGTACGCCCAGGTGTGGCTGCCCGAGGGCTCCCCGCTGATGGTCTACACCCGCCAGCTGGCGCAGGCCATGCAGGCCGAATTGCCGCAGCTGCGCGTGCGCCACGCCATGCGCTACGGCGAGCCGGCGCTGGCCCGCGAACTGGACCGTCTGGTCAGCGAGGGCGTGCGCCGCATCGCGGTGCTGCCGCTGTATCCGCAGTACTCGACCACCACCACCGCCTCGGTGGAAGACCGGGTGGCCGACTGGCAGCGCCGCAATCCCGGTGTGCACATCAGCCTGGTGCAGGACTACGCCATCGACCCGCAGTGGGTGGCTGCGGTCGCCGCGTCCATCCGCGCCTACTGGGACACGCATGGCCGCGGGCAGACGCTGATGTTTTCCTTCCACGGCATTCCGCAGCGCCTGGCTGACGCCGGCGACCCGTATCCGCAGCGCTGCGAAGCCAGCGCCGCCGCCATTGCCGCCGCCTTGGGCCTGGGCGCGGACGACTGGCAGCTGGGCTACCAGTCACGCTTCGGCCGCGAACGCTGGCTGCAGCCCTACGCCGAACCGCGGCTGTGGGAATTGGCCGAGGCCGGGGTGAAGAAGATCGATGTGGTCTGCCCGGGCTTCGCCACCGATTGCCTGGAAACCCTGGAAGAGGTGGCCATGGGTTTCACCGAAACCCTGGCCGAGCGTGGCGCGCAGATGCGCTACATCCCCTGCCTGAACGCCAGCGTCGACCACGCCCGCGCCCTGGCCCGGCTGGCCACGGCTGCGCTGGCATGAGCCTGCAACCGTTCGAACTGCACTTGGCCGGCGCGCGCGTGGCCGGCCTGCGCCAGGCAGGCCCCGGCCCCCGCGTGCTGGCCCTGCATGGCTGGCTGGACAATGCGGCCAGCTTCGTCCCGCTGGCCGCGCACCTGCCGCAGCTGGATCTGGTGGCCATCGATCTGCCAGGTCACGGCCACAGTGCGCACCTGCCGCCCGGCGCGCCCTACACCACCCCGGCCGCCATCACCCACGTGCTGGACGTGGCCGATGCACTGGGCTGGGAGCGCTTCACCCTGATCGGCCACTCCATGGGCGCCGGCATCGCCAGCCTCACGGCAGCCGTCAGCGAACGCGTGCAGCGCCTGGTGGCCATCGAGGCGCTGGGTGGACTGCGCGGACCGGAAGAAGAAACCGCCGAACGCCTGCGCGACCATGTGCGGGCCAGCCGTGCGCTGGCGCGCAAACAGTTGCGCGTGTTCGCCGATCTGGCCGCGCCGGTGCGTGCCCGCATGATGGCCAACCAGCTCAGCGAGGGCTGCGCGCGCCTGCTGGTGGAACGTGGCGTGGAAGCGGTGGAAGGCGGCTATCGCTGGTGCAGCGATCCGCGCCTGATGCTGCCCACCGCCATCCGCCTCAGCGAAGGGCAGATCGACAACCTGCTGCAGGCCATTGCCTGCCCCACCCAGGTGATCTACGCCACGCCGGCGCAGTCGTACTACCCCGAACCGATGCGCAGCGAGCGCCTGCAGCACCTGCGCGACGGACGCCTCGCTGTGTTCGCCGGCAACCATCACCTGCACATGGAACACCCCGCGCAGATCGCCGCGGTCATCAACGCCTTCCTTGGCGAGCCCAACGCCGGCTGACCCGGTGCATGCCGTTGCGCTTCACTGCGCGTAGCGGCGGCCGATAGAACAGTTGCGGGCCTTCTCGCCCGCGCTCCGCCTGCCCACCCGGGCCGGCGGCCTGTCCGGGTTCTGCAAGGAAGCACGCATGTCTGCACTGCTGCACCGTCATCCACAGGATGTGGCCACGGTGTTCCTGTTCCGCGCCATCCGTGGCGCCACCTCCCCCTTTCCTGCCCTGCCGTGACCACGCATGTACGCGTGCCGCGCGGCCGGGCCGTTGCTGTTCGTTGAACCAGGAGTTGCCGATGTCTGCCGTACCCCTACCCCCGCGCGGCCACAAGACCGCCCGCCCGCCGTATCTGCAGGAGCTCGCGCGCCGCGCCGATCATCGCCTGCTGCTGCTCAGTGTCGCCCTGGCCGTGACCGGTGCAGCCTTGGCGTGGCGCGGTTCACCGCTGCTGGCGGCGATCATCGCGGCGGCGTGGCTGCCGTCGCTGCTGCTGGCCACCCGCTTTGCAGGCCAGCCGGTCGCCCGCAACGGGCTGGCGGTGCTGCTGTCGGTGCAGGTGGCTGCCGTGTGTGCGTCCATCAGTGTGGCCCCGGCGTTGCCGCAGTGCGTGCTGCTGGCGTGCCTGCTGGCCTACCGCGACCGGGGCCCGCTGTGGTCGGCGGGCGTGGCGGGCGCGCTTTGCGCGACGGTGCCCGCACTTCTGGCAGGCGCATGGATGCCGGCACTGCCGCAGGCCGCGCTGGTCGCTGCAGCAGCCGCACTGATGGGCCAGGCCGCACAGCGCCTGCGCCAGCAGAGCGAAGCACTCGGGCATGGCCCACGCCGCCTGGCGGCGCTGGCGCGCGACGTCGCCACCGGCGCCGATCTTTCCGCGCATGCCAACACGCAGGACTACCAACCCGGCACCCTGGCGCATGCGCTGGCCGATACCGCGCGCCACGTGCAGGCGCAGCGCAGCCGCGACACGGCCCTGCACGCCGAGAACGCGCAGATCCGCCGGGCGCTGGACGCGTCGCGCACGTCAATGATGATCGCCGACAACGATCACGTGATCCGCTACGTGAACCGCTCGGTGGTGGCCCTGCTGCGCAACCAGCAGGCCACGCTGCGCGAAGCGTTCCCGGATTTCGACGCCGAACGATTGGTTGGCACCAGCATCCACCGCTTCCACGCCAATCCTGATCGCATCCGCGCCATCCTCGATGGCCTGCAGGTGGCGCACAACGGCAAGGTCCGCATCGGGCCCGTGCACTTCGCCCAGGTCGTCACTCCCGTCTTCGATGCGCAGGGCACGCGCCTGGGCTTCGCGGTGGAATGGCACGACCGCACCCATGAACTGCTGCTTGAGAACGCGGTGGCCGACATCGTCAGCGCCGCTGCCGCCGGCGATCTCGACCAGCGCCTGCGTCCTGCGGAAGGCGCCAGCTTCCTGGACGGGCTGACCGGTGGCATCAACCAGTTGCTGGAAACCGTCGGCAGCACCGTGGAAGAGGTGCGGCAGATGCTGGCGGCGCTGGCCCAGGGTGACCTGGACCGGCGCATGCAGGGCGACTACCAGGGCGCGTTCGCCGCCATCGCCCGCGACGCCAACGCCACCGCGCAGCAGCTTTCTTCCATGGTCGGCCACATCCAGCAGTGCGCCGCGGCCATCAGCACCGCGGCCAGCGAAATTGCCGCCGGCAACGGCGCACTTTCCGAGCGCAGCGAGCGGCAGGCGGCGCATCTGCAGGAAACGGCGGCGTCCATGGAAGAGCTCACCGCCACGGTGCGGCAGAACGCCAGCCACGCGCGGCAGGCCAGCGAACTGGCGTCGTCCACCCAGGGCGTGGCCAGCGAAGGGGACCGCGCCATGCAACGCGTGGTGGACACCATGCAGGCGATCGAAGCGGCTTCGCGGCGCATCGGCGACATTACCGGGGTGATCGACGGTATTGCCTTCCAGACCAACATCCTGGCCTTGAACGCGGCCGTGGAAGCTGCACGCGCGGGCGAGCAGGGGCGTGGCTTTGCCGTTGTCGCCAGCGAGGTCCGCGTGCTCGCCCAGCGCTCGGCCTCCGCCGCCCACGAGATCAAGGGATTGATCGATGAAGCCGGCCGCGAGGTGGGCGAAGGCGCGCAACTGGTTGCCGACGCCGGCCGGCGCATGCAGGGCATTGTCAGTGGCGTGCAGGATGTCAGCCAGTTGATGCAGGAGATTTCCGGTGCATCGCAGGAGCAGTCCAGCGGCATCGAGCAGATCAACCAGACGGTGGTGCAGATGGACCAGGCTACGCAACAGAACGCGGCGCTGGTGGAAGAAGCCACGGCGGCGGCCCGCGAACTGCAGGCCCAGGCCGGCGCGTTGACCGCCGCCGTGGCGGTGTTCCACCGCGACCGCGAACCGGCGTTGATTGACTGAGGCAAGGCCGAGGGGCGCGCCCCGCGCGCCCCTGGTAGGTGCCAACCTTGGTTGGCACGGCTTTCCGCCGGGCATGGTCCGGCGCTCCCCATCCACGCACGGTAGGTGCCAACCTTGGTTGGCGCTTCTTTCCGCCAGGCATGGTCCGGCGCTCCCCATCCACGCACGGTAGGTGCCAACCTCGGTTGGCGCTTCTTTCCATCCACGCATGACGTGGATCTACCGGACGCTTGATCGCGCAAAGAAAAAACCCCGCTGCATGAGCAGCGGGGTTTTTGGGTATAAACCCTGGCGATGACCTACTCTCGCATGGCTTGAGCCACACTACCATCGGCGCAGCTGCGTTTCACTTCCGAGTTCGGGATGGGATCGGGTGGTTCCACAGCGCTAATTTCACCAGGGAGGCTTTTGGAGAGTCGCACTCGTCCCGGTGGGACAAGGCGCCAGCCTCGCATAGTTCTTGTGACGTAGCGTGCACTTGAATGCTCTTACGACGTTGTCGTAAAGCCAAGGCAACTTGAGGTTATATGGTCAAGCCGCACGGATCATTAGTATCAGTTAGCTCAATGCATTGCTGCACTTACACACCTGACCTATCAACCACGTAGTCTACATGGTTCCTTCAGGGGGCTTGTGCCCCGGGAGATCTCAT
>NZ_CP025995.1:4407580-4468731 GCF_003086675.1 Stenotrophomonas sp. ZAC14D2_NAIMI4_7
CCGACATCGGCTCATTCAATCGCGCAAGGCCCGAAGGTCCCCTGCTTTCACCCGTAGGTCGTATGCGGTATTAGCGTAAGTTTCCCTACGTTATCCCCCACGAAAAAGTAGATTCCGATGTATTCCTCACCCGTCCGCCACTCGCCACCCGTAAGAGCAAGCTCTTACTGTGCTGCCGTTCGACTTGCATGTGTTAGGCCTACCGCCAGCGTTCACTCTGAGCCAGGATCAAACTCTTCACTTAAAACTACATGATCCGAAGATCAAAATTTAAAGCTGCAGATGATTGATGCTGGCAACGTATCGCTTGCTTTAAAACAATTAATAGTTGCTTGATCAAACGTCTGCAAGATGGACAATCATCCTTCCTGCAGGCGCCTTCACAAGATACCTGCGCATACTTTCAAAGATCAGGGGAAGTGGCCTCAACGCCGTTCCCGTGTGCTGCGAAGTTTCCTTCGTAGCGAGCCGCCCATTATAGCCGGCTTTTCCGCTTCGTCAACACCTTTTTCAAGGCCGTTTCACCGAGGTGGACGTTGTTGCCGATGCCGCTTCGTCGTTGGGCCCAAGGGCCTTTCGTCGTTGCGAGCCGCCTATTATGCCGGACTTTTTCAGTCCGTCAACACCTTCGTTCGATCATCTCGTCCGGCGGTGGTGGCGTTGCTGGTCGCGTGCCGTTTCCGAAGAAGTGGCGCGCTGCAGCAAGGGAGCGAATTCTAGAGATCCTGCAGGATTCGTCAACCCTTTTCTTTCATCCTGATGACAGCCGTGCGCTCGCGTTGCGCACACTGCGCTCCTGGCGCTATGTATGCAGGGATGGATACCGAACACACCGCACCGGCTGCATCGCCGCACTCGCTCTGGTGGCGCGATCTCTCCTTCCCTGCCGTGGTGGCAGGCTTCATTACAGTGCTGGTGGGTTTCGCCAGCTCGGCGGTGATCGTGTTCCAGGCCGCGCAGGCGGTCGGTGCCGACCAGGCGCAGATCGCCTCATGGATGTGGGCACTCGGTCTGGGCATGGGCGTGACCTGCATCGGCCTGTCGCTGCGCTACCGGGTGCCCGTGGTGACCGCATGGTCGACCCCCGGTGCAGCGATGCTGGTGGTGGGTGCAGGCGGGGCTTCGCTCTCTGAAGCCACCGGCGCCTTCCTGCTGGCCGCCGTGCTGGGCATGGTGGCGGGCTTCTCCGGTGTCTTCGCCCGCTTGATGCAGCGGGTGCCGATGGCGCTGGCCGCCGGCATGCTGGCCGGCGTGCTGCTGCGCTTCGGGCTGGATGTGTTCGTGGCGATGAATACCCAGGTGGTGCTGGCCCTGGCAATGTTCGGCACCTGGCTGGCCGGGCGGCGGCTGTTCCCGCGCTATGCGGTGATCGCCACGCTGCTGGTGGGCATCGCGCTGGCTGCCAGTCGTGGCCTGCTGCATGCGCAGGCGGTACACCTGCAGTTGGCCACCCCGCAGTGGGTCACCCCTTCCCTGTCCTGGTCGGCGGTGGCCGGCATCGCCCTGCCCTTGTTCATGGTCACCATGGCATCGCAGAACATTCCCGGGGTGGCGGTGATGCGCGCCTCGGGCTACCAGGTACCGGTGTCCCCGTTGATCGGCTGGATCGGGGTGGTCAACACGCTGCTGGCCCCCTTCGGTGCTTATGCACTGAACCTGGCTGCCATCACCGCGGCCATCTGCATGGGCCGCGATGCCCATGAGAACCCGGCCCGGCGCTATACCGCGGCCATGGCCGCCGGTGCGTTCTATATCGTCATCGGGCTGTTCGGCGCGACGGTGGCGGCCCTGTTCGCCGCCTTCCCCCGCGAGCTGGTGGCCTGCGTGGCCGGCATCGCCCTGTTCGGCACCATCGGCAACAGCCTGGCCAGTGCGCTGGCGGTGGAGCGCGACCGCGAAGCCGCGCTGGTCACCTTCCTGGTCACCGCCTCGGGCGTCACCCTGGCCGGCATTGGTTCGGCGTTCTGGGGGCTGGTGGCCGGCGCGCTGTGTCTGCTGGTGCTGCGGCCGCGCCGCACCCCTTGAACGGGATCGGCCGTTGCCGGACCGCCCGGCAACGGACCACAGGGTGACGCCTACAGCGGCGACACCGACAACGTCTGCACCAGCACATGGCGGCCCTTGGGTGCCACGGTCACCACGTCGGGGCCGGCGTTGGCCGCTTCCAGGCACACATACTCGCGCCAGCCCTCGCCCACGTCGGCCATCTTCGCGGCCGCTTCGGCACCGGGATTCCACGCCACCAGCGAGCGACTGCCCTCGGTGTGCAGCTGGATGCGGCGCTTCAGCACCGGGTCGCGCAGCACGTAACGCCCGCCGGCTGGGCTGTAGATGCGGTCGCTACGGCCGGGATCGCGCGGGTCACGCAGCGACCAGGGCCCTTGCTGGCGGCGGGTCTGGGCGTAGTTCTCGAACTTGTCCTGGTACTCCGCGCCGTCCACGCCATCGACCTCCACGCGGGTGGCATCGCCTACGCGGAAGTAGTTGTGCAGTGCCTGGGTGAAGCTGACCGGCGTGCTGCCGGTGTTCTCGGTAACCAGTTGCTGGCGCAGCTCGCGCCCCACGCGCACGGTCATGGACAGGCGCAGGCCCAGGTCCTGCAGCGCCGGCGGCACCAGGGTCAGTTCGATGCTGCCATCGTCCAGTCGGCGCGCCTGCTGCAGTTCCCATGGCAGGGTGCGCACGAACCCATGCGCGGGCACGTCGTTGCCCTGCCCCTGGCGCCCGAAGTACGGCCAGCAGACCGGGCTGCCGCCACGGATGGGCGTGGGCAGCGCCGCACGCTGCGGCGACAGCCACATCACGTCGGTCTGGCCCTTCGGTATGAACGACAGCAGCTGACCACCGAACACACTGATGGCCGCCGTTGCGAAGGGAGTTTCCACCAGCCAGGCATCGAGTCCCTGGAACTGGCCACTGCTGACACCCTGGATCTGTTGCACGCTGGAACGACTCCGTAGGGCCGGCGACTGCGCGGCGCTGTAGTTGGCGGGAAGACTGAAGCGGCTGGGTACCGTCGGGATGCGCGGCTCAGCCTGCAGGGCACGCAGGATACGTTGCCCGGCGCGTCCATCGGCGGTAACCCAGCCCAGCCGGCGCTGTTCGCTCTGGATGGCGCGGCGGCTGGCGGTACCGATCATGCCATCGGCGCTGCCGATGTCGTGGCCGCGCGCCAGCAGCAGGGTCTGCAGCTGGCGGCGTTCATCACGGCCAAGGCCGGGATCATCGGTGGGCCAGGCGGTGACCAGACCGGTCCCGCCACGCAGGCGATCGGCCAGGGTGGCGATGGCCAGCGCGTAGCTCTCGGCCGCGTTGTAGCTGTAGATCGCATCGTAGTTGCGGAACACCAGCAGCGCCGGCCCTTTCACCCCGGCTGGCAGCAGCAGGGCCGCACGCGCATCGGCGGGCAGGCCTGCCGGGGCCAGTGCGCTGCCATCCAGTGCGGTGACGCCGGCCGCGCGCCAGTCTGCCAGCGGCCGGCGCTGGGTGCGACCGGCCTGCGTGGCCTTGAACCCCTCGGGGACGCGGACCTCGATGCCCCACGGTTCGCCCGTGCGCCAGCCTGCCCGCTGCAGATAGTTCGCGGTGGACGCCAGCGCATCGGGAATACTGCCGACCAGATCGCGGCGACCGTCGCCATCGCCATCCACGGCAATGCGCGCATAGGTACTGGGCATGAACTGGGTGTGGCCGAAGGCCCCGGCCCACGAACCGGTCAGGCCCTGGGCCTGCAGATCGCCCTGGTCGATCAGCTTGAGCAGCGCCAGCAGTTCACCACGGAAGAACGGTTGGCGGCGGCCGGCGCAGGACAAGGTCGCCAGCGACTGCAGCAGCGGACGCTTGCCGAACACGCGGCCATAATCACTTTCCACGCCCCAGACCGCGACGATCGTGGCGGCATCCACGCCGTACTGGGTCGAAACCTGCTGCAGCAGATCACGGTGCTGCTGCAGGCGGGCACGCCCGTCGTCCACCCGCTGGCGATCGACCAGGGCGGCCAGATAGTCCCAGATGGGCGTGGTGAATTCCGGTTGCGCGTCCAGCAGTGGCAGCACGCTGGGGTCGGGCTGCAGGCCCGCGGTGAGCGTGCTGAAGCGGTCGGCGGCGATGCCCTGGCGGCCCGCGCTGACCTGCAGCTGCTGCATGCAGGCGGCAAACGCCGGGTCGGTGGCGGGCGCAGCGGGCAGCGGCGCAGGCGCGGCCAGGGCGGCCGCCAGGCCGAGCGTGGTCATCAAGGGCATGGCGTCCTCCGTGTTGCCGTTACCTGGCCATGGTAACGCGCCGCCGCCGGACAGCGCCCGGCGCTGCCATCAGTGGGCGCTGGCGCGCAGCAGGCGCAGGCCGTACGCCGGGTCGGACGCATTCCAGTGGGCAACCACTTCCAGGCCCGCCTGCTGCAGCAGGTGGTCGAAACTGGCATCGGTGTACTTGTGGCTGTACTCGACCCGGATGGGTTCACCTGCCTGGAAGTGGAACGTGTGGCCATCCAGATGCACGTCCTGCTCGCACTGGCTGACCAGATCGGTCTCGACGCGCAGGCGGGCGGTGCTGTAGCGCGCCTGGTGGCGGAAACCCTGCAGATCGAAGTCACTGCCGACTTCGCGGTTCAGGCGGGTCAGCAGGTTCAGGGTGAAGGCGGCGGTGATGCCGTCGGCGTCGTTGTAGGCGGCTTCGATCAACGCCGGGTCCTTGTGCAGATCGATGCCGATCAGCGCCAGGCCGTCCGCGCCCATGGTCTGGCGCATGGCGCGCAGCAGGGCGATCGCATCATCGCCGGCAAAGTTGCCCAGGGTCGAGCCCGGGAAGAACACCAGCCGCCGCGCCGCCGGGCGGGTGGGCAGTGGCACCTGCACAGGGCGGGTGAAATCGGCGCAGACCGGCAGCATTTCCACGTCCGGCGATGCGGGGGCGAGCAACTCGATGCTGGACAGCAGGGCCGCACGCGAGATCTCGATGGGGGTATAGGCCACCGGCTGGTGCAGTGCATCCAGCAAGCGTGCGGTCTTCCGGCCACTGCCACTGCCCAGTTCGACCACGTGCGCGTGCGGGCCCACCCGCCGCGCGATGTCCGGCAGCACCTGGTCCAGCAGCGCCAGTTCGGTACGCGTGGGGTAGTACTCGGGGGTGTGGGTGATGCGTTCGAACAGACGCGAGCCGTGCGCATCGTAGAAGTACTTGGACGGCAGCTGTCGCTGCGCCCGCGAGAGGCCGGCCACGGCATCGGCCAGCAGCTGCTGGCGGCCTGGGGTGAGATCGGTCAGCGCCTGCAGCGCGTCCTGTACGGTACTCATGGAAGATCCTTGGCCAGGCGCAGGCCGGAAAACTGCCAACGCGCCGGTGGCATGAAGAAATTGCGGTAGCTGGCACGCACATGGCCGCGCGGGGTGGCGCAGCTGCCGCCGCGCAGTACCCACTGCCCACACATGAACTTGCCGTTGTATTCGCCCAGGTTGCCGGCGAAGGGACGGAAGCCGGGATAGGCGCCGTAGGCGCTGCTGGTCCATTCCCATACATCGCCGAACAGCTGGCGCAGGCCACTGCCCTGCCCCGCGTGCGGATGCAGGCGGTCATCGTCGGCGAAGTGGCCGACCGCTGGCTGCGACGCTGCAGCGGCCTCCCATTCGAATTCGGTGGGCAGGCGTGCGCCATGCCAGCGGGCACAGGCATCGGCTTCGTAATAGCTGAGATGACAGACCGGTGCATGCGGGTCGAGCGCGCGCCAGCCGCCAAGCGTGTACTCCTGCTGCAGATCGTCGTGCCAGTACAGCGGATGCTGCCAGCCCTCGGTTTCGCACAGCGCCCAGCCTTCGCTCAGCCACAGCTGCGGCTCGCGATAGCCGCCGGCTTCGATGAAGGCGCGGTATTCGGCGTTGCTGAGTGGACGGTCGGCCAGCGCATGGGCGGGCAGCAACACCCGATGCGGCGGCGATTCGTTGTCATAGGCAAACGCGGCCTGCTGTGGCCAGGGCGCTGCACCGATGCCCACGATGCTTTCCTCGCGTGCGATCCAGGCCTGCGCCGTCTGCACGCTGGCCACGGCCGCCAGCGATGCATCGTAGGGCGGCTGCAGTGGATTGCACCAGAATGCGTGCTTGATGTCGGTCAGCAGCAGTTCCTGGTGCTGCTGTTCGTGCTGCAGGCCCAGCTGCAGGTGCTGCAGGGCATGCTCGCCGAGATCGCCGTCGAGCAGGCGTGCCAGCACCTGTTCGTCCACGTGCTGGCGATAGTCCCGGACCTGCTGCAGCGAGGGCCGTGACAACAGGCCGCGACGGGGGCGCGCATGGGCGGGCCCCAGGGACTTGTAGTAGCTGTTGAACAGGAAGTCCCAGGCCGGATCCCAGCACCTGTGGCCCGGCAGGCTGGCCAGCACGAAACGTTCGAAGAACCAGGTGGTGTGGGCCAGGTGCCATTTGCTGGGGCTTGCATCGTCCATGCTCTGCAGCATTGCGTCTTCGGCGCTGAGCGGCGCGGCCAGCTGCAGGCTTCTCCCGCGGATACGGGCGAACTGGCGGGCAAGATCACGCTGCGCGGCAGCGACGGCGGCAGGTGCGCTGTGCATGGGGCCAGCTTCGACCGTCGTGGGTGAGCGCGATGTCATGGCGTGCCAGCACCGCTTTCACAGGCTGCGTATTCAAGAAGCGCGCGGCAACGCCGCTAACGGCTTTGCCGCGGCCGCTTCGTGACCGCGCGGGAACCACGCTTGTCCGATCATCCGCTCCGCCAGCCTGCGCATTACCTGTTCGTGCTGCCCGCCCTGCTGGTTGCGCTGGTGCTGTGGGCCACCCTGGGCAACGAGGACGTGGCCCGTGCCGGGCAGCGCGTGCTGCCGTGGTTGCTGGCCTGCCTGGGCGCTGGACTGGCGCTGATGTACAACCAGGTGCGCACCCTGTGCCTGCTGCTGGTGGCGGCCGTGGTATTCAGCGTGCTGCACCCGGACGTGGCCCACTACCTGCGGCAGGGTCGGGTGAGTGCGCTGACCCCGCTGCGCTTCCACGCCATTTCGGCCTGGTTGCCGCTGCTGTTCGCCACCCACGCGCTGTGGCCCGAGCGCGGGCGACGCCGCCAGGACCTGCTGCTGCGCGCGATCGCCAGTGGCACCGTGCTGGCCATCTTCATCCTGCTGGCGGCGCAACAGCCGCAGGGCATGCACGACCTGCTGTCCAACCGCCATTTCGAATGGGTGCCGCGCGACTGGAACGCGCTGGCGCAGCTGCCGGCGCTGCTGTTCCTACTGGCCACGGTGGCGCTGGGCTGGCAGGCATGGCGGCGGCCGCGCCCGCTGCACACGGCCATGCTGCTGGCACTGCTGTGCCTGTGGTGGATGCTGCCGCGCATCTACCTGCAACCGGCACTGCTGCCGGCGCTGAGCGTGGCGGCGTTGCTGCTGTTGCTGGGCGCAACCCTGCAGGAATCCTTCCACATGGCGTTCCGCGATGAGCTGACCGGGCTGCCCGGGCGCCGCGCCTTCAACGAAACGCTGCGGCGCGCGGCCGGCACCTACAGCATCGCCATGGTCGATGTGGACCACTTCAAGAAGTTCAACGATACCCATGGCCACGACACCGGCGATGACGTGCTGAAGCTGGTGGCGTCGCGGCTGGCCCGGGTGGGCGATGGCGGCCGGGCCTTCCGCTACGGCGGCGAGGAATTCGCGGTGGTGTTCCTGGACCGGCCCGCCCAGGCCTGTGTCGAAGCGGTGGAGACACTGCGGCAGAGCATCCAGGACAGCCGCATGCAGTTGCGCGACCGCCGCACCCGCAGCCGTGACGACACCGCCGGGCAGCAGCAGCGCGGCCGCGGTGGCGCCGGTGCCGTGGTGCAGGTGACGGTGAGCATCGGCTTGGCCGATAGCCGGGTGGACCCGCGCCCGGCCGGGGTGGTGAAGGCGGCCGACCAGGCCCTGTATGCCGCCAAGGAAGAAGGCCGCAACCGGGTATGCGCGCATGGCGGCCAGCGCGTGCTGGCCGTACGCGCCGGCTGAGCCTCAGACTGCGTCGAGGTAGTACCAGCGGCCGTCGATGCGCTGGAAACGGCTGTGCTCGGTCATTTTCACCGCGCTGCCGCCGCCGATGCGGTAGCGGGCGGTGAAGCGGACCTCTGCGGTATCGGCGCCGGTGACGGTGTGTTCGTGCACGATCAGGCCCAGCCAGTGGGTGCGCTGGCCGGGCGCATCGTCCAGCGACAGCTCGGCCGGACGGGTATCGGGGTGCCAGGTCTGGCGCAGGTAATCGGCCTGCTGGCGTACGTAGGCGCTGTAGCGCGACCGCATCAGGCGCTCGGCATCGGGCGCGGCTTCACCGGCATGGTAGCGGCCGCAGCACGCGGCGTAGGGCGCGGCCAGGCCGCAGGGGCAGGTTTCGGCAGGGCTGGGTTTCATGCCGGTATTGTCGCGCGGGCCGCCGCAGGCTTCCATCGGCAATGGGCGTATGCTGTCGCGCCCTGCTGCTGTGGTTGATGGCCGTGCTGGAGCTGATTCCCCCCGAACTGTGGTGGCTGGTGCTGATCGCCTTCATTGCCGGCCTGGTCGATGCGGCCGTGGGCGGCGGCGGCCTGGTGCAGCTGCCCGGCCTGTTCACGGTGCTGCCGCAGCAGACACCGGCCATGCTGTTTGGCACCAACAAGTTCAGCTCGATGTTCGGCACCGGTGCGGCCGCGTGGCGCTATGCGCGCAACGTGCGTTTCCCGTGGAAGCCAGTGCTGTTCGCGGCCGCCACGGCGTTCGTGTTTTCCTTTGCCGGCGCCACGGCGGTCAGCCTGTTGCCCAAGGACGCGGTGCGCCCGCTGGTGCTGGTGCTGCTGGTGGCGATGCTGGGCTATACGCTGTGGAAGAAGGACTTCGGCGCCCTGCACCGGCCGCAGGAGATCGGCCGCCGCGAGCTGGCGATCGCGCTGGCGATCGGCGCGGCCATCGGCTTCTACGACGGCTTCTTCGGGCCGGGCACAGGCAGCTTCCTGATCTTCCTGTTCGTGCGCTTCTTCGGCCTGGACTTCCTGCGCGCGTCGGCCGCATCGAAGGTGGTGAACCTGGCCACCAACGTGGCCGCGATCTCGTTCTTCATTCCCACCGGCAACATCCTGTGGCTGTTCGCGCTGCCGATGGCAGCGGCGAACATCATCGGTTCGGTGGTGGGCACGCGGCTGGCACTTAAGGGCGGCACGCCCTTCATCCGCAAGCTGTTCGTGGGCCTGGTGGTGGTGTTGATCGCGCGGATGGCGTGGGACACGTTCCGCGGCGCGTGAGCGCGACGCCATGACCCGGTAGGTGCCAACCTTGGTTGGCACGCTGTTCCGCTCGCGGAGAGCCGCCGGGCGTGGCCCGGCACTACCCCATCAGGCGTCGGCTTCTTCCGGTTCGCTGGCCTGCTGGCGGCTGCGCTCGGGCAGCTTCAGGCGCTTGCCTTCTTCGTCGTACTCGATCAGCAGCACGCCTGAATCGTGGCGGCCGCTGATTTCGACGAAGCAGGCGCCGCCAATGAACGGCTCCAGCGTCATCACCGATTTCAGCGGGGTGGCCACCACCATCTGGAAACCGAAGTTGTCGAAGATGTTCATGGCCAACGCGGTGAACTCGTTGTCGGCCTTGTCGAAGGCTTCGTCGAGCACCACGGCGGCATAGCTGGGCAGCTGGCTGTCAGCGCCGCCCAACTGGTAGCGCAGCGCTGCGGCCAGGCAGGTGGTGGCCAGCTTCTGCCGCTGGCCGCCGGATTTGCCGGCGCCGCTGCGGTAGATTTCCACCTGCTGGCGGGTTTCGGCATCCAGTTCCACGCCGATGAACTCCACGTGCATGCGCACGTCCAGCACCAGTTCGCGCCAGCGCTTGTCCTCGCCTTCCTGCGAACCCAGCCGGTTCACCAGCTGGCGCAGCACGGTGAACTGCGATTCGGCCACTTCGCGCTGTTCGGTCTGCTGCTGCGACAGGACTTCACGCAGCTGCTGGTGGAACTCGCCCACTTCCGGCAGACGGCGATCGCTCAGCTCGATGGTCAGCAGGGTGCCGCGGTTGAACGGCACCTGTTCCAGGCTGGCGTTCACTTCGTCCAGGCGCTGGCCGATCGACTTGCGGGCCTCAGCGCTATGGCGCTGCAGGGCCAGCAGGTTGTTCTTGCTCTGGTTCTGCAGCAGGTCAAAGAAGCGCTCTTCGTGCTGCGGCAGGCCGTCGCGCTCCAGGCGTTCCAGACGGGCCAGGAAATCATCGGCCGACGCCACCGAGACGGTGAAGTCGCCCGATTCTTCCGGCCACTGCTGGATGAAGCGGCGGAAGCAGCCCAGCAGCAGGTTTTCGACGCGGTTGACGTCCTGCTGCGAGGACGACAACTGCTCGTTCAGCGCGTTGCTGACCTGGCGCATGTGCGCTTCCAGCGTTTCCAGGCTGAGCGGGCCCTGCTCCTGCAGGCGCTCGGCCAGCCCGGCTTCCTGCTCCTGGGCCAGCGCCGGCAGCACCAGCGCACGGCTCTGCTGCCGTGCGCGGTCCAGACGGTCGCGCTCGCGCACCAGCTGGCCACGCTCCACGCGGGTGTCTTCGTAGGTGCGGCGGGCCTGTTCGATATCGGCGCGTACCGCATCGATCTGCTGCGCCAGGCGGGCCAGGTCGGCATTGCCTTCGCGCAGGTCGCGCAGGCTGGCTTCGATATCGGCCACGCGCTGCTGCGGGGCGGCGATGTCGATCTCGTTCCAGCTGATGCCCACCAGTTCGTGGCAGGCCAGGCGGCGTTCGTTGTCACGGTCACGCTGGCCACGCAGGCGCGCGATGTCGGTCTCGCAGCCAGCGATACGCTTGGCGAGCTCCTGCGCTTCCTTTTCGAACGCACCGACCTTGTCGTGGTTGTTGAAGCCCAGGATCCAGCGGCGGCGGTCGCCGACCGCGCTGCGGTCATCCTTCTCGAAGCGGTCGCCCGGGTGCTTGACCTGGCCTTCGCGGGTGATGCCGCGATCGACGTTGCGCAGCTGCTTGGCATCCACGCATTCGTAGTCGAAGCGCTTGCCCAGCTCGCGGCGCAACCAGCCTTCGAACACATGGTCGCGCAGTTCCAGCTTGTGCAGCAGCGAACGGCCCGACGGCTCGCGGGCGAAGGCCTCGTCGTTGCGGCGCACGCGGTAGTAGGTGAAACGCATGCCCAGGTGGGTGCGGTTCACCCATTCGGCCACGTCGTTGTAGTGCTTGTCGTCGACCAGCAGCGACAGGGCGAAGCCGCCCAGCACGCGCTCGATGGCGCCCTGCCAGGCCTGTTCGTCCGAACGCACCTGGATCAGCTCGCCGACGAACGGCAGTGCCGCTTCGGAAATGCCGGTCTCTTCGGCCAGGCGCGCGCGCAGCTTCTGCATGGGCGCGGGAATGTTGGAAGGCGTGCGCTGCATCGCCTCCAGTTCGCCACGCACTTCACTGAAGCGGCGCTCATCATCGCGCTTGCCTCCGAGGCGGTCGCTGATCGCATCGTCCAGGGCGCTGGAGGCACGCTGGCGGTCCTGCAGTTCGGTCTGCGCCTGTGCGACCAGTTCGGCAAAGCCGTGCGCATCGTCGGGCAGTTCGGCCTGCAGCTTCTGCGCGGCCTCGCGGGCCTGGTTGTACTTGGCCAGGCGACGGTCGCGCTCGGCTTCGGCACGGCCCTGCTCGCGTTCCAGTTCCTCGATGCGTTCGCCGCCCTGCTGGCGGCGCTGCAGTTCCAGTTCGGCCAAGCGCTCGGTGTGGTTGTCCAGCGCGGCCCGGCGCTGCGATTCCTCACCCAGCAGGCCGCGGTCGCGCACGTCCATCTCGCGCAGGCGCGCTTCGATCAGCAGCTGGCGGCGGCTTTCGCGGAAACTGTCGATGCCCAGCTTGAGGGCTTCGTCGTCGCCACGCTGGCGCGACATTTCCTTCAGGTCGTTGTAGTGGGCACGCGCCGGCAGCAGGGTTTCCACCTGGCGACGCGCGGTCACCACGGCCTGGTGCGCGCCATCCAGTTCGGCGAAATCGCTGACCAGGCGCTCGGCCGCATCGAAAGTGCGTGGCGTATCGAGCATGAAGTCGCGCAGGAAGACGTTCAGGTCGCCCAGGTTCTTGGCCGACTGGGTCTTGTGCAGCAGGCGCAGCGCCATCTCGTTGTCGATGCCCAGCAGGTCGCGGAAGCGCTCTGCATAGCCGGAGAACGTGTCGAAATGGTGGACGTCGGCCAGCTTCTGCTTCAGCTTGCGCAGGTCCAGGTCGAAGCCGCCCAGGTCCTTGGCGATGTCGAACGGACGCTCGGCGATCATGTAGTGCTTGCGTACATCGCCGGCCGAGGTGCCGTTGCCGGAGATCCACAGCAGGCGCACCAGGCTGACCACGCGGCCATCACCGGCGCGGTATTCCAGCACCAGGGCGGTCCAGGTGGCGCCCTTGCGCAGGTACTGGGTGGCGATCTCGCCGGTGCCGCTGTCCTGCTGGTCGGCCCACGCGCCGCGTACGTACGACACCAGGTTGCGGTCGCGGCCACTGCGCTCGGCTTCGCGGGCCGCGGCGTTGAAATCGACGATGGCCGGCGGCGTAAGCAGCGCAGACATCGCATCGAGCAGGGTGGACTTGCCCGAGCCGGAGCGGCCGACGAACAGGAAGCCACGCTCGGCGATCGGCACTTCGGTCAGGCCGTTGAAGGTGCCCCAGTTGTGCACCTGCAGGCGTCGCATGCGGAACTGCTGCAGGCGCGGGTCGGGCAGGCCGTCGTTGAACAGGGCGGGAGTGTGCTTGGAAATGGCCATGCGGTGGTCGGGTCTCTCAGGCCTCGGCGGCCGGGGTTTCGCGCAGCTGGCGGTACACCGCCGAAAGCTGGGACACGTCTTCAGCGGAGAACAGCAGCTTCAGCGCCGGCGAGACTTCGTGGCGGTCTTCCTGGCCGCTCAGGCGGGTCAGGATGTGGTTGTCCTTCATCTTCTGCACGGCCGACGCCACGCGGCGGTTGAAGCCGGCGCGGTCGGTGGACAGGTTCTTCTCGTAGATGGCCAGTGCTTCGGCCATCTCGGCGTCAGCCACCACGGCGCGGTTGCCGCGCGCGTCGGCCTCGGCCAACTGCTGGCGCAGGAACAGCAGCAGCACCGAATCGATGAAGGTCAGCGGCGAGGTGCGCAGCAGCACCGGCGCATCCACGTCTTCGGTGTCGGCCTGGCGGGTGAATGCCACGCCGCTGTCGCGGTCCAGCACCAGTTCCAGGAACAGATCGGCCAGCGCCGAGCGGATGCCTGCTTCGCTGCGGATCAGCGCCGGCCACAGCTTGGCGTGGCGCAGCTGGTCGATGCTGGGGCCGATCAGCAGCTGGCACAGCGCGCGGCGCGCATCCAGCGGCAGGCGACCGGTGTCGCCCATGTAATAGACATCGTTGCCGCGGCGCGGATGCGACGCCGCCGGTGCCGGTTCGGCTTCGTAGGCGTCTTCGACCAGCTCGTCCGCCGCTGCTTCGATGGGGTCTTCATGCCAGCTCATGGCGTCTCTCCTGGGTAAACCAAACCAGCGGAATACGTGCGCGGCGTACCTGGCCGTCGCCGCCGCGCCATTGCGCAAGCTCCTGCTCGCCAGCCACCACGTTGCCGAAACGCGTGCCCAGCGACAGGTAGCCGATGACACTGCCCAGGCCCTGCGGGGCTTCGCGCTGCGAAAGTGCCTGGGCGATGCTCAGGCGCGGTTGCGCGTCCAGCAGATCGTGCAGGTCGCGGCGCAGGGTGCGGAAGTCGATTTCCGACGAGGCCACCAGGTCGCCCACGCTTTCCAGGCTGATGCTGGCCGCATCGTTGTACTCAACGTTGCCATCGACCTGCGCGCTGCGCGGATCGTGCAGCTTCCACTGCGACCACGAGCGCAGGCGGCTGGTAGTCAGCTGCAGGTCGCGACCGATGCCACGCTGGGCCGGGAATTCGTCGCGCAGTGCCAGCGCTTCGGACTGGGCCTGCTTCAGCAGCTGGTTCAAGCGGCGCTGTTCCAGGTAGCCACGGCTCTGCACGAAACCGCGCAGGCTGCGCGCGAAGTTCTGCAGCACGTCGTGCACCTGGCCGCCACGCTCGAGCATGGTGCTGGTGAAGCTGCGCAGGAAGTTGCGTTCGTTGCGGTCCAGGCGACGGGCAAAGCCACGCGCCAGCACCGCTTCCAGCGCGGCATCGAGCTGGGCGCTCTGTTCGGCATCGTTGAGCAGCCGCCAGAAGGCCTGGAAGCTGCGGCCGGCATCGCTCTCGCCGATCACATCCACGCCTTCGAACAGCTGCGACAGCACGTCGCCGCGCTCGCCTTCGTCGTCGATGATGCGCTCGCGGAAATCGCGGTTGAGCTGCTCGAAATCATCGCGCACGCGGCGGAAGTCTTCGGTCAGTTCGTCGGCCAGGCCGATGATCTGACGGGTGCGTTCCAGCGCGCGCTTGCCGTCCAGGGCAATCACCCGGCCGGCGCTGACGCGGGCGATTTCCGCATCGATGCGGTCACGCTCGTCGCGCAGCGCGGACAGGCGTGCGTCCGGGTCCGATTCGGTCTGCGCAGCCAGCTGCGAGAGCTGTTCGATCACCAGCGCCAGACGGCTTTCGGTGGCGGCCACGCGGGCCTGTTCCAGGCTGTCGGCGAAACGGATGGCCTGCAGCGCGGGGGTGGACAGTTCGTACTGTTCCTGGTCGGCGCCCTCGGGCAGGCGGCGCTCCAGCCAGCCCTGGGCGAGCCAGTGCGCGATGTAGGCCTGCGCGGTACGCGGCAGGTCGCGCGACAGTTCATCGCTGTTGAGCTGGTCCAGGGCGCGCTGCAGGCGTTCGTGCAGCACCGCCGAGGGCAGCGTGCGCTCGCCGTCCATCAGCAGGCCCTGCAACAGGCCGATGATTTCCGGGGCATGGTCGGCAGCCAGCAGCTTCCACTGCGGCTGTTCGCGCAGGGTGCGGTAACGGGAGATGCGTTCGCGGTGCTTCATGCAGCGACAGTGATCATGTGGGCGGGGTGCGGAAGGCAGCCGCAGGCGGCCGCATGCAATACGGCCGCGCGGGCGCGGCCGGCCACGGCGGGCCGGCGGGGCGCAGGCAAGCGGCTCAGCGCTTGGTGCCCACTTCGATGAAGCGCAGGAACTCGGCGCGGGTACGCGCGTCGTCGCGGAAGCTGCCCAGCATCTTGGAGGTAACCATGCTGACGCCGCGTTTGTGGATGCCGCGGGTGGTCATGCATTCATGGGCGCCTTCGACGACCACGCCCACGCCGATCGGCTGCAGTACATCCTGGATGCACTGGGCGATCTGCGCGGTCATCTTTTCCTGCACCTGGAAGCGGCGGGCGTAGGCCTCGACCACGCGGGCCAGCTTGCTGATGCCCACCACCTTGCCGGCCGGCAGGTAGCCGACGTGCACGCGGCCGATGATCGGCGCCATGTGGTGTTCGCAGTGGCTTTCGTATTCGATGTCGCGCAGCACGATCAGTTCGTCGTAGCCGGCCACTTCCTCGAAGGTGCGTTCCATGTAGGCGCGCGGGTCGTCGCGGTAACCGCTGAACCAGTCGCCATAGGCCTCGGCCACGCGGCGCGGGGTATCCAGCAGGCCTTCACGGGACGGGTCCTCGCCGGCCCAGCGCAGCAGGGTGCGCACCGCATCCTCGGCCTGGTCTTGGGTCACATCGCCCTGCGGGGCGGCCTTTTCGTTGTTCTTGCTCATTGCGTACAGCGTCCCGAACGGGGGGCGAGCATCGTACCCGACCGGGGGGTGGGTCGTCCTGTGGGTCGGGTTCATCGGGGGGTCTGGCGGCGCCTGCCTGCTATCGGTTTGGAGGCGCGGGGGAGGGCAGGCCGGACCAGCCGAAAGCGGGGGCAAAAGCTGGGTTTCATGGCTCCGGAGGGTGCTCTGGTAGCGCCGGGCCATGCCCGGCGGCTGTTTGTGCCGCCGCTGCGCTCGCCGGGCATGGCCCGGGGCTACCGCTCTTGCCTGCAAAAAGCCAACCCACCGCGCTCGCGGGATGATGGGAGGGCAGCGGGGGCCGGGCGGGGCAGGACCGTCCGCGGCATGGATGCCGCGGCCGAGCCTACAGGGACGTACTTGCGGCGTCTCCTGCACCGTCCGGCCCCCGCTGCCCCACCCGACACCAGGCAGGCGCAACGCTTTCCTCAATACACCCACCCATTCAGCAAAAACTATTGATAGGAATGAAATTAGTAGTATCCTATCTATCTCTTATGGACCGACCCCTCGACGAGCGCACCCGGCTGCAGATGCAGCTCAGCTCCGGCCTGCTGTACGCAGGGCGGCAGTGGCAGCGCCTGGCCGACAGCCGGTTGGGCAGCTACGGCATCTCCACCGCCTGCACCATGCCCCTGCTGATGATCGGCCGCTCCGGCGGTGGCATCCGCCAGGTGGCGCTGGCCCAGCAACTGGGCATGGAAGGTCCCTCGCTGGTGCGCCTGCTGGACAAGCTGTGCGCCAGCGATCTGGTCCGCCGCGAAAGCGATGCCAGCGACCGCCGCGCCAACCTGCTGTGGCTGACCGACGAAGGCCAGACCCTGGTGCGCGAGCTGGAAGAACAGTTGATCGGCCTGCGCCAGGACGTGTTCGGCGAACTGACCATGGATGAACTGCACGCCGTGCTGAAGGCATGGCGCCTGCTGGGCGAGGCCGCCGACCGCATCACGTAAGCCCGCACTGCCCCTGCGTGCGCCGCTGCCGTGGACGCGCCAGCGGCGTTGTCGCGTTGTTGTTGTTGCTCCTCCCCTTCCCTACTAACGCCCCCCTACCGATGCCCGGTGAATTCAGTCTCCACGGAGTGTTCGTCCCGACCCTGCTCGGGCTGATGCTGCTGGCCTACCTGGTCAACAGCGGCCTGCACGCGCTGCTGCAGCGTGCCGGCGCCTATCGCCATGTCTGGCACCCGCCGCTGTTCAACCTGGCCCTGTACGGCATCGTGCTGGGTGTGCTGTTCCACCTTCTGCGCTGGATGCAATCGTGAACAAGATCGTGAAAAAGACCCTGCCGGTGCTGCTCACCGGTGCCGCCGTGATCGTTGCCCTGCTGGTGCTGCGCCAGCTCTGGGTCTATTACATGGATGAGCCGTGGACCCGCGATGCGCACGTTGGTGCCGACGTGGTGCAGGTGGCGCCGGATGTGTCCGGGCTGGTGGAGGCCGTGGACGTGGCCGACAACCAGGCCGTGAAGAAGGGCGATCTGCTGTTCGTGGTCGACCGCGCGCGCTACCGCATTGCCCTGGAACAGGCCCGCGCCAGCCTGGCCGAACGCCAGGCCTCGGTGGCCCAGCTGCGCCGCGAGATCGGCCGCGACCGCAGCCTGCAGGACCTGGTGGCCGCCGAGGACGCCGAAGTGCGCCGGGCCAAGCTGCAGGCCGCGCAGGCCGCATTGGCCACCGCTCAGGCCGCCGTGGATCTGGCCGAGTTGAACCTGGCCCGTACCGAAGTGCGCGCCCCGGCCGATGGCCGGGTGAACGACCGCACCATGCGCGTGGGCGACTACGTGGTGGCCGGCAAGCCGGTGCTGGCGCTGCTGGATACCGGTTCGTTCCGCATCGATGGCTACTTCGAGGAAACCCGCCTGCGCGGCGTGGCCCCGGGCCAGCGCGTGGACATCCGCCTGATGGGCGAGGACGTCGCGCTGACCGGCCATGTGGAAAGCATCGCCGCCGGCATCGAAGACCGTTACCGCAGCAACGGCAGCAGCCTGCTGCCGAACGTGACCCCGGCCTTCGACTGGGTGCGGCTGGCGCAGCGCATCCCGGTGCGCATCGCCATCGACGAGGTCCCCGAAGGCGTGCAGCTGATCTCCGGTCGTACCGCAACGGTAACCGTCGACACCCACAGCAAGCACGCAGACAAGGCCGGCACCACGCCGACACAGGCGGGCCTGTGAACACCACCCTGCCCCGTCTCGGCCTGATCATCGCCCTGGCCAGCCTGGCGGCCTGCAAGACCGTGGGCCCTGACTACGCCCTGCCGGAAGGCTCGGCGTTCAAGCGCCCGCAGGCCAATGCGGCCTTCATCGACACCCAGAACCCGGACGTGGCCGCCAACCAGGCGCTGCCCGACCGCTGGTGGTCGCTGTACAACGACCCGGTGCTGGACGGGCTGATCACCCAGGCGCTGCGTGACAACGTCGAGCTGAAGGCTGCCGATGCGCACCTGCGCCGTGCCGCCGCCGTGTACGAGCAGGCGATGGATGCCGGTGGCTTCGAGTACGAAGCCGAGGCCGGCATCAGCCGCGCGCAGCTGTCGGCCGAGTCGTTCCTGCAGGAACACGAACTGCCGGTGATCAACCTGGCCGACGGCAAGTTCGCCGTCAGCTACCAGTTCGATCTGTTCGGCAAGCTCAAGCGCGGTGCCGAGGCGGCACACGCCGACGAACAATCGGTGGCCGCCGCGCGCGACCTGGCCCAGGTGAGCGTGGTGGCCGAGGTGGCCGACAGCTACCTGGAAATCTGCCACGCCAACCACGAACTGCACGTGGCCGAGCATTCGCTGCAGCTGCAGCAGCGCAGCCGTTCGGTCACCCAGCGGCTGATCAATGCCGGCCGTGGCACGCCGCCTGAGCTGGCCCGCGCCAACGCCCAGGTCGCCCTGCTGGAGGCCGCGCTGCCGCCGCTGCGCGCACAGCGGTCGGCCGCGGCTTATTCGCTGGCCGCCCTGCTGGGCCAGACCCCTGGCCAGTTGCCTGCCGGAGTGATCGACTGCGCCGATGCGCCGCGCCTGGCGCAGCCGCTGCCGGTGGGTGATGGCCGCGCCCTGCTGCAGCGCCGCCCCGATATCCGCCAGGCCGAACGCAAGCTGGCCTCGGCCACCGCGCGTATCGGCGTGGCCACGGCCGAGCTGTACCCGGACATCCGCCTGGGCGCCTCGCTGGGCGCGGCCGGTCTGCTGGAAGACTTCGGCACGCCGATGACCCAGCAGTGGTCGATCGGCCCGCTGATCTCCTGGACCCTGCCGTCTTCGGGCACGCATGCGCGCATCCACGCCGCCGAAGCCGGCGCCGATGCCGCGCTGGCCGAGTTCGACCATGCCGTGCTGCAGGCCCTGCGCGAGACCCAGACCGCACTGGACCGCTATGCGCAGGACCTGCGCCGCCTGCAGTCACTGCGCGAAGCACAGCAGCAGGCCGCGCTGGCCGCCGAGCAGAACCGCCGGCTGTACCAGGGTGGGCGCACGCCGTACCTGTCCAGCCTGGATGCCGACCGCAGCCTGGCCACCAGCGATGCCACCCTGGCGGCCGCCGAAGCGCAGGTGTCGCGCGACCAGATCCATCTGTTCCTGGTGCTGGGCGGTGGCTGGCAGACCACGGTTGCCCCCGCCACCGCACAGGCCCCGGCGAAATAAGCGATGGACGGACTGACCGACCGCCAGGCCTGGCTGTTTTCGATCAAGACCTACCTGGCCGCGATCGCGGCGCTGTACATCGCCATGGCCGGCAACCTGTCCCGCCCGTACTGGGCGATGGGCACGGTGTACATCGTCAGCCAGCCGCTGCTGGGCCCGACCCGGGCCAAGGGCGTGTACCGCATCGTCGGTACCCTGGTGGCCGGCCTGGCCACCCTGCTGGTACTGCCGGCGCTGGTGGAAACGCCGATGGTGCTGAGCGCGGCCATGTCGATCTGGCTGGCCGCCTGCCTGTTCCTGGCCCTGCTCAACCGCGGCCCACGGGGCTATGCGTTCCTGCTGGCCGGCTACACCACTGCCTTCATCGGCTTCCCGGCCGTCACCTCGCCGGAGACCATCTTCGACACGGTGGTGGCGCGCAGTGAGGAGATCATCCTGGGCACGGTGGTGGCGGTGCTGTTCGCTTCGCTGCTGTTCCCCGCCTCGGTGCGACCGATGCTGCGCGGGCGCATCAACAACTGGATGGAAGACGCCGCGCAATGGTGCCGGCAGATCCTGGAGCGCGGCCGCGCGCATGCCCCGCGCAACCGGCTGGCCGCCGATCTGGTGCAGTTCGAGGCCCTGATCGAGTTCCTGCGGCGCGATGATCCACGCCATGCCGGCTCCGCCGTTTCGATGGAACGGCTGCGTGAGCGCATGCTGCTGTTGCTGCCGGTGCTGTCGTCCATTGCCGACCGCTTGAGCGCGTTGCGCAGCCACGGCCAGGTGCTGCCGCAGGGCCTGCCGGAACTGGTGGACGATATCCGTGAGTGGATCGACACCCCTGCCAGCGCCAGCGACTACGCGCGCCTGCACGCGCGGATCAGCGCGCTGAAGCCGCAGGTGGACCGCGACCTGCAGCACCTGCAGCTGGCCAGCCTGCTGCTGCGCCTGGAGGAGCTGGTGGACCTGTGGCAGGACTGCCGCACCCTGCAGCACGCCATCGACCACGGCACCGCACCGCTGGACCGCGCGCACTACCGCATCCGCACCGAGCGCGTGGCCACCGACAAGCACGTGGACTACGGCATGGCGCTGTTTTCCGCGCTCAGCGCCGGTGTGGCCCTGATGAGCTACTGCGTGCTGTGGATTGGCCTGGGCTGGGAAGGCGGTGGCAACGGCGCGATGATGGCGGCGGTCACGGCGGCCTTCTTCGCCGCACAGGATGATCCGGCGCCGAGCATGGTCTCGTTCCTGGTCTGGGCCATTGTCGCGTCGCTGGTGGCCGGCGTGTATCTGTTCGGCGTATTCCCGGCCGTGCATGACTTCGGCCTGCTGGCGCTGGTGCTGGCGGTGGCGTTCCTGCCGCTGGGCCTGCTGCTGCATCACCCCAAGAGCGCCCTGTTCGCACTGCCGCTGACGGTGAACCTGGCCGCGCTGCTGAGCCTGCAGAACACCTACAGCGCCAACATCCAGAGCTTCCTGAACTCGTCCATCGCGATGTTCATCGGTATTGGCTTTGCCGTGGTGATGACCCGCCTGTTCCGTTCGGTGGGTGCCGAATGGACCGCGCGCCGACTGGTGCGGCAAGGCTGGACCACGCTGGCCGAGGCCGCCGAAGGGCGCGGCCAGCAGGACCGCCAGCGTTTCGCCGCCCGCATGCTGGATCTGCTGGGCCTGCTGGCACCGCGCCTGGCCGCGACGCCGGAAGGCAGCGACATCGCCTCGGTGGACATGCTCAACGAGGCGCGCATCGGCCTGAACATCCTGCAGCTGCGCCGTGCCCGGCTGGAACTGCCCGAGCGCAGCCGCGAAGCGGTGGAACACATCCTGGAGGAACTGGCCGCGCACTACCGGCGCCAGGTGGCGGCACGTCGCCCGATCGCCGCCAGCGAGGCCCTGCGCGAGCGACTGGATGCCTCGCTGGGGCGCGTGGGCAACGTTGCCGCCTGCAAGGCGCGCGATGAAGCGCTGATGGGCCTGATCGGCGTGCGCTTCGCGTTGTTCCCCGAGGCGAAGGCGCTGGCGCCGGGCGTGGCGATGAGTGCGGCCGGACAGCCGTAGCGCGATACCCTGTGCAGCCACAGACCCTGCGATGGGGTCAGAGCCCTCTCCTGCGGAGAGGGATCCGACCCCGGCGCTGCAACAGGACGGTTCAATGAGTTACGACATGATGGTCTTCGAGGCCAGCGCTGCACCACGCGAAGCAGCGGCCTTCATCGCCTGGTTCGAGAAGCAGGCGCAGTGGGGCGAGAACCACGAGTACGACGACCCGGCGGTCAGCAGCCCGGCGCTGCAGGCCTGGTTTGCGGACATGGCGCGGGAGTTCCCGCCAATGAACGGCCCGCTGAGCAACGATGATGACGACCGCGCCGAAGTGACCGATTACAGCATCGGCCGCGAGGTGATCTACGGTGCGTTCGCCTATTCGGTGGCGGAGCGTGCGCACGGGCGCGTGCAGGACCTGGCCGAGAAGCATGGCGTGGGGTTCTTCGATCTCAGCGCCGATGAAGCCGCGATCGTGTTTCCGGATGGGCTGGTGTTGATCGCGGAGTGAGGGTGGCGGCAGGGCTGCGCCCTGCACCCGCAGAATCAACGGCAACGGCAACGTCAAAAGCGGGGATGGCGGGGTGGGTCCGGCTGCGGGGGACGCTGCAAGTACGTCCCTGTAAGCTCGGTCGCGCCATCCATGGCGCTCACGCCCCCGCAGCCGGACCCACCCCGCCTTCGACAGTTTCCGGCGATCTGCCGGAGCACGGGGTCGGATCCCGTTGCTGCGCAACCGGCTCTGACCCCATCTGAATATCGATGTCTGACAGAAAAATCGTGTCGACCAAGGTCGACACCTACCAACAGCCTGTCGGAGTCGACACAGCAGATCCACGCCATGCGTGGATGGGGGTCAGAGCCCGTTCCCGTCGGGAACGGGATCCGGCCCCGCTTCGGCGCCCAGCCGCCAGGCGAGGCCGCCCAAGCGGCTCGCGTGCCGCTTCAACGCGGCCACCAGCACCTCTTCGCTGCCGGCCAGATGCAGCCGCTGGCGGGCGCGGGTCAGGCCGGTGTAGACCAGTTCGCGCGAGAGCACGCGGCTGTCCTGCCGCGGCAGCTGCAGCCACACCTCATCGAACTCCGAGCCTTGGGCCTTGTGCACGGTCATCGCGAAGGCGCTCTCGTGCGCCGGCAGTGCGGCCGGATGGAAGGCGCGGGGCTGGTCGAGCGTGTCGCCGGGGAACCAGGCCGCCATCGCACCCTTCGGGTCGCGCAGGCAGATGCCGATATCACCGTTGAACAGGCGATGGCGGTAGCTGTTTTCGGTCACCAGCAGCAGACGCCCCTGGAAGTAGCCGGGTGTGTTGCCGGCCAGCAGCTGTTCAATGCGGCTGTTGAGCCCGCGCGCGCCCTGCGGGCCTTCGCGCAGTGCGGTGAGCACGCGCAGGCGACCAGCCTGCTGCAGCGCGCGGCCGGGATCGTCGGCCTCGGCCAACGCGCGCCAGTGCGAGAGCAGGTGCTCGCGCTGGCCGCGCAGCGGATCGGCATCGTGTTCGTGGAAGCTGACCCCGGACAGGCTGCCGTCGCGCAGCAGGGCGAGGGCGGCGCCGCTGTCACCGTCGCGCACGGCCTGGGCCAGCGGTGCCAGCTGCAGCGCATCGCTCTGCCGATAGCCGCGCTGCAACTGCACGCGGCGGCCAGCGAAAGCGCGTGGCGGTGCCTGCGGCTGCAGGGTGGGCGCGGCCAACAGGCCGTGCAGCGCCTGCGCGTCGTCGGCACGGGTGCCGCTGCCATCGCCACTGGCACGCAGGATCGCGCTGAGCACATCGCCGGCTTCCACCGACGGCAACTGGTCCGGATCGCCCAGCAGGATCAACCGCGTACCGCTGGCGATTGCATCGACCAGCTTGGCCATCAGCGGCAGATCGATCATCGATGCTTCGTCCACCACCACCACGTCCACCGGCAGTGGATTGTCGGCGTGGTGGCGGAAGCGTGGCGAATCGGGAATGACGCCGAGCAGGCGATGCAGGGTGGTGCCGGTGCTCGGCAGCGCTGCACACAGCGCCGGGTCCAGCCCTGCTTCCTGCAGCCGCTGCACGGCCAGGCGCAGGCTTTCGGCCATGCGCTCGGCGGCACGCCCGGTGGGCGCGGCCAGGGCCACCTGCGGTGCCGGTTGCCCCGCCTGCAGCGCCTGCGCGGCCAGCAGCAGCAACAGGCGGGCGATGGTGGTGGTCTTGCCGGTACCGGGGCCGCCGGTAACCAGCGCCAGCGGGTGGCGCAGGGTCACCCCGGCCGCACGTGCCTGGTGGTCTTCCTGGGTGGCGGCGGCGGGGAACAGACGCGCGAACAAGGGCGCCAGCGCGGCCATGTCCGGCGCCGGCAGCGGGTGCCGGCCGATGCGCTGCAGTCCGGCGGCCAGCTGCCGCTCGTATTCGCGGTAGCGGCGCAGGTACAGCAGGCCGTTTTCCAGCACCAGGGGTGCCTCGGCGGCGGCGGCATCCGGGTCATCGGGCTGTGCCACCCAGGGCGAGGCCTGCAGCTGGGCCAGCCACTGCGGCGGCGGCGGCCACGCGGTCACGCCCTCGATCAGGCGACCAGGCTGCGCCGGATCGAAACCGGCATGGCCCTGCGATACCGCCAGCGAGGCCAGCGCGGCGGCCACCGCCACCGCATCGGGCGTATCGTCGCGCAAGCGCAGCAGGCTGGTGGCCAGGGCATGGTCGAGCGTCCGCAGGTGGCGCCCCACGTACAGCTGTTTCAGCAGGCTGGTGCTCATGCGCTGGCTCCGATGGCACGCGCGGCCAGTTCGGCATGGGCGGCGTCGCCACCGGCAAACAGCGCGTCCAACCCATCGACCAGCTCGGGGGCGAAGCGGTCGACATGGACCCCGTTGCCATTGCCGTCCAGGCCGCGGCAGAACAGGTAGCGGATGCCGCCGATGTCACGCGCGTAGTCGTAGGCGCGGCCCAGGCGGAAGCGCAGCCAGCGGTGCAGCGCCACGGTATAGATCAGCGCCTGCAGGTCATATTCGCTGTGGCGCATGGCGATCTGCAGCAGGTCCGGGCTGTAGCCCGGCAATCGGTTGGATTTGTAGTCGAGCACGTACCAGCGCCCATCGCGCACGTAGGTCAGGTCGATCTTGCCGGTCATCAGGCCTTCCAGGCGGCGGCGCAGGCCGAAGCCGCGGCGCGCGCTGGCGATGCCATGGGCGTGCAGCAGCTGCAGCAGCGCCGCCACACTGGTCGGCTCGATGGCGAAGTGGAACTCGATCTCGGCGCGGCGTTCGCCCTCGCCCAGGCTGTGCAGGGCACCGCCCTCGGGCAGCGCGACAGTGAGCGTGTGGCCCACCAGCGGCACCAGCACGGCCACACCATCGTCCAGGTCCTGGTCGGCGTAGCCTTCGTCGTGCAGCGCCTTGCGCAGCAGCGCGGCCTGCCCTTCGGGCGCGGGCTGCTCGGGCGTCCAGCTACCCCACGCGGCGAAATCGACGTTCTCCAGCGCCTCATGCAGCACGTTGCCGAAACGACTGCCCATGAAACGCGGGTCCGGCGGCTCGGCATCTGCGGCGGCCACGTCGGGCAAGGCCGGTTCCAGCGGCAGTTCGGCGCCGGCCGGTTCATCGGCGGCCGGTGCCGGCAGTTCGGTGGCGGCCGCTTCGACATCGTTGCCGGCATCGGCGTGTGCGAGCTGGGTGAAGCTGTACACCCACCAGTCGTGCGGCACGCGCCGGGTCAGGCTGCGCACGGCCGGCAGGTCGCCTTCCTGTTCGGCCGGCAACTGCGGCAGCCGCAGCACCGGCGCGCTGTCGTCAATGCAGACGTCGGCGTGCGTGCGCAGCGTCTGCAGATCCCCCAGCAGCGGCGCCAGGCGGGTCTTGCCCAACCCGGCAAGGTCACCGATGGCGATCCACAGCGCGTGCTCGGCGCGGGTCAGGCCCACGTACAGCAGGCGGGCGTCCTCGGCACGCTGCTCGCGATCGCGCTGGCTGCTGGCAGTCTCCCAGGCCTCGTCCTTGTCCAGCTTCCAATGCAGCTGGCGCTGGCCGTCCACGTGCACCGTGCAGTGCGCCGCGCTGTTGGGCGCGCCGCCGTCGATGCCAACGAACGGCAGGTACACCAGCGGGTATTCCAGGCCCTTGCTCTTGTGCAGGGTGATGATCTGCACCCGCCGCGCATCCGATTCCAGGCGCAGCAGCTGCTGTTCGTCGTTCTGGTCGGCATGGACCATCTGCCCCTGCAGCCAGTCCAGCAGGCCATGCATGCCCAGTGCCTGCGCCGAGGCCTCCTGCAGCAGTTCGCCCAGCTGCAGGTAGTTGGTCAGCCGGCGCTCGCCATCGATCAGCGCCAGCAAGCGTTCGCCCTGCGCGGCACAGACATCGGCCACCACGGCGAAGGGGCCGCCGCGCTGCCAGCGCTCGCGCCAATGCAGCAGCTGGGTCTGGAAGCCCCGCTGCAGGTCGCCTTCGCGCTCCATGCTGGCGATCGCGCTGGCGGGCTGGCCCAGCAGCACGGTCGCCAGCGCGGCGCGCAGCCGCCCTTCGTCGGCCGGCTGCAGCAAGGCGAGCAGCAAGGCGCGCAGATCGCGGGCCTCGCGGGTGGCGAACAGGCTCTGCTTGCCGGCGGCCACGGCGGGAATGCCCACCGCGGCCAGCGCGCGCTGCACCAGCGTTGCCTCGCGGTGCGAACGCACCAGCACGGCGATATCACCGGGCTGTACCGGCCGACCACGCAGCACCGCCGCGCCCGCGCGGGCATCGACCAGGGTCTGGTGGATGGCGGCCACGCAGGCCTGGGTCGCTGCCGCGCGCGAGGCGTCGGCGCCCATCGTCTTGTCGCCGTCACTGCGCAGCACGCGCAGGGTCAGTGCCGGCGCCGCTGCACCATCACGCAGGTAATCGTCATCGCCGCGCACGCCACCGGGACGCACCGGCTCGAAGCCGATACCCGCCTCCAGGAAGGCCTCGTCGCCGCCGTTGTCATACAGCGCCTGCAGCGCGCGCAGCACCGAGGGCCGCGAGCGGAAGTTCTGATCCAGCGGCGGCGCCGGCTGCGCGGCCTGCTTGGCCTTCAGGTAGGTGTGGATGTCACCGCCGCGGAAACCATAGATGGCCTGCTTCGGGTCGCCGATCAGGAACAGCGCCGGTGCCAGGCCCAGGGTCTGCACCTCGGTCGAATCGCCGAACACCGTGTGGAAGATGCCCCACTGGCGGTCGTCGGTGTCCTGGAATTCATCGACCAGGGCGATGCGGTACTGCTGGCGCAGTTTGCGCACCAGGTCCAGCCGCTGCGGCCCCTCCAGCGCCTGGGCCACGCCGTCGATCAGGTCGTCATAGGTCTGTACCCGGCGCGTGCGCTTGAGTGCGGCCAGGCGCTGGGCGGCCTCCTCGCGCAGGACGTGCAGGAAGTTCAGTGCGGTGCCGCGCAGCCACTGTTCACGCTGCGCCAGAAGTGCCACGTAGCGCTGCAGCGGTGCCTGCAGCGGGGAAGACGGCGTGCGATCGACGAACTTCTTGTTGGTCTTGGCCGCCAGCGCATCGGGCAACAGGGCCGGCAGACGCTCGCTGGAGAGCAGTTCGGTCGCATCGCCACGCTCGCCCCAAGCCAGCAGCTGCCTGCCCAGCGGGTGCAGCCAGCCCAGCTTGTAGGACACGCCGTTGATCCATTTGTTGTCGACCGCTTCGCACAGATCCAGGAAGAACTGTTCGCCATGCTCGCGCACGGCAAGCAAAAGTTCTGCCGCCGCGCTCTGCAGCGCCGGGCGCGGGTCATCCACGGCCAGCGGCTGCGGGCGCGGGTACAGCGGCGGCGAGGCCAGCAGCGCACGCAGGTCCGACGCCAGCGCATCGGGGTGCGACCACAGCCAGGTCAGCGGTTCCAGCGTGGCCGGGTCGTTGGCATGCACGCGCCACAGGTCGGCAGCCAGTTCCTCCAGCAGTTCGCGGTCGCTGGCCAGCAGCTCCGGCGGATCGAAGGTATGCCCGCTTTCCAGTGCGTACTCGCGCAATACGCGCGTGCAGAAGCCATGGATGGTGAAGATCGAGGCCAGGTCGATCTCGTCGGCGGCGACCTGCAGGCGGCGCTGCAGGGCGGCCGCACCTTCGCTGCCGCCATCAAGATGCCGCTGCAGCACCTGCCGGGTCAGCAGCGCGTCGGGGGCTTCGTCGGCGGCCGGCGGCAGGTCCACCAGCCGCGCGGCCAGGGCCAGACGCTCGCGGATGCGCTTGCGCAGTTCCTGGGTGGCCGCATCGGTGAAGGTCACCGCCAGGATCTGGCCGATGCGCAGGCGCTGTTCCACCACCAGGCGGGTGAACAGCGTGGCCAGGGTGAAGGTCTTGCCGGTACCGGCGCTGGCCTCGATCAGGCCGATGCCCTGCAGCGGCAGCAGCAGGTAGGGATCAACGGGGGGATTCATGCGTCGGCCTCCTTGCCGGTGCCAGCGGGACCGCGCCCGCCGCGTACCGCACCGAACACGATCTGGCTGTTGCGCAGCAGATCGGCATAGCTGTCGTCATCGGCAAAGGGATCGGCACCCCGCAACAGCAGTTGCCAGGCATCACTGTTCGCTTCGCCCCAACTGCGGTCGCTGCCGTGCCATTGCTTCCATCCTTCGCTGCGCTGTTTTTCCACGGGCGCGGTGAACAGCACCCAGCCGGTGTACGGGGCGAAGCGCAGCGGTTCTCGCAGGCCGCGCTGGCGCAGCTGCAGCAGCGCACGCAGCGCAGCGCGGGCCGAGGACACGCTCAGCGCAGGCAGCAGGTGCGGGCCGGGGCCGGCGTCGCCGCCATCGTGGAACTGCACCAGCGGCAGCGCATCGCCGGCGGCATTGGCCAGCAGCCAATCCAGCCCCTGGCGGATGACCGCATTGCCGTTGAGCGTGCCCGCGCGCAGCCGCACCAGGCCATCGGGATGGCGATCGGCCACCCGGCCATGCAGGCGCACGCCGTCGATGTCCACGTCGTAGCGGCGGCTTTCCAGCGGCTGCCCCTGCATCCAGCCCAGCATCGCACTGGCATAGGGGCGGGTCTTGAGCTGTTCGGCTTCGAACTGGCGTTCGCCCAGCGCACCGGACGGCAGCAGCCCGCGCGCGCGCAGGCGCGGGTACAGCGGCTCGGCATCGCCGTTGAGGGTGGCGCGCACGACGGCGGCCTGCACGCTGCGCTTGTCCGGCCCGCGCGCGGACAGCACCAGCGGCTCCAGGTCATCCACCTCCTCGACCTCGTCGGCCAGGCGCAGGCCCAGGGCCTGGGCCAGGAACTGTCCGGCCGGGTCACACAGGAAGCGGCGCAGCGCATCCAGTGCGACCTCCGCTTCCACCGCACCGTCCAGCGGCGGTGGCAGCGGCGCGTCGAACCACGCGGGCAGCCCAGTGCGCTGGCCGGACAGGCGCCCGGCGGCCGGGTGCCACTGCCGGCGGTAACTGAAGCGGCGCCCATCGCCTTCGCCGAACGCAGCCGGCGAGAACGGCTGCAGCGCGTGGCGCACGGTGAAGTCACGCGTGGCTGCGGCCGGGTCCAGGTGGTAGCCGGCCGCGGCGTCGATCAGTTCACTGACCAGCACCGAAGGTTCACGCACGCTGCCGTCGCGCGGGTCCGCCCCCAGGTAGCTCAGGTAGAACACGTCCTGGGCGGCGGCGAACAACTGCAGGAACAGGAAGCGATCATCCTCGCGGGTGGAACGGTCGCCTGGGCGACGACGCGGCGTATCCAGTTCGGCGGTGAGCTGGTTCAGGCCCGCAGCCGGGTCGCGGCGCGGGAAGTCGCCATCGTTCAGGCCCAGCACGCAGATCACCCGGAACGGCAGCAGGCGCATCGGCACCATGCGGCCAAAGCTGATGCCACCGGTCAGCAGCGGCGCGCGGGTATCGGCTTCGGATAGCGCACCGGCGAAGTGGGCACGCACCACCTCCGGTGGCACACCCTCTTCGAAGCCGGCGCGGGTGGCATCGTCGGCAAACTGGTTCAGCAGCTTGCGCAGACGCTCCAGTGCGCGCTGGCTGTTGGGTGAGGTGGGCGCTTCGGGCAGCAGCGCATCGAGCAGGGCCAGCAGGCGCTGGCGCCACTGTGCCGGGGTCAGCGTTTCGCCCAGCCGGCGCTGGTACAGGGCCAGCACCCGCAACAGGCGCAGCAGCCGGTCCAGCGCGTCCAGTGCACCGCCTTCCAGTTCGGTCCACGGCGCCACACCGGCCAGATCGACGTCGCTGCCGGTGGCGTGGCCCAGCAGCAGCCGGTCCAGCGCGAACTGCCAGGTATAGGCATCATCGCGCGGCGCCTGCATCTGCCCGCGGTGGTTGGCATCGATACCCCAGCGTGCGCCGGCCTGCTGCAGCCAGCCGTGCAGACGGTCGAAATCCACCGCCTCCAGGCCGGCGGCCTCGGCCAGCGGCGCGCTGGCCAGCAGGTCCAGGATCTCGTTCAGGCCGAAGCGCGATACCGGCAGGCCCAGCAGGTGCACGAACACATCGGCCAGCGGCTCACCGGCCAGCGGGCTGCTGTCGGCCAATGCATAGGGAATGTGGTCTTCTTCGCCGCTGCGGCCGCCGAACACCGCTTCCAGATACGGCACGTAGGGGTCGATGTCCGGCGCCAGCACCGCGATGTCGCGCGGCTGCAGCGGGGGATCGAAGCGCGGGTCCTGCAGCAACGCACGCAGCTGGTCGTGCAGCACCTGCAGTTCGCGCAGGCGGGTGTGGCAGGCGTGCACCTGCAGGCTCGGGTCATCGCTGTGCAGGCCATCGCGCAGTTCCCCCGAAGGCAGCGCGCGGCGGTGGAAGAGATCGCGCTGCAGGCGGTGCAGCAGGCTGTCGGCCAGGCCGCCCTCGGCCAACGTGGGCCGGGTGTCTTCTTCCGGGTCGGCATAGGCGGCGATCTCGCCGGCCGGATGCACCACTTCGTAACTGCCCAGCACCGCCATGAAGTCGCGGCCGGCGGCGCCCCAGGCCTCCAGCAGGCGGTTTTCGCCGGCGGCTTCGCCGAACGGGTCCGGTGCACCGCTGCGCAGGCGCTCGGCAAGCGTCTGCAGGTCGCCCCAGTACGACTGCACCGGGGTCGGCATATAGAAGTGCATCGCGCCCACGCGCGACTGGGTGGCCATGACCCGCAGCACATCTGGCGAGATGTTCAACGTGGCGAAGGCCGACAGGCGCGGCGGCAGGCCCTGCGGCAGCGGCTTGCCCACGCCTTCGTAGCGATCCAGGTAGTCCTGGATGCGCCGCGCGCGGTAGCCCTGGCCATGGGCGATGGCCCGCCACAGGATCGCCTGCGGATCGTCCGGGTCGGCACCGGCATCCCAGCGCAGCAGCCAGTCGCGGCGCCAGGCCTGGTATTTCTCGAAGACCGCGGCCAGTTCGCCGGCCAGCGCCCAGGGCTTCAGCGTGTCGCCGCCGGCCAGGTAGGACTGCAGCGCGCGCATCGCCGGCTGGGCCAACAGCGACGGATCGCGCAGGGCACGGTACAGTTTCCAGTGCAGCCCGGCCGCATCCAGGTCGTCGGCTTCACCGGGCACGTTCGCGTTGAGGGCGCGGGCAACGAATTCGCCCGGGGTGAGGAACTCCAGGTTCGCCGCTACGCCATACTCGGCCGCCAGGGTGGCCTGCAGCCAGCGGCGCATGGCTACCTGGGGAATCAGCACCACCTCCGGGGCCAGCAGCGGCTGGCCGGGAACCGGCGCACGCACGTTGCGCGCCAGCAGCGCGGCCAGCACATCCAGGGAGTTGGAATGGTAGAGACGGAAATCGTTGCCGGGGTCACTCATCGTGCACAGTGTGCCGCACGACCGCCGCTATTCAATGGTGTACCGGCAGGACCGGTACGGATTGTTCCGGGGTACCGCAACATTGTCCCGGCCGCGCCGGTGGCACGGCGTGCCACAATACTGCACCGTCCAGTCCGCTTATGTTCAGCCGACTGGCCCGATTCTGCCCTGTCGAAAAAACGTTAATGGTGCCCATGTCGGCTTCCGCCTCCAGCTTGGTGCAGTTGTCCAACGTCCGCATCGACCGGAGCGGGCGCACGATCCTGCGCGATGTATCGCTGCAGGTTCCGCAGGGCAGCATCACCGCCGTGCTCGGCCCGTCCGGCAGCGGCAAGTCCACCCTGCTGGCCGCGCTTACCGGTGAACTGCGCCCGGTATCCGGGCAGGTCACCCTGTTCGGCAAGCCCATTCCGCACGGCAGCGCCGAACTGCTGGAGATGCGCCGCAGCGTGGGCGTGCTGCTGCAGGGCAATGGCCTGCTGACCGACCTGACCGTTGCCGAGAACGTCGCCCTGCCCCTGCGCACCCACACCCGCCTGCCGGCGCCGGTGCTGCGCCGGCTGGTGCAGATGAAGCTGCACGCGGTGGGCCTGCTGGCCGCCGCCGATGCCTGGCCGCGCGAGCTGTCCGGCGGCATGGCGCGGCGCGTGGCGCTGGCCCGCGCGCTGGCCCTGGACCCGCCGCTGATGATCTACGACGAGCCGCTGACCGGGCTGGACCCGATCGCCTCGGGGGTGATCATGAGCCTGATCCAGCGCCTGAACCACAGCCTGGGCCTGACCAGCATCATCGTCAGCCACCACGTGCACGAGACCCTGCCGATCTGCGACCAGGTCATCGCCATCGCCAACGGCGGGGTGGTGTTCCAGGGCAGCCCCGAAGCGCTGCAGACCAGCCAGGACCCGCTGCTGCGGCAGTTCCTGCATGGCCAGCCCGACGGCCCCATTCCCTTTGACGCTGCGCCGCGGGCGAGGGTCGCCTGATGCCGTTCGTGCAAGCCACCCGTTCGCTGGGCCGCGCCGGTCTGTTCTCGCTTACCGTGCTGCGCGGTTCGCTGCCCACGCGTGATTTCCTGGCCGAGCTGACCCGCGAGATCTACAAGATCGGCGCGCGCTCGCTGCCGATCATCGCCGTCGGCGGTGCCTTCGTCGGCCTGGTGCTGACCCTGCAGGGCTACCGCACGCTGACCACCTTCGGTGCAGCCGACGCGCTGTCCACGCTGCTGGGCCTGTCGCTGTACCGCGAGCTGGCGCCGGTGCTGACCGCGCTGCTGTTCATCGGTCGCGCCGGCAGTTCCATCGCCGCCGAACTGGGCCTGATGCGCGCCACCGACCAGATCAAGGCACTGGAACTGATGGCCATCGACCCGGTGGCCAAGGCCGTGGCCCCGCGCTTCTGGGCGGCGGTGCTGACCGTGCCGTTGCTGACCGGCGTGTTCTGTTCGCTGGCCATCAGCGCCAGCTATTTCGAGGCCGTGCACGTGCTGGGCCTGGACAACGGCGTGTTCTGGTCGGCGCTGCGCAACAGCGTGGACTTCTGGGACGACTTCGGCGTGGCAATGCTGAAGTCGGCCATCTTCGGTGGTACCGCCGCGCTGGTGGCCTCGTATGTGGGCTTCCACGCCGAACCGACCATCGAAGGCACCTCTGTGGCCACCACCCGTGCGGTGGTGAACGCCTCGCTGCTGGTGCTGATGTTCAACTTCGTGCTGTCGGCAATGCTGTTCACGTAACCCTTTCCACCGGCGGTGCGCAGGGCGCGCTGCCACCCAGAGACGATCAGGTATTCCACATGGCCATCCGCGGTCCCAGACTTGAATTCTCCGTCGGCGCATTCCTGCTGCTGGCCCTGGCTTCGCTCATGGTGCTGGCCGTTGCCTCCACCAACCAGCGTTGGAGCTGGGGCAGCCAGGGCTACGAGCTGAAGGCGCGCTTTTCGCAGGTCGGCCAGCTGCGCAAGCAGGCACCGGTGAAGATCGGCGGTGTGACGGTCGGCCAGGTAGCGGCCATCGATCTTGACCCGGTGAAGTTCGAGTCGATCGTGACCCTGCGCATGGACAGCAAGATCAAGGACCTGCCGGCGGACACCTCGGCCGGCATCTTCACCAGCGGCCTGCTGGGCGAAAGCTACATCGGCCTGCAGCCGGGCGGCGATCCGGACGTGCTCAAGGCCGGTGACGAGATTGTCTTCACCCAGCCGGCGGTCGATCTGATCCAGCTGGTGGGCAAGTACATGTTCAGTGGCGGCGCCGGTGGCGGCGCCGACCAGAAATCCAACGAGAGCGCCCCCGCGCCTGCAACGGAACCGCAACCATGAAGACGAAACTGATCCCGGCCCTGCTCGCTTCCTCGCTGCTGCTGGCCAGCCCGCTGCTGGCCCAGGCGCAGCAGTCCACCGCACCGGCCGTGGCCGCCCCGCAGGGCCAGGCCGGCAAGGTGGTCATTGATGCCAGCACCCGCATCCTGAACACCCTGCAGCAGCGCCGCAGCGAGTTCAGCAGCAACCCGGCCAGCCTGCGCAGCTACATCGACAGCGAGCTCAACCGCACCTTCGACCGCGACTACGCCGCGCGCCTGGTGCTGGGCACGCACGCCCGCGGCGCCTCGGACGCCGACATCAAGCTGTTCGCCGATGCCATGGCCGACAGCCTGATGCAGCGCTACGGCTCGACCCTGCTGAACATCCAGGGCAAGCCCAGCTTCCGCCTGAAGGGCGAAACCCCGCTGCCGGGCAACCGCGGCGTGCGCGTGGCCACCGAACTGGTGCGCGCCGGCGCCGAGGGCACCCCGGTGGAGTACTGGATGCGCAATGTGGGCGGCCAGTGGAAGATCTTCGACGTGAACATCGAAGGGATCTCCTACGTGCAGACCTTCCGCAACCAGTTCGACGCGCCGCTGCGCCAGAAGGGCATCAAGCAGGTGGCCAGCGAACTGCGCAGCGGCAGCATGCAGGCCGGGCCGGCGGGCAATGGCAAGTAAGCCGCTGGCGCTGCTGGAAGGCGACACCCTGCGCCTGCGCGGGGTGTTGGACCGCGCCGCGGTCATCGCCCTCTGGCCGCAGCTGCAGGCCCTGCCGGCCAAGCTGGCACGGCTGGAACTGGGCGACGTGGAACGCGTGGACAGCGCCGGTCTGGCGCTGCTGGCCGAACTGGCCGCACGTGCACGCGCACAGGGCCATACCCTGGCCATCGCCGGCGCCCCGGCCGGCTACAACGAACTGAGCGCGGCCTACCGGCTGTCGCCCACCCTGGATTTCACCGCACCTTCTGCTGCGAGCTGACATGAACGTCGTACGCGCCATCTCCCTTCTTCTTGTCGCCGCCGCGCTGAGCGCGTGCGCCGGCAAGCCCGCGCGCAGCGACGCGCCCGTGGCCGACACCGTAGTGCCGGCCGCCGCCAGCGAACCGGTGGCCAGCGATGCCGTGCCGGCGACCGACGTGGCGCCGATCACTGACAGTACGGCCGCCGCACCGGCCACTGCCGCTGCCACAGCCACGCCGCCTGCCGCCCAGGAGGACAGCGCTGGCAACACCACCGCCGCTGCCGGCGACGATGACGACTTCGATGCGCTGTATGGCAGCAATGCCACCACCGCCGATGCCTCGGCCTACGACCCGTGGGAGCCGCTGAACCGCAAGGTGCACGCGTTCAACAATGCTGTTGATCGTGGCGTCGCGCGCCCGCTGGCCACCGCCTACACCCACGTGGTGCCGCGCTTCGCCCGCACCGGTGTCAGCAACTTCTTCAGCAATCTGCGTTCGCCGCTGACCATCACCAACCAGCTGCTGCAGGGCCGACCGGGCGATGCCTGGGACACCCTGGGTCGCTTCCTGATGAACAGCACGCTGGGTATCGGTGGCCTGTTCGATCCGGCCAGCAAGGCCATGGTCCCGCGTCGCAATGAAGACTTCGGGCAGACCCTGGGCGCCTGGGGCTGGCGCCGTTCGCGCTACGTGGAACTGCCGTTCTTCGGCCCGCGTACCGTGCGCGATGTGTTCGGCCTGGCCGGTGACATTCCGCTGTCACCCATCCGCACCATCGAGGACGACAAGGTCCGTATCGGCCTGCAAGGCCTGCAGCTGGTGGACACCCGCGCACAGCTGATGGCGCTGGACGATATCCGCGACAGCGCGGTGGACGAATACGCGCTGACCCGCGATGCCTGGCTGCAGCGCCGCAACTACCAGATCGAGAACGATCTGCGTGGCAAGCGCGAACGTGGCAGCGACGACGCCAATTCGCCTATTCCGGTCGATGCCATGCCGATGCCGCAGTGGAGCAACTGATCGCTGCGACCGGCGCATGAAAAAACCCCGCCTTGGCGGGGTTTTTTTCTGGCTGCTGCCCTGGGGTCAGGCGGCCAGAGCGGCCTCGACCGCTTCGCGCAGGCGCGCATCATCGGCGGCCACGTCCGGTGCGAAGCGGGCGATGACCTTGCCGTCGCGGCCGATCAGGAACTTCTCGAAGTTCCACAGCACCGCCGGCGCCGGCAGAGTGGGAATGTCCTTGCCGGTCAGCAGCTCGCGCAGCGGACCTTCGCCGATGGCCTGCGGCTGGGCGGCGGTCAGCTGCTGGTACAGCGGGTGGATGTCCTCACCGGCCACGCTGATCTTGGCGAACATCGGGAAGCTGACGTTGTAGGTCAGCTGGCAGAACTGCTGGATCTCGGCTTCGCTGCCCGGCTCCTGGCCGAGAAAATTGTTGGCCGGGAAGCCCAGCACTTCCAGGCCCTGCGCCTGCTTGTCGGCGTACAGCGCCTGCAGGCCTTCGTACTGCTTGGTCAGGCCGCACTTGGAGGCCACGTTCACCAGCAGCAGGACCTTGCCGTTGTAATCGGCCAGGGACGACGGCTGGCCGTCGATGGTGGTGAGGGAAATGTCCTGGATCGGGGTGCTCACGCGGGTGCTCCGGCAATGGCGGGAAAGGTCTGCCAGCATAGCGCCGCGCGCGTGCTGCGCGCGCTCAATCCACGCAGATCGTGCCCTGTGCCTTGCCCGCTTCGATGCGCTGGCGGCAACCGAAGTTCTGGCTGACATCGCGCTGGCAGGTACCCGTGGCGACCACGCCTGCCTCGGTTTCACCGGTGGCCAGGCACTGGCCGCTGCAGTCCTGCTTGCCGCTGCAGGTCTTGCCCGCATCGGCATAGGGAATCACGCACTGCACGCGCTGCAGGCGGCCCAGCGGCTGAAGGGTGCCGCCGGCGGCGCGGCAGTCGACATCGCGCGCTTCCTGGTAGGCCTGGCTGGCTTCAGCGGTATCTTCCGCGGCCGGCTGTGCCGCCGCATCGGCCGCCGGCGGCGTACTGCTGCAGGCGGCCAGCAGCACGCCCAGGACAAGGCTGGCAAGGAAACGAAGGCGCATGGTCGGACCCGCTGGCGGTAATCGAGGCCGCCAGCATACGCACCGCACGGTGCAAACGGTGTGTCAGCCCTGCCCGGCTTCGTCGGCCTCGGGGGCTTCGTCTGCGGCCAGACCGTCGGGGAGCAGCTGCCGGCTCTGTTCGGCCGGCAGGGACTCCACCTCGCGCAGCCTGCGCGCGATCGCCCGCGTGCGCACGCCGGTCTGGTCGATCTGCTTGCTGGCCTGGTCCAGCTTGGCCTTCACGTTGTCCAGCACATCGCCGAACTTGCCGAATTCGGTCTTCACCGCGCCCAGCAGGCTCCACACCTCGCTGGAGCGCTTTTCGATGGCCAGGGTGCGGAAGCCCATCTGCAGGCTGTTGAGCAGCGCGGTGACCGTGGTCGGCCCGGCCACCACCACGCGATGGTCACGCTGCAGCAGGTCCACCAGCCCGGGGCGGCGGATCACTTCGGCGTACAGGCCTTCGGTGGGCAGGAACATCACCGCGAAATCGGTGGTGTGCGGCGGCACGATGTACTTCTCGCAGATGGACTTGGCCTGGATCTTCACCGCCCGCTCCAGCTGCGCGCCCTGCACGCGCACCAGTTCGGCGTCGCCCTGCTCCTGTGCATCCAGCAGACGCTCGTAATCCTCGCGCGGGAACTTGGAATCGATCGGCAGCCACACCGGTGCATCGTCGGCGGCGCGGCCAGGCAGGCGCACCGCGATATCGACCATCTCGCCACTGTCCGGGCGCACCTTCACTGCGCGTGCGTACTGCTCCTGGATCAGCGTCTGTTCCAGGATGTTCTCCAGCTGCACTTCGCCCCAGCTGCCGCGCGTCTTCACGTTGGTCAGCACACGCTTCAGATCGCCCACGCCGGTGGCCAGCTGCTGCATCTCGCCCAGGCCGCGCTGCACCTGTTCCAGGCGCTCGGACACCAGCTTGAACGACTGCCCCAGGCGGGTTTCCAGGGTGGACTGCAGCTTCTCGTCCACCGTCACCCGCATCTGTTCCAGCTTCTGCGCGTTGTCGGTCTGCAGCGCGCGCAGCTGCTCTTCCAGGGTGGCGCGCATTTCGGCAATGCGCTGCTCGTTGCGCTGGGTCAGTTCCTGCAGCCGCAGGCCCAGGCTTTCGGTCAGACGCTGCTGCGACTGCGCGCCTTCTTCGCGGCCCTTGCGCGCATCGTCCACCAGGGTCTGGCGCAGCGCGCCCAGCTGGGTATCGGTGCGCGTGGTCAGTTCCTGCAGTTGCTGGCCGAAGGCATGGATGCGCGCTTCCTGTTGCTGGCCGAACACCTCCAGCTGCGCGCGCAGCTCCTGCAGGCGCTGGCCCAGCAACGCGCCGCTGCGCTGCTGGCTGTCGGCCGCTTCGGCGCGCGCCTTGCGGGCGTCTTCGCCCAGCGCTTCGCGCAGCAGGTCCAGGCGCTGGTCGGTGCGGGTCGAAAGATCGGTCAGCGCGCGGGCGAAGCCATCGAGCTGTTCACGCAGTTCGCTGCGGCCACTGCGGGCCTCTTCGCGCACGGCCTGTTCCAGGCGGTCATGGGGGGGGCGGCGCAGCAGGGCGACCAGCTGCAGGACAAGGATGGCCAGCAGGAGGCCGCCAACGATGAGGAATTCAGTTTGCATGCCGCCAGTGTAGGCTGGCCCCGTCTCAAACGCTGCGCCTGACCATGCTGGAACTGTACGGAAAGCCGACGTCGATCAACGTGCGCAAGGTGCTGTGGCTGGCGGCCTTGCTGGGCCAGCCGCTGCGGCACCACGTGGCCCCGGCGGCCGAGCTGCTGCGCGGGCTGAACCCCAACGCGCAGGTACCGGTGCTGCGCGAGGGCGACTTCGTGCTGTGGGAATCCAACAGCATCTGCCGCTACCTGGCCGCGCGTGCCGGGCGCGATGATCTGCTGCCGATGCAACCGCAGGCGCGGGCACGGGTGGAGCAGTGGATGGATTGGCAGGCCACCGACCTGAACACGGCGTGGCGCGCGGTGTTCATGGCCCGCGTGCGTGGCCATGCCGACTACCCGGACGATGCGCGGGCGGAGGCCAGCCTGCTGCAGTGGAACGGGCTGATGGCGATGCTGGATGCGCAACTGGCGCAGCGTGCCCACGTGGCCGGTGATGCCTTCACCCTGGCCGACATCGTGCTGGGGCTGTCGACCCAGCGCTGGCGCTGCACACCGGGCGACAAGCCGGAGCTGGCCAACGTGGCCGCCTGGTTCGAGCGCCTGCGGCAGCAGCCGGGGTTTGCCGAGTACGTCGACAACGGCGTGGCCTGAGAGGTGGGTGTTTCTGCAGGGCTTGCAGCCCTGCACCTGCCGTAGAGTCGAGCCATGCTCGACTGAAGAAGCAACAGCAACAGCGGGCATTCCGTGGGATGGCCGGGTGGGTCCGGTTGCGGGGGACGCCGTAAACCCATACATGGGGGCTTAGCCGCGCCATCCATGGCGCGGATACCCCCGCAACCGGACCCACCCCGCCTTCGACAGACTTCCGCGATCTGTCGGAACGGCACGGGGTCAGATCCCGTTGCATCGCAACGGGCTCTGACCCCGGTTCTGCTCTTGATCTTGATTTTGTTTTTTCTTTTCCGTGGCTGACCGCACACGGAAACTGTCAGAGGTCGGGCGGGTTGGGTTCGCGGGACCGCAGGCGCCATGGATGGCGCCTACGAGCCTTATCTGATGGAAATCTGGCAGCGTAGGTGTCGAGAGCCGGCGTGGGCCGCCGTATGAGCCTGGATCTCGACGATCGCCGTGTAGCTTGGCGCCCACGCCGGATTCTCCCTTGATCCGCCCGAATAGATATGAGGTTTGTTTCAAATTGCAGGTCGCCAAGGAGGCCTGTAACACCTCCACATCGGTCAAGGCCGTTGCCCGCCGCCATGGCCTGGAGTTCTCCACGGTGAGGCGGTGGGCAGCGACCTACCGGCTGCATGGTCGTCAGGGGTTTAACCGCAAACCCCGGTCTTACGATCTCCAGTTCAAGCTGGCCGTCCTGGAGAAGATGAGCCAGGACGGCATGTCCGCGCGCGAAGCGACCACTTTCTTCCAGATCGGCAGCGCCGGCGCAGTAGGAGAGTGGCTCCGCCTGTATGCTGAGGGGGGTGCCCAAGCGTTGGCGCCGCCACCATTACCGCCTCAAAAGCCCATGAAAAAGACCCGCTCGTCCAAGCCCGCCGAGGACATGAGCCGCGATGAGCTCCTCAAGGAAGTGGCCTACCTGCGTGCGGAGACCGCTTACCTAAAAAAACTCGATGCCTTGATCCGGGAAGAGCAGGCGGCGCAAGACGCAAAGCGCAAGCCGTCCAAGGATTGAGGCAGACCTACGCACTGCCGCTGTTGCTCGAGGCAGCCGAGCTCTCTCGCAGCACGTTCTATTACCAGATCAATGCCTTGGCCCAGCCCGATGGGGGCGAGGAGGAACTGCGTGAGCGCATCCGCTCGATCTACGACAGGAACCAAGGGCGCTACGGCTACCGCCGCATAACGCTGGAGCTGGCCAATCAGGGCGAAGCCATCAACCACAAGCGGGTGCAGCGGCTGATGACCGAACTGGGCCTTCGCTCGCGGGTACGCATCAAGCGCTATCGCGCGTTCAAGGGAGCGGCCAATGTCGTGGTTCCCAACGACCTGGGCCGCCAGTTTGAGGCTGAGATGCCCAATCGTAAGTGGGTGACCGATGTAACCGAGTTCAAGGTGCAGGGCATGAAGCTCTATCTTTCGCCGATCATGGACCTCTACAACGGCGAAATCGTGGCATACCAGATGAAGCGCCGGCCCGTGTTTGACCTGGTGGGTGAAATGCTCGACCAAGCGATCAAGAAGCTTTCGCCCGAAGATCGGCCGATGATCCACTCCGACCAAGGCTGGCACTACCAGCACGAGAACTACCGCCACAAGCTCGAAAAGCACTCGCTGAAACAGAGCATGTCCCGGCGCGGCAACTGTCTGGACAACGCGGCCATGGAGAGCTTCTTCGGGACCCTGAAGTCGGAATTCTTCTACCTGAACACCTTTGACAGCATCGATAGCCTGGAAGCTGGCCTGGTGGAGTACATCCGTTACTACAACGAGAATCGTATCCGCCTGAAATTAAAGGGCTTGAGCCCGGTAAAGTACCGGGAGCAGGCCGCGCTGGCCGCCTGATCCCCCAGCCTTTACGGCATCCGGTAGATCCACGCCATGCGTGGATGGCAGGCCAAGCGTGCGCACCAAGGTGCGCACCTACCAAACGCAGGGCTTTACGGCATCCGGTAGATCCACGCCATGCGTGGATGGCACGCCAAGCGTGCGCACCAAGGTGCGCACCTACCAAACGCAGGGCTTTACGGCATCCGGTAGCAACTGTCTTGTCAGGGTCTGCCGAGGGCCAACTCGGCGTCCCGCTTGCGAGCATTGAGGATCACAAGCATTTTGCGCATGACAGCCACCAAGGCGACCTTGCTCACTTTGCCTTTGGCCTTCAGGCCAGCGTAAAAATCGCGCAGCCGTGGTTCGTACCGGATGGCTGTAAGGGCCGCCATGTAGAGGGCTTCACGCACCACCGCGCGCCCACCACTTATGCGCCGCTGGCCGTGCCACGTCCCACTTTCACGGTTCATCGGCGCCACGCCCACCAGGGATGCAATGGCTTTGCTCCCGAGGCTGCCCAGCTCGGGAAGCTCACAGGCCAGCGTGCTGACCAAGACAGGACCCACCCCTTTGAGGGAGCCGATGTCTTTCCAGGAAGGCTGTCCTTCAACCTGCTCGGCGATAGCCCTATCCAATTTTTTCAGGTCTTCAGATAGCTGAGCTATGTGGCGTTGCTTCATCGCAATCAGATCCGGATCAGCCAAACGCCGCAAGCGCTGCGTCTCACTGACCCGCATCTGCACCAGTTGCCTGCGGCACTGTGAAAATTCAGCCAGCCGTTGTTGCCAGGGAGCCGGCGGGACGTAGCGGGTCAGTTTCAGCAGATGGGCCATCTCCGCCAACACCTTGGCATCGAGCCTATCGGTTTTCGCAGCCTGACCGGTGCCTTGGGCAAACCGTCGGGAACGCGCCGGATTGATGCGCACCATGGGCAGGCCGGCAGCGTGCAAGGCATCCAGCGCGGCCCGCTCGTAACCCCCGCTGGCCTCGAGAACAATCTGCTTGATGGGCCACTTCTTCAGCCACCGGATCAAGCTGGAAAAGCCACGCTTGTCGTTGCTGAATTGGCGGAACTGGTCCTCATGGACGGCCACATCCAGCGTACCTTTGCTCACATCGATCCCGATCCCAAACATGACAGAACTCCGCTAGGCTGACAGGGTCGAGAGCTCTCCCTGCTTGCCCAGTCTTATCAGTTCGAGCGCCAACTCAACCAACTGTTCGGGCGATTCAGGGAGAATCCGGCGTGGGGACCCAAGCTGCTCTACGGACGAGCCGTGATGCGGAAGATGCTGGTCATTCTCAACGCCCGCGTGCGCGACGCCTCAAGCGGACCGATCCCCGCTTGAGGCACGCCCAGGGCGCACGGCAGCGGCTGCCGGCCGGCAGCCGGCTTTGCCGTGCCTGTCTGCCAGACGGCCAAAATCCCATCCCACAACACAGTTGCTACAAGGACGTACTTGCGGCGTGTCCCGCGAACCCAACCCGCCCGACCAAGCGCAGGCTTTCCGCGACCAACCCACAGCCACGAGGGGCTCAGCCGTTGGCCGGAACCCTCACCAGCCTTCCAGCACGATCTTGCCCTTGGCGCGGTGGCTTTCCAGCACTGCGTGCGCGCGGCGCAGGTTGGCCGCGTTGATGCGCCCGAAGTGCTCGCCCAGCGTGGTCTGCAGCACGCCGGCGTCGACCAGCTCGGCTACCCGGTTCAACAGATCGTGCTGCTTCTGCATGTCCGCCGTCTTGAACAGCGGGCGGGTGAACATCGATTCCCAGTGCAGCGACAGCGCCTTGCGCTTGAGCGCCATCACGTCCAGTTGGCCCGGGTCATCAATCAGCCCCAGCTGGCCCTGCGGCGCCAGCACCTCCACGATCTGCGCGTAGTGCTGGTCGGTGTGGGTCAGGCTGGCCACGTGTTCCACCTGGGGGATGCCCAGCCGGGCCAGGCCTTCTGCCAGTGGCAGACTGTGGTCGATCACGTGGTGGGCGCCCATGGCGTACACCCAGTCCTGGGTATCGGGGCGCGAAGCGGTACCGACCACCGTCAGCCGGGTCAGCTGGCGTGCCAACTGCACCAGGATCGAGCCGACACCGCCGGCGGCGCCGATCACCAGCAGGGTCTGCCCTTCACCGCCGCCCTCGGCAACGCGCAGGCGGTCGAACAGCAGCTCCCAGGCGGTGATCGCGGTCAGCGGCAGGGCTGCCGCCGCGGCATCGTCCAGCGTGGCGGGCTTGCGGCCGACACTGCGCTCGTCCACCAGCTGATATTCGGCATTGCTGCCCGGGCGGTCGATCACGCCGGCGTAGTACACCGCGTCGCCCGGCTGGAACAGCGTCACCTCGCTGCCCACCGCGTCGACCACGCCTACCGCGTCCCAGCCCAGCACGCGCGAGGTTTCGGTGGCGGCGCTGCGGCGGACCTTGGTGTCGACGGGGTTCACGGCCACCGCGCGCACGCCCACGCGCACATCGCGCGGGCCGGGCTGGGGCAGGTCCAGGTCGATATCGACCAGGGCCTGGGGGTCATCGATGGGCAGGCCGGCGTGGGTATAGGCAATGGCGCGCATGGGGCGGTCCAACGGGGAAGGAAGGCACAGCGTGCGCCGCGCACAGTCCCTGGGAAAGGCGCAGAATCAGTCAGCACTTTCACTCTGGCAATGAAAATGATCCGTTTCGACGACCTGCAGCTGTTCGTCCGCACCGCCGCCCTGGGCAGCTTCTCGCAGGCCGCGCGCGAAGCCGATCTGCTGCCTGGCCAGGTGGCCGCCGCGGTGGCGCGGCTGGAACGCGAGCTGGACCTGCGCCTGTTCGTGCGCACCACCCGCAGCCTGCGCCTGACCGGCGAAGGTGCGCTGTACCTGCCCTATGCGCAGGAGGTGCTGGCCACCCTGCGCGAGGGCCAGGCACGGGTGCAGGGCGACGCGGCCGAACTGCACGGCACCCTGCAGCTGTCGGCGCCGTCGGATTTCGGCCGCAACCTGCTGCTGCCGTGGCTGGCGACCTTCCGCGCCGCACATCCCAAGCTGCGCCTGCACCTGCGACTGTCCGACGAGGTTGCCGACGTGTTCCGCGACCCAGTGGACGTGGCGATCCGCCTGGGCCAGTTCGACGATGCCAACTACGTGGCCCTGCCCCTGCTGGAAGGCAACCGCCGCGTGCTGGCCGCATCGCCGGCCTATCTGCAGCGGCGCGGTGTGCCGGCACGTCTGGAGGATCTGCGCGAGCACGACTGCCTGGCCTACCAGCTCGGCGGACGCACCTACGACCGCTGGGCCTTCGAGGTGGACGGGCGGCGGGTGGTGGTGCCGGTGCGCGGCCCACTGGTCTGCGACGACGCCGACGTGGTGCGGCGCTGGGCGGTCGCGGGTGAAGGCATCACCTACAAATCCTGGCTGGACCTGCGCCAGGACGTGCTGGAGGGCCGTCTGCAGGTGCTGCTGGGCGGCGTGGGCAGCCACATTCCGCTGCAGCTGGTCTGCCCGCACCGCAAGCAGTTCTCGCCGGCGGTGCGGCAACTGCACGCGCAACTGCGCCAGCACCTGCAACCGCTGCTGTCCGGCCTGCCCGCTGGCGACGGCGTGCCCCTGTCCCCCACTGCGGCTCTGGCCGACAATAACGGCCCCCCGCAACAACAATGAGCCATGCCATGCCGTGGATGGGCATCCAGGACCTGTGGACGTTCCTGCTCGCCGTACTGGTGTTCCTTGCCCTGCCCGGGCCCGGCACCTTCACCCTGCTCACCGCCACCGGCCGTGGCGGCGTGCGCGGCGGCTACACCGCGTTGGCCGGGCTGCTGGTGGGCGACCAGATCCTGATGTGGCTGGCCCTGGCCGGCGTGGCCGCGCTGCTGAAAGCCAACCCGCTGGTGTTCCACGCCGTGCAGTACCTGGGCGCGGCCTACCTGGTGTGGGTGGGCATCAGCCTGCTGCGCACGCCGAAGCCTGATGGCGGCGATGGCGGTCCGATCCGCATGCAGCCCGGCCGCTACTTCCAACAGGCGATCCTGGTCAGCCTGCTCAACCCGAAGGCGATCCTGTTCTACATGGCGTTCCTGCCGCTGTTCATCGATCCCACCGCGCACCACGGCATCGCCACGTTCGCGGCGCTGGCCGGCATCATCTTCGTGGTCAGCGTGGCCTACTGCTCGCTGCTGATCGGTGCGGGCAACCTGGCGCGGCGGCGGTTGATCCAGCACCCGCGCGTGAGTACGGCGCTGCGCCGGGTGGCTGGCCTATTCCTGGTCGGCTTCGGTATCCGCCTGGGCTTGAACGGGTAACACAGCCCCGTAGCACCGAGCGTGCTCGATTGAAGGAGCCGTAGAATCGAGCTTGCTCAACTGCTTTTGGCAGGAGCAGTCGAGCAAGCTCAACTCTACCAACCCCGAGCAGTGGAGCGAGTTTGACGCTACAGGCCGGCCATTTTATGCCGATTCCGTCACCCTGATCGGCCCATGGCGCGTGACATGGCGGGTATGACCCCCGTCAGTGGTAATGCTGCGCTGCGTTGGGTCACACTCGGGAACTTGTCGTTCCAAGTCATCCCCTTCCGAGGCCTGCATGTCCCTGCTCCGGCGCAAGTCCCTAGATTCCGTCACCGACCATGAAGCCGGTCGGCGCCTGGTCCCGACCCTCAGCTGGCCGCACCTGATCGCCCTGGGTATCGGCGCCATTGTCGGCACCGGCATCTACACGCTGATCGGCGTGGGCGCCAACCTGGCCGGTCCGGCAGTGCTGATTTCCTTCGCCATCGCCGGCGCCGTGTGCGCCTGCGCGGCGCTGTCCTACGCCGAACTGTCGACCATGATGCCGGCCGCCGGCAGCGCCTATACCTACAGCTACAGCGCGCTGGGCGAAGTGTTCGCCTGGGTGGTGGGCTGGAGCCTGATCCTGGAGTACTCGCTGGTGGTGAGTACCGTGGCGGTGGGCTGGTCGGGCTACTTCGTTGGTTTCCTGCAGTGGGTGCATACCCAGTTCGGCATCGACATCACCCTGCCTGCGGCGCTTGCCGCCGGGCCGCACGTGGCCGGCGGCTTCATCAACCTGCCGGCCATCGTCATCACCTGGCTGGTGGCGCTGATGCTGATGGCCGGGACCAAGGAAAGCGCCACCCTCAACGCCATCCTGGTGGTGTTCAAGCTGATCGCGCTGGCCGTGTTCGTGGCCGTGGCCCTGCCCGCCTTCGACAGCAGCAACCTGCAGCCGTTCATGCCGCACGGCTTCGCCAAATCCATGGGGCCGGACGGCGTGGAGCGCGGCGTAATGGCTGCGGCGGCCATCATCTTCTTCGCGTTCTATGGCTTTGACGCCATTTCCACCGCGGCCGAAGAAACCAAGAACCCGGGCCGCGACCTGTCGATCGGCATCATCGGTTCGATGGTCGGCTGCACCATCGTGTACGTGCTGGTGGCGCTGGCCGCCGTGGGCGCGATGAGCTATGCGGTGTTCGGCCAGAGTGCCGAGCCGCTGGCCCTGATCATGCGTGAACTGGGCAGCCCCAAGGCCGCCATGTTCATCGGCGTGGTGGCCATCATCGCCCTGCCCACCGTGCTGCTGGCCTTCCTGTATGGCCAGAGCCGCATCTTCTTCGTGATGAGCCGCGATGGCCTGCTGCCGCGCCGCTTGTCCAAGGTAAGCGCGCGCACCGGTACGCCGGTGGCGACCACGCTGTTCACCGCCGTGGTGGTGTCGGCGCTGGCCGGTGTGGCGCGCCTGGACGAGATCGCGGCGCTGGCCAACGCCGGTACCCTGGCCGCGTTCACCGCCGTGGGCATCTGCCTGGTGGTGCTGCGCCTGCGCGAACCGAACCGCGAACGCAGCTTCCGCACGCCGCTGGCGTTCGTGGTGGGGCCGCTGGCCGCACTGGGCTGCATCTATCTGTTCATCAGCCTGCCGCACACCACTCAGCTGTACTTCCTGCTGTGGAACGTGGTCGGCCTGGTGCTGTACTTCGTGTACAGCCGCCGCAATGCGGTGATCGCGCGCTGATCTGTAGAGTCGAGCCATGCTCGACTGCTGTTGGCAGAAGCAGTCGAGCACGGCTCGACTCTACAAAGGCGCAGTCGAGCATGGCTCGACGCTACGGAGACGCGTAGGCCTGCGCTTGGCGCATCACCCGCAGCAGGTTGCCGCCCCAGATGTCGGCAATCTGCTGTTCGGTGTAGCCCTTGCGTAGCAGCCAGGCGGTGATCTTCGGCAGTTGGCTGACATCGGGCAGGTCGCTCAGGCCGCCACCGCCATCCCAGTCCAGGCCGATGCCAACGTGCTCCGGACCGACGACTTTCAGAATGTGCTCGAAGTGGGCGAAGAAGTCGTCCAGGCTGGCGTGGCGTATCGGGTGTTCATGGTCCAGGGCCCGCTCGGCCTGCTGCAGGGCGACGCCCTGGGCGATGGTCATGCCTTCCCAGCCCCCCATCTGCCTGCCCAGCGCTTCCTCGGCCTGTTTGCGTTCGGGCGTCTTGCCGGTGTCAATCAGATAGCCGCCGTAAGCGTTCACCTGGATCACCCCACCGGCCTTGGCCAGCTTGCGCAGGCGCGCATCATCCAGATTGCGCGGGTGGTTGTAGACCGCCTTGGCCGAACTGTGCGACAGCACGAACGGCACCGGCATCATCGCCAGCAGATCGTCGAACACGGCATCGGAAGCGTGCGACTGGTCGATGACGATGCCCAGCTTCACCGCCGCGCGCACCAGGTCCTTGCCGGCCGGGCTCAGGCCTTTCCACTCCGGCCCCTTGGGATCGGTGGCCGAGTCGGCGAACTCATTGTTGGCGAAGTGCACGGTGCTGAGCAGGCGCAGGCCGGCACGGTGGTAGAAGCTCAGCAGCGTGGGGTCAGCCACCAGCGGGCTGGCGTTTTCCATGCTGATGTAGACCACGCGCTTGCCTTCGCCCTTGATCCGCGCGGCATCATCGGCGGTCAACGCCAGCGCGAAGCGCTCCGGGTTGGCGGCCAGCATCTGCCGGATCTCCAGCAGGCGCTGCAGGCCGTGGTCGCGCTCGGCCAGGTGGGCGGCGGCGCTGCGGTCGCCCTGGTCGGTGTAGATGGCCCAGAAACCGCCATCCAGTGCGCCATCCACCATACGTGGGTAATCCACCTGCGAGAGCGCGTTGTGGTCATGCCGCTGCTCGATGTCAAAGCCGCTGCGGCCGAAGTTGGCCGGCGTATCCAGGTGGCTGTCCAGGGTCAGCAGGCGCTGCTGCAGCGCCTTGGCACGGGCCAGCTCCTGCGCGCTGAATTCGATGGCGTGGGCGGACAGCGGCGCACTCAGCGCCAGGGCAAGCAGCAGGGACAGGCGACGCAACGACGGCATGGGCATCCACCGGCAATGGGAAGAGCACGACCATAGCGCCGCGGCGGCCATCACCGGTAGTGCCAGGCAGCCGCGCGCACTCCATTACACTCGGCGGCAGCCGCTATCGACAGCGGCAGCCCGCACGCTGCGCCACCGCTGAAACGGAATTCCCATGTCCCATCCCGTGCCACCACCGCTTCCCACCGTACAGCCTGCGCCCGATAGCGCGCCGCTCAGCGTCGAGCAGCTCAAGCGTGATGTGCTGCCGGCCTTGTTCCTGGGGCGCATCGACATCGGCCGCTACGGGCCGGCCGACCTGGCCAGCGCCAGTGCGGAGCCGGCGTGGCAGGAAGGCAGTGCCCACGCGCTGGCCAGGGCACTGGCCGATCTGGTCAGCCGCCTTTCCGAACACGACCCCAATGCACTGCTGGAACGCGCCAGCTGGTGGGACCGCTTCACCGGTGCCGATATCGAACGGCGGCTGCGCCGGCGCATCGCGATGGGCGGCAACGGTGACGTGCTGTCCGAAGTCGAGCACCAGGCCGCTGCGGTGCGCAGCAGCGTGGACCGTTTGAATGCACAGTTGGATGCACACGACGAACAGGGGGCGCGCCTGCAGATCTACATCGATGCAGGCGTGCAGTTCCTGCAGGAGCTGCCAGCGGACAGCGGCAGCAGCGACGATCCGCTGGTGCTGGACCGCCCCGTGGAACGCCTGCAGCGGCGGGTGGCGAACCTGACCGCGCTGCTGGCCAGCCATTCGATGAGCCGCATCCAGGTGCAGCTGGCGCGCAACCACGCCATTGAACTGCTCGACCGCTACTGCGAAACCGTGCAGATCCTGCTGCCGATCTGGCGGCAGACCATCCAGGCCCTGCAGAACAGCGACAACGCCAGCCCGCAGATGGTGGCGCGTGCGGCACAAGCGCAGGACCAGCTGAAACAGGCCCTGCAGCAGCTGCTGCGTACCTCCGGAGCACCGGCATGACGTCTTCCAGTCCCGATCCACTGCAGGTGCCGGCGGCGTTGCAGCCGCGGGTCGAAGCCGTTCCCGGCCTGCGCGCGCTGTACCGCCGGGGTTCGTTCGCGCGCACCCTGGGTCTGGCGTGTTTCGCGGTGCTGCCGGCCACGGCGCTGCTGTCCATCATGCTGCTGCAGGGCCTGACCGGCAGTCCGCCCTCGGCGCACGTTCCCGCCGGCTACGGCAATGTGCCTTCGACCCTCGCCCTGCTGGCATTGGCCAACCTGAGCATCGTGGGCGGCCTGCTGGTCTGGATGGGGTTCGGCCTGCGCAGGGTGCTGCTCAACCGCGGCGTGCGCCACTTCACCTTCTCGTTCGTGATCGGTGGCTCGGTGCTGGTGGCCCTGTTGGTGGGCAACGGCTTCGTCAGCCCCGACTTCAGCCGGTCTGAGGCCGGCGATGGCAGCAAGCTCGACAGCACGCAGCTGCCTGCGCTCATCGACAGCCCGGGGTTCACCGCGCTCAGCCCGCAATGGCAGGGCTATCTACAGGCGCAGCGTTCGCTGGCACGCGCCTCCTCGCCCTTGAACGACACCGGCTTGGCCATCGCCCGCGGCGAGGATATCGGCATCGCGGTGCCGGCGGTGCTCCGTGCGCGCTTCGAAGCCAAGGCCAAGCTTCCCTATTCGGCGGCCAGCCAGGCATGGCAACGCGACCACTGGCTGCGCAACGGCGTGCAGCATGTCGTTGGCATGGCGATCGCCTGGTCGCTGCTGCTGCTGATCATCGCCGGCATCGGCCTGACCACGCTGGGGTACCACGTGCGCGGCCGGGCGCGGGTGATCAATGGCCTGCTGCTGCAGTTGCAGGGGCCGTCGGTACCGGGTGTGGCACCTGTAGCGTCGAGCCATGCTCGACTGAACTGATCAGCACCTGTCGCGTCGAGCACCGCTCGACGCGACAGGTCGGAATCAGTCGACCACGCGGCAGAACACGGCCTTCAGGTAGCGCGATTCCTGCACGTGCGCCATGAACGGGTGGTCCGGACCGGCGCCGGCCACCTTCAGGATCTGGATCGTTCGGCCGGAGAAGTACGCCGCGCGGCGCAGCATGTCCAGGAACTGATCCTCGGCCACCAGGCCGGTGCAGGAGAACGTGGCGAACAGGCCGCCCGGCTTCACCACGCCCAGTGCCAGCTTGTTCATGTCCAGGTACTTCTTCAGCGCGGTGATTACCTGGTCACGGTCGCGGGTCATCTTCGCCGGGTCCAGGATCACCACGTCGTACTGCTCGCCGCGGTTGGCGGCATCGCGCAGCCACGGGAAGATGTCGGACTGGATGAACTTCGGGCGCACGTTGTTCAGGCGCGAATTGCCCTTGGCGATCTGGATCACGTCTTCATCGATGTCGATGCCGACCACTTCCGACGCACCACGCGCGGCCGCGTACACGGCGAAACCACCGGTGTTGCAGCACAGGTCCAGCACGCGCTTGCCTTCCACCTGCTGGCTAAGCCACTCGCGGTTCTCGCGCTGGTCAGCGAAGAAGCCGGTCTTGTGCGCACCGGCCGGGTCGGCACGGAACTTGATGCCGTACTCGGTGATGACCGACGCTTCGGTGGTGGTGTTGCCGTGGAAGTCGAAGCTTTCCTGCTTCTGCACGTGTTCGTCGGCGAAGCTGTGGAAGCGGCAGCCCGGGAACTGCTCGCGCAGCGCGTCGTAGATCCACTCGCGGTGGCGGAACATGCCGGCGGCGAAGAATTCGACCACCACCAGGTCGCCGTAGCGGTCGACCACCAGGCCGGACAGGCCGTCGCCTTCGCTGTGCACCACGCGCCAGGCGTCGGACACCGCGTCGAGCTTCAGCACCTCACGGCGCAGCGACACCGCCTGGGCGATCCTGCGCGAGAACCAGCCGGCATCCACCGGCACGTTCTGATCGATTTCAAGGATGCGCACGGCAATGCGCGAGTGCCCGTTGTAGAACCCGCGGCCGATGAATTCGCCATCAATGCCGACCACGTCGACGATGGAACCGGGCTTGGGGCGGACGGTCGGCTTTTCGACCAGCTTCTGGAAGATCCACGGGTGGCTGGAACGCCACGCATTCTTCAGGCGGACAACGGGCAGGGGGGTATTCATCCGCCTATTGTAAACCGGCCGGCGCGCCAACCAAGGTTGGCACCTACCAAGGCGGCATGGGGTCAGAGCCCCTGCGGGGATCTGACCCCGTCGGGCGGCCCTATTTGACGGCGGGCCGGCCAGGCCGCAGAATCGGCGCCAGAAGGGGAGTAGCTCCCAGACGTTGTCGCCGTCAATTCGAGCCCGCAGGCTCCGGTGCAACGGCAATCCCACCCGCGTGGGGTTGCGAGCGAGACCTTCGCCGTACTGGCGAAGCTCTGTCCCTGGATCCCCCGATCCTCCGTTGCAGATCCTCGCCGTACGGCCTGGCATTCATCTTTCCAACGGATATTCCCAATGCAGACGATCGGTAATGTGTGGATGTGGGGCGGCTTCGTGGCGGTGGTGATCATCGCCCTGCTGGTCGACCTGGTGTTGATGCGTCACGGCGGCCCGCACAAGGTCACCTTCAAGGAAGCCCTGTGGTGGTCCATCGGCTGGGTCGCCCTGGCCCTGCTGTTCAACGCGGGCCTGTGGTTCTACCTCAGTGAAACCGCCGGCCAGGTCGTGGCCAACAAGGTGGGCCTGGAGTTCCTGACCGGCTACCTGGTCGAGAAGGCCCTGGCGGTGGACAACATTTTTGTCTTCCTGATGATCATGAGCTACTTCGCGGTGCCGGAGGAACAGCGCCAGAAGGTGCTGATCATCGGCATCCTGGGTGCGATCGTGCTGCGTACGATCATGATCTTCGCCGGTAGCGTGCTGATCAGCCAGTTCCATTGGCTGCTCTATGTGTTCGGTGCCTTCCTGCTGTTCACCGGCTGGAAGATGTGGTTCGCCGCCGGCCAGGAACCGGATCTGGAAACCAACCCGGCCCTGCGCTGGATGCGCAAGCACCTGCGCCTGCTGCCGGGCTATGAAGGCAATGCGCTGAGCGTGAAGCGCGATGGCGTGCGCTGGTTCACCCCGCTGTTCGCGGTGCTGATCCTGATCGCGGTGACCGACGTGATCTTCGCCGTGGACAGCATCCCGGCCATCTTCGCCATCACCACCGACCCGTTCATCGTGCTCACCTCCAACGTGTTCGCGGTGCTGGGCCTGCGCGCCATGTTCTTCCTGCTGGCCGGCATGGCCGACCGCTTCCACCTGCTGCCGTATGGTCTGGCGCTGGTGCTGGGCTTCATCGGCATCAAGATGATGATCATCGACCTGTTCAAGATCCCCACCCCGGTGTCGCTGGGCGTGGTGGCGGTGATCATCGCCGCGACCGTGGTGCTCAGCCTGAAGTACCCGCCGAAGGAAGGCACCGGCGCGGCCTGATCCTGGCCGGGCCTGCAACACGGCCGGCGGGATTGTCCCGCCGGCCGCGCCCACTCTCCCGCAGCGGTGGCCTTGGTTTCGCGCCAGCCACCGCCATTGCTGAAGCATGGACAACAACGCGCCCCTGCCCGCCGGCGACGTGCCGGCCCCCCGCAATGACCGCCAGCGCATCGTGCGGGCGTTCAACACCAGCCTGGCCGCCGTGCTGGTACTGGTGGTCGTGTTCGCCCTGCAGGGCAGTTTCGACTGGCGGCCCTGGGCGGTGGCGCCGCTGGAAGCCAAGGGCCTGCTGGGCCTGATCGGTGGGCCGATGCTGCATGCGTCGGTGGAGCACATCGCCGCCAACAGCATCGCGATCCTGATCCTGGGCACCCTGGCCGGCAGTGTCTATCCGAAGGCGACCCTGCGAGCCCTGCCCCTGCTGTGGCTGGGCTCGGGCGTGGGCGCGTGGATGCTGGGCAACCCGGGCAGCGTGCACCTGGGTGCCAGCGGCGTGACCCACGGCCTGATGTTCCTGCTGGCCAGCCTGGGCCTGCTGCGCCGCGACCGCGCGGCCATCGCCACCGGCCTGATCGGCATGCTGTTCTACGGCGGCATGTTGATGACCATCCTGCCGCATGCCGACGGCGTGTCGTGGCAGTCGCACATGGGCGGTGCCTTTGCCGGCATCATCGCCGCCCTGCTGTTCCGCAACGCCGACCCGCTGCCGCCGCGCCCGCACTACAGCTGGGAAGACGAAGAAGACGAGGTGCAGCCGCTGGCCGACGACGAGCTGGAGCCGCCGTCGCCGCAGCGCGTGCCAGTGCTGTGGCAGCCGCGCGAAGGGCCGGATTACGTGGTGATTCCGTTCCGCCGGCCGGACGAACCGCGCGGTTGACCGGTGCCGCGGTCAGATCCCTGAAGGGGCTCTGATCCTACCCGCACGTGTCATTGCCCGGTAGCGGCCGAGCTCGGTCGGCGCGATTGTTGTGTGCCAACCAAGGTTGGCACCTACCAGGGCACGCCCCAAGCCGATCAGTTCGCTGCTGCGCCCGTGCCATCCACCGCCTGCCGGCCCAGTGCCGGGTCGTCGGTGAAGAATGCATCGATGCCTGTCGCCAGGTAGGCGCGCATTTCCGCAATCGAACCTTCCGGGTTGCGCGCGTTGTCCGCGCCCTTGCGCAGGTTGCTGGCCTGGAAGTGGTTTTCCGGGCGGAAGGTGTAGGGAATGACCAGCAGCCCGGCCGCATGCGCATCGCGTACCAGGGTCGTGGGCGTGCCCAGCGCGCCATCGGCCTGCAGCGGAATGATCGAGCGCAGCTCCGGCCCGATGCCATCGGCATAGGTGGCGATGTGCTCAAGGCCGGCGGGGGTCATCATCTGTGCGTAGGTCAAGCTGCCGCCGGCCTTGGTGATGTCCGCCGGCTTCACCTCGCCCTTCCACAGCAGCTGCAGCAGGCGGATGTTGCTGCCACGCCCCAGCTTGCCGCGCAGGTAGCGCAGGTTGGCGGTCTCGAACGACTGGATGGTGACCGGGCCGACGTTGGTATAGGCATTGCCACGCAGCGCGGCCAGCAGCGCGTCTTCCATCGGCAGGCCGATGGACTGGAAGTAGCTCGGGTGCTTGATCTCCGGCACCAGGCCGATGCCGCGGTTGGCACGCCCGGCCTGCTGCACCAGGAAGGCCAGGATCTCGTCCAGGGTGGCGATGCGGAACTGGCCATCGAAGGCGGTGCTGCGCAGTTCCGGCAGGCGCTCGCGGGTGTACAGGGTCTTCAGCTCGGCCAGGGTGAAGTCTTCGGTGAACCAGCCGGTCACGCTCTGGCCGTCGATCACCTTGGTGGTCTTCCGCTTGGCGAATTCCTCGTGCTCGGCCACGTCGGTGGTGCCACCGATCTCGTTCTCGTGGCGGGCCACCATCACCCCGTCCCTGGTCATCACCAGGTCCGGTTCGATGTAGTCTGCGCCATCGGCGATGGCCTGGGCATACGCGGCCAGGGTGTGTTCGGGCAGCAGCGCACTGGCGCCGCGGTGGCCATAGACCAGCGCCTTGGGCGCGGCCGGGGTGGACGATTCAGCACTCATGGCCACCGATGGTGCCACGGCCAGCGACAACAGCAACGCACAACCCCACGACTTCACTGCGACGTCCCCAAACGATCTGTGATGGCCGTCAGTATGCGGCGGCAATGTGACAGACGGGGGAAGCACGGGCCGGATTCCCGCAGGGGCTCAGACCCCAGCGTCTGGCCTGAGCCTTATGCCAACCAAGGTGGGCATCTACCAGAGGCGGAGCCTATTTGCCGATGCAGAAGCTGGAGAAGATCCGGCCCAGCAGGTCATCCGCACTCATCTGGCCGGTGATCTCGCCCAGCGCGTCATGCGCCAGCCGCAGCTCCTCGGCGGCCAGTTCCAGGTGCTCGTGCACCAGCTCGCCATCGGCGCGCTGTGCGTGTTCCTGCGCGCGTTCGATCGCGTCCACGTGGCGGGTGCGCGCGGAGAACTCACCGTCCACCTGCTCGCCTGCCCCGGCCGAGGCGATGCCGCGCAGGCGTGCGTGCAGGTCGTCCAATCCCGCGCCGGTCGCCGCCGAAACGAACACGCGTTCCGGGTCGTCCAGCGCCGGCAACGCGTCCAGCAGGTCCGACTTGTTGTGGATGTAGACCTTGTGCGGCACGTCGGCCACGGCCTGCCCCAGCGCGGCCTCACCGGCGGCCGGATCGCGCGCGTCCAGCACGATCAGGGCCAGGTCGGTGCGCTCGATCTCCACATGGGCGCGGCGCATGCCCTCGCGTTCGATGGCATCGCCGCCGTCGCGCAGGCCGGCGGTGTCGACCAGGGTCAGCTCCAGCCCGTCCAAGCGGATCGTCTCGCGCAATGTGTCGCGGGTGGTGCCGGCAATGTCAGTGACGATCGCGCGTTCGCTGCCGGCCAGCGCGTTCAGCAGCGAGCTCTTGCCGGCATTGGGCGGGCCGATCAGCACCGCGTGCAGGCCATCGCGCAGGCGGCGGCCGCGCTCGGCATCGCGGCGCAGCAAGGCCAGGTCGCCGCGCGCTTGTTCCAGTCCCCGCCGCACCTGTGCGCCGCCCAGGGTATCCAGCGGTTCGTCGGCGAAGTCGATGGCTGCTTCCACGTGGATGCGCAGCAGCACCAGTTGTTCCACCACCGCGTCAATGCGGCGCGAGAACACGCCGTCCAGCGAACGCCGTGCCGCGCGTGCGGCGCGGTTGTCGCCCGCGGCGATCAGGTCGGCGATGGCTTCGGCCTGGGCCAGATCGAGTTTGCCGTTGAGGAAGGCGCGTTCACTGAACTCACCTGGCCGCGCCTGGCGCGCGCCCAAGGCGATGCAGCGCGCCACCAGTTGCTGCAGCAGCACCGGGCTGCCGTGGCCCTGCAGCTCCACCACTTCTTCGCCGGTGAAGCTGTTGGGCGCCGGGAACCACAGCACGATGCCATCGTCGATCACCTCGCCGTCGGCATCACGCAGACGTGCGTAGTGGGCGTGGCGCGGGCGCAGCGAGGGCGCGCCGAGCGCGCTGGCGATGGCGGCGGCTCGCGGGCCGGACAGGCGCAGCAGGCCGACACCGCCCGCGCCGGGCGCACTGGCGATGGCGACGATGGTATCGGTGCGGGTCACGTCGTTCATGGCTCAGAGCTTCTCCAGCTGTGCGCGCGCCTGTGCGGCGCCACTGCCCTGCGGCTGCAGCGCCAGGTAGGTGGTGTAGGCCTGCTTCGCCTTGGCCTTGTCGCCGGCATTGAAGTAGGCATCGCCCAGGTTGAGATGGGCGACCGCGCGCGACGGGTCGATCTTCAAGGTGTTTTCCAGCCAGCGCGCCGCTTCGGCGTAGCGCTGTTGGCGGTAGTAGACGAAGCCGAGGTTGTTGGCCGCCTGGGCGAAGTCCGGGCGCAGCTTCAGTGCTTCGGCGAACTGCGCGGCGGCTTCGTCATACTGCTTCTCGCGGTACAGCTGCAGGCCGCGGTCGTTGGCCTGCTGCGCGCGCTGGCGGTCCGAGGCCGGACCGGCCGTGGGCACCACCAGCTTGGCTTTACCGCCCTGCAGGTCGGCCACGGTCACCGGCGCCTGCGTGCCCTTGGCATCCTGCACGGCGTCGACCTTGTTGTTCAGCGCGATCGCATCGGCGGTCAGCTGGCGGGTATCGGCGTTGAGGTATTCCTGGCTGTCCGGCACCTGGAACACGAACTCGCCGCCCTGCGAACCGGGCAGGCTGCCGAAGGCCGGGGTCTGCTGCGAAACCGCCGACACCGCCGGCGCGACGTAGGCGGCCAGCTCGGTACCGGTGATCAGGCCATCGCCATTGAGATCGCCCTTGCCGGCCAATGCCTGCAGCAGCACCCAGGTGAACACCGAATGGCCGTTCGGGCCGGCATCGGCCACCTGCTGATCGGCGCCACCGGCGGTCAGCATCTGCCGCGCGCTGCGGCGCGCGTTCTCGCGCAGGAACGACGACGACGACGGACCACCGCGGGTCAGGCCCAGGCCGCTGTAGCAGGCATCCATCACGAACATCACGTGCTTGGCCTGCATGCTCTCGGCGATGTTCTGGATATCGGTCATCGCGATGGCGTCGGTGGCGAATTCCTTCGGGTCCGAATCCACCGGAATGATGTAGCCAAGATCGCGTCCGGAGGCGAGCTGCCGGGTCGCGCCGTGGCCGGCGAAGAACACGAACACGCGATCGTTCTTTCCGGTGCGGTCGTCGGCCAGGCGGTCGTGGAAGGCGGCCAGGATGTTGTTGCGGGTGGCCTGTTCGTTCTTCAGCACGATCACCTGCGAAGACGGGAAGCCGAACTGCCCGGTGAGCGTATCGGCCACCGCCTGCGCATCGTGGCTGGCGTATTCCAGCTTCGGCCACTTGGCGTAGCTGTCGATGCCGACCACGATCGCCCATGATTTCTCGTAGCCGGTGGTGACAGTGGCATCGTTGCTGGCGCCCTTGCGCGGGCGCGCGACGGTGAATTCGCGGCCGTTCCAGCCGGCGAACTGGTAGCCGTCGGCAATCAGCCGATCGAGGATCTGCGGCAGCGCCTTCACCGCGCGGTCGTGGATATCGTGGAACAGGATGATGCCGCGCTGTTCCTTGTTCACCTGGCCCAGCACGCGCTGCACGATCGATTCCGGCACCGGGTCGGCCCAGTCCATGGAATCGATGTTCCACATGATCGACTTCAGGCCTGCTTCGTTCAGCAGCTGCAGGCCTTCGGCATTGCGTGCACCGTAGGGGAAGCGGAACAGCGGCGCGCGCTTGCTGTCCACGTCCTTCAACAGGGTGTCGGTGTCCAGCACCTGCTGGCGCAGCGCATCGCCGGTGGTGCGCGAGAGCTGGGCGTGGGTCAGGCTGTGGTTGCCCACGGCGTAGCCCTCTTCCATCAGGCTGCGGCTGATCTTCGCCATCGGCCCCAGGGTGACCTTGCCGTCGGCGTCGACCTTGCCCAGGTTGCGGCCCACTTCGAAGAACACGCCCGGCACGTCGTAGCGCTTCAGGATGGCCACCACTTCATCGGTATAGGCCTTGTGCGGGCCATCATCGAAGGTCAGCACCACGGTCTTCGGCGGCAGGTCGCGGCCGAAGATCTCGCGGTCGCTGTCCTTCATCGACATCGGGTACGGCTCGATCACCCCATAGTCGCGCAGGATCGCTTCGCGGCTGTAGTCCTTGTGCAGGTGGGCGATGTAGTCGTCCCACTTCTCGCGCTTCAGCTCGATGGCGCGGGTGCGCTCGAAGCGGCTGAAGATGCGGGTCAGTTCCTGGTTGTAGTTGCGTTCGATCTCGTCCAGCGCGTCCAGGTCTTCGCCGATGCGCTGGTGCAGCTTCACTGCCGGCAGCGAGGAATCGGCACCGACACGGTCGTGCAGGTCACGCAGCACTTCGCGGAACGCCAGGCGGTCGGCGTCGAACAGTTCCGGCGCCGATTCGATGTAGTCCAGCACCGTGCCCAGCGTTGCGAAGCGCTGCGGACTGCCACTGCGCAGCAGGTTGTCGAACTGCGCCGCGATGGCGGTGCGCTGCTCAAGGCCATCGTGGAACAACTGCTGGCCGATCCGCGTGGATGTGCCACGGTCGGCGGCGCTCTGCTGATCTTCGTCAGCCAGCAGCACCACGATGCGGCGGTAGCCATCGAGCTGCTTCTGCAGCGCGGCCAGCAGCGGCGCGGCGGCCGGATCAGCGGCGGCGGCGGCCTGCGCGCTGGGCTGGGTCACCGCGCTCGCCGGCGCCTTCGCGTCCTTGTCGCCACAGCCGGCAACGACCAGGGTCAACAGCAGCGAGGGCAGGAACAGGCGGAACGACGGCACTCGCGGCATGGCGGACTCGAAGGTGGGAGAAGCGGTGTGCGGGCGATTCTACCCCCGCATGCGAAAAGCCCGCCTTGCGGCGGGCTTTTGCGTCGTTTGGGCCGGTCGGGTTATTTCTTCTTGACCGGGGCCGGGGCGGTGCTGGCGGCCACCGGCTCGCTGCCGTGGCGCTTGGTCATCCACCACTGCTGCAGCAGGCCCAGGCCACCGTTCACCACCCAGTACAGCACCAGGCCGGACGGCATGAAGGCCATCATGACGCCGAACACCAGCGGCATGAACTGCATCATCTTCTGCTGCATCGGGTCCATGCCCGGTGCGGGGGTCAGCTTCTGGGTGAACCACATCACCGCCACGTTGATGACCGGCAGGATGAAGTACGGGTCGCGTGCGGTCAGGTCCTGGATCCAGCCGAACCAGGGCGCCTGGCGCAGTTCGACCGATTCCACCAGCACCCAGTACAGGGCGAAGAAGATCGGCATCTGGATGAGGATCGGCAGGCAGCCGCCCATCGGATTGATCTTTTCCTTCTTGTACAGCTCCATCATCGCGGTCTGGAACTTCTGGCGGTCATCGCCATAGCGTTCCTTCAGCTGCGCGATGCGCGGCTGGAAGCGACGCATCTTGGCACCGCTCTTGTACTGGGTGGCCGACAGCGGGTACAGCACCAGCTTCAGCAGCACCACCAGGCCGACGATCGCCCAGCCCCAGTTGCCGACCAGCTTGTGCACCTGGTTCAGCACCCAGAACAGACCCTGGCCGATCACCGCCATCATCGAGAAGCGGCTGTAGTCGACCACGCGGTCCAGGCCCGGCACGTCTTCCTTGGCGATCTGGTTCACCAGCTTCGGGCCCACCCACAGACGGGCCTCGGTGCTGGTGGACTGGCCCGGGGCCACGGTGAAGGCCGGGCCACGCGCTTCGATCAGGTCACGACCGGCCACCTGCGACAGCACGTAGTGGGCGGTCTGGTCCTTCTGCGGAATCCACGCGGTGAAGAAGTGGTGCTGCAGCATCGCCAGCCAGCCGCCGGTGATGTTCTGGTTCAGCGCGCCATCTTCCAGGTAGTCCTTGAACGCACGGCGCTGGTACTTCTTGTCGTTGTCGTACCAGGTCGCGCCATTGAAGCTGAACGAATCCGGGTTGGTCATGCTCCGCGACAGGATGGTCGGGGTGCGGTCCAGGGTGCGGTAGACGTAGCCGTTCCACGGCGCTGCGCCGGCATTGATCACCTCGTCCTTGAAGCGCACGGCGTACTCGTTGCGCGAGACGGTCAGGGTGCGCTTGATGGTCACGCCGTTGGCGGTCCATTCGAACGGGATCTGCAGTTCGTTCTGGCCGTCGGCCAGCACGAAGTCGCGGGTATCACCGACCAGCTTGAAGCCGTCGGCGCCGGGCACCGGGGCGCTCTTGTCTTCGCTGGCCCAGCCGCTGATCGCGCTGTAGGGGTGCGCGGGGTCTTCGGTCAGCAGGCGAACCGGCGGGCTGCCTTCATCCTTGCTCTGCGGGAACTGCAGCAGCTCGGCGTCCAGCACGCGGCCGCCGTCGAGTACCAGGCGCAGCACGTCGGTGGTGACGGTCACGCGCTGGGCGGCCGGGGTCGCGCTGGCCTGGGCCTGGGTCGCGGCGGCCTGGCCCGGCGCACCGGGAACCTGTGCACTGGGAATGCTGCCCGGGGTCGCGCCCGGAACGCTCTGTGCAGCGGCCGGGGCCGAGCTGCTGGTCGGGGCCGGGGTCGGGGCGGCCGTTTCACGGCTCCACTCCATCCACAGCAGCACGGCCACCATCAGCCAGGCAAAAATGAGGAATACGCGGGTCTGGTTCATCAGCGGGCAGGCTCAGCGGGGCCGGAACGCGATGCCGGCTCGGTCAAAGAGGGAGTTGCGATGCCATCAGGCGGCGGCATTGTGCCGTCCACGCCCGGCGCGGGCAATGCGCGCAGGCGCCGCAGCAGGCGCAGGAAGGCCTGGCGGATGTCGTCGTTGCTGGCGGAACGCGCAGCACTACGGGCCACGACGACGAAGTCGCCTGGCTGGATGTCGGTACGTGTCTGACGCAGGATGTCGCGCAGGACGCGCTTGATCCGGTTACGCCCCACGGCGTTCGGATCGACCTTGCGGGAAACCGCCAGACCCAGCCTGGCCGGCCGGTCAGCCGGCAGCCAGTGCAGGGTCATCAGCGGATCGGACACACGGCGGGCGCCGTTGAAGACCGTTGAATATTCGGCACGCGTGCGAACCCGCGCAGAGCGAGGGAATCGCTTGCGCGGGTCTGCAGTATTCACTGTCGAAGGGATTGCGTCTGCCGCAGTGAGCGGCATGGCAATCAGGCGCTCAGGACTTTGCGGCCCTTGGCGCGGCGACGCGACAGGATCTTGCGGCCGTCAGCGGTCTTCATACGGGCACGGAAGCCGTGGTCGCGCTTACGCTTGAGGTTGCTGGGCTGGTAGGTGCGCTTGGTGGCCATGTGGGCCTCTCGTATGAATGGGACGGGAAAGAACCGGAAATTCTAGAGAGGTCGCCCCCCTCCCGTCAACCCCTGTTGACTACGCGAATTCACCGGCCTGTGCAATAGCTGTGGATGTTTTTGTGAATAAGTGGGGGACAACCATTCCGAAGGCGCGCGCGCGGTGGTAGTCTGAGCCATCCATTTCCCCCTTTCCGGCCTGTGTCTGGGCGCGTTGTCGCGCCTATCCACCGGCCACCGGACGATTATTGCCG